>NZ_CP031030.1:2867500-4301250 GCF_003711225.1 Runella sp. SP2 | reverse complement strand
CACGCATATTCCGAGCAAAAAGTCCAGAGAGTTTTAAAATATTTCTTATCGGTGCTGTTTCTTCTAAATTATTAATCGACGATAGCTCATCTAAATTTGATAGCGCCACAACGATATTTTCGGCGTTAGCTCTCTCCACGGTTCGTAGTACGGCTAATGTGGAATAAATTTCATTTTTATATGCATTGATAAACACTTTAAATTTTTCTAATAAGTCTATTTTCTTTTTCAACTTATCTTCTTCTGACTTTTTACATTTGTCTGATATATCGCTGGCTTGTATGGTTTTAATTTTAGCTTTCAAATTACCCTGAATATTCGTCAATTTTTGCGAATCAAACCCCTCTAAGAATGTTAAAGTGTTGTTAGGAAGTCCTCGCATATCTTCATCGAAGGCTTCGTGCAATGCTTGCAGGAAAACGGTATAATTGTAGGGTTCTTGGTTTTTAAGAACGTCATAGGTTTGGGGTAAAATGCTTCGATATTCCTCTTGTTCTTGCAGAAATGTTTTAAATTTTTCGAGATAGGCAATATTTATTTCCTCCTTGAAGCGTTTGGCGATGAATGTACCGAGTGCATCTGCTACGAGTATTGGACTTGGTAAACCACTTTGTGCTACACTTTTATTAGTGCTTAATACATCATCTATATTTCTTTTAACACTTGCTGCATTTAAGTAATCTGATAATTTTTTATCATTTTCTTTGTCATCTTTAACTTTAATACTTTTTAGTAATTCATTGTCAATATCTTTTTCTGTTTCAATATTGAATTGTTTTAAAAGAGCTTTAACCCCATTTATGTCACCTTTTTTCATAAACTCATAAAGTTTCGGAGCTTCTGTGGCTATAAAATCAGTTGGCTCATAAGGCTTAGGTGCTTCTTTCTTTTCTGTCACCTCGCCCGCAGGTGCTGGGGTATTTTTAATTTCGATTATAATTTTTTTAGTGGGTGGGAGAATCTCAATCGTCCTATTACCGACATTTAACTTGAAGTTACCCAATGAAAATTTACCTCCATTTCTACAAATCTCTAATATATCCGATTTGCCAAGTGTTAGCGTACGGTCAGCGTCTTCCTCAAAAGTAATACTACCGTCTATGAACTTATCACAAGATAAAAGTTCAAAAGATTGGTTGTTCACTAATTTGACATCTTTAATTTCGCCAGATTTATCCAATGGAATTTTTATTTGTGCGTTAGCTGTGTTCCATAGTGCAATGCAACAGAGGGCGAGGGTGAGCGTTTTTTTCATGATTAGGCATCTATTTGAGGTGAGAAAAATATTTCTGTTTTCAATTGTTCAAGAATATCTACCAATGGAATAGCAAACGAAGATGTGTCATTACCTCCGATGATCATACCCACTGGGTTTTTGGTATTGCTATCAAAAACCATAGCCCCAGAATCTCCTTTTTCAGTAATTGTTCTACCCGACTCCGTGGCATCAGTTTGAGAGAATTCTAAAAGGCCAACAAAGTCATGGATATCACCATCGTAATCAAATGGGATAGAAGTGTTTCTATGAATAGCAATTAATTTGCCCATCTTGAAGCCGTTTTTCGTTATGACGCTTACGTTCATACTTCTTATATCGCTGTCCGAGAATGTCTGATGCACAGATTTTGAAAAAGGAGGAGCTGGGTCAATAGAGCTTGTCTCATTCATTTTTACCAAAGCCATATCAAATTGTTCATCCATTTGTTCGTAAGTCCATTCTCCAATCTTACTGCCATTGCTTGTGACTGGCTTAGGGTTTTCAAGAAATCGTTGGATATTACTGGGAATTGGATTAAAAACGTGGCGACAAGTCAGTGCAAAAACAGATTTGCCATTGGGCTTTTTCAAAAAACAACAAAGAGTTCCGTTTGCTAATGAGCTACGTAGCTTTACCGAATCTCCACTTTTTAGATGAGGTTTAGGAAATGCTGAACGTGGAATCCAAATGATATGAACAGGTTGATTCAACCCTGTTTTTGTAAGTACATTAAAATTGAAATTTTGAGGGATATGCTCATCCTTTAGGTACACATATAAACATGGCTTCAATTGTCCATCAATTCTTCGTACTGCCGAATTAACCCTCATCACATTTGACAGTTCATCGCTTGAAATCTGCTCTTTCCATTGCACCAAAGCCATTTGAGCCACCTGAGAAGGAAAAAGATTGACAAACTCATCTACCTGTTCGATACGGTCAATCTGTTGAAATTGAGTAGTATCGGCCAACTTCCGTTTAAGATTAGACGTATAAAGCACAATATCCAGCAAGTCATGCCAAAACTTAGAGCCAAGACTGATGAAAAGGCCTGTAAGACAATAGCCTAACATTGAACTAAACTCCCATTGAGACTGTAATTTGCCATCAGTCATAAGGTAAAATAGGTCAGCAGCAACAGCATTAGACACCAAAATACTTACAACAATCGCCCAGTTTAAAATACCTCGTTCTCGCTGCTTTTCTTTGTCCTCAGTTGATTCTCTATTTCTTAAATTCCCTAATCGGTCACTTAAACTTTTACTACCGTATCTTTCTATAATTGTTTGTAGATTGAGTTTAATGAAATTGGTTATCCGCTCAGAAATTAGACTAAGAATAAATAACTGTATCAATATTGCTTTAATTAGTTCTTCCATATCTGTATTTATTTTATTGTGAGGGCTTTATCAATTTTCTTTTCCAATTGCCTTCAGCGCACTTCTGATATTCATTGCATTTTTGAACATGTCAAACCAGAATGGTACGCGTACACATACGGCACCAATACTGATGATAAGTCCTGTTGATAGAAGTGCCTTGAGTCAAATTTTTTAGTATATTGAGCAGTGTTTTCCTGAAAGTACGGCTAGATATATAGATAGGTTTATCTTGGCGTGTAAAAGGGCCATAATTGGTATCGCGTTCTAAACTTTTAACCAGTGAGTGATTGAAAAACGCATCTCCAAGCGGTTTACCATCAATCGTTGATAACATCTTGGTAATTCCCTTGCGAAGTTGGGCTGCCCGTACGTGACGCGTAGCATCTATCCATTCATTGATAACAGTACAGGCCAAGCCCAATGCCAGATAGATAACTATGAGTCCAATGAACACGTTGAGTGAGGTTAATACATTCATAATCAGTTGAGTTTAGGGAGGTGAATGTAGTAAAATTTGGATTTAATACAAAGGTAATGGAAGCGTTGGCTCTTTCCACAGGGGAGAAGGCTCGTATTGAAGCAGGGAAGGGTACGGAAAAAATACGGGAGATTTCCCCATACACTACCGTGAGTTTCCCGTACAAAAAAAAATACTATACTAATACCTTTGTGATGAGTAAGTTATTATATAACTTACAAAAGTAACCAAAAATGTTTTCTAAATTTAAACTATTATTAATATGAAAAATTCAATACTTTTTTTGACTCTCGGACTGATTTTAGGAGCTACATTAGTCTTTCTTTTAAAAAAGGATATCGAAGGGATACCTTTATCAAATCCTGAAAAAATATTAAAAAAAGATACTATAATTTCACTTGAAGATGCAAAAATAAATATAAGTAAAATTCGTCAAAAAATAAGAAATGATAATAATAATTTGCACATTTCTATGGATGATTCAACTTCTTGGTCTATAAAAGCTGAATCACTTAAAAATATAATTAATCAAATTGATTCACAAGGGGATTCTATAGCAAAAGTAAGATTTTATCCTGCTTATGATAATGCAGGTACATCGCTAACTTTTGTATTTATTGGAGAAGATAAAAGAGGGAACTTGATTTATAAAAAGTACATTAAAGATTCATCTGGTGCAATTGTGGTTGACCCTAGAGGAACCGCTCAAATTTGGGATTATATTGGCCCTTGTCCTTTTGATTGCCCACCACTTGATTTTATGAAACTCAAATAAAATATACTTATATGGATTTTAGAATTCCTTATTTTATTATATTATCTATTGGTAGTATAGTAGGTATTTATCGAATTAATTCGTTGACTAAGAGTAGTAAATTGTTTTTACTACTCTTAGTTACTACTTTTGTTATTGAACTTGCTTCATATTTTATGGGTAAAATATTAAAAAATAATCTAATCATATATAATATATATATGCCTATTTATTTAAATGTATTTTTATATGGAATTGTGGCTGATATAAAACGGGAAAAAATTCTATGGATGGGCTTGTTTTTTTTAATATTATGGGGGTTGACATATTTGTATACGGGAAGTATTTATAAGTTTAATACCTTAGCATTACAAATGTCATTAATTATTCAGATTATTGTGTCATTGGTTGCGTTATTTGATTTATTGAAGAGTGATACTTTGGAGCCTTTGATTGATTTTCCACTATTTTGGATTTGTTCTGGTTTTTTAATCTTTAGCTCTGCTAATTTAATTGCTTTAGGTGCTTACAATTATATTAACAGAAGTGAAATTTTAGTGAGCATTTTTCAAAAGTTAAGGATATATTCAAATTATCTACTTTATATACTATTTCTAGTCTCTTTTATGGTGAAACAGAACTCTATCAAAAAGTGATGGACTTTAATGTTGAAACTGCTGCCATTTTCCTTTCCATCACTATAACTTTACTCGTTTTAGGAGTTTTTATCATATTATTTGCATTTCTCTTCCAACGCCGTCAAACTCAAAACCGTCAAGACAAAGCCGCCATGCAAGCCGCCTTCCAACAAGAAATCCTGCAAACACAGCTAGAGGTGCAAAACCTTACCATGCAGCAGCTGGGGCGGGAGTTGCACGATAACATTGGGCAGTTGCTGTCGGTGCTGAGGCTCAATCTCAACGTATTAGAAGAAACAGTGGAAGACGAAGGGACGAGAGGGCAGATTGCGGAGAGTAATCAGATTGTCGAGCAGACCATCGCCGATGTGCGGGCGCTTACCAAAAGCCTCGATGGCGATTTTGTCAAAGATTTTGGGTTTATCGACAGCCTTTCGCACGAATTACAGCGAATTCGGAAAACCCGCCGCTACCAAACCGAGATTACTACTTCGGGCACCCCTTACTCGCTGGGGTATCAGCACGAAATCGTCTTGTTTCGGATAGCACAAGAAGTGATCAACAACGCCCTCAAACACGCCGCCGCCACCACCTTGACCGTATCCGTAATGTACGAGCCCACAAATTTTGAAATTACTATCCAAGACAATGGAAAAGGGTTTGATTTCGAGGGTGTTATGAAAAATGGAATGAGTAAGTCGGGGGCGGGTTTACGAAATATCCAACGCCGCGCCGAGCTTATCGGCGGAAAATGTACCATTGATAGTCAAAAAGGTCTTGGAACTACGGTGACTATCTCCATTCAACGTACCCAAACGGGTGATTAGCAACATGATGAAAACGACAATTGCGGTTGTGGATGACCACGAACTAATGGCCAAAGCGCTTTCGGGTTTGATACAAAAATACGAAGCTTACGAGGTGCTTTACGAAGTGACCAACGGTGAAGAACTCATTAAGCACATCAAACTCGGTATGATTCCTCAAATCGTGCTGCTCGACATCAACATGCCCGTGATGGATGGCTACGAAACGGCCATGTGGCTCAAAAATAACCACCCCGAAATCAAGATTTTGGCTTTATCGATGAACGACAACGAAGCGTCCATCATCGGAATGCTTCGCAACGGTGCGCACGGCTACCTCCTGAAAGGCTGTAAACCGTTTGAGTTGAAGCAAGCACTAGATTCGATCAGGGAGCGAGGGCGTTATTACACCGATTTTGTCACGAGTCAGCTCATCAAAAGCCTCAACCCCGAAACCCTCCAAGACCCCGTGGCGGCTTTGCACCTCAACGACCGAGAAGCAGATTTTGTCCGCTTGGCGTGTAGTGACCTTACCTACGTCGAAATTGCCGATAAAATGTGCGTTAGTCCGCGTACCGTCGATGGGTACCGAGAGAGTGTTTTCCAAAAAATGAGCGTCAAAACCCGCGTTACGATGGTGATGGAGGCCATTCGACTCGGAATTGTGGAAATGTAGCGATTAAGGTTCGTAATAGTACCCAAAAATAATTCCCATTTCATCTTCACTCGTGAGGCCAAATCGTACTGCTTTGGTGGTTGTATTGTTGTACGTAATCTCCGACATCAGCCCTTCACCTTTTTTAAATTCCAACGCCACTGGGAAATTTTTAATCACAGGATGTTCCCAATCGGTACTTTCATAAACCACTTCCCCGTCGCGAGCGCCTCCCACAATTTTAATGACAAATTTTTCACCGAGTTTATGGTTGTGCGACGTCAGCATGAGTACTTTCGTAGGTTTTGAAAACAAAAAGCTCTTCGTCACCACTGTCCGTTTGCCTGCGGGCAGGTTGAGGTCTTGGTTGTTGAGATCCAGCGAATTGGCCACAATTTTTACCTTCGACTTGTCGATTTTATACAAGTTGACATACACCTCCCCAGGGATTTTACCCGAAGTTTTATTGACGTAATGCGAGTTGAAATCAAACGAATAATTGGCAGGAACCCGAAGTGCAATGCCATCGGGGAAGCTATAATCGTGTTCTTGGGTTTGCGTTCCTGCCCAGAATACGTGATTTTGCATACTCAAAAAAGTAAGCAAATTGCTGGTGCCATCGGCATTACGTAAGTCACGTACTTGACCTAGAGACGGAAGATTTGCTTGGTTTTTGAAATCGTACAAAATGAAGTGGTGGCTTCCAGGGCGCATCCGAGATTGAATCCGATTGATGTACAATTCGGTGGTATTGCCGACGGGTTTTCTGACAAAAATCTCCCGCTCAAACGTGTTTGAGACTTCAAAGGGCTCAAGGTGAAGTTGAAATCCGTCATTTGGATTGGGTGCTTCTAGGGCAGTAAAATTAGTGCCAAATCCTGAGCCGCAAAGCGGGACGGAATTAGTGATAAGTGCCGCATCGACCGAGCCGCCCGACCGTGGTGCACCTGCTTCAATCCATTTGCGGACAAACTCAATTTCGCCCACCGAAAGGCTATTGGCCCCTAAAGGCATGGGGTTGCCGTACTGACGCCCCGCTAATAATGACGCCCCACTACAATTGATTTTGGTAAACAAAAAGCTTTTCGCAACATCTCCTGGCGTAATTAGGCGCATTCCATCGTCTTTGGCGACGGTGTTTTTGGGAAATTTATTGAGAAGATTATCGTAAGAGACTTTGCTGGTTAGTACAAGCCCGTGTTGCTTATAAGAAGCATCCTGTTCGGACGAATGGCAGCCTGAAGTAGCGCACGATTTATCAAAAATTTGAGTTTGAATCAATTTGAAAGAGCCTTCCTCAAGTACTGTTTCGGGTTCGGTATGGCACGAAATCAGCACAATAAACAGGGCCGAAAAAAGAAGCAGTAAAGTAAGGAAACGGGTTTTCATGTTAGGGAAATCTTAAAATTGTGTGAATATAACGAATAAAAGTAAATTGTTGATGTTACTTCGTGGCATTGGATATGAGTATCCAGAAGCACGTGCCATTTCTTGCAAACATTTTATGCACAAACAACCCTCATACTGCGTGCGCAAATCAGAAAGTGTTTGTTCGGACAGCGTGATTTCTGAACAAACACACGAACCCTGAGTTGTAAGCTGACAACGAAATTCCTGCCCGCAGCGAGGGCAAACTGGAATTGGGCTTGAATTTGAGGAGGTTGCCATAAAATGGAAAAATATTTTTTGCTGGTTGTTTGATATATAAAAAACTTATATATATATTTGCTCATACAATTTAAGAAAATAGTAAAAAAACGAGCTAACCACCGATTTTATGGAAGCATCAAGTAATGAATTTTTACGAGGCACGCTCAAAACAATAGTATTAAAGCTTTTGGCCGAACAAGGACGTATGTACGGATATGAAATTACGCAGTCGGTAAAAGAGCGTACGAGCGGTGAAATAACGCTAACCTTCGGCGCGTTATATCCTGTACTACACAAGCTTGAACAAGAGGGATTCCTGATGACAGAGTCAGAAGAAGTGGATGGACGGCTTCGCAAGTACTACTCGCTTACTCCGAGTGGAAATGCGACAGCCGTTCAGAAAGTGTCTGACTTTGAGCGTTTTGTTGAAGCTATGCAAAGCTTATTAAGACCCCAAAATGGGGAAATGTCTCTCGCTAAACTCTGATTTTGGAATTGAATTCATAACCACTACCGACATGAAAAAGTTAACTCCGCAACAACTTAGCACATTGCACGATCATCTTATTCGGCACAATACCAATGATCGCTTAGTTTCCGAATTGCTCGATCATTTGGCTTGCGAAGCTGAAGAGTACCTCTGGAAAGGTTATAACTTTGATTTGGCGTTGGCAAAAATTACGCAAGAAGCCAACTCTATGGCCGTAAAGTACCTACGAGATACCTACCAGCACGAGGTCGCCATGACCGAAGAACAACTTCAAAATGCGAGTTTGGACGATATTATTTTTGAGTTTCGCAACAAAGACTACGGTGCTTACGACCTTCGCCAAGCTTACCCATTTGCCTTGCGTAGTGCATTAATTTTGGGAATTGGGTTGTTTTTGATGATGATGGCGTTTTTATCGGGAATCGTCAAGGGTTCTTGGGACTTCTTTTCTCCTTCAGGCCTAATGTGGGTGCTTGGCGTATCAGGGGTAGCCTATTCAATAGGCTCTTGGTTCCTGAAAAATCAACAACTCAAGCATTTGACAACCACTTAATTTGAAAATTGGTTAATTAATAACTGGTTGATTTACAGCCATGAAGCTGCTTCAATGGAAGTGGTGCGGTATTGCTTTGTGTTTTTTTGTTTCATTGTCGGTAGTGGCACAAAACAACACTCCGCTCGGACCCGTCTTTTCAGTTGTGGAGCAGCCCCCATCGTTTAAGGGGGGCAAGGATTCTCTGTATCTTTTTTTGAGAAAACACTTTATCAATCCCGAGGCAGCCAAAAGTGCCAATGTGAATTGTAAAGTGATGGTCAAGTTTATTGTAGAACTCACAGGGCAATTGTCGGATATTGAACTAGCTTGGAGTGCTGGTCATGACTGCGACGAAGAATCTCTGCGGGTTGTAAAACTATTTCCTCCTTGGGAGCCTGGGCGGCAAAGCGGAAAGGCCGTGCGGGTTCGAGTTCATTTGACTCTTAACTATCCGTTTCAATAAAATAGCCTAAATACAACCATGAAGACAACAGTTTTAGCAGCGTATGATACGCTGGATGACATCGTTTTTGCCCAAAGGAATCAAGCCTATGGGGCGTATGAACTACGGAAGTCGTACCCTAAAGTGCTCCAAAAAGCGCTTATTATTGGAGTTACGGTGTTTTTGCTCATGTTGCTCGTTCCGACCATTTATGGAAAACTAAAAACGAATGAGCAGGCGCAAATAAACATGAAAGAATACACGATTGAGAAAGTGCAAATGGAGAAAAAAGAAGAAAAGCCCCTTCCCGAACTCGAAAAGCCCAAGGAAGAACCTAAGGCGGCGTCGGTTCGATTTCGGGTTCCTGAAGTGGTTGACAATCCACCTATTGAAGACCTGCCGCCCATAATAGAAGAATTCGAAAACGTCAATCCTGGGCAGGAAACGATTGAAGGAACTGACGATGAAGTGGCTATTGTTGCCCCTCCCGAATATGCTCCTGCCCCTGAGGTGACGAAACCCGCTGAAGTTGTCGCCAAAGAGCCCGAAGTATTTGAACGCGTGGAGATTGATCCTGAGTTTGCGGGAGGAATCAATGGCTTACGTACGTTTTTGATGAACAATTTAAGATACCCATCGCAAGCGCAACGCAGCAACGTGCAAGGAAGAGTCTATCTGAGTTTTACGGTTGAGCCAGATGGTTCGCTGTCCAACATTAATGTTACCCGAGGGGTTGGATTTGGCTGCGACGAAGAAGCCGTGCGGGTGATGAAACTCATGCCCAAATGGAAACCTGGCAAACAGTCGGGACGGGCAGTGCGGGTAAAATTCAACATGCCCATTGTGTTTACGTTGGAATAAAAAAGAAAGACATACAGCTATCAGTTATAATTACATCTCACACACTTGACAAAGCCTCCCGAGAACGTTGCTGTTCTCGGGAATTGCTGTGTTTTGAGGGATTCTTCTCGGCAAAACCAAGAAAAAATAACGCTTGTCCCTCGCCCTTTGCCTCTTTCTCCTTGCCTCTTACCCTTCGCCCCTTGCTTTTTACAATCCACCAATTCGGTAATTGATACCTACGGAGGCAAAATAGGGGCTTCCAAATCCGAGTTCGCCGTTTAGTCCAATGCGTTCGGTGACGTAGCCGCGTAGCCCAAATACAATAACTTGTACTTGAGGCATTGCAAAACCTGCTCCTACTTTGTTGCCGATGATGCTGCGCCAAAGTCCGCCGCCACCTGCTTCTTTGAAAATTTCGTCCATCTTGCCATCTACCGCGCTAGAACTCCCACTGACGCCCCAAATTCCGATTCCAAGCCGTACGCCCGAGTACATATCTATGCGGTCGGCGTTGCCATAGTGGAATAGCGCCCGAGCGCCGATTGTAAGGCGCGACACCCCCAAGGTAACGTCGCCAAGGTTCTCGTTTTTCTTATAGACAACGTCGTTGAGCTGGAGCGAAGATTTGTTAAAACTTACGGCGCCACCTACCGAAAACCAGTGATTGATGCCATAATCATAGGCGAGGTTGATTTGTGGAGTGGTAGATGCTCGCCCCGAAGAAAAAGCCACGGTGGTGTCAGACGACTGGGTAGAACCTGTGATGTTTCCCCGAAAAAAAGAAAATAAACTTACGCCCGACTGGACGCTTAAAACATGCTTGTAATCTTCGTTTTGTGCCGATGCACCTAGCGAACAGGCGACTAAACTTGCGACGAGAAAACTTTTTTTCATGGCTTTGACAATTAAATTAAATTTATTTTTTGGTATATAAAACGATAAAAATTCTGCAAATGTAGTGAAAATCAATAATTAAGCGTTTTTGACCGAGATGGAAGGCAGTCTTTATCTCAAGAATATTAAAAAAAGCATTTGAAGAATACAGCATCATTATGCACTTTTGTATAAAGCCCTACTGATAAACAACGTTTCAATGGTATTCTTTTTCAACTATTATTGGTATATTCCAAATGAAAAACATTTTATCAAGGCGTCCGATTCAGTTAGTGTGGCTTTTAATATGTTTGTGGGTAAGTCATAACGGCTTTTCTCAGCGAACTATTGCCAATCAAATCAACCAAATAAAAGGGAAAACAACGCCTAAGCGGTATCGCCCTTTTTCAACACCCTTCTCTTCGGCCAGAATCGCGGCTGATACCGCATTTGTCGAAGGCGCAACAGTTCATCGGTTTTTGATGAATAAGCCAGAAGTAGGACAATTACAGCTGGACAACAGCAATTTTATCGAAATTTCATTGCCAGTTTCGGCTACCAAAAACATTGATTTAGAACTGGTGCCTTACACTATTTTTGGTAAGAATTTCAAGGTTTTAAATGCCAAAAACGAAGTAGTCGAGCCGCAAAATTTGGGTAAGTTTTACCAAGGGATTGTCAAAGGTGATAACCAATCAACTGCTTCGGTTAGTATCATTGATGGAAAAATCAGCGGGATAATTTCCCAAAAAGCAGGCAATTTTAATCTTGGCTTGGAGGGGGACTCGGGAAACTACATCCTGTTTAACGAGCAAGATTTAAAACAAAAATCGAATTTTACTTGTGCCACCGATGAGATGCCCGTGCGTATGATGGGACAAAACTTGGTGAAAGAAACGCCTGCCACAAGTAGCCTCGCGAGCAACGTTGCCTGTGGATCGGTCGAAATTTATTTGGAAGCCGATTCGGCCTTGTTTGGCCAGCAAGGAGGTTCAATCGCCAATACGGTCAATTACATCAATTCGGTTTTTAGCAAAGTGGCGACTTTATACAGCAACGAAGGGCTGTCGGTTGTTATTTCCGAAATAAAAGTGTGGAATACTACCGATCCTTACGTGGGTTATACGAGTACTGGCAATGTGTTGAGTGCATTTCGTAGTACGATTGGTACATCGTTTAATGGTCGTTTGGCACATTTTTTAAGCGGGAGAAACCTAGGAGGTGGAGTGGCGTACATAGACGTATTGTGTGCCAAATCGTACGGACATGGGGTAAGTGCTAATTTGAACACTTATAACCCTAATTTGCCTACTTATTCGTGGAATGTAGAAGTGATAACGCACGAGTTGGGACATAATTTTGGCTCTCCCCATACCCAAAGCTGCTCGTGGCCTGGCGGGGCGCTCGACAACTGTTATGCCACGGAAGAAGGTTGTCCTCTTGGCCCTGCGCCAACAAATGGCGGTACCATTATGAGTTATTGCCACTTGACATCAACGGGAATTAACTTTGCCAATGGCTTTGGAATGTATCCGGGTAATTTGATTCGGAGCCGAACGCAGGCATGTTTGGGAAGTGCCGTTGAGCCGTCTAATCTTGCCGTTCTTGAGGTGTACAATACCCAAGTGTTGGTTTCATGGACGCACACGACAGGGCTCTATTCTGTCGAATACCGACAAGTAGGAGCGGGGGCGTGGAGTTCAGCAGGCACGTCGGGAAACAAAAATCGGACAATTTCGTCTTTAACCCCTAACACGGCCTACGAATGGCGCGTCAATGCCAATTGCTCCGATTTTGTCACGGGGACTTTCACTACCAACAATACACCTTCGCCAGGCACCTACTGCATTCCTACCCACACCAATGGATGTACGTATGGTATTTTAATAACAAGTGTATTATTGGGAGGAACCACCCTTAGCAGTAACTCAGACTGCGCTTCGGGTGGGTATAGTTTTATTACCTCTCCTGTTAAAAGCTTGACATTGGGCCAGTCAAATAGTTTTACGGTGTCGTTGGAAGGATATTACAACCCTGCCCAAATTGCCATTTGGATCGATTTGAATAAAGATGCTCAGTTTCAGGCAAACGAAAGGCTTTTTACCACAACTTCAGCTAGAACACAGGCAATTACAGGAACTATCACTGTGCCAGCAGGAAGCAGTATTGGCCAAACTCGAATGAGAATTACTGTCAATTTTAGTAGTGCTCCCACCAATCCGTGTGGTACTTATACGTATGGTGAAACTGAAGACTATTACGTCAACCTTGTTTGTCCAGCACCTACCGCTCATACCGTAACAGGTGGAGGTAGTTTTTGTAGTGGAGGAACGGGGGTTGCTGTGGGGTTAAGTGGCTCACAGACAGGTGTATCATATCAATTGAAACGTGACAATACCAACGTAGGAGCAGCCATTACGGGGACTGGCAATGCGTTGGCCTTTGGAAATCAAACTGTTGCGGGCTCATACACTGTGTGGGCGACCCCGTCGGGTTGTACAGCTACAGCTATGACGGGCTCCGTTTCGGTAAGTGTTACTGCTAATCCGACCTTGGTGGCGGGAGTTGCGGTAAACGCTACAACCTGTGGAGGAGCCAATGGCAGCATCCCTTTTACGACGACAAATGTACCGAATGGAAATTATCAATTGAGTTACACGGGAGCAGGCAGTCCCAAAACGGTGACAGTGAGTAACAATGCGTTTTCTTTAACGGGTTTGTCTGTAGGAACTTACAGTAATTTTTCGATGGCGGTGAATGGCTGTACCGCGAGTGATGCGACATCCAAGACGGTGAATAATCCACCAAGTCCAGTATTGACTTCGGGGGCAATCACCAATGCGACAGTTTGTGGAGCTTCCGATGGGAATATCGCTTTTTCAACTTCTTTTGTAACAAGCGGTACGTATCAGTTGAGTTACACAGGAGCGGGTAGCCCCAAAACCGTGACAGTGAGCAATAACGCGTTTTTATTGACGGGCTTGTCGGCGGGAACGTACAGTAATTTTTCGATTACTTCCAACAACTGTACGGGCAGTGATGCGACGTCCAAAACGGTCGCTCATTCAATCGTGCCGACCTTAGCGGCGGGAGTTACGGTAAACGCTACAACCTGTGGAGGAACCAATGGCAGCATCCCTTTTACGACGACAAATGTACCGAATGGAAATTATCAATTGAGTTACACGGGAGCAGGTAGTCCCAAAACCGTGACAGTAAACAACAATTCGTTTTCTTTAACGGGTTTATCCATAGGAACTTATAGTAATTTTTCGATGGCGGTGAATGGCTGTACCGCGAGCGATGCGACATCCAAGACGGTGAATAATCCACCAAGTCCAGTATTGACTTCGGGGGCAATAACCAACGCGACAGTTTGTGGAGCTTCTGACGGGAGTATCGCTTTTTCAACTTCTTTTGTAACAAGCGGTACGTATCAGTTGAGTTACACAGGAGCGGGTAGCCCTAAAACCGTGACAGTGAGCAATAACGCGTTTTTATTGACGGGCCTGTCGGCGGGAACGTACAGTAATTTTTCGATTACTTCCAACAACTGTACGGGCAGTGATGCGACGTCCAAAACGGTCGCTCATTCAATCGTGCCGACCTTAGCGGCGGGAGTTACGGTAAACGCTACAACCTGTGGAGGAGCCAATGGCAGCATCCCTTTTACGACGACAAATGTACCGAATGGAAATTATCAATTGAGTTACACGGGAGCAGGCAGTCCCAAAGCCGTGACAGTGAGTAACAATGCGTTTTCTTTAACGGGTTTGTCTGTAGGAACTTACAGTAATTTTTCGATGGCGGTGAATGGCTGTACCGCGAGCGATGCGACATCTAAGACGGTGAATAATCCACCAAGTCCAGTATTGACTTCGGGGGCAATCACCAATGCGACAGTTTGTGGAGCTTCCGATGGGAGTATCGCTTTTTCAACTTCTTTTGTAACAAGCGGTACGTATCAGTTGAGTTACACAGGAGCGGGTAGCCCTAAAACCGTGACAGTGAGCAATAACGCGTTTTTATTGACGGGCCTGTCGGCGGGAACGTACAGTAATTTTTCGATTACTTCCAACAACTGTACGGGCAGTGATGCGACGTCCAAAACGGTCGCTCATTCATTAGTGCCGACCTTAGCGGCGGGAACGGTTACTCCGTCGGCTACTTGTGGTGGTACAGATGGTGCGATTGCCTTTACGACAACCAATATTCCAAGCGGAAATTATCAACTTTCTTACACAGGAACAGGTAGCCCTAAAACGGTAGCTATTGCCAACAATTCGTTTACCCTAACAAATGTTCCAGCAGGAGTGTATAGCAATTTTGCTATTGTGGTGAATGGCTGTACGGCACTTGACCCAACCTCAAAAACAGTCAATACCCCCGCGTCAATTGGGTTGATGATAAATACAGTGACCAATCCTACGACCTGCGGAGGGACTAACGGTAGCATTGCTTTTACCACTACGAATATCCCGAGTGGGAATTACCAACTATCGTTTGTCGGTACAGGAAGCCCCAAAACCGTTTCGATTGCCAACAATGCTCTTACGTTAGCCAACCTTTCCGCTGGAACGTACAAAAACTTTTCTATCTCGTTTAACTCCTGTGTTGCGCTTGACACAACAACCCAAAAACTGGTCGAGCCAACACCTCCAAATGCAGGCAGCATTTCGGGCGCATTGGTACTTTGTGCAGGGGTTCCTAGTGCACTGATTTCCAATGGTGTAGCGGGCGGAACGTGGAGCAGCGCAACACCTTCGGTCGCGGCCATTCATCCGACTTCGGGTGTCGTAACGGGGAGCAGTGCAGGAAGCAGCCTGATTACTTATACGGTGACGGCCAACGGATGCTCGGCCAGCACTACCGCCACCGTGACGGTCGATGTTGCGAGTGCTGGTGGTAATTTGGCAGGAAGTGGGGCAGTTTGTACGGGTATCAATAGCTCGGTACTGACGTTATCGGGCTATACAGGGACGTTGCAAAAGTGGCAATGGTCGCTCACGCCCGATTTTAGTTCGGCTACTGATGTTTTTATTGCCTCCACCAGCGTGACCACACAGAACCTCACGCAAACGATGTACTATCGTGTCATTGTAAAAAACGGGGTTTGTGAGGCAGTCAGCTCGCCTACCGCCACCATCACCGTCAATCCACTTCCAACGGTCGGTTTTAGCGGCTCCGCATCTATCTTAGTGGGTAATACTACCACGGTATTCCCCGTAACGGGTGGGACTTGGATAAGCAATAGTTCAGTAAAAGCCAGTGTTACAAACGCAGGATTAGTGACGGGTTTGGAAGCAGGAACGGCCACATTCACCTTTACCGACACTACAACAGGCTGTAAAAATACTACCCCAACTTTGGTTGTGACAAACATCAGTAATTCACCTTGTAATCAGGTTGTTACGCTAGTTAGCCCAGCCGATGATATTGCGACAGGTAGTGTGCTGAAACAATCCAATAATAGCATCAGCGCGGCCAATCGAGTGACAGGTACAACGACGACGGTTACGTACCAGTCTGGCACTTCGGTAACCCTCCAGCCCGGTTTTCAGGCCGAAGCGGGGACGGTCTTTAAAGCGCAAATAGGTGGGTGTAATTAAACACCCTCATTTTTGATTGCCCTAAACTTTGGCGAACTTTGCGTTGGGTAAACATCCAATGCCTGTAACCACTATGTCTGTTTTTGACTATAAAGCTGAGTTAGCCAAAATCCCCGCCGAACCTGGGGTGTACCGTTATTTTAGTGAAGAGGGGGAAATTATTTACGTCGGCAAAGCCAAAAGCCTTAAAAATCGGGTCAGTAGTTATTTTGTTAAAAACCACGCCGACCGCAAGACGCGTCGTTTGGTGAGTCAGATTCGTCGGATTGAATTTACCATTGTACATACTGAATTTGATGCGCTGTTGCTCGAAAATCAACTTATTAAACGGTATCAGCCGCGTTTCAATATCCTCCTGCGCGACGACAAAACGTATCCGTTTATTAAGATATTCAATGAGCCTTTTCCACGCGTAGAATCCACCCGCCGCGTTGATAAAAAAACGGGGACTTACTTTGGCCCTTTTGCCAATCCACGGGCCATGTATAATCTGTTGGACATGTTTCGAGAATTGTATTCGCTGCGCACTTGCAACCTCAACTTGTCGCCCGAACATATAAAGGCGGATAAGTACAAAGTGTGCATGGAATACCACCTCAAACGCTGCAAAGGGCCGTGCGTGGGCTTGCAGCCGCTGGAAGAGTATGAGCAGGAAGTGGCGCAAATTCAACAGATTCTCAAGGGACAAATGAGTATTCCGCAGCAGTATTTTAAGCAAAATATGGTGCAAGCGGCCGAAAAATTGGAGTTTGAGAAAGCGCACGAGTGGAAAATAAAATTGGAATTACTCCAAAATTTTCAGACAAAATCGACGGTCGTCAATCCTAAAATTGGCAATGTGGACGTCATCGTTATTGCTTCCGACGAAGAGGCGGCTTATGTCAATTACCTCAAAATCGTGAATGGCTACATCATGGCAGCTCAGACGTTGGAGGTAAAGAAAAAACTGGAGGAGACCGACGAAGAAATTTTGGCCTTGGTACTCTTTGAGATGCGCACGACTTACGAAAGTGAGGCCAAAGAAATCATCACGAACATTGAGATTACCACCGATTTTAAAGCTGAAATTACCATTCCAAAAATTGGAGACAAGCGCAGTTTGCTGGAAATGGCGTTGAAAAACGTGCATTATTTCCGCAAAGAAAAAGCAGAACGCCAACTCATCGAAGCAAGTGCTACTACCAACCGCCGCGACCGCGTACTGATTAAGCTCAAGGCCGACCTCCAGCTCAAAACATTACCGCGCCACATTGAGTGCTTCGATAACTCAAACATTCAGGGCACAAACCCTGTTTCTGCAATGGTGTGTTTTAAAGAAGGGCGGGCTTCCAAAAAAGATTACCGACATTTTTCGATTAAAACGGTGGTGGGCCCCAACGATTTTGCCAGTATGTATGAGGTCGTGACCCGCCGCTATACGCGTCTGTTGGAAGAAAATTCGCCATTGCCCGATTTGATTGTAATCGACGGTGGAAAAGGGCAGTTGAGCGCTGCTTGCGATGCTTTGAAAGCCGTGGGGCTGTACGGAAAAGTGCCGATTGTGGGCATTGCCAAGCGCTTGGAGGAAATCTATTTTCCCGAGGATACGCTACCGTTGTATATCGACAAAAAATCGGAATCACTGCGCCTAATTCAGCAGATTCGCGACGAAGCGCACCGCTTTGCTATCACCTACCACCGCGATAAACGTAGCCGAAATGCCATTGTGAGCGAGCTTGAAAATGTGGACGGTATTGGTAAGAAAACGGCCGCCAATTTGCTCAAAGAGTTTAAAAGTGTGAAAGCCATACGCGAGGCAGATGCTGAGAAAATTGCAGCATTTGTTGGTAAAGACAAAGCTCAAAAAATCAAAGAATATTTTGCTCAACAACAAGGAGAGTAATCCAACCGTTTTTATAACAGCCACATCTATGCGAATAATAGTTTCCCTCTTTTTAGTGATAGCCAACCTGACGGCTTTGGCTTCGGGTATCAAAGGAACGGTCAAAACCTCCAAAGGTGAACCCTTGCCTTACGCTACGCTTGCCATTAAAGGAACTAGCACGGGTACCATCGCCAACGCCGAAGGGCGCTATGAGTTGTCGCTTGCGCCTGGCAAATACGAGGTGGTGTTTCAGTATTTGGGTTTTAAAGCGCTGACCAAATCCATCGAAGTAGCCAATGAGACCATCACGCTCAACGTCGTGATGGAGGAACAAGCTTTGACGATAAATGAAGTAAAAGTTGGCTCAAAGAGCGAAGACCCTGCCTACACCATCATGCGGAGAGCAATCGCTAAAGCGCGTTTCCATGCCCTTCAAGTACAATCATACAGCGCTCGGGTGTACATCAAGTCGTCGGGGGTGGCGACTAATATTCCGTTTTATGCCGAAAGTTCGCTTAAAAAAGAGGGGATTGTAGAAGGACGGCCAATTGTGAATGAAAGCGTGAGCGACCTGACTTTTAAGCAGCCTAATAATTACCAACAACGCGTGATTTCGACCCGAAACAGCCTCAATCAGGATGCCGTAAGTCCCAACGCGTTTATCATGGCAAGTTTCTATAACGCAACGGTCGGAGATGCAGTTTCACCCTTGTCGCCTAAGGCATTGACGTACTATAAGTTTGAATACCAAGGCTCGTTTCGGGAGGGTGATTTGGAAGTTAATAAAATCAAAGTGATCCCGAAATCGTACGGCGAAGGAGTCTTTCGAGGACAAATTTATATCATCGAAAATACCTGGGCGATTCATAGCCTCGACCTAGAAACAACGGCCGAAGGTCTTGATTTTCAAATGAAACAAGTGTATAATCCGTTGCAAGGCGTATGGTTGCCTACTACGAGCCGCATTCGATTTGCAGGGTCGTTGTTGGGGTTTTCGGGGGAGTTTAATCACGCTATTTCGTTGACGTACAAAAACCTGAAAATCAATCCTGCTTTTGTAGAAAATGTGGTGGTGTTGGACGAAAAAATCGAAAAGCCATCGAGCGATATTTCTAAAAAAGACCTTCGTACTAAAAAACTGAATGAATTGGCGGCGCAGCAAAAAGAGGTGTCGGGCAAGCAACTCAGAAAAATGCTAAAAGAGTATGAAAAACAAGACCGCAACGAGCGCAAAGCCCAAAAAGAAGATGTAAATGTGGTTCGTAGCGACTCCATTGTCATTGATTCCATGGCCAATAAACGTAATGATGCTTTTTGGAACGAAATTCGCACTATTCCGCTCACCGAACTTGAAACCAAAAGCTATCGTCATTCGGATAGTGTACGGGTGGTGAAAGTGGCTAAAATAAAGGCTGATAGTACCAAAGCAAAAAAGGATTCAACCAATTTCGATTTGATGGCATTGTTATCGGGGCGCACCTTTAAGTTGTCGAAACAGTGGCGATTGGAATACGAAGGTCCGCTGCGAACGCAGAATTTTAGCTATAATACTGTGGAGGGCTACGTGTTAGAAAGTAGCTTAAATTTTATTCGACGCCTCAAGCAAGCAAACACTTTTTACATCAAACCATTGGGGCGTTATGCCATTGGTCGGCGGGAGTTGTTGGGGACACTAAGTACGGGTTGGCAGGGACGCCGTCGCGGCATTTCATTGACGGGCGGGCGGTACGTGGCGCAGTTTAATTCAGCAAATCCTATTTCTCCTTCCATCAATACCTCAGCGACGTTGTTGTTTGAAAACAATTACATGAAAATATACGAAAAGGAATTTGGCCGATTGGCATTTAATTATGCGCGCCTAGCCGATGTGTTGAGCATTTCGGGAGGGATTGAATTTGGTCGTCGTTATGCCTTAGAAAACCTGGAAAACCAGCGCCCGTGGATTCGTTGGAATCAATACGCTTTTACGCCCAACGCGCCTTATAACCGCGAACATAGCCACCGACTTAATGCCCTTGAAGCCGATTCTTACTACACCTTTGCACCGCACAATGCCCTCACGTTAGACGTGGCCCTGACGTGGAAGCCTGGCCAAAAATACCGCCTTTACAACGGCCGAAAACGCTACCTCGAAAACAACAATCCGTCGCTGACGTTGCGTTATGCCAAAGGAATCCCGACGATTGGAAACAGTGCCGTTGATTATGATCGGGTGGAGTTTGATATTCGTCAAGACCTGGAAACGGGGATTAAAAGCGAGCTGCATTATGCCGTTTCGGCGGGGGCGTTTCTTAATCGTCGTTCGGTGTATTTGATGGATTATAAGCACTTTATGGGAAATCGCACGTTCATTTTGTACGGCGATAGCTATACCCGATTTCGGTCGTTGCCTTTCTATGAATATAGCACGTCGGAACGCTATTTGGAAGCACACGTTACCAACGTTTACCGTCGTTTTTTGCTTACTCGCTTACCTTTTGTGCGCTTGGCGGGCCTAAAAGAGAACTTGATGGTACATTATTTACTAACTCCGATGGCCAAGCATTACACCGAAGTGGGTTATGCGTTGGATGGCCTTATTCCAGGGTTTCCGTTTTTTAGGGTAGAAGCGATTGCGGTCTTTAATAATTTCAAGTACGACCACACGGCATTTCGGGTGGGGACAACGTTTAAGTTTGGTAATTAAAACCCACCTTCCCGAAAGTTTAAAACCTTCCCGGAAGTTTTAAACTTTCGGGAAGGTGGGGGAAGTTAAAACGCGCTGCGTATAGAGGCCATCACTTTGGCCGTAGCACCCGCATTTTTTTGTACATAATCGTAGCAAATACCCGCCTTTTGCTGGCGGATTTTGAGGTTTTGATATACTTCAGTAAAAGCCGTCGTAAATTCTTGGGTAGTGGCAATCGTAGTAGCACCGCCCAACTGTAACAAATCCAGCGCTTCTTGGAATTTCTGATAATAGGGCTGCCCAAAAAAAATCGGCATTGCATACACCGCAGGCTCCATCGTATTGTGCAGTCCATCTTTAAATGCCCCACCGACGTAAGCAAAATCGGCATACCGAAATAGCGAAGCCAACATACCAATCGTATCTAGGAAAAGAATGTCGAGGGGAGAATGCAGAATGTCAAGTGGAGTTCCATCAACTCCAAACCGTAAACCGTAAACCGTAAACCGCTCACTATGTTTCTTGAGTGCTTTTTGCCATTGTTGGATTTGTTCGGTATTGATTTCGTGAGGGGCAATGATGACCTTGAGCGGAGCTTCCCATTGGTTCAAAAACGGAATTAATACCTCCATGTCGTCGGGCCACGCCGAGCCAATGATCAAAAGTGGATTAGTGCCTTTAAATGCTTCAATTTCAGGATAACTTTTGGCTTGTTTGGCAATTTGCACAACGCGGTCGAGGCGGGTGTCACCTGCAACGGTCGCGGAAGAATAGCCTACCGAGTTGAGTAATTGTTTGGAGGCTTCATTTTGTACCAAAATCTCGTTGAAACAAAACAACATTCGTCGGTAAAAACCTCCGTAGGGTTTGAAAAACAGTTGGTTGGGGCGAAAAATTGCGGAAAATAGAAAAGTTGGAATTTGTCTTTTTTTGAGTTCGTGAAGGTAGTTATACCAAAATTCGTATTTGATAAACAACGCCACGTCGGGTTGGACGTTATCCAAAAAACGCTTAACGTTTCGAGGAGTATCGACGGGTAAATAACAAACTTCATCGACTTGGTTGTAATCTTTGCGGATTTCGTAGCCCGACGGCGAGAAAAAACTCAACACAATATGCGCATGAGGGTATTCGGTACGAATGGCTTCGATGACAGGCCGCCCTTGTTCAAACTCCCCCAATGACGCCGCATGAACCCAGAAAACTTTAGATTCCCGCACGGGCGTCGCACCTCGGAATGACAAAGCCCCTTCTCCTTGCGACGGCCCGGCCTTTGCCCCTTGCCCTTTGCCCTTCACCCTCTGCCCCTCCACCCATTTGCGCGTTTTGGGATGGAAAAGCGCGACGATGTTGGCTAGAAAGACCAAAAGATGTAGGCCAATGGTGTAGAAAAATGCGAACAATTTTTGAATAAGTTACGTTAGACCAGTAAAAGTATTCAATCAACCTCTTACGTGTCAAATTAAATGAACTGGAATCGACTCACTGACGTCGCTCAATTAGAAGAAATCAAGGAAGAATCCCACCAACATCCTGTTTTACTTTTTAAACACAGTACCCGTTGTTCAATTAGTGCCACTACACTACGTCGGTTGGAAAGAGATTGGAACGAACAAGAAGTTGGTAATCTCAAGCCTTATTATCTCGATTTGATAGCGTACCGACCCATTTCCAATAAAATTGCCGAAGAATTCGACGTATGGCATGAGTCACCCCAAGCCATACTGATTCGCAACGGAGAAAGTGTTTTCGACGCCTCGCACTACGATGTGACGTTTGACGCTATCAAAGAACAAGTCGCCTCATAGTTTACTAAAAGTAATACACAAGTGCTTATGAAGAAGCACCGTCGGATGAATATTGAGCCGGTGTTGTTCGCGTAAAACGTCCTTTTCTCGGTCATTGTGCGCGTGTTTTGCCATTTTGTTCAAAGTCAAAAACGAACGCAGGTAGAGGTACGCACCAAAAAACAAAAACCAAATCAAAGAGCTTACACTCAGTTGGTTGGGGTAAACAGCTCGGTACTTTAATCCTGCCAAACTCGCCATCGTTCGCAGGCGCTGAACGTTGCAGAGATACACCCGACCGTTGTAGAGGTGTTGGTCGTCGTAACCTATCACCTCTGCTTCGTTCGATAAAAACATGTCGCTCCGTTCGGCTTCTACCCACACATTGGCCATTCGGCCGCTCATGCTGCTGTTGTTGGGTTTGGTGATAATCAGTAAGCCGTTCGGTTTGAGGATTCTAGCCAGTTCTTTCAGGAGCGAGGTCTGGTCAGGAATATGCTCAATCGTTTCCATCAAAAGCACATAGTCGGCGGAGTTTGACGCAATCGGCAAAGGCTTGGTCAAATCAATGGGAGAACAAGTCAACGCATCACTTCGGAGGATGTCGGGGTGCATGTCAAAGGCACGAACGGTAGCCCCTGCTTTGTGCCAAAGATTAGCCACGTAGCCCGATCCCGCTGAGACGTCAATCACGGTTTTTTGCCGAACGTCATTTTGGGCAAGGTATTGGTGGATAAACGTCAGTGCATTGCCTTTGGAATGCGGAACCAGCTTGATTTGTTCTTTTAAAGTTGACATAGGGTGTTAGGATATATCCACGGGGCGGCTTTTGAGTTTTACCTTCCAGCGATCAATTTGTTTTTTGAACCGTAACGTGGTATTTTCTTCGGGTTCTGGAAGGACTCCCAAAAATTTTGCCCCAATTTTAAGGTAATTTTTGAAAAAAGTATTGCTACTCAGTCCCCATTTTAGGATAAATTGTGTTCGACCGTCGTTGCGTTTTACCCGCGCGGTGCTTCGGCTGGCAAAATGATATACCCTACTTTTGCCAATTCCCTTGTAATACCGAACCCCATAATGCCAGAGTTTTATCATAAAGTCGGGGTCGCTGTACATGCCAGGAAAAAACTCAATGCTCAACCCACCTACGGCCCGATACACAAACGTTGGTAATACCATCGGGTACCATTGACTGCCATTCCAGTCGTCTTTGGGAAAGCTGGCGTATTCCGACAAAAAGGTGGCTTCGTCAAACTCTGAAGGGTGTTTTCCGTAGTTTTTGTTGGTAATAACACAGGCATTGCCGTTGTCAAAACCTTCAATCATAGTTCCGCTGATGCACCACTTATCGTTTTTTTGCAGTTTTATTTCTTCCAACAAATAAAAATCCCAATCGGGACAAACATACATGTCGTCGTCGATAAACACCAAATAATCGGCCATGGCCAAGTGAGAAGCAGCGTTGAAGCCGTAACAAACCCCTGAGTTTTGACTACTTTTGGTATAGCTAATATCGCCCTGTGCTTTTACCCATTCTTCGGTACCATCTTTTCCTTCATTGACATGAACGATGATTTGATGCTGATAGCGGCTATTTTTTCGGAGGCTATTGACAAGGCACCTGAGGTAGTCGAGGTTGTTCCACGAAGGGATGAGAATCGAAAAGACGGGAGAATAGGAGAGGGTAATTTTTGTGTGCGTAAACTCCATGAAAGTACTTTGAGAATGAAAAACGGAGCTTTCTAGGGGGCATTGATTGCCTCCTTCAAAAGCTCCGTCAAATTAAATTTACCAACCTTTTTGAAGAACGTACGCAATGTATCGAATGTCGTCTTCGGTCACGCGGGCGTGTAATGGAAGTACGAGATAGCGCTCTTCGATGGCATCCATTTTGGGGAATTGCCCTGGAGTACGGCCTCCAAAAATCGAATATTTATCGTTGCGATAATGCACTTGTCCCGACTCGATACCGTGTTCGCGGAGGTGACGCATGAGGTCTTCGCGGTGATCTACTTCGGCTGTGAGTAGCCATGCAGCATGTTCACGATCCGTGTATTCGCTCCCAATCACCCGAATGCCTGGAATATCTTTGAGCAGCTCGCAGTACAAGCGGTAAAGCCGCTGACGGTGCGCCAAATGTTCGTCAAATTCTTCCAAACCTGCCAAGCCCAAGCTGGCCGCAATGTCGGTCATTTGGTATTTGTAACCTACTTCTACAATGTCATTTTCCCAAATTCCTTTTTGCTTGCTGGTGCGGTCAATGCCAAACCAACGCAGTCGTTTTGCTTTTTCGACCAAGGTTGGGTCTTTCACTACCAACATGCCGCCGTCGCCCGTTGTAATGTGTTTGATGGCTTGGAACGAAAACATCGTAAAGTCGCTTTCGCTACCGATGTAGCGCCCTTTGTATTTGGCACCCACGGCGTGCGCCGCGTCTTCGATAATGAAGAGATTGTGCTTCTTTCCGAGTGCCCACAGTTCGTCCATGTCGCATGGAAGACCACCGTAATGAACGCAGACAATTGCCTTTGTTTTGGGCGTAATGAGTTGCTCCACGTGTTTTACGTCGATGTTGAGGTTGTCATCCACATCGGCAAACACAATGTTGACTCCCATGTAAAGGAATGGGATGTTGGTGGCCGTACAAGTAAATACGGGGGCAATGACTTCATCGCCTGGTTGCAAATCGGCCAACAAATACGCCAAGTGAAGCGCATCTGTTCCAGAGCCAACTGCCAAGCATTTGTTGGGGTACGTAAATTTTAACTCGAAGCGGTGTTCAAATTCGTCCACTTTAGGGCCTTGGCCAATCCAACGTGATTGAAGGACTTCTGTGATGTTAGAAGCGGCTTTGGCAGGAATGTTAGGGTAGAACAGTACAATACCCTCCCTCGTATCCATAACAGGATACTCATTCATGGGTTTCTCCAGAATCTTGTCAAGAATCATACAAAGTTTGATAGATAATAGTACTCGTTTTTTCTCAAAATTGGGCTGTGGAAAGAAGTGTAGGTTAAGCACTTCTTTTGTTAGAGAGACAACATAGATTACAATCGTTCAATAAAGATTCCTGAATATCCGAAAGCCTTATTTGTTTAGATATAAAACCGTATTGTCGAGACAAATATACAATAAATAGCGATAGCGCAATATACAATATAGAAGAAAACAAGAGAAATCAAAATTATTTTTGATGACTATCGCAGTGAATTGATTTACAGTGAGTTATTGAACGGCAGTGCGCAGTTTTACGCTGGAAAAATGGTGATTTTTAATGAGTTTTGGGCTATTTTAAGTACTTTTTAACCACTTTATAGCGACTTTTTAATTTTAAAGTAGGAGATAAAAGCCCTTTTTCTTCAAAAACTTAATGTGATACCGCTTTTAGTCCGATGATAGAACCAATTAAAGTAATGAGAAATAAGAGTCGCCAAAAAGTGATGGGTTCTTTAAACACAATAATACCAATCAAAACAGTCCCGACTGCACCAATGCCCGTCCAGACGGCATAAGCAGTCCCGAGAGGTAGTGTTTGAGTTGCTTTCAGTAGAAGCCCCATACTGGTACAAAGGGCGACCAAAAAGCCAGCGTACCACAGATACATTTCGTTTCCTGTGCTTATTTTTGCTTTCCCCAAACAGAACGCAAATACTACTTCAAACAAGCCTGCGATGGTCAAAATAATCCAATTCATCCCTTTTTTATTTTGAGCAAAGGTCTGAAATTAGGCTAAGACAAAATTTTACAAATGATAAAAAATGAGGCTTATTTGATGGTGGCTCTGATTCTACTCAGGCTCACTTGAGTTATACCTAAATAAGAAGCGATATGTCCTAACTGAACGCGCTGAAGGAGGGCGGGGTTTGTTTGCAAAAGCTCGTTGTAGCGTTGGCTTGCTGTTCGGAACTGTCGAGAAATGAGCCGTTCTTCTGTTTTGATAAGCTCTTGTTCGGCAAATTTCCTACCCCAATTGGCAAGGTGAATGTCTTGGCCGAAAAGTTGTTGAAGGTCGTGTATTTTGAGTTGATATAGGTCACAATTATCCAACAACTCGACGTCTTCATAACCTTTCTGGTTTTCGACGTAGCTTTTCATTGAAATAATCGTGTCGCCCTCTTGTCCAAACCAAAACGTAATTTCGTTATCGGGGGTCTGTGCATAAGCGCGGACAATTCCCTTTTTGATAAAATAAATATCAGTTTCGACTTTGTCGGCTCGCAACAAAATGTGCCCTTTGGGATAACTTACTTCGCGAATATACTTTTTGAGCGAAAGTCTCGACGGCGCTGGAAGCAAGTATATTTTATCAAGTAGTGGGTCTAGTAAATCAGGCTGACTTGCCGATGTGTCGTCCATTTTGCCTTGTATGTTCATCGTCATTAATGGTCAGTACATTCCATTGCTTAGTAAACAACCTTCCCTTGGTATATCAACGACTTAATGGGAGAGATGCGGGAAACTGCTTCGGCCGAACAGCTCGCATCTACCAATACCACATTGGCGTCGTCGCCTGCCTTGGGCCACTGCTGTTCGCCTTTGTCGGTAAGCGGCAAAGGCCCTGCGGTGGCCAATTTCAAGATTCTCGATAACCCAAATTCCGTAGCATACCCGTAAAGCTGAGCGGCGAGGTTGGCTTTTTGTAACACGCTTCCTGTTCCGAACGTATTCCAATGATCTACAATGCTGTCGTTGCCCGTCATGACGTTGACCCCGTACTTCAGCAACGTAGGAATGGGCATGATGGTGGTGCCAAACGGAATGGTGGATAAAATTCCGATGCGGGCGGCCGCAAGTTTTTCGGCCATTTCTTCTTGTTTTCCTTTGTCGAGTTTGGCCAAAGCAAAAGCGTGGCTTACAAAGGTTTTGCCTTTTAATACAGGGTTTTCGTTGACCTTTGCCATCAGATACTCGATGGTTTTGAGCCCAGATTCTCCTGATTCGTGCAAGTGAATGTCTATGCCTTTGTGGTGGTCTAAGGCCAATTGGATGGTAAAATCCATGGTTTTTTCGATGGCGCCGTCTAGGGTAAACGGGTCAACGCCCCCGATGAAATCAATGTCCGTTTGAGCGGCTTCTTTCATGTATGGGGCTGAGTCGGTATAAAACACGCCATGCTGAGGAAATGCCACCAATTCAGCGCCAAAAACGTCTTTTTTGTTACGCAGGGCTGTTTGCAGGTTTTTCAGCGATTGGAGCTTAGAAGTAGGCTCGATGTTGACGTGGCTACGGGCAAACCCCGTTCCGCGCGATTGCAGCAATTCGATGAGTTTTTCGGCTTTTTGGGTTGAATTTTTGAGCATTTCGGGCAAAATCTGTTGCTCAAGCGCAATCATGCCTTTCACGCCGTTGGTTCGTCTTTTGGTAGCTTGCCACTTATCGCTGTAGAACGTTTTGTCCAAATGGATGTGCATATCTTTAAAGGAAGGCAGCATCAAAAGACCCTTCGCATCGATGGCGTCAGCGGGTGGTTTTTGGGAGCTAATGGTAGTGATTTTTCCATTCGTAATTTCTACCGAAAACAAGCCCGTCTTTGTGCCAATTACCTCCTCGCCTTCGTAGTCAAACCCCGTCTCAAGCCGTACGTTTTTTAGGGTATATTTGTTGGCATTGCCCGTGGAAGTCCCCCACGCAATTTCTTTGTCGGGAGAGAGCAGCGAAGTACTAGGTGCCAATGAAAACCCAGACAAACCTACGACGGAGTGTTGAAGAAAAGCTTTGCGGGAAAGGGTGGATTGGTTCATGTGGTAAGTTGTTTTATCCTTTGGTAGATTTTTGAGTGAGTAACACCATCATTTCATCAATTCGTTTTTGGCGGGTTTCGGGGCGTTTGGCAAAGAGCAATCGAGCCAATAGTTCTTTTTTAGCCGACTTACTCAGTCCTAAAAACTGAGCCATCAATCCCTCTTGCCCCGCAAGTGCTTGTTCCAAATCGGGAGGAATGACTAAGGCTTCCACATCGTCGAGCATAGTCCAAGAGCCATTGCGCTTTGCCACTTCGATACTTGCAAAACCCGCTTCCGTCATCAGTCCCGCCTCAATAAGCTGGTCAACCTTTACTTTATTTATTTTTGACCACGTACTTTTTGCCTTGCGAGGACAAAAAAACTGGTGCGATTTTTCGGAATCGACGGCTACTTTTTTGCTGTCTATCCAGCCAAAGCACAGCGCGACGTCCACGGCCTCGCTCCAAGTAATAGACGGCATGGCCGACGATTTTTTATAAAAAACAACCCAAACGGCCTGTTGAGATTGGTGATTTTGTTCCAACCAAGCGCGCCATTCCGCACTATTTTTGGGATAAAACACGTCGATAGTCATAGCTAGTGGCAGGGGCATCTCGCCCGTCATTTTTAACCAAAGCACCTCACCTAGCTAATATCCTCCACACATCGCTTAAAATGCTCTATTTTAGAAGAGATTTATTTACAAATTTTTAAATAGTTTACATTTTTTGTAAATTTATACTCAAATAAAATACGGATGTACTTGCTCAATAGGGGTGCTAATCCACCTACGCCTGTTGAGGCCATTATTGAGCCTGTAACAGTTAGCGATTTGAAGAAATTGACCAGAAAGGACTTCCATTTTACTTGGAAAGACTTTACGGAAACTGAACTGTGGAAATTACGGATAGCAGACAGTAAAGATATGTTAGGGGCAATGTCACTAATATACTACCCACTTGAGTATCGCATAGAAATTAACCTGATTGCTAGCCGAAGTGATAATTTTGGACCTGGTAAGCAGTATGACCGAATTGCTGGTTGTTTAATTGGATGGGCATGTCGGCTAGCGGTAAAAGAATACGGCTATCTAGCCTGTGTATCGCTTAAACCAAAAACCCGATTGGTAAAACATTATCAAAGTAAGTATGGTATGCTGGATGGTGGCCAGCAACTGTATTTAGAAGGAAGACCACTTTATACTCTCATTCAAACCTACATCGACCATGAACCTTGACGCAATAGCTCCCGAAGAAATAGTAGATGGCTTTATGTTACCAGCTAAAATGACTCTTGAGCAGAAACGCCAAGCCGACCAGCAATTAGCCGTTATCCGTCAAAAGAGATTAGTTGAGCAATCTGAACAGGAAAAGTTATATGGTCAATTGCTTCAATTGAAAATTCATATTGAGGATTATATCAAGCAGGATACGTTTGATCCCAAAAAAGGCTTTGCCTATTTCTTACAATTATATATCGAGCTTCAAAATAAAAAGAAGATTGAGGTAGCTTCTGAGCTTGATATTCATAAAACGAAGCTCAGTCAATTACTTTCTGGTCGTAGAGCACCTTCTGAAGATATTTTTATTCGATTAGAGTTTCATTCTAATCAGTTTATTTCTGCTCGTAACTGGTTTCGGCTTTCAATGAAACAACAGGAATATTCTATCATGACGAATTCTTCGCTAAGAAACAAAGAGAAGAAGCATGTTAAAGGCCATTTGGCATTAGAATTTTAATTAGATGCATGACCGACCTCAACTTGTCGTCTCACAGAAATCAATGTCTCATTTTTGTAGGATGTGGGACAGCGTTTAATTATGAAATATGTTTGCTACTAACAAGCGCCAGCCAAGGGGCAAGCAGTAAAATTGAGAGCCCCTATTTATTGCTCCAAAGGAGCTACATCTTTGTAGAAAGCATGAATCACATCCAAAACAAAGCCTCGCATTTGCACAAGCTTTGCTGGCCGAGACAGATTTTGATGATGCCAAAATAGCCTCTCTGGCAGGGGTAAGCCTTGAAGTTGTGCAGAAATTGAGGGCATCACAAAAATAAAGCGTCACCTTGTGACCTCTGCGCTCTCGCCAGGATGACTTTTAATCATCATCTCTTACCAAGAAGCAAGCGATTGCGAGGGCACCTCATCTAGCTAATATCCTCATTGGAAGATTGGGTTGCATAGCTACCGTACAGGCGGCCTTGCTAAAGTAAAGATAGATAGCAGGTGTATCGAAATAAGCAAAGTTTCAATCGGCACAGATTCCGCAAAGGGGTTTGGCAAAGCAGCTTTATAATGAATTTTATGTTGAGTAGGGTATTGTTTCTATTAACAATTATACTAACCTCAATCTTTCATTCGTTTAATTTTTAACCATTTAATACGTTATTTTTATTGAAAAACTACTACCTCACATTTCTATGAAAACTACCGTTTTATTCACAGTCTTGGCAGTAACATTGGGACTTTCTGCCTGCGAACAAATAGCCACCGAGGATTCGCCAACTCCCACGACCCCTGAGTTGACATTAGTCGAAAGAGCAAAAAAATATGCGGATGACCATCCTGAAATTCAATCCCCTGTCATAGTCACTAAACTTCCTAAATCTGCCATAATATTTCTTGGACCCACCACAACTTACACTTACAATTTTGACTATAACGCAGAGGATCAATTGAAAACTATATCAACTGATACGGGTCCTGTCTTTGAAGTTTCTACAGATTTTATTTCCCAAAAAGCTACCAGCAAATTCGGGGCAGAACAAATGACTTATCAACTTAACCGAGAAGGGCTTGCAGAGAATGCAGAGGGTATATTAGCGAGTAATGGGAAAAAAAACAAAACCCAATATTTTTACAAAAATGGGTATTTGACAGGTATGGCCGATGATTTCTATCTGACTACCTTAAAGTATAGCGGGGATGGAAATTTATTGGAATGGAATGGTGTAAATCATCAACGGGTCAGGGTTCAGATCTCCTATGAATATACCGATTATCCTAACAGTATTCATCAGGAAATATCCTCTTGGCAAACACCTCATTTCACTTACCGAGGGAGCTTTTTAGGGAAATACAGTAGTCATTTACTCAAGAGAGCAATCATGAAAGAAAACGGTGCCAGTACAACAATGGATTTTTCGTACACCTTTGACGCTGCTGGTCGTGTTTCTGGAATGCTGATTAAGCGAAATGGTGGATCAATTGATGTTTTGTACGAATATCGTTATTAGACCTCTGTAAAAATCCGCTTTTTCAGTTCTCTGATGTCGCGAACGTCCCGCTCGTGACAAAAATTAGCAGGCTTCTAGCCTTTGATTGCGAATGGCTTGGTAGTAAGCTTGTTATTAACAAACACAAGCAAAACCCTTGTGCTATCAGGATTGTAAATTTTGAAATTTAGTCCTACGTTTGACGTATGAAACGCGACGATAGCCTGTGGAAAGCCATTTTGGAAGATATTTTTGACGATTTTTTGAGGTTTTTCTTTGAAAATGCTGATGAACTCTTCGATTTTGAGCGACCTTTTGAATTTTTGGATAAAGAACTGGAACAACTTTTTCCGACGAATCCTGACGATTTCTCGCCTAAATATGTGGACAAACTTGTAAAAGTGTTTACCAAGGAAGGGAGTGAACAGTGGATTTTGGTTCATATCGAAGTGCAGGGAAGTAGCGATGCTACTTTCGAGCATCGTATGTTTCAGTATTTCTATCGCATCTACGACAAATACCAGCGTCCCGTCACGGCTTTTGCCATTCTGACCGACCGCAATAAGGGCTTTAAACCGAGTCATTTTCAACAAACCTATTTGGGTACGCGTTTGCGTTATGATTTTAATGTTTACAAGGTATTGCATCAACGAGAGGACTTACTTTTAAAAAGCGAAAACCCTTTTGCGATGGTTGTATTGACGGCATTGGTTGCTTTGAAGAAGGGGAAAATAACCGAAGACGAGTTGTTTAGCAATCAATTGGCTTTGGCCAAAAGTCTTTTGGAACGACAATTCAGCAAAGATAAAATCAGGGCCTTGATGAACTTTTTAAAACTCTATGTTCGTTTTGGAGAGGTGGGAAAAAACCATAAATTTGAGGAAGAAATAGCACTGTTGGCCAATAAAACAAAGAAAACGATGGGAATTGAAGAATTTGTCTTGGAGCGCGAGCGGCGTATCGGTGAAAAGAAAGGAATCGAAAAAGGCATTGAAAAAGGTATTGAAGCCAAAAGCATTGCATTTGCACAAGCTTTGCTGGCCGAGACAGATTTTGATGATGCCAAAATAGCCTCTTTGACAGGGTTAAGCCTCGAAGCTGTACAGAAATTAAGGGCATCACAAAAATAAAAGATTCTTGAAGGCAGGCAACTGGTTGCTCGTAACTAGGCTAGAAGCCTGTTAATAGAAAACACGAGCGGTACACTCGCGCTATCTATTGCGAAACCCACGCCCTATCCAGGAAACTACACAAAAAAAGCGCTGGGCAACCAGCGCTTTTTTGCTTTTATTTCTTCTCTTCCACGGGCGGGGGAGCGCCAAAACGCTTATGGCTGTTTTTGAGTTCGCCGTGCGAGTTAATCAAAATCAGCGTCAACAGGGCAATGCTTGCGATGACAAGCACAACGTTTTTGCCCCATTTCGGTAGGTCGATGGCACGAGGTGCAAAACTGACCTCGGCGTTGCGGATAAGGACCGCTACCACCACCCAATTGACGATATAGAGGTATTGCTCAATGCGGTAACTGCTCAAAAATGCCCCCGTTACCAGTAAGCTATACACCACATACAGCCCCCAATGTCCCAAAAACAAGGCATATACTTCGGAGGCAGAGTAGGAGAGCGGGTTGGTTTTGGTGAGGTAGTAACGTACCCACCACAGCGCGGCCATCAACAAAACAAAAGCCAACGCCACCAACTGCACCGTACGGTAAATGTCGCTTTCGGGCGCAAAATCGAGTTTACTAAAGATACCTTGCAGGCGCTCGACCGAAAACGATTGTTCCCACACCACGTAAGGAATAAAGAGCATGGACATCAGCAACGGAAACCAAGTTCTGGACTTGGGTTGGGTGTTGGCGGTGCGTTCCCATTCCGACGTAAACGTGCCGTAGGCCATGCCCAATCCACCAAAAAAGCCCAACGAATATTCCATCACGTTCCAGAAATTGAACTTGATGCCTGTGAGTCCGCCCAATACTTGCAGGAAATTACCAAACGCAAAGCCAAAGCCGCCACCCAGCCCCGAAAAGGCCGCTACGCGCAGGGCAGAGGTGTGATTGTTGCGGACGAGGTACCACGTTAGCGCCGCCGCCGCGCCGAACACCGCCGCCCACATTTCGGAGCGGGGAGGAGTCATGTACCATTCAAATTCTTCAATGAGGAAAAAATACGCAACAGCCGCTCCAACGACCATTTCAACGGTCACTTCGTGCCATTTGACGGGTTTTTGGGGACTGTCGGTCAGCGCCAACCCAAACAATGCACCTCCCACGTAACCATACAAACCTCCAATCACAAAGAGCATGAGCAGCCCGTAATAGACGTTGATAAAATCATCGCCGCGCCCGTAGCCGACCAAAATTCCGTAGCTGGCGATTCCGCCCAACCCCCAGCCAATGGCTCCCGCGAGGGTAGCGGCAAAGAGCTTGGCGTACCAGTCGGTGCGGCGCGCGACAAATAAAATACTGAGGGTGCCCACTGCCCCTGCCCAAGCCGCACCGTACTCGTGTCCGAATTGGCCGCGAATGGCCCAAGCGGTTCCGAGCGACATCGCCACGAGGAGCATGGGGAAGTAAAGTTGTTTGTTTTTCATTGGATAAGAAAGGTGTTTATCAGGGTTTAGTATCGTTTTTAGATATACCTTTTTGCCCTTGAAAAAGGCTATTTGAGTAGTCTAAAAAACTAGCTAGTCAGTATTGTAATTATCCAATGAACATTAAAAATCTCCCACCCGTGGAAATAACAGAAAAGACCGTCAAAAAGAGTTTTGCGTGGCCCATTTTTGACGAAACCGAAGTAGAAGCCGTCGCCGAAGTAGTCCGTAGTGGCAAGTGGGGCAATCCCGATTGCGGCGATTTGGTCGAGGAGTTTGAAAAAGAATTTGCCGCTTATTGCGGTAGTAAGTACGCCATTAGCTGCGTCAATGGCTCAGTGTCGCTACGATTGGCCCTGATTGCTTGTGGCGTAAAACCTGGCGATGAGGTTATCGTTCCTCCTTATACGTTTATTGCTACGGCATCAACGGTGATTGAGGCCAACTGTGTGCCTGTTTTTGTCGATATTGACCCTGAGACCTACAACATCAGCCCCGCGGCCATCGAAGCCGCCATTACGCCCCGTACCAAAGTGATTATTCCTGTGCATTTTGGCGGGCAGGCTTGCGACATGGACGCGATTATGGACATTGCGAAACGTCACAACCTACGCGTTATCGAAGACGCCGCGCACGCCCACGGTGCGGAGTACAAAGGCAAAAAACTGGGGGCGATTGGGGACGTAGGGAGTTTCAGTTTTCAGTCTTCCAAAAACCTAACGGCGGGCGAGGGGGGCATCGTTGTCACCGACGACGACGAACTGTACGCCATGATGCACTCTTTGCGCAATGTGGGGCGTATCGAAGGCGGGCAGTGGTACGACCACTATAACCCAGGCTGCAACTACCGCATCACCCAAATGCAGGCCGTGCTGTTGTCGGCGCAATTGAAGCGTTTGGAACAACAAACCCTCGTACGCGATGCCAACGGCCTTTATTTGAATCAATTACTGGAAAATATCGAAGGTATCACTCCTCTGAAACGGGGATTTGGCGAAACCCGCCACTGTTACCATTTGTACATCATCAAGTACGACAAAACGTATTTTAATGGGTTATCGAAAGTGGAGTTTGTGGAGCGTTTAGCGGCCGAGGGAGTCCCTTGTTTTAGAGGATACCCCCATCCGCTGTACAAGCAACCGTTGTTCCAAAACAAAAACTTTATGTGTTATGCCATCCCCGACTACGTGGATTACAGTCAAGTGCATTGCCCCGTGGCCGAACACGCGTGCAGCGACGAAGGAGTGTGGATTTTGCAACACGGAATGTTAGGAACGAAGGAAGACATGGAGTCGTTTGCCGAAGCGATTCTGAAAGTCAAACGTGAGGCGTAATCATCCACCAACCATTTCTCAATTCATGTTTAAACAACGTACTTTTTTGCTTTTGATAGCGGTGCTAGGTGGTATGCTGACGACCTATGCGCAATCGTTATCCCTTAAAAATGCCGCCATTTTGGTGTCGCCGTCGGTGCCAGTGCCTATGCGCGAAACGGCGCCTAAAGTTCTTATTGAAGAAATAAATAAACGGACGCAGTTGCTGCTCAAAACCGCCACGGCTTGGCCCAAAACGGGAGTGACGGTGGCAATGGCGCTGTCGAGCGACCGTGAATTGTTCGGGAAAGCGCTTCCTGCCCGAAAAGCGGGCGATGCGGCCGAGGCTCGGGCGGAAGGTTTTCGAGTGGTGGTCGATGGACAAACGCTCTGGATTATTGGTGCCGATGCCCGTGGGGTGTTGTTTGGAACGGGCTGGGTGCTACGCCACTTGGAGATGTCGGCGGGCAATGCGCTGCTTGCACCTACTATCGACGTAGCAACATCTCCTGCGTATCCGATTCGCGGGCATCAGTTGGGCTACCGACATACAGCCAATTCGTATGATGCGTGGTCGGTGGAGCAATATGATCAATATTTCAGGGAATTAGCGATTTTTGGCACCAATGCCGTTGAAGGGATTCCGTTTCACGAAGATGAAAAACCCAATCCCCATTTTAAAATTCCAGCCTCCGAAATGCGGGTAAAAATGGGCGAACTTTGTCAACAATATGACCTTGACTACTGGGTGTGGACACCCGTGACGTTTGAGTTGACCGATGCCGACAAGCGTGCGGCGGAGTTGCGATTGCACGAAGAGTTTTACAAAAAATGCCCCCGCCTCGACCATATTTTTGTGCCAGGCGGCGATCCGGGCGACAACCATCCACGGTTGGTATTGCCTTTTTTGAAAGAATTGCATCAACTTTTGGTTAAATACCACCCAAAAGGAAAAATATGGATTTCGTTGCAAGGTTTTAGCGTGGAGCAAACCGATTATTTTTACCGCTATTTGGCCGAAAATAAGCCCGATTGGCTGCAAGGCGTAGTGTCGGGGCCAGGAAGTCCGCCAATGGCTGAAACGCGTTTTCGTTTGCCCAAAAAATACCAGCACCGCCAGTACCCCGACATCACGCACAATGTTCGCTGTGAGTTTCCTGTACGCGGTTGGGACCAAGCCTACGCGCTGACCCTCGGTCGCGAAGCGTCCAATCCGCGACCTTACGCATTCTCTGAAATCCACCAAACGTATGCCCCTTTTACCGACGGCTTTGTGTCGTATTCGGACGGTTGCCACGACGACATTAACAAGGTAGTGTGGAGCATGAGAGGATGGAATCCTACGATGGATGTGCGTGAGATGTTGACCGATTATACCCGCTTCTTTTTTGGGAAAACAGCCACCGAAAGCGCCGCCGATGGCATTGCCGCCCTCGAAAATAACTGGAAAGGCTCGTTGGTTCAAAACGGTGGGGTAGAGGCTACGTTTGCTTTTTGGAAAGGGCTAGAAACGGCCAACCCTGCCTTAAAAAATAATTGGCGCTGGCAGATACTTTTGCTACGCGCCAACTACGACACTTACACCCGTCGCCGATTGGTGTATGAGCAATCGCTTGAAAAACAGGCAAATCACGTGCTTTCTCAGGCATCAGAGCTAGGCACTGAAAAGGCCATGAACGAGGCGTTGGCACTGATTAATCGGGCCGACCAACAAAATTGTGCGCCTGAGTTACGTCAAAAAATAGAGCAATTATGTGCCGATTTATTCACGTCGATTGGCCTACAAACAAGCGTCAAAAAACACAATGCCAAGGGCTACGAACGAGGCTGTGTGCTGGATTTTGTCGATTATCCGCTCAATAACCGCTGGTGGTTGGCCGATGAGTTTAAAAAAGTAGTGGCCTTGCCTTCGGAGGAAGCGAAAAAAGCACGTTTGAAAGAAATTGCCACGTGGGAAAATCCAGGGGCAGGAAGTTTTTACGACGACGTTTCGAGCGTAGCGAAAGGGCCGCGTGTGAAGACAATTTCCGAAGATGCTACCGACGTAGCATGGTGGGAAGATGGCTTCAGTCGGACCCGTTTATCGGCGCAATTGTTCCAGAAATGCCCTGAATTAGAATACGATAACCTCCAAATGGACGCGCGTTATATTGTTCGGGTGGTTGGATCAGGAGAAGCACTGTTGCGCGTGGATGGGCGTCGTTTGGAACCGATTACGTACAGCCGTGAACCCAATGGCGTTAAAGAATGGATTGTGCCCTTGACGTTGACCCAAGATGGGAAATTGCACATCACCTTTGACGAACCCGAAGAGTCACACCTAAACTGGCGAAAGCAATCCAAAATCTCGGATGTTTGGTTGCTGAAGCAGTAGTTTCAACCTAATCTACGCTGCTAAAAAAGGTCAAATTAGGTAAAAAAAGAAGTAAGAGTTTTGTAGTTAGCAAGTTCCAAAACTCTTACTTCTAATACTGTCGTGGTGGCTCGTTTTTTTCAGTTGGAGCGTAGTCATAATCATTTAGTGCTCAAACTCTCTACTATTCATTTGGTTGATACGGTCAAGATGCGTACTTTTGAAACTACTATCCACTGAGATGATTTATTCGTGAAAATTCCCCTCTGGCTTACAGTTCTGCTACTTTTGATTACTGGTCATTTGCGGGGCCAGCCCCATACAGCCCGTAATCTGAGCCTCCAGCAAGGGTTACCCGAATATTATGTATCAGGGCTTATTCAGGATAAAGCTGGCTTTCTCTGGGTGGCGACCCGAGGTGGTCTGGCTCGCTATGATGGTCGCCAGTTTAAGGTATTTCGCCACCGCCCCAACAGCTCGTCTTCACTGGCTGGAAACGTAATCCTCTCGATTCAGTCCGTTTCAGATTCTGCGATACTGATTCAGTTGGAGAATAAACACCTTCAACTCTTTAACCCTATCACCGAACAATTTAGTGAATTTCTTACTGAAAAACAGCTTCGGCAAAAGCATATTATACTGTCGAACGCCTTACTTACCCCAGATAAAAAAAATCTCTGGGGACGATACCAAACTCAGCTTATCCGTTTTGATCGACAGATAGATCAGTTCAACACTTACCCCTTTCCGACCTTACCAGATTTGGGACATTATCCTGGCAATTCGTTTCTGCTCACGAAAAACCAACAATTGTACGCACCAGTACCAGGGTATTTACTTCAATTTGATCCCCAAAAGAGAGCCTACCAAGCTTGGCAACATCCACAGGTCGGTCTTCCGGGCAAAACGGAAACTTATTATGGGACATCGCTGCTTGAACGGGCGAACGGTGAGATTCTCATTAGTGCAGTCAATCAACTGCTTTCCTTTCATCCCAAGACACTCCTGTTTCGCTCCATTCCGATTTCTTCCAACCTCCATGTGCAAGCGGGGCTAATCTATCAAGCACCAGATAAATCTGTCTATTTCACCCACGGTATGACCGTTTACCGGTTGTCGGATACTGACCGAATCACCCCTATCTGGACGGCTCCTCGCATTGATTTACAAAACTATTTTCACGCCCTGCTGGTCGATCGCTCGGGCGTCCTGTGGATTGGTACCAATGGGGATGGTATCCAACAGGTTGATTTGCAGGCACTCCCAGTTAAGACTTATCCCTATCGGACTAATTTTATTCAGGATGTACTTTTGATGGAACAGGGATTGACCGTACCTGAATGGGCTAAAACAGATAAACAGATTTATCAGCTTCGCCTGGAAGGAAATGCCCCGTATTTGAGCGCAGGATTAAACGGTTGGTTTGAGCTGCTGCGGGGAGAATCCAAATCCAGAAGGTTTCGTTCAGTACTTCGGCTCAAGCAAGGCTTTACTCGTAAGGGAATCGATGGGGGTAATGCACTTCGACGTCAACAGGATGGTACGATTTGGATGTTCGAACCTCATCAGGGCATCCTAAAGGCCGACTCAACCGGGCGACTCCTAGAAACCTTTCCTGTCCCCGATCTTCTCAACTGGGCTACCTCGATTCAACCCATAGGCTGGATGATATGGATCGGTTCAGAAGTAACCGGATTATACGTTTATGATACCCAACGTCGTCAAATTGTTCACCACCTGCGAACTCAGTCATCTTCTGCCCCGTCATTACCCTCAGACCATGTGCAGTGCCTAGTTGCCGACCCTTTTAACCCAACTGTCCTTTGGATAGGAACGGAGGAAGGGCTCAGCCGTCTGGATACGCGCACGATGAGCTGGCAAAACTGGACGGAGGGTCAGGGTTTACCCAGCAGCACAATCAATACGTTACTGACTGACCGGCAAGGAAACATTTGGTTCAGTACGAGCAAAGGAATCAGCCGGATAGATCCCCGCACTGGCCAAATGCGCCATTTCTCTACCGCAGACGGCCTGTTGGACATTGAGTATCGTCCCAATCATGCCTTGCAACTGCCCGATGGTCGAATGGCTTTCGGAGGTGGTACAGGCATAACCGTCTTTGACCCATTGGCCATGAGTGAAACGGCTCAATCCATCCCCAGCGTGTTGACTGGTTTGAGGATTGCCAACGAGCCTATTGAACCAGGCGCGGACGACTCACCACTAAGCTACCCGCTGAATGCGACCCATACATTACGGCTAAAGCCTAACCAAAACTTTTTCACTATCGAGTATGCCGGTATCCAATATAATAAGCCTGCCAGCCTGCGCTACCGCTATCAGCTCACAGGGGTTGATGCGGATTGGGTAGAGGTGGGTAGCCAAACGGCAGCTAATTATACCCAATTAGGGCCAGGCGACTATGAATTTCGGGTTAACACGGCGGATGCTGGCGGTCGCTGGAGCTCATTGATTAAAACCATTCGCATTATCATTGATCCCCCTTGGTGGCGAACCTGGTGGGCTTATGGGCTTTACCTCTTCCTACTGGCAGGACTGATTAGAGCATACATTCAGTACCGACTTCATCAGGCTCAACTTCAACAGGAGATCCGACTCAAAGAGCAGGAAGCGGAGTTAGCAAAAAACAATGCGGACTGGCAGACACGTTTCTTTACCAACATCACCCACGAGTTCAGAACGCCCCTTACGCTCATTATCAATCCTCTGGAGAAACTTCTGGAGACGAAACCGCTGCCTTCACCCACAGGTCTGATTCACCAATTTTCCATCATGCACCGCAACGCACAACGTCTGTTGCGCTTAATCAATCAACTCTTGGATATGGCTAAGCTTGAAGCGGGGCAGCTGGGGCAAGCCTACTCAAGGGGGAATCTGGCTGGATTCATTGGGGAACTGGTAGATTCGTTCCGACTTCGTGCTGAACGAAAAAATGTCACCCTCACCTATGAAACCGCCAGATTACCGGTGGATTCGTTGTTTGATGCCCATAAATTGGAAACCATCGGCTACAACCTGCTGGCCAATGCACTCAAATTTACCCCAGAAGGGGGGCAGATTCGAGTTACGCTCCAGGCCGACCAATCTGGTCAGGAGCCTTGGGTTTGCCTACAGGTGAGTGATTCTGGAATCGGCATGGCTGAAGCGCAAATTCCCCATATTTTTGACCGGTTTTATCAGGGGCGGCAAGCGGAAGACAGCGCAGGTACCGGAACAGGAATCGGTCTGTTTTTAGTGGCTGAGTTTACCCGGCTTTTAGGGGGTACGATCACTGTTGACTCTCAGCTTGGGCAGGGTACTACCGTGACCGTCCGATTGCCTCTGAAAGACCAATCCGAGATGAGTACGACCATTGACCCTATAGTCCAGCAACGCCCCGTGCTGCATCATCAGGTGATGGAGATAGAGACAGTTCCTGCCCCAAAAAACGTTACTAAAGATGTTCCAGTAGTCCTCGTGGTCGAAGACAATGACGAGCTACGCGAATTTATCGCAAGTGAATTGGCACAACATTACCGGGTGTTAACCGCTTCCAATGGCTTGGAAGGTTGGCAGGTATGTTTGGCTGAACTGCCTGAGTTGGTAATCTCGGACGTCATGATGCCGCAGATGGACGGATTTGCCCTGGTGGAACACATCAAAACGACTCCTCTGACAGCGCATATTGCCGTGATCCTGCTGACGGCTAAAACCATGACCGATGCGCGTATTCAGGGACTCTCAGCTGGGCCAATGATTACTTGACAAAGCCTTTTAACGGGTTGGAACTACAATTGCGAATCAGTAACTTACTCCGCCACCAGCAGCAGTTGCGTCAACATTGGCAGCAGCGAATGGGCCAGTTGGCTGAGTCCAACGTACCGGTCGCCGAGACCGCTGCCGACGATCCTTTTCTGATTAAACTTTACGGGGTACTGGACAACGAACTGACCAACTCCAGCTTCAGCGTTGAACAACTGGCCGACGAACTGGCCGTCAGTCCGCGCACGCTTCATCGCAAATTAAGCACATTAACGGGTACGAATGCGGCCGAACTGATCCGTTCCTATCGACTCCAGAAAGCAGCCAATCTATTACAACAAGGCGCTTCCGTATCCGAAGCCGCCGAGCGAACTGGCTTTGAAAGTCTTCCCCACTTCTCCCGATCCTTTAAATCGCAGTTCGCGGTTTCCCCATCTTCGTATAGCGCTACCCAAAACAAGTCTTAAGTTAATCTTCTTTTTATTTAATTTTTTATTCTTATTATTATAAATAAGTTGATTTTGGCGTGTCCCGAAGTGGCCAAAAGGTCAATTTGGCGGATTCAGGCAAGTAAGTTGGCCGTTTCAGGCAAACTGTCGGGGCTGGTCATGGGCTAGTTTTGCACTCCAATCAGACACTTCGTTGCAGTAGTATCATGGATGATATTACGTCGAGTGAGACTGGTTGGCGTATTTGTATTAACTACCTTTTTTTATCAAATCAAATAATGGAAACTTTTTTACAAACGGCGAATATTCGTCGTCTATTACGCAGGAGTTATCTTTTTGGGGCACTCATTCTGCTTCTTCTACCGCGCAGTCAAGCTCAGGCGCCGCTCTATACAGCATGGAATAAGACGCTGGGTGGACTATCAGATGACGTATTAACCGCTATGGTTGCTACGTCGGATGGCGGTTTTTTGATAGCGGGCTATTCCAGTTCTGAAATCGGGGGGGATAAAACCGAAGCCAGTAAAGCAGCAGATTACTGGGTGGTTAAGCTTAATGCCACTGGGGCGAAACAATGGGATAAGACATTCGGCGGAACTTCAAATGACTTTTTGAGCTCGGTGGTTGCCACTGCCGATGGCGGCTTTCTGTTGGCGGGCTCTTCAGAATCTAAACCAGATAGGAATAAAACGGGAGCCTACAAAGGGCAAGGTGATTACTGGGTGGTCAAAATAGATGCCACCGGGACGAAACAATGGGACAAGACATTCGGCGGAGCAGGCATAGAAAATTTGAGTTCCGTGATTGCCACAGCGGATGGGGGGTTTCTGCTAGGAGGTATTTCTTATTCCGACATAGGGGGTGATAAAACACAAGCTAACAAAGGAGCAAGTGATTACTGGGTAGTCAAAATCAATGCCGCTGGGACGAAACAATGGGATAAAACCTTCGGTGGAACCTCAAGTGAAAATTTTAGATCTGTCGTTTCCACCACCGATGGTGGCTTTCTACTGGGCGGTGTTTCTGGTTCTGACAAGGGAGGAGATAAAACGCAAGCTAATCAAGGTCGTTCTGATTATTGGGTGGTCAAAATTGATGCCGCCGGCGCTAAACAATGGGATAAAACCCTGGGAGGAAATTTAGAGGATGAATTGAGGTCTGTAGTTGCTACTGTCGATGGAGGCTTTCTGCTAGCAGGTTCTTCAGATTCACCTATCAGTGGGGATAAAACGCAAAACAATATTAGTCCATTTGTAAATGATTATTGGGTGGTCAAAATTGATGCCGCTGGCACAAAACAATGGGACAGGACATGTGGAGGAGGCCGATATGATAACCTAGGTTCAGCGATTGCCACCGCTGATGGGGGCTTTCTGCTGGGTGGAGAATCCGCGAGTAACATCAGTGGGGATAAAACCGAAGCCAGTAAAGGAGGACCCGACTACTGGGTGGTCAAAATAGATGCAACAGGGAATAGACAATGGGATAGAACCCTGGGTGGAACGGGCATGGATATACTAAGTTCATTGGTTGGGGCTAAGGAGGGCGGTTTCATACTGGGAGGGTATTCAAACTCCGGTATTGGAGGGGATAAATCCGAAGCCAACAAAGTTGAGTTAGATTACTGGGTCGTTAAACTGGAAGAATGTGGACAACCCCTAGCTCAGATTACTGCAACCACTACGACACTCACTTGTCTATCGCCTTCTTCTACACTTACTGCTGGCGGAGGTAGTCCTGAAGAAGGATTTACCTACCGATGGAATACTGGTGCCACCAGTGACAGTATAGTTATTACCGAATCAGGAACGTATTCGGTAGCAGTCACCGCTCCCAAAGGTTGTTCATCTTCGGCCAATATTACCATTACGAATAGCATCGCTGTCATTAATGTGACTAATCCACTCACCGCTACCACTACAACAGGTAATGTTTTTAGCCAAGCATTCACCGCAAGTGGCAGCAGTAGTGCTTATCGATTTAGTCTAGCCAGCGGTATTCTACCTTCGGGACTCACCCTGTCGAGCAATGGTGTTTTGTCGGGCACACCAACACAGGTAGGTCGGTTTACAATCACGGTTCAGGCCACCGATGCGGTCGGTTGTTCGGGGGTAAGTGCCGAGTACACCCTGGTTATTACCCAAGTCATTCCGTGTGGAGCGGTGATATACGTTACCCAGAACGGGGCTGGATTACAGGACGGCTCCAGCTGGAGCAATGCTTTTGCGGGCACTGCCCTGCAAATAGCCATCAATACGGCCACCAACTGTGGTGCTCAAGTCTGGGTAGCCCGTGGAATTTACAAACCCACCAATACTGGGGATCGTATGTTGAGCTTTTCTATGCGCAACAACATCGCAATCTATGGGGGATTTGTAGGAAATGAAACTGCTTTGAGCCAACGCCCGACAATCGGGTCAACGACTCCCTCTGGTACGATACTTTCGGGGGATATTGATAACGACGGGACGCTGGCGAATAACAGCTGCCATGTGATCAGCAACTCACCGGGGTTAACTCCTTCTGCTGTGTTGGATGGCTTTTTCATTACGGGAGGGAATGCTACCGAACAAAACAGTAGTAGCAATTGGGATTTAGGAGGTGGAATGTATAATAAGGGTAGTAATAGCCAGTTTTGTAATCCGACTATTCGCAACTGTTATTTTCGGGGAAATGCTTCTCGGAGGGGAGGTGCCATCTATAATGACGGAAAAGGCGGAATCGTTAACCCCCAGATTGATAACTGTGTTTTCCTGAACAATTCGGCTAGTCAAGGAGGCGGTGCGATCTGGAACGCGGGCAATAGTGGTAGTGGTAACAGTAGTCCACTAATCATCAATTGTTTATTTGAGTCTAATACGGCCGGTATTATTGGAGGGGGGGCTGTGCTCAATGATAGCGAAGCCCCGGGGACTACCAATCCTCAGCTAATCAACTGCTCCTTTCTAAATAACTCCTCTGGTAATAATGGTGGGGCGATCATGAATCTCGCTTTGGGTGGCATTAGTAACCCACAAATTACCAATTGCTCTTTTCAGGGGAACACCTCACTAAGCGGAGTTATTTTCAGCCGATCGAATGCACGGGGTAGTAGCAATACGCAGCTCACTAACTGTGTATTCTTCAACAACGGTACTGGTGAGATAGCCGGAAACGGTTCACCTACTGTTAGTTTCAATGTCAATTACAGCCTCTTTAGCCCATCAATGACGGGCTATACCAATGGTCTAGGGAACCTAACCACGACGACTTCACCCTTTTTTAGTACGGCTACCACTCAACTAACCAGTTGTTCACCTGCCTTAAATGCTGGTTTGAACTCGGTCGCTGGTTTGAATGGCATTACCACCGATTTGGAGGGTAATCCGCGTATCCATAATGGAACCGTAGATATGGGCGCTTATGAATATCAGAGTACTCCCTCAACTCCAGTGTCAATCACTAAGCAACCAAGTGATCAGACGACTACTTGTGAAGGTGCTACCGTAACCATCTCTGTGGAAGCCACTGGCAATATCGTGCGATACGAGTGGAAAAAAGGAGGCCAACTTCTTTCAACCAACAGTCCCAGCTTACTACTAACTAATGTCACATTGGCCGATACGGGCTTATATACCGTTGATGTGGTAGGTAGTTGTAATACCATTACGTCACAGCCTTACCAATTAAGCTTATCGCCTAAAGTAAATGTCAACCTGACGGCTGGTGGGGAGATTTCGTGCCAGAACCAGACCGTAACCCTGACGGCCAGCGCCATTAGCGGTGCAATCTACTCCTTCAGTGCAGGAGCTACCCAGATCAACGGAGGCAATACCGCAACCGTCACTCAAGCGGGAACGTATTCGGTCACTGTCACTACCTCTGGCGGTTGTACGGCCACCGCTTCCGTGACCGTCACGGGCAGCTGTACACCAGGGCCTGCCAAAATGAGCGTATCTCATTTGGATGGCGATGCTAATCAGCCGGCCAACAACCTTATCAAACCCTACCTCCAACTCAACAACGAAGGCACCTCACCCATTGCTTACCGTGACATCACCGTTCGATATTGGCTGACCATCGAAGACTTTGCACCAGTGACCAACCTCTCGGTCTATGGGGCGCAATTGGGTACGGATAAGGTAAAAATGAAGTATGTGCCCCTGCCTTCTCCCCGTCAGGGAGCCCTAGGCTACATTGAATACTCCTTTGATGCTGCCGCTGGAGCTCTGGCTGCCGGGGCTAACTCGGGAGCCATTCAAACGGGCATTGCCAAGCAGAATAACACCTACCTCAACGAAGCCGACGATTATTCGTATGCCAAAACCGCCGACTATACCAAAACCGATAAGATTACCCTTTATCAGAACGGTAGGCTCATCTGGGGCACCGAGCCTCAAACGGCCAGTCCCCTGCGAAAACTGCGAGTAACCTCACAAAACCGCAGTTCCGCCGCAACCAATACCATCGCTACCTCCGTGAAAGTCTTTAACGAGGGCAACGTACCTATCTCTTTCCAAAAAATGACAGTGGTTTACTGGCTGACGGCCGACAGCCCGGCGGCACTCAACTTTGCCTTGGACTACGCTTGGTTGGGCAATGCCAATGTCAGTAGCCGACTGGTTAGAATAGCTACTCCACCCCTGAAAGCCGACAGCTACCTGGAGTTGAGCTTCGATGCGGGCTTAGGTCAGTTAGATGCTTTGAGCAACACAGGGGATATTCAGTACCGATTGACCAAAACGGATGGGAGTCTATTCAATCAGGAGGATGATCATTCTTACAAAGCTTTCAACACCATGCAGGAGAATGACAAAATAACAGTGTATCTGGATGGGGTTCGTATCTATGGGTCTGAGCCGATTTACCCGCCTTCTCCTTACTCGCCTCCTTCGCCCTACTCACCGCCTTCCCCGAAAGGTCGTGTGGCGTCTGCAGAGCCAAGATCGGCGGAGCCAAGCAGTGAACTCAAAGTCACCGTACTAGGCAATCCCATTGAGGGAGATATGGTGAATGTGTTGGTGGAAGGGGCTGGGGAGCAGCCGGTGCGGTTACAGATAACCGATTTGCAGGGACATTTGCTGGAGGATAAACAAGAGCAGGGGCAACCATTTGGTCAACGGTATCAGTTGTCATTGGCTGGTCAATCAACCGGTACATTTGTACTGCGGGTGAGCACCCCCAGTCAATGGAAAACGGTCAAGTTGCTGAAAGTCCAGTAACCAAATCCGATCTGACGGATACACTGCAGGAATCAACCGCTTTGTATTCGTCAGATTGCGTTTTTCTCCATTGATGAAATTCTTCATGAACCGATTTACCCCCACTATTCATCACCTGCAAGTGATGGGCGGGATAGCCCTGCTGGGCGTCTTGCTGATGAATATACAGACTTATGGGTTAGTGAGCCCCTGGCATAGCTCTCACTGGCTGAACCTAGATCAGTCCGGTTCCTATGTACCCGTGGCTTTCTTTCTGTCGCTTTTCATCAAGGGCCAGTTTGAGCTGATGGTAGGGGTAGTGGCAGGGTTGTGGTTTAACCTACAATGGCAAACCGATACCGAGAACGGACTGAATGCCCATCGGTCGGCGAAGCATCGGCTGACTTTTTTGTTGGGTTTAGGGTTGGTACATAGCCTGTTGTTCTGGTTTGGCAATGAGCTCCTGACCTATGCATTATTGGGTTATACGCTTCTTTATTTTCAGAAACAATCCCTCACAAGTTTACGCAATTGGATTGTGGGGCTGACATTTTTGGCTCTGTTCATCCCTCTGGGTCTATCGCTGATTCCCCTCAAGACTGCACCGCAGGAGATACTCCATCTAAAGCCTGTTAAATCAGTCTGGGTGTTGATGAGAACTCAATTCACTGCAATACGCCTGCATTGTCAACTGGAACTTGGGCATTATTCGGTTGCTTTTTTACTGAAGGAAATCATGCTGCTAGCGGGTTTGATGGCGAGTAAACTAGATATTGCATACAGATTGAGCCAAATCAAGGTTCGATTTTCCCTGCTCATGGTACTGCTCTTTCCCATCGCTTTTATCATCAAAAGCTTTTCGGTGTTGCTGGAGCTAGAGTTAGTGAGCCTTCCCATAGATATTCTCCCGTACCGACGGCCATTGATAATCCTCTCTGGCTTCTTGGGAACGCTGCTGGTCACACTGGTTTATTTACTGGAGATAGGCTTGAATGGGTACCTAAAACCGGTAGGATGGTCACGTTTACTTGGCGGAGTAGGCCAAGCAGGATTAAGTAATTATTTGCTCCAACCCCTGCTGTGTACGCTCTTTTTTTATGGGCATGGATTAGGGCCGACTGACCGACTGACCCTACCAGAATTGCTTGGAGTAGGGGTAGTCATTTACGCACTGGAGGTGTTATTAAGTTTTCTTTGGCTTGCAAAATACGGCCAAGGCCCCATTGAATGGTTGTACAACCGCATCACTTACGGCAAACCAAGTTTGGTAGATGCGACTCCAACCAAAGACTCCCAATAGCCTCCATGGCTTCTTTCAATGAAGAAGTCTTACACTGCTTTTGGCTATATTTAGCTTTCCAATACTGACTACTTTGCTGAGTGTCTATGAGTTTGTATTTGTCTAACGACATTAATCTCTCACTGTTTTGTTGGTTGCCGCCACAAAAGTGAGGGATTTTTTATACAAATTCTGTACAGCCTATCTTATATGGTTGCAAAAATTAGCTAAAAAAAACTACAACTCCCGAATCCGAATATTTCGGAAAGCAGCTTCGTCGCCGTGGTCTTGAAGGAGAATATGCCCCCCAGGCATTCCAAAATCCATCACATCCTTAAACTTACTCGTTGCCTTCGCCCGCTCAAACTCAGGACTTCCAATGGTATATTCGACCACTTTCACGCCGTTGAGCCAGTGCGTTACGCGTTTGCCCTCTACCCGAATCCGTCCACGGTTCCATTCCCCGATGGGTTTTTGCTGGCGCGAATTGGGTTCCATCAATTCATACAAACTCGCCGTACGTCGTTTGTCGTTGGTATCGTTGGCAATGTCTTTGTTACCCAAATCGTCAATCAACTGATATTCTGGCCCTAGAAGGGAGCCGTTGGGGTATTTTTTGACAAAATATTTAAGCCCCGTATTGGCGCCAGGGGCGAGTTTAAACTCAAATTCTAAATCAAACTGAGTGTAGGTTTTCTTCGTAATAATATCTCCTCCCCGCACCACTGCTTTGCTTTCGCCTCGGCCTTTGTTGACCACTAATTCGTTGTTTTCGATGGCCCAGCCTTCTTTGGGAAACTGGTCGCTTTTGGCCGAAGTCCAGCTTTGGGTTGATGTGCCATTAAACAGCCATTCCCATGGACTTGGGGTGTGCAACTGTACCGATGGGTGCATGGTATATAGGCGGAATTGTTTGCCATCGTTTACCACCATCCCGCTCGATTTGTCACTTCCGAAAATAGGGTTGCGGTCGTATTTTGTCCAGTGAATGAGGTCGTTAGAGACGGCCACGTTGGTGCTCCATTCGCGCCAATCCTTAAAGGCCGATGCGTGATAATAACCGTAATATTTCCCTTGGTATTTGATGACTTGGTTCATCGCTACCGCAAATTTGTCGTAGCCATCAGGGCCTAAAGCAATGACAGGTTCGTCTTGAACGTTCTTCCAAATTTTCAAATCGCGGGAGGTCGCGAGCCAAATTCCTAAGTCGGCGCGTTCATAAAAAAGATACCACGTTTTGTTTTCGTACCAAATCGCAGGCGTCCCGTAAGCCCCTTGGCTGATGGGGGTTCCGTCGGTTTTGCGAATGTCCAAATTGCCTTTTTCTTTCCAGTGAATACGGTCGGTGGACGTAAGCAAATGGGCGACGTCGTCGCGGCCTTCGGCAAACATGTAATAAACGCCATTGACTTTCACCACCGACATATCTTCGACCCAATCCAACCTATAAATAGGATTTTGAGGATGACGCTTCCAGTGAATCCCGTCCGAGGACGAGGCATAGCCAAGGTATTTGGTGGACTTAGGCTCGTTTTTATAGCCTGTGTACCAAAGGTGATAGGTATTCCCTTCGCGCAGGATGTATCCCCGTTCGCGGATTTTTTCGTCCCACGTTTTTTTGCCTGTTCCTTCAAAAACGGGGTTTTGGGTATGGGCTTTGAAATCAACGATTTCGGAGGGGAATTGGGCGAATGAGTGATTTAAACAATAGCAAGAAAGGGTTAGGAAAAGGAGTTTTTTCATAATGGAAAATAGAAATGGAATAGTGGGGAAATTTTACTCTTTCCCCAGCGAGAATGTGATACCAAACGTATTTTGGAAACGAACGGGTTTACCCCATTTAATGGCGGGCGTCCAGTTGTTCATTAGTTTGATAAGGCGCATTGCTTCTTCGTCGCAACCCCCTCCAATGCCCTTGATGACCCGTACCGATTCGGGAATTACTTTCCCTTTTTCGTTGATGATAAAGCCTAGCCATACCTTTCCGCTGATTTTCTCTTTGGCGGCCTTATCGGGATATTTCATGTTGTTGGCAATGACATTGCTAATGCCTTTCAAACCAGAAGCATAAGTAGCAGGTACTTCCACATCGGGGGCAATAAACCCTTCAGTGAGGCTTTTGGCGTAGATGTCACTGCTATCGGCCAATACCCTCGCTTCGGCAGTGTAAGGCGATTGGGGATAGCCACTCACTTTACGAAAGAGTTCGCCTGCTCTTTGGAAGTCAAGCTGCTGATAACGTTGCTTGGCAAGCGTCCAATAGTTGGTCATTAGTGTAGCTTGCACGGTGCTATCTTTAGGGTTGATGTCCAATATTTTTTCATAAACGGCCATGGTTACTTTGGTGGCTTCAGCGTCCTTGGATAACTCCTGAATTGAGCGCCAATAGCCGAGGCATTTATCGCAGTTTTCGAGTTGCATTATTAAGTAGTCATCATTCTCATTACCAGGTACTTGTTTTGCCTTCTCGTACAGCTCTTTGGCTTGTTGGTACTTGCCTGCCAAAAAGAGTTTATCGGCTTGAACCTTATGGCCAGTGCTATCTTTGGGTGGGGTAGATTGCGCATGTAATGCGTTACTTATCAACAATGTTAGTATGGTCAGTAGCGTAAGAAATCTCATATTTCTGGGTTAGATAGTTTTGGGCAAAAATACCTTGATTTCTTAATTCTCTCACTATTTTTAATGTCGCTTTATGTCTTTTTTCTTTGAATTTTGACCTTTTTTGCGCTAAAAAGGGCTTTTTTGTTAAAATTAAGTTCAACTATTTTATTATTCTCTAAAACTAAGAATGGCGGCAAAATGCTCTATTTTCCTGCCAAATATTTGTTACGATACTCGATGGGGGTACAGCCTTTGATTTGTCGAAATTGCCGCGCAATGTTTTTACTGTCGGTGAGGCCCATATCGAGGGCAATTTCAAAAACTGTCATGTCGGTTTCAAGCAGTTTTTGGGTGAATTTTTCAATCCGTAAATTGAAAATATACTTATAAATCGGGTATCCCGTAATGTCTTGAAAACGTTGCTCTAACGCCCGCCGCGACAATGGCACTTGTTTTACCACATCATCGACTTGCAGGTTTTTGTCGATGTTTTGGTGGATAAACTTCAAAGATGAAGCGATGTACTTGTCGTTGGTGGCATAAATATCAGTGGATTGGCGCGTGATGACTTGCGTTGGTTTTACGTAAATGTCGTAAAAATCCGACGTGCCGTGCTCAATCATGTGGTGCAACAATTTGGCCGCATCGTAGCCACCTTTTTCGGTATCTTGGGCAATGCTCGAAAGCGGAGGATCCGAAAATTCACAAATCATTTCGTCGTTATCGACACCCAACACGGCCACTTCTTCGGGGATACGGATGTTGGCCAAGCGGCAGGCTTCCGTGATGTGCTGTCCTTGGTTGTCGTCGCAAGCCATGAGGGCAAGCGGTTTGGGAAGCGAATTGAGCCATTGGCTTAGCGGGCTGGGTTTGTAATACCACAGCTCACTCGACCGCGACATGGCGTGTTCAAAATAATGCACCTGGTAGCCCGCTTTTCGTACGCGTGCTTCAAAGCCTTCGGCCCGCTCGCGTGACCAAACGATGTCTTTGAAACCGTAAAAAGCAAAGTGTTTAAAACCTTTTCGGAGAAAATACTCAGCACCAAGGTGTCCCGCTTCGTAGTGGTCGCCCGTGATGTTGGGAATCTCTTTGAAACGTTCCTTGAAGTCTTGGGCAATGACGGGAATTCCCGCTTCCACGATTTTAGAAATCTTGGGGTCGTTGTATAACTGCCCAATGATGCCGTCGGCTTCCCATTCGAGCGCCCATTCCAAAATTCCGTCAATCCCAATCGTTTCGCGCTGAAACAGCGGCATTCGACAGAAAATCCACGGGCCGTGCTCTTTCGAGTACTTCGAAATTCCTTGAAGTAAGCCTTTGCTGTATTCTTCGGCAAAGTCGATGAGAAGGATAATTTTGTACATCTAGGAAAAAAGTTCTTTCCAACTTTTAATGGTGGCGTTGGTCACAAGGGGTTTTGCCCAAAAACCAATGCTCAAAATATATCCCAAAGTAATCATCAAAAACAACATCGCCAAACGTAGCCCCACCAATTCGGCCAAACCCCCAATGACAAGTGGTACCACCGCACCGCCCGCAATGCCCGAACACAGAATCCCCGAAAACGTTCCGTGGTGATAAGGAACGGAATTGAGGGCCAACGAGACGATAATCGACCACATCACCGAAGCAAAAAAACCACTCATTGGAAAGGCATACAAAGCCATTTCGAGCGGTCCAAATAAGCCCACCAACACCGAAACAATGGCTCCAACGGTGAAAAGCAGCAGTACTCGACGGCTATCGAAGAGTTTTAACAAAACAAGCCCTAAAATACAGCCAATGGTGAGCAAGCCCCAAAAATACGAAATCACCGAAGCACCTTCCGTCGCTGGGTCAACGTTGTGGTAGGTTTGCAGAAATTTTGACGTCCAGTTAGCAATGCCTTGCTCTGTACCGACGTACGCAAAAATTCCTAGAAAAAAGAGGTAAACGTAGCGGTTTTTGAGTAAGTCGTTGAAGGCGTTTTGGGTGTCAATCTTTTCGTCTTCTTTGAGTTCTACTTCGGGAAAATGTACCATTTTTACGATGATGACCATCAAAAGCGCTACCACCGCAAACACCCAATACAACGAAACCCATTTCAAGTCGGTGGGGACTATGTTGTTGAGCGTAGAAATAAGGACGTTTGTTTCTTGGCCAGAGTGAACATTCAGTACTAAATAACTGTAAAGCATGGGACTCAAAAACGAAGCGCCGCCAAAAAACAACTGCGCCATCACGGAGTTGAAGGCAAAATTTGCTTCACCTCCTGCCACGCGAAGCAGGGGGTTAATTACCACTTGAAGCATGGCCATGCCGATGCCGATGATAAAAAGTGATAGGAGCGATACGGTAAACGTAGGAACTAGCGCAAATAACAACGCCCCACCAAATGCCAACAAAAAAGCCCAGAAAAGCACCTTTTTCTCGCGATATTTTTCGACCAATATCCCCGAAGGAATGGAGGCTACGCCGTAGGCTACAAAAAAGGCAAATGGTAAAAAACCCGCCAAGCCGATACTCAAGTTGAAACTATCGACAATGTCGGGGATAATAGGCCCAAGAATATTACTCAAAAATGATATAACGAAGAAGATAACGAAAATGAGAATAACAATAAAGGTGTTTCTTTTCATGTGGTTTTGGGTTTTGGATTTGGTCGGGTTGTGAGTAACCCTGTGCACATTGTATTCGTCACTCAATCTTACCTTAAACTACTCACTGTCACCTTGCTATCCTGAGATACCAATGCCGCGGCACCTAAGAGGGCGATGTCGTCGTTTTGAGATTGGAGGATTTTGATTCTTTTGAGGGTTTCGGGATAGGCAAAATCCTCAAGCGCTTTGCGCATTCCTCCTTCAAAAAACGAGTAAGCTTTGGCAATAGAACCACCCAATACAATGGCTTCGGGGTCGTAGGTGTACATGGCAGCTTTGATGGCAAAACCCAAATGTACACCAAATTCTTGCCATAAACGAAGGGCTTTTTTGTCGCCATCGAGTGCGGCGTTGCTCACGAGTAGTGCCGTAGTGCCGTGAATGGCTTCAAAGAAGTTACTCCCTGCGTAGTATTCGAGGTTGTGCTCGCGGTAAGGCAAAAGACCGATTTCGCCCGCGCCGCAGTTGCTGCCGTTGTATAGCTGATTGTCGATGATAATGCCTGACCCTAAGCCAGTTCCGATGGTCATTCCAACCACAGAATTGTATTGTTGGGCAACGCCATAACGGTGTTCGCCAAGGCTAAAACAGTTGGCATCGTTGTTGACATAGACGGGTATGTTAAATTCTTCTTCCAAAATATCACGTAACGCTACTTTTTCCCACGAAGGGATATTGGCTACGTTATAAACAATGCCTTTTTCGACATCGACGACTGAGGGGACACCAATCCCAATGCTTCCAATGGGATGTTGGGTGAGGGGACGTATCAGGTCAAACAACTGCTCTAAAGTAGCCGACATGGACTCCTTCTCTTGGAGGAAAACCGTGTTTTGGTGGATAATTTCTCCGTTAAACTCGATTCCTGCTTTTACTTTGGTTCCTCCTAAATCTACTCCTATTTTCATTGGTGCTACTTTTTTAAGTGTTAACGTTGCGTACTTGTCTGAGTGGACGCGTGGTGGGTAACTATAAATTACAAATGATGAATTACGAATGGGTTACTTTACTTCGACGGTGCGGCTTGCTTTGCCTGCGGCGTCAAATGCTTTAAGCTTGATTGAGCCTGTTACTTGGACAGGGGCGGTGTATTCGGGTGACTTATCGGTGGGCTCGCTGCCGTCGGTGGTGTAGCGTATCCGAAGCCCAGGATAAGCGATATTGGCCTTCAATGTTCCATTTTCTACTACCGCCCCTGGTAGCGGAATGCGGTAGTTGTAACCACCGTTGAGGTAGCTAAGGCGAGGTAGGTCTTTTTGGGCGAGGGTATTTACAAAAATATTCCAGCTTGCCTGAATCGCTTTTTCGCGGGCGGTGCGGTCGGCTATGTTTTCCCAAGGGCGCTCGGCGCTCCACGCACTTTCGGCAAAACCCATCAACTTGGGTAAAGTATAGTATTCGAGCATGTCACGGCCTTTGATGGTTTCGCTCCACAATTGACATTCTACGCCAACGATATTTTTTCGGGCTTCGGGTCGTAAACGCTCTACGTTATTGAATACCAACGGCTTGCCAAAATTATTGGTATAAGTAGTTTTAAACATGTCGTACGGGGCAAACGTGTAGTTGTCGCGGGTATCGACAAAGCCAGCCCAGTAAAGACCAGGTTCTTGCGACTCATTGTTGTAGGCCAAATCGAAGTAAAAATTGGTAACGTTGCACAACACTACAGGGTAGCCTGCATTGGCCAAACGATAACCCAAATCGGGGTCGTAGAGATTATTCCACACGTAAGGAATCACGTTTTTCCCCGCAAACTCAGGATTGACCTTGAGCGCACCGTCTTTGGTTTTTGTTAATCCTACTTCTTCCCAACCGTGCACTTGGAGGCCGCGTTTTTGTAAACGAGGCAACAAGCGGCGAATGAAATACGCGTGTAGGTTGTGGAACTCGCCGATGCTCGGGTCTTTTTTGAGCAGGTCTTGTGCCCAAGGTGACTTGGTCCACGCACCTCCTGCTACTTCGTCGCCCCCAATGTGGAAAATATCCAACGTAAGCCCCGCTTCTTTGTACATTTTAATGATTTCGTCGGTCACTTTTTCGTAGAATCGGTAGGTGGACTCTTGCGTCACATCCGTCACGTTGTCTTTGTAGCTTTGCGCCGATAAATAAACAGATTCGTCCTTGGGATCCACCAAGCGGTATTCGTTGGCTTCTTTCTCTTTGCCTTCTTTCATCAAACGTTGATAACGCGCCTCCATCGCTTTGATAGCCGCTCGGGCGTGGCCAGGTAAATTGACTTCAGGGATAACTTTGATGTGGCGAGCGTGGGCGTATTTCAAAATTTCAATAAAATCGGCTTTGGTATAAAACCCGCTTCCGTGTCTTCCTTTGCCATAAGCCTCAGGGCCAGAGCCGTAGCCTGGGTGTAAGGCGGCATCTTTGTACGACTTAACGTGCTGACGCTGACCACCTACTTGCGTAAGTTCAGGCAAGCCGTCGATTTCAACGCGCCAGCCTTCATCTTCTGTTAGGTAAAACAAAAAATGATTGAGTTTGTAAAACGCTAACACATCCAACTGACGAAGAATGGTTTCTTTGGTTTGGAAATTACGCCCGACATCAAGGTGCATACTGCGGAACGAAAAGCGAGGAGCGTCTTCGATTTGTAGGGCTTCCAACGAAATGGTGCCTGATTTTTGGGCTAAAGCCGACGTTGGAATGAGCGCAACAAGGCTTTGAGTGCCGTAAAACACGCCCGCTGCGTCGCTGCCAACGATGGAAATCCCTTGCGGACTTACACCTAGTTTGTAAGCTTCTTTGCTAATTCCTTTGATGGTCAAAGCGGTGGTAGTCAACGAAATGGTGTTGGGGGCGGGCGACGCATTTTTGGTTTTAAACTCGCTACCCGTCAGTTCTTTGAGGCGTTGTGCCAACAAATTGGCTTCGTTTTCAAGTCCTGCGGCGTAGTGGATAGGGGTGGATGAGGTCAATGAAAAAGAACCTTGCCCCGCCACCACACTGATGGGAGAGGGGATAATGCGTTGTAATTGGTTAGCAGCTACGGGACTTACTTGAAGGTTTTCGTTGTAGCGTGAGCTGGCCGTAATGATGGGGTCTTGGTCGTTGGGGCCGCGCAAAAGTTGTTCTTTACGCGTAAACGGCACAATCGCACATTTTTCTATCGGAACAATTTGTGATTCTTCGCCTTTGGCATCATAAAAGACAAAATATAACCCTAGTGGCGCATCAGTTTCTTTGATAACACTCTCGGTACCACGGTAGCTAATGGCAACTGAATCGCCAGGGGCAAGACGGAATCCTTTGTTAGGAGAAAGCTTGTACCAGTCGCCGTTTATGTGCTCCAATGTCGCGAGCTGGGGCGTAGGCGTGGGTGTGAGTGGGCGCGGAGCCATGTTCAAAAACAGTGCCCAAGCGCTATCGCCAAGGGTAAGTGAGCCATTGTTTTTGAAGTAAAATTTTGCTTCAAAAACGTCGTTAGGCCCTGCAAAATTATCGGTCAATTCCCACGAAATAGCAATGTTACTTGCCTGATCGAACGCTCCTTTTGACGCAGATTTGCAGCCACTGAGCCACCAAATAAAAATACATAAAACAGTGATAGACGAAATAGTACGCATAAATACCGAGGTTAAGTAGCCCTAATAGTACGCTGATGCGTATTAAAAATACCATTCTGGGTACAGTATTTTTAATTCTTTCTTTAACCGACACCAACTAAGATGTCTCTTTCAAGCTCCCGTCTTATTTCGCTCGACGCGCTTCGTGGGTTTACGGTGGCCGCCATGATTATGGTCAACTTCCCAGGTAGTAGCGACCACGTCTTTTTTACGCTTCGCCACACCGTTTGGAATGGGCTTTCGTTTACCGACTTGGTAGCGCCTATTTTTCTGTACGTCATTGGGGTGTCGATTGTTTTGGCCTACTCAAAAAAGAAGGACGGCGACAAAAAAGAGTTGTACAAGAAAATCGTGATTCGGTCGCTAAAAATCTACGCAGTAGGGATGTTTTTGAACCTGATGCCTGACTTTAATCTTGCCGAAGCCCGTTGGACGGGAACCCTTCACCGCATTGCGTTTGTGTTTTTGGGATGTGCCATGTTGTTTTTAAATACCAATTGGCGACAGCAGGCGTGGATAACTGCTAGTATTTTGGTAGGTTATTGGTTGGCCTTAACGCTCATTCCTACCCCAGGTGTAGGCAAAGTGATGCTCGAACCGGGCGTCAACATTGTGGCATGGTTTGACTCAAAGTTTTTGCCAGGAAAAATGTGGCAAGGCACGTGGGACCCTGAAAGCATTTTGAGTACGTTGCCTTCAATCGCTTCGGGTATCACGGGGATGTTGGCGGGACGCTTGCTAATCACTGATTTAAGTCCCAATTTGAAGGTCAATTACCTGATGACGGCGGGAGTAATTTCGTCGTTGCTAGGGTATTTTTGGGGACTGGGATTTCCTGTCAACGAAAACCTATGGACCAGCTCGTTTGTGTTGGTGACTTCTGGATTTGCGAGTTTGCTGCTGGGAGCGTTGTATTTCGCGGTCGATTTTTTGGGAAAAACCAAAGGAACGCAAGTGGGAATCATCTTTGGAGCTAATGCCATTTCGGTATATGTGCTTGGTGACATCTTGGCCTTGTTTTTTTACGGGACCAAACTCGGTGAAAAAACGCCGAATGAACACGCGGTCGATACCTTGGTGGGCATGGGAATGAGCCCGAACCTTGCTAGTTGGCTATACGCGTTGTTTTTTGTCGCCATCAACTTCATCCCTGCGTACTGGCTGTATCGAAAAAAGATTTTTATCAAATTGTAACAGGGTCAGACGGTAGTCAGACCTAAAGCATTTGATAGCAAACTAGCAAACGGTCTGACTGTCGTCTGACCTGCGTATAACATCAAGCCTATTTGGGTCAGACGATAGTCAGACCCCAAATCAGGTGATAGCAAACTAGCAAACGGTCTGACTGTCGTCTGACCTGCGTATAACATCAAGCCTATTTGGGTCAGACGATAGTCAGACCCAAATAACAAATTTTAAACATAAACGGTCTGACTACCCTCTGACCTCTGTGAAAATATGCGAAAACAACTCATTTGTCTCTGCCTTGCATTGTGGGGATTCCAAGCCCCAGCAGAGGCGCAAAAAGTAAAGTTCGGTGCGCTTTCGGACGTACACGTTCCGACGATGCACGATGCCAAAGAACGCTTGACGGCCTTTGTGGACAGTATGAAAACGGCCAAACCCGATTTTGTCGTTGACTTGGGCGATTTCGGAACCCCCGCGCCCAAGTATGCCTACGGTTTTGAGATTTGGAATAGTTTCGCAGGACCAAAATACCACGTCATTGGTAACCACGAAATGGACGGTGGATTTTCGCTGAAACAGGCGTTGGAGTACCGAAAAATGACTTCGTCGTATTATTCGTTTGAGCAAAAAGGATTCAATTTTATCGTCCTAGACGGCAACGACAAAAAATCGCCTGACGTGAAAGGCTACCAAGAGCACTTGAACCCGCCGCAAATAGCGTGGCTACGCGACGAACTCGCCAAAGCCAAAGGCCCGATTGTGATTTTCTCGCATCAAGGTTTGGGAAAAGACGGGGTTGACAATGCCGAAGAAATTCGACAAATTCTTGAAAACCACAATGCAAAGGCGAAAAAGAACAAAGTGATTGCCAATTTCTACGGCCACATTCACTACGACCGCGCCGATAACATCAACGGAATCTGGTACGTTTGCATCAACTCTATGTCTTACAAATGGCTTGGGGAAGAGTACGGTCGCGTTCGTTACAGCGAGGAAGTCGATAAAAATTTCAAATGGATAAAATACACTGCTCCTTACCGCGACCCGCTGTTTACAGTGATTGAAATTTCTAAAAAAGGCAAAATTACTATGTCAGGGAAGAAGTCGCAGTGGGTCGGCCCTTCGCCCAAAGAAGTAGGATTCCCGCAGGACAATAAAGACTACGATGTGCCTGAAATTCGCCCCAAAGTGTTAAAATTTTGACGGGTAAAAGCTCTTTTTTATGACAAGATTGACACTATTATTGATAGCTTTTTTGACGGCGTTTATGGGTTTGGCAAAACCCATTGACCTCACGAATGCGCGCATCTATACTTCTATTTCGGACAAACAAGTACTGCGCCGAAGCGTTGAAGTACTTCAAGAAGAGGTACAAAAACGAACCCAAGTAACGTGGGAAGTAACGGATAAACTACCAACCACTGCTACGCCGCTGGTGGTGATTGCACTGGAAAAAGAGGTAAAAAACTTGCCAGTATCATGGCAAAAGGAGGTACTAAAACTGCCCACTCTCTCAGCCGAAGGGTTTAAATTGGTGGTGATTCCCGCATCGCAAGCTGTGTTGATAGTGGGTAAAGATGCGCGCGGTGTTTTGTACGGAGTCGGGCGTTTGCTCCGAAAATTAGCCATGTACCCCCAAAAAATAACCATCGACGAGGAGGTACAACTAGCCACGAGTCCGCGCTATCCCGTGAGGGGACATCAGCTGGGCTACCGACCTAAAACCAATGCCTATGACGCCTTTTCGGTGGCACAATTTGACCAATACATTCGTGAGCTTGCCCTTTTTGGAGCCAATAGCATCGAACTTGTTCCGCCTCGCACCGATGATGACGTGAAAAGTGGGCACATGAAACTGCCTGCCATGGATATGATTCGGGAGCAATCGCGGATTTGTAAAGAGTATGGACTGGACGTTTGGATGTGGTACCCCAACATGGGGTCAAACTATACCCATCCCGATTCCATTCAAAGCGAACTTGACGAGCGTCATAAAGTGTTTTCGGCCATTCCAAAGCTCGATCACGTCTTTGTGCCAGGGGGCGACCCAGGCGATTTAGAACCCGATATTATGTTTGCGTGGCTTCAAAAAATGTCGGTGGTTTTGAAAAAATACCATCCCAAAGCCAAAATATGGGTGTCGCCGCAGGTATTCAAACCTAGTAAAAAGTGGTTCGATTCGTTTTTTGCTCAGGTTAATCGAGTGTATCCGTGGTTTGGCGGAGTGGTGTTTGGGCCGTGGGTAAAAATGCCCGTGCAAGAAATTCGTCGCATTACCAAAGCGTCGATTCCGATTCGACATTACCCCGATATTACCCACAATTACAGTTCTCAATACCCCGTTCCTCATTGGGATTTGGTTTTTGCGCAAACCCTTGGTCGTGAAAGTATTAACCCTCGCCCGCACGACGAAAAAACAATTCACAATGCCTTGGACGAATACGGCGTTGGGAGCATCAGCTACTCAGAAGGTACCAACGACGACGTGAATAAATTTGTGTGGAGCGACCAAGATTGGAATCCCGAAACGCCCGTCATTGAGACGCTTCGCGATTATGCGCGTTTGTTTGTCGGAATGGATTACCAAGAAACAGTAGCACAGGGGCTTATTTCACTCGAAAATACGTTTCGTGGGCCGTTATTGACCAACGAGTCGGTGGAAAGAACCCTGATGCAATGGCAAGCCATGGAGCAGAAGGCATCGTTGGCAGTTTTGCAAAATCCTCGTTTTCAAATGGGGCTGATTCGGGCGTATTATGATGCTTACACGCGCCGTCGGTTGTTGTACGAAAACGAATTGGAACAACAAGCAAAAGATGCACTACGAGGGGCGGTCAAAGGAAATTCTCTGATGGCGATTCAACAAGCCAAAACGACCCTGGAGCGTGCTTGGAAAGCCCCAGTTTTGCCCGAATACCGTCAAAAATGTATTGATTTGGCCGATTCTCTTTTCAAAAGTATTGGCGCACAGCTGACGGTTGAACGCCACGGGGCGGTGTCGGGACGTGGAAATTTTGTGGACAATATCGACCTACCCCTCAACGATTCGCCCTGGTTGTTGGACGAGTTGGGTAATATCGAAAAACTGAACAATGAAGCCGAACGTCAACAGAAAATCTACCAATTGCTCCACCGCACTGACCCAGGCGCGGGAGGTTTTTACGACCACTTTGGCTCGCCTGAAAGCTGGCATCGGGTAGTTTCGGACGTTTCGTGGGAGAAAGATCCAGGTAGTTTGCAGTCGCCGAGGGTAAGTTTTGGCGTTGGAATTGTAGGGGAAGAGTGGGTGGACGAAATCAGGGCAACAGGTTTTAAAGGACAAGTAACGCCAAGAGCGTGGATGAAGCAGGTAAAAACCTTGTACGAGGAGCCGTTAAAGATTGCTTACAACGAGCTAGACCCCAAGGCAACCTACCGAATGCGGATTTCTTACACGGGGCGTTTTCGGTCACGAATGAAACTAACGACGGATGATGGGGCAGTGATTCATGATTTTTTTCAAACGGGTGAAGAGCCTCTTTTTGAGTTTGATGTTCCCCAGAAATCCACTGCCGACGGGAAAGTAACGTTTATTTGGACGTGTGGCGAAGGTGGCCAAGGCCCGCAAGTGACCGAAATTTGGCTAATGAAGAAATGATTTTACGACCTTCCCGAAAGTTTTAAACTTTCGGGAAGGTGAATCAGGACAAAATTACCCTATTTTCTTGACCTCAACTGCCACGGGGCCTTTGGGGCGCATTTTTATTTGGAAAGATACTTTGTCTTTCTCTTTAACAGGCTCTTTCAATTCGTTGATATGTACGAAAATACTTTCGTTGGTCTTCGCGTCTTTAATAAAACCGTACCCTTTTTGCTCGTTGAAAAAATGAACACTACCAATGCGCTCCGAAGCATCTTCCTCGGCATTTTGAATCTCGGGCGAATACTCGCGGGGCTTTTCAGGTTGTTTTTTAACAAGTGAAGGTGGCACGCTCGATAAGTTGCCATTTTCGTCCACGTAGGCCATCATGTCTTCTAGTCCTTTTCCTTTGCTAGACGAGGCCAACCGTTCTTCTTTTCGTTCTTCTTTTCCTTTACGTTTCTTTATTTTTTTTTGTTCGCGCTCTTTCTTGGTAAATGTTGTTTTTGATCCGCTCATTTGGTACTTGGTTTAATGATGGTATTTCTTTGAATTAAATTGTGTAGCAGAGATACCAAAGAATTAAAGAATGCGGTTTGACGGCGTAGATTAATTGCCTTGTGTGATTGTACAACTAAAGGGAAGCGAACAAAAACAGAAAATTTGGTATGCTGATAGACTTTCTAACAACAAACATACTATTATAATTTCACTATTTCTTCCCAAAAGTTTCAAAAGTTTTGGGAAGAAATAGTTTGGCCCTTCTAAAAGGGGGAGTCGAGTTATTTTTTCTTGTCTTTACGTGCTTTGTATTCCTTAAATCGGTTTTCGTACTCCTTGATTTGCTCGGGGGTAAAACGGTTGAGGTAGGTCTCTGGCAAAGCGAGGCGCTCGGGCGCTAACTTAGGAGCGGTGTCGATTAATTTATTGCGGCCACCCGCATTTTTGGTTAAGTCAAAAACATCGTAAAGCTCTCCCGCCACCGTATAGGCTTTATACGAAAGCTTGTTGCCATCGACCGAAATGATTTGGTACAATTGCGTGTTAGAACCTGCCCTATCCATCCAGTCTTGCAAGCCAATCGTGTACATTTTGGGCCCGCTGACCGACACCACATAAATGGGGCCATCAGGGTATTTTCGACTTTGGCCCAAAGGCATGTTAAGCCCGCGCCCATAGGTATGGTCGTGGCCTTGTAAAACCAAATCGACGTTGTGTTTTTTGTAAATAGGTTCCATTTTTAAACGCCATTCATCGTTGTTACGCCCGTTGGCGGTCGAATAAATCGGGTGGTGGTGCGTCACAATTGTCCAACGATTGGGTTTTTTTTCCAATACGCTTACCAACCATTTGGCTTGTTCTTCCAATACATTCGCATCAAGCAAGGCGGCTTGAGAGTTTAAAGAAACAAAACGTACGCCTTGATAATCAAAGTAGTAGGCGGTTTCTTTGAGTCCTGATGGGCCATTTTCTGGTAAAACAAACGACGGCCGCCAGTGGATAGATAGTGACGATTTGCCAGCGGGGTCGCGGAAATATTCGTGATTGCCTGGGCTTGCTAGGGTTGGAACCATGCCGTTGATCCAGCCGCCAGCTTCAAACCACTCGCCCCATTGCCAATCGGCGTTGGAGGTTGTTATGAGGTCGCCCGCGTGAATCATTAAGCTTACAGAAGGCATGGCTGAATACGCCCCCCGAATGGTACGCGACCAGAGCGAACGAATGTCGTTTTGGGCATCTCCAAAATACAAAAACGAAAAAGGCACAGCTTGGTCGTTGGCTGTTTTGAAATGAAACCACTCGCTCCAATATTCGCCCGAGCCCACACGGTAGCTGTATTTGGTGTTGGGTTTGAGGTTGGTAAAATGAACCGTATGATAAAGCACCCGCTTGCCGTCCACGACAACAGTTTCGGTGGTGGCAGGTACAATGGTCGCCTTTTTGACAAAATCGGGAGAGGCGTCGGCTTCGTGGATAGCACCAATCGCCGCAACAATGGTAGAATCTGTTCGCCAGTTGACCGACTGCGACGTGGCGGCGTTATTTTCTTGCCATCCCAAAATGACGCGGTCGGGATAGGGGCTTGGCGTGTAAGGTTTGTGCGTTTGGGCCGCGCTCGTTAGGGCTAAAAAACTGCCCAGTAGGAGGCCAAAAACGCCTGAGTTTTGGATAACTTTCATAGTAAAGGCTCTGACTTATGATTGTACAATTTGATCCATGAGGAGGTTGGCGCGAGCGCCAGTTTCACCCGTGCTTGGGCAGGTGCCTTCACCCCTGAGTTGTTGAACAATCGTTTCAATAAGAGGTTGCTGAACGTGCTCAGGGTACGGTATTTCAAAGGTTTCGGTACCTTCGGCGGTTTCAACGCGGATGGTGAAGCGCTCAAAAAATGAAAAGGTAATCTTCCCTTTTGAACCAATCAATTCCGATTCGTCGAGGCGTTGCTCGGGGTTGAGGGTATAGCACCAACTGCCCGTTCCCAATACGCCCGACTCAAATTCAAAAGAGGCAACTACAATGTCGTCGGCTTGGTACAGGCCAGCTTGGTTTCTGCTAATGCCTTTGGCCGATGCAATAGGGCCAAAAATGTATTCTAACAAGTCGAACTGGTGTGACGCCAAATCGTGGAAATGACCTCCACCCGAAATCGCAGGGTCAACGCGCCAACGCGGTTGGGCTCCGTCCCCAATTTCCTCGGAGTAGGGGTTGTAATGAATTTGAATTTTTACCAAACGTATATCGCCAATCGCTTTTTGGTCCACCAATTCTTTGATTTTGAGAAAGTAAAGCAACTGACGACGATAGTAGGCCACAAACAACGGCACACCCGTTTCGCGACTGATTTGGTTCATTTGTTCGCATTCGTCGGCACTGAGCGCCATCGGTTTTTCTACATACACGGCTTTCCCAACCTTCATGGCCTTAGCGGCATATTCGAGGTGAACGTTGGGTGGGGTAGCAATGTAGATGGCATTGACGTCGGGGTCGTTGATAAGTTCATCGACATCGTTGTACCATTTGGGTACACCGTGACGTTGGGCATAATCGGCGGCTTTTTGGGCGTCGCGACCCATGACAGCGACGAGCGATGAATGGGGCACTTTGCTAAAAGCAGGCCCACTTTTTTTTTCGGTTACGTTGCCACAACCAATCATTCCCCAGTTGATATGTTCCATAAAAGCGAAAATTTTCAATGAATATATTGAGATTTTGGGTTTTCACTACGTCAGATGACTAAATTGGGTGAAGCATCGGATTGTACGGCGTCTCCAACGGCTTGTTTAATCACCGAAAGGTCATGACGGAGGCGTTGGGTAAAGAGGGCAATGTCAAAACTATGCACCACAATATTGGCGCCTTCGTTGATCCATTTGATTTGGCGCTCGGGTTCCAGCGAAAAATGAATGCCAATCGCGAGGCCATGAGCGCGGGTTTTATGAATGATGGTACGAACGGCTTCTTCAAAAACGGGATGGTCATACTGCTCGGGCAAGCCCAGACTCACCGACAAATCGTGCGGGCCAATGAACACGGCATCTAAGCCTTTGACCGACAGCAAATCGTCGAGGCGTTCGAGGGCAGGTACACTTTCGATGTTGGCAATGCAAATGTTGGCGGCGTTGTGATTGGAAATATATTGCGCAAGTTCGGCAGGCATTTCTGCGCCTTCGTGGAGGTATTGGTGCAGTACTTCGCCTTTCAGTGGGCGGTACTTTACGCCACCTACCAGCTCGCGAATTTGGGTAACTGATTCTAAATAAGGTGCTACCACTCCCAACGCACCGCCGTCAATCACTTGACAAGCCAAAAATGGGTCGGGGCTGGGAATACGAACGATGGGCGTAATGTCTAAGGCGCGGAAAATTTGGCACATTTTTGCCAATTCGCCACGGTCTAGCGGAATGTGTTCGGTATCAATAAATACAAAATCAAGCCCTACTTTTTTGAGCGCTGCGGGCCACATGGGTGAGGTGGACGTAAAGCAAGTGCCATAGACATTTTGGCCGTTTTGTAGTTTTTGGCGTAAGCTAAGGGTCATGGTTGGAATCTGAAAGGGAAGAATGCTTTTATCTCAAGGGTAAAAGTAATACGTTTGGAGCAAAGGATGAGGCTATTTATATGACAATCTATTTTGGCACGTTTATTGGGAAAAGGTAATTTATTCACCGAAGGTGAGCAACATCAATAACTGTAAAAGACAATGGAAGCACCGAAAGAATTTGTAGCTTTGCTTCAAGATACACAAATGATTTTGGACAGTATGCCTGACGAAGCCCTCGATATATCGGTGGTTATACCACTTTTCAACGAAGAAGAATCTCTGCCTGAACTTACTGCGTGGATAAAACGCGTGATGGATGAGCATCAATTTAGCTACGAAGTGTTGCTTATCGACGACGGAAGCTCCGACGATTCTTGGTCAATCATTCAAAAATTAGCAGTTGATAATCCCAATATTAAAGGAATTCGTTTCAACCGCAATTATGGCAAAACGCCTGCCTTGCAAACGGGTTTCCAGGTGGTAAAAGGTAAAGTGGTTATTACGATGGATGCTGACCTCCAAGATAGCCCCGACGAAATTCCAGAGTTGTACCGAATGATTACTGAAGACGGGTACGACTTGGTATCGGGCTGGAAACAAAAACGTTATGACCCGCTCAGTAAGACGCTTCCTACGAAGTTGTTTAATGCCGTAACGCGCAGTATATCAGGGGTATATCTTCACGATTTTAACTGTGGATTGAAAGCCTATAAACAGCGAGTGGTAAAAAATATCACACTTTATGGCGAAATGCACCGCTACATTCCTGTGGTGGCTAAGTGGAATGGTTTCCGTAAAATCGGGGAAAAAGTAGTGCAACACCGCGCACGTAAATATGGAAGCACGAAGTTTGGTTTAGAACGTTTTGTCAATGGCTTTTTGGACTTACTTTCGATTACTTTTGTCCACCGCTTTAGTAAAGCGCCCATGCACTTCTTTGGCCTGTGGGGAACGCTCTCGTTTTTGATTGGTTTTTTGATTACGACGGGATTGATTATCAGGAAACTGTACTTGATTTATACCCATGAACCTTACCGAAATGTGACTGAAAATCCGCTGTTTTACTTGGCGCTGGTGGCCATTGTCATCGGATTTCAACTCTTTCTAGCAGGGTTTTTAGGCGAAATGATGGTGAAGCAACATACCGTCAAACAGCCCGATTATCTGGTGTCGGAACAGATTGGGGTTTAGCGCGAAGTTGGTTACTTACAACCAACCTGAGGTTTCTCACAACCGAATTTACCAAGGTTTTGAGAAACCTTGAGCGTCAGATTTGAGAATCTGACGTCACTTGTCGTGAAGTTGGTTATTTACAACCAACCTGAGGTTTCTCCCAGCAAAATTTACCAAGGTTTTGAGAAACCTTGAGCGTCAGATTTGAGAATCTGACGTCACTTGTTGTGTGGTTGGTTACTTATAACCAACCTGAGGTTTCTCCCAGCAGCATTTAACAAGGTTTTGAGAAACCTTGAGCGTCAGATTTGAGAATCTGACGTCACTTGTTGTGTGGTTGGTTACTTATAACCAACCTGAGGTTTCCCCCAACAGCATTTAAGAAGGTTTTGAGAAACCTTGAGCGTCAGATTTGAGAATCTGACGTCACTTGTTGTGTGGTTGGTTACTTATAACCAACCTGAGGTTTCCCCCAACAGCATTTAAGAAGGTTTTGAGAAACCTTGAGCGTCAGATTTGAGAATCTGACGTCACCTAAAGAGCGCAGAACTTCGTCCTGCGCTTTTTTTATGAAAAATAAAAACGGTCGATGTAGTTAAAATTTGAAATTATGTAGTTTTCTTGCATATAAATAAATCCTTAAATCCCAAAATGATGATTTCTTATTTGCTAAGTTTAGTTTGTGGCCTTTACGGTGGCGGAGCTACTCAGGAAGTTGCCCAAGTAGAAAATCACTCAGTACGAATTGTCGGCAGTTTTCGCGACAATACCACCAAAGATTTTCTCAAAAAAAGCACGATTCGCGCGGTGTTCAAGTCGGGAAAACAACTGACGTACGAAACCAATGCCAATGGAGAGTATGAAATTGTAGTGCCCGATTCGACCCAATTTCTAACGTTTGATTCGGAAGGGTACCGTACCCATACGGTTCCTGTCACGTTTATTGGGAAAATTTCGAGCAAAGCGACTTTTAAAATTGCCCCTGAAATGGTGCTAACAAAAGACTCGCTCCAAGTTTCGGAGAGTCCCTCTCAATTATTGTATGTGTCTTTTCTTTTTCCCGATGGAATGGATGTCAATCATGTAGTTGCGAAAAAGAACTCTAGGGCTTTTACCAGCTTGGACTATCGTAAAACATATAATAAAGGCAAACATTTCACATGGGATGCCACCGAGTTATCTAAAGGTATATACGAATATAAATCGACGACGCCTGAAGGCAAAAAGCTGTATTATAAGCAATTTGAGGTAAAAGCAGGGTATAACTTTATGGAAGTTACGCCCCAGCCAGAAGAATCACTTTCACCGCCCGTGGTGGCATTAACTGACCAAGTGTTGTACTTTTCACAGAGTACGTATGAGTTGAGTGAAGAGGTGAAAACGAATTTGGATGCGATCAGTAAAGCCTTGCTTGCTCAACCACAGACCAAATTGCAAATCACAGGGCATACCGATAACGTGGGAGAGTCTGATAAAAACCTCATTTTGTCGGAATACCGCGCCAAGGTGGTAGCGAGTTATTTGGAACAAAAGGGCGTTTCAGCAAGTCAATTGGTAGTAGAGTGGAAGGGAGCGGCTGCGCCTGCGGTGTCAAACGACGTGGAAGACAATAAAGTGAAAAATCGTCGAGTGGAGCTGAAGGTAATTCCGTGATAGTTTTGAATTGAAAGGTGTGATGCAGAGACGCAACCAATTATGCCTTGCGTCTCTGCGGTTAAAATCCTTTAAAACTCCCCAAACTGCCCGTACATATCTTTCAATTTGGGGTCACGTTCGGTGTTGCGGATGTCTTTTCGCATGGCTTTTACGCCTTCAATGTCAGTCAAAAGACCCAGTACTTGATACGCCCCAAACCGCACAAAATAAGCAGGGTCATTGCGGGCCATGGTTTCTAGCATTGGCAACGCTTTTCGTTGTACCGAACCATCCGATTTGATGAGGTATTTGCCAAACACTTGCAAAAAATTATACATTTCTGCCGACTTCAAACGCTTCATTTTCAGCATAAACCAGTCGTATTGTTCGGGTTTTGCTAAGCCTGCGTAGTAATTGGCTACGGCCGTCACGATTTCACTATTAGGGGCGTTTTCAAAGCGTTTGGCTACGTCAACCGCGTCGTCGGGCTTTCCGATAAGGTAGGCATCGAGTGCCGCCGACACCACCTGATACGAGCTGTCGTTGAGGGCTTCGCGGAAAAGCGGGTCGTTGGAGTTATCCCCAAACGAACCCAACGTAATAATGGCCTCTGTTCGCACCCGCGCATGGGCATCCACGCGAGCCTTGCTCTGAACAAGTCGCTCGACTTCATTAAACTGCAAACCATCGTATTCGGAGAAGTTAGAAACGGCTAACTGCCTGATTTTCCAAAATTTATCGCTCATGGCTTGCATCATGAGTTGGCGTACGGTAGAGTCGGCAAGTTGGTTTTCTAAGCCCGTAATGGCCTCATAGCGAGCGAGATATTTGTCGCAATGTTGGTATTGAAAGATTAATTCAGGTTTTGATTTTTCGTAATTAATTTCGCCCAGTAGTTGCCGCTCGGCGTCAAAGTCAACCAAATCAGGGCGTTGTTTTACTGGAATTTCAAACGTCTGTTTTGCTTTACTGACGACAATGTCGTGGGTTTCTTTTTGCCCATTTACCCAGACATCCACTTTGAGAGGTAAACGGTGAATCGGCGTATAGAGCGAGTCCTGCAACTGGGTAACTTTGAGCGTCACTTTGTCGGCGTCGTACGATTTTTCTACTTTCAACGTAGGATGGCCTGGTGATAAGAACCACTGATTGAAAAACCAGTTCAAATCTTCGCCCGTTACTTCTTCAAAGGATTCCCGTAAATCGTTCACTTCGGCCGTTCCGAATCCGTAGCGAATGAGGTAATTGCGCGTGGCAGCAAAAAAAGCTTCGTCGCCAATGTATTTGCGAAGCATGTGCAAGACTAGCCCTCCTTTGGCGTATGAGTGGTTGTCGAACATGTCTTCCATGTCGGTGTAATTGTACCGAATGAGGGGTTCTTGTTTTTGTTCAGATTCGCCCAAATACTGCTGCAAAGAGCCTTGTGCCCAAAAATCAGCTTGTTCGGGTCCTAGTTTATGTTCGTTCCAGAGGTATTCAGAATAATTGGCAAACGCCTCGTTGAGCGGCAAATGCACCCACGATTCACACGTGACCAAATTTCCAAACCAGTGGTGCATGAGTTCGTGCGCGATGACATCATCGGAGTTGCCATCTAGTAAAGCGCGGCTATCAGTTTGAACATTTTCAGCATGAATGGTCATAGACGTGTTTTCCATGGCACCCGCTACAAAGTCGCGAACGGCGATTTGGGCGTATTTATCCCACTGAAATTCTACCCCAAACTTACTTTCAAAGAAATCAATCATTTCGCGCGTGCGTCCAAAAATGGCTTTAGCGTGCGGGGCATATTCGGGTTCTACGTAGTAACTTAGCTCAAGGCCATTGCGAATGGTATCGCGCGCCACGGCAAAATCACCTATTACAAAAGCCGCCAAGTAAGGGGCATGAGGTAGTTTTTGTACCCAGCGGTCGGTGCGGGTACTGTCGGGGTTGAGGCGAGATTCAACGAGTTTTCCGTTGGAAAGGGTTTTAAAGCGCTTCTCGACCGTCAGACGAATGTCTTGCGTCATTTTTTCGTTCGGGCTATCGACCGTAGGCATCCAGCACGAATTATACTCGGTCTCGCCCTGCGTCCAAATCTGCTGTGGTTTTCCTTCATCTAGCCCGTCGGCATTAATAAAATAAAGCCCTTTGTCGCCCTTTGTGCCCACAATTCCCGCAGGCAGTTCGTTGGGTTTTGCTACGTAGTCGATAAGTACGTGAAGGGTATCAAAACGCGAGTACTTACGGCGCAATTTGATGTTTAAAAGGCGCTTATCGTAGGTGTATTCGAGCGGGTCGTTGATGTATTCGTAGATGTATTTTTTTTGAAGGGAATCGTACTTTTTGAGGGTATCTAGTTGGAAAATGCCTTTGATGTCGAAGCCCTTCGCGTCTAGTTCAAGGGTGTTTTGGGGGTAAAAATAGGGCTTAAACGTAATGACAGCGCTCCCCAGTGCGTGCTGCCGTAGCCAATCGAAACGGAGGTCGAGTTGGGTGTGTAGAATGTCATTTTTAAGGGTGCGGGTTGGGCGAATTGGCCCTTTTTTTGCCACCCAAGCAGGCGCTTTGCGAAGCGTGTCAGCAGGGGTACTTGTCTTCGAAAATGAGCAAAATGCTATAAAACAACTAAATAAAAGTAATGCGATTCGTTTTACCATTAGTTCAATCCTTTGTCTTTAGGACGTTGAAAGTCAGAAAGGTAATTTGTGAAAATGAGAAAAAAGCAGTGAGTTATCACAGATTCAATAATAACGCAAAGTTCGGAAAGGTATTGGAAACAACGCAACAATTCACAAAAAAAGCGCCAATCGATGTCACTCGATGGGCGCTTTTTGGGTCAGACGATAGTCAGACCAAGGTTTTTGCTGGTCAGACAGTAGTCAGACTAGGGGTGTCGCGGTCTGACTATCGTCTGACCGCTGTCCAAACTTATACCAATTCGTTTTTTGTCAAATATTCTGCAATCTGAACGGCGTTTGTGGCCGCTCCTTTGCGGAGGTTATCAGCTACAATCCAGAGATTGAGGGTCTTAGGTTGTGATTCGTCGCGGCGAATACGTCCTACAAACGTCTCATCTTTACCGTGTGCCGTCAATGGCATTGGATAAACTTTATTTTGCGGGTCATCTTGGATTACCACGCCTTCGGCTTGGCCCAAGATTTCGTAAATATCTTTGAGGTCAAACTCATTTTCAAACTCGATGTTTACTGCTTCCGAGTGACCACCAATCGTCGGGATGCGCACCGTCGTAGCAGTAACGGCGATGTTATCATCCATCATGATTTTCTTGGTCTCGTTGGTCATTTTCATTTCCTCTTTGGTATAGCCGTTATCCAAGAAAACGTCGATGTGAGGCAATACGTTAAGGTCGATAGGGTGAGGATACACCTTTGGAGCATCTTGATTTCCAGCGCGTTCAGCAAATAGTTGGTCAACGGCTGCTTTGCCCGTTCCTGTCACTGATTGGTAGGTCGAAACCACCACGCGTTTGATGCCATAGCGCTTGTGCAATGGATTCAAAACGACCACCATTTGGATGGTTGAACAGTTGGGGTTGGCAATGATTTTATCTTCTTTGGTCAACGTAAAAGCGTTGATTTCGGGTACTACCAATTTTTTGGTTGGATCCATACGCCAAGCCGATGAGTTGTCAACGACTGTGATACCTGCTTCGGCAAATTTAGGAGCAAGCGACAAAGAAGTTCCACCACCCGCCGAAAAAATAGCGATAGCTGGCTTTGCTGCAATTGCATCTTCAAAGCTAACAATGGTGTACTGTTTACCCTTGAACGTGACCTGTTTACCTACTGATCTTTCTGATGCTACTGGAATCAATTCAGTGATTGGGAAGTTACGCTCTTCGAGTACTTTGAGGATTTCGCTGCCTACCAAACCGGTAGCACCTACTACTGCGATTTTCATGATGATTTGAGCCCCCCGACCCCCAATGGGGGAGTGCTTTTAGAGTTATACATAGCCCCCATTGGGGGTTGGGGGCAAAAAAAAATCGTCACCGTGAAGGTTAAGAATCTGGACAAACACGCTGGCACGATAGGGTCAATATCCTATCAGGCTCCGCGTGTCTATTTAGATTTCTTTGTGTTCACAGTGACGATTCAAAATGTGGGTGCAAAATAAGGTCTTTCTCAGAAGTAAGTCAAGAAAATAATGGATTTTTTGTAAAAAAGTTAAAAGTTGGTAAACTTTTTTGTCATTTTATTAATCCATTGACTTTGAAACGTTTTAAATTTTGTTCTGTCCAAAACCGACTGTTAGGTTTTAGAATGACGTTTAGCATTCCTTGGGTAGTGGGCTCGTTGGATGCTTGGAAATGCCTAATGATGTCGATGGCTTCAATTTCTTGTCCAGAAAGTGCTTGCAACGATTCCCAGGAGGTAGGTAGCCCGTCGATGCTCAAAAAAGCTTTTCGGGTTGACACTTTCTCCCCTTCTTCTATCCAATAGACCCCGTCGGTTTTGGGCTTGATTTGGCCGTGAAATTCACCCAATAAGCGTAAAAGTGGAAAGGTATGGTCTGATTTGTCGATGACCAAGGTATTATCGGCTTTGGGGTAGGGGCGTCGGAAGTCTTTTGAAACTTTAAGCGCTTCTGTTGTGGTAGAAACCGCATGGCGTTGCTTCGAAACTTGGGCTAAACTATCTCTTTTCGACGAACTGAGGTGCTGGACGGGATGCCAAAACCATTGGGGGACAATTGGCACCCATCTGGTATCAAGTGCAATGGATGCGTTTTTGATTTTGTCATTTTGCGTTTGAATGGTAATGGTAGTTTCTCCAAAAAACAACATTGGAGTCGATGCAAAATTTCCTTCGGGGTCGGTAGTGGTTTGAAAATGCAGAGCGCTGGAATCTGACTGTACAAGGCCAATCACAGGACTGTTAGCCAAGGCGCGCCCGTTGGGCTGTTTAATGATTCCCCGCAATGTCAGTCCAGATTCGTATTCAAGCACCGTTGCATCCGACGAACTGTAGGGGCGAACTTCGTGCGTGAGTAAGAGGGCGTCTAATGTTCGGGCAAGGGTGGTGGGTGTGAGTAAATAACACGCGCTTAATTCACTTTCAAAAAGTTGTGAAGGATAGGGGACATCGTCGTCGTCGGGTGAATGATAAAAAGCACGACTGGCAATCGGATTATTGAGAGCGTCGAGCAGGATTACTTGCATGACTCCCGTTCCTTCCAAATCTTCTTTGGCAATGCGGGCGGTGGTTAGGTTTCCCTTGGGTGTAGCAATGGCCTCATAGACAATTTGCCCGCGTAAATGAATCAGAAGGCGCATCGGTTTCCATTCTTGGGCTGAAAGGTTGTTATAAATTTTAATGATGACAGTCGCCGTATCGCGCAGTACATCAACGTTGATGACGTAGCCTTTGGGCCGAATAGCGGGGAGATTAGCTTCGTTTCCATTGCTTAATTTAGCTCGAAGGGGCTGGGTAGAGGGAGGCATGATAAAGAAGTTGCCGTACCCCTGCCCGTTGGTTTTAAATGCCATCAGGGTATCATTGGTGGCGTTGAGAACCCAACCATCAACCGCCACAGGAGCACCAGATTTGGTAAAACTACGAACTCCAACTCGATTGGGTAGTTCTGCGATTAAATGCCCACTTTCGGGAAAAAATGCCAGATTGGTCGAATCGTTTTTGGTAGGTAAAGCAGAGGCGTCGATGACCTGAAAAGATTTTCGTCCCCAGAAACGCTCATCAAAATGCCTTGCCCAGTTGTTGTATGCAATCAGTTGGTAAGTACCTCCCTGCAATGAATCAGGAATCACCCAATGCCCCGAAAGTCGTCCGTTTTCTATCCACAAAGGTTGTTGCCAAACTACGTTGTTTTCGTTGCGAATGGCAAGATACACAATGGTTTGGGGAACAGATTGGTGGGAAGTAGCATCAATAACTTCTACTTGATAGTGAAGGGTGTCGCCCAGTGCAAGGTGCGATTGCGAGAGTTGCAGAAGAAACTTCTCTTGTTTTTGAAAATAAGGAATCAGCCCAGCTTGTTCGAGCAGCGTTGACGACAGGCTGTCGTTGGGTTGGTAGTCGTTGGGAAGCAAATCCGCGATGCGTTTTTTACTCATGCTACCGCCCGTTTCAATTTGGTACGAATTTTCAAGAATCCCATCGTACGAAAAGGCAAATGCGGCTCCTTTGATGGTCAGCCAAGTGACTTCGCGGTTGAGGTCGAAATACCAACTTTGTGGGTCGCGGCGATGGAGGTAATGGATTTCGTACTTACGGTTTGGCAAAATCACACGTTGCAAAGCCACATCGGTATAAGCCAACGTATCGGGATTAATTTCAACGAGGCGATTGTTTCTAAAATACCGATTTCGAGAAATTCGCTGCGTCGTGGTGTCCGTATCCAGATATACTCGAAAGCCTTCCGACTGACTTTTTTTGTGCGCTACTGCCCTTAAAAAATGATAAATAGAGCCTCGATACGCGTCATTTCGGGCCAACTCCCACTCTTTTTGTTGGGCATCATTTTTAGCCGTCATTTCCCTATACAACAACTTGCCGCTAAATTCGTAGGTAGTCGTAGTAGCGTTAAACTGTTCTAATTGGTATTCAATATCGTAGCCAAGCGATTTGTTGTGTATCTCAAAAGGCCGTGATGAAGTAGCATGAAGCACTTGTTTTTTTCGACTCAGGTCAATGAAATAAGGATCTTTGATTTCGCAGTTTCGGGCGTTTTTGGTACGTCCCAAAAACTCACGCTGGAAATCTTTGTAGAGTCGTTTCCATTGCTTGTCGCGTTTGCCTGCCACCTTCACTTCTGACAAAAAACGGGTGTCGGGCTGGAGCCGAATCGAAAAACGGCGGGTTTCTTCGGGACGTAAAACAACTTCTTGTTCAAACGATTTAAACCCCACCATCGACGCCACCACTTTGACGTAGCCCGAAGTTTGTAACCGTAGCGTAAAATTTCCTTTTACATCAGTTTGGGTACCCTTGGTGGTGTTGCTGATAAAAACATTGACAAAAGGCAGGGGCTGATTGGTTGCGTCGTCAATGATATTTCCCGTGAGGGTTTGGGCAATATTGGAAAAAGGTAGCCAAAGAAAAACCAACGCCAAAAAAACAAAACGGACTTGGTTTCTCAAATTGTGTGTTTGGTTTCTCAAAACCAAACAGTTATTGCGTCCTTGGTTTCTCAAAACCAAACAACTACCGAGTTGCAAGTGATTCAAAGCCTGTCTGTTGAAACCGATGGAGTGGATGAAAATCGCCATACATTGCTAGGAGTGATGCAGTAATCTAAACGAACATCAAAGGCGTTGGCGTCGGTAATCGTTTCTACAGGCTCAAAAAAAGACACCCCTACTTTGAGGACATTGGAGCGGCACTGTGCCAAAAAACGGTCATAAAACCCTTTTCCATACCCAACCCGATTGCCTTGGTGGTCAAAGGCTAAAAGCGGAATAACTACCAAATCTATCTTTTGCACTGGAAAATGGAGGGAAGTTGAAGGATTTGGCTCTAAAATTCCCCACTGATTTGAGAGAAGTTCGATGTCGGGTGTCCACCGATAATGCTCCATTTCGCCCGTTTCGGGAAGGCTACGCGGAACGACGATGCTGGTACGGGGAAATTGTTGCTGAAAGGTATCAATGATGGGGAAGGTATCTACCTCGTTTTGGCGACGGATGGGCAAATAGCAGTGAATGGCTTGGAAGTCAGCCACAGGAAAAGAAGCAAAAAACAGCCGCGCAATGGCTTGACTTTGCGCGGCTGCTTCGGTAGGAGACAAAGCCATACGTTGTTGTTTAAACACATGGCGTAGCTCTTTTTTAGTCATAATTTATTACTTAATTCCTCCCATCCAATCTTTTAGTGGGCGTTGAAGAATGAAGATTATTCCGCCTACGGCCACACAAAACCACACAATGCTCATAAACATTTGGGGCATTTGCTGAACGTTTTCTTCGTCGAAACCTCCTGCAAACAGACCTGCAAAAAGGTTACCCAAAGCCGCAGCTACAAACCAAATGCCCATCAATTGGCTCAGGTATTTTTTGGGTGCAAGTTTGGTGTAAGCACTTAATCCAACGGGACTCAAGCACAACTCACCAAGGGTATGGAATAAATACGTAAAGGTCAAGAACAAGGCCGAAGCTTTTACGCCAGTAAGGGCTATTTGCGCACCTACAACCATGATATAATAGCCTAATCCTAGTAAAAACAGACCAATCGCGAATTTCACCAACAAAGGAGGGTTGAGTTGTTTTTTCTCCAAAAATACCCACAAACCACCCAATACAGGGGCAAAAACGAGGATATAGAAAGGATTGAAGTTTTGAAACCAGCTCGACGGCATTCCAAAAGGAAGCTCCGAATAGCGGTCGGCAAAAATTTGCAGCGACGAACCTTGTTGCTCAAATCCAGCCCAGAACAATACCGCCCCCCAGAAGAGAATAAAGAGAATAACAATCCGCTTTCTTTCGGTGGTATCAAGTCCTGACGCAAAAATGAGGTTGAGGAAATAAACGATAACGATGGCTACCGCAATCACGCCCATTGAGGTAGCTACGGCTGCCTTGCTGCCCCATTGGAACATCCCGTTGAACTGCATTACCAACATAAAAACTACCAACGCACCAAGCAAACCCCACGTAATGGGATTGGTTTTTTCACTCGATTTTTCGGAAGCCAATGCTTTAGGCAACATGCCTTTGTCTTGGAGGTACGTTTGAGCAGAAAAACGATAGACAAGCAAGCCCAAAAACATGGCTACCGCCGCTGCTCCGAAGCCGTAGTGCCAGCCTACTTTTTGACCAAGGTAACCCACAATCAAAATGCCCAAAAACGAACCCGTGTTGATACCAATGTAAAAAATGGAAAAGGCCGCATCACGAATGGCACCGCCTTCGGGGTACAGCTCGCTTACGATAGAACTGATGTTGGGTTTGAGGAGTCCAGTACCGATAGCCACAAGTCCTAATCCCGTAAAAAAGACGGCCTGCGATGCGGGAAACGCAAGTACAATGTGGCCCAGCATAATGGCGATACCGCCGTACCAAATGGCTTTGCGCTGGCCCAAAACGTTATCGGCAAGCCAGCCACCAGGCAACGATAAAAGATAAACAGAGAAGGTATATAATCCGTAAATAGCACCCCCTTCACCTTCGTTGAGGCCCATTCCCCCTGAGGTTTTATCAAGCAAAAATAACAACAGGATGGCGCGCATACCGTAGTAGGAAAAACGCTCCCACATTTCGGTGAAAAACAGTACAAATAAGCCCTTGGGATGGCCAAATAGCGTTTTTTCGGACATAAAAAAGGTCAGTTTAGTTAGGTTTTGTTTGAGTGCTGAAAAAGTGCATTAAAAAAGTGGTAATCGAATAAAAATGCGTACTCGATTACCACAAATGTAAAAAAAAAGCCTTGTAAACAAATAAAACCGACTTGGATGGGTTATTTCCAACCTCCCCCCAACGAACGATAAATACCAATGACGGCAAAATACTGACGCTTCCGAACGTCAATCAGGTCGATGCGTGATTGTAGGGCACTTTTACGGTTAAAAATAACTTCCAAATACGAAGCGCGACCCGTAGAAAACAAATCTGAAGCGGTTTGGATGGAGGTATTGAGTACGTCCACCTCAGCGCGTTTGAAATCGTAAATTTTTTCGAGGTTATTGATTAACACAAGCTGGTTATAGACCTCAAAATATCCGTTTAGAATGCTACGCTGATAGTTGTAAACGGCCTCCACCTGCGCCGCTCTTGCCATTTTTAGTTCGGCTTTGAGGGCGGTTTTGTTGAAAAGCGGTACGGCCAGTCCACCAATGATGTTGTAAGCAATGGATTGGGGTGAAATCAAAAACTGTGGATTGAAAGATTGAAGCCCAAGTGCGCCTGTGATGTTGAGTGACGGATAAAACGCCGCCTTTGAAATAAACACCTCGGCTTTGGCCGCAGCCAGTTCCAATTCTGCCTGTTTTACGTCGGGGCGGTTTTTAAGCAAATCCGCAGGTACGCCCGCTTTGATTTGATTCGGAAGTCCCGTCATAAATAAATTTCGGGAGCGAATGATTGGGCTTGGATACCTGCCTAACAGAAAATTGATACGATTTTCGGCTTCGCGGACGCGCTGCAAAATCTCTGCCTCCAGGCCTTGGGTGCTGAGAAGCTGTGCCTCAAACTGCTTTACTGCCAGTTCGTTGGAGCGGCCTGCGTCTTTCTGAATCTTGATAATGTTCAATTCGTTTTCTTGCAACGTAATTGTTTCTTTCAACAAATCAAGTTCGCGGTCGAGCGCCATCAGCTCATAATACAACGAAGCAATGTCCGAAATCAGGTTAGTTATGACAAAATTACGGCCTTCGACCGAGGCCAAAAACCGAGCCAAAGCCGCTTCTTTTCTGGCCCGCAATTTCCCCCAAATATCGATTTCCCATGAGCTTTGGAGTCCAACGTTAAAGTCGGGTAAATACTCAGGAATGCGCTGATTTTCAGAGATATTGTTAGAGAAATTGGTGTCGTAATTCCCGATGCCATCCATGGTATATTTCCCAAAACGGCGCTGTCCAATATTACCAGCACCCGTCACAAAGGGCAGCGTAAGCCCTTTGGCGCGTTCAGCTTGGGCTTTGTTGGTTTCGATGCGCTGAAGCGCAATGCGAATGTCGAAATTATTGGCTAATGCAGTATCAATGAGCGATACCAAATTAGGGTCTGAAAAGTAGCTTTTCCACTGAATATCAGCGGCGTTGCTGCTGTGCGCGGTGCCGCTGAAAGAATCGGGCGTTGGGGTAAACGTAGGTAGTTGTTCGGGGGCTTTGAGTGATTTACAACCCGAGAAAAACAGGCCGCCAACAAACAGCCCTAACGTGAGGATATGGGTGAGTTTACGCATTGACTTCGTGGGTTAGGTGGGCAACTTCTTTTTTCTTTTTGCGCGACATTCGGTCGGATAGGGTTTCAAATACCACGTACAAACCTGGTATCAAAATCACCCCAAAGACTGTCCCGAAGAGCATTCCGCCCGCAGCGGCTGTTCCGATGGTGCGGTTTCCGATGGCGCCTGCACCCGAAGCCATCATAAGAGGAATCAACCCCGCAATGAACGCAAACGAAGTCATCAAAATGGGGCGAAGGCGAGAAGCTGCCCCTTCGATGGCGGCTTGCAATGGCGTATAACCTTCGCTACGTTTGAGAATGGCAAACTCGACAATTAGAATGGCATTTTTACCCAACAAACCAATCAACATCACGAGTGCTACTTGGGCGTAAATGTTGTTTTGTAACCCCAATACGGCCAAAAAGAAAAACGCGCCAAAAATCCCCGTTGGTAGCGATAAAAGCACGGGAAGCGGCAGTAAAAAGCTCTCATACTGCGCCGCAAGCAGCAAATACACAAAAATAAGACAGATGATAAAAATGTAAATGGCTTGGTCGCCCGACAAGATTTCGTCGCGGGTCATGCCCGACCATTCGTAGGTGTAGCCTTTGGGAAGTTTCTGGGCGGCTACTTCTTGAATCGCCCGAATGGCATCGCCACTACTAAAACCTGGGGCGGCGTCGCCGTTGATCATCGCGGCCGTAAACATATTGTAGCGGGTAAGTTGCTCGGGACCATACACGCGTTCCATCCGCACAAAGGCTGAGTATGGCACCATTTCGCCTTCAGTGTTTTTGACGTACAATTTCAACAGGTCGTCGGGTTGGGTACGGTATTCGGGTGAGGCTTGCACCATCACTTTGTACATTTGTCCAAAACGAATGAAATTGGTGGCATAAAAACTACCGATGAGTGATTGCAGGTTGTTCATGGCATTGTCAACCGAAACGCCCTTTTGGGCCGCTTTTTCGTTGTCAACGTGAATCAAATACTGCGGAAAACTCGCATCGTAGCTTGTAAAGGCATTGACTACCTCGGGGCGCTTGTTGAGTTCTTCGATAAATGCCTTTGTCACTTTTTCCATGGCTTGCAAGTTGCCACTTCCCGTACGGTCTTGAAGACGGAACTCAAATCCACTGGCGTTTCCGTAACCAGGCACGGCAGGCGGTGGGAAAAACTGGATATCGGCGTCTTTGATGTGTTTGGTTTTTTCGGACAACAAAGTAATCACGTCATCGACCGATTCTTTGCGACTTTCCCAAGGTTTGAGGTTCATCATTCCCATCCCAAACGAAGCCCCCGCACCGTCGGTCATCAAACTAAAGCCCGATAAAGTTGAAATCGACTCTACGGCATCGAGTTTTAGGCTTACTTTTTCGATTTCATCCACTACGGCTTCGGTACGTTCGAGGGTAGCACCCGACGGCGTCGTGATGTTGGCATAAATCGTACCTTGGTCTTCCGTTGGAATAAAACCTGATGGAAGTACGAGGTTGGTTCCCCAGGTGGCAGCGATAAAGAAGGCCAACATGGCAAAGGTCACAACCCGACGGTTGGCGATGACATTAATTAGTGAACGGTAACGGTCTGATACGCCGTTGTACCAATTGTTGAATCCGTCAAAGAATCGAGTCAACAACGTAGTTTTCTGGCCGTGGTGACTTTTGAGCATGATGGCGCAAAGCGCGGGTGTAAGGGTCAGTGCGTTGACCCCCGAAATCACGATTGAAATGGCCATCGTAATCGAAAACTGGCGATAAAATACCCCCGATGGGCCGTCCATAAATGCCACAGGCACGAACACAGCCGTCATTACGAGCGTAATGGCCACAATGGCGCCGCTGATTTCGTCCATGGCCTCGATGGTGGCTTCTTTAGCATTTAGCCCTTTTTCTTCCATCTTAGCGTGAACGGCCTCAACGACCACAATGGCGTTGTCAACCACAATTCCGATGGCTAATACCAAGGCAAACAACGTGAGCAGGTTAATCGAAAACCCGAACATTTGCATAAAGAAAAATGTACCAATAAGCGACACAGGTACGGCCAAAGCAGGAATGAGCGTAGAGCGGAAATCTTGCAAGAAAATAAACACTACCAGCGCTACCAGAATAAAGGCTTCAATCAAGGTCTTGATAACCTCGTGAATGGAGGCATCCAAAAAGCGCGATACGTCGTAGCTGATGGTGTATTTCATGCCTGGTGGAAATGCTTTCTGTAACTCCGTCATTTTGGCTTTGACGTTGGCAATCACCTGACTGGCGTTTGAACCAGGGCGTTGCTTGAGCAAAATCGCCGCAGAAGGACGGCCGTTTTCTTTGGATAAAACGTTGTAGTTCAACGAACCAAATTCGATGTCGGCAATGTCTTTCAGGCGCAAAATGTCACCACTTGGATTGGCCTTAATGATGATATTTTCGTACTGTGCTTGGTCGGTAAATTTTCCCGTGTAGCGAAGTACGTACTGCAACGACTGCGATTTGCGGCCAGAGCTTTCCCCGATTTTTCCTGGGGCCGCTTCCACGTTTTGGTTGCGGAGGGCCGAAATGACATCGTCAGCCGAAACGTTGTAAACCGTCATGCGGTCGGGTTTGAGCCATACCCGCATCGAATATTCACGTTGCCCCATGATGTTGGCAAAACCAACGCCATCGACCCGCTTCAATTCTGCCACGACGTTGATGTCGGCAAAGTTGTACAAAAACTCTTCATTGGCGGTCGTATCTTCGCTCAAGAGGTTGATATACATCAACATACTGTTTACCTCTTTTTCGGTCGATACCCCCGCTTTGATTACTTCCTCAGGTAATTCGTCGAGGACAGTGGCTACCCGTGTCTGGACGTTTACGGAAGCCAAATCGGGGTCGGTGCCTACTTTAAAGTAAACCTGGATGATACTGGTACCGTCGTTGCCCGACACGGAGGTCATGTAAGTCATGCCTGGTACACCGTTGATGGCGCGTTCGAGGGGTGTCACCACTGCTTTGGAGCAAGCTTCGGCGTTAGCCCCTGTGTATTTGGTTGTTACGGTTACAGCAGGCGGGGCAATGTCGGGGTACTGCGTAACAGGGAGCTGGGTCATGGCAAGCGCCCCCAGCAGGGTAATGATAAGCGATATAACAATCGATAGGACGGGCCTATTGATAAACAAAGTAAACATGATGGTACGAGTTTGTGTGGGACAATGGGTTGAATCGCAGCGGCTATTGCTGCGCCAATTGCGGAAGGATGGTGGCCAACGACTTCATTTCAGGCTGTACCGACATCCCTACGCGCATGTCTTGCAACCCTTCGTAGATGACTTTGTCGCTGGGACTAATCCCCGATTCGAGCACGTACAAGTGCGGCATTCGGAGTTTAGGCACGATATTTCGCATCTGGACTTTGTTTTGGTTGTCCACTACATAAACGTACATTTTATCTTGCACCTCAAACGTTGACTTTTGCGGAACTACAAGCGCATTTTTGACTTTGCGTAATATGCGTACTTTTCCGCTCGAACCGTGTTTGAGAATACGTTCAGGGTTAGGAAAACGCGCCCGAAACGCAATGCTTCCCGTGGCGTTATCAAACTCACCCTCAATGGTTTCGACGAAGCCTTTGTGCGGATGCTCTTCGCTGTTGGCCAGAATCAACGATACTTGATTACGGTTGTCAGGTTGTTTGTTACTTGCCGCAAATTCGAGGTATTCTTTTTCTGAAACATTAAAATAAGCATATACTTCTTGGTTGTCGGAGATGGTCGTTAGAAGCGTTCCTTCGTCAATCAAACTTCCGATTTTGTTGGGAATACGGTTGATGATGCCGTCGAAAGGTGCTTTTATTTCCGAAAAAGACAGCTTGAGTTTGGCGCTTTGCTCTTGCGATTCAGCCTCTTCGATGCGGGCATTGAGGGCATCGAGTTTGGCTTTGGCCATGTCGTATTCAGTTTTGGATACAACGTTCTTATCCACCAATTTCTTGACGTTTAGTAGGTCAAGTTCAGCAGTTTTGGCCTCAGCAATGGCGCTTTTTAGCACGGCCGTAGCGCGTAATAAATCGCCTTTATATTCTTGATTACTGATACGGAAAAGCACTTGACCTTTTCGTACTGTCTTTCCTTCATCGACATGAATGCTTTCAATGTAGCCCTTGACCCGAGCACGAATTTCAACGTTTTTAACGGAGTTGATGTCCGAAACATAATCCGTATGATAGACGGTGTCAATCGTAATGGGTTGAATAACAGGGTACTTTTCTTGGGTAGTGGTTTGGTTAGAATCAGCGGTCGAGCAGCTAGAAATGCACAGCCCAATCACCGAAGTGAAAATTAGGGTTACTCTCATAAGAAATAATGGTTGTGTTGAATTATACAGTAGGTGGAAAACGCAGGGCAAAAAACCTGGAAACCCAAGTCATCAGAGCACTTAACATAAGGCCCTGATAAGAGAAGCTAGCTGAAGTTTGGAGGCGGAGAAATGGGTTCTATTTCTCGCGTTTCAAGAAGTCCTAAATAATGGTCAAAATTGGCGTCCAACTCTTCCGTGAGTTGGATGGATAAAAACTCTACATTAAACGGCGGCCAAATAAGGCCAATGCTGAAATCTTCAAGAAAGGAGCTTTCACTTCCTTTTTCACTGACAGGGGCATCTGTGTTACTTGTAATGGAATTAGCCAGCGAAAAAGTAAGCAAGGTGAGAAAGTTTTTCGGGCGCTGATGGCAGGTGTTATCGCGGTAAAGCGTGGCCGTTTTTTCTAAAATTATTGGTGGCACAGGGGCAATACACACATGAATCATTTGTAGGAGCAAAGTCCAACAAACGATTTGTTTTAGGATGTATGTAACACTTGCTGATTTCATGCTTTAAGGCAAATATACCACTAAAACCCATTTTGTCCATAGTATGTTTGTTAAAAAACGGCGTTTGGGGTGGATTTGTCGAGCAGAATACCTTTTTTTAAAATACAGAAAGTTGTTCGGATACCGTAGCTATTTCGGAATTGACATCAACGAAAATAGCGATTTTTTGCAGTTTTTGAAGCAAATTTTCTAAAAATTGACGATGACTAGCGGTATTGGGGTATAGCGGACGATGCCCGATCGCTTGTCGAATCTTTTGCCATTCTTGGATAAATTTTTGTAACTCTTTGGTAAAATGGGCGTTAGAAAACTGCTCAAAAATGTAGTCTTCGGCCTGTTCGCTGGGGTGAATGAGGTCTGATTTGTAAAAACGATAATCGCGGAGGTCGTCGAGCAATAGTTCGTAGGCAGGAAAGTACGCATACCCTCGCTCCGATAACTCGTGACAAGCCACGCGCAGCAGCGACTTACTGACGGCGTTGAGTGGCAGCGTATCGCGGGTATGTCGTACAGGGCTGACCGTAAAAATGACTTTAAGGGAGGCAGGAAGTTTGGCAAAAAGCCTTTCAAAAGCGGTCACAATTTGCTCAGTTTGTAGCAATTCCCGTTGAAAGGCCGAATTCGGCGTTTTATGGCAATTGGCGACCCACTGACCACTTTCGAGGTGACGATACACAAAGGCTGTACCCAAGGTGATAATGAGCACTTCGGTGCGAGAAAGCCATTGCTGAACGGCGGTCAATGTTGCTACAAGCCGTTCCCGCAGTTCTTCACGTGAAGCCGCCCACATCGACGAATGAAAATCGTAATGAAACCAAATGCCTTGGTGTTCAACGTATAAACGCTCGTCGGGTCGAGTTCCTTCTAAGGCATGATGCAAGAGTTTGACGATAGACAACGGGTGGAACAGCGTTCCGAACGGATTGGAAAGGGTTGGGATTTTGTTTTCAACGAGCTTTGTACCAATCACTTCCGCAAAGCAAGAACCCAGCGTTAGTACGGGGGTTTGCAGGGTGATTTTATAGGGGCTTTCGGGAACAATCAGCTCGGTTCGGAAGTGCATAGAGAGGGATAATAAAACGATATGAGCTACAAAAATCGTAAAAAATTCTGTTGGAGACGATTGTCCCCAACAGAATCACAAGAAGTAATAATCGTTATTTTTCGGTTGCTGTTTTGAGTAAGTCTAAGCCCTGCTGATTCGTTTTTTCCATTTCTGATTTTGCCCCAAAAACCCAAAGGAAGAACGCATCTACTAAGCTAGATTGAAGTTTGAAGTCCTGAGTTACTTCGATTCCTTCGGACGTTTTCGTGAATTTATAATCAAATGTAGGGTAGGCTACAAATGGTTTTTGAATAGTGCATTTCATGCGTACTAAACGAAAGGTGTCAACCTCCATAATTTCTTGATAACCCAAATCATTCCCTTTGTTCCCATTCCAATGATACTGTGCTCCAACCGTCCCATCCGTGCCTTTAACTTCGTATTTTAGGGTAGGGTCTTGGGCCACAAAGGGCGACCATTTTGGGAAATTACCCAAGTACCTTACCATGTCAAACACCTCTTTTTCTGGACGGTTAATTTTTACGGATTTGACAATTTGAATAGTTGTAAGTTGGCTAGCTTTAAATAAACCAAAACCAATGACTACAATTAGAGCGGCGGCGATAGCTAAAAACATGTTCTTTTTCATTTTTAGGAGTGTTTAACTTTTAATGATGGAACAAAGGTAGAGCACCGCCGACGAGGGATTCTTGCCATAGGACAAGAAATGAGGAGAGAGGATTATTTTTTGAGTTTTAGAAAAATAACCCAATGAAGAAATAAAATGGTGGGGGGAGCAAAGGCAGGAATGATACAAAACGGAAACATAGCTAGGGTATCTACGCCCATCGAGCCTGTCTCTATGGCTATTTTGGTGAGGACATTGGCTCCAATTGCCGTAAAAAGTATATCTATCGTACCAAATACGTTCCAGATGTACGCTAATTTTTTGGAATAACTTGTTTTGCTATTGAAGGCATGTACAACAAAAATACTACCAATAGCAGCCAGAATGTCGCCTACGCCAGCAATCCAGGCAAATGCCGTGGGAAGGGCTTCGTAATGTGCCAATAAGAGGAAGAACACGCCAATGAGCCTAAAGATATGAAGTTTAATGAAGGCAGTAACGGGGGTGTCTGTGATAATTTTTTGACAAACTGGAGTTTTTAATATCACTCCAAAAAGCAAAAAAGCGTACGGAAACGTCGTGTATAAAAGTACCCGAGGCGGAAACGACACGACGTTGAACCACCCAACGTAACTGGCGATTGAGATGTACAGCAGGTAAAAAACAAAAAAAGTGAGGGTTATGAAAAAATGGATGCGTTTCTCCGATTTTTTGAAAACAAAAGTACTAATAAGAACAAAAGGGGTTGGAATGAGGAGGAGAAACAAGACAGAAACCCATTGCGGGACAAAATACGGTGTTAGTTCGTTCATTTGTTATCAGCAATTTCTTTTCTGATTCGGCTCAATGAAGTATCGGTAATCCCCAAATAAGTAGCAATTTGTTTCAACGGAATATTTTGAACAATTCCAGGCTTGGTTTTGATAAGGTGGAGGTACCGCTCTTTGGCAGGGTCAGCAATGATGGAAATAGAATGACTTTTGAGCTCAAAATAATTGTTTACCAGCCGAGTGCGACCAATTTCGCGGAAGGCTTCTATGTGAAATAATTTCATAAAATTCTCAAACGTGATTTTCCAGGCGACACAGGCAGAAACAGCCTGAATGTTTTCGCGACACTTGGCTTTTAGAAAGTAAGAATGCCAATCAATGACGATATCGGTAGTGCTGAAAAAGTTGGTGCTGATGTCATTTCCTTCTAAATCAATAACATACGATCTTGCATATCCACTTTCGATAAAGTAATAAAAGTTAGCCGTGCTTCCTTCTGTGATGAGGTATTCGTTTTTTGAAAATTCAACACGCTGGTATTGCTGTATTATTTCTTCTAACTCTTCTTTTTTGAAATTCTGCTCTTTGAATATTTCTTTTAAAAAGTGCTTTTCACTCATTGGAAATCGTTTTTATAAAATGGAAGGGTTTCAATTTGTCATTGAAAAGTCTTGTAAAAATAGGAAGGCAATTTACTGAATTTTGACGAATTTTGGCGAAGTTTTGACGATATACGGCTTTAAAGCAATCTTTATTTATGAAACAACTCCGCTCTTTTTTTTCGGTCGTTTATCTATTTGCCTTACTCTGGATTGGAACCCTCTCGACCGTAGTTGCCCAAGAGTTTATAGGTCAGCACAGTAGCAATTATGCGGGTATCAATCGTGCCACGTTCAATCCGTCGGCGATTGCGGGAACGCGCTACCGTTATCACATCAATTTATTATCCTTCAATACCACTGTCAACAACCGATATTTCAAGTATTTTCGGAGCGACGCCTTGTTTCATCCCTTTCGGAATGCCTACGCGGAATCGGATATGTACGGCAAATCGAAGCTGACGGGGACACTTACGCAAGGGAACAACGTAAATGTATTGGCCGAACTGAGGACGCCATCGGGCTACGTGGGGGTGGGGAAAAACAACTGGCTTGTGGTGGGCTTTCAGACGCGCTTGCGCGGGTTTGTGCAAGGCTCGGGCGTACCTTCGGCCATTTTTGATGCCTACAAATACCGTCTCGACGACGGCCTTACCACGGCTTCGACGGGGAGTTTTACCAATTTTACCATGAGTCAACACTCGTTTTTTGAAACGGGTCTGACAGTAGCGGCCATGCCTTTGCGGTTGGATGGCCTGATTCGGGTGAAAGTAGGGGCAACAATCAAGCGGTTGTCGGGGGCGCGGAACGTTTTTTTGACCATCAAAAATGCCAATTACCAAGTTAAACCCCTCAATGCCGACGAATACGTGATGGAGTTGGGAAATGTAAGTTATGAATATGGCTATACCCAACCCGTTCAGTCGTTTGGTTTGGGAAGTTTGTTTTCGTCGGACTATGGCTCAGGAACCGCCATTGACCTTGGAGCAACGGTCGAAATCGGTCGGATTCGTCAGCACGCCGAAAATCAAGCCAACTACATTGCCAGAATCGGGGTGGCATTGACGGATGCAGGACAGATTTCGTACCCTTCAACGGGCAAACAATACAGTGGTACGCTGAGCAAATTGACCATTAATCAAAACCAATTGATTGATATTGGAAACAACTCGGTAAAGGGATTAGAAACAATACTAGGGACGGCTAACGCCCAAAATTATTCTTCATCGACGGCCCTGCCGCGTACGCTCAACGTGGATGCTGACGTGCAATTGGCCAAGTCGTTTTTTGTGAATGCTACTTGGATAAAACCAACCAACGTGGGTTCTTTACCTTCTCATTTAGCCCAGCCGCAGGTATTTTCACTCACACCTCGTTTTGAAGGGGAGGATGTTGAGTTTACGCTCCCTGTTACTTGGTGGGAAGGAAACGACAAGCCTACCATTGGTTTTTCGGTGCGCTTTGGCCCTGCCTACATCGGATTCAGCAACTTTGGAGGGTTGGCGAGCAAAGCCGTACAGCCCCGTGGTTCGTTGGCTTATTTTGGCATCCAACTTTGGGGACTCAATGACAAGAAAGACTAACTACCCACCTGCTTTTTTAGCCTTATAACCTTTGGCCAACAGCTATGTATCCCTCAAAAGTGTATTTTATAAAATACACTTTTTTGCTATTTTTGTATTTTAGAAAATACAAAAATGGAACAGTTATTTGCGAAATACCTCCCCAAGCTTCAGCGTACTCGTACTGATTTCGTACGAGATGCCATTCACGAAATTGATTGGGCGCGCAATCGCCTTATTGGGATTAAAGGAGCAAGGGGAGTAGGAAAAACCACCCTCTTACTACAATACCTCAAGGAAGCGAAACTCGACTTAACTAAGTCGTTGTACGTCAGTTTGGATGATTTGTATTTCAGTAATCACCGCTTATATGATTTAGGCGTTGATTTTGTCCGAAAAGGTGGGCAATTGCTTATGCTTGATGAAGTACACCGTTACCCCAACTGGTCGCAGGAAATCAAAAATTTATACGACGATTTTGCCGAATTAAGGATTGTTTTTACGGGTTCTTCTATCATTCACCTCGAACGTAGCCGAGGCGACCTCAGCCGCCGAGCAGTAATGTACACCTTGCATGGACTATCTTTTCGAGAGTTTCTCCAAATCCAAAAAGTGGCTAATTTTACTCCTATATCCTTAGAAGACTTACTAAAAAGCCACACTACAATAGCGGTAGAATTGACTGAGAATTTTAAACCATTTGTATATTGGTCTAAGTACTTAGAGTACGGGTACTATCCTTATTTCCTTGAAAATGAAGATATATACAGCCAAAAACTTTCTGAGACAATCCGCCTTAGTCTTGAGCTTGACCTCCCTGCGGCTTACGGCATTAGTTATGCTACCGTAGATAAACTCAAGCAATTGTTGGTTGTATTGGCCGAGAGTGTTCCTTTCAAACCCAATATTTCTAAGCTCGGCGATATGCTCCAAGCTACCCGTAGCTCCGTCGTTGACTACCTACATTATTTGGAGGAGTTAGGGATATTGTCCTTATTACACCGCGATAGTTTTGGGATTACGCGCCTCCAAAAACCAGAAAAAGTCTATTTGAGCCATCCCAATTTACAATATGCGCTCACAGAAACTCGCCCTGACAAAGGGACACTACGGGAAAGTTTTTTACTGAGTCAAACGCTGCCTAAACACCGTGTTGAATATACCGAGCAAGGCAATTTTCGGTTGGATAGACGCTATACCATTGAGGTAGGGGGAGCAAACAAAACCCAGCGCCAAATCGCCAACGTCGCGGATGCCTACATAGCCGCCGATGATATTGAAATAGGTTTTGGGAATAAAATTCCTCTGTGGATTTTTGGGTTATTGTATTAAAGCACCTTAACGTTTTCGCTCTACCCACCCGCTTTTTTAGCTTTATAACCTTTGGCCAACAGCCACGTCAAGATTTTGTCGCGAAAATCGCCCTGAATCAAGATTTCACGGTCTTTGGCGGTGCCACCCGTGCCGCAGAGGTTTTTGAGTTGTTTGGCCAAGGCTTCCATGTCGCCCGTTTTACCCGTCCATCCTTTGATGGCCGTCACTACTTTTCCGCCTCCTTTGCGTTCGAGCCATACCTTCAGGTCTTGTTGCTGAGGAGTGGGAGTCTCCTGTTCTTCGTCCGAATCGTCGAATTGAAAGCTGGGGTCGGTAGAATAGACAATGCCGCTGCGGTTATTTTTTGCCATGATTTTCTTCTTTTTGCCCCGAAATAGCAGCTTTTTGGGCGTTTTTTCAAGGATTATGGTTCAAATCATCATTTGAGACGTGCCAAATCATGTTTTGGGGCGTGGGGGACGTTGCTGGACTGCACCTTTGCATCATCAATCGCAACGAAGCGGTTGTCCAAACTTTCTTACAACCATGAAAAAGGTCTTAGCCTCATTTATCATCTTCGCCGTTATCGGTACTTCGTGTACATCGCTCCGTTCAACGACCTACATCAAAGCACAAGACAGCTTTATTTTGGGAAATAACGAACACGGACAGTTTTCGGTCAAACTTAAAAACGCCTCTACCTCAAATGTAGAAGTTTGGGAAGCCCCCATTAATGGCGGGAGACACTCGCAAGTCATTGTCAAACCTAATGAAACGGTGAAAGTAAAGGTAGATAAAAATACGGCGTTACGCATCCAAAATAAGTCAAATGACGAACAAGCAGCCGTCGAACTTCACGTCAAAGGCGACACGGGATTATCAATGGGCTATAAAAACTAATTACCACTTACGCACATGAAAAAGCAATTGTCAACCATCGCATTAACCAATTTTTCTAATCATTCGCTTACTCAAAACTCATTTACAGCCATGAAAACATTATTTGTTAACATCATCACGCCCGTTTATACCTCTACTTGGTACTCAGATTTAGTATTGGCCATTCCACGCATTGTGGGTTGCTATTTTTTAATGGTCAATTTTGGCGGCAGTAAGTTTCCTACGCCTGCTTGGTTTGTGGAAGACGTGTCCAAATTTGGTGGGATTTTTGCATTATTCCCCGCATTTTTTGCGTGGGCGGCGGTATTGGCAGAAACCTTTGGTGGGGCGTTGTTGGTGCTTGGCTTGGGGACTCGGTTGGCAGGTTTTATGGTAGCCTGTACGATGTTGGTGGCTATTTTCTTCCAAAAATGGGGTGGCGAAGTGTGGGGAATGTTACCTGCGATGGGTTTTCTTTGGATTTCGTTGTACGCCATCGTGATGGGTTCTGGAAGAATAGGGTTGGATCATTTTATTGCTCAAAAATTAAAAAAATAACATCTTCATTATCAATATTTAAACCAATAATTGCCATGAAAAAGTTAACAATGATTATTGCCTTTTTGACGACGGTCTGTTTTTATGCCCAAGCCCAACGCGGGCCACTACGCGGCACGGGAAAACTCATCACCAAAACGTTAGATTTTCGCGATTTTGATAAACTCTCTTTTGATGATTTGGACGGAAAAATAGAGGTTGAAATTGGCAAATCTTTTTCGGTAAAAATCGAAATTGACGAAAATTTGGAGCCACTTTTAGAGGTTAAAAAAGAAAGCCAAGAGGGCGTGTTAAGCATTGGCCTCAAAGGCAACTACAACAATAAAATGTACATCGAAGATACCCGTATCAAAGTGAAGGTGACCATGCCCGAAGCGTCGGTGATTCAGCACCGTGGCAACAGTAGTTTGCAGGTTACGGGCATTGTAGGGCGGTATTTTAGGATAGAGAATTACGGCAATGGCAACGCCACGCTCCAAGGAACGATTGATGAACTCGACGTTAAAAAGAACGGTAACGGGGAAGTAAAAGCCCAAGGACTCGTGGCCAAAACCGCCAAAGTAAAAAGCTATGGTAACGGTAATGTGCGCGTCAATACCCAAATATCGCTTACGGCGCACGGTTCGGGCAACAACAGTGTGATGCAGTTTGGGCCAGGCAAAATTGACCCTATGTCGGGGATTATGGGCAACGGCGAAGTCAAGAAAATGTAGCCATTGTTGTACGCTTTAAAGTTAGGTACGCTCAAACAGACATTTAGTTTGATTGGTTTTTTTGTTTTGAAAATACGGTCATATTTTTGATTCTATCATCAGTAAGACAGTTATCGGCAATATTTTTGATAATTTGAGTGGAGTTCGAGATTTGCCACTTCAAGGTATCTGGCTTGAATTTAAGTTGGACAAATTGGTGAGCAAATTCTTTTCCTACCCTAATCGTTTGTCCGAAATGCGTAATTTGTCCTACTGATGATACTTTTCGAGTGTAGATTTTTTTTGCAATAAATTCATGAACTCTCTTTGAATCAAAGTCTTTACTTGAAAATACGCGTTGTTTAGTAATTAACTCAGGGAAAGCCATCGCCCTGGTTTTTCCCTCCAGCCGAGTTACTGGATACAGCTGTCGTTGAATATGAATTTGGGCATCTAGCTTGGCTTGTAATTCTTGTAAACAACGGCAAGCTTGCACTTCTGCCCAGCGTTGAGTGGTATCTTGCATTTTCTCAACGCGATTATTCATCTGTGGACAATAAGGTTTATTCCAAGTCAAATCAATATCGTGAGCGATAAGCCACAGCGCTAAAGGCGGAGTAGGTGCCCCAGCAGGACTTCCGAATGGCTCGCCATTATCTACTCTAAAACAACCTGCTTTTCCCCATTTGTTGAAAACCTCAATAAGTTTTTGCCGTATTTGGTCAATGGGCACTTGATTGATTCGGGCATAGGGGGAAAACGGGTGCTTCCAGACAAGCTCCACTTTTTTCATCCACAATGGTCAAATAACAAGCTGATTGACCATTTTCTAAGCTTAATCGTTCTTTGGCATCTACCTGCCAGATGTTATGAACCTGTGTTGATTGCCCAATTTTGGGTTCTAATTTTTGGGAACGTGGTTTGCTCATATGAGCTGACAAAAACCAACGTTGAATCGTGCGTACATGAACCACCTGAGAGCAACCATAGCGATTGACCAGGTGCATATGAATCAAGGGGCTTCCCCAATTTGGATGTAAACGTTTTAGCCAAAGAGCTCCTCGATAAATCACATCGGATCTACTGGGCGGCTTTTTGCCACAGTTCTCATATGCTGTTCGTAAATTTGATTGGGGAGTTTTTTGGTGTTTATGCCATAAGTTTCGCAGGGTAGCATAGGGAACACCTAAGTGTTCACTAATATATTTTAGTGTTTTACCTGAGGCTTTTAACTCCAGTAATGACTGCCGTATCGCTGTATTGGTCGCTTGTCCCATCGGTTGTTGCTTGTATGAGCGTATATCAAAAAACAAAAGTACTTAACTTCTTGCCGCTATAAATACTTAACTTTAAGACGTACAGCACCATTTCAAAACTTAATTGACGGTGAATAGTTAAAACGTATATAGAGCCATTTTAACGGAATTAACCCTCATGAAATACCTACTTAACAGCCTATTTTTTCTTTCTTTCTCGGTCTTTGCGCAAAATTATGATGCAGTCCTAAAAAAGTACGATACGTTCAATGGCGTAGTATTGGTCGCCAATCAAGGTAAAATAGAGTACTTGAAAGGAGCGGGTCTAGCCAATCGACAAGAAGGCATTCGGATGACGCCCCAAACGAAATTTCGGATTTGTTCGATTACCAAGACTTTCACGGCTGTACTCGTATTGCAATTAATGGAAGAAGGGAAATTGAAACTTACCGATAAGCTATCGAAGTTTTTGCCTGATTACCAGGGAGAAGCCAAAGAAAAAGTCACGATTCATCAGTTGCTTACCTATAGTTCGGGGATGGAAAACCTCGACCAAAACAACGAAGCCATGTATGCGCTCAAGTACCCGTTGGATAGCATTGTGCGGAAGTACTGCTCGGGGAAGCTCGTCAGCGAACCTGGCACGCAGTTTAGCTATAAAAATGCGGATTATATTTTGTTGGGAAAAATCATTGAGGCTGTTACCAAAAAGCCTTTTGAACAAGTATTGCAAGAGAAAATTTTGGACAAAATAGGCGTACAAAATAGCGGGTTGTTGTCCAACGCTAAAATTGTGAAAGGACTGGCCAACAGTTATTTATACGACACTTTACGCCGCGAATACGCCAACGATGACCCTTACTGGATTGAAAACTTCTACGCCTCGGGAGCGATGTTTTCGACGGTGGAAGATTTACTAACATTTGACCAAGCTATTTTCAAACACCAAATTTTGACCAAGCCAACGGTCGAGTTGATGCTAAAATCGTACCCCGAACTGTGGTACGTAGCGTACGGGTTTTGGGTAAGTGAAAATACGTTTGCGGGCAAAAAAATCCAGTGTGCCGACCGTCAGGGGAGTATTTCGGGTAGCAATATGTCGTGGTTGCACCTCATAAACGAAAACCGAACGTTCATTGTCTTTAGTAACACCGATGCTACCAAACTCAATGACCTGAGGGCCGAACTAGTAGAAACTTCTCTGGCAAAATAACCGTTGGAACGATGTCTATTTATCAAACACCCCTCCAATTTGGCTATTTTTTGGCCTTGCTTTTTGCGGTTTTGCTACTCATTCGAGGTTGGAAAGAAGAACGGCTTTCGGATAAACTTTTGGGCTTAGTGATGTTTTTTTTGGCCATGGAAATTCAGGATTACACCTTTGGATTTTCGGGAATCAATATTTTTTGGGAAAAATACGACGGCTTTCCGCGCTATTTTCATCTTGCGTTTGCCCCTACGATTTACTTTTACTTAAAATCCCAAATCAACCGTGATTTTCGCTTCAAAGCCGCCCATTTGTGGCATTATTTGTTGTATGCCATTTACTTTTTGGTCAATATTGTCGTCTTTGTTCAGGGGCCAAAAGTGGTGAGCGCTTTCCGCAGTTCGGAGTTGTCGTACTGGCTGGGTTGGTTAGAAAGCATTGCTATTTGGGGGTCTTACATTTACTATTTTTATCAATCGCTACGTCTTTATAAAGAGTATCGTCGCTGGGTTGAAACGCAGTTTTCTGATACCGAGACGGTTAGCTTTGTATGGCTCCGCAATTTTATTTACCTCATCATTGCGGGGGAGGTGTTCAAATTTGGTTGGTCTATTGCCGACCGTGCCTTGGGGAATTTGCCTTTTGAACAAGATTGGTGGTGGCATCTGTTTACGGTAGCGATTATTTGCTACGTAGGCATCATGGGGTATTCACAACATCAGCCCGCGCGCTTGTCGTACACCAAAGCCGAGGTAGTTTCTGAGCCAGAAGAGAGCGAAATTGTCAAAAACTCGGATATATCTGCACCAAATTATTCAGAATGGAAGCCTAAAATTGAGCAAGTATTTGATGAACAGCGTCTTTATCTTCAACCCGACCTATCGCTAAGTGACGTAGCCCAACGGCTTAAAACCAATACGTCGGTGCTTTCGGCGGCTATCAATCAGAATTTTGAAAAAAACTTCAACGATTTTGTCAATTACTACCGCGTAGAAGAGGTAAAACGCCAACTTAAAAACCCCGAAAACAGCCACTTGTCGCTATTGGGAATAGCGTTGGAGTGTGGTTTTAATTCAAAATCCACCTTTAATCGTGCCTTCAAGAAATTTACGGGAAAGTCACCGAAGGAGTTTGAGTAGAAACAAAAGCGCTGAGCACGGTGTTGTACCAAAAATACCATTAGAAGCGTATGTCATCACTTCCCGCCATCAAACCCAGCCCCATCGGTACCAGAGGACTTTGGATTGCCTTCGTAGTACTGGGAATGTGGTTTGTTAGTTTAGCGTTTTTGTTACACTACCCATTTCACCCTACAGACCCATTGGTGTATGTTTTTGTATTGCTCCAAATGCACCTTTACACGGGTTTATTCATCACAGCGCACGACTCTATTCACGGGGTTGTTGTGCCTGAAAATAAGCGGCTTAATTATTGGATAGGGTTTGTTTGCGCGTCACTTTTTGCGTTTAATAATTACAAAACACTTTCGTCGAAGCACCACCTACATCATCGCCACGCGGCTACCCACGACGACCCCGATTACCACGACGGTCATCCCAACTTCTTTTTGTGGTTTTTGGCCTTTGCCAAAGAGTATATTTCGGTGGTTCAAATCATCCTCATGGCGGTGACGTACAATGTGTTGAAGCTGTGGTTTCCGTGGGAAAACTTGGTGGTGTTTTGGATGATTCCTGCGGTGTTGAGTACGTTCCAGTTGTTTTATTTTGGGACGTATTTGCCCCACCGTGGCGAGCACGAAAATGCGCCTTACAATGCCCGTAGTCAGAAGTTGAATCACGTTTGGGCGTTTTTGAGTTGCTATTTTTTTGGCTATCACTTAGAACACCACGCCTATCCGTACTTACCGTGGTGGCGTTTGCCAGAAGCGCGTGAGCGAGTAGCGGGGGAGGGGAGAAACCCTGAGAATTAGACTTTGTTACTTGCATTTAACAAGGTTTTGAGAAACTTTGTGCGTCGGTTGTGAGCAACCTCCGACACGGGAGCGTGCTGTCGGTTGCTTGTGTGCTGTCGGTTTCTCAAAACCGACAGGTGCGATTGCTTACAACCGCGAGAAAGAGACTTTGTTACTTGCATTTAACAAGGTTTTGAGAAACCTTGTGCGTCGGTTGTGAGCAACCTCCGACACGGGAGCGTGCTGTCGTTTGCTTGTGTGCTGTCGGTTTCTCAAAACCGACATGCGCGGTTGCTCCCAACCGCGAGAAAAAAAGTTAAAAATCGACTAAATGGGGAATAAAATAGCAGTAGTGGGTCAATGGTTGTTGATTACAACGGTGGTAATCCTCAAACTCCGTGCGGACACTACCTATTTCCTCACTCCCGATTCGTACCATTACTTGCACGCTGCCCAAAGCTTACACGATGGAAAAGGCTACTACATCGTCTTTGAAGGGCGAGATACCTTTTGTGCGATTTGGCCCGTGGGCTATTCAGCGTCGATTGCGGGACTTGCGTGGCTGACGGGTTTTTCGGTAGAAATATCTTCAAAAATTGTCAATTTATTGGCTCTTGCAGGTTGTTTTTGGTTAATATACAGTCATTTTCGGGAGAAAGCGTGGTTTGTTTCTTTGGCTTTTTCGGCTTCGTCGTTGGTGCAAGTATATGCTAATACATGGTCTGAAACCCTGTTTTTGTTTTTTGTGGTGGGTTTTGCGGCGCAAAGCATTGAGGCGATGCCAACAAAAGTAGGAGGGGCTTTTTGGGCAATCGGCGCGTTTTTGAGTAGATACGCTGCCGTTTTTTTGGCGTTTGTTTTATTGATTCAGCGCAAGTTTAGGGCTGCTTTGTATTACCTACTTTTTGTTGCTGGGTATCTGCTTTTCAACTTTTATCAAACTAAAACTTTTACGGGCGGGCACGGTTTTTGGCCCGATGAACCGTGGCTGAGCCGAGTAGGGCGAGGCATACGCGGGCTAGGAGAGGAGCTTTTATTTTTTGCGGTACGGGATTGGGGATTGAAAAATACCGCTTTGGTCGATTCAGTGAAGTGGCTGATTTATGGAGTGGCTTTGGGACAAGTGATAGTGGTTAGTCTGATGATGAGAGAGTTTTGGAAGTGGGTGAAAGGGCATGGAATCGATGCCTACGGCATGACAAAAAGCTCATTTTTTCAGGTAGGCGTGGGTTATTTACTTTTCACCATTGCTATTTACCTAACTGATACCTCTATCGAAAGTCTGTATTTTCGTCGGTTGGCGCCTGCTTCGTTGTTGTTTACAGTTGCGGTTTTGGAATGGGTTTCGTTACAAAAAGTGTTGTTTGAACGCACCAAATGGTATTTTGTGCTTTTCTTTGTGTTGTCAATTATTCATTCAATCCCAAAATAGCGGATCGCTGTCTGCTACCCGCTGCGTACTAAACATGTCTTCGCACCACGTTGTCCGAGAAAAACAAGAACCTGCTCTGCTCATTGCCAACGGTGAAGGTTGTAGCTTTGAATTAATGGGGCAACTGCTCGAATGGTCGCCGTTTGTGGTGGTACTCGACCACGCCATTCATCGAGTGCTTGATTTAGGGATAAAAGTGGATGTGCTTTTGGGAGATTTTGACCAAAACGTTGATTTTGAAGAAATACACGCCCGTCAGTACCCGCTTGAGATTATTCATACGCCCGATCAAGACAAAACAGACCTCGAAAAAGGCATTGAGTTTTTGATAGAACGCGGTTTCCCCGCCGTGAACATCGTGTGGGCAACGGGTCGCCGCGCCGACCATAGCTTGACCAACATGACGAATATTGTTCGGTACAAAAACCAAATCAAATGCGTGATGCTGGACGATTATTCCAAAATTTTTCCGTTGGTAGGCACATTTGAAAAATGGTACGCCGCCGAAACGCCTATTTCGCTCATTCCCGTTGGAACGGTGTCGGGAATTACCACGGAAGGTTTGAAGTATAATCTTGAAAATGAGTCGCTTGTGCTGGGATATCGCAATGGAAATAGCAATGAGTCGGCAGTGGATGGGTTTGTGAAAATCTCGGCCCAATCGGGCGATTTGTTGATTATGGAATGCTGGGATTAATGGTGTTCCGAGTTTTGAGTTTACTGTTTATTGTTGTTACTTTTGAGAAAATAAATGTTTACCATGACCGCTTTAGACACGCCACGGAAAGTGCGAAAAACCCCAAGGAATGTTCCTGAAGCCCTGATTTACGAAATCATGGACGGTAAGCCTGTGTATTATAAGGAGTATCGGGAAGTGTTATCGGGAAACAAAACCATTGCTGAAATTATGGGTTCGAGTAGCTTGCAGGCATTGATTGTGTTCTATTTGACGGTTTTCATTGGAAAGTTTATTGATGAAGATAGCTACACGGTGTTAACAAGTGAAGCTGGATTGCACATTGACCATAAAAACAATTTAGCCAACGATATTGCCATTTTTGAACAATCGGTGTTGACACCAGATAAAATCTCCAGAAAATATGCCAACGTGCCGCCGACCATTGTTTTTGAGATAGACATTGATGCGGATGTTGAAGACATGACAGAGACGGGATACATTTACAAAAAGACCCAAAAATTGCTCGCATTTGGGGTTCAAAAAGTCTTTTGGATATTGACGGAAGCTCAGGTAGTCATGGTTGCAACGGCTGAACGCATTGAAACCTTTGACTGGAACCGTGATATTGAATTGATGCACCAGCAATCGTTTAACGTAGGAGCTTATTTGACAAAAAAAGGCGTAACCCTAAGCTAATTTCTTCCTTTACAGACATGCCCATCATTACCCACATCGAGGTTTTTAAGTTTAATATTCCCCTTCAAGCTCCTGTTACAATTGCGATTGGAACGATTGAGGAAGCTCGCAATATTTTGGTCAAAATTCACACGTCGGATGGGGTATATGGAACGGGTGAAGGCGCTCCGTTTTGGATGATTGTGGGAGAAACGCAGGCCACCGTTTACGCGGCAGCTTATGATTTGGCAAAACTATTAATTGGTAAAAACCCCCTTGATTTAGAAGGCTGTATCGGAGCAATGGAACGCTATTTGGCCGCCAACCCTACGGCAAAAAGTGCCTTCGACATGGCGCTGTACGACCTTGCCGCAAAGTATGCCAATATGCCTTTGTATCAATTTTTGGGAGGAAGTAATCGTCCAATTGCAACCGATGAAACGATTTATATCTCTTCGCCCGAGGCCATGGCAGCCGATGCCGTGAAAATCAAAGAACGTGGTGCTGATGCCATCAAAGTGAAATTGGGCACAAACGCAACCGATGATATTAAACGCATTGCGGCGATTCGTACGGCGATTGGCGACGAAATTCCCATTCGTACCGATGCCAATCAAGGCTGGGATTATGTGAGTGCGCTCAAAGTGCTGAATACCATTGCCGACTGGAACGTAGAGTATTGTGAACAGCCCGTAAAACATTGGGATTATGCGCACATGGCGCGTCTTCGTCAGCATGCTCGGGTACCTATTTGTGCCGATGAATCGTTGTTTTCTCCCCAAGATGCGGTCAAATTGGTGGCGCAAGAGGCGGTTGATTATTTTAATATCAAGCTGTCTAAAAGTGGAGGTTTGCGTAATGCCGTCAAAATCAATGCCATCGCCGAAGGGGCAGGCATACGTTGCATGATTGGGTGCATGTCGGAGTCGCGTTTGGGGATTTCGGCCAATGCCCATTTTGCATCGGCGCTGCATAATGTCGTTTTTTATGATTTAGACTCTCCTTTTGAACACGCCCAAGACCCTGTGTTGGGTGGCATTGTTTACCAAAATCATTACCAAGTGATGATTCCTGACGCACCTGGTCACGGCGCCGATGTGGATGCGGCGTATCTGCAAAAAATGGAGTCGTTTACGGTGTGATTCAAAAAATTCGGGTTGTGAGCAACCCTCTGCACGAATCAAAACCTTCATTTTCTGGTTATAATTTCTCTTGATTCCGAAACTGAGCAGGGGTTTTGCCCGCAAAACGCTTGAAAGCCGTGTGAAAAGCAGAAGTGGAATTATAGCCCACGCGCTCAGCAATTTCGTCGATTTTGAGGTGGGAAAAGGCAGGATTAGAAAGCAAACGTTTGGCTTCTTGGACGCGGTGGTAGGCGAGCCAATCAAAAAAACTTTGCTGGAGTCGGTCGTTGAGGACTTGGGATAAATGATGTGGTGAAACCGACAGACGCTGTGCTAGTTTGGGTAAAGTAAAATCGTTGTCAAGATAAGGTTTTTCGGTTTCGAGTAGCTGTTGTAGTTTTTGCAAAATCAACTCCCCGTGGTCTTCCGAAAGCGATGATTTTTCGTACTTTTTCTTTGGTTCATTTTCGAGGTTTTCAACTTGAAACAATACCGAATGACTCATCACAAGGTAGCTGGTTACATAAACATAAAACGTGACCAAGCTTCCCAGCAAATAATCGCCCAAATCTTCTTCAAATGTCAGTTTAACCCCAATAAATAACATTGGAAAAAGGCAAGACAGCAGCGTAAGGTTCCGAAGTTGGGTAAAAGGAGCTACGCTTTTCAAGGTGAAAAAAGGCAGCTGATGTTGGCGGAAAGCCAGCACGATTTCTCTGAAACTAAGCCCCAAATACGACAATATACTGACCAACGTAAAATCGTTGACGTATTCGCGAATGTGTAGCGGGTCTTCGGAATGCCACAGTGTAACGGCTCGAAATGGTAATTCGGGATGCCAAGCATCAAGGTACGAATTGTACTTATAATCAAGCGGTTGGTGTTGCCAAAAAAAGGAGTAGAGACACCAAAAGGCAAACGGTAGAAGGTGCCAGCCGTAGTGACGAGGAAGCCGCCCGTGAAGCCGAGCATACACAAAGAAGAAGGGTAAGAGGGCTAATAAAAAATTGGTAGGTTCGGCAAAATTATCGGCCCAAAGGGTTTGAAATTGGTAGTTGGAATAGCACAAAAAGACTTCTAAAATAGCCGCAGAAAAAGCCAACATCACCCATCCCATCATGCGATTAGCCACTGACTTAGCCCGCAGACCTGTCAGAAAAAGTCCCCCCAGCAAAATGCCCTGAACGACACCAAGGAGAATAACAATCGCAAAAAAGTCGATGCGGAGGGGCATTGTTGAAAAACAGTATTTTGAAAGGCAAATAGGCAAGAAGCAAAAGGCAAAAACGGTACTTTAAAAGTTGCCTTTTGCCTCTTGCCTATTTGCTTCTTGCTAGTTTATCTCCAACGCTTATATTGGTTAATCAAGCCATTGGTACTGCTATCGTGCGACTCGATAGGCCAGTCGTTTTGAAGTTCTGGGTAAATCTTGTTGGCGAGTTGCTTACCCAACTCTACGCCCCATTGGTCGAAACTGAAAATGTTCCAGATGACCCCTTGAACGAAGATTTTGTGCTCGTACATCGCAATCAAGCTTCCCAATACGCGTGGCGTAATTTTCTTTACCAAGAAAGAGTTGGTCGGGCGGTTTCCTTCAAACACTTTGAACGGAGCAATTTTGGCAATTTCTTCTGGCGATTTTCCGCTCAATTCTGCCACCACTTCGTCCAACGTTTTACCGTTCATTAACGCCTCTGTTTGGGCAAAGAAATTCGATAACAACATTTTATGGTGTTCGCCGATTGGATTGTGGCTCAACGCTGGTGCAATAAAATCAGCAGGAATCAGCTTGGTTCCTTGGTGAATCAACTGATAAAATGCGTGTTGTCCGTTGGTGCCAGGTTCTCCCCAAATAATAGGGCCCGTTTGGTAGTCAACTGCCTCGCCGTTGCGGCTTACGTATTTTCCGTTCGACTCCATGTCTCCTTGTTGGAAATAAGCAGCAAAACGGTGTAAGTATTGGTCATACGGTAAAATAACGTGCGTGTCTGCGCCGAAAAAGTTGTTGTACCAAATCCCCAACAGGGCCAAGACAACAGGTATATTTTTCTCAAAGCGCGCCGAACGGAAGTGATTATCCATGTCGTGCGCCCCTGAAAGGAGCTGCTCAAAGTTTTGGAAGCCAATGTAGCAGGAAATCGACAAGCCGATGGCCGACCACAACGAGTAGCGTCCACCTACCCAATCCCAAAAACCAAACATATTTTCGGGGTCAATGCCGAATTTTTCTACTTCAGTACGGTTGGTTGAAATGGCTACGAAGTGCTTGGCGACGTGGGCGCTGTCTTTCGCAGTTTCCAAAAACCAACGACGTGCCGAGTGGGCGTTGGCCATCGTTTCTTGGGTTGTAAACGTTTTGGAAGCAATCATAAACAACGTTGTTTCAGGATTGAGTTTTGCGACTGCTTCAGCAATGTGCGTACCGTCCACGTTCGACACAAAATGTACGCTCAACCCTTTTTTACCGTACGACTTGAGCGCTTCGGTCACCATGACGGGGCCGAGGTCAGAGCCTCCGATACCAATATTTACAATGTCAGTGATTTTCTTACCCGTAAAGCCTTTCCACTCGCCGCCGCGCACTTTTTCCGAAAAGCCTTTCATTTTTTCCAACACCTCGTTGACATCAGGCATGACATCTTTGCCATCCACCTCGATAGGCGTGTTGGAACGGTTACGCAGGGCTACGTGCAACACCGCGCGATTTTCGGTGGCGTTGATTTTGTCGCCCGTAAACATTTTTTCAATCGCGTCCGAAAGCTGGCATTCGCGGGCTAAGTCGCACAAATACGCCAACGTACGGCCATTGATGCGGTTTTTAGAGTAGTCAACGACGATGTCACCCAAGCGCAACGAGAATTTTTTGAAGCGGTTAGGGTCTTCGGCAAACAATTCTTTTAAATGTTTCTTGCTGATACTCTTGTGGTGAGTTTTGAGTTTGCGGTAGGCAGCCGTCTGGTCAAAAGGAATGGCTTGTAACATCTGTCTAAATAGTTTTATGAACACGCAAAAGTAGGGAATACGCCCACTTTCTCAAAGAAATGAGGGTTTTAGGGCGTAAAAAGGCAGAATTTGGGACAAGTTGTGGGAATTTATAAAGGCAGCCTACGAATCAAGGGATAAAAGTCTCGGAGAGACATAACGTTTGTAGAGACATGACGTTTGTAGAATTGTACGAAAATGGATGATTCCATGAAAAAGTCTCGGAGAGACATAACGTTTGTAGCAAAAAGAGCCATTCAATGAAAAATTTGGCTTCGGAGAAGCCCAACATTATAAAGTTGATATATAGTTTTTCTTTATATTTGTTGAGTTACAAACCCTTCCTAAACAACAGCTATGCGAACTTTCCTCTTCTGCTTTTTTCTGGCTAGTAGCCTCGCGACTTTTTCGCAAAATGTCTCAATTCGAGGCAAAATCAAGAATCCTGTGTCGCGTTTTTTAGAGCTTCAACTCTATCCTTTTGCCCAGCAAGGTATTCAAAAACAGTTGGTTTTAAATGAAAGTAATGAGTTTGAATTTACCACTACTCTGACAGATGTCGCTTATTTTAAACTGATTTTCAATACTGGTGCGTCAAACGATGACGAGGGTAGATTGGCATGGTGCATTATAGAGCCCAATGACGCTATTTTTATGGAGTTTGATGCGTTGGATTTTTGGCAAACAGTCCGTTATTCGGGAAGTGCTGCCCCCAAATTTAACTACCATAAAGAGGACTATATTGAAACAACAAAAAAGCTCCAGTGGGAAACCACTGCCAAGGCTAGATTAGCTAAGTCGAAAGAAGCGTTTTTCCGTTATTTGTTGGAGATTGAAAAACAAAAACTCAAGATCCTTGACTCGTACAAAGAACAAGTATCGACCGCTTTTTTTACAATGGCTCAAGCGGGTATTAAATCAGATATATTTGGTACCGTTGTTCGAGCACTTTACCAAGAAGCACAGGCTAAAAAGATTGAAACTACAGACGCACTCATTCCTAAGGCGTATCGGGCTCATTTTACTGAGGTTTCGCCTTCTCAGGACAATTTTTCGTTGAAGGCTTCCAATTATGGGCATCACTTGCTCTATTTATTTATGCTCAAGTACCCAACCGCCAATATTCCTTACGGGGAAACGGAAGCCTATTTTGAGGTAAACCAAGCAAAGTTTACTCCCGCTTTTGTGGAAATGTTGACGGCCGATTTTCTCTTGCAAGAAATTGGATACAAAGGGATGAACGACGAAATAAATAAGAAGGTGAAGAGTTTTGAAAATAGGTATCCCAATAGCGTATTTCGAACCGAAATCAATCAAAGGTTGATTGAGAAAGAAATCTTTGCCATTGGCAAACCTGCTTTGTCCTTTTCACTTCGAGATACTGCAGGTCGTACGGTGCAGCTGGCTGATTTTAAGGGGAAAGTGATTTATCTCGACTTTTGGGCGAGTTGGTGCGGGCCGTGTATTGCCGAAATGACACCAGCAAAAAAGATAAAAAAGCACTTCAAAGACCAACCTGATTTGGTGTTTCTGTACATTTCGTTGGATAAGAAAGAGAGTGACTGGCACAAAGCCATTACTAAATACCAAATTGAAGGTACTCACTTGCGGGATGACATCACAGCTGAAGAAAGCGTAGCAAATACCTATGATCCAGGTGCCATTCCGTCGTCTTTTGTTATTGGCAGAAATCACACCTTCCACGCCATTCAGCCGCCAGCACCGAGCAAAAACGAAGGAAAGGATTTGATAAAAATATTGGAAGAGGCTTTGTATAAGAAGTAAAATGTGTTTTTCGAGAGAAGAAATAGTATATAGAAGTTAGTTAGTGTTAAGTTTTTTTAAAATAAAATAATAAATATTTATTGTTTTATTTTAAATTTACTCTACATTTGCTTAAACTTTAACGATACAGAAAAATGAAAACACAAAAAATTCTTCTTTGGTTAATCATGGCGTTTGTGGTGATTGACTTTGCATCTTATTTTATGCCAGCACTCAAAGGAGTGAACGCGGGAGGGAATGGAGCAGGGGTATGGCTCTTCAAAATGGGAAAAATAGCCTGTTCTTTCACCGTAGGTTGGTGTATTTTCCGCCTTCGACAATTGTATTTACAGCATCAGTTTTTTACGGAAAAAGCCACGCTTTTCCTACGTTGGGTCGCTTATTTGGTCATTGGAATCGCCATTGTTGGCTCATTTGAATATGCTTTCAGGCAGCTACAATCCATCGAAGGTTTATATACAGGGAGGATTCCTTCGTCGGTAGCTTGGCCAGTAGCAGTGCGGGCTTTTTTTGCCCACTTTCTAGTACACGAGCCTATTCCGATTTTCTTGGGATTGTGTATGTTGTTAGTGACTGATTTTGTCCAAAAAGCCATTGTTGTCAAATCAGAAAACGAATCATTTATCTAAAATGACGATTGTAGTAAATCTGGATGTGATGATGGCCAAACGAAAAATGTCACTCAATGAATTGGCCCAACAGGTAGGGGTGACGAACGTCAACTTGTCAATTTTGAAAACAGGGAAGGCAAAAGGTGTTCGGTTTGACACGCTGGCAGCTATCTGCAAAGCCCTTGATTGTCAGCCTGGAGATATATTAGAGTACGTACCATAAAAAAGAGTGCTTCTTTGGTAAGAAAATTCCAAAGAAGCACTCTTTTTTAACGCGAACTTTTCAAGATAAGTACTTGGTTTTGTGCCTCATAGAGGCTTAACATTTGTAGAACAATGAGTGTTTATCCGATCTAGTGTGCCATAGGTACACCACTTGTAAGCGATGTTGTGTACCTACGGCACACTAAAATAAGAAAATAGGTTCCTATAACTACAAATAGGTAGTGCCAAAAGGCACATTTCTTGAAAAGTTCGCGTTTTATTAGTATAATGATTAATCAGTATTACTTCACTAATCGTCGCGTTTGGGGCATTTTTTGCAGTGTTTGCCCTTCTTCTTATACGCTTTGCAGCATTTCTTTAGGTCGCAGGCAAAAGCACAACCCATGAAGGCGTTGGGCTGGAAAAACTTTTCTTCAGTGCTTGAAAGTGCGCAAGTCGAAACTTCAACGATGGTCATTGGAAATGTTCTAAGGTTTCAAATACTTACGCAAAAGTAGTTTATTTAGATTAATTACAAACAAATTTTCCCGATTATTTTCACTCTTCTGCCAAAAAATGCCTTTCTGTCCCCAAAAAGCCGTAAAAAAGATTGCGAACATGGGGCATCTATTCCGTTCTTTGCGGTTACTAAATCAACAGAAAGTAATATGAGAATCAACTACTTGCTAACATCGCTACTTCTTATCGCTACGGCTGCACTGGCACAAACGGGCGACGAAAAGCACCTCACCAACGTAAAACAGCTCACTTTCGGAGGCGATAACGCCGAAGCGTATTTTAGTTTTGATAGTAAATACGTTAGTTTTCAGTCAAATAACCCTAAATGGGGCTTGCAGTGCGACCAGATTTTTTACTTGGATGTGACCAAAGGGTTGAAAAATCCTGATGAGCGTCCGCAGTTTATAAGCACGGGAAAAGGCCGCACGACTTGTTCGTACTTCATGCCCGATGGCAAACACATTTTGTTTGGAAGTACGCACTTGGCCAACGATTCTTGCCCGCCTCCCATCAAACCGTATCTCAACAAATACCTTTGGGCGGTGTATGACACCTACGATATTTTTGTGTCGGATTTGAAAGGGAAAGTGGTGAAGCAATTGACTACCGAAAAAGGTTATGATGCCGAAGCAACGATTTCGCCCAAAGGTGATAAAATTGTTTTTACTTCGACCCGCAACGGCGACCTTGATTTGTACATCATGGACATCGACGGAAAGAACGTGAAACAAATCACAAATCAGCTTGGGTACGATGGTGGAGCATTTTTCTCACCCGATGGTAAAAAACTCGTTTTCCGCTCGTCGCGCCCAAAAACAGACGAAGAAATCGCTGAATACAAAAAACTGCTTTCGATGGGGTTGGTAGCACCGACCGACATGGAAATTTATACGTGCAACGTGGACGGTTCGGACTTGCGCCAAATCACAAAACTTGGCAAAGCCAATTGGGCACCTTACTTTACGCCGAAGGGTGATAAAATTATTTTCTCGTCGAACCACCATTCTCAACGGGGCTACGACTTCCAATTATACCTTATCAACCTCGACGGAACGGGCTTGGAACGGGTGACCAACAACAGTATTTTTAACGCTTTCCCGATGTTTTCGTACGATGGGAAGAAGTTGATTTTTAGTTCTAACCGTAATAATGCCCCAGGCTCTCGCGATACCAATTTGTACATCGCCGACTGGGTAGATTAAAACAAATGCACGCAAAGGCGTAGCGTATTAGACTCTGCGCCTTTGCGTAAAAAAACTTACTTGGCAAACGGAATTGATGGAAGCGGCTGTGCCAGTAGGTCGTTGCTCCAAGGTTGTCTAACTAACTGGCTTTTGTCTGGAAAAGTGGCTGATTTACAGCCTAAAAGTATACATTGTGTTTCGCCAGCAAACACAGGCAAGGTAGGTGAACCGCCTACCAAACTACTACCAAGGTAAGGATGGGTACTCAACCCTACCAACCACACATCTTTCTTCACGTGCTGATATACCCATTCAAATTCTTCGGCCAATAGAGGCGCGTCGTACGTAGTGATACTCTGTAGGCTGTTAAATTTAAAGTTGGGTAATGACGTTTTGAGTGTTGCTAAAAAAGCCGTAGAACAGCCAAAGTGGTTGATTTTATTTCGGTCGATGCTTTCCCACAAATGCCCTTTTTGAAGTCCATCTCCTTGGTAAAAAACGGGAGTCGCGCCTGTTAATAACGTACTGACCGACAACTGCCATGTGGTTGTATCTGAAGGCGTATGCCACAAAATACGATCACTTCCTTTGAAATTTTGATGGATGGTCAACAGCTTGAGGTGTTCCAAAAGTATTCCGCCAGTAGTATGAAAGACGGGCACGTTGGTTGAAAACGAAGCCCAAAGCGGATGCTCGAAAGAAACGTACGTAAATTCGAGCGGAGGCGAAGGCATTTTTAGTAAACTACTCCACGTGTCAGTTGTGTGCCAAGGTGATGCTTCGTCGTTACTGGGTACGGCAACGGTAATGGTACCGTGTTTGAGCGAGGGTAATTGCCGCACGGAATGATGCACGAACACTACTTTGGGCGCAAGAACCTTGGCCCGTTCGCTGAGTGTTTTTACATCGGTGCTAGGAGATGAAATCGACCAAACGGCTCCAATCGCATGAACGGCTAAAAAAGCAATGACCGCTTGAGGGATATTGGGCAAAATTCCCATGACGTTGTCGCCCTCGGATACGCCCATATGTCGGAGGGAGGTAGCAACGGTAGCAACGTGTTTTTCGAGTTCTTTCCACGAAAATTCCCGCAATGGTTCGCCTTCATTTTGGTATAAAAACGCGGGTTTATTAGCGTTTTTGTGGCGAAAAATGTGCTCGGCATAGTTGATGGTTGCGCCTGTAAACCACTTGGTTCTGGCCCAGTTTTTTTTGTCAGGCACTACAACGTCCCAATACAAACTATGGGTTTTGACATCACAGAATGACCAGATAGATTCCCAAAAATCCTCGATGTCGGTCACTGACCAATCCCAAAGGTCGTGGTAATCACGGAAATACAGTCCTTTCTTAACAAATAACCAGTTCTGAAATTTTTTCAGGTTGGACTGCTCCACAACCGAGCGCGAAGGAGCCCAAAGGGGTTTGAGTGGTACACGATCTAGTATCACGGCACAAAAAGTTAATAGGTTGGATGGCTAGATGTTTAAACGACCAAAATCATTTTTTTGAGATATGTTTCTTAAAAAAAACATCATGGCTTTATTTTTTGTACCTTTGTTCGCCTGATTATCAGGGTATTTGGGGCGGTTGTTCGCCGCCAAATTTTTAGTTACATAATTCACTTTTTACAGTAGTGATACTGCAAATCCAATGAAAAAAGACAATAAAGGCGCTGGGAAAACGCCGTTTTACAGTAAATTCGTAAAGTCGAATCAATCGTCAGATAATTTTGACAACGCTTCAGAACCTAGACGCGCAAGACCTCGTTTAGAAAAATCTTCCGACAAAAAGTCTAGTGAAATCCCTCGTCGCGAACGCAGCTTTGACAAACCGTTTGAAAAGCGCGGCGACAAACCAGCCTTCAAAAAGCCGTTTGATAAGCCATTTGAAAAACGCGGCGAACGTAGTTTTGATAAGCCATTTGAGAAACGCGGTGAACGTAATTTTGATAAACCGTTTGAGAAGCGCGGCGAACGTAGCTTTGACAAGCCATTTGAGAAACGTGCTGAACGTAGTTTTGACAAACCGTTTGAGAAACGCGGTGAACGTAGCTTCGACAAACCAGCCTTCAAAAAACCATTTGAAAAGCGAGAAGAGCGCGGCGAACGTAGCTTTGACAAGCCATTTGAGAAACGTGGTGAACGTAGTTTTGATAAACCATTTGAAAAACGCGGTGACAAACCAGCCTTCAAAAAACCATTTGAAAAGCGAGAAGAACGTGGCGAACGCAGTTTTGACAAGCCATTTGAAAAACGCGGCGAACGCAGTTTTGATAAGCCATTTGAGAAGCGTGGTGAACGTAGTTTTGACAAACCGTTTGAGAAACGCGGCGAACGTAGTTTTGACAAGCCATTCGAGAAACGTGGGCGGGCTTCAGAAGAAGGTGATAAGCCTGAAAAACGTAGCCGTGCCGAAGATGGGTTGCGCCGTCGGGTAGGGGAGTACACCGAAGCACCTCGTTATGACCTTCGCAAAGCAGAAGAAAAATACATAAAGAAAGACGCGCCAGCGCCAAAAGATGACTTGATTCGCCTTAACAAATACATCGCAAATGCGGGATTGTGTTCTCGTCGTGAAGCGGATGGATTGATTGAAACAGGGCAAATTACGGTCAACGGCAAGGTAATCAATGAGCTAGGGCACAAAGTAAACCCTGGCGATATTGTAAAGTACGGTAACCGTATCTTGAATCCTGAGAAAATGGTCTATATTTTGGTGAATAAACCAAAAGACTACATTACAACGACTGACGATCCAGAAGGTCGCCATACGGTGATGGAACTGATTTCGGGAGCGTGCCAGGAGCGTGTGTATCCTGTGGGCCGTTTGGACCGTAACACAACGGGCTTGTTGTTGTTGACAAACGACGGAGAATTGGCTGAAAAACTGATGCACCCTTCGAACGAAATCAATAAGATTTACCAAGTTGAGTTAGACAAACCCATCACGACCGAAGATTTTGAAAAAATCAAAGAAGGTTTGGAGTTAGAAGATGGATTCATCAAACCCGACGATTTAGCACTTGTTACGCCCGATGCGATGGTCGTAGGCATTGAGATTCACAGTGGCCGCAATCGTATTGTTCGTCGTGTGTTTGAAAGTCTTGGTTATGAGGTGATTAAGCTTGATAGGACAGTCTATGCAGGGCTAAACAAAAAAGACCTCCCACGTGGCAAATGGCGCTTCTTGAACGAAAAAGAAGTAGTGCGTTTGAAATACTTAGTGTAAGACGAGAATAAAAACTAACAAAAAAGGGCTGCGGAAACGCAGCCCTTTTTTGATGAAGTAGGTCACGCTTTCTTCAAAATTCCTTTCTCAACGTTTTCATTGAGTACGTTTTCGGCGTAGTTCCAGATGGTGGTAGAACCCTCTTTAATGACCGATTTCTTTTGATAGACTTTTTCATAAGGAACGCCAAATTCTGCCCAAGTTCCTCCGTTGTTGGAGGTATTTTGGAGGAGAGGCTCTAAACGATCCATGGAACGGGCAAATTTGGCTTCTTTGGTTTCGCCTGCCTCAAATTCTTCCCAAATCGCAATCAATTCGTTGGCTTGCGCTTGGGGAAGTAGCCCAAAAATCCGTTGAGCAGCGAGCCTTTCTTCGTCGGTATTTGAGTGATTTTTCTGGGTGTCATAGATAAAGGTATCGCCTGCGTCAATCTCAACAATGTCGTGAATTAGCACCATTTTAACCACCTTCAGCACATCAACAGGTTCGTTGGCGTGTTCGGCTAAAACGATGGCCATCAGGGCCAAATGCCAACTGTGTTCGGTATCGTTTTCGTTTCGGTCGCTGTTGAGTAGCTTCGTTTTGCGTTGGATGTATTTGAGTTTGTCAATCTCCTTGATGAACTCAATTTGCTGTAATAACTGGTCAGAAATCATTTAGTGAGTGGGAATGGATGGAATACAAAGATAGCGGCTTTTGCGATTTCCCTAGTCAAACTGCTTTCCCACTTCAAGCCCCGACAAAAACGCTCCTTCGACGTTGCCAATCCCAAACGCGTCGCCCGCCAAGTAAACGGGAGCGTGTTCGAGTTTGTAAAAAGAATGGGGGTGGCGCTGACGGGCGAGGCTGTAGCGCCAGCGATGTACTTGAACTTGTTCGATGGATTCAGGCGCAATCCAGTCGCTGACGGAGGCCAGTAAATCTTTACCTACTTCTTGCAAATTATCTTCAAAGTGTGCCTGACTGTAGTTGACAGAGGCGTGTAATGTGACCGAAGGAACGGAAGAAATGCCTTTTTGGAAGTTATCGGCTGTCCACGCGACGGGTTGGTTTTCCAAAAGTAATCCACCGCCTTCAATCGTGGTAGGCGTGTTCAACGTAGCCAAAACGGCAATGCAAGGGTCATATTCGATGGAAGCCAAAACGCGTTGGTCAGCCTCCGAAAGTACTGTTTGTGAACGTTGAAAAAGCTCAGTAGCTTGTGGAATGGGGATCGTTGAGATAAGCGCATCGAAAGGGTATTGGTTGCCCGATTCAGTTTCAACCGATTGAGAATGAAGATGGATGGCTTTTTCGTTTAGTTGAATATTCAACGAAGCAGCCATGAATTTTGGAATGGTGTTCATCCCTGCTGTCCCGATATAACGCACATTTTCGCGCTGAGGAACTTGCCATTCCGAAATGATTTTTTCGGTAATAAGTTCATCAATAAAAAGACGAAATTCGGGCGATTTAGCCGAAAAATACTGCGCGCCGTGGTCAGCTTTGGCAAGTTCAATTTTACGGGTTGACATCCGACCGCCTACGCCGCGCCCTTTGTCGAGTAGCGTTACTTCGTGGCCATTTTGAGTCAAAACTCGGGCGGCTGAGAGGCCCGTCATGCCTGCGCCTAAGATGATTATTTTCAAGGGGAGTTGGGATTAAAGAGGTGATTCAATAGGATTCATAAAAATAACTTGCTTTAGGTAGGAGTTGTTTGCCTTTTCAATGCTTTTGCGCTTCTTTGTGGCTTAAATCAATACCTTGTATTTGTGATGAAACTACCTGCTGAATGTGAAAATATGGTCGAAATTCGCACCGAAATTGATGCTTTAGACCGTGAAATTATTCGATTGATTGGCCAACGGTTTGGGTATGTTAAAGCAGCCTCAAAATTTAAAACTTCTGAGACGAGTGTGAAGGCACCCGAACGTTTCAAGGCCATGCTTGTTCAGCGAAGAACGTGGGCGGAAGAAGAGGGTATTGACCCAGATGCCATCGAAAAAATGTACACCGATTTGGTGAACTATTTCATTCAAGAGGAAATGAACCATTGGAAAAACCAGCAAACCACCTAGCGCAACCCTACAAAATTCTCATTGTTGCTTTTGGCTTTTACCCCGAAACGCACGGAGTAGCCGAAGTGGCCTATCGTCATGCCCTAGGGCTGCACCAATGGGGACATCAAGTGACGGTAATCACTCGTGGAAAAAAGGGGGAGAATTTCCCGTTTGAGGTTGTGTATGTTGAGCAAAAAGCTGATTATCAGTTACTTTTAAAGTTGCTGGGGGCAGGCGTGATTTTTGTTCACGGCTGGAATAATTGGGCTTCTGACTGGGTGATAGAACTGTTTCCTTTACCCGCAAAAGTTGTTTTGGTAAGTCATGGTACTAATTTCAACGTTCGTTTGGGTGGGATTCGAGGGTTGGTTTGGTGGCTTCGCCAACGAAGTCAAGCTTGGCATTTTGACAAAAAAATGCGGAGTTTCGACCATTACGTATTCCTGTCTGATGTCCCCGAATCCCAGCGGATGTCGGACGTGGTTTGGGTAAAAAAGAATAAAATTTCTTCGTATTCGGTGATTCCTAACGGTGCTCGACCTGCTTTTGGAACGCCTTCCACGCGAGATTTTCGACTCGAAAATGGGCTTCCAATGGCGCAAATGCTGTTATGTGTTTCTAATTACACATCCACCAAAGGGCAGCGGGAACTGGTGAAATGGTTCCGAGAAATGCAGCTGCCCGATGCAGTTTTGGTTCTGATTGGAAGTAATTTTAATGAATTTTCAAATCGCCTCAAACGGCTTGCGGGTAAGGAGTTAAACCAAACCATTTTTTTGTTTGACCAACAAACCGAAGCCCAAATCCATGCTGCCTACTGTACTGCCGACGTGTTTGTTACGGCTACTCATACCGAAGTCCAGCCGCTTATGCTACTCGATGCGATGGCCGTGGGGCTGCCGTTTTTGAGCCGAGAGGTGGGTGTCGTTTCGTCGCTTGCGGGTGGAATGTGCTTTCAAGACAAAACAACGTTTCAATCCCAACTACGACTACTTTTAGAGGATGATGCGTTGAGAAAACGTTTAGGGAAAGAGGGCAAAGACGTGATAAAAAACACGCACCATTGGGATATAATTGCGCTAAAATATCATCAATTAGTATGCAGTTTGCTTGATAATCAAGTGTGACGAAATGTCATTGAGCTAGTCAAAGCCTAAAATAAGTACGGCTATGATTATCGTAAAATTAAGCGGTGGTTTGGGTAATCAGTTGTTTCAATACGCATTGGGACGGCATTTGGCTTTTTTAAACCAAACCGAACTCAAGCTAGATATATCGCAGTTACAGGCTTCACGGTTTTGGACAGCCCGTACGTATGCGTTAGACGCTTTTTCAATCAACGCATCAGTGGCTACTAACCGCGAAATCAGTGAGCTTGCGGGGGCTTCTTTTTCAATGTTGGGGCGCTTGGGAGCTATTTCTCCCTTTTACCAGCGGGAACCTCATTTTCATTTTTCCCCGCTCATGCTTCGTTTGCGCGGTGACTTATATTTTGATGGTTATTGGCAATCTGAGCGCTATTTTAAGCCCATTGCTTCTCTCGTAAAACAGGAATTAAAGCTACAAATCCCTGTTCTTACGCGTTTTCAAATGTGGCAAAACTTGATTCAAACCAGTGAAGCGGTGAGCGTACATGTTCGTCGTGGTGATTATACGCTGCTCTCAATGGCCAACCGTTTTTTACGGCCTTGTGGATTAAATTATTACCAAAAAGCCACCTCTGTTCTTTTGCCCCAACTTCAACAACCCACTTTTTTTGTTTTTTCGGATGACCTTGTTTGGGCCAAAACTCATCTACATTTTCCTGTTCCGACCCATTTTGTGGAAGGAAACTCGGCCGCAGAAGACTTGGTGCTTATCTCACAGTGCCAACATCACATCATTGCGAATAGCACGTTCAGTTGGTGGGGGGCGTGGTTGGCGGCTTTTCCTGACAAAAAAATAATCGCCCCGCAGCAATGGTTTGCGACGGAGCGATTCAATACCAAAGACTTACTTCCCGATGATTGGGAACGAGTGTAGGTTATATTTTATGTTTTGCCATGTATTGTAAATAATTCACAATGGCGTCTAACTCTTTGTCGTTCAAATGAGTGACGGCTGGCATTTTGCATTCGTTGCGGTACGACGAAGGTGCTTTTACAAACTGCTTGATGTGTTCGACTTTCCAATACTCCGTTACACTTTTGGGGTAATTCAGCTCAGGTCCCATTTTACCGCCTACTTTGTTGAGCGAATGGCAAGTGAGGCAATTGACTTTAAAGAGCTCAAAACCCTTTACTTGGGTATCGTCGTCTTTGGGAAACAATACGGCTAATTCTTTTGAGGCGGCCGAAAGGCTAATTTTTACCAAATTATAAGGCCATTTGTAGCTGACATCACTGCCTGGCACGTCAGTATAAACGATATAAAAAGGCGCAATCTTCATTTCTCGACCTTCTTTGGTCGGGTTTATCCAATCTTGTCCTTGGGGGGCGTCCACATCAGCCACGGCCAAAAATGCCTTTATACTCAGTACTTTTTCCAAAGCCATCGAAGGATTATAGCCATCTTCGCACTCAAACACAATCTGCGTTTCGCTGCGGTTGAGGTTCTTGTAGGCGGGTAAAAATGTGTCCAAAATCGTCTGTAACGGAATGGCTTTGTAGGTTTTCTTTTGGTGAAAAACGGGGTCGTCAGCCACAACAATAGTCTCGGGAGTAGGGAATTTAGCTTTTAAGTCCGATAAATAGATGCCCATCGAATCCACCTTTGCTACCGCAGCGGTATCGGTGTTTGTAGTGTCGCTTTTGGCTTGATTGTCTGATTGTTGTGAACTGTTGCAAGCCGCAAATGAAAGAGCAATGAAAGTAAAAGAGAGCCAAATTTTCATAGCAGAAGAGGGGTTGATGTACGCATTTTTGTCGCGAGGTTTTGAGAAACCTCGTCTTCGGTTTTGAGAAACCGAAGGCACGTTTAATCCTTTCCAAGTTTTGGATTTGTTGATTAACGAAACTTGGAAAGGTTGCGAGTCTTACTTAATCGTTGAAAAGTCTGTAGCTTTCATGTAAACCGACTCAACTTTGTTCGCAAGTTTTCCGTTGACCTCCGAGGCATCACGTGCTTTTACCCAATCAGGGTCAGCGCGGAAGGCATCAAATGCTTTTTTGCCAGCTTCCTCACTTGGATGTGCTAAGATGTAGATAAGCGTATCATCTTTGCCATTGACCGTCCAGTAGGCGACGTTAGTCATGCCGTGTTTTTTGAACAATTTAAGCGTATGATTGCGGAAACGTGCCAACAAATCAGGCAATTTGCCAGGGTTGGTAGTGTACGTACGAAGCTCGAAAACGCGGTCTTTTTTGCTTTTTGAAGACTTAATTTTGGGTGAAAAATCGGTGGCATCCATAAAAATGCTTTCCACTTTCGACACAATTTTTCCACTTACTTCCGATTCTGTCCGCACTTTCACCCACTCAGGGTCGGCACCAAATGCTTTCCAAGCGGCATCGCGCGCGGCACGGTCGGGGTAGGCGAGGACATAAATGAGCTTGTTTTCTTCGTGCAACGGAACCCAATAGCCGATGTTGGTCATGCCGTGTTTTTCAAAGATTTTGGTAGTGTGGTTCCGAAAACGGGCTAAAAGGGCTTCTAAACGGCCAGGTTCGGTGTAATAAATTCGGGTTTCGAACAAGCGCGTATCTTGTGCCGATGCTGTGAGCACCGCAGCAAATAAAAGCATAATGGTTAGAAATTGTTTAAACATTTTGTTTATTGGTTAATTTGTACCTTCAAAAGACACATCAAGCGTAGTTCTATGTTTAAAAAAGGAAGTTTTATTGCATTTTTTGTGGGAGTGGTATGGGCAAGCAGCTGCACTCCTGCGACTTATTTGAAGAGCGTCAAGCGCGAAAGTTTTCAATACAGCGCTCAAAGCAAACCCCTTATTAGTGCCCACCGTGGCGGTGGCGATTACGCGGGCTATCCCGAAAACTGTATTGAGTCGTTTGAATGGCTGGCCAAACAAATGCCCGTGATTATTGAGTGCGATATTTCGATGACCAAAGACAGTGTGCTGATGATGATGCACGACGATGCCCTTGAGCGAACCACTACGGGCTCAGGCAAGGTGCGGGAGGTGAATTGGGAGTATTGTAAAACGCTGCAATTGGAAGACAACAAAGGAACATTAACACCTTACAAAATTCCAACCTTAGAAACGGTACTGACGTGGGGCAAAGACAAAGTAATGTTTACGCTTGACGTAAAGCGGAGTGTGCCCTTTGAAAAAGTAGCTGCTTTGGTGAAAAAATACCGTGCGCACTCCTACGCAGCCATCATTACTTACAACGCCCAAGACGCCGCCAAAGTCCACCGTCTGGACCCCGAAGTGATGATTTCAGTCACGATTCGTAATCGAGAGGAGTACCAACGTCACCAAGAAGCGGGTATTCCTGATAATCGGATGATTGCGTTTGTGGGAACACGAGAACCTAACAGTGAATTGTGCCAATTTTTACACCAAAAAGGGATTCGGTGTATTTTGGGAACGCTCGGTAACCTCGACAAAATGGCGGCAGCGCGTGGCGACCAATTGTACGGAGAGTTTGTGAAACAAGGTGGCGATATACTTTCGTCGGATCGCCCGCTTGAAGCTTGGAAAGTGGTACGTTCTTTGTAAGGTAATTCTAAAAAAGAAAGAGGTATGAATGTGTTCGCTTTAATGTTAAGTATGCTTTTCTGGGGGCAAGACCCGCTTGAAAGTCGTTTGTCGAAAATGGTGGGGAAAAGCCGAGTCGTGATGGTATATTGCCCAAAATCGTCGGATGCGGATTTTAAGGCGCAAAAAAAATGGTTGAGCGAGGTCGGGGCGGGTATTTTGGAGCGTGATTTATGCGTCGTGGATTGCGTAGAGGCCGAGCTGTCTCCTGAAGATGCGGCACATTTGAAAGAACGTTTTCGTTATACTCCCAATCACTTTTGTTTTTGGTTGATTGGCAAAGATGGGGAAGTAAAACTTATCAGTTCCAAGCCCGTCAAACCCGAACAAATCTTCGGCCTCATCGACTCCATGCCCATGCGAAGGGAGGAAATGAAGCGGAATAAGTGAGGAGTACGCCTACTTCATTTTTTTGACAAATTTAAAGTGCGTGCGCTCAAGCCCTTGTCGTTCGTAAAAGCGGTGAGTATCAAGGCGTTTTTTGTTGGCGGTCACTTCCAAAATTTCAAAATTTTCTTGCTGAGCCACGGCAAAAAGTTGCTGAATGAGCAGTTGTCCAATGCCCTTACTTCGGTAGTCTGGGATGACAAACATTTCTTGGATTTCGCCCACTTTGCCGCAATGATGAAGAAGCCACTGAGCGTGAACACTTGCGTAGCCAACGCAGCGGTCGTGGTCGAACGCTAAAAAATAATGGCAGTCGGGGTTGAGAAGGTTACGATTGTAGATGGCGTTAAATTGTTCAAAATCAAACGTTTCTTCCTCCAATTCGCAGAGAAATGAATAAATAAACGTAACATCGGGGGGCGTGGCTCGACGAAGTGAAATGGAAGACATGGGAAGTTGCGTTAAAATAAAACCCCAAAGCTTTCTTGGAGCGGCTTATTTATGTCAATAAACTGGTAAGATAGGCCAGCTTCTTTACGAAGTAAATCAAAAATAGACTTGCTTTTTGTGTCACCTGTTACATAAAAGGTTACTTTTTCAATCTCTGCTTGCGCAAAGAGTTTTACGTCATTCGTAATCACTATACGTTCAACCGTAATTTCTTTGTTCTTACGTGCATTGAAAGCGATAAATCCACACTTTCCAGCCTTAATGGCATGTAGAATATTGTAGTTTAATGTTTGAAGATTTTTGAGAGGAAGGTGGGTGATTTCACCTTGTACACAGTATTCTCCTACTGCTATGGAGGAGACAATAATTATGATTTGATTTTCTACAAAATACTTGAAATAAGCTACCGCATTTTTGTGTGCAGGGTCTTGAATATTAAGTAGTTTTATAAGAAAATTTGTGTCAATAAATGCTTTTTTCATCGTAAACCCCGAATTTCAGCGAGCCACTGGTCTGTATCTTTTATATCAGTCCACGACTTGCTTGCTTCATTAATCAGATTGTCTAAATAGTTATCATCGAGACTTTGTTCGTATTCAATAAAGCCTAATAATTTAATGTCGGATTTGTCAAGTTGACCATTTTTAATATTTTGTTTTGCATGTACATGGACACCAGAATATTTATAAAGTCTATTGTCGGCTTGATTGGCTAAGACTTCTTCTGTTGTTTGAATAATGACTGTACCATGTTCTTCTGTTGAAATATGTAGATTAGGGTTAGTTTTTCCACCCATACTTATTATTTTTCCATATAAATAGAGGTCTGAATCAATCCATATATTTTCACTTCTTTGGAAATTTGTATTTCTGTTTATTTCCAACTTATTGGTATTTTTTATGGACGATTTAATTTCTACATCTAGGTTGTTTTTTGATGCCCACTCTTGAATATTTTCTATTGCTTTGGCTTGTATTAAGTCAATATTGTCAATAGATTTAGTATCATTGATATTCTTAATGGTTGTATTTACCAAAATAACTTGTGATAAGTCAGTTTTAAAAATATTTCGGACGCTTCCTTCTTTGATTTCATAAGATATAATTGGGCGCTTTTTTCTTTCATTAGGATACAACAAACTCTCAACGTTTTTGAGTAATTCCACTACATGGGAAATATCAAAATCGCTTGGATGAATATCGTGTATTTTAACTTCTATGTATCCTAGGTTAGTCATATTCACTTAATCATGTTTACAGGCAAAACGGTTCCTCCGTGATGAAAATTGCGCTAAAACTCTTGCATTACATCCGATTCGTACACCAGTGTGCCTTTGACGTTGCTGGCAGTGATGGTAACCATGGCTTTGGCTACTTTACGGGCTTCGATGGAGCGGTATTTGATAGGTATGAGCGGCCTGAGAATTTTGGACAAACCCTCGCCGATTTGCTCACCTATGCGCGTTTCGCCACGATTCCCTACAAGCAACGAGGGTCTAAAAATGAGTAATGCGTCAAAACCTATTTTTTTGAGCGTTGCTTCTACATCTCCTTTAACCCGATTGTAGTAAAACATCGACCTACTATCAGCGCCCATGGCAGTGACGATAGCAAAACGTTTGGCTCCGTTTTGGTACCCCAACTGGGCTATTTCGATGGGATAGGTATAATCAACGCGGTAAAATGCTTCCTTAGAACCAGCTTTTTTCATGGTTGTGCCCAAACAACAGAAAATATCGTCGCCGCAAACAACGGAGGCATCGGGGTGGTCGAAGTTAAAAATAATAGATGATAGTTTTGGATGGGTGAAATCCAACGGTTTCCTAGTGAGTGTGACTACTTCAGCATATTTTTCAGAAGCAATCAATTCAGAAATAACTTCTTTCCCTACTAGTCCACTTCCTCCTACCACTAGGGCGGTTCTTTTATCGGATGTCATGTTTATTGGGAGTGGCTAGTGCCTTTTGCATTTTTACATAGGTCTGTATGTCATTGGTAAATTAAGAAAAAAAACGCTTGCCTAAAGAAAATATCCCAAAAGAATTTATTAAACGGTAATTTAGCTAGAAGTCAAATTCAATAACATCAGGATCGTTGAGGAGACGCTTGGTGAGTCGTTCGTGGTTGCGCTCACTTCCTTGTACAATCCAAGTTCCGCTAATGGTGCTTCCAACTTTGCTTTGAGTGCCGCGTTTGGCATCCAATTGCAGTTCACGAAACAGGGCTTCGTAATGCTTTAAGGTCTTTTGTTGGAACTTGCACACAATACGGTAGTTACGAAGCTGGTTTCTTCGTTTGATAAGGTTTTGGATGGGAACAAAGCCATACAACACCACCAACACAATCAGGGAGGCTACGGTAGCAAACTCGTAGTAGCCACTGCCGACACACATCCCTAGTGCTGCCGTAGCCCAGACTGTCGCGGCGGTTGTAATCCCGACTACACGATTGTTTTCTCGGAAAATAATTCCCCCACCAATAAACCCAATTCCTGTTACGATGTTGGCCGCAATGCGCCCCGCGTCTCCGCCCACTCGAATCGAAATGAGGGTAAACAGGGTAGAACCAACGGCAATTAAAATCATGGTACGAAGCCCCGCCGATTTGCTGTGGTACTCACGCTCTATACCTATGATTGACCCCAAGCCTGCGGCAATGAATAGCTTCAGCACTTCTTCGGTCAAAAATGTTTCCATGGATTTGCTGTTTTCTGTTTTGAGTTTACGGTTTCTTGTTTTGGGGGCAATCATTTTTTTAGTAATGAGCCCTTAACGGGAAACCCGCAACTGTAAACCAAATTAAGAATTCATCAAAGCTTCAATTTCGTCGGCCTCAATGGGAATGTGAGCCATGAGGTCGAGGTTGCCGTTTTCGGTAATAAGAATGTTGTTTTCCAATCGAATACCCAAGCCTTCTTCACGGATGTAAATACCTGGTTCACAGGTGAAAATCATGCCAGATTCAAAACGCCGATAACGATTCCCAACATCATGCACGTCGAGGCCGAGGGCGTGCGAAGTACCGTGCATAAAATAGCGCCGATACGCAGGCCAGTCGGGATGCTGATTGGCAATGTCTTGGGCCGTTAATAGTCCTAAACCAATCAATTCACTTTCCATTACTTTAGCCACTTCAGCTTGATATTCATCCAGTACATTGCCCACCATGAGCATCGAACGGGCGGCTTTTAATACCCGCAAAACCGCTTCATACACCTGTCGTTGACGCGCTGTAAAACGGCCATTGACGGGGATGGTTCGGGTAAGGTCGGCGTTGTAGTTGGCATACTCGGCAGCGACGTCTAGCAATAAAACGTCACCGTCTTTGCATTGTTTGTTATTGGCTACGTAATGTAAGACACAAGAATCTTTGCCCGAAGCAATAATGGGCGTATAAGCAAAACCGCGCGAACGTTGACGGAGAAACTCATGGGCAAATTCGGCCTCAATTTCGTATTCCCAGACGTCGGGTTTGGTGAATTTCAACACCCTCATAAAGCCATCGCGGGTGATGTCAATCGCTTTTTGAAGCAATTCGATTTCTTGCGGTAATTTTGTGGCGCGCAAAAAAGCCATCAACGGCGCCAAGCGTTCAAGGTGATGAAGCGGGTATTTTTCTTTGAACTCCTGAATGTAGCGAGCGTCGCGGGTTTGCACTCGCGAGTCGCTGCGGGCGTGCTCATTGGTATTCAAATAGACATTTTCTGCTTCAAAAATGACGTGAGGAAGCACGCTTTCCCATTGGTGCGTCCAATAAATTCGGGATATACCTGAGCGCTCAAATGCCTGGGGAATGGTCAGTTTTTCGCCTTCCCAAATGGCAATATTTTCGTTGGTTTCCCGCACAAATAAAATCTCACGAAACTTCGGGTCGGGATGGTCGGGAAAGAGCAATAAAGTAGTTTCTTCTTGGTCGATACCCGACAAATAAAACAAGTCGGAGTTTTGCTTAAAACCCATCGTGCCGTCGGCGTTGGTAGGCATAACGTCGTTGGACTGCAAAATGACCAAGCTTTTGGGCTTGAGAAGTTGATATAATCGTTGCCGATTTTGGATAAATAATTGAGGGTCAATGGGTGTGTAGCGCATGGGTGTTGGAAGTAAATTGCTGGTAGGCAGACCTTCCAAGTTTTCAGAACTTGGAAGGGCTAAACTGAGGATTTCCAAAACTTGGAAGGTCCAAACCTAGAGTCTCAACGCTTCGATTTCGGAAATTGTTTTTGGAATAGGATTACCCAGCAACTGAGCTCCATCAGCAGTAATAAGGTAATTGTCTTCGATACGTACTCCGCCAAAATCGTAATAATCTTTAAGGGCGTCATAATTAACAAAATCGCGGAATTTTCCTTGGCTTTCCCACAAGTCGATTAATTCGGGAATAAAGTACAAGCCAGGCTCAACGGTCAAAACAAAACCTGCTTCAAGTTCTTTGGCCAAACGAAGTGATTTTAGACCCAGCAAAGTACTGCGACTGAGGCCATCGCGATAGCCAATGTGTTGTTCGCCAAGGTTTTCCATGTCATGAACGTCCATGCCCATCATGTGGCCAACCCCGTGGGGCATAAACAAACCTGGTACGCCCAGTGCGACCATTTCGTCAACGTCGCCTTGCAATAAACCTAGCGCTTTGAGTCCTTCAGCGATGGTTTTCCAAGCGATTAGGTGGCAATCGAGGTATGGTGTGCCTGGTTGTAGGGCGGCGATGGCGTTGAGGTTGGCATCGAGGACTATTTGATAAATTTCTTTTTGACGCTCGCTAAATTGTTTGTCAACAGGCCAGGTGCGGGTAATGTCGCCTGCATAGTGCGTAGCGGTTTCTGCGCCGAAATCTCCTAACACAAGGCGACCGCTCGAAAGACGATTGCCGTGGTAATGATTGTGCAGTGTTTGTCCATCTACCGACAAAATAATAGGGTAGGCCAAGTCGCCTCCACCCTGCAGCGCTGCGCCGTGGACGATACCTGCAATTTCGTATTCGTACTTGCCCGACTTCGTGGCGCGAATGGCATTGAGGTGCATTTGAGCCGTAATGTTAACGGCCTTGTTAAGCTCAATAACCTCTTCGGCGGTTTTGTAAGAACGTTGATTTACAATGGCTTTGATAAATTCGGTAGAAGCTCCTTGGGCAATTTCTTGGAGGGATTGCCCCGTCCACTCGTGAAGTTTGAAGGTATGCTCAGGGCGATAGGTTGGTAAATAATGAACGGTTCGACCTGCGGCTAAGTGGCTTTTGAGCAGGCTTTCAAGTTGTGACTTGGGAAGAACTTTCGCCACCCCTACACGTTCAGCTTGTTCTTGAAGCGTAGGTTGTGGCCCTGCCCAGATGACGTCGTCGATGGTGATTTCGTCGCCCACTATCCATTCCTCACCTGATTCTACGTCGATGAGGGCGGCAAGGCTGGCTTTGTTTAACCCAAAATAATATAGAAAAGTACTGTCTTGGCGAAAATGATAGGTGTTATCGGCATAGTTCATGCCTGCTTCTTCATTGCCCAAAAAGAGCAAGATTCCGCTGCTGACTGTTTTTTTTAACTGTTGACGCCGTCCGACGTAAGTATCTTTGGAAAACATAAAGTAATTGGGGTTTTGTTGGCGCGCAATATTAACCAATCCATTGGCGAATCGCTATCTTTTACCCCAAAAATGATACTCAACGACAAATTTCGCTTGCACGTACAAAATAGCGCATACCGTTGAGCCCTAGTTCGTTGCTGGCTTGACGTAAAGTGATGGGGTATTGAAATACTTTGCCATCGTTGGCTCGCAGAACTAATACAGGAGTTGCGCCTTGGGTCATAATATCCCAGCGGCCTTCATCACCCGAACGACCTGCGTAGGTGAAATTATCGCTGTAGGTCTGTGACAAATAACTTGTGTTGTCTTTTTTGACAAACTGCCCATTGCTGCACAAATCAATCGAAAACTTGTCAGACATTCCATTGGCAGTTTTTAGGTAAAGTAGTTGTTTTCCTTTGAGTTTGGCTTTCCATTGCTCGGCCAAGGCGGAGGTTTGGGGTTTCGAAAATGTGACAGTGTTGGCGATGCTTCTCAGGGTATTGGCAAGGGCGTCGTTGTACATTGAGGCAGGTGAAAGAGATGAGATATTTATCCCCCCGCCGTTGGGTGAAATCAAGGAAATGGTAGCAATGGTAAACGGCTGTCCTTTGATAGTACCGTTAAAAAATACCCACGCACCAGTCTCACTGTAAGGGTCAACGCGGGCATTGAGGTACGTATTTGAATTCGCATCTTGGACGTTTTGGGTATCGTTTTTCAGTTCTGAAATGCTGCTATAATTGTGAGGAGATACGGTAATTGCTACTTGCTGATCGCCTCGTCCGAAGGCATAACCGCCGTTGTTTTCCTGCATTTGCCAACCCGATGGAGCATTGAATGAAAAGCCCAAAAAGGCGTTGCTGACGCGTTGACCGCTGCTTTTAGTTCCCGATGTAGGTGCGGCAGAAGCGCTAGAAGGTTGAGTTGTTTTAGAGGCGGCAGAGGTTCGTTGCATCGGGATGTTAACCCCTTCGGTAGTAAGAATGTATTCACCTGAGTTCTTCACAAGGGTAAATCCGATTTTTCGTCCCGTATCAAAATAGACGCCCGAAAGTCCTCCTTTTACGAAGGTAGCTTCACAGCCATAACGCTGATTTTGAACCGTAAATTCACCTTTGAACGTGCCGTTTTGTTGAGCAATAGTAAGTTGAATGCCTGTTTGGCTACTGGCAAAAACGCCCACAAAATCGGCAGCAGTTTGTGACATGGCAATAAAAGATAAGAGGTGAAACAAAAATAAAGAAGTGAAAAGGCGGAAGTTCATGTAAATTAGGAGTTACGGGCTTTTAATGACGAATATAGCACATTGTGCTGGGGTTTCTTGTCCGTGCTGGTGGTTTCTCAAAACCGCCGCGTTAAGGATTTTTACAAGCTTGCGAAACTGGGTTTTGAGAAACCCGTGGCGCGATGTGAGCATCGCTTGGCACGCCGTTGTGTTGGCGGTTTCTTATTGGTGGTGGCGGTTTCTCAAAACCGCCGCGTTAAGGATTTTTACAAGCTTGCGAAACTGGGTTTTGAGAAACCCGTGGCGCGATGTGAGCATCGCTTAGCACGGGTTGTGCGTTTCTCAAAACCGCCGCGCTAGGGATTCTCAAAAACAACCTGTCCCGACGATACACGGTATTTTTTACTAACAAACGTACTGCCCGTCATCGAAGGACCACTGCTATAAACCACTTCTACAATCATGAATCGGTATGAGCTGTAGGGAGGATTTCTGACGGGTACAGCAATTTTATTTACGGCGAGCTGGCCATTATTCAGGGTATATTGGGCTGGAACGGCCGAGCCCACCCGTAAATCATTTTCTCCGCCGAGTATCCCAGTCTCAATGGTTTCATTTTGGGATAGATACACGTTGAAGGTCAAGTCGTCAATGGGTGTTGAAGGCGAGGCGTGAAAAACGAAGGTTTCGGGGCCAAGGTTTTTAATGGAATATTTGAAAGGTATCGAAGCGATTGAGCAGCTACCAAAAATTACATTTTCAAGCTTTAGGGTGCTGTTGACCGTTTTTTGTCCAAATACCGAAAAAGTAATGGCGGATAAAAGAAGCAAAACAAGAGATTTCATGGGAGAAAAAAGGGTAAGTTGGTTATCGCATCATGCAAGCAATGCTTGCGACAGGAACCAGTGATTTGAAACTGAAATTTTGCCCGTAGAGGGTTCTTACACCGTAACTTAACATGACGTTGCGGCTAAAACGCCAGTCACCACCGTAGGCCAAGGTAATACTTTTGAAAGAAAATGGATTGTGGGCGTCGCGGGTGAGGACTTCGGCAAAAAAGTTAAACTTAGGGCTGCCGTAGCGCAAACTCGCTCCCAGAAAATACTCCTGTTTAATTGTTGCTTTTACGCCGCTAAAACTCGTATAACGAACCATCCCTGTCAGAAGCCACTTACGCCCAATGCCTACACAGCCGTTGATCCAAGCCGAAAGCCCATCTTGTACCAAATTCAAACTATCCAGTTTTAGGTTGTCATACAGGTAGGATTTGCCGATGGCTACATCGACAAACGACGCGTTCCAATGTTCTTTCAGGTAGAGCGTTGTCAATTGCGTAATTCGGTCTTTTTGAAGTTTCTCTAAAGTTTGAATTTTGGTTTGAAGCAGGTCTAATTCCTTCAACACCAGCATTTTTGTTTCGAGGTATTCGTTGGTTGCGGGAAGGCGCTTTAGGCTGTCTTCTAATTGCGTAACGAGTCCCTTCAGCTGACTTTGTTGCTCGTAAAACTCCTCCGTCGGGCCGCGGTAGAGAGCGGGCACGTCGAGGGGGTCGTGGCTCCGAAAAAGTGTCACTTTTACCGCCCCCGCTAGTCGGCGATTGAGGTCATCATCTTCCACCGTTCCTGCCGAAATGTCAATGGTCGAGAGCATTTTGGCCAGTTTCGAGGCCGATTGGTATTTCAACAAGTTGGGGCGGTTGTAAAAAATCTCCCAAATCGGCTGTGCCTGAATCGCAATATTGGGTTTAAGTCGCCAGCTTTGGAACGACCAGTCCACCTTAAAATCGCGAATATTGCCAGGTTTGATAACTTGAGCGGGTGTGACTCCCAGTAAGTCAAACGCGGCCGAGGTCGGGATAGAAAATTCCAACGGTTTGGAGGCATTGAGGCTCGGAATTGGGCTTTCGTCGCTTTGGGCCAAAGCAGAAATAGCGTATCCCCAAATTACGATAAAAAAGTACCAAAAACGCATGATTGTAGAAGTTCAAATGTGAAAAAGTTGGTTTGCCAAAAAGTCCTAAAACCTCGTTTTAAATTCGGTACTTGTATTTCTCCCGCCGTCTCGCTCATAAACACTGACGCGAATCCCCCAAACCCAGTCAGGAAATTGTATGTTCTCAGCTCGAAGCCGAACTTGGTACGATGTGGGCTTGGTAGGAGCTATAGGTTTGTCAAATTTTGGCCCAAAGACATCCTCTACGGGTATTTTTTTGATGCTGTTTCGCAGGGTTAGATGCTGAGCTGATAGCTGTTTGGTAAGTTTGGTAGCATTGATGACCGTCACGGCACTGCTCAAAGGCGGATTGGGATTTTGGTACATGGTGTACCACTCCTGCGAACTTCCCGAAGGACAATTGTCCATGTCTGTGGCTGAGCGAGCACAGGTAAAAGAGATTTCAGACACTTCGAGTTGTACAGCTTGAATCTGTTGTGCCAAAAAATTGGCAGAGTTCGATTTTAACACAACTTCTACCGTGTATTTGTCGCTTTCTTTGATTCGATTCTTTTGGGAAGTGGTCAAGCACGAATTGGTATTTTTACAAACAGTAACTTGTTCAATGGTATAGTTTTCGGCAGGAGGAGCCAAATAGCTAATCATTGTCGTTAGGAGGAGGCCGAGGCTGATAGTTTTCATGTGAATAAGGGCTATGAACGAAAGAGAAAGTAGAGCTTACGTGTATTGGTAAGCTCTACAATGGGTTGATTACAAATGGATTATATGCAGCCAAGTGCGCATATACCAATGCAAACACCGCAACTTACTCCCGCACAAACCCCAAACGTAATCGCTAATACAGGAAAAGAAAGTCCTCCTGTAGGCGCAGCAGTAGCTGCTGCCAAGATAGCCGTTGCGCCTCCACATACAGCAATGGATGCCAAGCAGCCTGTTCCGCAGTCTGAGGGTACGTCAAAACGTATGCCTTTCGCATCAACAACTGTTCTTGAAGTGCCACGTACACATTTTCTAAAACAACGGCCCCAGCTTTGTGCTTTTTGGAGTTTGCCTGAAGCATCGGCATAAAACTCTTCTGATAGCTCTAAGGCTTTGTCTAAATCTTCAACTCCCTCAGGATAAATCAAATAGGCTTTGTAAACTTCGTCGCCTACTTTGCGCCAAATCATGGTGCCGCCTTGGCCTTTTTTGCTTTTTGGATTGTAGAAATCGAACGCACAAAACAGTACGTCTTGTAATTTTCCATCAGATGTTTTTGCTTGCCCCTTAAAACCCCAAGCGGCTTTTTCGTGCTTGATGCGCTCAAAACTTCGGCTACTCATGGTGGCAGAGAGGTTTTTCCAGCCTGCATCTTTGGAAAATGTAGCCATCATTCCTTCCATTTCTTTGGGAGAAAACTGATAGTAATTATTGATTTGCTTTTGGGCAAAAACACTGGAAACAAAACATACCAAAACGAAAAATAACCCGACAAATTTGAATGAACTTTTCATGTGAATAGTGTTTAAGTGTTAAAATGATTAGAAAAACTGGGTTATAGAGGTGCAATCATAAAATGCAGTTGAAGGTGAGAGGTGCGGTCGTAGCAATGAATGGTGCGGCGAACCGTACTGTTGATTTCGGATAAATAAATTCGGTGCTGCTCGGTGTTGTATTTTCGGCCTGAACTTTGGCTACTGAGCGAAACAGTAACGGCAAAATTGGCTTGCTTTTGGTCGCAGGTTGGCATGTCAAAAACCAACGATTGGTTCAAAATAATAGGGGTGTTTTCCTTGATTTTGACGTAGTTGTCACCAGTCCGCTCGAACAGTTTTAGGGTGCGCTCGCGGCTGTCAAAAGAAGCGCCCGTCTGGTTGTCGTTGGCATTACAAAATGCCCCCACCCACACCGAGCCGTACAGGTTGTCGCTCCCGCCGATGCTTCCTGACTCTACCAATGAAATCTTTTCAAGCGTCACCCGAAAGCTACGCGGAGGGTTGCTCCAAGCTTGGTCGAAGACGAGAAAAAAGGTGAGCATCAGGATTTGCCATTTCATTCTTTTATGCTGTTTGGGTAAATCAACAGCACAAAATTGCTATACGAAAGGGCGCCAAAAAACATCCCTAAAGGGGAGAAACAAAAAATCCCCCGTGGGGGGGAGAAAATAGGGGAAAGTACGTATGCACAGTTAATCGTAAGCACTCAGGGCTGAATCAGTCCGTTTTCGAGGGCGTATTTGACCAGCGCCGACGTATTTTTGAGGTTGAGTTTATGAAGAATATTCTTGCGATGGCTCACGACTGTCGATTCGCTTACAAAAAGTCGCTCGGCAATTTCGGCGCTGGTAAGCCCTTCCACTAATAAAGGTAAAACCTCTTTTTCCCGCGAAGTCAACAACTCGATGGGGTTGAGGTGATAGGCCGAACGCGCAGGGGCTGTTGCGGCAGTTTTGCGTCTTAGTAACGTATCCAAAATCGCGGGTGACGAATAAAATTGCCCTTTTTCAATCGTCTCAAACGCATTGGCAAGTTCGCTTGAACCTGTGTTTTTTAACACATACCCATCCACACCTGCCCGAATCATCTGTTGGATATTGCTGTAATCGTCGTGCATCGTAACGGCAATTACCTTGATGTTTGGGTTGATTTTTTTGAGTTGGGTCGTTGCCTTTACACCGTCGCAGTGGGGCATGTTGATGTCCATCAATACCCAATCAGCATGGGTGTTTTGGGCTACCTCAACGGCTGTGTCTCCGTTGGAAGCTTCTCCCACAATTTCGACGTTGGGTATCTGCGAAAGCACGTAGCGCAGTCCTTCCAAAAACAATTTGTGGTCGTCAACAATCAACGTTTTACGGGTCATAATGCGTAAAGTTAGTGGTGGGGGATTTCAATCGTAACATGCACGCCGCGCTGGGGGGCAGTATCAAAATGAAGCTGTCCTTTCAGCAACTGGACGCGATTTTCAATATTTTGCAACCCAAAACCCGACGATAGCGGTTGTCGCTCAAAACCGCGTCCGTTGTCTTCATAAATGATAACCCAATGCGCGTCACGTTGGAGCAATTGCAGCGTAATGTGCGTAGCTTCGGCGTGTTTTAGGGTATTGTTTATCAATTCCTGAATGATGCGAAAAAGGTTGATTTCGATGACTTCGGGGAGTTTTTCGGGAAAATCTAGCCACAAAAGCTCAAATTTTATCAAACCTACCGCGTTGAGTTTTGAATTTACTTCCTCCACGGCCACGCGCAAGCCTTCCTCAAACAGAAGTTTGGGGTTCAAATCACGCAACAAATTACGGATGTCAGCAATGGCTTCGTTGAGCAAGGGAGTTAATTTGGAGGCCCGATTGTTTTGGGAAATATCTATTTCGGACAAATACATCTGCAAGGTCGAAAGGCGCATTCCCAAATCGTCGTGTAGTTCGGTAGCCAATTGTTTTCGCTCGGCTTCTTGGGTTTTGATGATGAGCTCCAAACGTTCGCGTTGTTGGCGCTTGAGTTGCTGGATGCGCCAGCGATAGAAGCCAATACCAACACCAATCAGCAACAACAAATTGAGTAATCGGAACCACCACGTTTGCCAAAAAGCAGGGAGTACGGTGATTTTCAGACGGCGTACTTCGTCGCTCCAAAAACCGTCGCCGTTTGATGCTTTTACCTCAAAAATATACTCCCCAGGAGGTACCTGCACGTATCTGACTAGGTTGTCTGGGGTGGTGTTCCAATTGTCCTCTAAGTTGACCAGTCGGTATTGATAGTTGTTTTTTCCGCTACTGAGGTAATCAATCGCAATGAAACCCAACGAAAACGTGTTTTGGTTGGCCTTGAGTATCAGTTCGCTGGTTTCGCCAATGTACTGTGGAAGCTGGGCGGGCTGGTAATTTATCTCAAAATGAGTGAGTTGGATTTGCGGTTGAAAGGTATTCGTTCGTATTTCGTTGGGGCGGAAATAGGTAAATCCATTGGTGCCGCCAAAGTAGAAAACTCCCTCGCCGTCAGCCATGTACGAGCGGTTGTTGAACTCATAACCTTGCAGTCCGTCGCTGACGTGGTAGTTACGAAACTGACGCGTATCGGGATTAAAACTACTCAGTCCACGGTTGGTACTGAGCCAAAGGTTGTGCTGAGAGTCGAGCAACAGCCCATAAATGTAGGCATTGGCCAGGCCATCTTTGGTCGTAAATTTATGAACGATGCGCCCGTTTTGGTAGTTTAATAGCCCATTGTTAGTGGCTATCCACCAACAATTACGATAAGCATCTTTGCGCAGTGCGAGGGCATTGCCACCCACCAAAACCGTCGCTTGTGGTAGCCATTCATGGTTCCGAAGGGTGCCTTTCCAGCATCCTTCGTTGAAGCGAGTGAGCCAAAGTTCGCCTGGGGTAGGTTGGTCAATCCAAAGAATGCTGATGTTTTCTAACCCTTTGATGGGAATGAAAATTTTCTTTGATTTATCAAATAAGAAAAGCCCATTTTCGGTACCAACGAGCAAGTGCGCGGCATCCCATTCGGCCAAGCACCGAAAGATATTGTCGCCCATGTTTCCCTTTTTTGTCAGAAAATAACTTTCAAAAGCCCCGCCCCCGAGGTATTTGGCTAGGCCGTTGTAGGTAGCAATCCAAAGCTGTTGTTGGGAGTCGCGAAAAAAATGGTAAATCGAAGAACTGGGTAATGAACGAGGATTGGAGGGGTCGGATTTAAAGCATTTTTCGACTAAGCCCGTTTGTTTGTTCCAAATGTTGATTCCGCCTTGTTCTGTCCCTACCCACAAATGGTTTTTGTCCACTTCAATCATCGTCCGAACGTTGGGGTCACTGAGGGAGTTTTGCGCTTCGGCCACGTATTTTATACTTCGGAATTTTTTGCCCGTTCCAATGAGCAAATTAATGCCAAGGGGGTCGGGATTTGCCCAAACGAGCCCATCTTTTGAGATATAAACCGAAGAAATGGTGTTGTTGCTGAGGCTGTTATTGTCATTTTTGTGGTGAATAAACTGCTGGGCTTTGCCATCTTTCGATAACTTAAAGAGGCCGCTTGAGCTGGTAGCAAGCCAAATATCCCCGTCGGGCGATTCGTCCAAATCGTAAATTTCGTTTAATTCTATGCCATTAATTTGAGTAATGTGTTTGAAATCAGTGGTTTTTGGGTCAAAAATCGTCACGCCGTTGGAATGGCTGAGGTACATCAATCCTTCTTTGGTCATCAATATTTTTAAAATACTGATGGGATTGCCTGTGATGTTTTTGGGATGTTTGCTAAAAAAATAGCGCGCCTGACGACTACTCGTATCGTACTGCATGAGTCCTTCGGAAAGGCTTACCCACAAGTGCCCGTCTTTTCCAAACTTGGTGGCATTTGACACCGAGAGAAGCCCCAAATCGTACGAAACGTCGGCGAGGAGGACGGTTTTTTGTTGTGTGTCATAATTAAGCTTTACGATGCCTTCCGACTCCGACCAATACCATACAAAAGGAGGCCGTACCGCAAACGGGCTGCAAGCCGATGGCGTTTTGCGTTCGGGCGCGCTCGCGAAAAATCGAAAGTCATCGGTTTGGCGTTGGTAGAGGTTAAGTCCGTAATCGGTGCCTATCCACAGGTCGCCGTTGGGCGCTTCAATCATTGAGTTGACGAAGCCTCCGTGTAGGGCGCTGGGCTGGTCGGTATCCGAATAATACACCTTAAAGTGATGGCCGTCGTAGCGGTTGAGGCCGTCTTGTGTTCCAAACCACATAAACCCGCGCGAATCTTTGAGCATGGCATAGACAGAGCCTTGCGAAAGCCCTTTGTCGGTGCCTATTCGTTCGATTTGATAGGTTTGACCAAAAAGGCGCAGACTGAGTCCAATATACCAAACAAAAAAAAGGATTTTGCGCATGAGAGCGTAGCAGAAAGGGTTCAGAAAACACTACTAATGTACGGGTGAAAACGAAAAAGAAGGCGCGGTGGTCGCTAAAAAATGTACTTTCTGCCGCAGATTGGGTGAAATTTAAGAAGTAGTGTATAAAAATTTAGACTTATTTCTTTATTTTGTTGAATTATTGCCAACGTATGAGCTGGCAGTTTTTCTTAACTTATAGACTAAATCTTCGTTATGCACCAAAAGGGCGGTTGTTTGTTGTTGCTTTGGATGTGGGGAGTCGTTACCGCATCTGCTCAAACCAAGTACTGGGTCTTTTTTAAAGATAAAAACCCCCATGACGCTCCTGCGGTGTCGGCTAAGACGCTCGAAAACCGCCGTCTGCAAGGACTTACAGTGTCGGACGAAACCGATTTGCCCGTTAATAAAGAATACCTAAAACAACTCCAAAGCCTTCAGTGTCAGCCCGTCATAGCTTCTCGTTGGCTCAATGCCGTTTCGGTTTCCATTCCTTCGCAGCAATTGGAGGACGTAAAGCAGCTTTCGTTTGTAGAAAAAATTCAGCCCATGGACGGGCGTTTTTACATTGCGAAAACCAACGCACGTCGCCGCTCAACGATGGCGCCTGTGATGACCCAAATTCAGGCAGATGAATTTAAAAAAGTGGGCCTGACGGGCAAAGGCATTACGATTGGGGTGATTGATGCTGGTTTTTTTGAAGCAAAAGAGAGTCATTACCTCAAACATGTATTTGACAACAACGCGATTTTGGACAAACGTGATTATGTAAACCCACCTTTGACCCACTCGGATGCGTTTTACAAAACCCAAGAGACATTTTCTGATTTTCACGGAACGGAAGTAATGAGTGCCATCACGGGCACAAGTCGCACCGAAAATACCCAAAGTGGTTTGGCTATTGACGCCCAGTTTTACCTCGCTCGCACCGACCACGGAACGCGCGAATGGCGCGGAGAAGAAGACAATTGGGTGGCGGCGATGGAATGGATGGATAGTTTGGGGGTGCGCCTCATTAATACCTCGTTGGGGTACGCGCAAGGGTTTACCGACCCCAAAGAGAATTACTTGATTTCGCAAATGGACGGCCAAACGAGCGTGATTAGCCGCGCGGCTCAAATCGCAGCCGACAAGAAGGGGATGCTAGTAGTAGTATCGGCAGGAAATGAAGGCGACGACCCAAGTTGGCGCATTATTTCTACCCCCGCCGACGCGCAGGGCGTTCTTTCGGTGGGAGCGACCAATCAGCGTTTTTGGAACCGAATCGGATACAGCAGCATTGGTCCCGAATATCTACCTTATCTCAAACCCAACGTTTCCTGCTTTTCGCTGTACGGTACCTCCTTGGCGGCACCTGTCATTACGGGTTTTGCGGCTTGTTTGATGCAGGCTAATCCTGCGCTGAACAACAAACAATTGATTCAAATCATCGAAAAATCGGCGCATTTGTACCCTTATGGTAACAATTTTGTGGGTTATGGCGTGCCTTTGGCATCTCGGGCATTAGGGCTTGTTCAAAACTCGGCCGAAGCCAGTGCTACTTATGCCAAAGAAGTCAAAGCGGAGGGTTTGACATATATTCTGAAAATTCCCGAAGCGGGCGATATGGTTTCTTTGTTCCATAAAAAAAGCCCCACACACGTACTTTCGCAAGAGATTGTACGGGTGCGGGACGGACAGCTCACACTCAAACGCCGCGACGGCGAAACACGCACCACCGTTGACCTCAAAAATGAAGTGATTGAGGTGATTTGGGAGTGATGTTACAGTTTTTCGCCTGCTTTCAAGATGTTCTCTTGATCTCCAAAATCAGGATTATGGTAAATAGCTACGCCGTTATGGTGCTCCGTGATGGGTTTTTGAGCGGGGCGATGGCGGTGAAAAGGCAGTGCTTCCTCGGTTGAATAATGGCAAACGTACGATTTACGCGTTTGTTCAGGATTACCGATAATATCGCCGCCGTGGGCCAACGCCGCGTGCCAAATGAGGACATCCCCTCGCTTAATGAGCAGCGTATCTTTGGGGTAGTTTAGTTCTGCGCACGTTTTGTCTAAATATTCTGCAAATTCAAGCGGCGTTCGAGTAGAGCGCTGGTTATAAACAATGCCGTTTCCAAAATTGAACTTAGGCATTTTGTGTGAACCTATGTAGTAGTAAAGTGGGCCAGAATCAATTTTGATGTCTTCGAGCGGAATCCAAGCTGCTGCCAAATGGCTCGGCATTTTGGCCGTTACCCACGGGAAGTCTTGGTGCGTAGGCTGCTGGCTTCCGTACAAAAAAGTAAGGCTTTGCATCACCACGGTTTTTTGCTGGAAAATGGCGTCCAAAAACGTTACAATGGCTGGGTGAGTCATCAACTTCTTTCCTGCCACCGATAGATTATGGAAATCGTTGAGTTTTACATACTTCCCTTTTAGTGCTTCTTTGGGAAATTCCCCAATTTGGCGTTCGCGGACGGGGTCGAATTGGGGAAGGTCAATCCGCGTCCAAATTTTATACTTTGTAGGATTTTCTAATAACTCTTCCACATCCGACCAAAAAACGTTCAGTAATTCTGCTTGAATGGCTTGCTCTAAAACGACATAACCATTTTTCTGCCAAAACTTTAGCTTTTCCGCTAAGTCGTAGGATACCTCGAATGGAGGCTGATAATCCTTGATAAAGGTATCAATGTTTGCATCCGTGCGGTCAATCCAAGGAAGCGTGGCAGCATCAAACTCTGTTTGGGGAAATAACTGTTCTTTAACAGTAAGCGCTTTTTGCTTAATTTGAGATAGTACACCCATGGTAGAAAGTGGATAGAGGTTTATATCTCAAATATAAAAAAGATGCAGCGATTAAAACCGACCTTTTAATAAGTATTTGTTGGTGCAGGCAAACAACGACGAAAAAAAGGTAAGGTGCGGACGGTTGGTTTCAATTTTCTTTTCGAGACGCAAAATGGGTTTGCCCGTCGGGATGCGCATCAGGTGGGCTATCTCATTGGGAGCGGTCATGGCCCATACCTTTTCTTCTCCGCCTTTTACAATTACGTTATAACGTTTTCGTAAAGTATCAAACAATGACTTGTTTTCTAGGGTAATTCTGTAAAAATTAGGGAGTTCGCTGGCAGGAAGTGCGATTCTTTCGTAAAAAACTACTTCTTTGTTGACCGTTCGGAGACGTTCGACGTAGTAAAAAGAGGCGGCCGTTTGTTCAGGTTGAAATAAAAAATCGGGCGGAAAACTAGACATCATACCTCGGGTTAGAATTTCGGTCTGAATTTCAGGCGCATTTTTTAAATCGTGGTGGCTATGCGGCTCAATCGACAACATCCCTGAGCCCACAGGCAATGGCAGTACCACACTCCCTTTCCCTTGGTATTTTTTGATATATCCCTCTTCGGCCAGCATCGACAACGCCTGTCGAATGGTAGGCTGGGTAAGCTTATACGCTTGTTGGAGCTCTTTTTCAGAGGGCAATAAGCTACCAATTTCATATATACCATTGTGCAGCTGTTGGCGGAGCGTCTCGTATAAAAATTGGTATTGGGGGAGGCGGGGAGCGGCTTCTGTCATAAGTACGATGAATTGAGGCAACAAAGGTAGCACCTCTTTTTAAATATTTTTCTTAACATTGCATCATGCAAGCCATCGTACCCCTCCATTACTATCTTATCGTTGCAGCCGCTTTGTTTAGTATCGGCGTAGCAGTCATTATTACCAAACGAAACGCCATTGCGGTTTTGATTGGTATAGAGCTTATTCTCAATGCGGTAAACTTGAATTTGGTCGCTTTTTCTCAATACGACCCCGTGCGTCTTTCTGGACAAATGCTTACGCTGTTTGTGATGGTGATTGCAGCGGCGGAGTCGGCGGTGGCATTGGCTATTTTGTTAAAGGTATATCGGTATTATCAAACCGCTGATTTGGACAAAATTAGTTCGATGAAAAAATAACGTCCTGTACGCGATTTGGTGATTACAATCGTTTTAATCAGTAAGAAGTTATCGACTAAAGTTTGTAGTCGTAGGGCTTTGTTAAAAATATCCTAAAAAGAAATGATGAAGCGTATGAGAAGCGTTGTATTCCTGTTGATTCTTCTAGGAAGTGGCTTGATGGCGCAAGCTCAGTTTGGCAATAAAAATAAAAAACGGCAAGCAGCCGCTACCGATGCCAATAAAAGTATGGATGAAGTGACAATACTGGGAATCAAAAGCAAATTTTTAGCGAAAGATTCTACCAGTGTCACGGTATTTATGCGGGTGGACTTGACCAAACCCAACAACGTTCCTGTGCGTTGGCGAGAATTTACCGAAAAATTTACCCTCAACTACGTAGTGTATCCCGATTTTTCTTCAAGAGAACGGTTGGGGTATGGTAATATTCCGCTGAACGAACAAAATGTGGTGCAGTTGAGTCATACCCGTTTTATGATTCGATTTGAGGTAAAAAGACCTGCCAATCATGCCTCGGGCGTGTTGTTGGGTGAAATTTCTGAAATTGGAACCACCAAAAAGGTGCTGAATGACTTAGCCATTAAGTTTCGCGATACGAAGCTTGGCGAACGGTTTGCTCTGTTTGAACGAACAGGACGCGTGCCGTTGCTTCAAAACTACGTAAACCTAAACGACACGGTTCAGCTTCAAGACATCAATAAGTCGGTGAAAGAGCTGTATGTGATGCGTTATCGCCACGATTTTGAACCTGCCCAGTCGCCGATGAATACCAATCCACGGAATGCCGCCCGAACGTTGGGTGTGGATACAACTTTTAAAATTTCGACAAGCTCACCGCTTATATTTAAGGAGGAAGGGCTTTATTACATGACAGAAGACACTACAGATACGTACGGCGTGGGCATCGTGGTGACCAACAAGCGCTTTCCTAAAATGACCCGCCCTGCCGAGCTTGTTCGTCCTGTGATGTACATGAGTCAGGCCAACGAAATCAATGAAATGTTGGCGCCCAAAGACCCTAAAAAATCCCTCGACCGTTATTGGTTGAACCTAATGAATGGAAACAGCGACTTGGCAAAACGAACAATTAGCGCCTTTTATAGCCGCGTCGAAGAGGCTAACCGACTTTTTACGACTTATAAAGAAGGTTGGAAAACAGACAAAGGCATGATTTATATCATCATGGGTTCACCTGACCGCGTGCAACGAAGCAAAGACCGCGAGGTGTGGGTATATTCGCAGCGGGCTAATTTTTCCGAAATAAACTTCACGTTCAACCGTCGCCCCAATCAATTCGTAGAAGACCATTATGAGCTTCAACGTTACGTTGAGTATCAACCTATTTGGTATCCAATGGTTGAAGCGTGGCGAACAGGCGCGGTAAGAGATTAGAAAAAGTGTCGAGTGCAGAATGTCGAATAACTGTGCTGAGGGTTGCTCATAACCCGATTTTTTTGATGTCGAGTGCAGAGTGTCAAATAGTGAATTAATCCATTCGGCACTCTGCACTCGACATTCCTACTTAATAGTAATATCAAATGGCAAACGAGCCTGTGTTCCTTCCATTTGTTGAAGTTTCTTCAGGGTTTTGAGGTAAGGAGCGAAGTCGCCTAGTTTTTGTTGTAACACCGCTTCTTCGGCGTCGTTAGAAAACTTCGTAATCACATCCTCAAACACATTCTTTTCTTTTGGATAGCGAACGCGGTAGTCACCTTCTTTCAATTTGGCCGATTTTGCCGCAATTTCAATCGCTTTGTCTAGGCCACCAAACTCGTCGATAAGACCGTTTCCTTTGGCCTCGCGACCCGACCATACGCGTCCCGATGCCAATGATTTAAGCTTTTCCAACGGCATTTTACGACCTTCAGCCGCTTTTTTAGTGAAAACAGCGTAGATGTTTTCGGTGCTGCGCTGCATACGGTTGTTCTCGAAAGGCGTCATTTCACGCGTTACACTTGGCCAATCAGAGTGAGCGTTGGTATTCACACGGTCGAAAGTAATCCCCAATTTGTTGCGGAAGGTATTTTGGAAGTTAAATAACACGCTAAATACCCCAATAGAACCCGTGATGGTGTTTGGATGTGCGACGATTTTGTCGCAACCCATTGCCATGTAATAGCCACCCGAAGCCGCCACGTCCGACATAGACGCAATCACAGGTTTTTCTTTACGGGTCAACTGAACTTCACGCCACATTACATCCGACGCCAAGGCGCTACCACCAGGAGAATTGATACGAAGCACAACGGCTTTCACTTTTTTGTCTTTGCGGGCCTTGCGAAGCTCATCCACGATTGTTTCCGACCCAATGTTGCCATCGTTGCTTTTACCCGACATGATAGCCCCTTCGCCAATAATCACCGCAATGCGGTTATCGCTGCTACCTTCTTTGACCTTTTTTTCGGCTTTTGAATACTTGCTAAGACCTACAAATTTGATTTTATCATCTTCGCCCAACTTGAGTTCTTTGCGAAGTGCGCTTTCCACCTCGTCGTAGTAGCCCACATGCGTGATAAGTTTGTGCGTGAGGGCATCTTGCGGAGAGTCGATGCTGAGTGAGTCAGCCAAGTTTTTCAACTGAGTAGGCGTGATTTTGCGTGCTTGCGAAATTTTATCCACCGCGTGGTCGAAAATGTTATTAATCAACACCTGGTTTTGGAGACGACTAGCGTCGCTCATGTTTTCGCGGAAGAAAGGCTCTACCGCACTTTTATATTCCCCAACGCGAAACACCAATGGTTTCACTTCGAGTTTGTCGAGCGTGCCTTTGTAGAAATCATATTCAGCACTGAGGCCGTTCCACTCCATTCCACCTGCGGGATTGAGGTAAATTTTGTCGGCAACCGACGCCAAGTAATACGCTTTTTCGGTCATTACTTCGCCGTAGGCATACACAAATTTGTTCGATTTCTTGAAATCAAGAATCGCATCGCGGATTTCCTCGGCGGTAGCCCAGCCTACCATTGGGTATTGTACATCAAGATAGACGCCTTTAATGTTAGGGTCTTGCTTGGCATTGGTGAGGGCCGAGCGGATGTCGAGTAAGCCAAGGACATTGCCTTGCCCGCCCGAAAATTCGGCGAAGGGGTTCTCAACGGCTACTTCTTGAATAGGATTGTTGAGATTGAGCTTTAACACTGAATTAGTTTCAATCGGTGTACTTTCTTCGGATGAACCTATTGCGGCTACGATTCCAACAAAAAGGAAAAAGCCGAGGATGGAAAAAAGAAATAGACCGACGATGGTTGCGAAAACGTATTTAATAAACTGCCACATGAGTATAAAAGAGAAAAAATGTAATGGTCAAAAATAGGATTCTTAATTCACCTAACAAACAAAAATACGTTTTGGACTTGCGAAGGAGGAGGGTTTATGTTAAAAGGTGGATTGGTTGTACAAGTGGGAATATGAGTGTATGGCTTTGAATGACATCGTGGTAGCACAAAAAATGTTAAAAGTCTTAAAGTTTCTTAACGGGCTTCGCACCTAAAAAATAATCTGGATAGTTTGCCAAAAACTTTACACAAATGCTATCGGTTGAGCTGCACTTTTACAAAAATTTCTGGATAATTCTGCACTTGGTGGCGTGGAGCGGCTGGTTGGCCGTGGGCGCACCCATCGACGAGGAGTGGTGGGGAATTATTGGGCCTCTTTTTTGGCTTAAACTGGCCTCTTACGGCGTAGTTTGGCTTTTTATGCAGACATTTTCTCGCCAAGGCTACCTCTTTTATCAAAACTTGGGGTATTCGACAACGGCGCTTTTTGTGGGTGCTTTTGGACTTGACATGGTTTTATTTTTTACTTTATTGACCGCCATTCGATGGAGCCTATTACTATTTTAGAGATAGACAGCGTGGAACTGTCGTTTGATGAACGTAAAATTCTACAAAGTGTTTATTTGAAAATTCCGAGGTACCAAATCACGTCTATTTTGGGGCGCAATGGTTGTGGGAAATCTTCTTTGTTGCAAATTGTGTTTGGAACAATGAGGGCAACGAACAAGTCGGTCAGGGTCAATGGAAGGTACGTCGAATCGCTTTACCGACAACGCAACGTGGCGCGCTACCTGCCGCAGCATCCTCTCACCCCGTCGTCGATGAAGGTAAAAGACGCTCTGGCTTGGTATGGTGTGAACCTCAATGAAGCGAAGTACAACAAACTTCCGACGCTAATTTCGCAGCGAATGGGGGAATTGTCGGGCGGAGAAAGGCGCTTTATTGAAGCATTGATGGTGTTGCTTTCGCCCGTGCCGTTTGTGCTACTCGATGAGCCATTTACCAATTTAGCCCCTATTTATGTAGAAGTACTCAAACAGCACATTGTTGAGCAAAAACAAAATAAAGGGGTTTTAATCACCGATCATTTGTACCGAGAGGTGCTAGATATTGCCGACCAGAATTACTTGATTCAGAATGGAACAACGTATTTGCTCACGAACCCCCGTCAGGAGCTGGTTGATAGGGGGTATCTTCCAGGATAGATAACGACTATTTGCCCAAAAATTTGTTACTTTGCCCCGTTAATGATGGTTTACGGTGGGGAGATTTCTGGTTTATGGTGGAAGTAATGTCCTGAACAGTAAACAACTAACTATAAACTTTATAAACTCTAAACGGTAAATTCTAAACCGAAAATAGCAAACTCAAAAAAATGGCAAACGGAATATTACAAGGGAAACGCGGCATCATTTCTGGTGCCCTCGACGAAAACTCAATTGCGTGGAAAGTAGCCTTGAAAGCTAAGGCAGAAGGTGCTTCTTTCACGTTGACCAACGCCCCAATCGCGATGCGTATGGGCGAAATTAAAAAATTGTCGGAGGCATGTGAGGCCGAAATTATCCCAGCCGATGCGACGTCACTCGAAGATATCGAAAACCTCTACGGCAAATCAATGGACGTATTGGGTGGAAAAGTGGATTTTGTGCTTCACTCCATTGGGATGTCACCCAACATCCGTAAAGGACGTGCTTACGGTGATTTGAACTATGAGTGGTTCCTAAAAAGTGTGGACGTGTCGGCGTTGTCGTTTCATAAATTTTTGCAAGTAGCCGAAAAAATGGACGCCATCAACGAGTGGGGAAGCGTAGTAGCTCTTACGTACATGGCGGCTCAGCGTACTTTTCCTTTCTACACTGATATGGCCGAAGCCAAAGCGATGTTGGAGTCGATTGCGCGTAGCTACGGATACCGTTACGGAAAACTAAAAAAAGTACGTGTAAATACAGTTTCTCAGTCGCCTACCAAAACTACGGCTGGAAACGGTATCGGTGGTTTTGATAAATTCTATGATTTTGCCGAAAAAATGGCGCCGCTAGGAAACGCCTCGGCTGATTCATGCGCTGATTTTGTCACTGTTTTGTTCTCGGATTACACACGGATGGTAACGATGCAAAACCTATTCCACGACGGTGGTTTCTCAAATGTCGGGATTTCAGCCGAAGTGTTGGAAGGGTAATTTTTAGAACTTCCCGAAAGCTCCAAGCTTTCGGGAAGTTCCTTATGGTAACGATGCAAAATCTTTTCCACGACGGTGGTTTCTCAAATGTCGGGATTTCAGCCGAAGTGTTAGAAGGGTAATTTTTAAAACTTCCCGAAAGCTTCAAGCTTTCGGGAAGTTGTTTATGGTAACGATGCAAAACCTATTCCACGACGGTGGTTTCTCAAACGTCGGGATTTCAGCCGAAGTGTTGGAAGGGTAATTTTTAAAACTTCCCGAAAGCTCCAAGCTTTCGGGAAGTTCTTTTTTAAGGATACAACAAATACTTCTCCCGCATTTTTTTGTAGTTCGACAAGCCAGGCTCCCAGCTTTTACGAATCTCTTCTTCGTTCGTACCTGCAATAATCTGCTTTTTAAGATTTTCCGTTCCCGCCAATTTGTCGAAGTTACCCATTTGTTTGCTTTGGCTCATGTCAAAAAACTTGTCTTTGTACGGATAAGCCGCATAGGTTTCAAACAACCACTTGAGGTTCAGTTTTTTAGATTTTACAAACGTATTGGCGTCAAACTTACGAAGGTCGAGTCCATAACATTCTTGGTCTTGGTGCAGCGGGGTTTCGCTCATGCCTTGGATGCTTACGGGCTTAAACGTAAAGCTATATTTTCCCTTCAACGCGGGTGCGCCCAGCACCGTAAAAGGCATGTAAGTGCCGCGTCCTTGGCTCAAAATTGTGCCCTCAAACAAACAGATGCTTGGGTACAGCATGATGGATTGCTGCGTGTTGAGGTTGGGCGAAGGCGGCACGGGCAACACATACGGCATGGCGTGCGTGTAGTTGGCCACCTTGATGATTTTTAACTTACACTGCATTTTGTTGGGCAACCAGCCTTCGCCGTTAATCATTTGGGCAAATTCGCCAATGGTCATCCCGTGGGTAATCGGAATGGGAAACATCCCAATGCCCGACTTTAAATGAGGCTCTAAAATAGGGCCATCCACGCAAAAGCCGTGCGGGTTGGGGCGGTCGAGGATGACGAGTTCTTTGCCATTTTCGGCGCAGGCTTCCATCACGTGCGACAGGGTATTGATGTAGGTATAAAAGCGGGCTCCTACGTCTTGCACGTCAAAAATCATCACGTCAACGTCGGCCAAGTGTTCTTTAGAGGGTTTACGATTTTTGCCATAAAGCGAAATGACAGGAATCCCCGTTTTGGGGTCTGTACTGTCGCTGACCTTAGCGCCGTTGCTGGCATTGCCGCGAAAACCGTGCTCAGGGCCGAAGATTTTAGTGATGGTCACGCCGAGTTTGACAAGGCTGTCAACGCAGTGAGATTTTCCGATGATGGAAGTTTGATTGACCAACATCCCTACCCGTTTACCCTTTAAATAAGGAAGGTAAGTGCTGGTTTGGTCGGCACCCGTCATAATGGTTTTGGCAGGTGGCGCGACGAAAGAGGTGGTTAGGAAAATGGCTAAAAATGAGGCGATAACCGCCTTGAAAAGGTGTTTCATGCTAGATTGTTTTTGAAGAATACGCGACTAAAAGTGGGTAAAGATAACGACTTTACTCATTTATGCTCGCTTTGGCCGCTTCCTTGAGCGCTCGAGGACGAAGCTGCTGTTCCTGCTATTGTGGTAAAAGGCGTTGAAACCAATTTACGAACCAAGTCGGGGTGCGAATTGGAAATCAGGTGGCCAGCTTCGGGCAAAAAGATGTAATGGGCGGGCTTATCGGCCAGTTGTTGACGCGCAAAATCAAGGTTGCTAGGATCCACAATCCAGTCTTTCCCACCTTGCACCACAATCGTGGGCACTTGTAGTTGGGACCATTGCGGTTGCAGTTTTTTCAATTCAGCGGCGTGGGCAAATTTCTCAAAGGTGGCTACGTTGAGGCGACGAGGCAGCCATGCACGGACAATCCACCACTTGGCTGGTTTGGAAAACCACCAGAATTTTTCTTTGGCGGGGTCGATGGCAGGGGCAAGCATCACCAGCTGACTAAACGCTTTGGGGTTCAAAATCGCCATTTGCGCCGCAATGGGTGCGCCAAACGAACGACCTAAAAGAACCGCTTTTTGCTTTGAATGGTTGAGCGAAAGGGTCAACATCGCCGCTTTGGCTTGGGTTTCGATGGAGGTTACAAAGCGCTTTTTACGTAAACTCGAATGGTTGTAGCCCAGGCGGTCGATGGCAATAATGTGAAAACGACTTTGTAGCAAAGAATCATCGACCATGTTCATGTACCCGTACCAAGCCCCAGGTGCTCCGTGAATGAGCAACAGCGGAGGAAGGGTGTCGGCGCCCGTAGTAGCTGCAAAAAGCTTGAGACTGTCGTTTTGAATGGTGTAAAAAGTAGGTTTGACGGGGCGATTGGCGTAGTGTTCGCGAATGTCACGGTCGTTTTTTCGCCACGACCGAAAACATGAGGAAAGGCTTCCCGTCAGAAGCACCAAACCCATCCAGAAAAGAAGTTTACGACTTAGCATAATTAAAGTATTTGTGAAGTCGGTTGCTTACAACCGACTAATATGCGTCAGCGGTTGCTCACAACCGCGTATTGTTTAGTATGTGTCAGCTTTTGCGTAATAGGGAGGTTGTGAGCAACCTCCTTCACAGGCAAAAGTAATTAGAACAAACTCAATTGCTGATGCGATAGTTCAGGGTACGAAACGCGTGTCAATACTTCGGGTATGTTAGATTGGCTTTTTGGGTCGCTTATCGACTTGCCAATCGTAAACGCTTCCATCGTGGCATCGTCAATTGGTCTTTTAAACAATTCAAGGTCAAAAGCATCCGATTGGGTATTAAGCCAAATCGCTTCTAGCTCTTTTGGTATAATAACGGGCATTCGCTGCTTTGTGTTGTGAATGCGTGCCATGAGCGGATTAGCATCGGTCGTAATAATGCTAAATGTATGCCAAACATCATTGGTTTGGGCAGGATTATGCCACGTTTCCCATATTCCTGCCATGGCAAAAAGGGGTTGGTTGTTCAGATGGATAAAATAGGGGTATTTTTGCTTCCCGACGGTTTGCCATTCAAAAAAGCCAGTAGAAGGAATGAGGCAGCGTTGAGCGTGTTGGAGGGCGTACTTAAACGAGGGCTTTTCGTCGAGAGTTTCGATTTTAGCATTCAAAGTATTGCTGCGTAGTTCAAGGGCTTCTTGAGGGCTGCGCGCCCACCTTGGAACCAATCCCCAATGAAAAAATTGCAAACAGTGCGGAGCTTGGGCGGTGATGATTGGCCAGATGGGATAGTCGAAGCCATTAGCGTGGTAAATAGGTTCAAATTCAACGGTTTTGGCCTGTTTTTGTACCTCAAAATGCTTCTCCATTTCTTCAACAGTAGCGGTCAATGAATTGCGAAAACACATGGCTTGTTAAGGGTATAAGTGGTTTTTTCTGTGTAGTTTTGAGCAAAGATTTGTTTTCTTTGCCCACCCTCATTAAACAAACTATGACTCTATGAAATTCAAATTATTGGGAAAATCTGGCCTTCGCGTATCAGAATTGTGCCTCGGTACAATGACTTTTGGTACCGAATGGGGCTGGGGAGCCGACAAACATGAAAGCAAAAAGATTTTTGAAGCCTACGCCAACGCAGGCGGTAATTTCCTTGATACAGCCAACCGCTACACCGAAGGAACGTCGGAGACTTTCCTAGGGGATTTTATCTCAGCCGACCGTGACCATTTTGTCGTTTCGACTAAATATACCTTGTACGACCGAAATGGTGACCCTAACTACGCAGGAAACCACCGCAAAAACATGATTCGTTCGGTCAATGAAAGCCTCAAACGCCTCCATACCGATTATATCGACGTTTTTTGGGTACACATGTGGGAGTTTACGACGCCCGTTGACGAAGTGATGCGCGGATTGGATGATTTGGTTCGGAGTGGAAAGGTACATTACGTCGGGATTTCGGACACACCTGCGTGGGTGATTTCGCGTTCTAATATGCTGGCGGAGTTGCGCGGCTGGAGTCAATTTGTGGCGCTTCAAGTAGAGTATTCACTTTTACAACGCGGTGCTGAACGTGACTTACTTCCGATGGCCCAGGCTCTTGACATGGCCGTGACGCCTTGGGGAGTCATTGGTGGAGGAGCGCTCACGGGTAAGTATTTGCGCGGTGAAACAGGCCGTGTGCCCGAAAACAGCCTTCGACGTAGCGAACGCAGCAGCGACATTGCGCAAGAGGTAGTGGATGTAGCGCACGAACTGGGTGTTACGCCTACGCAAGTAGCGATTAACTGGGTGCGTCAACGGGTGTCAAATGTGATGCCAATTGTGGGGGCAAAACGCGTAGAACAGCTCCAAGATTCGCTCAAATGCCTCGATTTTGTGATTCCTGACGAAATTATGACGCGTTTAAACGAAATAAGTAAAATAGAATTAGGATTTCCGCACGATTTTCTTTCGTCGGAAGGAGTAAAGCAATCGGCATTTGCTGGAATGTACGATAATATCATTAATCACCGTCTCTAATTACGTTGAAACAACAATTACTTACGCTGCTAAAAACGCAGTTTGATACCCGCGTGCAGGCGGCGCAGGAGGCGATGCAAAACGCCCAAGACTCGGCCAACGAAGAAACCAAAAGCTCGGCGGGCGATAAGTACGAAACGGGGCGGGCGATGGCCCAAATTGAGCGCGATCGCCACGCCCAACTTTTTGATCAACTTAGGCAAGAACGCGCCGTTCTCGATCGCATCGACCCCGATTTTGAGTTTCAACGCGTGGGGTTGGGAGCGTTGGTTACGACGTCGGTGGGGGTGTTTTTTGTCTCCGTCAGTGCAGGTATGGTGGTAGTAGAAGGCCAAAAAGTGATTGCTATGTCGCCGCAGTCGCCTTTGGGAGCGTCGTTGATGGGCAAGCAAGCGGGCGATTCGTTCTTGTTTCAACAGAAAAAAGGGCTTATTGAAGCTCTCATTTGAGAAAGGTTTTTGCTATCTTTGGTTACTAAAAAAGATTACATTATGGTTGTGGTTCAGTCTAAACGCAAACGCCTCCGTACAAAGTTTGCCAAACACGAGATTCCGAAATCGTTGATTTATGAAGAATACGATGGCAAGCCTATGTATTATCGTGGTTATAAAGAGGTGATGAATGGATTGAAAACACACGAAGAGATTATGGGGGAAAGTGATACCCAATTTATTATTGTAGCTTGTCTGCTCAAATTTTTAATTAAAAACATTGACGATGACAAATTCATCGTTGGGAGTAATGAGGTAGGACTCCATACCAAAAAGAGAAGCAATTTATCTGCCGACATTGCCATTTATGAAAAGTCCACCTTACAGGGAAAAACTCCAAAAAACAAGTATTTTGACATCCCACCGCTTGTGGTAATTGAAGTGGATATTGAAGCTGATACCAATAGTTTTGGTATTTCAGAAATAGATTATTATTCGATGAAAACAAAAAAACTCTTGGATTTTGGCACAAAAGAAGTCGTTTGGTTTTTTTCGGGTGGGAAAAAAATGTTGGTTGCCCATCCAAATCAAGATTGGGTTCTTTCCGATTGGGACAAGAATGTGACTTTACTCGGTGAGTACCAGTTTTCATTGGCGAATTTACTCCAAAAAGACGGGTTCAAATTGTGAAAAAGACAGGTTTGCCTTTTGTAGTTTTATGTTACATTCTACATTCTACATTCTATATTTTTTCATCTTTCGCCCAAAATTCCCCCTATACCCTCACTTCCAATGCACAAAAAGCCTACAATGAGGCTTTTAAACTAAAAGTAACCGCGGCTCGGCAGTACCTTGCTAACGACAAAATCAAAAACGCCTTTGGCATCTACGTCGAAAATTACACCGACATGGTGACGTTGCTAGTGAGCGATAATAAAACCCTGTTTGAACAACTTTCTCCCAACGAAGACAAGCGCCTTTCGTGGCTCGACGACCAGCCGAGTTCGTCGCCGTATCAGCGTTTTGTGCAAGCCGAAATACGCCTCCAGTGGGCATTTATTAAACTCAAGTTCGGGAAAGAAATGAGTGCCTCTTGGGATATTATTAAAGCCTATCGTTTACTGGCCGAAAATGCGCGCCTATATCCCGATTTCGTACCTACTTATAAGTCGTTAGGGTTGTTACATGTCCTAATTGGCTCGGCACCGCAGAGTTACCAATGGGTGGCTAAGTTGTTGGGTTTGAAGGGTAATATCCCCCAAGGACTGCGCGAAGTGCAGCGGGTGATTCAGCAAGATAAGGTGTTTTCGTTGGAAGCGCAGTTGATTCAAACGTTGCTGCACGCGTACATTTTAACCTACGCCGAAAAACAAAATACGGAGCTTCTACAACTGGTACATAGTCAACCCGATAACCTGTTGCTGCATTTTTTTGGAACAACGGTTTCGATGAAAGACGGTAGAGGTGAACAAGCGCTTGGTTTGCTCAAACAACGTCCCAAAGGAAGTGCTTACTTCGCGTTTCCATTTTTGGATTATTTGGAAGGTGAAATTTTGCTTCAAAAAGGCCACTACGCCGCTGCCCGAACCCAGTTGAACGAGTTTTTAGGACAATACAAAGGTCAAAATTTCCTGAAAGACACCTATTTGAAACTGTTTTTAAGCCATTGGCTGGCGGGTGAGGATGTCGAAGCCAACGTATTTTTAAGGAAAATCAGCAAAGTTGGTGCTACCTACGTGGAGTCGGACAAAGCAGCGTTGAAGTTTGCCGAAAACTATACCAAAGGATTGATTTCAGCCCAGCAAAAAATTCTGATGAAAGCACGCTTGTCGTTTGATGGCGGTTATTTGGAGGAAGCGGCGGCAACGCTCAAAAACGTCAATGAAGCATCGTTTGATAACGGTAGAGACCGTGCCGAATACCGTTATCGGTTGGGACGTATTTTTCAACGTCAAGAACATACCGAGGCGGCTATTCCCAATTACGAACGGGCGATGGTGTTGAGCCAGATGCAGGGTTTGTATTTTGGGGCTACGTCGGCCTTGCAATTGGGATATATTTATCAAGCCAAAGGACAAAAGTCCAAAGCCATTCAGTACTTTCAACAAGCACTTAATTATCCTAAGCATGAATACAAAAACAGCGTGGACAATAAAGCCCGCGCTGCTTTGACCCTTTTGGGAGTGGAGTAGCTTCCTACCTTCCCGAAAGTTCCAAACTTTCGGGAAGGTGATTTACGATAAATATTTCAAAAATTCACTCTTCGTGCCGTCTTCTTGAAACTTGCCGCCGTAAAACGCCGTCACGGTCGAGCTGGAGTCGTCTTGTACCCCGCGAGAAGCGACGCATAAGTGTTTGGCATCCATCACGATAGCCACGTCTTCGGTTTGAAGAATTTGCTGTAACTCTTTGGCGATTTGTACCGTAAGGCGCTCTTGTACTTGCGGGCGCTTGGCAAAATACTGAACAATACGGTTCAGTTTAGAAAGCCCAATCACTTTCCCACTCGAAATGTAAGCCACGTGCGCTTTGCCAAAAATAGGAACAAAGTGGTGCTCGCAGTTGGAGTAAAAACTGATGTCTTTTTCCACCAACATTTCGTTGTATTTATACTTGTTTTCAAAGAGCGTTGCCTTGGGCTTATTCGCAGGGTTCAAGCCTGAAAATAGCTCTTTTACGTACATTTTTGCTACGCGATGCGGAGTTCCATTGAGGCTGTCGTCGGTGAGGTCAAGCCCAAGGGTTTCCATGATGGCACGGAAATGACCCTCAATTTTGGCCACTTTTTCTACGTCGCTCAGTTCAAAGGCGTCCTCGCGCAAAGGCGTATTGTAAGCACTAAATAGGTGATCATCTCCCCAGTCGTCGATGTTGAGTTCACCCAAATCTGCGTGGTTAGGCAGGGTATTCCACAAAGTTTCGTTCTGTTTCATAAAGCCGTATTTTCAAATCGAGCGACTCTGCTAAGTGCTCACGTAAGAGATTATAAATGACAATTGAAATGTTTTCTGCGCTGGGATTCATGTTTTTAAACTCCTCAGTATCCAGATTTAGATTTTTGTGGTCAAACTTAACTAAAACCGTTTCCTCGATTAAATCATTCAACCATTTCAAATCTACAACGTAGCCAGTTTCGGGATTTACTTCGCCCGTCACTTGCACAATCAGCTCGTAATTATGTCCGTGGTAATTGGGATAATTGCATTTCCCAAAGACACGCGCATTCTGTTCGTCCGACCAGGTCGGATTGTTCAGACGATGTGCGGCATTAAAGTGTGCCTTCCGAAACACCGCCACTCGTGGGTTGCTCATATAGTGATAAAAATCTGTTTTTTGTTGGTTTTACGTACGTGCCGAGGAGTCGTCAGAAAGTTTGTCTGCAACACCCTCTCGACCGTTGGGCGTGGTACCAATTAGCCCGAAGGTAAGTATCGTTTGTCAACAGATTACTTAACATTAGTAGGTTTGAAATAGTTTTGAAGTTTTAGGAATAACGGCTAAAAAATGTGCAATTTTTTTAGTAACTTTTTGGAAATGAGTTTATTAAAAATAGGGGGTGTTGTTTAAGTTACTTTGTATAGGTTGAAAAAAGTGAGCAAAGCCAGTTATTTTCAGGTGTGCAACCCGAATTAATGTTAGTTTTGTGTTTTTAATACATACAGAAAAGATATGTATAAGAAAACCGAAGGGTCGAAAAACACGTTAATAGCAGTATGAGTGAAATTGCCAAAGAATCCACCGAAGAGAAATCGCTGAACTTCATCGAACAAATCATTGAAGAAGACATCCGTACGGGTAAACACGAAGGCCGCGTCCTCACGCGCTTTCCACCCGAACCCAATGGCTATTTGCACATTGGGCACGCCAAATCCATCTGTTTAAACTTTGGAGTGGCCCAGAAATACGGAGGAGGTACCAACTTACGCTTTGACGATACCAATCCCGTTACGGAGGATACCGAATACGTTGAGTCAATCAAGAATGACGTTCAATGGCTTGGTTTTCAGTGGGTAAATGAATTTTATGCTTCTGATTACTTTGATCATTTGTACGCTTTTGCCATTGATTTAATCAAAAAAGGACTGGCATACGTGGATGAATCTACCTCAGAGCAAATCGCTTCTTTGAAAGGAACACCGACGGAGCCAGGTATCAACAGCCCGTACCGTGACCGTAGCGTGGAAGAAAATTTGGATTTGTTTGAGCGAATGAAAAACGGCGAGTTTCCTGAAGGCTCTCGTACGCTTCGTGCCAAAATCGACATGGCGTCGCCGAATATGATCATGCGCGACCCAATCATTTATCGGATTAAATTTGCCCACCACCACCGTACAGGCGACAAATGGTGCATCTATCCGATGTACGATTTTGCCCACGGTCAGTCGGATTCTATCGAACAAATTACGCATTCAATCTGTACGTTGGAGTTTATTCCTCACCGCGACTTGTACGATTGGTGCATTGATAAACTGGAGATTTTTCCCTCAAAACAATACGAGTTTGCGCGCCTCAACCTGACTTATACCGTCATGAGCAAGCGCAAATTGTTACAACTTGTCAACGAAGGCCACGTGACGGGCTGGGACGACCCACGGATGCCAACCATTTCGGGGCTTCGCCGTCGTGGCTATACGCCAGAGTCAATTCGTGAGTTCTGCGACCGCATTGGTATCGCTCGACGCGACAACCTTATTGATGTGAGTTTGCTGGAGTTTTGCGTTCGCGAGCATCTTAACAAAATCGCACAGCGCCGCATGGTAGTGCTCGATCCGCTCAAAGTGGTCATTACCAACTTCCCCGAAGATACCGTCGAGCTTTGCTTGAGCGAAAACAACCCCGAAGACCCCAACGGCGGAATGCGTGAAGTGCCATTTAGCCGCGAGGTTTATATCGAACGGGAAGATTTTATGGAAAATCCGCCGAAAAAATTCTTCCGTTTGGCCGTAGGACAAATGGTGCGTTTGAAGAGTGCGTACATCATTCGTTGCGACGAAGCGATCAAGGACGAAGCGGGAAATATCATTGAATTGCATTGTTCGTACCTCGAAAACAGCAAGAGTGGCAACGATACCTCAGGCATCAACGTCAAAGGAACGCTCCATTGGGTGTCGGTTTCGGAGGCGTTACCGATTGAAATTCGCCAATATGATCGTTTGTTTAAAGTAGAGGATTTAGCGTCGGCGGAAGGAGATTTCAAGGACCACATCAATCCAAATTCTTTGGAAGTGATTACGGGATACGCCGAGCCATCGCTCAAAGAAGCAACAGTTGACACCAAAATCCAGTTTGTTCGCAAAGGCTATTTCTGTTTAGATACCGACGCTACACCCGATAAACTTATCTTCAACCGCACAGTAGGGTTGAAAGATACGTGGGGAAAAGTAGCAGGGAAATAAATTTCTGAAGTTTTGATAGAAAAACGGCATTGTAGCTTTAGAAGTTGCAGTGCCGTTTTTTGTGGTTAAATTGCAAGGGAATGTTTTGGAAAAGGCCCCAGTAGAGCTATGAAGAAAATCTTGTTAGTGGAAGACGAAGTCAATGTTGTGAGCTTTATAAAAAAAGGCTTGACCGAGGAGGATTTTGAAGTGTCGGTGGCTTTAGACGGTAATTCGGGGGTTCAAATGGCCTCGAGCAGTGACTATGATTTGATTATTCTTGACATTATGCTTCCCGACAAAAATGGAATTGAGGTTTGTAAAGAGCTGCGCAACAACCAGATTCAGGTACCGATATTGTTTTTGACGGCCCTCAATACCGCCGATAATATTGCGTTGGGGCTTAATTCTGGGGCAGACGATTATTTGGCTAAGCCCTTCAAATTCATTGAGTTGGTAGCACGTATAAAGGCACTTTTGCGGCGAGCAAGCCAGGGTGGGAACGAGGCCAAGGTCAAAGAGAATGTGTATGTGGTGGCCAACTTGAAAGTGGACGATGACTCCAAAACCGTAGAACGAAATGGGGAGCTTATCTCCCTCACTGCTACCGAATATCGACTGCTGGTTACTTTGCTAAAAAACAAAGGCAAAGTGCTTTCAAGGGTGGATTTGCTGGAGAGTGCGTGGGACATCAATTTTAACCTAGCCACGAACGTCGTGGATGTTTACATCAATTATTTGAGAAAAAAACTTGATTCAGCCTACGAGCCTAAGCTGATTCATACCGTGATTGGCATGGGCTATGTGTTAAGAGAAGCATGAAAACCCAACTGAAAATAGCGCTTTTCCTGATTTTTACCAACAGCCTGATGCTGCTTCTGTTTGGGGGAAGTATCTATTATTTTTTGTATAATTATTCCTACACTGACTTTTATAAACGACTAGAAACGCGGGCGACGATTGCGGCGAAGTATAATTTTGATGCCGATAAAATCAATGCCGAGCCGTTTAAAATTATCCGTAAAGAACACCTCGAAAAGCTGTCGGACGAAAAAGAGTATCTGTATAGGGTCGAAAATGATAACGATTTAGCTGAAATGGTAAAAAAATCAGAACTCCCGATGACGTTTTTGAAGGAGATTTTGAACAAAGGGAAAGCCACGCGTCAGATGGGCGAAACCTTTTTTACGGGAATTCGGCACGAGAGCAACAATCAAACACACATTGTGGTAGTATCGGCCAAAAACTACTATGCCTCCAATCACTTGTTGTTTATGCGCAATGTGATTTTACTTGGTGTTCTTTTTATTGCCTTGATAACCACCTATTTGTCTTTCTTTTTCTCAAAGCGAATCTTCGACCCTATCAAGCACATTACTGATCGGGTGAAACAAATAAGCAAGGATAATATTCATTTGCGCATCGAAGAGAAAAAAAATGATGCCGAAATTAGCCAATTGATTTCTACGTTCAATGACCTCCTAGATCGGCTTGAGACTTCGTTTGAAACCCAAAACAATTTCGTTAGTAATGCCTCGCACGAGTTTGGCACGCCACTCACGTCTATCATGGGAGAAGCCGAAGTGATGCTGATGAAACAGCGCTCGCCCGAAGAATACCAGCAGTCGTTGATGAGTATTTTGGGCCAAGCTGAGCGCCTGAACCAAATCACGCAAACGTTGCTGTATTTGGCTCAAACGGGTTATACCAACAAGCGGGTTAATTTTGAAATTCTACGAACCGACGACCTGATTTGGCAAGTCAAGGAGATGATTGATAAACTCAATCCTAAGAATAACATCCAAGTGGACTTTAGCTTGTTGCCCGAGAATCCCAAAAAATTGAAAGTGATGGGCAACCGCCAGCTGCTTTCGCTGGCGTTTACCAATATATTAACAAACGCTTGCAAGTATTCCAACAATAAGCCCGTTGTGGTGACGATTGCCTCCAGCGATGACCAAGTTTTTTTGGCATTTACGGACCACGGGATTGGGATTCCCGAGTCAGAACTTCCGTTTATTTATGACCCGTTTTTTAGGGCTTCCAACACCCGAAACTTTGAAGGCTATGGTATCGGATTGCCTTTGACCCGTAATATCATCAAAATTCATAACGGTCAATTGCAGCTTTCTTCAGTCGTCAATGAAGGGACGACGGTTCAAATTAGGATTCCTTTGGCAAAAATTCCGTAAAAAAATCATTTCTTATCGAATTCTAATCTGCTTCTTAAATCATTCTTAGTCGGGGGTAGCACCTTTGCATTGGTTTTAAAAACGACTAAGCGCATGGAAAGAACAATATTAGTGCCGATAGATTTTAAAGTTGAGTCGCTAAATGCCCTCAGACTGGCATTGAATACCATCAATGCGGGAAAAGTAAATGTGGTGTTGATGTACGCCAAAATTCCTACAGATTCCATATCGGATTTTTTGTTTTATTCGCCAGATGAAATGGTGGATACCCTGAAAACAACTGAATTTGAAGAAGCAATTGCTATTATCAAGAATAGATATGAATCTCTTTTGGGAAGTATTAGTATTGAGCTTTTTCATGGGTATAGTGCCAATGCCTTGAGTAATTTCCTAGAGGCTCGAAATATTGAAAAAATCTATTTCTCCAAAAACTATAAATTAAAACCTGGCAAAAAAGGTTTTGACCCTACTCCATTATTAAAAAAATCAAGGGTGTCTTACCAAGAGGTAGGCGGGGAAAGCGTTGTGGCTGAACGAAAAACCTTGAGCACTCTTTTTAACTATTTTGGGCTTGAAATAGCTAATCATTGATTCAGACTTACATTATAGATTGACCCACGCGTGACTCGATCGGCATTTTTACATTTTGGTAGAAATGCCGATTTTTCTTTCAAAGTGCCATTTATCGCATTCTTGAGCGCCAAGGTTTCGTTTGAAACGAGCCAAACTGGCTTTAGGCTGGCCAGTGGCGTCAACTGAGATGCCCAAATCTAAAATGGTTACACCTTCTTGCTGGGAAAATTCGTACAAACCTTTGGTTAATAACACCGAGGGGCTGTACTGTCGATAGGTCAGGTTGTCGGCGGGACAGAAGTGATAGAGTACATTTTTTCCAACGCGGACAGTTAGCCCTAATGAGGCAATTTCTTCGCCATTTTTGACGCAAAATACCCGAAAAATTTCAGGAAAAACGGTCAACCAAAGCCGCAGCTGCTCTTCACGAAAAGAAAGCGAATACCCGAGTCGTTGGCGGTTATGGGCAATAAACTGATACACTTGTTTGGCATCAGGAGCTACCCATTCTTCAAATCGAAAACCTGCTAGCTGGCACTTTCGTAATCGTCGCCGTTCGGAGGCGTGAAGCTCTGTCTCAAAAGGCTGCGAGGTTACCGAAATGTAGTGATTGATAGAGGACTGGTTTATCTGAAAACCGTGCCGCACCAATCCGCGCTTGATAAACGAACTACGGGCAGGATGATAACAGCTTGGGTAATGACGAATCGACAGCGACGTGATGCCGTGCGATACGGCAAAAGATTCAATGGAGTTTAACCAAACACTAAAATCGGCATGGCTGACAACTTCGGCTACTTCAAACGACCCAAACGATGCCCTTAGCGGACTAATCCCTTGCTGATTTTGGACAAAAAGATGGAAAAAACCGTGAAGTTCTTGCTGCGTCTCGGCATCGGTGAGCACAAAAGTATAAACTTGCTCGGCTTGTTGGTGAACGACGTGCAAGGGCGTATTGAAGAGCCAAGGCGACCAACGACCCCGAAAACGGGTAAGCGCATCGGGGTCATTGACGAACACCAACGAAGAAAAAGCCCGCTGAATAGTGGCCTGAACCTTATTTTTTGGAAGAAGGTGTGTCATTCGTTCGTGTGTTGTCGGGCAAAGATAAGAACTTAATCACAACCTTTAATCTGAGCACTAAAAGTACTATTAGAGGCGCTTTGAAACCCAGGTGCGAGGATAATGGTTTTTCCTGCATAAAATGAAGTACTTCCGCCCAGTAGCGTTCCTTTACTTTGAATGACTTCGTGGGCTTGATAGGTTGCGGGGGCAACTGGGCCAACTAGCTGAGTTATTGTGGGAGGACAAGACAGAGTTCGTGTTTCTTGAATCGTAAAGTTGTGACAATGAACATTAGATACGGCCCATTCGTAAATTGTTGCCTGATTGAGCGAAGATAGCATTGTGGAAAATATTCCTGTAGAATCTGCTGTCAGTACAGGAAGGGTTATCCAGTCGGAAGTAGTGTTTTTTACACGATATTTGAGTAAATAACTTTCGTTTCTAGAAGCCTGCCATCGAATGTCAAAGGATGTATTTGTAATGTTGAGAGCATTGAAGGCAACGGGGATATCATGAGTTTTTACTGACAATAGAGCGTAGTTACTTTTACATTCAGGATAGGTCGTATGTACACACGCAGTATATACTTTTAATGGGCTAGTGAGTGTGGGTGTAGTTATAAAATTATTATTCACCGTAAGGCTTGATAATTGAGTGAGTAGAGAGTCGCTGAAAGCTTTTAAAGTGTACAGTCCACTACACCCTTTTACTGAGATATTGAGAATAGTGCCTATGCAAGCGCTTGTATCAATGGATTGTGGCTGCGGAGCAGGGAATTGGCATGGTATGCAAGTTGTAGATGCAAGTGTGGTAGTAATGTCTATGTGAGAATTTGTAATACTGAAAATACGTACAGTAATGGTTTGCGGGGAAATTGGATTAGGTAGGTCTGCGACTAAAACACCGTTTAAAGGAATAGTTTTTGAACCTACTGTATAATTGGCAGTTCCTGTGTAGTTAATGCCAAATGTAAAATCATATCTATCAGTGATAGTATTACCTTGGATTGTTAGCTTAGCATCATTATTAACACTTTGGCCTTTTAATCCGCAACTTGCAGGTACTGCTGCAACATTAATAGTAGGAGTTGAAAGGGTAGATTTAAGCCCAATTTGATAAATTTTCCCTTCATCTAAGCTCGCAACGTACAATTCTCCGCTGGTGTCTTGGCCAAAAGTGACAGGAGAGGAAGTGAGAATACCTTGAAATGTATTGATGCGCTGACCATTTGGGGAACGAAAAAGTGTCCAAAATTTACCCATGACCCAATCTGCATATAAATAATGCCCTCGTAGGGCGGGATATAGGTTTCCCCGATAGACATATCCGCCCATAACCGAAGCACCACTTGTAGTATCAGATACCCAGCCTTGATATTCTTGAATTGGATAGATAAGAAGAGTAGTATCACTGCACCCATTAGAGGAATAAGGGTGACTACCTTCATAACATCGCCAGCCAAAATTAGCCCCGCCTAAATTAGGGTGGGCTAAAAAATTGACTTCATCCCAATGGTCAGCGCCGTTGTCTCCAATCCACAAATCACCTGTTTGCTTGTCAAAACTCATTCGCCAAGGGTTACGTAAACCGCGTGCCCAAATTTCGTCAGGAATGCTATCTCCAAGGGTTTGGTAGGGATTGGTAGTTGGAATTTTATAATTGGGTGCAGTACTGACATCAATTCGCAGAACTTTTCCCAGTACAGTTTTGAGGTTTTGGGCATTGCCTGGAGAATCTCCCATGGTTTTACGCGTCCCTAAACCATCATCTCCTGTTGTGATGTATAAGTATCCATCTGGCCCAAAAGCAATTTCTCCACCTGTATGTCCACCAGGAACTAAATAGGGTAAGGTAAGAATCTTGGCTTCTGACCCAGTGAGGGTAAGATTAGGATTGGAAGGGTTTCTCTTGAACATTACAATTTGCCCTAGCCCGTCTTGTTTTCGATAATAAACAAAAAAAATACCATTAGAAGAGTAATTAGGAGAAAAACAGAAGCTATAAATCGAAGCTCCAGTCATACTTATATCTAAAAAAGGTGTTGGATGAACAATCCCATTCTGAATGATTTTAATCTTCCCCGTAAGCTCAGAAACAAACAAGCGATTATCGCCCGCAGTTTCAATATCACTTGGTTGATTAAATCCGGCTGCATATTCGGTTAATTGAATTTGAGGTATTTGGTTCTGCGATTTTAGAGTATATGAGAAGAGAAAAAATAAAAATAGACATAACGCTGCCTTTTTCATGATTTAGAAACGGTTTGGTAGTACCCAAATATAAATACCTTACTTGAAAACCGCTAACTTTGTAGCATGATTTCGATTACCAACCTCTCGTATTATCTCGGCGACCGTGCTTTGTACGAAAACGCCTCGCTTCATATCAAGCCCAAAGATAAAATTGGCCTTATTGGTCTGAACGGAACAGGGAAGTCCACCCTGCTGCATTTGATTGTGGGTAACTACCAGCCCGATGCAGGAAATATCTCAAAAGCAGGTGGTTGTACCATTGGGTTTTTGAACCAAGATTTGCTCTCTTACCAAAGTGATGAGCCTATTTTGACGGTAGCTTTGCAAGCCTTTGAGCGCCAATTGGTGCTTCAACGCCAGATAGATGAAGTAATTCATCAAATGGAAACCAATTACGAAGATAAACTGGTGGATCGACTTGCGCGCCTGCAAGAGGAGTTTGAGGCATTGGACGGCTATACCATTCAGTCGAAAGCTGAGGAGATTTTGGAAGGACTTGGTTTTTCGACAAGTGACTTACAAAAACCGCTGCGGCAGTTTTCGGGAGGTTGGCGAATGCGCGTGATGCTGGCCAAGTTGCTGTTACAAAAACCTTCTTTGCTCATGCTCGATGAGCCTACCAACCACTTGGACTTGCCTTCGATTCAGTGGGTGGAAAAGTATGTTCAGAGCTACGAAAATGCGGTGATTGTGGTCTCGCACGACCGTGAGTTTTTGGACAATGTCTGCGATACAATGGTGGAAGTAAGCAACCAAAAGTTAAACTATTACGGCGGGAATTATTCATTTTATCTCGAAGAAAAAGCCCTTCGTAACGAGATTCAAAAAGGAGCTTACGAAAACCAACAGGCTAAAATCCGCCAAACGGAGCGCTTTATTGAGCGCTTTAAGGCCAAAGCAACCAAAGCAAAACAAGCCCAAAGCCGCGCCAAAATGTTGGAACGAATGGATCGGGTGGAGGCTGTAGTGGATGAAAATGCCAAGGTGCATTTTCGTTTCCAATTTACGACCCAGCCAGGCCGTCATGTGCTTCAATTGGAGGATGTTTCGAAAGCATACGGCGAAAAGGAAATCCTGAAACATACCAATATAACGATGGAGCGCGGCGACAAAATTGCGCTTATCGGGGCCAATGGTAAAGGAAAATCCACGTTGTTGAGGGTCATTGCAGGCACCGAGCCTGTCGAAGGGGAGCGGCGACTGGGTCATAATGTGCTCTTTACCTTTTATGCCCAGCACCAGTTGGAGTCGCTTAATATAGAACATACGATTTTAGAAGAATTAAAATACGCCAATCCGACCAAAACCGAAACCGAATGTCGGACGATTTTGGGGTGCTTTTTGTTTACGGGTGACGATGTTTTTAAGAAAATTAAGGTGTTATCGGGAGGGGAGAAATCGCGGGTTGCGTTGGCAAAAGTGTTGGTGTCTCAAGCCAATTTCTTGTTGCTCGATGAGCCTACCAACCACTTGGATATGCAGTCGGTGAATATCCTCATTCAGGCGCTTCGTCAGTACGAAGGGTCGTTTGTGGTGGTTTCTCACGACCGTTTCTTTGTGGAAGCCATTGCGGAGAAAATTTGGTACATCGAAGAAAAAGAAGTGAAAGAATACCCTGGTACCTACCAAGAGTACGAGTGGTGGCAAGAAGAACGCCAAGAAGAAGTGGTAGCAGTCCCTGCGGAAACTGTGGTAGTACCGCAACGCTCGGCGCCTGTGCCTACGAAGAATACGTCTTCGGGCTCGTCGCACCAGCAAAAGACGCTTCAGAAAAAAATCACCCAACTCGAACAAGAAATCGACGAGTTGGAAAAACGTAAGAAAGAAGCGGAAGCACAGTTGGCTGACACTGCCATTTACAGTGATGCGGCGAAATTGGCCGAAGTGAATAGAAAATACACCGAAGTCCAGCAAAAAATTGCGGCGACCACCGACGCGTGGGAAAATGCCATGATGGAAATGGAGGAGTTGGGGTAGTTAAAACAAAGGCCCTCCAAGTTTTGAAAACTTGGAGGGTCTCATCTCAGCATATACTCGTCGTTTCGTCGGGTTTTGAGAAACCCTCATCACTTCGTGAGCAACCCTTACCACAACCCTCATCACGGCACTATTAATTCTTCATTCGAGATAGTTTCTCATAATCGAGTACCGTAATCAGGCTTCCTTTCATTTCGAGAAGATGTTCGTCTTTGAAATCAGAAAGGGTGCGAATAACCGTTTCGGTCGCGGTGCCCACGATACTCGCTAAATCTTCGCGGGTGATGGCAATGGCAAAAGGCTTTGTTTTATCTTCTTGGTAGCGATTGGCTAGCATTATCAGCGCTTCGGCTACGCGTTTTCGTACGGAGTTGTAGGCAAGTTTCAGCAATCGCTCTTCCCGCTCGCGCACTTCATTGGAAAGCATTTTGATGAACTTCGTGGCTACGTCGCGGTTGTTGTAGAGAAGGCTATTAAATTCATCTTTGGGAATGATAACCACTTCACTGTCTTGCAGCGACACGGCCGATTCTTGGTAGGGCGTGTTTTCCAATAAATCTAAATACCCAAAAAAATCGCCAGGTTTGTGAAGCTCTACAATGTATTCTTTCCCAAACTCATTGGTCTTTGAGTTTTTGATTTTTCCACTTTTTAAGAAATAAACGGCATTGGGATAACTTCCCTCCGAATACACCGTTTCGCGCTTTTTATAGAGCTTCGTTTTTTTGTTTTCTGACAGTTTTTTGAGCGATTCAAACGATTTTACTTCGTTCAAAAACTGCGTCAGACCTTCTTCTGTACGTGAATACTCTGTTTTGAGCAAATCGTTTTTACGCAAGCGCGTTTCTACCGCACTGAGCAGCTCTACGTCGTCGTAAGGTTTGGTCAAATAATCGTCTGCCCCAAGGGTCATTCCTTTGCGGTAATCGGCTTTTTCCGCTTTGGCCGTTAAGAAAATAAAGGGAATACTGGCCGTTTCAGCTTCTTTACTGAGCAAATGCAACACCCCGTAGCCGTCGAGTTCGGGCATCATGATGTCGCAAATAATCAGGTCAGGCTGCTGTTCTTGAGCGATTTTAATGCCTTTCTTGCCGTTTTCTGCCGTTAGTACATTGTAGTGTGCTAACTCCAAAATTTCGGTCGTATTCTCCCGCATGTCGGGATTGTCTTCTATCAGTAGAATGGTCTTCATGTGGCTAACAATTCGGAAGGTCGAGAGACACCGTCGTTCCTTGATTCAGTTGACTCGTAAGCTGGATTTCGCCTTGCATCAACTGAATGTATTTTTTTACAATGTTTAGCCCAAGGCCAGTTCCTTGTATCGTCCCAGAGTTGTGTGCGCGGAAAAAGCGGTCAAACACATACGCTTGGTCTTGTTCGGGAATCCCAATGCCTTGGTCTTGTACTTCAAAGCGAACGGTTTTTTCTTTTTTAGATGAACGTAAGAAAATTTGCTTGCCCGCGTCCGAATATTTGGAGGCGTTTGAAAGCAAATTGATGAGTACATTTTTGAGCAAATGACGATCGACACACACTTCAGAATCACCTTCGTGGGTGTATATAATCTGCTGGTTTTCTTTGCAAACTGATTTGAGTTCGTCCACCAATTCTTTGCAAAAATCAGTAACAGGAAACACAATCGGCACGTTGCGGATTTGTCCTTCTTCGAGTTTGCCGAGCGACAAAAAGTCGTTTAAAATCTCGGTCAAGTTTGTTACCGTGGATTTGATACGTTGGACGTGTTTTTGACGTTTTTCGTCTTCTTCAGCGTGCGTATAACGTCCAATCAAAGACGCAGAAGAGAGAATAGTCGCCAATGGCGTACGGAATTCGTGCGAGGCAATCGTCACAAATTTCGTCTTCATGTCGTTGAGTTGGCGCTCTTTCTCCAGCGCCCGCATCACTTCCTGTTTCGACTGCTCAATCTCCTCTAGCGCATGTGCCAGTTCACGGGTGCGTTGCTGCACGCGCTCTTCCAAGTCGGCGTTAAGGCTTTGGATTTGGCGGTGTGCTTCTAGCAATGCCTCCTCTTGTTTTTTGCGCAGCGAAATGTCGATAATAAAACTTACAATGTATTCGCCATCGCTGGTGGCAAACGGACTTAAACTGATTTCGACAGGAAACTCCGAATTATCTTTACGCTTGGCATTGAGGTCTAGGTTTCTCCCCATGTTCCTTGCCTTGGGATGCTGGGAGTAATTCATGCGGTGATCTACGTGATTGCGGGCATATCGTTGAGGAATAAGAATTTCTATTTTCTTACCAATCAACTCGTCTTCATCGTAGCCAAATAATTCTTCGGCTTTGGGGTTGACCAACTGTATAGCTCCCCACGAATCCACGACAATAATTCCCTCCGTTGCACTTTTAAAGAGTGCATCTAACATTTCGACGTGTCTTCTCATCGCTTGGGTTTGCTGAATGAATATTTCTAACATACCAAATACGGAGGTTACGGTGATTTTTCCAAAAGAATTTTAAAATGTTTGGCTAAAAATGGCTGTTTGTGGTATATCGCCCCACAAACGCGCGTCAAATGCCATACTGATATTACGGATGAAAGAGCGGCCTTCGGGCGTTACTTTGAGGTGATAGGGCTCGATGCTAACAAGGCCATCTTTTTCGGGTTCTTCCAGTCGGGCAAGGGCTTCGTAAAGCGCTTGGCATTGGTCTTTGGAATCGAACCAAGTGGTTTCAAAATGACACATCAACTGCAAAATATGACGTCGTAGAATCAAATCCTCCCGCGTCAGAACATGGCCTCTGAAAATCGGTAACTCGTTTGCGTTGAGGCGTTCGTAGTATTTCTCGACCGTTTTTTCGTTTTGACCGTAGCCCCACCAACAATCCCCGATGGCCGACACGCCCAAGCCCACCAGCAAACGCGTCTGGGTGGTGGTATAGCCCATAAAATTGCGGTGGAGTTTTTTATCTTCAAGGGCCTGATAAAGTGTATCTGTTTTGAGTGAAAAGTGATCCATCCCGATGTCGTGATACCCCACTGACTCTAAGGCATTACGACAGGCTTCATAAATCGCTAATTTTTTGGCGGCATCTGGTAAGTCGGCTTCGGTAAATTTGCGTTGACCTGGTTTTACCCAAGGTACGTGGGCGTAGCTGTAAAGCGCAATGCGGTCGGGACGAAGCTGAATCACTTCTCCGATGGTTTGGGTCATTCCTTCTACTTGCTGCCGTGGTAAACCATAAACCAAATCATAGTTAACCGACGTATAACCAATTTCACGCGCCTTTTCGGTTACATGTTTGACTTGTTCGTACGTTTGAGGGCGATTAATGAGGTCAAGAATAACGGGATTGAAATCTTGAACCCCAATGCTAATCCGACGAAAACCTAGTTCAAACAACGTTTGGAGGTGCGCGTCGGTAGTACTAGCTGGGTGCGCTTCAAACCCAAATTCGTGGTTAGGATGGATGTCGGCTTTTTCAAACAAACCCGAAATCAGCGTTCGGAGATTTTCAGGGCTAAAAAATGTGGGCGTTCCTCCTCCTAAGTGTAACTCACGGATTTGGGGGCGATTGGGTAGAAAATCAAGATAAAGCTGCCATTCTTTCAAGACGGCTGCAATGTACGGTTGTTCTACTTTGTGATTGACCGTAATGCGAGTATTGCAGCCACAGTAGGTGCATAAACTTTCGCAGTACGGCAAGTGAATATAGAGGCTAATTCCTTCGGACGTATTGCTGATTTCAAATATATCTTTTACCAAGTCTTTCCAACGGGTTTCGGTAAGTGGGGTTTTGTCCCAATAAGGCACTGTCGGGTAACTGGTGTAGCGAGGCCCAGGCACGTTGTATTTCTGAAGTAGTTGCGTGTTCATGGTAAATAGGTGTTTTACCAAAAATGCAAGCTATTGGAAAAGTAAAATATGACATTGGTCAGGCTGATTGGAAAAATGTCAATGGCTGTTTTTATTAAAATAGGCGAAAACGCTTTTAATCGTTTCAGTGAAACGATTAAAGATTAGCCTCGGAGAGGCATAACGTTTGTAGCAAAAGATATGAAAACAAACCTACCTCCCGCCATGACAAACAGGAATCTCACGGTTTTCTAAACCTAAAATCGGCCAGCCTGTTACTTCTAAGCCACGGAGAATGAGCACGATGGCGACAACGGCCACAAAAGCAGGCATCCATTGGCGGGCACGGCTGCGGAGAAAATTAGAAAAAAGATTTTTTACAAACGCCACGGCACTCATAGCGGGAAGAGTACCAAGTCCAAAGGTAGCCATAAAAAGCGCCCCGTCGGTAGGGCCTCCCGTGGCTATGGAGCTAATGAGTGCCATATAGACAAGCCCGCAGGGCAGAAGTCCATTGAGTGTACCGAGCATAAAAAGGGAGCTAAAACTGCGTTGATGGAGGAGCGTACCTAATTGTTTTTTTAACCATTGAACACTTTTTTGAAGAAAAGAAGGTGTTCCGAGTTGGTCTAGCCAATGCGAAGAGTACGCCACGGCGGCCAGCATAATTATTCCTGTACCAATCGACAAACTACGCTGGAGTCCTGCCAAATTGAGCGCATTACCAACAAAACCGAGCAAAAAACCGAGGAGGGCGTAAGTAGTAGCTCGACCAAGGTTATACAACAGAATTCCGCCCAACTTTCCCCATTTTGAGCGTTGGTGTACGGGGAGTGCCAGTGCAATCGGCCCACACATCCCCACGCAGTGTAGGCTGCTCATTAGTCCGAGGGAAAAAGCTAGGTAAAACATGGTTTTGAATGTCGAGATTATGTGTTGAGGGTTGTGAGCAACCCTTGCCACCCTTAAATATTGAGTGTTCCTTCGTTCCAGTATCCGATGCCGTTGGCTTGCCAGTCGATTTGGAGTTGGTAGCGACCCGTATGAATCTTCTGACTCGGAATAAACTGCGTACCGTCGGTTCCAACCTGTATTGGCATTGACATATCTTTCCGATTGTCGGCAGGACAATAAAGGTTAATTTTTCCGCTAATGCCTTTTAATTCAGTAGGATAATGAATCCGAATGCCTGCGTCGGTTACTTCCCAAGATAGGGGAGTAGTTAGTTGTTTGGCGCGGTTGATTTTATCAATTTTGCCCTGAAACTTTACTTCTTCCTCGTAATAATTGTCGGTGACGAGGTCAATTTTTTGGACGATGCTCATTCCGACCATCGCTAATATCATTAAGACAAATAAGCCATAAAATGCCCAAATGCCCGTTCCCCAAGATAGTTTCATAATTGTAATGTTTATTCTTCTGGTGCAATGAACGTTGTTTTAAATTCTTCCAACTGCTTGCCGTCGGCGTAGATTCCCAAGGAAACGTCGGTGCGGCGTTTGGAGAGTTCGGATTTTGGAATGGTAATAAATACCGAACCTTCGACCATTCCTGCGGCTTCGAGGTTGAGGTTAGGGATTCCCGCAAATTTTAAGGTGCCTTTGGGGAACAACAACTTCATCTCAGGCTGGATGGGATGATTGGTTTTATTAAACAATTTGAAGGTATAAAGATTGCTAATGGTACCGTCGGGGTTTTCGATGAATCGAGAACCTGGAGCGCGCAAAAGCGTTGTTTCGGTGTCGTTTCGGGTAAAAATAGCATAGCCTAGACCCACCCAAAGCGCCGTCAATACGACTGCGTAAGCAATGGTACGGGTGGTAATGAGTTTACTTTTACCCGCAGAAATATTGTTTTCCGAGTCGTAGCGAATCAAGCCTTTGGGCAGGTTCACTTTTTCCATGATGTTGTCGCAGGCGTCGATACAGGCCGTGCAATTGACGCACTCCATTTGGGTACCGTTGCGGATGTCGATACCTGTTGGGCATACATTCACGCACTGAAAACAGTTAATACAATCGCCAGCGGTACGTTCGGCACCTTTACGAAGTTTTTCACGCGGTTCGCCACGTTTATAATCATAGGCAATCACGACTGAGTTTTTATCAAGCAATACCCCTTGCAAGCGTCCGTAAGGACACACAACGGTACAAGCTTGGTCGCGTAGCCAGGCAAAATTCCAAAAGAAAACTAGGGTAAAAGCGCAGATACCCAAAAATAAAGTCAAGTGCTCTGATATTGGCTCTAAGATGATGCGTTCGAGGCGGTCAATACCCACAAAGTAGCTTAACAGCAGATTGGCAATTGCAAACGATAATGCCAAGAAAATAACCGCTTTGAGGGTTCTTTTGGTGATTTTTTCGCTGTTCCAAGGCGCTTTGGCAAGGGCACGTTGGGCTTTCCAGTCGCCTTCGATGACGTACTCGATTTTACGGAAAACCATTTCCATAAATACCGTTTGCGGACAAGCCCATCCGCACCAAACTCGCCCAAAAACGGTGGTAAAAAGTACAATAAATACAAAGAAAGAAATCATCATTAGCCCAAAAAGCCAATAATCTTGTGGGCCAATGAAAATTCCGAAAACGATAAACTTACGCTCTAGGATGTTGAACAAGAAGAGGGGTTGGCCATTTACTTTGATAAACGGCAAGGCAAACATTACAGTGAGCTGAAAAATGGTAAACCAAACGCGGCGGTTATGCCATTTTCCAGTTGGTTTTTGAGGGTAAAACCAGTTTCTTTTCCCAGTGGTATCATCGACAGCCGCAAAACTATCGCGGAACGATTCGTCGAAGTCGGGGTGTGTATCGAGGGGTTGCATGATGAGAATTCGTTTAACCTCAACCCCGTCCGAAGGACGGGGTTGAGGTGACTTATTTTGCGGCTACGGTACTATCCGCCGCAGCGGGAGCTTCGGTATAAATTTCTCCTTGAGGAGCTTTCGGAGTCGCAGGCTTTGTGCCTTTGATGGAGATGATGTAACTAGCAACCTGTTGCATTTTGAGTGGGTTCAATTGCTTTTCCCACGCAATCATCCCTTTTTCGGGTACACCGTATTTGATGGTTTTGAAGACATTCTTGATACCACCGCCGTGGAGCCAGTACTCGTCAGTGAGGTTTGGCCCTACCGAACCGCCACCATCAGCAGCATGACAAGCGGCACAGTTGGCCGTAAAAATGGCTTTCCCTTCCTCAATTGTCTTCGCGTCAGTGGCCAACGTAACAGTATTTTCGTTGATTTTGGCCGCTGCTTTTTCAAGGAACGCGGTTTTCTTCGCTTCTACCACTTGGCTTTCTTTTTCCAACTCGGCCATCGGTAAATCGCCCCAACCCGACATGTGGTAAATGATAAGGTAAATCACGGCAAATACAATCGTACCTTGGAACAAGAATGCCAACCAAGGAGGCATACGGTTGTCGAGTTCGTGGATGCCGTCGTAGTCGTGGCCTTTGATAAGGATGCGTTGCTCGTCGGCGAGTTTTACGCCAAAACCCGTCCAACGTTGCCACCAACGTTCACTGAAAATCGGCGCCGATTCGCCGCGTAAATCTTCTTTTACTTCGGTATTGCCTTGAGGAGCAGAGATTTTACGGAGAAGCATCATCACTTGCACCAAGAGCACGAGCACAGCCAAAATGACCACAACCAGCAACATAACTATGAGGTAGTTAACCAACTCTTTGTCGCCTGCTTTGGGAGCTTCGGCGGCTTGGGCAAACACCATTGATGAAACAAAAAGTAACGTAAGCGTTGCAAGTCCACGGCGAACAGTGCCGTCTTCGAGGGGCAGTTGGCTTATTTTTTGGACGGTTTTCTTGTCAAGTTTTACAAGGTACCATACCAATCCTACAAAAACGGCCGCAAAAATCAGTAGTCCGATGAGCGGATATATCGCCACTCCGTCAATCGTCTGGAGATAGTTTCTGAATTTCATGATTTTTATTGTTTTTTGATGTCAGTACCTAAGCGTTGCAAGTAGGCAATGAGCGCAATGATTTCTTTGTCAGCTTTGGCTTTGATACCGTCTTTTTTCAAACTAGCCACGATGCCATCGGCTTGTTTTTGAGCGTCGGCAATGGCTTGGTCTTCAAACCCGTCTTCGTAAGGAACGCCGAGGGTACGCATGGCGCTGATTTTGGCAGGAGTGGTGCTCAAATCAAGCGCATCCTCAAGCAACCAAGGGTATTTGGGCATGATAGAACCAGGCGACATACTCGTTGGGTCTTCCATGTGGTTGTAGTGCCATGAATCGGGGTATTTGGCACCAAGACGGTGCAAATCAGGTCCTGTACGTTTTGAACCCCACTGGAATGGGTGATCATAAACAAACTCACCTGCTTTTGAGTATTCGCCATAGCGTTCGGTTTCGGAACGGAACGGACGAATCATTTGAGAGTGACACGTATAGCAGCCTTCACGAACGTAGATGTCGCGGCCTTGGAGTTCAAGTGCGGTGTAAGGTTTCACGCTTTCGATGGTTGGTACGTTGGACTCTACCATGAAGGTTGGCACAAGTTCAATGACACCCCCGATGATGACGGCTACCAACGAGATAACGGTAAAGAACACAGGCTTGCGTTCAAAAATACGGCTGTGCCAAAATTCGTTGGCAGGAGGATTCCAGATAGATTTGAGCGAAGCCGCACGTGCTGTTTCGTTGGCAATGAGCTTACCGCTAAGGGCCGTCATGGCTAAGTTGTACGTACCTACCAAGAAACCTACCAAAAACAATGTACCACCAATTCCACGTAAAATATAGAAAGGCACAAGCTGCGTAACGGTTTCGAGGAAGTTAGGGTATTTTAAGAAACCTTCTTCAGTAAATTCTTTCCACATCGACGATTGAGTCCAACCTGCCCAGTACATCGGCACGGCGTAGAAAATGATACCCAAGGTGCCAATCCAGAAGTGAAAATTGGCCAATTTTTGAGAAAACAACGGACGTCCGTACAATCGTGGGAACAACCAGTACATGATGGCAAACGTCATAAAACCGTTCCATCCAAGTGCTCCTACGTGAACGTGCGCTACAATCCAGTCGGTATAGTGAGCAATGGCGTTTACGTTTTTCAACGAAAGCATAGGGCCTTCAAAGGTCGCCATCCCGTAGGCAGTTACCCCTACTACCATGAATTTCAAAACCACATCCTCACGAACTTTGTCCCAAGCCCCACGAAGGGTAAACAGACCGTTAATCATCCCTCCCCACGAAGGAGCAATCAACATTACAGAGAACACCGTACCCAACGATTGTGCCCAGTCGGGCAAAGAGGTATAAAGCAAGTGGTGAGGGCCTGCCCAGATGTATAAGAAAATCAATGACCAAAAGTGAACAATCGACAAACGGTACGAATAGATAGGGCGGTTGGCTGCTTTGGGTAAGAAGTAGTACATCAAACCCAAGTAAGGCGTCGTCAAGAAGAACGCTACGGCATTGTGACCATACCACCATTGTACCAAGGCATCTTGCACACCCGCGTACCAAGAATAACTTTTAGTAAGAGAAATTGGAAGTTCAACGCTGTTGACGACGTGCAACATCGCTACTGTGACAAACGAAGCCAAGTAAAACCAAACCGCAGCATAAATGTGCTGCACGCGGCGGTTAATCATGGTCATGACGAGGTTAAGAAGGGCTGCTACCCATACCACCGCAATGGCAATGTCAATCGGCCATTCGAGTTCGGCGTATTCTTTTCCTGTGGTAAGTCCTAATGGAAGTGTAATGGCGGCGGCTACGATGATAAGTTGCCAGCCCCAGAAGTTGATGTTGGACAACAACTTACTGTACATCGGCGTGCGGAGTACCCGTGGTGCCGAATAATAAAGCCCCATAAAAAAGCCGTTACCGACAAAAGCAAAAATGACGGCGTTGGTGTGAAGGGGACGTAACCTACCAAACGTAGTGTAGGGAATATCGAGGTTGAGGGCAGGAAATGCTAACTGAAACGCGATAAGTACGCCCACCAGCATTCCGACGATCCCAAACACGATAGAAGCAATGGCGAAATTCCGTACGATGGTGTTATCATACTGAAACTCTTCCATGTCAACGGTTGAGGTTGTTTTGGAAATTGGTTCCATGTTGAATTTGAGGAGTTTATGATTAAAAAAGATGAACTATTTTTCGTTGTCGTCGAATAAAATCCGAATCGAAGGAGTGTAATCGTCGTCGTATTGCCCTTGGCGTACCGACCATACAAAGGCGATTAAGAAGCCGCCTGCGACAAACAGACTGATGCAGAGCAGGATGATGAGAGCACTCATAGACGTGTGTATGTTTGAGAATGTTGAAATTGAACCAGCTTGTTAGGACTGACGACCTCCCAAAAGTAGGTTTGGTGGGTCGGGATTAAGATGAGGGAAGTCAGTCCTCAAAAGTGACTTTGGTCAGTTTTGGTATATCTATGTACCTTTGCCCAACTAGCTACGTTTATTGATGAATATCTTATTTTTTAAACTGACCATTATTCCGTTGGTCATTGGACTGATTACGCTGATTAGCCGTAAGTGGGGAAATCGGGTAGGGGGAGTGGTCGGGAGTATGCCGTGGGTGGCGGGGCCTATCTTGGTGTTTTTTATTTTGGAACAGGGTAAAGACTTCGGCATACGCTCTATTCCAGGTATTTTGATGGGAATTATCTCGCTGGTCAGTTTTTGTTACTGCTATGCGTTGTTTTCCAAACGGTTGAAGTGGTTACCAACGCTGTTGATTTCATACGTGGCTTTTGCCCTCACTGCCCTTGTGTTGGATGCAATTCCACTGACAATTTGGGGGATTTACGGTTTGGCTTTGGTCGTGATTACGATTGCTTTGTATTATTTTCCCCGCCCTTCGGTGGGACAAACGGCTCCTTCCCGAGCGAAGCCTCCGAAGTATGATTTATTGTTTCGGATGTTGGTAGCGACTCTTTTTGTGTTGACCATCACAGGGCTGGCAGCGATTTTGGGGCCAAGTTGGAGCGGTGTTCTGACACCTTTTCCTATTCTGACGTCGATTTTGGCCATTTTTAACCATTATTTACAAGGCAGTACGGCGGCAATAACGGTCTTGCGAGGCATTATGATTGGCCTCGTTGGCTTCACGACCTTCTTATTTTTGCAGGCGTTTTTGCTTCACGAATTTTCGGTCGTAGTAGCGTTTCTGATCGCGCTGGTGGTCAATGCGGTGATTAACCTTGTTTCGAGCCGCGTGTGGGGGTAAAAATTCGGTAGATTATAGATTTATACAATGAAAGTTTACTTTTAGAGAACTTTTTGTATTTTTGTTTTTAAGACGAACAGGTATGTTTAATATCATAGCACGAAAAACGCTACTATCGTACTGCCTTCTGTATCCAAAAGCAGCCCATGCTTTGCAAGAATGGTACAACGAAATGATCCTATGCGAGTTCAAAAGCTTTCAGGATTTGAAGGCAGTTTACGGAAACGCCAGTTTAGTAGGAGATGACCGTGTTGTTTTTAATATCATGGGGAATCATTATCGGCTGGTGGTCAGAATGGTTTTTGACTATAAAGTGATTCAGATTAAGTGGTTCGGTACTCACACAGAATACGATAAAATAGATGTAAAAACGGTAAAATATCAACCTAAACAAAATCCTGACATTATGGAACTTAAACCGATTAAAAACGACGTAGAATATGAACTTATGATGGAATGGATTGATGAACAATTTGAACGCAAGCCCGCTCTCAATACGCCAGAAGGAGACTATTTAGAGGTTGCTTTGTTGTTGGTGAAAGCCTATGAAGACGTTCATTTTCAGATACCTATCCCTGATCCGATTGATGCTATAAAATTAAAAATGGAAGAAAGGGGGTTAAAAAGCAAGGATTTAGCAGACTGGATTGGGAGCAAAAGCTATGTGTCGGCATTGCTGAATCGTAAAAAGCCATTGACATTAAAACTTGCGAAACTTTTTCACGAAAGACTTGGAATCCCCGCACAAGTTCTACTAAACTAATCCCATGAGTTTGCCGCCGCTCTTTTTAAAGAGGTAGCCCGTCTCCTTCCTCACAACCTCCGCAAAGCGGCGATGCGGCTGGAAATCGTGGTAAACAAGACAATCGAAATCGAACTGGCGGGCATCAAAATCGCGGCAATGACGGGCGAAAGATTTCCCGTAAGGGCAAAACTTAACCCAATGATGTTGTACACCACCGAAATGATAAAGCTCTGAATCACAATGTTGCGGCCTGCTTGGGCTAGGCGAACAAACTGAGGTAGCTTTGAAAGTTGACTTCCTTCCAAAATCCCATCGCAAGCGGGTGAAAAGTTGTTGATGTTGTCGGAAACGGCAATGCCTACGTCGCTTTTGATGAGTGCCCCCGCATCGTTCAGGCCATCGCCTACCATCAAGACTTTGTGGCCTTGTTGTTGTAACTTCTCAATAAATCGAAGTTTATCGTCGGGTTTTTGATTGAAATTTAGCTGCTTGAGCGAACCAAATAATTCACTCAACATTTCGACGTCGGTAGGCTTGTCGCCCGACAATAAATAGGTGTTGTAATTTTTTTGTTTCAGACTTTTGAGGGTATCAACGAGGTTGTCGCGGTACTGGCTTTGAATGTCAAAATAACCCAATACTTTGCCATCAAATGAAAAATAAACGTGGCTGCTGTTGCTGTCTTGAAGTGGAGTAACTTCTTGACTATCATTAGAAACAAACGTCGCAGAGCCTAGCCGTACCGTAACATACTCGCCTAGCTTTCCCTCAACGCCTTTTCCTTCTATTTCCTGAAAATCACTTACCATTTGTTCGTGCGGAACGTGCTGTAACGACTTGGCAATCAATCGGCTCAACGGGTGCGACGATTGCTCGCAAAGGGTACGGACGATTCGTTGTTGAATGTGCGTAAGTGGTTTGCCAATAAATTGAACGTGAGCTGCGTCAGGCAACGTAAGTGTTCCTGTTTTATCAAAAACAACCGTATCGATTTTAGACAGATTTTCAATGATTTGGGCGTTTTTGAGGTACAGTTTATTCGATCCAAACATACCCAACATATTACCGTTGGTAAACGTATCGGAAAGTAACAGCGCACAAGGACAGGCCACAATCAAAATCGTCGTAATGGCGTTGATGCCTCTTGGTAAATCGCCCAAAACGGCCCAGTACGCCAAAGCCCCAAATCCTAAGAACAACAACGCCCACGAAAAGTAATAATTGATTTTACCCACCATCGTTTGTTGGGCATTTTGCTGTTGTTGCGTGGCCGAGTCGTTGTTCCAAAGCTGCGTCAGATAACTTTGAGATACCCGCTTGGTCACTTCGACCTCAATCGCTCCCCCGATTTGGCGGCCACCTGCATAAATGAGTTCATTACGCGTTTTTTCAATGGGCGTAGATTCCCCCGAAACAAAACTGTAATCAATCATCGCGCGTTCGCTCACAAGGCGTACATCAGCAGGAATCAATTCTTTATTACGAATCAAAATCTGGTCGCCAGGCTGTAAGTCGGTTACTAATAATTGGTGATTGGTGACTGGGGATTGGTTATTTGTGTTAGATACCTCCTTCGTCGGTATGACAGAAGGGAAGTCTGCTGCCCCTTGCCCCTCGCCCTTCGCCCTTTGTCCTCTGCTCAATAACGTCACTGCTACTGGAAAGTAGGACTTATAATCGCGGTCGAACGAAATAGCGGAGTACGTTTTGTCTTGAAAATACCGACCCAACAACATAAAAAACACAATGCCCGTCATGGAGTCGAGGTAACCGACGCCCGTTTGGGTGCCAATTTCGTACAAACTCCGCACGAAAGTGACCAAAATAGCCAATGCGATAGGCGCATCAATGTTGAGGAAGCGTTCGCGGATGGATTTCCAAGCCGAAACGAAGAAGTCGGAAGCGCTGTAAAAAAATACGGGCAAAGCCAATACCACACTGAATACACTAAACATCGTTTGTAAATGGTGGTCCAGATGCGTATCGCCCAACCCAAAATAATCGGGGAAACTCATCATCATGACGTTGCCAAAAGCAAAACCCGCAATCCCGATTTTGTACAAACGCGTACGGTTGGTTTTGGGAGCTTGTTGTGCTTCGATGTCTTGCAAACTAATATAAGGTTCGTAGCCGATGTAAGTAAGTAACTCGGCAAGTTTGCTAAGGCTAATTTTTTGTTCGTCGATAACAACACGGGCTTTCTTTTCGGGGAAATTTACCAACGACGAAATCACGCCTTCGTGCAAGCGGTGGAGATTTTCCAACAAATACACGCACGAACTACAGTGCATTTGAGGAAAAAACCAGTTGACGTGCGTTTGGCGACCGTCGGTAAATTCAATGATTTTATCGTGAACTTCGGACAGGTCTAAGTACGCGTATTTGCCTGCGTAGTAATTTTTATCGGGCGATACGCCTGGGTTTTGCGTCAGGTCGTAGTAGTTGCAGAGTTGATTTTCTTGAAGAAGTTCATAAACGGTTTTGCAACCTTCGCAGCAAAACGGCTTATCGTCATGCACGATGACGTGGTCTTCGCAGTCGGCGCCGCAGTGGTAACATTGAACTTCTACGACGGGTGAAATAGATTGCGACATAGGATGGGCATTTTGTAATTAGTCAAAAATGCAACACAACCGAGCGGAAGGATATGACCAAAGTCAGTTTTGGGGGCTAATATTGGTCAGGATTTACGGGTTTTCATACTTCCCGATAAGAACGAACTTCGATTTTAACGGCAAATAGGGAGGATATGGGCGGAATGAGGTTGTTTTGTCCCAAAAATAAACATCTATGAAAACACCCTCATCTTCTTCACTCCGCCGCTATGACCTCGATTGGCTGCGGGTTATTTGTATCATTATTTTGCTCTATTACCACGTCGGGATGATTTACGTGCCTTGGGATTGGCACATCAAAAGCACCGAAAAAAGCGAAGTCATGCGCTGGGTGATGATTTGGTTGCATTATTGGCGGATGCCACTGTTGTTTTTTATTTCGGGTGCGGGTACTTACTTTGCTCTTCGTACGCGTTCGTTGGGTGGGTATGCGTCTGAGCGAGTAAAGCGATTGTTTATACCGCTCGTTTTTGGGATGTTCGTCGTTGTGCCTCCCCAAATTTATTACGAACGAATTTTTAACGGAATTCACTTTGCTTCTTACGCCGATTTTTATCGAACCGTATTTGACTTTGTTGCCTATCCCAAAGGAAGTTTTAGCTGGCATCACTTATGGTTTGTTGCCTATTTGTTTTTGTATTCTCTTGGTAGCATTCCTTTATTTCATTGGTTAAAAACTCCCCAAGGCGAACGTTTTGGTCAGACGATCGAAAAATGGGTTTCTTACAAAGGCGGTGCATTGGGCTACGCATTGGTGTTGATTGTGAGTCAAGTGGCGCTCAAACCGTATTTCCCCGACGAAACTCACGCACTGGTGGACGATTGGGCGTATTTTACGTTTAATTTATTGCTATTTTGGGGTGGGTATTTGTTGGTAAGTCGGCGGGTACTTTGGGAAGAAATGGCGCGCCAACGTCGTATGTATGGCCGTGCTACGCTACTTTCGACGATTGTTTTATATACTTTATACATCTTACGTAGATTCGTTTATCCTGAGTGGGACGATGTGACTTGGTACGACGTTGTTTGGGACATCAATGCTTTTTGTTTGACGTGGTTTTCGGTCGTAGCGACTGTCGCCTACGGCTATCAATACCTCAACCGCCCGCATCCTGCGCTCAGCCAACTCAACGAGGCGGTTTATCCTTTTTACATCTTGCACCAAACCGTCATTGTCGTCGTTGGTTTTTATATCCTAAAGTATAACATCGGCGTTTGGCTTGGTTTTCTTTTGGTAAGTACGTTGTCTTTACTTATTAGTATAGGGCTTTATTGGTTGATTATCAAGCGAATAAAAATTTTGCGCGTCTTCTTTGGATTGAAGTAATAGTTTCGCAGTTTGCGTCAGAGACGCTAAACATTCAGTCCTATGCAATACCCGCTCCCCGAAACTTTTGCCGACGGCACCACGGTCGAAATTCGATTAGAAAAAGAAAGTGTGCTTTATGAGCGGAAAATTACGTGGACGTCGGGGTTGATTGAGCAGCAAGTAGCAACGTTGAACTATTCGGGCGAAAATCTTGTGCGCGATGCAGAGGTAGAAAAGGCAAAGTTGCCGCCTTTTGCGTTAGCGTTTTATAAGTTTTTGTTCTTCAAAGGGCAACTTCCTACCGAGCAAGAACTGTGGACGCAGTACCTAAGCGCACATTTCGGGGTACTGGACGAAACTCGGATTCACTATTTTCGGAAAGGGACGTGGCGTATTTACAACGCCGATGCGGTGAAAGCAAGGTTGTTGCGCAGTTTTCCGTCGCTGATTCGGGATTTTCATTTTTTTGTACTTTGCCAAGAATCAGGGCGGTTTCAAGAGGTGAAATATTCCTTGCGCGACGACTATTTCAACGGAGTAGATCTGACTTTAACGTACCTCAATAAAACGTTTCGAGTGGCAGTCATGCTCAATTCTGAACGGGCTAGGCAGTTTAAAGAGCAAAAATACAGTCGCCATGTCACAACGTCCGAACAAGAAGTGATTGTACTTTTTGATTTGCCCAGAAACGAACAAAACAAAGGAAAAATAAAGCTATTTTCGCCCCAACACATCCAACAACTCATCACTGAATTAGAAAAAAGAACGCATGAATTACCACGTATTTGACGATTACGAAGCCCTTTCAGAACACGCCTCTGAGTTTATTTTGAACTATGTTCGCCAAAAACCGACGGCGACGATTTGTGTGGCCTCGGGCGAAACACCGTTGTTGACTTTCCAAAAAATTGTAGCCAAAGCCCAGCCTGGCGATTTTGACCAAGCGACTTTTGTGGGTTTGGACGAATGGGTGGGTATCTCACCCGACAACCCTGGGAGTTGCCGCTCGTATATTGACGGGCCGTTGATTAAACCTCTTGGCATACCTGCCGAGCGCGTTTCGTTTTTTGATAGCCTCACCGATGATTTGACCGCTGAATGCGACCGCGTCAATGAATTTATCGCAAGCCGTGGTGGCTTGGATGTGATTATGGTAGGAATTGGAATGAACGGGCATTTAGGTTTAAACGAGCCTGGAACGTCGTTTGATACCTATGCGCACGTGTCTGATTTAGAGGAGGTAACGGCTTCGGTGGGGCAAAAATATTTTGAGTCAAACACTCCATTAACCCAAGGAATTACGGTGGGACTGCGCCATGTGTTGGAGGCAAAAGTAGCCATTGTCATTGCCAACGGTGCGAAGAAAAAAGCCATTATTGAGCGCGTCCTCAACGAACCCGTAGGCGAAAACCTACCCGCTTCGGCCTTAAAACTGCACGCTAATAGCCATTTGTGGGTGGATGCGGCGGCTAATCCTGCTTAGGTTTTATACCTCATTTACTAGAGAACATCCCTTATCTCCTCTTTCTTGTCAAAAACACTTTTGGCAAACGGACATAAAGGGATGATCTTTAAGTTTTTCTACCAGCCTCTTTGCCATCTTCCGATGCTTTAAAAAATCCTTTGGATTCTCTGTTAAATTGTTCAATAGTCATGGTCGAATTGTTTTTTAAATTTTAAATGTTGGATAAGGAACAAAGTCAGTTTCGCCCGAGATCTTAGGGAAAGTTTGATTTTTCCAATCCTGCTTTGCTTGCGCCAATCGCTCTTTTCTTGATGAGACGAAGTTCCAATCAATAAATCTTTCCTCAGGAAATGCTTCTCCGCCAAAAATATAGACTGTAGAATTTGCAGCCATATTAAATGTGCAAAGTTTTGTGTCTTTGGCAATCAATATTTGTTTTGGTTCATACACATTTCCTTCGCTTGAAATGGAGCCATCAAGGATATACAAAGCGCTTTCGCCATAAAGTATATCGCCAAGGCTGACACGGGCTGCTTCTTTACTTTTTATCTCAATAAAATAAAGAGGGCTATGAACAGGAACAGGCGAAGTGTGCCCAAATACTTCGCCTGCAATTAGCTTAAATGACAAATTGCCATCTTCCCAATGCGGTATATCTTCGGCAGGAATGTGGGTAAAGGAAGGTGATATTTCTTCCAACTCTTTTGGTAAAGCCACCCAAATCTGTAAACCGTGAAGACTTTTGGAGGAATTTCTTAGCCGTTCTGGTGTTCTCTCAGAATGCACAACCCCACTGCCTGCCGTCATCCAATTGACTGCACCAGGTTGTATTTCTAGTTCACTACCAATACTATCGCGGTGGAGGATCGCTCCTTCAAATAAAAAAGTTAGGGTAGAAAGCCCAATATGTGGGTGAGGTAAAACATCCATATTTTCCCGCTCACTCATTTTTACGGGGCCCATGTGGTCAATAAACACAAACGGCCCCACCGACCTTTTTTGGCGAAAAGGAAGTAGCCGCCCTACCATAAAGTTGCCAATGCTGGCTGCTCGTTCTTCTATGATTAAACGGATGTTTGACATAATTTACCAGATGATAGGTTGGTTGAAGCTTCCCGCTTAGATTTTTTTGCGTAGAACATCAAAGATGCCTTTGGTAAAAGCACTTAGTGGAACGGTTGACATGATTTTTAAATCGTCCATGAGCGAAGTGTCTTCATCCAGAAAAGCAAATAAGCGCGGCGTAGGATTTTTCTGATAAAGCGCGGTAAATACCTCTTTGCCCGAAGCACGGCTTTTGAGAAGAACGTTTAGCAAGGTGCTGTCAAGCAGGTCTTTAAAGCGTTTTTTGAGGGAGCGTTTTGGGGGAAGAGGTTTTCCAATGGTGACCAAATTTTTGACCAATTCACGCGTAAATCGCTGCGTACGCTGAAACGCATAGCCCGTCGAAGCTTTGACGTAGCCTCCTCCCGTACCAATGCGAAAAACATGTTCTCCCTCCAGCGAAGGCGTAGGTTCGTCGGTCATTGGAATGACACCAAATTCTTCGTGTTCAATCCGAAAATCGCTGATTTTTAGGAACTCCTTGATGTAAGCATGAAGTTCGGCGTCGTATTCGGCTGTGGGGAGAAGTTTGTCTGAAAAAATGGTGTATTCGACCATTGCCCGCGTTGGACTTTCGGGCAACACATACATAAACCGTACACCGAGGCCGCGTTGTTCCACCCGATAATCCATCATCACGGGGCAGTTAGGGTCGAAAACTGGCACGTCAGTTTCGATTTCCCAACCTTTAAAATGTTGCAGCAGGTTATGGCAATCGGGTAAATTGAGCTTCAACGAATAGGTGCTGTCGAAGACGTAGCCACCGAGGTATTGGTTATTTTCAGTGATGATAAAACCACCGTTAGGCGTGTCTTTGATTCGTTCGATGCGTTCTTGAACAAAAGTAATGTTGGGGTTTTTGGCTAAATCGGTTTTGACAAACGTATAAAAATCAATCCCCCGCAGCCATTTGTAGGAATAAGGCCCAAGCTCAAGCGCCGACGAAAAATTTGTTCCATGAAAATACACTTGATTCCACTGGCGATGCACAATCGAATCAAACGGACTTTGAGGGTCTTTTTCCCAATAACACCAAGTCCGATCATTCTGGGACTTGGTGTCTTGGTCAATAATGAGGATGGATTTATCGCGCAGTACCGTTTGGTTCATGTAATAGGCCAAACTAAGTCCTGCTAATCCCCCTCCTGCGATGATGAAGTCGTAGTTTTGCATGTACTATTATTCATAGTGGCCTTCGAGTTTTAAATCGGCACGTTGACGTGGCGTTCAGAGTGGTAGCTCGAACGCACCAGCGGCCCTGATTCCACGTATTTTAAGCCCCGTTTGAGCCCTTCTTCGCGGTACATCGCAAAGGTATCAGGGTGAATCCACTCAATCACTTCATGGTGCATTTTGGTCGGTTGCAAATACTGACCCAGCGTAAGAACGTCTAAGCCGTGCGCGACTAAGTCGTCCATGGCTTTAAACATTTCGTCTTGGGTTTCGCCCAAGCCAAGCATGATGCCCGATTTGGTACGTTTTCCGTAGGCTTTGGTACGTTTGATTTGTTCCAAACTACGTTCGTATTTGGCCTGTGGACGTACGGCACGGTACAACCGAGCCACAGTTTCTACGTTGTGCGACACCACTTCTTGTCCTGCCGAAATCATGCGCTCAAGCGCTTCCCAGTTGCTTTTGGTATCTGGAATGAGGGTTTCGATGGTGGTAGCGGGGCTGAGTTCTTTGGTCAAAACGACGGTTTGGTACCAAATTTCGGCGCCACGGTCTTTCAACTCATCGCGGTTGACCGACGTAATAACGGCATGTTTTACGCCCATCGTTTTGATGGCTTCTGCTACGCGGCGCGGTTCGTCGGCATCATATTCGTTGGGACGGCCCGTAGCTACGGCACAAAACGAGCAACTGCGTGTACAGACATTACCCAAAATCATAAACGTAGCGGTACCTTCGCCCCAGCATTCGCCCATGTTGGGGCAGTTTCCACTTTCACAAATGGTATGGAGCTTATTGGTATCAACAATCGTCCGAACTTTACGGTATTCTGGCCCAGTCGGAAGTTTAACTCTTAGCCAATCGGGGCGTTTTTTACGCTCAGATGCGATAACAGGAAGTTCTATCATTGCTTTTTTGCGTGATTTATCACGAATTGTAAACGGTTCATTAAGGCTTGGGCACATACTCGGTGCCCGAGGTGGTTCCAATGCGCCTCATCCTTGGCTCGACAACAAATTCCAGCGCGTTCTAGTTTCGCAATCGCTTCTGGTACGTTGCCAAGTATCTCAATTCCATTTTGTTGCATCAAGACTTCGTAGGGTGTTTTTGATTGGGTGGGACGAAGCAGCGGTGCATCCACGGGAAAGCTAACGAGTGTGGCATTGTTTTTTTTACAAATTAACTTAATTTTTTGAATGCCTAAGTCAGTTATTTTTTCTGCTTGAAGGTAATGTTTTGGGTTAAATGCCTCATGTTGAGCCTGATTAGCGGATTTTTGAGAGAGCGAGCCTTCGAGCAAAATCTTTATTTTAGGAAGTAAGAACGAAAGCAGCTTGGAGTGATTGACCAAAAAACGGGCAAGGGAGTTTTGAACGGGATTGGCATAATAAATCTTTCCTTGGAGGTTGAGATAGGGCCGTCGCTGTTGGTTGTTATGGTAAATACTCGCTTTTTCTAGGTCAAAACTGTTATTGATAAAGTCGTTTTCGCAAAATTGAAGAACTACTACGTCGGGATTGATTTTGCCAATGACTTGTTCGAGTTGCATGGCTTCTTGAAGCGTGCCGTGCCCGCCCGTGCCGTTGGCAAATACTTCAAAAGAGAGTTGTTTTCCTAAGAGCGAAAAATAGGTGCTATCATTGGAAGCATCAATGGCTTGGGTGAAAGAGTCGCCGATAAAAAGGACTTTGGGACGGGTAGATGCTGTATCACCAAACCGACGAAAACCGTCTTGATTGGTGGTGTAAGAAAGCGAATAGGGCTGCCCGCAGCCATCTACTTTGGTAAGCTCATAGCGGACGTTTCGTTGGGTAATCCAGCCCAAATACGAATCAGATTGGAGGTAACTGAGGCCCTTTTTGGCAAAGAACCTCATGCCCATTTCAACAATCCCTAAAGTGACGATGCAAGAGAATAAAAAGAGTAAAGCGTTCTGAAACAGGGACTTCATTTTTTATTTCCAAAAAACAACGTCACGTAGCCCGAGGTAAATAAGCTACGGTTTTCGGCAAAAGGAATGATGACGGGAGCTTTCCCAAAAAGCTCAGTTAAGAAGCCAATTTCTACGCCTGTGAGGTTGCTACGGAAGGCGCTTAACTCAAAACTAAAGCCAAGTTTGGCGTTGATACCAGGAATAATTGTAGAATTACCTAAGCCTTGAAGAATATTACCTGAACCAAGGATGTTGCCCAAATCGGTATGTTTGAGGGGGTCATAAGCTTCAGTACGAACTACGCCAGGACGGACTTGGTACTGGATATAATAGGGCTTCAAAATACCGAGTGACACACCCGCGGCAAGAATACCGTTAATAGAAATTCCTTCGTCGTTGTTGCGATTCGACAAGATAATTTCACGACCATATTGTGGACGTAAGACAAAAAGATAGTTCTGTTTGCCAGGCGTGAAACGTGCGCCTGTATTGCTTGACTGCGACAATTCTTTCGGGTGACGAACATTGACAAGCTCAAGACCTAAATAGCGGTATTGATGGCGACCAAAAAGCTCTTTGTCGATTTGAGAAGAATGACGAAACACAAAACCACCCAACAAACCTGAGTTAGTGTTTGTGGTTACTCCATAGGTAGTAATGGAACTGTACTCTTCTTCGCCGTCTTCTTCGGCATTGGTTTTAGTACGGCGTTGTTGGCTCCATGCAGCTTGTACAAGCAAGAGCAAAGCGATGGTTATGGTCGAAACAGCTTTCATCTGACTTTCCAAAAATTTTACTTAAACCTACCAAAAATACCTGTTATAGTCAAGTTAACTTACGTGAAAAGGTATAAAAAAGTTGCGTTTGTAAGTGTGCAAGATAAACTATTTTCGGGTACGAGTGGTTCAGATTTTTTTCATAAACCGTAAATTGCACATCAATACACCTTATAACTAGATAACAATGCCAACCGTACAAACCACCTACCTCGGAGAATTGCGCACCGAAGCTGTTCATTTACAGTCGGGTACTACTATTATAACTGATGCTCCCACCGACAATAATGGAAAAGGAGAAGCGTTTTCTCCCACCGACCTTGTGGCGGCTGCTTTGGGAAGCTGTATGATGACCATCATGGGGATTGTAGCCCGTCGTGATGAAATCGACTTGAAAGGTTCACAAATGGAAATCACGAAAGGAATGTCGGCGGAGCCTCCGCGTAAAATTGCGAAAGTAGAAGTGAAGCTGTCGATGCTCACAGGCACGGAGCTAAGCGAGGCTGAAAAAGCCAAATTGGAGAGAGCGGCGTACACTTGCCCCGTAGCACTGAGCTTACATCCAGACATTGAGCAAGCCATCACTTTTGAATGGAAGGTGGGATAGAGGGTTGCTCATGTGTGTGTGGAGGGTTGCGCACGTTTGTGGAGAGGGTTGCTTTCTGTGTGTGGAGGGTTGCTCACAACCCGACGATTGTAAGGTAGCCGGGTTGTGAGCAACCCTTAGCACGATAAACGGGTTGTGAGCAACCCCCCACACGAACAGTAAACCCAACACAGCACAAATAGTAAACAAAAAAATGAAGACGCTACTGAGTTTATTTTTGGGAATATGGGTCGTTATTGACTTGAATCAGACCATTTTTGCGGAAAAAATTCAAGTTGAGAAAGGAACCACAAAAACCGCTACGGCTATAGCAGTGGCTAAAAGTTTTGTGGGAACTCCCTACGTAGCGCATACCCTAGAGCGTTCGCCCGAAAACTTGGTGTGTAACCTTCGAGAATTTGACTGTTATACTTTTGTGGAGTCGGTGTTGGCAATAACTCATGCCCGTCACCACCAAAAATCTTACATGCAGTTCCAAAATCAATTGGTGCAAATGCGTTACCGAAACGGCATCATTGATGGCTACGGTTCGCGTTTGCATTATTTTTTGGAATGGAAAATTCAGGGCGAAGCCAAGGGACTTTTTGACGATGTGACGGAAGAATTAGGAGGGACAAAAATTCAACCTTCCATCAATTTTATGACGTCGCACCGCTCGGCTTATGCGGGTTTGGCCGAAGAAAAAGACTTTCAGACGACCCAAGAAGTGGAGGCAAAGCTGTCAGGCAAATCGTGGCATTATCTTCCCAAAAAAGAGGTAGAAAGCATTGAACCAAAACTACAAGACGGTGACATCGTTGGCATCACATCGGGCATTGAGGGATTGGATTTTAACCACGAAGGATTTGTGGTAAAACGCAACGGCCGAGCGTATTTGTTGCATGCTTCGCTCGAAACTAAAAAAGTGATTTTGGCGACTGAAACCTTGTCAGATTACCTTCAACGGGTCAAAAAGCACAGCGGAATTGTGGTTTTACGCATTAAATAAGCTTAGTTTTTTATGAAAATTGCAGTAGCACAATTAAAATCGCTCAAAGGAAATATTGCCCAAAACAAAGAAAAGCACCTGCGTTTTGTGGCGCTTGCGGCGGAGAAACAAGCAGATTTCCTAGTGTTTCCTGAATTGTCGTTGACTAATTACGAGCCGCTTTTGGCCGAAAGTCTGGCGGTGGAGAGTGACGATGCGTCGTTGGAGGAATTTCAAGAACTGAGTAACCTACATCGCATGACAATTGGGGTAGGGATGCCCACCCGAAGTGCGGCTGGCGTACACATCAGTTTGGTGTTGTTTCGACCGTATCAAACGCGTTTGGTTTATTCCAAAAAATACCTTCACGCCGACGAAGAGCCGTTTTTTGTCAGTGGTGAAAATTTCCCAACGATTGAGGTAAACGGCGAGTCGGTTGCGCTAGCGATTTGTTATGAGTTGTCGGTGGCAGAACATGCCCAATGTGCGATCGACAGCGGGGCAAAAGTTTACGTAGCCAGCGTAGCTAAAACCGCATCGGGCATGGAAAAATCGGCGGAAATTCTTTCCAAATTAGCGAAAGAGCATTCAATGACGGTGTTGATTGCCAATTGTTTGGGGCCGTGCGAAGATTTTGTAGGAATTGGGAAAAGTGCAGCTTGGTCACCCGAAGGATTACTAAAACAGCTTGACGATGAAACGGAAGGGGTTTTGGTGGTCGATACCAAAACCCACGAAGTCGATGTCAGAATTAATTTCTAGCCGAAAACCAGCCTTGAGTCGTCGTTGAGCTTTCCAGTTTTTTCTCCAGTGCGTCGGGAAGTTTAGGAAAAAAATCAATGCCCGTGAGGCGCTCAATTTCATCCACACTGACCACAAATGTTTTAAGGTTTTCGCTCGAAAACTCATTCTTCATCAGAAACCCAATCATGCGCGGTTGGCGGTCGGTGAGGCACAATGCAATTTTATAATACATTTCGGGAACGGCAATTTCATTGTTTTTACCAATGGTAGGTAAACCAGGTTTTAAAACGGGTCCCGTAACAATGTACAATTCTTCGTCGCGCTGCGCCCATTGACGAAACTTTTGCTCCAAATCGTTCCAAATCCCACGGTTAAAATCACCCACTTGCGGACTGATGTTGCTCATGTAAAACGTTTCTTGCTTATCGTCGGGCGAAATATTAAAATCGCCCGCAGGTGCTAAGTGCCCACGGTCGTAGCCCGAGCGCGTATAATCAGCGTGCGTAGCCGAACCTGTTTTTACGAGCGGGTCGGGGACAAACTTGTTGCCATCGCGAGAAAGGTACGCGCGGGCTTCGTCGCCCAGCAATTTATAGGCGACCCAATCGGCTTGCTCGTATTGTTCGCGGTACCGAAGCGTGATGCGGTGGTGGCGGATGATTTGGTCGTTGGAACCAATGGCGGGTAAACCAAAATCCTTTGTTTTTGAATAATCGCCTGCATTGGAAGAAGTAGGTTCAGGTTCATCGTCGTCAGAAGAGGTAGTGCTTTCGGAGCGTGAAGAAATTCCTTCTTTTTCTAATAAACTACGGTCATCTTTGCTAGAAGCGGTACGGTCGTCCGAGGCTACATCCTCATACGACGTTCGGTCGTCGGAGGCCGTGCTGGTAGGTTCAGGGTTTTTGTAGGGGTTATTTCTATCCGAGGAGCGTTCTTGGTATATAAATACACTTTTTACGTCGTTCCAAAACGAAACTAGCGGTTTGGTACGGCCACGGTAATGAAGCACCAGCCCGATGGCAATAAAAGTAAATAACAAAATCAGGGTGTTTCCCCAACGCAAGCCTTTTCGATAATACATGCTGAAATGTTTGTTCTCTGTTTTTTGGTATAAAACGCAAAGAACGGTACAGAAGGTCGAACAACGCAACGTTTTTTTTGAACTTCCCAAAAGTTTCCGCACTTTCGAGCCGATATTAGACCAACAAAACGTGCAATCACTACACATCGCAGTTATTGGCGGCGGGGCCGCTGGATTTATGGGCGCCATCACCGCCGCCGAGACTTTTCCCACCGCCAAGGTGACTATTTTTGAAAAAAGCCGCAACGTCCTGAGTAAAGTAAAGGTGTCGGGCGGGGGCCGTTGCAACGTCACTAATGCTGCGCCATCGCTCCCCGAACTGGTGAAAGGCTATCCGCGCGGCGCAAAGTTTTTACGACCGCTGTTTGAAATTTTCAACAATCAACACACCATTCAGTGGTTTGAAAGCCGAGGCGTCGCCCTCAAAACCGAACCCGACGGGCGGATGTTTCCCACGACTGACAGTTCCGAAACGATTATCGACTGTTTGCAACAAGCGGCGCAGCGGGCGGGCGTGGAGGTGCGCACGAGTGCGGGCGTCAACGCCATTGTGGCTGATGGAGAGCAGTTTCTGCTAAGGTTTCAGTCGGGAGAAGAGCTGAAAGTAAATAGAGTTTTGGTGACTTCGGGAGGGCATCCGCAGTTGTCGGGCTACGATTGGTTGGCTACGTTGGGGTTAGAAATCGAAACGCCCGTGCCTTCTTTGTTTACTTTCAATGCACCCAAATTGCCCTTGAAAGACCTGATGGGAGTATCGGTAGGGAAAGTAGGCGTAAAATTGGCGGGAAGTAAACTGACCGAAGCGGGGCCGATGTTGTTTACGCATTGGGGCGTAAGTGGGCCTGCGGTACTGCGTTTGTCGGCTTGGGGCGCGCGGGAGTTGGCTTCTAAAAATTACCAATTTATCTCCTTAATCAACTTTACCAACCAGAAGCCGAACGAAGTACAAGAGCAACTGACCTCCATGCAGCGCGACGTGCAGTGGAAAGGGAAATTTGTTCCAACCCAAGCCCCCTTTGGAATACCACAGCGCCTTTGGAAACAATTGGTCGAGCTCGCCAATATCCCCGATACCATGCGCTGGGCCGATTTGCCCGCCAAAAACCTCCACCGCTTGGTAGAGCAACTGACCAATTTTCAGTTGGAAGTGCAGGGAAAAACCACGTTTAAAGATGAATTTGTGACCTGCGGGGGCGTCAATTTAGCCAATCTCCATCCCAAAACCCTCGAAAGCCGCCACGTCCGTGGGTTATTTTTTGCGGGTGAAGTGCTTGATGTTGATGGCATCACAGGCGGGTATAACTTCCAAGCTGCTTGGACTACGGGAGTGATTGCGGGGCGGAATATTGGGGGTTAAAACGGCCGCATGGCCTTCACAAAACGGTTTTTGAAGTACTTAGAAAAGAGGTTGTCTTCGCGGACACCCTTGGACGACGAAGCATGAATGAATAGAATGTCGTTTTTGCCGTGCACTTCCGTCACAATGCCCACGTGCGAAACGTAGCCTGCCTTGCCCGCATCGGGTACGTAGAAAATCCAGTCGCCAGGACGGATGTCGTGTACTTCTTCGATTTCGGTGCCAAACTCGGCTTGCTGCCACGAGATGCGCGGAACTTTGAGCCCCACTTCGGTATAAACCGAGCAAATCAACCCTGAGCAATCGATGCCTTTGCGGTCGTTGCCGCCGCTGCGGTAAGGCGTGCCTGTGTAAGCACGAGCCGTGCGCACGATGTCGCGCACGTAATTTTGGTAAGCGCCTTTGGGTTTGGTCAGTAGGGGACGTTTGGTAGCAGGTGTTTTGGTGGTTGTTCTAGCAGGCGGAGGCGATGACTTGAACACGGCACAAGCACTCACCAACAAACCAAAAAAAGCGACTAAAATTATGCCTACAAAACGCGTCATTCCGTACTGGGTTAGGATTTACAAAAATAACGTAAGAATAAATGAAATAGCGTGTGAAAGGGGAATTAATCAAATGGGCAAGGGCGCAAAGAGTAAGGGGCAAATGGTAAATGGGCAAATTGGTAAAGGGGCTTTGTCACCTCGACGATAGGAGAAGTCTAAAACCGCTTCTAAAATGTGAAGAGGCAATGAAACCCCAAACCCTCAACTAAAAACCAAACATCAGCTAATATCCGTCAGGGCGATGATTTTGTCGTTTTTAAATTGGAAAATAGAGCGGCCTTCTAACTGAATTCTGTCGCCTTTTTTGAGTCCCATTGGTAAATCCATGGCCAAAACGGCTTCGTAATCCACTTCAATTTCACAAGAGTCATTTTCGTGTTTGAAAGACATGATGGTTTGGCAACGTTCTGAAAAATAGCCTTTTGACTGCTCTGCTTGCTGACGAATGGCCTCTTTCCCTTCTAAATGAAGATTGACTTCGCCATTGGCAACGTTCTCAAACTGCACATTTTCGTCGAGGTGAGCCAACATCCCTTCTACGTCAAATTGGTTGTAGGCTTCGACGTACGCCTGTATGATTTGTTCGCGTTCTTGCATAGAAATTAGGGATAATGTGAGTGCAATTTTACGTTTTTTTCAAAATTTCGTCCGTAAAATGGACACGTAGTTTTGGTTGGGAGAATTTTTCTTGGTTAAAATCACTTGATTTTCCGCGCGGTACCGATAATGAAGCCCACTGTGTAGCAAGCATTTTGCCAATAAAAACTATTTGCCCCACATGGTAGGGGTAATGTGCCAGTTGCCGATGAATGGCTTCCGTTACAGTATGGCCTTGGTTGCGGATGTAAATAATTCTAGTGAGGTCGTCAGAACTCAGAGCATCAAGGGCTTGAAAAAGGCAGGCCCAGCCTTCTTCCCATTGTTCAAATACTTCTTGACGGGTGGTGGCATCGTTGATAAATTCAGCATCGCGGTTGCGGCTTTCCTTTTCTCCATCTGTGGTCAAAAAGTCGGTCCAACGTGAAAGCATATTGCCCCAAAGGTGCTTTACAATGGTTGCTATACTGTTGCTTTCTTCGTTGTAGTTCCAAAACAGCTGCTCGTCGCTGAGCTGTTGCATGGTTTTATCGCCCAGCAGTTTATAGTATTCAAATTGCTTACGAGCGCTTTCAATAAAATCGTTTTGCATGGCAAAAGAAGAGGTTGGACAAACGTGATTTGACAGAGTTGATGTTATTTCTGTCTAAAAGTAACTAATTTTTGATAACATTCTTCGACGTTTTTTTCAAAGCGATACTGTACGTTCAACCCGTATTTGTTCCAAAAAATGCGCGTCGTGCGAAACTACGAGTAGTGTGCCTTGGTACTCATTGATGGCCGCAATCAAAATGTCAATGTTTTGAATATCAAGGTTGTTGGTCGGTTCGTCCAGCACAATCAGGTCAGGAGCTTGGCTTCCAATCGTGAGGCAACACAGCATCAAGCGCATTCGCTCGCCGCCACTCAACGCGCCGCAAGGCTTGTCCCAGGTTTCTTTGTCAAACAAAAACCGATGCAAACGAATCTTGATTTCGTGTTCTTGCAGCGCCGCGCTGTTGGCACGTTGTGCTTGTTGTAAAACGCTCAAACGCGAATCAATCAATGAATAATCTTGATCAATATACACCGCTTGCCCCACCGCGCGATGCAACGTTCCAGCCGATGGCTGGAGCGAACCCAACAGGAGTTTTATCAAGGTGGTTTTGCCCGAACCGTTCAATCCTTTCAACGCAATGCGCTCACCGCTAACGATTTGGAAGTTTAAGTTTTCCAACCAAAGCGACTTGTGACCATAGTCAAAATTGAGTTGATCGGCCGTAAATAAGATTTTTCCTTTGTGCAAAAAAGAGTTGTTAAACCCAAACTTCATCTTGTCGATGTCGGGAAGGGACGAGCGGAGTTCGCGAAGTTCTTGGGCAAGGCCGTCAATTTTTTCGCTATGAACACTCTTTAACTTTGAGGTGCTGTTTTCGGCATTGTTTCTCAGGGTATTCATCATAATGCGCGCCACGCCCGCTTTTTCTTGCTTCTGTTTTCCGCGCGCATCCAGTTTTTGTTGGCGTTCGAGGGTTTCTCGTTCCTTTTCTTTGGCTTTTCGAAGTGCTTTTTCACGGCTTTGAACGTCATGCTGGAGGGCATTCGACTGGATTTCTTTTTGTTCGGCGTAAAAATCATAATTGCCGCCATATACCGTAATTCCTCGCTTCCCAAGTTCGCAAACGGTATCAAGCAAATTGAGCAAGGTGCGGTCGTGGCTGACGACGATGAGCGTTTTGGAGGTGGACTCAATAAAGTCGTAAAGCAATTGTCGAGCTGCCGTATCTAGGTGATTACTAGGTTCGTCGAGCAAAACAAGGTCGGGATTGTGAATATCGATTCCTGCTAGAAATACCTTTGTTTTTTGCCCGCCACTCAAGGTCGCTAACGATTCTGTAAGGCCAATCTCAGTGAGCTGCCAATAGGCAAAAGCCTCTTGAATCCGTTCTTCTAGCGTCCAATCGTCGTCGAGTACAAGAAGGTGTTTTTCGGTGACATTGCCTGCCAATATTTCTTGCAAAGCAGTTAGTTTTTTGGCGACGCCAAGTGCCTCAGCGACCGTCAGGTGGTTGAATTGTCCCACTACTTGTGGTATATAATAGGGCGCAGCTTGTATTGCCCGTTGGCCAGTAGAAGGATTCAGTTCACCCGCAATAATTTTCAACAAGGTTGATTTCCCTGAGCCATTGTTGCCAATCAAAGCGATTTTTTCGTGGGTATTTACGGTCAAATGAAGGTCATCAAACAACCGCGATTTGTTGGGATGTGTATAGGAAATATTCTGGAGAATCAGCATGATTTCTTTCTTTAGGAGTGAATAAAAAAGCATGTGCCGCCGCATCGCGACGGGGCTATTTATTGAATCGGAAAGAAAGTGAATCTCACATGGAAGTAGTAAATTGGACGCAGAGGGGCTGTTGTATCTGACGCCGAAATGATGCGACAAAGGTAAGGGGAATTTTAATATTTAGGAAAACATCTCAAGTTTTTGCCGCCAAACCGCCATCAGATAACACCGTGAGTGTGGTTCATTGGGGTTAAATTCAACAAATTCTTTTTGGGCCAAAATCGCCCGATTGTAATCACTGATAAGTCCGTGTTCATTAAAATCGTCTGGCATGAGGGTGCTTGCTATTCCCGTACAATTGGTTAAAGTACTGATTGAATAGGCGTCATCCAGTAGGTCATAACCTATAAATTCAAAGCCATCGAGCGCTATTTGATGACAAGCTTCGGTAGGCTCTTTTACGACCGCAATCAATTGATAATGAAGAGACTTTGTTCGTTGAAGTACGTAATCAATAGAGCTATAAAAGCCAGTCAACCAGACGCCATCGCAAATAATATATGTCCAGTCCTCACTGTTTTTGTAGTCTGGTTCGACGACAGAGGGGTTGAGCAACGCGTCCAAAGAAACCATTTCTTTCAAATGATGTAACCCGTACCAAGCCGCATAGTTATCCCATGAATGTCCAAGAGCGTGGTACTGAGGCGTAAAGGGAGCGATGGCGTTGTACCAAAAAGTCATAAGAATGTTTGTTTACAAACGATAGTCGAAAAACAGTCTTACAAGGATAACAAGAAGACTAAAGACTTGCCAAGTTTTTAGATTTGCGAAGTACAAACTTGGAAAGTCTAAACCTCCAACGCAAGGAGCGCAAGGTAAGGGTCTCCTTCCAGACCTAAGGCTAGGGCAAAGGCAGGCTCGGTTTTGTAGCCTTGCTGCTTCAGTGAAACAATCTGCTGCCGAAAAGTTTCGCCGTGTTGGGCGAGGAGTTTGTCTTCAACCAGCATGTGGCGGTAGGCGTTTTGATTTTTGATGGGAATGTTTTGGCCAAATACCTCAATTTCAAACCCATCGACTATAAAATGTGCAACGACGGCTTGATGAGTGGGATTTTCCCAAAAGGTAAAATTGGGATAATGGCCAAACAACGAATGGAGCGCCGTCGCAAATTCGCTTTTGTCTGACCACTGGCAAATGACATCGAGGTCGCTGCTTTCGATGTCAATATTGATAGGAATCGTACCGACCAACACAGGCGAAAATGGCGCGAGTTGTGCCAAAATTCGGTGGTTGGTCAGTACGTCATACGCGCGTTGCTGCCGCTCGTTTCCTGTTTGTAAATAGTCTATGGTGTCAAATTTCATTCAAATGAGGCATTTTACCTTGACGGTATTCGCGATACAGTCGTACAATGTCTTCCTGCGTATCGCCAATAAACGGCCCGTGGCTGACGATGGGAGCTTGGTGAGGCTGTCCTGCGTATAATACAAAACGAGCGCCCTGTTCGGTACTTTGAAAATGGAGTTCGCTTTCCGTTTCGTTCAATGAATCCAGCCATCCTACTTGGCCTTTCTCTAGCTGGCGACCGCCAACTTTTACACTTCCCTCAAGAACGTAAACAAATCCGTTGTAGTGTGCAGGTAGCTGTTGGGTGGCTTCCGAGGTGGCATTGAGTTGGAAATCAACCAAGGTAAAAGGGGTGTGGTTGTGCAAAGGCGAGGTGAGGCCATGGCTACTTCCACTATATACCCGTATCGTACCTTGCTCGTTTTGGAGCGTAGGTACATTGTCGAGCGTTAATTTTTGCCAAGAAGGTTCTATCCACCGTTTTTCGGGCGGCAAAACCAACCACAATTGTAAAATCCGGAGCGTGGTTTGTTCCTTGATTTCTTCGGTGTGAACAATCCCTCGTCCTGCCGTCATGAGTTCTAGGCTGCCTGTTTTCCATTCCTTATCGTCACCATTGACCACAAAAGTGACGGTTTCAAAACCCGCGTGTGGGTGCGGACCTCCTACGGGTGGGCCACCAGGTAGGTTGAGCTGGTCGTCCATGAGTAAAAAAAACGGGTCGGTTTGGGGGAAATGTTGCCCGTCAATGAGTGCTGCCGCAGCATGGCCTTTCCCTAAAAAACCTTGATGGAATTTGGGGGTAAAGGCAAATTTAATGGTACGTTGGTTCATAGCTGTAGTTGATTGTAGTATTTAATGCGTTGTTAAATTAGGCGAAAATACGCGTTGGAGCAAATCGGGGAAGCGTACGGCAATGGTAATCCAGAGAATCACTTGCACGCCGATGGCCATTCCGACAGGTTGTTGGTGTTGGAGGTGCGTTGCGATGGCACCGCCCATGTAGGCGATGAGAAAGAAAGCACCAATGATGGCCGTTCGTGGAATGAGAAACAATACCAACGACACAATTTCAATAAATCCGATGAGACGGTACGTATGGGCATCGATGCCAATGGCGCTCGCTTGGGCGATAGCGGCTTCGTTTTGGGTAATTTTTAGGAAAGCACTAAAAGCAAACAGTAGCCCTAAGATAGCGGTTAAGACCCAGCCCGTAATTTTAATTGATTTGGATGACATGGTTTTTAATTTTTTTATTTCGGGACAAAGTTCTTTTTAAAATGCTATACATTTGTAACCTGTTACAAAAAGGATACCGATTACAAAATGGATACCATACACACAAAAGAAACCTGTCAAAAGTCGATTTTGGCCATTCGAGATACATTGGATGTCGTGGGAGGAAAGTGGAAGCTTATTTTGCTGACCATTCTGATGACGGGGCCGCGGAGGTTTAGAGAATTGTCGCGGGAGGCGGGGATTTCGCCGAGAATTTTGTCGAAAGAGTTGCAGGAGTTAGAAATGAACGAGTTGGTGAACCGTACTGTTCAAAATACGAAACCAATCACGGTGGAGTACTCCCTTACGCCTTATAGTGAAAGCTTAAATGAGGTATTGAATTCGATGCAGCATTGGGGCGTCGAACATCGCAGGAAGATGATTCGTTAAAAAAGCCAGGATTAGCTTTTTTACAATTTAGTGACAATGTTGGTAGCCGATTCGTAGTCCGAATCGAGTACCAACAGTTTTATATTGCCTCTCGGGCGACAAAAAGTAGAACTTGAGCCCATGTTTGGGTCTTTTAGAATGGCCTTGATTTTTACGCTTTCCAAAAGTTTTTTGGCCATTTGGCATTGTATCCAAGTTCCGCTGTAGATTTCGATAAATTCCATTGCCTTTCGATAGATAAACCTTACAAAGGTACTAAAGAGGTATATGTCGAATAACTACTTTTTATCCCTATTCAGTAATTTCAATAAGATTGTTTTCTGGATCTAAAATCACGCTTTCATAATAACCATCTCCAGTCATTCTTGGTTCTCCAACTACCTGAAATTCATTTTCTTGGAGCTTTTTAGTTAGCCTATCCACTTGTTCTTTACTCCCGACCGAAATAGCCAAATGTATAATTCCTAATCGTTGATTTTCAACGGTTTGGGATATGTTGTTTACTTCAGGTTTGTGCATCAATTCGAGGCGTGCTCCTTGCTCGAAAGACAAAAAATACGATTGAAAGTTTTTGGCTGGGTTGTGGTATTTGGCGCTAGAAACGGCCCCAAAATAAGTTTCGTAAAAAGCCCTCATTTGTTCAAGGTTTTGTACCCAAATGGCAACGTGTTCGATTTTCATAGATTTTGTTTTTTGCAATATTTTGCAAATTTGCTTATAATTGCAAATTAATTGGAGTTTTCTACCAAAAAATCTCGTACAAGCATGAACTTCCGTGACGATGCCATCGAATTAGATTTGAAAAAAGCACGATTTGCCCTCAAAGCCATTTTTCTGGTGTGCGGTATTGGCATTTCGAGCTGGGCGCCGATGGTTCCTTATACCAAGGATCGACTTGGCCTCGACGACGGCAGGATGGGTATTTTGCTGTTGTTTTTAGGCGCAGGGGCAATTATCCTCATGCCGATTTCGGGTTGGCTAATTTCCAAAATAGGCTCTCTAAAAACGATGATTGCTTCTGCCATCGTGATGTCGGTAGCGTTGCCGCTGCTGTTGCTTATGGATTCTTCGGTGGCCATGGCGGTCATGCTTTTCGTGTTTGGGGCAGGTCTTGGTAGTATCGACGTCGCCATGAATGCCCACGGGGTTCAGATTCAAAATTTGTCGGAAAAACCCATCATGTCGTCCATCCACGGCTTTTTTAGCGTAGGGGGACTGGTAGGGCCGCTGGCCATTGGGTTGTTGATAAAGTTGGGTATAACGCCGTTGGTGGCGGCCATTTCTGTATCAGGATTAATGATGCTCATCGTGCTTACTCAGTTTCGTTTTTTGATGGATGCCGCTACCGAAGTGAAAGTGAATCGCCGTTTCGCTCCTGAAAAAAGCGAAGAAAGCTCAGGAGGTGCATCGTGGTTTAATGCCCAAGTGCTTTTCTTGGGAGCCATGTGTTTTGCGGTGTTTTTGGCCGAAGGGGCCATGCTCGACTGGAGCGCCATTTTTCTCCGCGACAATCGAGGGGTAGAGGAGGCATTGTCGGGAGTAGGCTACGCGGCGTTTTCAGTTGCCATGGCGGTCATGCGTTTGGTGGGCGACAAAGTGGTCTCAAAACTTGATACCAAAACGGTGGTGTCGGGAGGCGCGTTTGTGGGGGTCGCAGGTTTTGCCCTCATTGTCGGAACTCCTTGGCTTATTGGCGCTTTTGTAGGGTTTGTTTTGGTAGGAATCGGCGCGGCCAATATTGTTCCTGTGTTTTTCAGTGAAGGCGGACGACTCAAAAACGTGCCAAGTTCGGTCGCTCTTGCGGCCATTACGAGCATGGGCTACGCTGGTCAATTGGCAGGCCCAGCGATTCTAGGGTTTATTGCCCAACAAACGTCCTTGTCGATAGCCTTTGGCTTTACGGGCTTTTTGCTGTTGTTGGTGGGTGTAGCGTATGGTAGGAAATAGCCCGTGCTGAGGGTTGCTCACAACCCGATTTTGCCTGTGCTGAGGGTTGCTTACAACCCGATTTTGCCTGTGCTGAGGGTTGCTCACAACCCGATTTAACGCACGCCAATATTGAAAAGGGGCGGGTTGTGAGCAACCCTCAACACGTTTGAAAAAATAAAAAAAACTCAAAAAATGCTAAAAGAGGAGCGTTTTGACCATATTTTGAAAGTCATAAAAGCGACCAATAAAGCTTCGTTTGAAGAGTTGGCGTTGAGTTTGAACGTCTCAGAAGATACCGTTCGTCGGGATATTGAAGTACTTGCAAAGAGTGGATTGCTGGTGAAAGTAAGAGGCGGAGCCATTAGCCCTTCGGCGAGTCCGCTTTCGTTTCAAGACCGCGCGGATATGTTTCCCGACGCTAAAAAAGTAATTGCACTCAAAGCCCAACAACAGCTCGTGGGAGCCAAAACCGTGTTTATCGACGGAGGCACGACCATGTTGGCGTTTGTTTCAAGTATTCCGATTGATGCGAATTTTCGACTGATAACCAATAATATAGCCTTGCTTCCGCTGTTGTCGGTGCACCATGGAATAGAAGTGATTGTACTAGGGGGAAATTATAACCGAAGTACGCAAACCAACGTGGGCGTTCAAACGTGCCTCGAAGCCCAAAAGTACCAAGCTGATGTGTATTTTATGGGCGCATGTTCAATAGACAGCCAAATCGGAATTACCGCCTCTATCCAAGATGAAGGGGAAGTGAAGAAAATCCTGATGGCTTCGGCCCGAAAAACAATCGTATTGAGCAACAAAGAAAAGCTCGAAACCGTCGATTTTTTTAAGGTATGCGAACTTTCGGCCATCGACGCTCTCATCACCGACTTGCCGAGCAACGACCCCGCACTCGACAACTACCGAAAGTTTGATATTGAGATTTTGTAATCAGAAGGCTGCTTACGTTTGTTGGTTTTGTATGGTTTGTAATAACGTATCAAGCTGGCTGAAACGCGTTTCCCAAATCTTCCTAAACTGCTCAAGCCATTTGTCGATTTCTTTCATTCGTTCTAGCTCAAGGGTATAGTAAATTTCGCGGCCTTTGTGCTCCTGTTTTACCAATTCACACTCGGTCAGGATGCGTAAATGTTTGGAAACTGCCTGACGGGTGGTGTCAAAATGTTCAGCAATCGAATTGGGTGTCATCGCTTGCAACGCAATCAACGCAATAATCGCCCGTCTGGTAGGGTCAGCTATGGCCTGAAACACATCTCTTCTCATCATCGTTATTTATTTGTGAAACTAACTGGTTGTAAACTTATATGCAACTTTTTGGTTTCGCAAGTTCTTTTTGTAAATTTTTTGGTTTTGGGGTTATTGAACCCGAAGGTTTAATCCGTGTGAATCCGTTAAATCAGTGTCATCAGTGTGCTAAAATCGTCGATAATAGCATACTGATGACACCTTATTCATCCTCGTAGCCGTGATACAAATACAACGCTCCGTACGTCCAATTAGGGCCTTCGAGCCCAGGAAAATTGAAGCGATCCATCATCAGCGCCACATACCGAAAAGGGGATCCTTCGGGCAGTTCAACGACGTTGGGCCATACCCTTGTACCTGAGGTAGCGTCCCACGGAGGTAAATCCATTTTGAGGGTACCAATTTTTTGAAGCGTAGGGTAGGAGTAAATAAATAGTTGCCGTTCCTGACTTCCCGAAAAGCAATACCGTTCGTTCCCAATTTTCTGAATAGACGTTCCCGTAGAATTGTGCTGAACGGGGCCTGCAATGCGCCGATACCCTTTGTTCCACTCCTCCGATTCGAGCATGATGGCCTTGTAACCGTTTTGGTTTTCGCAGGTGAGCATCCGCCACTTACGGGCTGTGGAATCAAAAACAACGTGCGGGTCTTCGATGTCGCCCACGAGGCCAAACGGGATGGCTTTCATCACCGAAAACCCAAACCGAGGGTCGCGCTGGCTTTCGATGGCCAAGAGTTGTTTTTTCTCTTCGGGCTTTGCATACGCACTAAATCCCGTCGTAAGCCCCCGCCAAGTTTTTACTTTTCGGTCATAAAACAGGTGAGAAGCCACCTCATTGCGAAGCAAACCGTCGTTTCGGTCAAAGACAATCACGCCTTCCAAACGGAGGTCGAAGGTGGTTGGGTCGAGGCTAAATACCCCCTGAACGTGGTGGGGCAAGGCGCGTCCTCGGATTGTCATGGTGTACCAAAGCCGCCCCTTGTCCAAAAGCGGACTGCCATCTTCGTAGGTGATGGCGCGAATGTCGGCCAGTCCCATGCCGCTACTAAGTACCGATTCCACTTTCTTAATAAGCACTTGCCCGCTTTGCAGCCCCACGTACAGGCGAGATTGAAACGAATGGAGGTATTTTTTATGGCGTAAATCTAGGATTTGACCAAAGTCAAACTGCCCCACGGGAAGCGGTAAACCGTCGTTTTGCAGGAAAAGTGTCAGGCCACTTCCGAGCATTTGGAGGATGATTTTACCTTTGATTTGGGCGTTTTTGCTGTTTTTTGTGGCAATGGAAGACTCCGCAACTATCTGCGCGTTTTTCACTATTTTTTGGCGTACGTCCAGCAATTGTTCGTCCTTAAAAACAAGCTTAACAATAAATTGTTCGCTTTGGACAGCATCCGTAAACTCAAAACCCATCTCTCCTTGGCCTTGGCAACGGGCGGGGTCTATCACATAGGTAGCAAACGGATTAAAGCCTCCAAACCAAACGGACGTTTGAGTTTCGGACGTTGACTGAATGGATAATTGTTGAGAAAGTACGTTCACGTCCGCAGTCGTTGGTAAAGCATGACGAACAGGGTACATGGCCGACAAACCAATGATTTCGCGGGGGTGCAGGGCAGCCAACGGCAGTTGTTGCGTTTCATCAAAAATAAACCGACGAACACCCTGCCGAACAAAGTTGATTTTTTCGGGAGATTGGGCGGTTGCTTTTACGAACGAAAACAACACCAGTAACAAAAAGAAAGGCAGTTTAATTAATGATTTCACCTTTATTGTTGTCCACTTTTTCACGAAATTTTTGAATTACCTGCGGTGTTTGTTTGCCCCATTCAGTCACTTCGCCCACAATTTTTAAAGGGGCTTGCGAGCGATAAGAACGAGTCAGGTTGCCAGGGAATTTTTTATCAGTGAGGTTCGGGTCATGCTCAAAACTACCCGTAGGCTCGATGATATACACGCGTTCGGGGCCATCGCCTTTGGCCAGTGCTGCCGCAAGACCTGCACCGCTGACCAGCGCAGTAAAATAGATATGGTTCATTACCAGTTCAGATTGGTAGTTGGAAAGCCCACCTGCTACCAACAAATCACCTACTTGCAAATCGGCTTTTGTTCCATGATAAAAAGGGCCTTTGTCGGAAGGTGCTTGTCCATATAAAGTACTTAAATCACGGTTCTTTTTGGCGTTTTCCACATCACTCAGGCCGTCATAACACGCAGCAATTTGGGCGTATAACGTGGGGAGGGCGCTATTGGTAGCCTCATTCTCAGCCTTTAAAGCATGTTCTAACGCAAGGGTTAGCCATTGTAAGCGGTCGGAAACGATGGGTTGGTGACGTGCCACGTAATAGGCCGCAAGAAACTTTTCAAAATCGTTGGTAGCTTCTTCCCAGCCTTGTCGAAATAGATGCTTGGCTTCTTCGGAGCTACCCTTGGCCTCCATTTCCATTCCTTGAAGGCTGCGTTTAACAATGTTGTTGAAAGGTGCAAATTCCATTGGATGGTTTTGGGAGTTTCAAATCGGTTCATCGATTCTATCGCCGTGGGCTTTGGGTTCGGAGATGACTAAAAAATGTAGGTCATCAGGGCCTTCGTTCTTGATTTTGTGATTTTTGTGGGCCTCTACATGACAACCTTCGTTGGACTCTACCTCAAAAACTTCGCCTTCGATTTCAAATGTGGCTTTTCCTGCCAAAATAAAGAAAAACTGCTGCGCTTTTTGATGGTAGTGCAAGGCTTCGGACGTATGGGGCGGCATTCGTTCTTGAATGATACTCAGGGAGTTGGTTTTTAACAAATGCCAGCCGTCGCAGTTTTGTCCCCAAGTATAATGCTCGGATGATTCTTTGCTTTTTTTCATTGATGACTGAAAAATAAACAGAACAGAATGTTCTGAACAGGGTTAGTTTTTTTTAAAAAGTTGCTCGCCAAACATCTCGGTTTTGAAGAGGCCAATGGTGTAATCGAGCAGTTGTTTGTCGCCGTATTTTCCGTGCCCAGGCACTACAATTTGCAGGTTGGGGTACTGGTTTTTGATTCTATTCACCGTATTCGACCACTCAGCCACGTTGGCATCACCCAGATACCCTTTGCTGGCACCCATTTCTTTGAGTAAACACCCTCCAAATAGGATATTTTCTTTGGCAAAATACCCAACAACGTTGTCTCTGGTATGGCCTTCTCCGAACGATTGGGCGACAATCGTTTCGTTTCCCACTTTTAAAACTAGCGAATCGCGGAAGCTATTTTGGGGAACAACATACTTGTTTTCTTGGGGAAAAGATTTATAAACTACTTTGGCTTTGAAGTGAGGGCGTTTTTGGGCGTTGGCGGAGAATAACGAGCAGGCAATTAGCAAGAATAGCAATGGCTTGAAGAGGGGTTTCATTGGGCTGTTTTCGATTAGCGTGGTTTATAGTCCGTTTTTCATGATTTTATCGGCAAGCTTTGGCCAAAGTCGGTGGATGCGTCGTAGCCATTTGGTCTTGCCGATGTAACTCTCAAATATATCGGCCTTGAAATTACGCAAAAATTCGTCGGTTAACTCGTCAGCAGTAATTTTTGATTTTCCGCGCCCTGTGGTCATGGGGGTGTCTATCAAAGCAGGAATGATTTCAAAAACCTTGATGCCTGTTTCTTCCAACTGATACCGCAGTGTTTTACTGAAACTGTGTAGGGCGGCTTTGGTAGCACAATACACCGACGCCGATTTTTTAGGAGCAATGAACAACCCGCTGCTTACATTGACGACGGCGCTGTTTGGGTTTTTGAGTAGCAATGGAAGCAATAAACCAGTCAATTGGAGGGGGACAGTGAGGTTGGCTGATACTTCGTAGTCGATTTTGTACGTAAGATTAGGCTCGTCCGTAAAATGATAATTGTACTGAACGGCTGCGTTATTAATCAAAACATTCAAGTCGGGATGCTTTTGCTCAATAAACAACACCAATTCGTCCAAGGAGTGCTTATTGGTGAGGTCGCCCACAAAAATGTCGATGTCGGGGTACTTGGCTTGTATTTCTTCCAATTTTTCTTGATTGCGACCAGTGATAATGACTTGGTTGTTGAGAGCCAAAAAACGGGTGGCTAAAGCAAGCCCAATTCCCGAAGAACCGCCCGTGATTAAGATGGTGTTTCCAGAAGTATTCATTGGATGTAAAATGATTAGTAAGATGACGTCACAAAGCTGCGGAATACCTCATCCTTTTTCATTTACATAGGTTGATAAATGCTACTTGCCCGCCATTTTTCGCCGTATTCGACTGAGTTGCGTGGGGGTAATTCCCAAGTAAGAAGCGATGTGGTATTGGGGAATTTGCTGCTCCAACTGTGGAAACTCCTGTCTGAATAATTGATAACGTTTGTCGGCGTCCAGCAGTACGATTTCGATTTCCCGTTGTTCTTTTTGCACAAAAAACTGTTCGGCCAATACCCTCGCGCCGCGTTCGATGTCGGGACAAGTAGGGTAGAGATGCTGAATGTCCTTAAACGACGCTACAAGAATGATGCAGTCGGTAAGGGCTTGTTGGATGATTTGGTTGGGGCGACCCGTGATGAGCGATGCGTAGCCACCTACGAAGCAAGGATTTACAAAAAAGTGTTTGTTGTATTCGACAGCTTCGGCATTTCGGTAAAACGCCCGAAGGATGCCTTTCTCCAAAAAACCGATTTCTTTGGCCACCTGTCCGTCATCAATGAAATACTCTCCCTTTAGCAATGTTTTAGGGGTAAACAATGCCGCAAATCGCTCCCAATTCTCGGGTGAAACAGGAGTCAGTCGCTGGAAGAATGTTTTAAAATCGGTCATTTTGGTGGGTTTCTAAAACGTTTTTGTTTAAACAGTCATCTAGAAATTTTATAGTTTCTTAACCTCTGAATTTGGTCTAAAGTCTTCTTTGTCAGTGAAATACTCAAACCCCAAAACGAGCAGCATGGAGCAGATTAGAGTTACTTTCTGCATAATTGCTAATAAACCCCAATCGCCAAAGCCGTAAAGAAACAAGGAGTAATAAAAGATGCCCATGCAAAGAATGCAGCTGATTTTGAAGAAATGTAATTTCGTTTTTAGGGTAAAAACCGTTATGTAAAACAGCCCAAGCAAAGAAGATGTGCTGGAGAGGGTTACCATGATGTCGTGCAACGGAGTCGCAATGAGGAAGTTGAAGAGAATATCGCTGAAGCCAACAATTGTTAAGACCAATGAGGCGTGTTTGTTGGACATCTTTTTGGCCATATTTATAAAAAATAGACCAAAGCCCAAGGAATTAAAAGCCATGCCAATGGTCGCCCAAACTCTCGACGGGTTGTCGGCGCCATTGAGGGCTTTGGGTTGAAACAAATTGCTAATGAAATTTTGAGTCCAGTCAAATCCGACGGAGTTTTTGTCGTACAGGGAGCCGCCAGGGTAAACGTAAGCACCCGTACAAATGAAGCCCACCGAGAGGACAAGGCATAATAAAACAAGGTGTTTTTTCATGCGGTCATTTTTTTGTCTCAAAAGCTTCCAGCCTGTTTAATATCTGAAGGGTAAGGTCATTCCGATTTTCCAAATGTTTTAGAAGTGCTTCGGGCGTTGTTTTCGCTCACTCTGAATTTTACAATCCTTTCCATTAGTTGGTAGGGCATGGGTTGGTCAAGCGGAAATTGCACCGAGCCTTTTCCTTGTTTATACTTTGAAAGTTCGGCCTGGAATTCGTCATGTCCCGATGGCGTAGCGTAAAATCCGATGTGGTTTTTAAATGCCGCAAAATAAACCAATGGTTTTTTGTGTGTCTTATAGGCAGGCATTCCGTAAGCAAATGATTCCTCTGCTTCGGGGGCATTGTCCTTTATTAGCTTTCTAATGTTTCCCAATATTTCCTGCACATTGTCGGGAAACTGCTGAATGTATGTTTCGACTTCGTTCATTCTGTTTTTGTTTGCTGGATTTTATTTGGTTATTTTTTGATAGCGCAAGTGCGCCCGCTTGTGTTATCGAAGTGAGAAAGCTATATCAAAACAGCTACAAAAGCAAAAAAGCAGGCCAAAACCTGCTTTTAGAGTAGCGCTATTCAGCCACTTATTTTTAGTACGACATTCCCTTTTTTTCGCCCCTCGTCAACATACCTATGTGCTTCTACTATTTCAGCCATTTTAAAAGTCCTGTCAATTGTCGCCTTAAATGCCCCTTTTTCAAATAACTCCTTTAATAACTCTAATTGATGTATTGTTTCCGAAGCATATTCATTTACACTCTTATAAATTCCGTTTTCGCTTAAGAGTGCGGCACATTTTTTTCGATTGAATGCCCCAACGGCATCAAAAATTATATCAAACTTTTCGGCTCGATTGGTAAAGTCTTCTTTGTCGTATAAAATGATGCTTGTGACACCTAGTTCACCCACAAGTTTTTGCCCTCTGGAGCTGCAAACTGCGGTTATATCAGCCTGATAATGTTTGGCTATCTGGATGGCTGCCGTTCCTACTGAACCTGTTGCCCCGATTATCAGGATTTTTTTTGTTGGTTTTTCGGCAATTTTTGCTTTTTCTAAAAAATAAGTAGCTGTATGTCCACCAAAAATGATGGCTGCGGCTTCTTCGTAGGTAGCATTTTTAGGCATTTCAAGCACATGACTGTTCTGGTCAACGGCTATATATTCGGCATGAGTCCCGAATTTAAAGCCTGTCATTCCGAATACGTTATCGCCAACTTTAAATTTGGAAACCTTGTCTCCAACCGCTTCAACAATACCCGAAAAAGTTGTTCCCAAAATCGGTTGTCTAGGTTTTGAAATACCTAAAACCAGCCGCATAATGACCTTCATAAATCCCGCTATACGAAGGCTTCTTACCCTAGCATCACCAGAGTTAACGGTAGTAGCAACTATTTTGACAAGAATTTGTCTGTCTTTAGGTATTGGTTTGGCAACCTCCTGAAGCTGCAAAACCTCAGGAGGGCCATATTGGGGACAGATTACGGCTTTCATTTGTTCTTTCTAAGATTAAAAATTAAAACCAAAATCAAACCCAGGTTGAATAAAGTAGTTATTCCATTTTTGTTCTACTGCCTTAAAAGATGCAGGAACATTGGTTCTTATAGGCCAATAGCTAATTCCGATAGCTGGTTCAAAAAAGAAACGGTTTTTAAAAAACTTAAACTGGTACCCCAAATAAGAATCCACATACAACGTGTAGCCATTTCCAATTTTTTTCCCATTCTTATCCATATATTTTTCAAAAGCATTCAATGCTTGAACAGATACATAAGCTCCCTTCCACCAAAACCGCTGATAGCCTATGGTAGGTGCCAATATGCGCGCATGGCCAGGGTAGTTTTCTCCTGGGGCATCAAATGAGGATGAACTAAAAGGGATACCTATTGGCCAGGAATAAATGGAGCGTTTAAATCTGAAGGAAATAATATCTTTGGGGGTTATTCGATAGCCAACATTCAATTGGATATACTCAGGGTTATTTGTTTTGTCAAAATTACCCAATAACCACAAAGTGCTGCCAACCCACCATTTTTTATACGTCCTGTCTTTTTTGGCATCTTGTGCACTCATCGGCAAACTGCTTGCCAACATTAAGATAAGTCCAATCCATAAAATCTTCTTTTGCATATCGGTTTTCATTCATGTTAAACGATGCTGCAAAGGTAGATTGGGGAAATGTCTGACTTCGTTCACTTAAGTTAAGAAATGCACCTTTTCGGTGTAGAAAGCTATGTTTAATCAAAGTTTTGGGCGCTTCATGGCTTTGCTTTCAGCGACTACGAAGGCTTTGTTATTGGGGGGCTTTGCTTTTGATTGACGGTAATGTCAAAATTGTTTCCATTCTTATAAGATGCAACCAATTTCCCAAATGTGTCCAAATGGGTCTTTCAGTTTTCCTATTCTCCAATCATCTTCAGTTGTCATTGGACAAATTTCTGTTGCACCGAACTTTAGTGCATTTTTGAATAATTCGTCAGCATTTTTAGTTTGTAGTATTATTCTAACTGGGCTACTTGAATTCTGGTCGGGGCTTAGATTACCATTATTCGGTTCTTCGTCGCCAACATAAAATTCTGCTTTGTCAATTTCAATTACTGATGACAGTTTTTTGTCTGGCATTTCAAATCTTTGTTTTTCAATGGCTCCAAAAGCAGAAATATAAAATTCGACAGCTTTTTTTCCATTGTTTACTGTCAAAAAAGGCTTCACTGTTGTCATGTAATTATCTTTCATGAAAAAATTGTTTTTAGGTTTTGTCATCTTAAATGGTACTCGATATTTAATTAAACTGGCGGTGTCCTTGATAGTTACCGTCAACGGACTTAGGCTTTACGACGGGCGGTTTTACAAGCACAAAGCCCCATTTTTTACGAGTTGCCTCGCCACTGGCCACAAACTCCTATTGAACAACACCTTAGTGATGGGTGGTAGTTTTATTTTTTATCACAGTAGCCTTTGTTATCTGTTTTCATATTTTCTCGCCCCCAGTTGTACATACTGTCAATGATGGGGAGCAACGTTTTACCATAGTCAGTGATGGTATATTCTACCCTTGGTGGAATTTCTGGAAAAATTATCCTTTCAATGATTCCATCGGTCTCCAATTCTCTTAGCTGGTTGGTCAACGTTTGCTTACTTATTTCAGTAATATTTTTAAGTAAAATACTATAGCGGTTTCTGTCTGTTCTTATCATGTGAAGAATACTTGGTTTCCATTTCCCACCAATAATATTCATACAATACACCACAGGACAATTCCCTGGTGTAAACTCTTTTGTCTTTCTAACGGCCGTGTTTTTCATTAGTCTATTATTTTAGCCTATGTACATATTTTTTGTTTATACAGATTATTTAGGCAAAGGTAATAAATTTGCCCCGTTAGTACTTTAAACAGTTTTTATAATGAAAGCAATACAATACCAAAATTTTGGGGCATCAGATGTGATAGCGTTTAGCGAAGTTGCTCAACCAGAAATCAAAACGCAAGACGATATTTTAATTCAGGTAAAAGCCGCGAGTATCAACCCTTTAGATCTCAAAATTCGTATGGGATATATGCAACAAATATATCCTATTCAATTGCCATTTATCCCTGGACTGGATGCTGCGGGCATTGTGGTGGCCGTGGGCGATAAGGTGCAGAATTTTAAAGTAGGCGACGAAGTAATGGCCGTAACTATGGCGAATGCGTATGCCGAATTTGTCGTTGTGCATCGGCAATTTGTTTCTCACAAGCCGAGTAATCTATCTTTTGAAAAAGCGGCCTCTTTGGCGGTAAACATCGGCACCGCAGAAAATATATTGTTTACTGAAGGGAAATTGGAAAAAGGCCAAAAAGTGTTTATACAGGGAGCGGCTGGTGCAGTAGGTGCTACGATGGTGCAATTAGCAAAAAACCAGGGCCTTTATGTGTATGCCACTGCATCAGGAAAAGGTGTGGAAATGGTGAAAGAATTAGGGGCCGATGAAGTTTTTGATTATAAAACAACGGATATAATTGCACAAAATATTGAAGTAGATTTGGTAGCTGATTGTGCTGGAGGACAATCACAAGCCCAATTGTTTGAGTTGCTTAAAAAAGGGGGAAAATTGTTGAGTATTGCAGGAATGCCCTCACCAGAATTAGCCCAGCAACATGGTGTAGAAGCCCGATTTGTATCTGCAAACCTCATGGCTAAAAATCTAGAAAATGGATTGCAACTTGTGAAAGAAGGTAAAATCAAACCCGTTGTTACCAAAACGTTTCCATTGGAAGCAGCAGCACAAGCCCAAGATTTTCTCGCGGCTGGTGGCGTGAATGGTAAAGTAGTTTTGACGGTAAACTAATTGAGATACTGTTGGGGCGTAGCAAAATACGGCTGAATGATTCCATACAGTCCCTTCGTCAGGTTCCGTACATGGTCATTTGCTCCCCCAAAGCCCCGCCCCGTTAGTTAACGGAATGGGCAGGCGTATTTTGCACTACCCCAAACCCATGCAAACAACCAACAAACAGCTATAAAAGAAAAAAAGCAGGCCAAAACCTACTCTCAGCGTAGTTACCCACCCGACGACTGGGGCGGTACTCCGCAACAAAAGAAAAGGATTTGGTGAGCTCTCATCGCTAGGCTAGCCGCCCGCCCGAGCTTCGTTCAATCCCGAAGGCTTTCGGGACCTTCATGGCTTGGCCTTCGGCCACCACGAATGCTTAGTTATTGGTGGTTCGGACTTTTTTCCAATCATCATATGTCATTTCAAATTTTATTTCTTTTGTTCCGTGAATTCCAACTTCTGTCCAACCAGCTTTTCTATAAAATTTCTCTGCTCTTGTGTTAAAAGCTGTTCCTAACCAAACCTTATTTTTTGTCTGTGTAAAATACCAATCCAACATTGTCTTGTGTAATAGTTGTCCGATACCTTTCTTCTCAAATTTAGGGTCTAAAAATAAAGCCCAGATATTGTTTTCTTTCAAGTCAGCAATTGCAAAACCTACAATTTGTTTTTCAATTTCACAGACCCAACCTTTTCCTCTAACTGTAATAAATTCTTCACAATCTTCGTTTGTCACCAGATTTGGGTTTGACAAAGTGTTTTCTGTTACAGAATTTCTTACGATTTGAATCTGTTTTATGTCGTCAATTTCAGCTTCTCTAATAATCATATTCAGTTTCGTTGATTTTGTTTCTGTCAACAGGTCGTACAAATTGTTAAGTTGTTTTTATGCCGTTTTGGCTTGACCGCTAATGAGTCTCGGCTTGTAGAAGTGATTGATTTAGAAGGGATTATTTTCGATATAGCACAAAACTTGAATTAAAACCAAATGCTCAATTTAGCACTAAACCCGCCATTTTGACAAAATTATGTCATTTAATATATTTATTTAGTTGTTTTAATTTATCAATTGCATTTTGATTTTCAGGGTTTAACTCCAATGACTTTCGGTAATTAGAAATAGCATTTTTAAAATCCCTATTGTGTAAATAAGTTTCAGCTAAACTGTCATATAGATTTGCTGATTTTGGATATATATGCAATGCTAACAAAAAGACATTAATGCTATGTTCTATTTTTTTGGAATTAAAAGACAATTGTAGCCCTAATGTGTTCAACATACCTTCTTGAAGTTCAATCTCTGGGTGTTTGGATATCGTTCTTTTATACAATGGAATTAAATCTTGGTAATCTTGTGTGAATGCTAAGTCATTAAAATGTTTATAATCGAATTTGATTGTATTTGCTTGTTTCATTTTTTTTGAAATAAAAGTATCAGAAAAACCGTTTTTATCAGGGCTATTTTCTATAAATTGCTTTGCGTATTTATCGTTTTTCAATGTAGCATTTAAAAATTGTAATGTATGTTCAGAAAGTAGTTTATAAGATGCCATTATTTTAGCATCACTTTTGTCTTGTCTCTTATCTCTGTTAGCAAATAAAACACCAAATGTACTAAAATAGGAATGAGTTAGGTCGTGAAATCTATAACTGTAAGCGTTACTATATTGCAATGAGTCATATAGTTGGAATTTATAATTTAGTTCGGCAGGGATTTTATCACTGGTCAAAACTTCTTCTGGGATTTCTTTTTGAGCAAAATGGATATATGGGACAGTAAAATTATCTAAATTAAAATAAGGTGATTTCTCCAATACGCTATAATTATATCTTTCTGTTCCATCTAAACTTACGATTGCGCTTATTTTCTTATGTTTCATAATCGTTATCGAATTGGATAGTCCGCCAAAACTAAATCCCATTAGTGCTATTCTATCAAGGTCTATATTTTTGTATTTATGAATTTCTTTCAAAAGAAACGCTACATCTCTAGATTGTGTTTCCATATCTTTTGTAGTTCCTCCTTCCATCAATCTTGTGTCTGTTCCTCTTGAAGGGCTTGAAATCACAACAAAACCATTACTGGCCAAATATTCGAATAATGCAAAATTTTCAATGGATGTAGCTTGGTAACTTGGTGCGTACACTATAACTGGAAATTTTCCGTCTAAAAAAGCTGAATTTGAAAAGGCAATTACTTTCTCTGAAAGATGTGCCTTATTCTCAGGTGTATTCCATAGGTAAGGAAACCAATCTAGTAAGAACTCGTTTGGTAAATTTTTCCATTCTTCCTCTTCTTTTAGAATTTCTAGGTAATCTAAAACAGCCAACTGCTTGGAATTATTTTTTTTAATTGTTGTGGGATACCAAATACTAATTGGAATAGGTCTGTTAATAATCTGATTGTTAAATTCATTGTGGATACGGTAAGTTCTGGTACTATCAGTTATTGTATAATGCTTAAAACCAACTGTGTATTTTCCGTTATTTAGGTTTATTTCTTTTAATGAAGTCTGCCCTTTTAAAGTCCATACTTGAAAAAATAATACAATTGAAAAAATGGTTAGTCTCATTATTTTAGTTTTTATATTTGGTGGCTATATCGCGTCAAAAGGGTTGATTTTAAGGTTAATTTAAACTTAAAATTTAGCATGTCAAAAGCGCTTCGTCATAAAAATGGTGTATAAACAGCTATAAAAGAAAAAAGCAGGCACCCGCCCGAGTTTCGTTCAATCCCGAAAGTTTTCGGGGTTTCATAGCTTGGCCTTCGGCCACCACGAAAGCTTAGTTGTTAGCTGTAGTGGTTTTTGTGGTTACAATTTTGCTTGGTCAATTGCTTTATATAGTTTCCAATCTCCATCAACATTTTTCCAAATATTGATATATTTGGCTGAATTCTGAATACCTGTTTTGGAAGTTGATGTTAAAACTCCGACTTCAAATGCAATATTTTCAGATATTAGTTCTACCGTTATTGGTGTGCTTTTTATGTCAATGTTTGTTGATGAAACTTTTTCATAAAATGGTTTCAAAGAAGAAATCCCAACTACTTCCGTTCCATTTCGTAGAAATAGAATAGCATCTTTTGAGTGCATATTTAAGACATAATTTGGCTCACCACTTTTCAGGGTAGTTCTCATTTTTTCGTACTTTTTAACAATAATTTGTTTAATTTCATTATTTGAAATTGTGCTTTTTTCATTGCAAGATGACAATGTGATTACTGAACATAAAAACAAAAAAAATGCTTTTTTCATACTATTAATGGCTTTAATTGAACGATTGTCTATACTCCATTGGTGTCAAATTAGTTTTGCTTTTAAATAACTTGCTAAATGACTGTGGATACTCAAAACCTAATTGGTATGCAATTTCACTTGCCGTCAGGGTAGTGGTGGTTAAGATTTCTTTGGCTTTTTCAATAATTTTTTCGTGTATATGTTGTTGGGTGTTTTGTCCTGTCAAGCTACGCAACATATCACTCAAATACGAAGATGAAACATTGAGTTCAGTCGCTAATTTTTCTACTGTTGGTAATGTCAAGTCTGAATCGTTAGTAAAATATTTGGCTAAAATATTCTCAAAGTTTGTAAGCAAATCATTCGTTGCCATCTTTCTTGTAATAAACTGTCTGCTGTAAAAACGATTACAATAATTCAGCAGCAATTCGAGGCTGGAAGCGATTACATCTTGACTAAAAGTATCTAGTCTTAATTTTATTTCGTTTTGAATGTTTTGTACAATTACTTCAATGGTCTTTTCTTCTTCGCCCGAAAGATGTAAGGCTTCATTGACAGCATAAGAAAAAAAGCCATAGTTTTTTATTGATTTTCCTAATGGATATTGCCTAATTAAATCAACATGGAAGATTAAAGACCAGCCGTCAGAGTTTCTGTCTTCTTGGCTATCGACACTTATTATTTGATTGGGCGCGATAAACGACATACTTCCATCGTCAAAATCATAGTGATTTTTGCCATATTTCAATTTTCCCTTAAAACTTTTTTTAATTGAAATGTTGTATAAATCTAAAAGCAACTTTTGTTTAATTTCTTGATTTGGTATTTGAGAATGGTCAATAATGGTAAGCAAAGGGTTTAATGGACTTGGTAAACCCATATAAGTATGCAGCTCTTTTATCGAAGTTATTTTGGTGATATTTTGCTCTGAATTTTTCATAATTATAAACAAGTAGGCAGTTTTATTTTCTGCCTACTTCAATATCGGTGAATTTAAGCATTTTGAAAATCAACTCCCAAACTTCTGTCCATGGTCATTATTTCTAACACATTGGCGGGATATTCAATGGGTAATTTCGACACCTCGTTCAGTTGGTTTAATTCATCTGCTGTAAATATAACATCTACCGATTTTAAATTGTCTTGGAGTTGATGTATTTTAGTTGCACCAATTATGATACTGCTTACAACAGGCTGATGCAATAGCCAAGCCAAGGCCAACTGAGAAATTGAAACCTGTTTTTGTACTGCCATGGGTGTAAGCACATCCAGTACATTGTAGGCTCGTTCTTCGTGAAAAGGCGGGAAAGGAAAACTATTTAATCGGCCTTCTTCTTTTTGTCCGTTTCGTTTGTACTTGCCTGTAAGCAAACCACCGCTCAACGGACTCCAAACCATCATTCCTACTTTTTGGTCTTGTAGCATGGGTATAATTTCCCGTTCGACATCTCTTACATCTAACGAATAATTGGCTTGTAAAGAAGCAAATCTATCCAGATGATTGTATTGTGAATACGCTAAGCCTTTCATTAATTGCCAAGCTGAAATATTGCTGGCACCAAAATACCTGATTTTGCCACTTCGCACCAAATCGTCTAAGGTTCTGATGGTTTCTTCGATGGGCGTCAGTGGGTCGGCAGTGTGAATTTGGTACAAGTCAATATAATCAGTACCGAGTCTTTTTAAACTTCCTTCTACTTGCTGGATAATGTGCTTTTTTGAAAGGCCCAAATCATTTTGTCCTTTGCCCATAGAGCCCCTAACTTTGGTCGCCAACACCAAGTCGTCACGGTTGATAGGAAGATTTTTAATGGCTTGCCCTATCATAACTTCTGAAAGTCCTCCAGAATATATATTTGCAGTGTCGATAAAATTTACTCCTGCCTCGGTTACCGTTTTAATTTGTTCATCAACCGCTTTTTGGTCAAGGTTGCCCATGTAGCCAAAAAAACCTTTCCCGCCATAATTCATTGTACCTAAACACAGCGTAGAAACTTTCAAGCCTGTGCTTCCTAAAATTTTGTACTTCATCATTTTTAATTTAATTGTGAAGTGCAAAGGTCAGAATCTTAAAAAAGTCAGTTGTGTCCTAAATGCAGTTGTTTGTGTTCAAAATGAAGTTGTTGTTGGGGCTAGTACCATTACCGCTAACGGACAGGGCTTGGCGTTCGGGCGGGTTTCCTAGCACAAATGCCCAATTTATTACTAAAGTTTATTAGAAGTACAAAGCTCCAAGTTTGCACGTCTGCCCGCATGACGCAAAACCCGTGTTGAACAAAACCTTCGGTAGCTATATCGCGCCAAAAGGGTTAATTTTAAGGCCAATTTAAACTTAAAATACCTGACCTCAACGTAGTTGCCCCTTTGACGATTGGGATGACCCTCCGCAACTCCATAACAAAAGAAAAGGGTTGTGAGTACTCACCGCCACGCTGGCCGCCTGCCCGAAACCTTAGTTATTAGCAGCAGCCTCATTTTGCTTAATTCTGTTTTATAATGGATTCAAAACTCCCATTTCTCCTCGTTGCAATCGTTGCTGTGTTTCCAGCATTTGTTGCTTGGTGGTCATTACAAAAGGACCGCCGTGAACGATGGGTTCCTTGTGTGGTTTGCCTGATAAAAAAAGAAAATGTGCAGCTTTGTTTTTTGAATGAAGAATTATTTTGTCGCCATCTTTTTCAAAATTAATGAATGCTTTACTTGAAATGTCTTGGTCAGCAATTTTTATTTCACCATCAATCAAATATACCAACGCCATTTCCATGGTATCCAATTCTATCGTAGTATTTGGTTGCAGTGTAACATCTAACAAAGTTGTTTTCGTAACTAACTCGATGGGCGACTGCAAACCATTGTATTGCCCTTGCACTACTCTAATATGTGAATTTTTAGTTTTGTATTCTGGCACATCTTTCGCAGATGCGTGAAAAGCTCTGGGGGCGACCAATCGGTCTTTGTCGGCGTGGTTGATCCAAATTTGAAAACCATGACAATCTACCCCCAAAACTGTTGGTGTTTCGTCGTGGTGTATGCCGCTTCCAGCTTGGGTTACGTGTATGCCGCCAGGTTCTATAATGCTTTTGTCACCATCGCTGTCTCTATTCAAAAACGACCCCTTGCTATCGGGTAGCATATACGTCATTACCGAAACACCTGCGTGCGGATGCGGACCAAAAATAGGTTTACTCATATAAAATTCAGTAAAAACCAAAAAGGGTTCAAATCCGTATTCGGTATGAAAAGCATCTACTGCTTTTAGGCCAGCTATATTTTCTTTAAGCTGTCTGTTGGTTATTTTTTTTATTTGTTTGTACATAGCATTAAAATTTTAATTAATTATTGATTGAAAAATTTAGTAATTTGAGAAATTGCCATAGGAATCATAAATGACACTAAACAGTAAAGCCATTTTCCATTTTTTGGGTGCTTGCATTATGTCTTTTATTTTGATGATGCAAAGTTGGCATAAACTGTCGGACAACAAAAGGGCAGAAATTCGGAATTAATAGTCAAAAATTCGGAAAATTCTAGTTTACAGCGTTTTTCTGTATTGAAGTGGCGAAGTGCCCGAAAGATTTTTGAAGAATTTTCCAAAGGTTGATGCATCTGGAAAATGTAGTGCTTCGGCAACTTGAAGAATTTGTAATTGTGGGTTCGATAGTAACACTTTTGCTTCCAAAATCAATAATTCATTAATCCATTCACTCGCCGTTTTACCTGTTTCTTGTTTTAAAATTTCGGTTAAATATTTTGGCGTAATAAACAATTTGTCGGCATAAAACTGCACGCTTCTTTGTTGTTGAAAGTGAGAATTGAGTAAGTTTTTAAACGTTTCTACCAATTGTTGACTTCGGTTTTTTTTGTAGCTATTTTTAAAATGCAGTTGCTCAAACAGTATTTGATATTCCAGTAAAAGTATGTTGAAGTAGCTGGCTAAAATCTCGTTTTGATAAGCGTGAGAGCGATTGATGTGCGATTTAATGGTTTGAAAAAGCTGCAATACGGTCGTTGTATCGTCAGCGGAGAATTGATTAACGTGTTGTGCGTTTTGGTCAAAAAATTGAAATTGATCTAGATAATTTTGATGGGCAAATATTTTAGAAAAAAATGCTTTAGTAAAAAATAAAGTAAGCGTTTCAAAATCTTCTGAAACATTTTTCCACTGCTTAATCACTTGTGGCGACATTGCTACAATGGAGTTGGGTTGTACAAGATAGTGGTCTAAGTTGCTCACAAGCGTGGCAGTGCCAGACACACATATACCCAATCCGTAGTAATTACTTCGGTAAGGTTTGTTTAATTTATTGGCAAGAGCAAATAATTTTTCATCTGTAAAAAACGCGTCATTTAATGACTGGTTTTGGTCATTAATTTCTTCAAGTTGATATGTAGGAATAATTTCTTTCAATTTATTTGAGCGTGTCGTTAAAGGGGACACCTCAGGTAACTATTGCTAGTTATCACCAAGGGCATTCGTATCTTTGTTAGAAACGGTTTACGGCTTGGCGTTGTGGCGGAAACCGAAGCACAAACCTTCAAATTTGTACAAAAGTTGAATAGAAGAACAATTTAAACTTAAAATTAATCATGACAAAAACGTTTTGTCATAAAAATGGTGTATAAACAACTATAAAAGAAAAAAGCAGGTACCCGCCCGAGTTTCGTTCAATTCCGAAAGCGTTCGAGCTTTCATGGCTTGGCCTTCGGCCACCACGAAAGCTTAGTTGTTAGTGGCTGGTCATTTTTGTCGGGTCACTTACTTTTTTTTTGATTTTCTTTTATCCAGTTCTCTGCTTCAGAAGTGTACCAGTTTTTTGAAAAATTATTGGCATTAATAATCTTCTCATAATACTTTAAGGCTATATCATTAGCCCCTTTACTACTAAAATAAGTTGCTAAGTAATAATTTGCATACGGGTTTTTACTGTCTGCTGTCAATAGATTTATCGCAATTTTTTCAAGTTCTGAATCAAATTTTGTAAAATTCTCTTGCTTTTTAACTGAAGAAATAGCTTTTAGAAAACTTAAATTATGTAACAAAGTTAAATCGGAATAACTTTCATACTCTGGATATAATTTGAACACTTTATCCAAAATAGCTGTACTCATTTCTCCTTGGCTGATGTCATACCTTGCCATAAAACTTTCTGAAATAGATTGTGCCAATAGTTTTCTGCGATAAAATGATGAATTTTTTGAGTTAATTCTACTTTCTATGATTTTTAGAGAAGTTGAAGTTTCAAAAAGAGGTTCATTATTCAAGTCTAATACATAGTTTTTTAGAAAACTTAAGGCAAATAATGAATAAGTAATATCTCCATAAATTAATCGAGATGGGTCGCTTATTAAGTTATTATTCGCCGAAATAATTAAGGTCAGGTTTTTGCCTGGCACTTTGAGAAATAAGCTTGAGTAACAATCGTATTGCCCATATCCCCAAATCAAATCATTATTTTGAAATTTTTGAGAAAAAATACCTTGTCCGTATGGCAAGTTATTTTTGAAAGGAGCAAACATCTTTTTCTTTGAATTTTCCGTCATTAAAGAATTGTCGTCTAATGCTTTACTAAACTTTGCCAAATCTCGTACTGTTGACGAAATGCCAGCAGCTGCAGAATAACCAAAGTCAATAAATCCATCTGTAATTTCACCCTCATAGGTATAAGGCATTGCAATTTTCCTGTTTTCTTTCTTTACCTGTAGAGTATCTTTCAAAAGAAATGTGTTTTTTAGTCCAAGTGGCTGGATTATTTTCTCGTTAATTTCTTTTTCAAAAGAATTTCTAGAGGCTTTCTCAATCACAGTTGTCAGCCAGCCAAAACGTCCGCTATAATAAAACTGCTGCCCGATATCGCCTTGCGATGTATGAGATAAAATATGTTTGATTTTTATAGAATCAGCAATATTCCTATTAGTAACATATTTATTAATCGGTTCGTCTAAGTCTAATTTCTTTTCCTCAACCAACTTCATAATTAAAACCGTAGAAAATATCTTGGTTAAGGAAGCCATTGGAAAAGTTGTCAGTGAGTCGTTTACAACTTTCGTTTTTAAATTAACAAAGCCTAAATAGTCTTCAAAAATTGTTTTATCGCCTTTTTTTATAATAACAGAAATGGCTGGGATATGAAAAAATGCTTTGAGCTCAGTTAGTTCTCTTGCGAAAGTCTTTTTCCTTGCCTGAGCTATTGCTTGATTTGTTTTACAGCCAAAAGATATCAAGAAAAAAAATGTAAAAAACAAATTCTTAGTCATTTGATTTTAGTTTGTTAAGAGGTTGCCATTTTGACTTGTCACTAACGTTTTGGCGCTTGGCGAAGTGGCGGATTTTGAAGCACAAAAGTTCAATAGAATTACTGCTGTTGAACCTTGCACAAATGTTTCATAGTAGCACTTCAGCCGCCATACTGCCAAACCGATGTTATGCGAGGTCGGCTTTCTTCTCTCAATTCAGTCGTTCTGCCCATTTTAATTCTGTCGGTAATTCTTGGTTTGAAAATTCAATATGTATTACTCGTCTTTTTTTATTATTCGTTGTCCTGCTTGAACTGTGTAAGATTAAAGGTTTCGTTATCATAATTCCGCCTTTACTCACTTTACAAGACGTTTCAGTTTCTGTCGTCCAGTCAATTGTTTCAGGTCTATAAATTTTCTTTGAATGTGATTTTGGAATTACTCTTAATGCACCGTTATTTTCGTCTGTGTCGTCAAGGTGAATTCTGATTGTGTAAATATTTTCTAAAATGTCAATTGGTGGTTGGACGGCAAATTGATTTTGCTTTGTTGTCCAAGGTCCAAAGTTTTCAAGTTCTACTTTTTTGTCAACTGAAATGGTCAAGTCTTGATGGTAAGAAACATACCAATTTGAAGTTTCAGGTTTGTCAAAATAAATACTCTTAACCACGAAATAATTGTCCCCGAAAAGTTGCCCTACTACATTTTTTAATTTGTCATTAAACACCAAGTTTGTTGTCTCTGAAATTTCTTTTAAAAACTGTCTAATTGCGAAAATGTCATCCGACTTTCTAAATGTTTCTTTGTCATTGTCGGCTTGGTCAATAGTCAACAAAATTTGTTCTATTTCCTTGTCAGAATAGATATCGTCAATAGTCGTGAAACCATTTTCTGTAAGGTCAATTTTATGTCTTTCAGTTACTGTCATTTTCTATCAGTGTCGTCTTTTAAGCTGCCGCATAACGGATAGAGCTTGTGGCAAGTGGGGAATTTTAGCACCCAAATTGAGCCTTAGCACACTATTCGATTTTGTTCTAATGTTAAATTACTTCCGTCTGCCCCACTTGCCACAAACCCATGTTGGTGGCTGTTTTTATTTTTTCAATAACTTGTCAATTGCCTTGATTATTATCATCCTGTTCTTTGCTGCTTTAATGAAATTTGGAAGGCATTCAACCATTGTCGTGTGGGTTGTAGTCTGTCGTTCTCTCAACTTTGCTGTAACATAACTTCTAATTTCAACTAAATGTAGCCTATTGTAAGCCCAAAATGTATCGCCTTTAATGTCAATTTGAAACCAAAGTGGTAAATGAAAAATTGGGTCACAAGCACCAATGCTATTGTAAATTAGTCTATAAGCATCGTTTCTTGGTTTGTAAGTCCTAACTTGTCCGCAATTAGCACAAGGAAGCGTCAGTTCTTCAACTTTCTCTTTATTATTTGGAATGGTTACATCTATTGATTGTCCACAATTGTCACAATTTCGTTTGACCACTGCTTTATATCTAGTATGGTCATTTCTCTTTTCTACATGATTGCAAGTTTGGCAAATCAACTTATCCTTACTCGTGTCGTATGACTGAGAAGTCGTCACTGTCGCCAAATGTCCACACTTGGGACAATGCACCAGAAATTCATTCATATATGAGCGTCGAACTGTCGCAGGGCCAGAATATCTTAAAATAATGTCGTCCATTACGTCGTCTTTGTCTTTAAGTTTTTTGTCGAACGGTAGCGTTTGTAAAATAGCCACCAACGGACGGGTATTGAAGAAGTGGGGGAATTTGAAAACGACTGCTCGAATAAAGCACAGAAGTAAAATAGAAGTAGGAATGCTCAATTTATTCCGTCAGCCCCCATTTATTCAATACAATGTTGGTGGCTGCCGTCGCACGTGCGACCCCGTTTTTTCGCCAGCCAAGTTTCCATGAGCAAAAAGTCCACAAGTATCTATTTATCAGTCAATTGTCTGTGTACCGACTTAACAAAGTCCACCGTAGTACCTGCAATGTCCGCAATTTGCTCAAAAGTCAAAGACATTTTAGAAAGTAAATTTCTTACAATCCTTTCTTCTGCTTTTGCTTCTCCCTTATCAAGACCTCTCAAAAATAGAACGTCTCTTTCTTCTTTGATGTATTCTGCGATGCTGTCCATAGCGTTTTTTAAATTTAGTTCTAAGTTACGAAGTTGAGCCAACACACGCAACTGATTAAAGTACCTATTTAACGAAAAATCTCCTTTGGTGGTTTCCTTGACACGAACAAGTATCTGTTTTAGGGCATTTTCGGGATTTTCTCCTGCAAAGTTTGCCAAAGTGCCCAAGATAATTTCTTCGGGTTTGTCTGAGTTAAGGAAGATATGATAGTCAAGTGTCGAAAGCGAAACAAGCGGATAACTGAATTTTAGCCGTTCTCTGTCAAGTTCGGTTGGCATTTTTGGATTGTCCGCCCCAAGAAAAATGACAAATTGCTTCACAGGTAACTCATATTTTCTTTCAAGCATGATAAAGTATTCTGCCATTCGATAAACCATTTTTGGCTCATCTCTGACTTGAAACTCAATTTGAAGTACAAAAGTGTCGCCTTTTATATCAGTTACTTTTTTGAGTACATCGGGTTTGCGTTCTTTGGTATGTTGAATATCATCAGGCAGTTCTTCCATAGAAACAGCCGTAATATCAACGGGGCCGCCCTTTAGATTTGTGCTATGGTAAAATTTCAAGATTGAGTATTTTTATCAAACAATACCAGAGTGGGTTTTCCTAAGGGGTCGCAGAGATTTTTCACTCTATGCTCGGATTCAGGTCCCACTCTAAATGGCTTACTAAAACTCAAATGGAAATTAGGGCATTATGGCCCATTAGTAAGGGTTTGAGAAATAGGGTAAGTTTTTAGTATAACTCTTAATAGATTAATGCTCATGGAGACTCTACATTTTATTGGCATTGACATTTCAAAGGCAACTTTAGATTGGGCTGTTTATTCAATCCAAAAGGGTATTATTTATCAGACTCAATCTGCTAATTCAGAAGCGGCGATTAAAGCTACACTTAAAATCATTGAATCTTTACCAGGCTTTGAGCGCTCCATGTCTGTATGTTGCATGGAGCATACCGGTATTTACAATACTCATTTACTGGATTGTTTATACCATCTGCATTATCCCATCTGGTTAGAAAACAGCTTACAGATTAAACGAGCGGGAGGCTTACAACGCGGCAAAACGGATGCCATTGATGCCGTTCGTATTGCTGAATACGCCTTCCGATTTAAAGATAAAACGCGTCTATGGCAACCTCCCCGTCAGGTTATTCAACGATTAGCAGCGCTGAGTGCGGTTCGCCACAGACTTTTGACAGCGCGTCAGCAATTGCAACAACCTTTGCAGGAGCAACAGGGATTTGTAACTCCTGCTTTACAAAAACAACTTACCAAAACCTGTCAGGCATCATTGAAAGCCATCAATCTTGACATTGAGAAGATTGAAAAACAAATCAAAGACCTTATCGATAAAGATTCCCATTTAAAAGAACTTTTTGAATTGATCACTTCTGTTCCCGGTGTGGGTCCAAGTACTGCCTCAGAGGTAATTATTGCCACTAACGAATTTACGACCATTACTGATCCTAAAAAATTAGCCTGTCATGCAGGGGTCGCTCCTTTTGAATACCAATCTGGCAGTAGTATTAGGGGCAAAACCAGAGTTAACCATCAGGCAAGAAAGCGTTTGAAAAGCCTTTTTCATTTAGGGTCAATGTCTGCCATTCGAGTCAAAGGCGAAATTCAGGACTATTATTTGCGTAAAGTTGCTGAAGGCAAGAATAAAATGCTGGTTTTGAATGCCGTTCGTAATAAATTAATTCATCGTGTTTGCGCTGTGGTTCACCGCCAACAGAAATATGATAAAAATTATACATCCACGCTTACATAAACCATGGAAATCCGTGCGGTACATTTTGCATGATACTCGAAATTACGGCTTCGATATTCTCTTTAAAAATCTTGTCGTATTGGTTCGCTTGGCGTTTTTTCTTTTTTGCTTCCATGAAAGCAAAGCTACTGAAAATCAACTAAGATTCATATCTATTCGATAAGGAAGCTACCATAGATAAGTATGTTTCTTTTGCTGTCTCCATTTTAGAATCGCTTATTTGCTGAAAGAACAACTGCAAATGATTTTCCCAAATCTCTTGGAAAATATGTCGACTATCAGGTAGTTTATTTATTGAAGATACTATGTGAGGTGCTATCTCATAATACTCATCAATAATTTACTGTCCATTGGGTGTTTTTGCCAACCAATTATCTCGAAAACTTCTAATGGTTTCTAATTCGATACAATTGTCAGGTTTGCCCAGAGTCTGACAAACCGCAGTGGTAATAAAGCATAATCCTTTACTTCGTTTTTCCTTCTTTGCAGCAATTTTTGCCTCAGATTTTTCACGAGCTGCTTTTACACTGGGCGTTTCATTTCTTTTTGCAGGTTTTGCCTGACGGTTAGTGTGCTTGTCATGAGTTGACGGTCTTGCATTTTTTTGTGTTCTGCCATTTTGTTTAAAGTTTAAAAATGAAAAAAAGGTTAAGGATGCTACACTAATTTACTAAGATTTCGTCCTGCGGTAGCCACCAACGTTATGCGGCTTGGCGTAGTGGGGGCTTTTCAGCACAAAACTTCATACGAAGCCGAAAGTTCAAATTTACGAAAAACTGTCATACGAAGAACGTCCGCCCCCATTACGCCAAACCGCTGTTAGCAGCTGGCGTTCTGTCCACCGTCTTAGTAAACCATTGTCTGTATGTCGTCCAAGTGTCGGGTTGTGCGTTCGGGTATTTTTTCTTTTTCAGAAGGGCAGGAAAATTTTTTTATTCAATTTTTTTTAGGGAAACAAGCACACTCTTTTTGCAGCTTTGGTTTGCGTGTCGGCTTGTAGCGGCTGCAAAATGTGTGTGCTTGTGTGCGTTGGCTTTTTACTTCGCTAATTGTAATATTCTGTATGCTCCTCTTGCAACAATTATAAAAACGATTGCTCCAATAATCAAGTCGGGATAACCTGAATTAAGCCAATTAACCAAAAGTCCGGCTGTGATTACTCCCGAATTAATAATTACGTCATTGGAAGTGAAAATCATACTTGCTTGCATATGAGCCTCTTTGCTCTTACCTTTTTGTAATAAGTAAAGACAAATCACATTAGCGATAAGAGCCAAAACAGAAACGATAATCATTGTTTGAAAATCAGGCATTTTCTCAATTCCTATAAATCGTCTGACTACTTCTACAAAACCAATTACAGCAAGAAGTATTTGAAAATATCCTGCAAATTTTGCGATGTTATTTTTTCTCGTTATTGTTCCACCTACCGCAAATAATGCCAATCCGTAAACAATACTGTCTGCGAGCATATCCAAACTGTCTGCCACTAATCCCATTGAGTTGGAAAAAATTCCAAACAGCATTTCCAATCCGAAAAACAGAAAATTGATAATAAGAACCGTCCACAACAATTTCCGTTGTTTATTGCTTGTGTCGGTTTCAATTTCCACCTTGCTTTCTTCGGTTGAAACCAAAGAAGTATCAAGGTTCAGCGTATTTAATGCTAAGTTTATCGGCTCTGGTTTTCCGTTATGATGAACTGCTAATTTTCGGTTTGGAATGTCAAACTCCAATGATTTTATTTCATCAAACTTTTGCAGTTTCATCCGTATTAATTGCTCCTCGCTTGGGCAATCCATTTTTGTAATGTTAAATATTGTCTTTTGCATAATTGCTACAATTTTAGTTTGATACCACCATTAATTAAAAATCCGTCAAGCGGTGCGTAAATGTCCCTGAAAACAGGATTAGTTAGTGTGCCTGTATAAATAGTGTCAAATCGGGTTTGCCTTGCGTCAAGGAAATTTTCAAAGTTGATGTAAACCGAAAATTTCTCCCATAGCTTTTCAACCATAAAACCACAAAGCACATATTGTTTTCCTGTTGCACCGTCACTCAATTTTTGAGGACTGAAATAATACGCTTCCAAACCTACTTTCCATTTGTCCTCTACTTCATACATTAAAACTGAATTTATCCTGTGCTTTGGCGTAAGCGGTGTATTTGTCAAAATTCCGTTTTGATGCAAGCGGGTATCGGTGAATGTATAACCCAAAAACAATTTAAAATCTTCATAGCCGATTTTGATATTGGTTTCCGTTCCTCTTGTATCAATGTGTCCTGCCGAATTGATAAATTGGTATAATCCGCCTGTTTGATACTCAAGCAACAAAGGGTTATTCAAATAGGTGTAAAAGAAAAGTTGGTTGATACTGAACGTTACTTTTTCGCCAAATACGGTGCGATAATTAAAATCAACATTTCCTCCGTAACTGCGTTCCAATTTGTTGATGTTTTTATCAATGGGCATTACATTTTGGTATTGTATGCGTTCGCTTTCCTCTGTAAATATGGTTGGTGTTTTATAGCCAAAACCACCACCAAGCCGTGAAGAAAATTTGTCGGTTATTTTGAATAATGCTGAAACTCTTGGCAGCAAAGCAATACCATAATCAATAACATAGTCGGCTCTGAAACCTGTTTCAAGATTGAGCCACTTGGTTGCTTTCCACGAATTTTGAGCAAATGAACCAAAAGTAATTTGGTTATAATTTCTCAATGGAAAAGTGTCTGTCTGCTTTTCCTGAAAGTTATCCGACCAAAGATTTACACCTGCAACCCATTCTGTTTTTTCCCGAATATTGGTATAGCTTGCTTCGCTGAATGTGGCTGTTTGTGTGCCGTCAAAACTGTAATTTGGAATATTGATTATCCTGTTAAAATAACTCACACTGTTCTTGAAATTGAAGAAACTTTTGTCATTAAATTTATGGTCAAAAGACAATTGCGTGGAATAGCGTTGTGTTTTGTTTTCTTCAAAATAACTGTGGATAGTGTCGCCTTTTCCTTGTATAAAATGTATGTCGCCACCGATACGGTTTTCAATAGCTGTGTTTATTCCAACATTCAGTTTTGTTTTGTCGCTGAAATAAACAAATAACTTAGGATTGAAAACATACCTGTCAAATTTTGGAATAGCTGAAAAATCACCCGATGGGGTATAAGCCCAATTGCGGTTATGTGCAGCAAAAATAGTTGTCCCGATTTTGTTAAATCGCTGTCCGTAAAAACCGTTAATGTCAAAACCTCTGCCCGAACTTCCGTTTAAATGAAAACGTAATTCTTTTTCATCTGTCGGTGTTTTGGAAATAAGGTTTACCAATCCTGCTATTGCTCCGCCTCCGTAAAGTGTAGATGAAGAACCTTTAATAATTTCTACTTGCTTTAAGTCAAGCGGTGGCGTTTGCAAAAGTCCTAAACCGCTTGCTGCTCCTGCATATAGCGGAAATCCGTCTTTAAGAATTTGTGTATATCGTCCGTCAAGTCCCTGAATACGAATAGAAGCATTGGCAGACGTTGCGGAAGTTTGCTGCGTTTGTATGCCTGTGCTTTCACTTAAAAGCATACGAATATCGCCTGCTTTCATATTTCCTTTTTCTTCTAATTCTTCCCCTGCAATAAATTCAATTCTTGTCGGAATGTCCTTTATGGTTCTGGAACTTCGGGTAGATGAAATCACAATTTCGTCCAATTCGTCTGCATTTGATTTGAGAAAAATCTCTATCAGGTTTGATGTTGTCAACGGAAAATCAAACGTGTCTTTTCTTGTTTCATAACCGATGTAACGAAATTCAATTATCTGCTTTCCGTTTGGGATATTGGTTAAGGTTATCATTCCGTTAATGTCTGCGGTTGCTCCTGTTGCCGTTCCTGATAAAATAGCTGTCGCACCGATTAACGGTTCTTTTGTTTCGCTGTCTTTTATGACCGCTTTAAATGTATTCTGTCCGAATACGGTATTTATGTTGAATGCTACCATTAGTAGCAAAATGATTTTAAACTTCATTGCCTAAATGATTATTAATGTTTGAAAAATAAGAATTGGCGGTGCGTAGCACCGCAATTTGTTATTGTGCCGAAGGCACGGAAACATTAACTAATTTTGGGCGGTTGCCAAATGGAAGAGAAAAAGTCAGACGTTGTATTTTCCTTGTAAATAGAAACTTTTTTGTCTGAATAAGTGAGGATAGAGTGTATTGAAAAATTTGCTATTGGAAAAGTGAAACCTAAACAGGTATTGCAACTCATAAATGGTGAACAACAATCGCTGCAATCTTTGTCATTTTGATTGTCTTGTGATTGTTCGGTTGTTTGCTCCTGAAAACATTTGTCCTCCACCAAATTTGGTACTGCTGTCAGCAACAAAACATAAAGGGCTAATATGAAGGAGAAATATTTCACGCTGCAAAGTTAGTATAATTCATTATTTGATTGTCCAATCGTCATTATCATTATCATTTTCATTAACAGTTATCTTACTGATAACAGCGTTTGCTCCTGAGTCTGTGTAAGTTCCATACCCATTGACAAATACGCCTTTAGCTCCGTCTTTCTGATTTGTCATTGCGTATAAAATAGCTTCGTCTTCCAAGTCGTTTTGTCCTGTAAAACGATATATTTTGTCAATAACGATGTCGTTCAAATCAACTTTTTCGCCTCCTTTTTTGTAAGATATGTTTTCTTCCAACAAGTTAAAGTCTTCTGTATAACCACGTTGTCTTAGTATTTCTATTACTTCTGATAATGTTTTCTCTGTTGATAGCATAGTGTTCTCTATATAGATGTTTATAAATGCAAAGTTAAAAAAGCGTTGGGAAAAATGGCTCTTTGGATTTTGCCGAAGCGTGGGCTTTTGTGTGTCGGGGCAAAAGCCAATGTGCCATTGTGCGGTGGCAAAAAATTGAATAAAAAAATGTGCGGTGGGGAAAAGAAAAAATACAGAAGAGTCGGCAAGGTGTGTCGGCTTAGTTCTTGTCCGTTTGTAATATGGTCTGTATGTCTTTGTTTATCTGTCAAAATGGTTTACGCTTCTCTTGTTTGTCTGTCCGTTACTGTCAGGGTTGCACGGTCTTTTTACGCTTGCTGCTAACGGTTTGGGGCTTTGCGTTCGGGCGGGTTTCGGAGCACAAAAGCTTGTATTATTCCTAAAGTTCAATTGAAAAACTGCCGTTGAATTTTGCACTTCAGCCCGCCTGACGCAAAACCCTTGTTAGCACCAGTTTTTATTCAATTTTTCTATATTCATAAGTTGAGTTGTTATTTAATCCAGCTCCAATTATAATTAATAATGCTCCATATTGGTCATAAGATTTGTTTAAAATAAGATTATTATTTTTTGAAATACCTAATCTAATTCTTCCATTTCTACAACCGCCTAATAAAAAAGGAACACCTTCACATTTGTAAAATGAGTTTTTAAGTTTAATCATTCCATTATTCACTTTATAATTCACAGAATCCTTTTTTATAACTGAATCATTTAATATTAATTCATATAATAGTTTCCCATTTGGCTTGAAATTTAATTTAATAAATTCGTAATCTAAAATTTCCGTTTTGTCATAATAAGGTGCTTTATTTTGTATTCTTTCATATACCCCTAAAAGATTTTTAGTTTTCAAAGAGTCTTCTGTATTCCAGTTTGACTGTTCTCCGAAATATCGAAAAGGTTTTGATTCATATTTCCCATTTAAGCTTGAATATCCAATTCTTCCAATTTTCACTAATTCATTTTTAAATTCTTTCCGACTGTAGCTGGCACAATTTGTGAAAATAAATAATAGTAAAATAAGTCTGATGTTTTTCATTAAGTTAATTTTTGTTCAAAATTGGTGCTAACGATTGTATTTACGCCACTCTACCGTTTTCAAACGATTATAAACGTTTGTTGTCGGCTGTTATGGCGTCTATTTCCGATTTGTGCGTGGTCGTTGTGGTTTGTCTAACATGATAATACTGTCGGCAATTATCTCGGTTACGTATCGCTTTTCGCCCGTTTTGTCCTCGTAAGACCGTGTTTTGAGCTTTCCTTCTACGTATATCAAACTCCCTTTCTGCAAATAAGTAGCTGCTAACTCGGCCAAATTTTGCCACAAAACTACTGTGTGCCATTCGGTATTGGTATGAGATTGCCCTTTGCTGTCTTTATAAGTTTCGGTTGTTGCCAACGACAACTTAGCTACCTTTGTGCCGCCTTCTAAAGCCTGTATCTCAGGGGTTTTACCTAAGTTACCAATGAGTGTTACTTTTCGGACCGCCGACGCGGTTAAGTCCACGCATATCACAATTGTTTCTCAAATAAAAAAACTTTTAATTAAATATCCAACTTATCCAAAGGACTTTTTATTTGGTCAAAACCCTTGGTAGTAATGTGGGTGTAAATTTCGGTCGTTTTGGAGCTTTCGTGTCCCAAAAGGCTCTGTATGTATCGTAAATCGGTGCCGTTTTCGAGCAGGTGGGTCGCAAAGCTATGCCGTAAGGTGTGTACGCTTACGTCTTTTTTTATACCCGCTTTTTCTACTGCCGCCCCAAAGATATTTTGGATGCTACGCACAGAGTATTTCTCGCCCGCAATTTGCCCCTCAAAGAGCCACTCTTGAGGGTGATACTCCTTAAAATTCAGATTCACACCTCGCTCACTTCTTGGGTCGGGGTATGCCAATAAATACTTCACCCCGTTGATTCTACTGTGTATCGTGCTTTCTGAGAGCTTGAGCGTTTTGATACAATATGGCAAAATAGTCGCGGCTGCTCCAGTTACTTCATGGATGTGTAATAAAACTTTTTTGCCTATGGGTTCGGTTTTGAGACCAAAACGCTCCCTGTACATGGGTGTATAGATTGACTTTGTTTAAACCTCTCATTTCTTCTACCTTCGCAGTGAATTTTATCGGTAAACGTCAGAACATGGAAAAAGTCACTCAACCCCCAATCTCACTCACGTATCCCATCAGAATCGTCACGGCCGCGAGTCTTTTTGACGGCCACGACGCCGCCATCAACATCATGCGCCGCCTCATGCAAGCCGCTGGGGCAGAGGTGATTCATTTGGGGCATAATCGTTCGGTGCAGGAGATTGTGGAGTGTGCCATCCAAGAAGACGCGCACGGCATTGCCATCACCAGTTACCAAGGTGGGCACGTCGAGTTTTTTAAATACATGTACGACCTCCTGCAAGAACGAGGGGCAGGGCATATCAAGATTTTTGGAGGTGGGGGAGGCACTATTTTGCCTTCCGAAATCGCCGAGCTGCACGCTTACGGCATCACCCGCCTTTACTCCCCCGACGACGGCCGCGCCATGGGGTTGCAAGGAATGATTGATGACTTGTTACGCCCCCTAACCCCCAATGGGGGAACAGTGAATACCCCCATTGGGGGCCAGGGGGCTTCCAATCATCAGTCAATTGCACGCCTGATTTCTCAGGCCGAAAGCGGCGTTTTTACTCCCCCATTGGGGGGCGGGGGGCTGGTTCTTGGCATCACTGGCACAGGCGGGGCAGGAAAATCGTCGTTGGTGGACGAACTGATACGGCGATTTTTGCTCGATTTTGAAGATAAAACCTTGGCAGTCATCTCAGTTGACCCCTCCAAACGCAAAACGGGCGGGGCTTTGTTGGGCGACCGCATTCGGATGAACTCCCTGCACCCCGACATCGCCAAAGGACGGGTTTATATGCGTTCGTTGGCTACGCGTCAGTCCAATTTATCGCTGAGTCGGCACGTACAAGACGCCATTGATATTTGCAAAGCGGCTCATTTTGACCTAATTATCGTCGAAACGTCGGGCATCGGGCAATCCGATACCGAAATTACCGAACATTCCGACGTTTCGCTGTACGTGATGACGGCGGAGTATGGCGCGGCTACGCAGTTGGAAAAAATCGACATGCTCGATTTCGCCGACCTCATTGCCATCAACAAATTCGACAAACGCGGCTCGCTTGACGCCCTGCGCGACGTACGCAAACAATACCGTCGCAATCATAACCTCTGGGATGTTCCCGACGACCAGTTGCCCATCTTTGGAACTATGGCCAGTCAGTTCAACGACGAAGGAATGAACACGCTCTACGCCAAGGTGTTGGAGTTGCTGGAGAGCAGGGGCGAAGGGCAAGGGGCAAAGGGTAAGAGGCAATGGGCAAAGGGGGAAGGGCAAGGGGCAAGTGGCAAAAAAACAGATCAAACTCATCACTCATCACTCATCTCTCATCACTCCAAAGGCATCATTCCTTCTGACCGTGTGCGGTATTTGGCCGAAATTGTGGAAAATGCCCGTGCGTATGAGCAGTTTGTCAACGACCAATGCGCCATTGCGCGGCAATTGTACCAGTTGGATGGTACGCTAAAAACGTTGTCAACGCTTCCAAATTTTGACAAATTGGAAGATCTCAAAGCCATCTATGGCGATTTGGAAGCTCGTTTGCATTATGACTGCAAACGCTTACTCGAACAGTGGCCCGAGACGGTGAAACAATACCGCGCTGAAAAGTACCAGTTCAAAGTCCGTGATCGTATCATCGAACAAGACCTTTGGTACGAAACCCTGTCGCACCTCAAAATCCCCAAAATAGCGTTGCCCAAGTACCACGATTGGGGCGATATTTTACGGTGGTTGCTGACCGAAAATGTTCCTGGCGTTTACCCATATACGTCTGGTGTATTTCCGCTCAAACGCGAGGGCGAAGACCCCACGCGGATGTTTGCGGGGGAAGGTGGTCCTGAACGCACCAACCGCCGTTTTCACTACGTCTCCAAAGGAATGCCCGCCAAACGCCTTTCCACGGCTTTTGATTCGGTGACGCTCTACGGCGAAGACCCCGACTTACGCCCTGACATATACGGGAAGGTCGGAAACTCGGGCGTAAGTGTCTGTACCCTCGACGATGCCAAAAAACTATACAGCGGCTTTGACCTGTGTGACCCCAACACCTCGGTGTCCATGACCATCAACGGCCCCGCACCCATTGTACTGGCTTTTTTCTTAAATGCGGCCATTGATCAGCAGTGTGAGAAGTACCTGCAAAACCCCACCCTCGGTCCCTCCCCTGTAGGGAGGGAGGTAATAGGGGAACAAAAATACCCCTCGCCTGAAAGGAGAGGGGCTAGGGGTGAGGTTGCCTACCAAGGTGAGGTTCCCGAAGGCAACAACGGCCTCGGGTTGGCGCTCCTCGGCACGACGGGCGACCAAGTGCTGCCTACCGACGTCTATCAAAAAATCAAAGCCGATACCCTGCGTCAAGTACGCGGAACGGTACAAGCTGACATTTTGAAAGAAGACCAAGCGCAGAATACCTGCATCTTCAGCACAGAGTTTGCTCTCAAACTCATGGGCGACATTCAGCAGTATTTTATTGAAAACCAAGTACGAAATTTCTATTCGGTTTCGATTTCGGGCTATCACATTGCCGAGGCGGGGGCGAACCCCATTTCGCAGTTGGCCTTTACGTTGTCCAACGGTTTTACCTTTGTGGAATACTACCTCAGCCGAGGAATGCACATCGACGATTTTGCGCCTAATTTGTCCTTTTTCTTCTCCAACGGAATGGACCCTGAATATACCGTTTTGGGGCGAGTAGCGCGTCGGATTTGGGCCAAAGCCATGAAAAACAAGTACAAAGGCAACGACCGTAGCCAAAAACTCAAGTACCACATTCAGACGTCGGGGCGGAGTTTGCACGCGCAAGAAATTGCTTTCAACGACATCCGAACGACCTTGCAGGCGTTGTTGGCGATTTATGACAACTGCAACTCACTGCATACCAACGCTTACGACGAGGCCATTACGACCCCTACCGAAGAAAGCGTGCGTCGGGCGATGGCGATACAGTTGATTATCAACCGCGAGTTTGGGTTGACCAAAAACGAAAATCCGTTGCAAGGAGCATTTATCGTAGAAGAATTAACCGATTTGGTGGAAGAAGCCGTTTACCAAGAGTTTTTGAGTATCAACGAACGCGGTGGCGTTTTGGGTGCGATGGAACGCATGTATCAACGCAGCAAAATCCAAGAGGAGTCGATGTATTACGAAATGCAGAAGCACACGGGGGCGTTGCCAATCATCGGGGTCAATACATTTTTGGACGAAAAAGGCTCTCCCACGACTCTCCCAGCCGAAGTCATCCGCTCGACCGACGAAGAAAAACAATACGCTGTAGCGTCGAGAAAAGCGTTTCAGCAGCGCAACGAAGCCCAAGCACAAGTGGCATTGGCGAAGCTACAACAAGTAGCGCTGCAAGGTGGTAATTTGTTTGAATGCCTCATGGAAACGGTGAAAGTATGCACACTCGGCCAAATTTCGGCGGCCTTGTACCAAGTTGGTGGCCAGTACCGCCGAAATATGTGATGGTGGCGTATTGCTAAAACTTCACTCCCGAAAACTTGCCGTTGTTTCGTCGCCAAATGGAGTTGTCGTTGGCGTTGATTTCACCGTCTAAGTTGAAGTCGCTGAGTTTGTAGAGTCCAAATTTTCCGTTTTCGTTGAGCCAAATTGAAGCATCGTTGGCATTCACTTCGGCAAAAGACGTTTTATGGGAATCGGCGGCAAAAAGACAGAAAAAACTGCCAACTTGCAACTGCCCCGACGCGGGAAGTCCCGCAGGAACGTACGATTGGCGTTTGGTGAAGTCATAGCTAATTTTATTGTTTATGACCGCTACGGCGTCGTGCGATACCGCTCCGATGTGGTTGCGGTGTTCGATGGCTACAAACAGTGTTTGGGTAGGATTAACGACGGGACAAGCCCCCGTGGTTTGTACAGTACCGTCTTTAAAAAGTAAACCCGAGGTTTTAAAGATAGTCGAACTTGCTTCTTCGGGCGATGTCCGTAGCGAAACCAATACCCAGTCAACGACATCAGGAGAATAAATTTCAGAACCTTCGCTGCCAGGATAATTCCAAGGCGCATTTTTGTAGGGCTGACCAGCTGCGGTTTTGGTTGCCAACGCATCCTTAGGCGTTTGCCCAGGCAGTAATCCAAGTTGGTTGAGTTTGGTGTGCATGATGGTTCCATTCATGGCGCCTTCTAACAATACTTTGGTTTCGATACAAGCCGTTACTTGAGACGGTGGGCTTACCAACACCGTAATCAATGAGCGGTCGCTTTCGCAGCCGTTTACGGTTTGGCTCACATAATAAGAGGTATTTCCCGTGGAGGTCGTAGAAGGGGTTGGGGCTGTCAAATTGCCCGTTCCACCAGTGGATGAACTGTACCATTTTAAGGAGCTACCAGTGGCACTCAGGGCAGCGGGGGCTTGTCCTTGGGTATAACTGACCGAACCAGAAACCGAAGGCGGAACAGGTTTGGCTTTGATGGTGACGGGTATCATGGCGCGGCTACTTTCGCACGAATTAACGGTTTGACTGACGTAATACGCAACAGTGCGCGCTGTGGCCGACGAAGGGCTAGGGGCAGTACTACTTGCCGTTCCGCCTACTGCAATGTCGTACCATTTTAGGTTTGAGCCAGTGGCACTAAGTGGGTTGGTCGCATCTCCCTGACAATAGCTTGGTGGATTAACCACCTCTGGAAGGCTGGGTTTGCTGCGAATGGTCACCATCACTTGCGTACGGTTGCTTTCGCATCCGCTGATGGTTTGTGAAACAAAATAGCTCAAAATGTTGGGACTTGCAGTGGAAGGTGTAGGAGCCGTAGTGCTGCTTTCACCTCCCGTAGAGGAAGTGTACCACAACAAATCATTTCCAGCCGCCGTGAGAGGCGAAGCTGTTTGTCCTTGACAGTATTCAACATTAGACGCGCTAGGAGCAGTGGTTTTTGTGCCCACATTGACCTTGATTTCGGCGCGATTACTCTCGCAACCATTGAGGGTTTGGCTGACAAAATAAGAATTTGTTCCAACAGTACTTGTCGATGGAATGGGAGCCCCTGAGGAGCCAGTACCTCCTGTGGCTACAGAGTACCACAACAATGCCGTACCGCTCGCCGAGAGTTGCAGTGCCGTTTGGCCTTGGCAATAGTTGAGGTTTGCTGCTGTTTGTGGCACATCTGGCCGATTTTTGACATTTACGTTGATTTGAGTACGATTACTTTCACAGCCATTCACCGTTTGCGAAACAAAATAGCTGGTCAAAGTAGCCGATGAAGTTGAAGGGGTAGGTGCGGTGGTTGTGCCTGTTCCTCCAAAAGGTGCCGTGTACCATTTTAGGTTTGAGCCATTGGCCGTTAGGACCGATGCCGTTTGGCCTTGGCAGTATTCGATGGACGTGGTAGCCGTAGGTGCTGTGGCTTGAGAGGCGACTATCACGTCGATTTGCGCCCGTGTACTTTCACAATTATTGATGGTTTGGGTAACATAGTAAGACGTTGTGCCCGCGTTGCTCGTCGCTGGAGTAGGAGCGGAGGTATTGCCAGTGCCACCCGTTGCTTGGGTGTACCATTTTAGGCTTACGCCACCTGCGGAAAGTGCCGAAGCAGTTTGCCCAATACAATAATTGACAGGTGAACTCACGGTTGGTTTTGTCACCGAGGCGCAATCGGCGGGCTCATTGGCCAAGGCACCCACGCGGGGGATGTTGGCATCGAGCCAACTGAGGCGTTGTTCTGTCCAGTTTTTAAACCAATCAATTTCCTCTTGATAGGTGTTTCCCCAGTAGTAATTAGGCCAAATCCATTCGCCCAACAGTGGCCAACGCTGAAAATTGCGCACTTGAGATTCGCCAAGGAGCGCTACATTTTGGTCCACAAAATTGGTAATGTTGCTGTTGGTCCATTGACTCTGCCGAAGTTGCTGCCAGCGTTCACGGACTTTGAGACAAAACTCACGGTCTTGAAGCAAACGTGCCCACCAAGTCGGGGTTTGCTTATCGTCTTGTGGACAAAACTCTCGCACAAAATCATACGCCCAGTGATTGGTTTCCCAGCCTTTGCAATAATTAGCGTTGCCGTATGAGTGGTCATAGTCCCAAGCTGGCCCCATCTTAATTTTAGAGTCGCGGCTATCGCGGTCTTTGTAGAAAAAGACACTCAGGCGGTAGGCATCAATGTTGTAGGTGAGTTCGGTAAGCAAAAAATAATCTACAAAGGTGTTGACGTCAATGTACTTGGCATATCCATTAACTGGATCTTTAAAATTAGGTCCGTTGAGGGTATGCTCAAAATTGGTAAAGTGGTTTTTGATGTATTCAAATTGCGCGGTGGTAATATCATCTTTCTTGGGGTATTCAAGCATGATGTTGATTTCCATCAGGTTGTTGGCAGGATAAGGCGATTTCCAATAAGCGTCGGCACTGCCCGTATTTTTATCTACTTTCAGGATGTAGCCTCCCGTAAGAGCATCGCCCGAATTATCGGTGGGTTTTAGCGAAGCAATGTTGACCCGATTGGCATCCCGTTTTATTTTTTCCATCAATATATAAACGCCTTTATAATCGCCATCAACTACCAACTCAACAAATTTGGTACGCGTAGCATACATCCCCATTTGGTTTGACAAATGGTAAGTCAGTACGTCGCGCATGAGGGTTTTGTCGGTGTAGCTGGCATTCAGAATCCAGTCACTTTCTTTGGGCATTCCCAATAAAGACACCTTGAGGTCGTCGCCTATTGCAGTGCGCGTTTCAAAACCATAGGGTTTTTTGGGGAAAAATTGAGAAGATGAGCCACGGTGCTCAATGCCCACGGTTCCATTAAAATTATTGAAAGGGTCGGGTTGATTATTGTTGGCGGGGTTTCGGTAATAATTTCGATTACCTGGCCCGTTGTCAATAATGCCCATATTGACATTTACCTTCGGGTCATCTGAAATGGTTTGACCACCTGTAGTGATGACGATAATGGGGAGATTGGAAGAGGTAAACGTTTGCGCAAGGGTAGTAGAAAATGACCCAATTATCAGAAAAAGTATTCCAAAGGTGTAGAATTTAGGCATAGTCGCTGAGTGATCTGATTTGCTATTTTAGCTCCTGAACAAAAACCGTACCACTTTCGCGTTTTAGAATTTTGTACCTTTGCAAAAAAGATGAAATGTACGTTTCATCAACCTATATGTATGGAATCGAAAAGACAACAAAAAGTGGCGCGTCAAATCCAAAAAGATTTGAGCGATATATTTCAAAAAGAAGGCCGTTCATGGTTTGATAATGCCTTTATTACCGTGACTGTCGTGCGAATGTCGCCTGATTTGAGCGTCGCAAGGGTCTATTTGAGTTTTTTGGCCGCCAAAAACAAAGGATTATTACTTGAACAAATCCAAGAACGTCATAAATCTATTCGTCAGTTGTTAGGAACGAAAATTCGTCACCAACTCCGCATTGTACCTGATTTACATTATTACTTGGATGATACTGCTGAGTATGCCGCCAAAATGGACTCACTCTTTGCGGGACTGACCATTCCACCGCCTGTTGATGGTGAAACTCCCGACAACGATTAATAGCTTTTTTATGTTGGCCACTCTTCACTGACCACTAACCGCTGTTTTGTTTTTTAACCCAACCAAAAAATGACTTTAGAAGACATCCGTCGAGAAATTGATGCCATTGACGATCAATTACTTATTCTCCTCAATCAACGAATGCAGTGGGTGCATAAAGTAGGAGAATTAAAACGAGCTACTAAGACGGTGATTTATCGCCCCGAACGCGAAAAATCAATTTTGGATAGGCTTAACAAACAAAACAAAGGGATGCTGACGCCCGAGGCAATCGAGGCGATTTATCTGGAGATTTTTGCCACTGCTAGAAATATTGAATTGCCCGAACGCATTGCCTATTTGGGACCTGAAGGGAGCTTCACGCACCAAGCGGCTGAAAGTCGTTTTGGGGCAATGAGCGAGTACATGACCCTGCCAACGATTAAGTCGGTGTTTGAGGCTGTGGATACAGGACGCGCAAAATTTGGGGTAATTCCCATCGAAAATAACCAAGAAGGGATTGTTTATGAGACGGTTGACTTATTAAACGAAACCAATATTAGTATTGCTGCCGAGCTCAAAATTCCTGTGCATTTTGCCCTTGCCACAGAATGTGAAAACCCTTCTAAAATCAAGCGTATTTACTCAAAAGACATTGCTTTTCGTCAGTGTCGTGGGTTTTTAAACAAGTATTTTGAACAAACCCAGCCCGAAGAAATTCAGGTAGAATCGACATCGAAAGCGGCTAAATTGGCTTCCGAAGACCCCGAAAGCGCGGCCATTTGCTCCGTGATTGCGGCACGTTTGTTTAGCTTACCTGTGCTTTTTGATAACATCGAAGACAATAGCAACAACCGCACTCGCTTTTTTATTTTGGCCAAAGATTTTATCAATCAGCCAAGCGAAAATGATAAAACGACGTTGATTGCGCGTTTGCCTGACACCGAGAAGCCAGGGATTTTAGCAGGCTTTCTTCAAGATTTTAAACGAGCTAATATCAACTTAACCAAAATCGAAAGCCGCCCTTATAAAGGAAGCGAGGATTTTAATTTTTGGTTTTTTATTGAATTAGAGGGGTACTTCAAGGACGAGAATGTGCAGAAAGTGTTTAAAAAACACCGCAGCTATATCAAATTGCTTGGTAGCTACGTTAAGAACACGTAAAAAACAGCGACAATGGATATTTCGTGGCAAGACTTTGAAAAAGTAGAACTTCGCGCAGGAACAATTGTGCAGGTGGAAGACTTTCAAAAAGCGCGGAAACCAGCCTATAAAATTTGGGTTGATTTAGGAGCCGAAATTGGGATAAAACGCAGTTCGGCGCAGGTAACGAAGCTTTATACAAAAGAAGAACTGCTAGGTCGCCAAGTGATTTGTGTGACCAACTTTCCCCCAAAACAAGTGGCCGATTTTATGTCGGAAATACTCGTGACGGGATTTGTGCTGCCCGATGGCGAAGTGGTGCTGTCTCAGCCCGAGCGCCCCGTCCCCAATGGAGCCCGTTTGGCCTAATTCAAGAACGAAAAAGGTGAAAAAAGTTTGCTTGTATCTGTGGTTAAGCGTAGCGAGTTGGGGGACAGCCTTGGCGCAGTCAACCTACCCGATTGTCCCCAAACCAGCACATTTAGTGCCTAAAAATGGCCATTTTATTTTTCCCAAAACTTTGCTGATTGCCGTCGCTAGTACCGACCCCCACTTGCGCCACTTTGCCGAAGAGTTTGCGCAAACCATTGGGCTGGTGTCGGGGCATGATACGCGCGTGTTTGCGGGCAATTTTCGCGTGAAAGAAGGCATCAATCTTGTACCAAGCAAAGACCTAAAATTGGGTCATAAAGGCTATTTTTTGGACATTTCACCCCAGCGTATCGTCATTACAGCCGAGCAGCCACAAGGATTTGCTGCGGGTATCCACGCCCTGAAACAACTGATGCCACAGGCCATTATGGGAGTTCAGCGCGTACAAGGAGTTGATTGGAAAATACCCTGTTGTTACATCGAAGACCAACCTTAATTTAACCCAAATAACGCGTGCTTTTGCACCTAACTGCCATGCTACAAAAACAGCCATTTGTTATTTGTTTTCACTTTTCAAAGTCGTTGCTTTTTTTACCCGTAGTTTGTTTTTTAGTAGTAACAGGTTGCCAGCCATCCACCACCACGCAGCCTAAAGCACCTACTGAATCGTATAAACACACGAACATGGATATTCAGAGTGAGAAACATAGATCGACGGTTCACGTTCCCATCGAGTTGTCGATTGCCGAACTGACGCGCCACCTCAATACACAAGTGCAAGGCTTGATTTATGAAGATAACGACCGCCAAGAAGGATTTAAAATAAAAGTGTGGAAAAGGGCGCTCATTGCAGCGGAAGCCCGCGATTCGCTGTTATACTATACTGTTCCGCTGAAAATTTGGGGAGAAAAATCGTACCAAGTGCTAGGAATTACGGGTGCACAAGCGACCGAATTTCAAATCAATCTCAAATTTATGACGCGCTTTGGCGTTGACCCCGACTGGAAAGTGCGTTCTCAGACGGTATCTGCAGGGTTTGATTGGGTGACTAAGCCGAGCATTAAAGTAGCCAACATCGAAATCCCAATTACGGGAATCATCAGCCGTAAAATTTCCGAAAACCTTGAGACGTTTTCCAAGGCCATTGATAAAAACATTCAAGAGAGCATCGAAGTAAAACCATACGTAGTGCAGGCATGGAACCTTATCAGAGAGCCGCGCCAATTGTCGGAAGAATACCGTACTTGGCTGGTTGTTACTCCGACTGATATTTTAATGACACCGTTCCAAGTAGATAAAGGAAAAATCAGTACAAGTATCGGCATCAGGGGCTTTACCCAAACCCTCACGGGGGAAAAACCAACCATCAAACCTGCGACTGAAATTCCTAATTTGATGATTGTGAAAGATATTCCCAAAGGCTTTCAGATTGGCTTGATTGGGGTCGTGCCTTACGAAGAAGCGTCGAAGCTAGCAGCTACGCAATTTGTAGGAAAACGGTTTGATTTTAAAGAAGGAAAATACAAAATTGAGGTGACGAGTGTTGATATTTATGGTCAGAACGATAAGCTGATTATCAAATCAGGCGTGAAGGGAAGTATCAATGGCGTCATTTATTTGAAAGGAATTCCGCATTATGATGCAGCGTCACGAACGTTATCGTTGAAAAATGTTGATTATGATTTAGACACCAAGAATGTGTTATTGAAAACGGCCAACTGGCTCTTACAAGGAAAATTTGCCAAACAGATAGAACAGCAGTTTGTGTTTTCGGTAGGTGATCAGGTGGATGAAGCGCAAAAAGCTATTCGCCAACAGCTTACAAACCGAAAAGTGGCAAAAGGAGTTGCATTTGGAGGACGATTAGACCGTCTTGACCCCGATCAAGTCTATCTAACGCCGACCTCTTTGGTAGCATTAATTGTGGCAAAAGGACAGATTGACGTCAAAATAGACGGCTTATTGTAGGGTAAAAAGCGCCCCTATTCATGGTATTTACGATTTTTTTCTTTTTATTTGATTTTTAAAGAGGCGAACTCTTTATAGCTTTGTACCCGATAGCGTTATCGAGGCCGTCTTATCGTTCTGCTCTCGCTTTATGTTGAAGGCAGGAAGGAAAGTCCGGACAGCGCAGAGTACCGTACTTCCTAACGGGAAGGCAAATAGTTGGCGACGGCTATTTGACAGCAAGTGCAACAGAAAATAAACTACCGTTTCTGAATAAGAGATGGAAAAGGTGAAAAGGTGGAGTAAAAGCCCACCGCTCGGCTGGCGACAGACGGGGCACGGTAAACCTTACGGGCTGAAAGACCAAATAAGTGTCGATTTTAGAGCTACTCGTTCTAATTCTCTTCGGAGGTGTCGGCATGGGTAGGTTGATAGATTTCAACGGCAACGTTGAAGCCAGATAAATGATAAGATTGTCAAGTTAAATTGATAAACAGAATCCGGCTTATAGGCCCGATTACGCTATTAAAAAAAAGTTTTGTAATACTATTTTGCAGTAAACAACACTCATTGCCCATGAAAAAAATTAATTTACTGTCCACTCTATTTTTGTTATCGTTGGCTGTCGCAAAGACCAATGCGCAGTCGCCTAGCCCTAAAAACGCGGGCTACGAAGGTCCAAACAAGTTAAATACATGGGCACTTACAATTACCCCAGCTCTTACCCAATTTTATGGGGATCTTCGTCAGTATGATTTTAAACTCGGCCCCGAAGAACATTTGACGGGTGGCCTTGGGCTTGCGCTCCACAAGCAAGTAACGCCTATTTTTGGCGCTAGTCTTAATTTTTGGACTGGAAACCTGAATGGTTCAAAAGAGCGTATTTACAACGCCCATTTTGAAAGTAAAGGGTTTTTACAAACCACAATCAACGCTCACGCAAACCTCAAGCCGATTTTGTTTGGATACAATAAACTGAAACGCTGGAAGTGGGATGTGTATGCTGGTTATGGCTACATGTGGTTCAACTCGCGGGTGTATCGCTTAGGTACTGGCAAATCAGTTGAATTGATTCGTACCAATACCAACCGAAGCTCTAAAACAGCAGGTGAGTGGGAACGCGACGGTTCGACTTATACCCGTGAAATTGTTTTCCCAATTGGTTCTGCCATTCATTTTGAAGCATCTCCTCGAATCGACATTGGTTTAGATTTTACCCTCAATCACGTAAATACGGAGAAATTAGACGTAACTTACGGTGGAGGTGGTTCAGAACAATACCCTCGCCAAGATATTTGGTTGTTTAGAAAAGGCGATTCAAAATTAGATAAGTGGGGAAGCGTTGGCCTTTCGCTAACTTATAAAATAGGCAAGAATGCGGTGATGGCGAAAAAAGATGCCAAAGGAAACTGGGTACATGACCCTGCCAAAGGTCGCTACCACTTGCGCTACACCAACCCATTGGATTTGATTGCGCCGCCGTATAACCCTACCATGAACGACGCAGACTCGATTGCTAAAGCAAATATGCCTAAGCCAGTTGATCCACGCTTGTTTACCGATACAGATGGTGATGGTGTAGCTGATTTGTTTGATAAAGAACCCAACACACCAACCAACAGCATCGTGTCTGGGGGCGGGGTTGCGATGGATTTGGAAAAATACGTGAAAGACATCATTGCGAAAAATTTGCCTAAAGAAGAGTGCGAAGCGATGTTTGGTAATATTGAGTTTGATACTGATAAAGCCATCATCAAAGACCCATCTCAGCAAATCTTGAAGCAAGTAATTGACCTCTTGAACGTGCGTCCAAACTGCCGCGCGGTGATTGTAGGCCATACCGATGCCCGTGCGTCTGATAATTATAACTTCCAGTTGTCGAAGCGCCGGGTGGAAGCTGCCAAACGTTATCTGATTCGTAACGGTATGCAAGACCCAAGCCGCGTATTGGTAGAATACTACGGAGAGCTGCGCCCAGTATCTGATAATAAGTCAGTGGAAGGTATGAGCCGTAACCGTCGGGTAGAGATTCGTATTTTGCCAATGAACTCGATTCGTTCTTCTTATCCTGCAGGCTTCCGTACGGGTAAAAAGAAAGACCAAGAGCCAAGTAAAGTAGCCAAAGAGCCTAAAAAGAAGAAATAATCGGTAACGGTTCATATAAAAATTACGAATGGGCATTGTTTCAAAAACAATGCCCATTTTGTTTTTTAAGGAAAATCGCGTACTTTTGCGCCCACGTTACACACGAAGGACGTGTTCCTTCATATAGTAAACTGAACAAAAACAATGGTAAGAATTCGTTTAGCGCGTCGCGGACGCAAAAAAGGAGCAATGTACGACATCGTCGTAGCAGATGCTAAAGCACCACGTGATGGTCGTTTCATTGAAAAATTGGGTACGTATAACCCAATTGCTAACCCTGCAAAAGTTGTTTTGAACGTTGACAAAGCGGTAAAATGGCTTTTAAATGGTGCTCAGCCTACAGATACTACTCGTGCGCTTTTGAGCCACGAAGGTGTAATGTTGCGTAAGCACTTGCAAGTAGGGGTAAGAAAAGGGGCAATCACTCAAGAAGTTGCTGATGCTCGTTTTGAAGCTTGGAAACAAGAAAAAGCTTCACGTAATGATGCCAAATCTGAAGGCTTGACCAAAAAACAAGCAGATGAGAAATTGGCAAAACTAGATGCAGAACGCAAAGTGAATGAAGCACGTGCGGCCGCTATTGCACAGAAAAATGCAGTAGCAGTAGCAGAAGTTGAGGCAGCAGCCGAAGAGGCAGCCCCAGCCGAAGGAGCAGCTGAATAATTTTCTCTTTTTACAAATGGTATGGGGCTATCCAGTTAGTCCCATACCATTTTTTGTTTTTTAGACATCATGCAGCATAACGATTGTTTTCAACTCGGCCACATCACCCGTACCCATGGGACGAAAGGAGAGGTGGTTATCTTCCTGGACGTTGACTTTCCTGACGACTACGAGCAGATGGAGTCTGTCTTTGTCGAAATAAAAGGGCAGTTAATTCCTTATTTTATCCAGCAAATCAATATTCAACGGGGAAATAAAGCCATCGTGAAGTTTGAAGATATTCATTCAATTGAACAGGCTACTCCGCTGATTAATTGTCCACTTTTCTTGCCAGAAGATACCCTCGATGAACTGGACGGTTCAAAGTTTTACTACCACGAAATTGTTGGTTTTAGAGTTTTAGACGCTACGTTGGGTGCACTAGGCTTGGTGACAACTGTCTATACCATGGCTACACAAGACCTGATTGCGATGGAGTATCAGGGACAAGAAGTGCTCATTCCTGTCAATGATGATATTATCAAAGGCGTAAATCGCCAAGAAAAAGTGATGAATGTAGTTCTTCCTGAAGGTTTAGTGGATGTTTATACCGAAGGAACGAACGCCGTCGCTGATGACGATGATAGTGAAATAGAAGATTAATTTCCCACGAAAAGCTGTAAGAAATATACCTATGCGCATTGACATCATCACTTGTTTGCCTCGTTTGTTAGATAGTTTTTTTGAACACTCTATTTTGAAACGTGCCCAAGAGGGTGGGCATGTAGAGGTGGTTGTGCACGACTTGCGCGACTATAGTCTCAACAAACAACGCCAAGTGGATGATTATGCCTTTGGAGGTGGTGCTGGAATGGTGCTCACCATCGAGCCCATTGCGCGCTGTATTCGAAAACTTCAGAGCGAACGCACCTACGATGAGGTGATTTACGTAACGCCCGATGGCGAGCGCCTCAACCAAAAAACATCCAACCGCCTGTCGCTCACCGAAAATTTAATCATTCTTTGTGGGCACTACAAGGGGGTGGATGAGCGGGTGAGAACGCATTTTATTACCAAAGAAATTAGCATTGGAGATTATGTACTATCTGGTGGCGAGTTGGCTGCTTGCGTCATTGCCGATTCAATTATTCGCCTTATTCCAGGGGTTCTAAACGACGAAACCTCCGCCCTTACCGATTCTTTTCAAGACAATTTATTGGCGCCCCCTGTTTATACGCGCCCTGCTGATTTTGAAGGTTGGAAAGTTCCTGACATTCTACTTTCGGGGCACGAAGCCAAAATTTCTGATTGGCGCTTTCAACAATCGTTAGAACGCACACAAGCGCGGCGTCCTGACCTTCTGCCTTAAATAAATGGCACAAAATTTGTGGACTATACCTGGGCATCCGATTTTGATACTTATATTTTTGGTGAAAATAAAGTATAATGCGTAACTTCTTGTATTATAGGGTGTTGCTTCAATCTTTCTCTTTTTGGTATAGTTTTTGTCCTAAAAATAGGGACGTTAAAGTGGTATAATGCCACCTGAAAGAAAACCATTTTTTTATAAAAATTTTCTTCTGGTTGCTGTTGTATAGCTTCATCGTGAGTGCTTTGTTTAACAGTACTTACTCTACTCTATTATGTTATTTATTTACAAGCCCCACTCAAGGCTTTGCTTTGTTGCGTGCCTTGCTCTTCGACATCTTGCAAGAAAGTTGAGTATTGGATGGATGACATCCGTACTTTTCTGCTCACTTCCTTTCTTTACAGCTGCGCAGAATCCACTTGCCAGTGTGGGCAAGTTTAACATTTTTACCCAAGGTAATGCCACATTGACAACCAACGAAAGTGAAGGCCCCGTTGCCATCGGAGGTAATTTGACCGTGGGAGGTAATTACCAAATAACGACGGTCAATGTGGGTGATTTACAAGTAGGGAATATCCCGATTGGACTTGTGGTAGGTGGTGGAGTAACGCTGACTTCGGGGCAGTTGCAAATGAACACCCAAGGGTACGTTAAAATAGGAAATTGCACAGGGTTAACGGTTTGGTATAGAGATAACAACAACGCTTTCTCGCCAATACGTATCACCAAAAATACGGAAGGGTATGCTTCTCCAAGTAGCTGGATTCAAATTAATACGCAAGCGGATGGCTGGGCTGGATATGCCCAACCTAACCAAGTAAGCAGCACCAATAACCCCGTTTGTGAAACCACTTCTATCAATTTTGCATCCGCATTTACTACGCTAAAGGCCAATTCCTCGTCGCTTGCAGAATGCCAAGGGACGAATGTCGTAACGGAGAATGCCAATGGGGAGGTTTTGACGGGTATTTCGGGACAAAACCTATATTTAGATTTGCCTGCAAGCCCGATTGCGGGCAAGCCCCGTATTTGGAATGTATCGGGAGCGGATTTGAACGCCATTAATGAACTGAACTTACGCTTTACGCCTACGGCAAGCGAACCCCTCGTTATTAATGTATCGACCGGTGCTTCCTTTACTTGGAATGTGAAAAACCAGAATGTGGGCGGGGCGATGAAGTATATTATCTGGAATTTCCCTAGTGCAACAACGCTCAACATCGAAGGAAATGCAACGATTGAAGGTAGTATCCTAGCGCCTAATGCTGCTGTGGTGAAAACGGCCAACCAATCGAATATTCAGGGACAGTTAGTGGGACAGTCTTTTGTGCATTCGGGGGGCGAAATGCACCATTATCCATTTGAAGGGAATGTTGACTGCGGAGTTGTAACTTGTGTAAAGCCCAACGCAGGAAAAGATACGACAATTTGTGTGACGTCCATTCAGCTGAAAACGCCAGCTTCGGACGAAGTTTGGGCGTTTCTTTCTTCAAATAATAACACTGCCGCCACCATTTTTACCACTGGCCTGGCTACTGGTTTGACGGTTTCGGGGCAATATAGATTTGTGCTCAGAAGACAATCAGACGCCAATTGTAACGATACAATCGTTGTGACAAAATCTAGCTTTTTGTTGCCAACCATCACTGATAAGTCGATTTGCCCAGGAGAAAACCTGACTTTTGGTTACCAAGGGTTGTCGAATGTCAGTTACTTATGGAGCACGGGCGCAACCACAGCCACGATTACCGTAAGCCCAACCCAAACTACCGATTACCGTGTGGAAGTTACATCTTCATCAACGGGTTGTGTATTTAGAGATACGATTCAAGTGGCGGTTTCACCCAAACCAAACGCGGGCCAAGACATCACCGTTTGTGAAACTACGGCCAAGGTAGTTGCGGCAGGTACGGGTGAAACATGGTCGTTTTTGTCTTTCAACGACCCTAATAATAGTTCAAACACCGACGTCGCGACCATTGACGCACAGGGTAATATCGCAAGTTTGGATAAAAGAGGTTTCTATCGGTTTGTTTTGACCAACAGCAGTGGTTGTACAGATACCATACGAGTTCAAAAAACGACGGTCGTTGTGCCCGAAATTCAGCTGAATCCAATTTGTCCAGGCACTCAATTGACTTTTGGATATACCGATAGCACAAATTTCTCCTACGCTTGGAATACAGGTGTAACCACCGCGCGCATTACGGTACAGCCCTTGGTGACAACCGATTATTACGTCACTGTCACGTCGTTGCAGACCCAATGTACAGGCAAAGATACAATCACCGTTACGGTACTTCCTGCGCCAACACTTACTTTGGTGTCGTCCGTTTGTTCGTCAGATACGTCAAAATATACGACCACTGTCACCGTTGACAATGGGGCGGTCGTTACCTCAAACGCAGGCTTTGTTAGCGGAAGTGGCACGACCTTCACTGTCACCGTTGGAAGTGATACAACACAATATACCATCACGGCAACCCTAAACGGTTGTCGGACTCGTCTCACGATAAATAAACCCATTTGTAGTGCCAACTGCCCACCGATAGCAGCCCCTGTTGCATCGAGTGTAGCGATTTGTGTAGGTACAACAGCGACTTTAACAGCGTCCAATTGTGCAGTGGGTACTGTGCCAAAATGGTACGATTCAGCAGCATTAACGACAGAAGTTGGTAGTGGTATTAGCTTCACAACGCCTGCTTTGACACAGGCTCGCAATTATTACGTTGCTTGTGTTAGTTCAACGGCGTCCACCTGTAAAAGTACAGGAGTACAGGTTGGGGTAACAATGAAACCTTATCCTACTTTCAGTGGTGTTATCGCCAATTGTGCCGCAGGTAATTCAATTTACTCAATTACCATTACCTCTACGGGTACTGTGACGGTAAGTTCACCGTCAGGAACCACCATTTCAGGAACAGGGACTTATACCATTTCAAACGTAACCGCAGGGCAGAACCTGGTCTTGACTTCTACTTTGAATGGCTGTACAAAGGATACGACTATCATTGCCCCTAACTGTGCTTGTATTCCAACGACTCCGACAGCATTGGCGGCAAACGTGGGAATTTGTGAAGGAGTCGCTATTCCTACCCCGACTTTCACCGCATTAGTAGGTGAAAATACCACGGTAGATTGGTACAGTGCAGCCACTGGAGGAACGCTTTTGGCTTCTAATACGCTCACATTCAGTGTTACAGCGGTAGGTACTTACTATATGCAGGCCAAAAGCACAGCCTCAGGTTGTAACAATGAAGTAAACGGCGTGCGCATTCCAGTGACGTTGGCCATCAGTCCTAAACCGACGTTTACGGTGCAAGCTCAAAACCCGACTTGTCAAGGTGGTACATCCTTGAATAATGGTAGTGTGGCACTTACGTTGGCTACGGTGGGTCAGTTCTTCGCTTTTAACACTACAGGAGCAGCAACGCTACCAACGGCAGCGTCGGAAGGTACTGAAATCAGCAGCCTGCCTACGACCATTGCCCAAAATATTGCTAATACAACCGCCTCAACTACCTACTATGTACGGGTGTTTAGCAACGAAGGTTGTTACAAAGACACCTCGGTAGTGGTAAATCCTACCCCATGCGTCGGCAACTGTCCAACCATTACAGCGGTTGATGCCACCGATACGCTTTGCTCGGGCTATTATGGTGAGGGTATGACAGTTCAGGTTTCAGATACTTCTAAATTTATAAAATTTGTCTATTTCACTTCGCCACAAACAGGAAATAACATGTATTCGGGGGGCACGCTATTGGAGGAAGTGAAACCGCAGAACTTTGTTGCCAGTGCTCCCAACGGAGTGCCTGGGTTAAATTTGCCTGTAAATAACGGGACTGCTCCAGTAAAATACTATATGTATGCCATCCTGAGTGTGCCACCTACCAATGAACCTAACTGTTTCCCGTTTGCAGAAAAGGTTTACACGGTGCTGCCATTACCCAAATTTGAGTTGGATTCGATTCCTGCTTGTACGGGTGATACCACTTACACGGTTACGCTCAAGATTTCGAGCCAAGGTACTTATAATGTCACAGTGGCTACTGGTATAGCGAGCATCGGAAATGGCCCAATTCCAGTAGGTGTAACCCAGACCCTTACAGGGGTAGTGGGTGGGGGTCTAATGACCAGTTTGCAATTAAAAACGACGGGTGGAAACATCATTTTTGTACAAGATGCCAATGGATGTGCGGCGGCGGCGGTAGCGCCTTCGCCATCATTCAAGCCATGCGAAGGGGCATACGACCTAGCACTTAGTAAATCCATTGATAAAAAAGTAGCCAAAGTAGGGGATAACCTCACTTACACCATAAAGGTATGGAACGAGGGGCAATCAACGGCTACCAATGTTTCGGTTAAAGATAGCCTAAACGCAGGTGTGGAGTACGTTACCTATGCTTCTGCAACTGGAAATTATGACTTTAACAGTAAAACATGGACAATCGGCTCAATCGCGCCAGGAGATACAGCGGTGCTGTTATTGGTTGTCAAAGTGGTGGCACAAGGCGTGTGGTTTAATACCGCTGAGATATGTACCATGACCGAAAAAGACCAAGATTCAACACCTTGCAATGGCAATACCGAAGAAGATGATATTGACAGTGAGTGCTTTACGGTTCCGTTGGAAGTTTGTTTAGGTGATGCGATTCAAGCATCTATTCCCGAAAAATACCAAAATGTACAATGGTTTAAAGATGGTGGACAAACGCCCGTGGCTACAGGCAACACTATTCTTATTACCGAAATAGGTACTTATACATTTACGGCCTCGTCAAATGCCTGCCCAGCCGATGGATGTTGTCCCATCATTGTTGAAGCCAGCAACAACTGCTGCCCTGCTGATTTGTGCGTGCCATTCACGATTAAACAAACCAAAAAAGGCGGTGTGCCCATCAAAAAGTAATAAATCTACTGCTCTATAATACATCTAAATTTTACCCCCCATGACTTCGTTTACAAGCAAATTTCGAGTCAAACCTAGGCAGATTTTCTCCACCCTGTTAAGCTCCAAGACCGTGTCTTGGTGGGTAGGAGTGTTGATGCTAGTTGTTGCTCATACAGCCCTAGCCACCGATGTAGGTGGTCGTATTTACTGCGATAAAAGCGGTAATAATGCCTACAATGATGGTGAGGGATTGACAAGTATCCCCGTACGGGTTGTCAATAGCTCTACTGGCGCCTTACTTGGTACAGCAACTACCAATTCATTAGGAAGTTATAATGTGGCTTCTATAGCCAATGGTACACCTGTCCGTATCGAATTTACGTATGCAGGCGTAAATTACACCAGAACAGGAACTTCACCAACTTCCAGCCTTAACGCACAATTAACATGTACGGTAAGCTGTAATTGCCCAAATAACGTACTTTCCAATCCAAGTTTTGAAGGGGGAGTATCGGGTTGGAGTTCCAGTGGAGGAAACTTTTACAGTGGTACGGGTTACCAAGTTTGTGGAAACAATAACGCATTTTTGGAAGCAACGTCTTCTAGCGCTCGTTTTTACCAAAATGTTAATATTACGCCAGGAAGCACGGTATCGTTGTCTATTTGGGCAGGTACGCACCGTCCAGACTTAGATCACCGCATCAAACTCAAATTTTTTAATTCTGCTAGTACGCTTTTAAGTAGCACGGAAGTACAGGTTGACAAAGATGTGGACTTTGGGCCAACTCCTTTGACACAGCAGTACTTTTTGAGCGGCACTGCGCCAGCCAATACCTCGTATGTACAAGTAGAGGGCACTGCAACTGGAGACTATATTAAGGTCGATCTTGCTTGTTTGCAAGTAACCTGTCCAACCGTTACCAACCCGAACCCATCAGCGGCGAGAACAATTTGCCCTGGTACGAGTGTGGCATTTTCTGCCAGTACAACAGCGCGTAGTCCTGTGACTATTGAGTGGGTTCGTTTTGATTCAGAAGTGTCGAATCCATACACGGCTACGGGAAACGGTAAAACGATTTTAGGCAGTGGTGCTATCAATTCAGGTTCGGCGTCATTGTCTTCTTCTAACTTCCCTGCTGTAAATGGACAAGTAAAAACATATTATGTGTATGCTTGTTTGAAGGGGGCAACAGCTGCCTGCCAACCTTGGGTAAAATACCAAGTAGATGTATTGAGGCCGACCGTTTCTGCTACTGGTGGCTTGTTGAAGTGTGTTCCATCTACGGTACAAATTACGGCAGTAGGTAGCCCAACGAGCGGTGTAACCTCTGCCTACGCTTGGACGGGGCCTAACTCTTTTACAAGTGCTTCGGCCAACCCGTCGGTTTCGGCTGCAGGTACTTATACTGTTACGTATTCGGCAACGAAGTCGGGCGTAACTTGTACTGCTACTGATACAGCCATTGTTACAAGTATTGTTTCTACGCCTACCGTAAGTCTTAATACTTTAGAGTTGACGTGTACAAAAACAAGTGGTACCCTTACCGCTACAGTAGGGAACTTAGGCGGTGGAACCGCCTCTTACGCTTGGACAGTACCGTCGGGAGTGACTAACCCAGGCAACGTGGCTAGTTTTAACGTAACCACTGCTGGAAACTACTCAGTAACTGTTACTAACTCAAGAAATGGATGTACTGCTTCTGCCTCTAAGACAGTAACAGAAGATAAAGCCCAGCCAACAGTTTCATTGAATACAGTTACTTTAACTTGTGTAACGACTAGCCAAACCTTAACGGCAACGGTGGGTGGCCTGAACGGTGGAACAGCTTCTTATGCTTGGACAGTACCGTCGGGAGTGACTAACCCAGGCAATGTGGCTAGTTTTAACGTAACAACCCCAGGTACGTATTCTGTCGTAGTGACAAATTCTAAAAACGGATGTACAAGAACAGCGACTACGACAGTCACTGAGGATAAAACGCCTCCAACGGTAAGTTTGAATACAGTTGTGCTTACCTGTGCGTCTGCCAGTCAAACCTTGACAGCAACGGTAGGTGCTTTAAATGGAGGAACAGCCTCGTATGTGTGGACAGTACCTGCGGGTGTGACCAACCCTGGCAACGTAGCAAGTTTTGCCGTGACTACCCCAGGAACATACTCTGTTGTGGTTACTAATTCTAAAAATGGTTGTACAAGAACAGCTTCAACGACAGTCACAGAGGACAAAGCACTGCCAACTGTTTCTTTGAATACCCTTAAACTCACCTGTGCATCGCCAAGCCAGACCTTGACCGCTACTGCGGGTAATTTGGGGGGTGGAACTGCCTCGTACGTTTGGACAGTACCTGCAGGTGTGACCAACCCTGGCAACGTAGCAAGTTTTGCCGTGACAGTCGTTGGTACTTATTCGGTGGTTGTGACAAACTCTAAAAACGGTTGTACAAGATCAGCATCAACAACCGTAACGCAAGATAAAACGCAACCTACGGTTAGTTTGAACACCATCAAATTGACGTGCGTAGCACCAAGCCAGACTTTGACGGCAACCGTTAGTGGTCTTAACGGAGGAACAGCCTCGTATGTTTGGACTGTTCCTGCGGGGGTAACCAACCCTGGCAACGTAGCAAGTTTTGCAGTGACAGTGGCAGGCACGTATTCGGTGGTAGTTACAAACTCAGCTAACGGATGTACTAGAAATGTATCAACCACAGTAACTCAAGATAAAACGGTACCAACTGTTCAAGTTGATGGAGGTGAATTGACGTGTTCAACCTTAAACTTAACATTGTCGGCAAATGCTTCACAAAATGTTAGCTATGCTTGGACAGGTTTAGGGGTGAATGGCCAAACAAGCCAAAATGTTACGGTTTCGTCATCAGGTGTGTATCAAGTAACTGTGACTAACCTGTCAAGTGGCTGTACGGCAAGCGATACCGCTGTAGTAACCCAAGACATCAACCGTCCGATTGTGGTGGCAAATGGTGGAGAAATCAACTGTGTTAAATCGTCAGTGACAATCTTAGCCGAAGCAGCGCCTCCAGGGGTAACTTACTCATGGACTGGGCCTAGCAACTTTTCATCGACGAATGCTTCTATTACCGTTCAACAAGTAGGTGTTTATACCGTAACGGTCTTAAATCCAGACAACGGCTGTACGGCATCAGATACGGCAGTAGTGAGTGAAAACAAAACTCTTCCAAACGTGGACGCTGGTCAAAACAAAACGTTGACTTGTGAAGTCACTTCGGTAAAATTGGACGGCAGCAGTACAACGCCAGGCGTTACTTATAGCTGGACGGGACCTGCGGGTGCTACATTTGCGCCAAATGCTTCAAATCCAACGCCAACCGTGACAGTACCAGGTACTTATACCTTGACTGTAACAGGGCCTAATGGTTGCGTGGCTACGGATGCGGTAGTGGTAGATGAAAACAAAACCAACCCAACGGTTTCGGTCGAAGGAGGTGTGCTCACTTGTATTAAAACAGAACTGACTCTGACGGCGGTGGCGTCTAGCGGGGTGACATACGTATGGAGTGGCCACCCGTCAGTGAATGGATTAACCACTGCAAGTATTGTGGTGGACACCATTGGTTCATATATCGTAACGGTTAAAAATACCATCAACGGTTGTACGGCTTCGGATACCGCGATTGTAACGGAAGATATTACGAAACCAACGGTGGAATTGAACACGATTAAATTGACTTGCGCATCTCCAAGCCAAACCTTGACAGCCACAACGACCAATGCAGGCGCAAATCCAACTTATACTTGGACTGTACCAAGTGGCGTGACAAGCCCAGGCAATGTAGCGAGCTTTGCCGTAACTACGGCGGGGGCGTATTCGGTAGTAGTGACAAACCCTGTGAATGGATGTTCGGTTAATGGAAGTACGCTTGTGACGCAAGATACGTTAAAACCAACCGTCGCTTTGAACCCGCTTACCTTGACGTGTGCAGCGCCTAGTCAGACATTGACGGCAACTGTGACTAATGCAGGAGCAAATCCAACCTACGCATGGACGGTGCCCAATGGCGTAACAAACCCAGGGAATGTGGCAAGCTTTGCCGTAACAAGTGTAGGAACATACGTTGTTGAAGTAACAAGTGCCGCCAACGGATGTAAAGCATCGGCTACAACAACCGTCGCTGCTGATACAGCCTCGGTAAGAGTTTCGCTTAATTCAGTGACGCTAACTTGTGCATCACCAAGCAAAACCTTAACTGCTACGGCTACCAACGCAGGGGCAAATCCTACGTATGTTTGGACAGTACCAAGTGGAGCTACAAATCCAGGAAATGTGGCAAGTTTTAGTGTGATCAATACTGGAACATATTCGGTTGAAGTAACAAATAACACAAACGGTTGTAAATCAACGACATCAACTACTGTTCTTGCTGACACGGCCAAAGTGGTTGTATCGCTCAATACAATTAAATTGACTTGTACAAATTTAAACGAGACATTAACCGCAACTGCTACCAATGCAGGTGCTAATCCTACGTATTCATGGACGGTACCAAGTGGGGTAACTAACCCAGGTAATGTCAATAACTTTGTGGTTTCAACTCCAGGTTTCTATTCAGTTGAAGTAACAAACACCGTCAATGGATGTAAGGCTACTGCAAGTACTGGCGTAACAGCAGACACCGCAAAAGTGACTGTTTCGTTAAATAGTGCGACACTAACTTGTGCAACTCCATCTAAAACGTTGAAAGTGACTGCTGATAACGAAGGTACGACCCCGACGTACGTATGGAGTGTGCCAAGCGGAGTAACCAATCCAGGCAATGTTGATAGCTTGGTGGTAAGCCAAGGAGGCGTTTATTCGGTGAGTGTGACCAATAGTGCCAACGGATGTAGCGCTTCGGCGAGCACAACGGTTGTACTTGATACAACAAAAGTGTCAGTAACCTTGAACCCAATTACATTGACATGTATCGCACCTTCACAACCATTGACTGCTACGGTCGTAAATGCAGGTACATCGCCAACCTACATTTGGGGCGTGCCATCGGGTGCTACCAACCCTGGTAACAACCCAACGGCAGTTGCTTCAGTAGCGGGGCTTTACACAGTAGAAGTAATCAATACCCTCAATGGATGCCGTGGGAATGCAAGTGTGATTGTGTTAAACGATACCAACCGTGTGACTGTAGCGCTTAACCCGCTGAACTTAACTTGTGCTACTCCTACTGGAACATTGACCGCAACCGTGAACAACGGCGGAACAACACCTACCTACACTTGGCAAGTGCCACAAGGGGTGGCTAATCCAGGTAATGTGGCCAATTTTGTCGTAAGTGTGGCAGGTACTTACTCTGTTGAAGTAACCAACACAACAAACGGCTGTAAAGGCACAGGTATTACTACCGTAAGTGCTGATACAACTAAGCCACTCCTCGAAGTGTCAGAACGTAGTTGTGCCTTGAACCTTGGAACATACTCAGTGAAAGTAATTTCTAACGGAATTATCACTACAACTCCTCCTTATGCAGTGGTAGATAACGGCGGTGGTTTGTTCACCATTTCAGGTATTCCAGCAGGGCAAAGTGTGCTAGTGACCGCAACAGCTACAAATAGCAATTGTAAAACAACCCTCGAAATTGCTGCGCCAGATTGTAACTGTCCTACCGTGAATCCTCCAATTGGTTCTAGTCAATCGTTCTGCGAAGGCGATAGCGCTACAAAATTGACGGTTGTGGTAGGAGCTGGTGAAACTGCTGACTGGTATAGCAGTGAAACAGGCGGTACCAAATTGGCCGATGGTACGTTAGAGTTTAAACCTACTGCGGCTGGTACGTATTGGGTAGAAGCTCGTAAAAATGACGGTTCAAACTGTATTAGCTTGCGTATTCCACTGACATTGACTTTTTACCCCAACCCAACAGTTGTGGTAAGTGAACAACCTAAATGTAGTGCAGATCGTCAGACCTATAGCTTTACGGTAACATCGAACGGAACGGTTACGGCGGATGCAGGACAGGTAACCAACAATCAGAATGGTACATTCACAGTGTCAGGAGTACCTATCAACAAAGACGCAGTGGTAACGGCCACATCAAGCGATAGTTGTAAGGCACAATTGACGGTGAAAGCCCCAGATTGTAGTTGTCCTCCACCAAAATGTATTCCTTACACGGTGACAATTAAGAGAAAGTAAGAGGATAGAAAAATAGAGCGTTGCGAATGGGCTGGTGTAATTACCAGCCCATTTCGTTTATAATATCGGAGGCAATAAGGCCAGGTTGGGTGCATTTTTGGGCGGCTCGGTCGCCTGCTGCTCCGTGCTGATAAACCCCAAAAATAGCTGCTTGATGAGGAGAAATACCTTGGGCCAATAACCCCGTGATGATTCCCGTAAGAACGTCGCCGCTACCTCCCATGGCCATGCCAGGGTTGCCTGTTGAATTAAAATAGAGGGTGCCGTTGGGAAATGCCACCACGGTATGCGCCCCTTTGAGGCAGACAATTACTTGGTGTTGTTGGGCAAATGTTTGTAACAAAGAAAGTTTGTCAAAATCATCTTGCCAAGAATGCCCTAAGAGGCGTTGAAATTCCTTTGGATGTGGCGTTAAAATGGAATTTGGCGGGAGTAATGTGAGTAGCTCTCGGTTTTCGCTGAGTAAATTGAGTGCATCTGCATCAAAGACGGTAGGTGCGGTAAGCTTTGGCAAAAGTTCGCGCAGGAGTTGAAGGGTTAGTGGGTCTTTGCCTAATCCAGGCCCGATTCCTACGACGCTATAACCCTCAAGGTTAGGTACGGTGGTATTGACCATCCAATGCCAGTCGGGCAAGGCCATTGCTTCGGGTAAGCTCGTTTGTAAAATGTCGTAACCACAACGCGGAGTTTGAACAGTCAATAAACCTACGCCCGAGCGTAAGCAGGCTTTGGAAGACAACACAATGGCGCCTATTTTTCCGTAACTGCCTCCAATAAGCAGCGCGTGCCCAAAAGAACCTTTGTGGGCGTATTTTTTTCGTCGGTTTGAGATTTTAAAATCGTTAATGAAGGAGGCTGTGCTGAAAAAATAAGGGGTAGCGGTGGCTTCGGCATACGCAGCACTCAGTCCAATATCCACTACCTGCCATTCTCCTACGTACTCGGCCGACTGCGGCTGCACAAAAGCTAATTTGGGGCACTGAAACGAAACCGTATAGTCGGGTTTGATAATGATGTCCGATGGCGCGTTGGGCGTATCTGCAAAAAGCCCACTGGCAATGTCCACTGCGATGATGGTGGCCGAGGAAGCATTAATCTTTTGAATAACTTCGGCTAAAATTCCTTGCGTAGGACGTGACAACCCTGAGCCTAAAAGGGCATCAATGACCAGTGATTGGGCAGAAAAATGGGGAATATCCGTGCTTTCTGTGATCCAATGAACGGTTGTCATTGCGTGAAGCCGCACTAAATTCGCTTCAAAATCAGCCGAACCTCCCGAACTGTGCCTTACCACAAAGATGCGGACGTTGTAGCATTTTTGGAGTAATAACCGCCCGATGACGAGGCCATCGCCGCCATTGTTGCCCATACCACAAACGACGTTGATGGTGCAACGGTCGTCAAATCGTTCACAAAACCACTTGACAAAAGCAGTAGAGGCGCGTTCCATCAGCTGGAGCGAAGAAATAGGCTCGTGAGCAATGGTGTAAGCATCCCATGCCCGAATTTGGGGAACAGTAAATAGTTTCATTGATTGACTTAGCTCAATTCCAAACCATCAAGCTCTTCGTATTCCGAATTGTTACTGATAAACTCAGGGACAACCGTTTTAAGGTACGTCACCATCAGGGCTTTATCACCCTCACGAAGTGCTTTTTTGAGGTCTTGTAGCGCCGCCGAAATTTCCCCAAATGGTTGCTCATCGACTTGGGCAATCTGAATTTTGGGGTGGTAGGTTGGCAGGGTATGTTCTTTGTCGCTGAGGAGTTCTTCGTAGAGTTTTTCGCCTGGACGCAATCCCGAGTACGTAATTTGAATGTCTTTATCGACCCGTAATCCTGACAATTTTATCATCTTTTGGGCCAAGTCTGCGATGCGAACTGGCTCGCCCATGTCAAACACAAAAATCTCTCCGCCGTTGCCCATACTACCCGCTTCCAGCACCAGTTGGCAGGCTTCGGGGATGGTCATAAAATACCGAATGACGTCGGGGTGAGTCACCGTAATAGGCCCACCTGCTCGTATTTGTTTTTGAAAAAGGGGCACAACGGAGCCGTTGGAACCAAGTACGTTGCCAAAACGGGTTGTGATAAAACGGGTGCCTTTGATAAAACGATGATTGAGACTTTGGACGTACATTTCCGCCAGTCGCTTGGTTGCACCCATCACGTTGGTAGGATTGACGGCCTTGTCCGTTGAAATCATCACAAACTTTCTGACGTTGGTTTCAACGGATAAATCAGCGATGATTTTTGTACCAAAAACGTTGACCTTTACTGCTTCGTAAGGATGTACTTCCATCAACGGAACGTGTTTATACGCGGCAGCATGAAACACAAACTGGGGCGTATATTGACGAAAAATATGCCGCATTCGCACTTCATCAGTGACGTCGGCTACTTGCACAATCACCCGCGTGGCATTGTCGAGGAAGCGGCGAAAATGTTGTTTCAGTTCGTTTTCAAGGTCATATAGCCCTGATTCTGATTGGTCGATAAGAATTAAGGTTTCTGGTTTAAACCGAATGAGTTGCCGAACTATCTCACTACCGATTGACCCCGCCGCGCCAGTTACAAGGGCGGTTTTTTCTGATAGTTGGCGGATAATGTTTTGATTGTCAAGTAGAATAGGGTCACGTTCAAGTAAGTCTTCAATCCGAATGTTACGAATGTCGTCCGAACGAAGCTGGTCGCCGTTGAGTCGTTCGTACATGGAAGGAACGACTTTGACGATGATGTCTTTTTTCAAAAACCGTTCGATGATTTGATTTTTGCGGTGAGGTTTTATTTGATGAATGGCCAAAACAACTTCTAGGTCGCTGGGGGTTTCGTCTTCCACAAAGCGTTTTATAGCTTCACTTTCGGGATAAACGGGCACACCTTCAACGGTTTTGAAGCTAAGGGAAGGGTTGTCATCAATGAATCCGACAATTGTATATTTTTTGTGCCGATTGCGGAGGAGGGTATTTTTCGTCAAAATTCCAAGTGTACCCGCTCCATAAATCAGAACGTTGACTTTTTCGCCAGGGGCATTTGCAATCAGGGTCTTGTAAATATTTTTAACCAAAAAACGGCTCGAAATCATCACCGATAATGAAATAAAATACTCAATAATGAGTATTGAAATCGGAATGTAAAAAACCGCATTGTCGGTACTATGACTTAAAAAAGTGGAACCAATAATAGTCAAGATACTACTTGCAGTCGTGGCTTTAAAAATGAGCGAAGCATCCTCAACGCTGCTGTGCCGAACGATGCCCGTATAAGACCGAAAATAAAGAAAGCAAAGCAAGCGATTGACCAACAACGCCACCAAATAGTACTTATACAATGCCCAATTGATGTTGGAAACATTGAGGTTGAATCGTAAAATGCAAGCAATGACGAAGGATCCAATAACCACGCCCCCGTCAATCGCTAAAATGAGATGACGGGATACGAAATGGTTAGAATACTTGGTCAGAATACGTTCAATCATAATTGGGTAAGGCGTACTTTTTCAAAAGTAAAAAATGATTTTCAATAAGCCTCACTTACTGACCCAGAATTTACTTTTCGTACAGGTGGCTAAGGGCTTGTTTTAAATCTTCAAATTGGTAGGTGAAGTTGGTTTCGGCCTTGATTCGTTGATTCAATACATAATTTCCTCCAATGACCAAGCTTGCCATTTCTCCAAATACAGCTTTGAGTACAAAACTTGGTACGTTGGGTAACCAAAGGGGGCGATTCAATACTTCTGCTATTTGACGGGTGAGGAAGGCGTTTGTCACAGGGGTGGGGGCTACGGCGTTATAAGCTCCATGCCATGTAGGGTTTTCAAGGGCTTCAATGTACATTCGGCACAAATCGTCTATGTGTATCCACGAAGTCCATTGTTTGCCAGAAGCAAGTGGGGCCCCTACGCCCCATTGAACGGGTAGTGCTATTTTAGGGAGCGCTCCTGCTTGCGTACTTAAAACGATGCCCGTGCGGAGTTTGGTCGTACGAATCCCAATATTTTCAATCAATTCGACAGATTTTTCCCAATGCCGCGTCACATGGGCCACAAAATCAGTTCCAGAATGAGTGTGTTCTGATACGCGGGCATCGCCCGTATCGGCTCCATAAAACCCAATTCCCGAAGCCGACACGCAAGATTTAACGTGGTACGGGCGCTCTTGAAGTTTGCGCGCAATGAGTTCAATGCTTTTGGTACGGCTTTGCATAATCTCTTGCTTACGACTGGCAGTCCAGCGTTGGTCGGCGATTCCAGCCCCTGCCAAATGGATCAGGTGATCCGTAGTGCGAAGGGCATTTTCGTCAATGAAATTTTTTTCAATATCCCAACGGTAAATTTTGACGTTTGGGATGTTTTGTTGTTTTCGGCTTAGGTAAGCTACTTGATAACCTTTTTCGAGAAGTAAGGTGGTAAGACGGCGCCCGATTAAGCCCGTACCACCAGTAATTAAAACAGTTTCCGCCATAATAATAGGAGTAAAGTACATCTATCATAACTGCCAATAAGGGGGAATCGTTGCGGTAAGGCCAGAAAAGTTGTGTAGATTTTAAATATGTTGAATAAAAATATGCTTTTTAGCGAGCTACGTTGTCAAAATGTTTTTTAATGAAATCTTGGCACGATGCTTGTACAAGAAGAATTAATATAATAGAGTAGGGTAATTTGGCATTAGCCCCGTTTCATTGGAACGGGGCCATGTTTTTTTTAGGGTTGTAAGTTGTCTTTGAAAAACAGAACTTTTGTGGCTATTTTGGGTGTTGTCTAGGTTTATACTGCTACTATTAATATGCCATTTGAGATCATTTCTACCTACCAGCCTACTGGAGATCAGCCCCAAGCCATTGCACAGCTTGTGGAAGGTATTCAGAACGGCGAACCTTCCCAAACGCTTCTTGGGGTAACGGGTTCGGGAAAAACATTTACCGTTGCCAATGTGGTAGCGCAGCTCGACCGCCCTACGCTGGTGTTGAGTCATAACAAAACCCTCGCTGCACAGTTGTACGGAGAGTTTAAACAGTTTTTTCCCAACAATGCGGTCGAGTACTTTATTAGCTACTACGATTATTACCAACCCGAAGCTTACATTGCAACGACCAATACCTACATTGAGAAGGATTTAGCCATTAACCAAGAGATTGATAAACTTCGGCTTTCGACGGTTTCGTCGTTGATGTCGGGGCGAAGAGATGTGTTGGTGGTGGCGTCGGTGTCGTGCATCTATGGTGCAGGAAACCCCGAAGAATACCGCAAAAGTATCGTGCGGGTAGGCGTTGGAGAGCAAATCACCCGCAATCAGTTTTTGTTTCGTTTGGTTGAAATTCTTTACAGTCGGACAGAAGCCGAATTTGCACGCGGAAACTTTCGGGTAAAGGGCGATACGGTCGATATTTATCCAGGCTATGCTGATTTTGCCTATCGTATCATTTTTTTTGGGGATGAAATCGAGGAAATTCAGCGTATTAATCCCACCAACGGCAAAAAAATCTCGTCCGAAAAGATGGTGGCCATTTTTCCTGCCAACTTATTCGTGACAGGAAGGGACGTTTTACTAAATGCCATTCGCCATATTCAGGACGATTTAGTGGCGCAAATTAGTTATTTTGAAAAAGAAGGTCGGTTGCTAGAAGCCCAACGAATTCGTGAACGAACGGAATTTGACCTAGAAATGATGCGCGAATTGGGCTACTGTTCGGGTATCGAAAACTATTCTAGGTATTTTGACAATCGAAAACCAGGCGAACGGCCGTTTTGCTTGCTCGATTATTTCCCCGAAGATTTTCTGCTGGTGGTGGATGAAAGCCACGTGACAATGCCTCAAATCCGTGCAATGTGGGGCGGCGACCGCTCTCGTAAAGAGTCGTTGGTCGATTTTGGGTTTCGTTTACCAAGTGCGATGGACAACCGACCGCTGACTTTTCAAGAGTTTGAGGACTTGGCAGGCCAAACGATTTTTGTGAGTGCAACTCCTGCTGATTACGAACTCCGACGGACGGATGGCGTGGTGGTAGAGCAAATTATTCGTCCAACGGGCTTACTTGATCCCGAAATTCAGGTACGCCCGAGCCTCAATCAGATTGATGATTTGTTAGAAGAAATCGATAAACGTGTTAAGCGAAATGAACGCGTTTTGGTTACTACTTTGACCAAACGAATGGCGGAAGAGTTGAGCAAGTATTTGGAGCGGGTAGGCATCAAAGGACGATATATCCACTCGGAAGTAAAAACCCTTGATCGGGTCGAAATCTTGCGTGATTTGCGTTTAGGTGCATTTGATGTGCTGGTAGGAGTAAACCTTTTGCGGGAAGGGCTGGACTTGCCCGAAGTGTCGTTGGTGGCAATCATGGATGCCGACAAAGAAGGCTTTTTGCGGGATATTCGTTCGCTTATTCAAACCATTGGGCGGGCGGCGCGAAACGAAAACGGAAAAGTGCTCATGTATGCCGACCGTATGACAGGCTCGATGCAAAAGGCCATTGAAGAAACCAATCGCCGTCGAGAGATTCAGATGGCGTACAATGCAGAGCACGGAATTACGCCCAAGACGGTCTTCAAGAGTCGCGAGGCCATCATGGAACAAACGTCGGTGGCCGATTCAAAACCATCGGCAAAACGTTATTACGTAGAACCAGAAGAGGTTCGAGTAGCTGCCGACCCAGTAGTACAATACATGGCAAAACCCGAATTGGAAAAGCTAATTGCGGAAACACAGCGCAAAATGGAAGCCGCCGCCAAAGAACTCAATTTCTTGGAAGCTGCCCGTTATCGCGACGAATTGTTGCAATTGCGAGAAAAACTGAAGAAAGATTAAGTGCTAAAGCACAGGTTAATTGTTAATCGCGGCTCGACACATTTTTTAAGTCATTCAAATCAGCCTCGGTAGAGGCGCAACATTTGTAGGCAAAGTTTCGCACACCCAACGGTTTTATTTCCGAAAAATAGCAGCTAAAGGTAACGTAAAATTGACCGCAGGGTCATGGAGTACATCGTCGGTGTAAGTATTTCTTTGACCATCAGGGGTAAGAACGATAATCATGCGAACGGAAGGCAAAACAAGCCAGACACTTTTGACTCCCGCAGGAAAATACAGCTCAAAAGCTTTTTGGGTTAAGTCGGTTAATGCTTGCTTTGGCGAAAGAATTTCAATGGCTAGAATGGGAGGGTGATTGTAAAAAATAATGTCGTTGAGCCAATCAACGGGTAGGTTATTGAAAACCGAAATGTCAGGTTTACACTTGCCAGTAGAGAGTTCTAATTCCAGTTCAGGAAAAATATCATACTCTGCGTCGTATTTGTCAAGAGCAACCCCAATTCGGTGAATAAGGCGTGAGTGATTGACAGATATAATATTTTCGGATTGAAATTCTTCAATAAGGTCAAAAGTTGTTGAAGCCATAACGAAAATAGTTTTTCCAAATTTAATGAATTCTCTCTAACATCACAACGCTTCTACTCCTTGCCAATTGGCGTTTTAACCCAGAAGCCGTTCTTTGATTTCTTTGATTCGTTGTTCCTTTTTGGGTTGTCGGTATTTTTTGGCAAAGGGAGTATGGTAGGTGTGTGATTCCAAAAATTTGATTTGAATTTCGTCCCACTTTTTGCGGTCGTGGAGCATGTCCATGTTTTGAAGTTCTTGAAATAAACTTTCACTAATGGGGTTAAAATCGCTACGTCCCAAGTAGTCCAAGTCGGCATCGCACAAGATTTGTTCGATTAAATTTAGCGGTTGTTGTGGGACTTTAGTGGATATAATAAGCCCATTAATAAGCACAATTTCGATACTGGTAAAGCCGAAATTCGGAAGTAGTTCTTTGGCAATTTCAATGCCTTTCTCTTCATGCCCCTGATAGGTTTTTGTAAAGCCTATATCGTGAATGAGGGCGCCCGTGAGTAATAGTTCGGCTTCGGGCTCTCTGAGCGAAAGCCGTTTAATATACTGACGACAAACCGATAACACATCACGGACGTGGTGAATCCCGTGGTAGGTTAGTTTGGGTGAAAGCTGCTGCGAAAGCTCGGCTAACACAAACCGTCTAAGTTTTAAAAATCGCTCAAAAGGTGCCATTGATTCAAAGAAAATAACACTGATAAGAAGGTTGGTTGCGACAAATTACTGAAAAGTCGTATTCTATCAAATCTTTGCACCGTAAACTGCTATTTTTGTGCAAAATTTCAATGAGACTAACCATGTTTGACCCAATAAAACTCCATTCCGAACTTGTCTTTCAAACTGCTCGCAGTGGAGGCAAAGGAGGGCAAAATGTCAATAAAGTCGAGACCAAAGTTGAGCTGCGTTTTGACGTTTCGCAATCGCTGCTACTGACCGAAACCGAACGTGCGCTTTTGCTACAAAAACTAGCCAATCGCCTGACAACCGAAGGCGTGCTGGTGTTGACGCACCAAACCGAACGTTCTCAGTTGGCTAATCGGGATAAAGTAGTCAAAAAGTTTAACGAACTTATCAAAAAGTGCTTTGAAGTGGCCAAACCCCGCAAAGCCACTAAACCCTCTGCCGCAGTGATTGAAAAACGTCTGAAAGAAAAACAACGGCAGTCAGACACCAAAGCCATGCGCAGAAAAATTACAGAATAAATGATAGAAAACAGCTTTGATATTCAGCAACTTAATGATTTTGAGGCCATCCGAGATTTAGGTTCTCGAACGTATTTTCCTCATTATACCCACTTGTGGTATGACACCCAAGGCATAGAATGGTACATGGAGCGCTGCTTCGGAGACAATGCGCTCAAGGCGGATTTTGAAAACCCAGATTTATTGTATTTTGCAGTGCTGCTCAACGGCGAAAACGTGGGTTTTCTTAAACTTGTAAAACACAAAACACCCTTTGAAAATCAGCCGAAAGAGTCGTTTTTGTACCTCGAAAAAATCTATTTCCTCAAAGAAGCAACGGGGCTTGGTTTAGGTCAAAAAGCTATGGCGTGGGTAGATGAACAAGCGCGCCAATGGGGAATCAATAAGGTCTGGTTGATGGCCATGGACTCGTCCCTAAAAACGATTCAGAGTTATGAAAAAGCGGGTTTTGTAAAAATAGCAACAACACGCCTTGACGATGAAGTATTTTGCCGATTACGCTCGGAGCTTCGAGGCATGGTAGTGTTGCAAAAAGAGCTATACTGAAAAACCACTTCTTCGCTTTTTTATTCTCCCGAAAACCCGCACATTTGCGGTATGGATATACGTGATTACATTCGTTTGGCCCTTGCCGAAGACGTAGGCGATGGAGACCACACTTCGCTCTCAACCATCCCCCGTGATGCAGAGCGACGGGCGCGTTTGCTCGTCAAAGAAGACGGTATTGTGGCAGGTGTTGAGGTTGCCAAAATCATTTTTGAAGAAGTTGACCCGTTGTTGGAGGTAGAACTGTTTATCAACGACGGGCAAGCCATCAAAAAAGGCGACATTGTGCTTCATGTCAGTGGAGATGCTCAGTCGATTTTGAAAGCAGAACGACTGGTACTCAATACGATGCAACGAATGAGCGGTATTGCTACTTATACCCATTCGCTGGTACGCCTTTTGGACGGCTTGCCAACTAAACTACTTGATACGCGCAAAACGACGCCTAACTTTCGCCTATTTGAAAAAATGGCGGTTAAAATTGGGGGAGCTGTGAATCATCGCTATGCGTTGTACGACATGATTCTCATCAAAGATAACCACGTCGATTATGCAGGAGGTATTGAGGCAGCTATTAACCAAGCCAATGCGTATTTGCAACGTACGGGGCGACAGCTACAGATTGAAATTGAAGTGCGCAATCTTGCGGAGTTAGAACAAGTGTTGCAGATTGGACAGGTTCAACGCATCATGCTCGACAACTTTAGCCTCGACGACCTTCGCACGGCTGTGCAACGAGTGGCTGGAAAATACCCGACCGAAGCCTCGGGTGGAATCAGGGAAGAAACACTTCGAGCCGTTGCCGAAACGGGCGTTGATTATATTTCGTGCGGAGCTTTGACGCACCAAATCAAAAGCTTGGACTTGAGTCTAAAAGCATATTAACATACCTTCCCGAAAGTTAAAAACTTCCCGAAAGCTCTAAGCTTTCGGGAAGGTAGATTACCGAAGTACTTTAAACGTAATTCCTACCAACAACATATCTGAACGATACCGAAAACGGCGTACATCGGCCACAAGCTGTTTGTTGGACGTGCGGTACTCGTTGGTATTAAAGACATAGCCAGCTTTTAGCCCGAGTCGTTCGGTGATATGTAAACGGGCATAAATTTCGGTCGTAAGGTTGCCAACGGCATTGTCGCCAAGGAGTTGTACATTGGGCGAAGTCGGCTTTGCTTGCTGATAAGTCTGGTGCAAATTGAGCGAATCTACTTTGTTATACCCTACTGTTGAAGAATAAAAACCCGATTTTTTACCTCCGAGGGCCAGCCCAAGAATGTCGGCATTGACGCCAATGTCTATTTTATCAAAAACAGAAAGCTGTATTCCTAAGTTAAAATTAAAGGAAGTGATGCCTGCCGATACTTGCAATGTGTCAATGTTTCGCAGCAGTAATGGAGCACTCAATGCGCTAAAGCCCGTTTTTCCACGAGATTGAGATGCAGAGGCGGTGATAAAAGGAAGGTCATTGCCACGAAAATGAGTACCCCGTATGCCCCAACCGACTTGAAATAAGCCCTTTCGGTCAATTTTTAAGTATTGATGATATTGAGCATTGGCAGACCAAGCAGAGGTGTTCCATGCACCTGCTACATCTACGTAAGATACGAGGCGGGCGGTGGTTTGGGCAAATGTGGTGGATGAGAAAGCAAAAAGCAATGCGCTTAATGACGAATAGAGGAGAATTTTTTTGTTCATGAATCGAGGAAAAAGACGTGACGGCGTGATAGAACCGTAAGTTGCACAAAAAAACATCTTTCTCCGCCAAAGGCCAATAATAGCGGCTGTTTTTTTCGCTTTAGACCTAAAAAAGCCGAAAACAAGTGTTTTCGGCTTTTTCCTTCTAACCTAACCTATGAGAAAAAGTTGGCACTTTTGAGTGCTAATTCAACCAAACCCGTTACAAAGGTCGCGGCTAGAGCTGATAAATTTTAGCGTAGAAATACGCGTTTTTTTGTCGCGTAACTCTACTTGTCAAAATTTATTTAACGGTTTGGACTTCCTTGGTCAACAGTATATCTTGCAACTTTGTTCACAACTAATGCCCTACAAACTTCATGAAAAAAGCTGGTAAAATATTCTCTGTCAAAGAGATTGCGCTGGGTCGTAAAAACTTTGAAGCAAAACATAAAGGTCAAGAAAGTTTGCGTAAAGCCGAATACTTTAGCCGTGAGATACTAGAGACGCTGCTCAAGGTAGATGGCTGCGATGGAATTCGGATTTATTATGGCCACGCACCCGAAAACAAAGAAGGAGATATCGACTTCTCGGTTGTAGGCAACGAACAGCCGCGTTTGTTCTTGGTACCTGTACAAATTGGCGATGACGGCCTTGGTCGCGACATGAAATTTAAAATTGACACCACTGGCGAAAAAGATGGAGAAGGTGAGCCTGGTGGAGCTGGTGGGGGAGTTCCTTGTCCCAATTTCTGTAATCCATAATAAGGATGATTCATCGATTTATTTCTTATGTAGCAGATTTTAGTGTGCTAATTCCAGTAGTTTTTGCTTTGTTGATATTAAAAAAATCAACAATCGCACATTTGGATAAAGCCAACAAGCTTATCTTGGGATTTGTACTATTAACGTTATTGAGAAATGTTTTAACGTCTATTTTAGCAGAAATAGGCGTTTTTAACATTTATATCTATAATTGGTATAATTTAATTAGTTTCGTTCTGATAGCAGTTTTGTATTATTTAACCTTTCAGAACCGCTACTTTAAAGGACTTGCTTTATTGTTATTATTCGTTTCAATATTTATAGCTTGTTTGGATTTACCGTCATTAGTGGACGTTAAGACCGTAAGTTTTAATAATTTTTCGTATCATGCTTCGGGGAGTTTTACCATATTATTAATCCTTATTTATTACTTTGAGCTTTTAAAATATTTAACTGAACCCAAACTGGGGTCTTCTCCTTTGTTTTGGTTTAGTTCGGGGGCGTTGTTTTATTATTCAGGAACAATATTTTCATACATTTTTATAAATAACACTTTTAATAATTTGGCATCCAGAGACCAATATTGGATCGTGGACGCCTTGTTATCAGTTGTGTTAAATATCTTCTTGACGTTTTCAGTTTGGTATATGAAACCGCGCCCTAGTTAGGCTTGGGCTATATTAAAGAGAAATATATGCCGTTTACTAAAAAAATATAGCTTCCCTCGTTTTTCTCCGTATTTTTGACTGTATATAACGCCAGTCGTTTTTGACCCTTCACTATGGAGCCGTCTTATGCCATTGTTATCGGGACAAGTATCATGCTCATCATGGCAATGTTCATTGTCGTGTTTGTGATGTATTACCAACGCAAACAGATTGAACAGCGAATACGTGTCAAAGATATGGAGGCGGAGTTTCAACGGAAACTCCTAGAGGTTTCTATGGCCTCTACGGAAGCCGAACGGCGGCGCATCGCCCAAGATTTGCACGATGACATTGGGGCGCTTTTGTCAGTTACAAAGCTAACATTCAATGCGTTGTACAGCCAGTTGGGCTCAAAAGAACAAGCCGAGCGCCTCGCCCAACAAGTACGCGAAGCCCTCGACGAGACCATTAGCCACGTTCGTCGTATCAGCCGCGAGTTAGTCCCCACTACTCTAGAACGATTTGGATTAGCGGCTGCCATTCAGGAGTTTGCGGCTAGAAGTAATTCCCATCATGCCTTGAAAGTAACGTTTGATTGCCTTGGCGATGAAGAATTTCGCTTAGAGTCTCGTACTGAGTTGATGCTTTATAGGGTAGTACAAGAACTGATAAACAACGCCCTCAAGCATTCGAGTGGGCGAAACGTTCACATACAGATTGAACTTCCTCCGCGGCAATTTTGCATTGTTGTGGAAGACGATGGACTTGGGTTTGACCTCAGTGATGTGCGTTTGCGCCCGTCACCTGGCTTAGGACTCGACAGCATTGAGGGGCGGTTGCGGGTAATCAACGGAAAAGTTGACTATGAAACAGGTCTGAATAAAGGATGTCGAGTGGTGGTGAGGTTACCTAAGTTTACGCCCTTGAACTCGCCGCTTTCTCCTGAAAAGATAACAGCAAAGTAACATACATTTACAGCACGGACAGATGAATAAGATAAAACTCGTGATTGCCGATGATCACAACCTTTTTCGTAAGGGAATGACTGCAATGTTGAATCAAATTCCTGATTTTGAGTTGATTGGCGAGGCGGCAAACGGAAAAGAATTGTTGGAACTCTTAGAAAAGGTAACCCCTGATATTGCGTTGTTGGATTTACAAATGCCCATCATGGACGGGGTAGAAGCGACGGAGCAAATTCAACAACATTTTCCTAATTTACGGGTAATCATTGTGTCGATGCACGAGGAAGATCGCTTTATTATTCATTTGTTGGAAAAAGGAGTCAATGGGTATTTGTTGAAAGACTCGGAGCCAGGGGAAGTAGAAAATGCCATACGGCGCGTCATGGCGGATGGTTTTTATTACAGTGATTTTGTGTCAAAAGCGCTGCACCGCAAAGTAATTACCCGTGCCAATCCGCCAGCCCCGTTGTTCAATAGCAAAATTCAAATTTCGCCCCGTGAAATGGAAGTGTTACAGCTGCTATGTGAGGGGCTTTCTACGCTAGAAATTAGCGAAAAACTCTTTGTAAGCCCTCGTACAGTGGAGGGGCACCGCTTGCGGCTTCTTGAAAAAACGGGAACTAAAAACACCGCGGGCTTGGTGGCTTATGCCTTCAAAAACGACTTATTGTAATGAAAATGCCACGTCAAATTCCTAATTCAGGTTCGACGTGGCAAAAAGTTGTTATCCAAATGCTTCGTTGAGATCAGGTAAATGCCCGAGTTGATGTAAGGTTGTGATATGAGAGCGTAATGCTACGGCAAACGTAGGATTTTCAAGGTAAGGAATACCAAACTCTTCGGCAGTTTCTTTGACAATGTGCGAAATGGCAGGGTAATGTACGTGCGAAATTTTTGGGAAAAGATGGTGCTCTACCTGAAAATTAAGCCCACCTACGTACCACGAGAGCAACTTATTATCGCGTGAAAAATTGACCGTTGTATTCATCTGGTGAATTGCCCAATCATTTTCAATTTCTCCTTTCGAGTTGGGTTGTGGGTGTGTAGTTCCTTCTACTGAATGGGCTAGTTGGAAAATCGTCGTCAAAATAATCCCGCCAATAAAGTGCATAAGTAGAAAACCCGCGATTAAAGTTTGGGTTGGTACTTCAAATACGAACAAGGGAATCCCAAGAAAAACGGCGAAATAACCGATTTTAGACAAAATAATTTTACTTAAAATGACGATGTTTTGAGTACGGGTATTGGTATTGACGCCGTTGGTGGTATAGGTAAAAAAGTTAACAAAATCTTTGGCGGTTACCCAGTATAGGGTCAAGATTCCGTAAAAAAGAAAAGCGTATAGCCACTGAAACTTGTGGAAAGGCTTGATGGGTGTGTGTGGCGAAAACTTGAGGACAAGTTTGTCTTTAACGTCTTCATCAAAGTGAATCACATTGGTGTACATGTGGTGTAGGACGTTGTGCTGCAACTTCCAATTGAAAGGCGAGCCACCTAGCATGGTCAGATAAATAGCTCCCATCCATTCGTTTACCGTTTCATTTTTTGAGTAAGCACCGTGGCAGGCATCGTGCATGACACTCATGCCAATCCCAGCAAGCCCAATCCCCATCAATGCCCAAAGCATCATACTTACCGCAAACGGAGGCTGGAGGAGTAAAAACAAACAAAATGGAACGACATAAATCGCCGTAAGTACTACTGTTTTGACAATCAGCGTCGTGTTGGAATATTTAGAAAGATTTTGATCTTTGAAATACGCGTCAACTCTTTTTTTGAGGGTAGAGAAAAATTGGTTTTTGTCTTTGTTAACGAAACGAATTTTTTTAGCAGGATTCACAATCATTAATGGAGGTTTAGAGAATTTAATTTTGAAGTAAAGGTAGATACTTACGGCCGTAACTTCTAACGTTCGATAAAAATAGCTCGACACTCAGTATAGAAAATGATTTTAATCGTATGAAATCGTGACAAAAAGCCTGTACTTTGCGTCACAACAGAAACATACGAAAACAATGAAAAAAGTACTAATAGTAGCTATTTTGGCCTGGTTGGCTAATTACTCAACACAAGCACAGACAGTATTGCCAGGTAAACAAGACATTGACAAGTCCACTTTTGAAGGGCTGTATGTCACAACCAAAATTGAAGAAAAATACTTGGGTCAGTACTGGGAGTCGTATTTGAAGCAATACGGCAAAGTCAGTAGCTCTCGCGGAGGCGTGTATCGGGCACCGTCGGCTAATATCAGCAGTGTTTCGTCGTCGCCCATTAATTTGTCGAGCCAAGTTTCGTCTAAGAAAGGGCTTTCACAAGTATTTATTTACTTGGATTTGGGAAATGGTTCGTACGTGACACAAGGCACCAAAGGCTACGCAGAAGCTGAGTCATTTTTGAAGAAATTTGCCGAAGATGCCATTTTGTATGATGATGCTCGCGTGGCAGAAGAAGCCATGAAAGAGTCCGAAAAATCGTTTTCTAAACTAACTCGCAAAGGTGAATCACTCAAAAAAGACATTGAAAAAACTGAAAAAGAGCTCGCTAATCTCAAGAAAGATTTAGAAATCAATCAGAAAGATGTAGCAACGTCACAAACAGACCTAGAAACGAAGAAAAAGGTGTTTGAGGACGCCAAAGCCAAAATCCCCGCAAAACAATAACCGTGAAGAGGTTGCTAAATCGTGAAGAGGGTTGCTCACAACCCGACGAAAACCGTGAAAAGGGTTGCTCACAACCCGACCAAAATCAAGAAAGCCAGCGATTTAGAGCAAATCGTTGGCTTTCTTGTATTCGCGGGGTGTTTTGCCCGTCACAGCCTTGAATGTTTTGGTAAAATGAGAAAGGTTATTGAATCCGCTGCTGTAACACGCATCTGTCACAGACTGGTTTTGAACGAGCAGTTTGCTTGCTTGTTTGATGCGGTATTCGTTGACAAAATCGGTAAAGGTCATTTGGGTGATTTTTTTGAAATACCTGCAAAACGACGGGACTGTTAGGTTGGCCAAATCAGCCACAGTTTGAACATCTATTTCACGTTGATAATGTTGCTCAACGTACCCATAAATCTGCCGAATACGTGCTTCTTCGCGGTGGCTGTGCTCGTAGCTAATGCCGTTGATTTTTAGTAGATTATATTCTTTAGAGGTAGCAAGTTTTTGCAAAATAATCAACAGTTGAATCAGGCGCTCAAAGTGACTGAGCTGGGGGAGTGTAAGCATAAGATTAGCGACTTCTTGTCGGGTTTCACCATAAAAGTTTAGCCCCTTTTTAGATAATTCAAAAAGGCGATTGATGTCCTGTAATTCAGGACTTTGAAGAAATGATTCACCAAGAAAGGTATCGCGCAGCTGCACCACAATTTCTTCGTGTTCGTAGTTTGCACCGTATCCAAAATTAAGGTGCGGAACATTGGGGCCAATAAACATCAATTCTCCTTCTTCAAAATGCGAAAGGTGTTGTCCAATGTGCCGTTTCCCAGAGCCTTTATGGATATAAACAATCTCGTATTCGGGGTGCTGGTGCCAAAAAAAACGGTCTTCGTGCGAGCGCCAATGCAGTACTTTGAACGAACTGCCTCGGTCGGGAGTGATATTTTCGTACTCGGTTTTCATGCTTGATTGTCGCGGGTTGTCGCTCACTTTGTATCAAAATGATAATTAAGCACAAATTAAGGCAAAAAACGAATAATAATTTCGTTTAGGATTTACAGATATTTGCAATCACATTACAAATGTTGACTTTTCTCACAAAAAACCTACGATGATATAGAGAGCGGCTTAGGCCGCTTTTTTTATGGCCTTTATCTTCAATTTGTGATGTTGGCTTTGACTTGTATCTTTGTAAGTGTTCAAAAAGTGCCCTTACCATTTTGGGGATAATGAACACTTGGTTAAGGTGTTTGTACTGCATTTAGGAGTGTATGAAAGTCTCTACAAGTCAGCCATTTGCGATTGTTTACTCGCTGTTTCAGCATCAGTATCTTGGGTATTTGTTTGGTTCATATATGGTCCAAATCAATTCCAAAAATGAACTGACGTTGCTGAATCAGATTGTCTCTACCAAAAATGTCAACGAATTTGCAGCTGGTTTAGATACTGTTGATTTTGAGTTAGTTAAATTGATTGAAGATACCCAGCAAGATCATATTCTCAAGAAATTCAATCCAAAAAAACTGTCGGCGTTCGACTTCTTTCAAAAGGTATATGACCCCCAAAAAGGGGATAAATTGCTGCAAGAGACCATTAGTGATTACATTGAGCGGCGAAAAGTTGAGATTCTTGACAAGTTGGCGGGGAAACGGGTATATGTGATGGGGAGCGATAATAATCCTGCATGGATGCCCATTGAACGAATGCCCGACAAAGCCAAGGTGTTTTTTCATTTTGTACGAAACGAAGAAAATACGCATTATTTTCCCATTCTAAAATACGACACAGAGCGGCTTCAAATTAGGCATCGCAACGCCATGTTGATTTGTGACGAACCAGCTTGGTTGTTGATTGACAATAAGTTGTACCATTTTGATAAAAGCGTGGACGGAAAAAAAATCCGCCCGTTTCTCTCAAAGAACCATATTATTATTCCGCGAAATGTAGAGGAACAGTATTACCGAAAATTTGTTGCCCCCCTGATTGCTAGTTATGAGGTTTACGCCCAAGGGAAAGGCTTTGAAATCAGGTATGAAAAAGAGTCGGTAGTGCCTGTATTAACAATTACTGAACAAACGACGTCGGTTAAATTGGGGTCGTTGACGATGTTCAATGCGCAGGACAACTCGGAGTCTGCCTTAGTAGCCGAAGATTATGACCAGAGCCAAGTGGTTTTTGAGTTGTCGTTTCAGTACGGTCAGTTCAATTTTAAGTTTGACAGCTTTGCCAATCATGCCAACGTAAGCCTTGAAAAACAAGGCGATGATTACATTTTCCATAAAGTAAGACGGAACGTTGGGTTTGAGAAAAATATCCTTCTTCGCCTCAAAGAATGGGGGTTAGTAATGGGGCAAGGTCGAAGTGTTGTGTCTAAAAATCAGGCATTTGAGTGGATTCAGGCGCACAATATTACGTTGAAAGATGCAGGAATTCTTTTGCAGCAAACGGCAACGAGTCCAAGTGCCAAACGCTATTTTCTGGGTTATTCATCGATTGATATTACGTTTGAAGAATCGCGGGATTGGTTTGATGTGTATGCCAAAGTGCGTTTTGGAGAATTTGAAATCCCGTTTGTGAAGCTCAAAAACCTGATTTTAGCCCGAAAGCGAGAGTTTACTTTGCCCAACGGAGAAGTAGCGGTCATTCCAGAAACATGGCTAACGAAGTATTCTGAACTGTTTGCTTTTACCGAATACGATGCTGAAAACCATCAGCTTACGCTCCGAAAACACCATTTGGCGTTGGTGCAAGAGTATGCCGAAGATAGCCTTGCCAAGGTGGTGATGAATCGGAAGTTAGAAAAATTGCGTGATTTTGATGAGATAGATGCGCAGCCACTTCCTGAGGCGTTTGTAGGAACGTTGCGCCCATACCAAAAGGCAGGTTACGATTGGATTATTTTTCTGAGTCAGTACCGTTTTGGGGGCTGTTTGGCCGACGACATGGGCCTCGGAAAAACCGTGACCACCCTAGCCATGTTGCAGCGACAAAAAGAAATGGGGGCCGACCGCCCGTCGTTGTTGGTGATGCCAACTTCGTTGTTATACAATTGGGAATTGGAGGCGCGTAAGTTTACGCCGCAGCTGCGGGTGTTGGTTTATAAAGGTACCTACCGCGAGAAAGATACGACCCGTTTTGATGATTATGACCTCATTCTGACATCTTACGGCATTGTTCGTATTGATATCGAGCTTCTCAAATATTACCGATTCAATTACGTCATCTTAGACGAATCGCAGGCGATTAAAAACCCTTCGTCGCACGTGACAAAGGCCGTGATGCAGTTGGAATCGAATTTTCGACTGATTCTGACGGGAACACCGTTGGAAAACACGACGATGGATTTGTGGACGCAGATGACCTTTGCCAATCCTGGGCTTTTGGGTAGCCAGTCATATTTTCGTTCACATTTTCAGGTACCGATAGAAAAACAAAACGATGCGCAACGTACCCAAAAGCTATATGCCCTGATTAAACCTTTTTTGCTTCGTCGGCATAAGTCGCAGGTGGCGTTAGACTTGCCACCAAAAGTGGAAAGTGTTCATTATTGTGAAATGTCGGAAGAACAAGAAAAACGCTACGAAGAAACAAAGTCGTACTACCGAAATTTTATTTTGGAACACATCGAAGAGGAAGGAATGGCCAAGTCGCAAATGGTGGTTTTACAGGGATTAACCAAACTCCGACAACTGGCCAATCACCCCCGTATGGTGGACGAAACGTACGACGGAGCATCGGGCAAATTAGAAGAGATAGAAGCGAAACTGGAAGAATTGGTCAGCGGGGAGCACAAGGTGTTGATTTTTAGTCAATTTGTGCGTCATTTGGCTATTTTGGAAAAAACCTTGCATCATCAAAAAATAAAGTATGCTTACCTCGACGGTAGCACTGTCAATCGACAAGCACAAGTAGAGTTGTTTCAGCAAGACGAATCGGTGAAGGTGTTTTTAATTTCGTTGAAAGCGGGTGGGGTAGGGCTTAATCTCACGGCCGCCGACTACGTCTTTATTTTAGATCCGTGGTGGAATCCTGCGATTGAAGCCCAGGCCGTTGACCGCGCCCACCGAATTGGCCAGCAGCGCACGGTTTTTACCTATAAATTTATTACCAAAAATTCGGTAGAAGAGAAAATATTGGATTTGCAGCGAAGTAAGCAAAAATTGTTCAATGAGTTGATTACCAATGAAGAAGGGTTCGTGAAGTCATTGAGCAAAGAAGATATTTTGGAGTTGTTGGCCTAGCGAATCAATACGAGTTTTCCTCTTATAGCGTGTCCTCGGGGAGTTGTTTGGATGATAAAAGCATAGTTCCCAGCGGGCAAAGGTGCTTCGTTGTAAAAGCCGTCAAATATGGCTTTCTTGGCTGAATCAGAGTAAAAAATAGCTTCCCCCCAACGATTATAAACAGAAACCGTCGCTTCGGGAAATTCTTCCAAACCACGTATCAGCCAAGTGTCATTGACGCCGTCGCCGTTGGGACTAAAGGCGTCAGGAATATGGATACCTTTCATGATACCAATGGTAATTTTGTCGATAGCAAAACACCCATTAGCATCGGTTACTTTGAGGGTATAGGTGGTGGTTTTGTCGGGAGAAGCCGTCGGAGAGGCAGTTTGCGTGTTGTCTAGGTCAGTGGGGGGGCTCCATTGGTAGGTGTAGCCCGAAATGCCGCCATTTTTGTTTAATTGAATGCTGCCATTCTCGGCTAAGTCTTGGTCGGTGCCAAGTTCTAAAGTAGGCCCAGCTAAGACTTCGACCGTGTGTGTGGCCGAACCATCTACACACGTACCAGCCTGTTTGAGCGAATACGTAATTTCGTGTTTTCCTGCGCCTGCTTGTTGTGGGACAAATTTATTGGGTGCAACAACCCCTTTTCCGCTGAAAGTACCGCCTGCGGGCGTGGCAATCAAAATGAGGGCTGTTGTATCGTTACCACACCGTACAGGAATGGGCTGTATCCCAATCGAAGTAGCGGTAAATGCCTTAATTTCTACGGGTTTAGATTGGCCTGTGCAATTGTTAGCGTCGGTGATTTTGACTGAATAGTTTCCTATTTGGTTGATAATCAAAGAACTGTTGGTGGCATTGGAAATAGGCAAACTATCAAGTAACCATTGATACGTTACATTTTTTTCGGAGGAGGTTGCTGTCAAAGTGAGTGGCGTGCCTGGACAAAATAGCCCAGATGGGTTGGAAGAGGTAGCAACGACGCTTGGATTGGGTACAATCTTGATGGCTGTAACCGACGATTCTCCTGCGCTACAAGCACTTTTGCGGGTGACTTTTACTTTGTAATTGCCTTGGTCTTTGACAACCAATACCGAGTCCTTGCTTCCTAGCAGAAGTTGATCATCTTTGTACCACTCAAATGACGTGTTTGGAAGATTGGTACCCGCGTTGAGCTGCACCGATTTTCCTTCGCAGAGGGTGGTTGGTGCTGTTACATTTGGCCGCCCGACTTCGGAGACGCGAATGACTGCGGGGGGAATAGGTGCACATTCTTCGACCTCAATTTGATACTCACGGTAGGTTTCGCTGAGTTTTACTCCCGAGCGACTGTGTTGGAGCAAAAAACCAATCGAATAGACACCCGCTTTGGTAGGCTTGGCCGAAATAGGGATATCGACTTGCCCATTATCTCTTGAAAAGAGATTTGGAGCAATCGAAGGGATGTAAAAATTACCTCCTGGGAGCATCTGATTTTCTGAAAAGCCTGCTTTCCATTCCACTTTTTGGTAAGGAATTGAGCCGTTGGCTCCCGTAAATGGGGCGGTATTTGAGAGAACTAAATTAAAGCTTGACCGAGTGAGTCCCGATTTTAGTGGTTCTGAAACCACCTGAAGGCTAAAGTTGGTCTCTTGGTTGGCACAAAAAAAGTTGTACGATTGGGGCACCCACTGCGGGGTGGTTTTTCCTGCTTCGGCAGGCTCAAAATATTCCCATAAATAAGCGGGCGAAAACCAATGGTACAGAACAATCTGGGAGGAAACAATGTTGTCAGTGGGATTGCGGGGGCCAACGGGGTTGTTTACTATGTAGTAGCCTTCGGGGTCGTTAAAATCTTGGGGTTTTAAGACCAAATTGTAATTGTAGCGGACAAATAAATACTCGACTTTTTTACTTTTATCACAAGAGGTAGAGGAGCTAGAAGCACTGACATCGTTACTTTTGTCGGCCGTATATTCTTGCATGAGTTGGTTGTCTTTTTTACGATACACCCCAAACCGAAGCTGGGCGGGAAGGGCGTCGTAGCCTGCTTTGTCCGTAAAAAAAGTGCAACCTACCCCGTAAGCATAAGGAATATTATTATTGATGGTACGACGGTCTATTTGTCCACCGTAAATACGTTGGGCGTATGCCGAGCCAAAACTGGCCAATAAAACGAGAAAAAACCCAACAAGATTGCGCATTACTTTGGTTAAGGACTATTATTAAAATCAAATGTATCTAAAAATCTACTAACAGTTAGTAGCCAACCAGTTATTAAGTTTTTATGCAACCACTTACGCTCGACTTTTATCAAAAATACGATACGTTAACTCTCGCCCAAAGGTTGCTTGGTTGTACGTTGGTACATCAAAGCCAGGATGGCACTACCGCAGGCATCATCGTTGAAACGGAGGCTTACTTGACAGGCGACCCCGCTTGTCATGCGTATCGAAGGAAAACAAAAAGAAACGCTGCAATGTTTGGCCCTGCGGGAACAGTTTATGTGTATCAAATTTATGGAATGCACTATTGTGTCAACATCGCAAGTAGCGACGAGGGCGTGGGTGAGGCGGTGTTGATTCGAGCTTTGGAACCAACGGAAGGCATGGAACTCATGGAAGAAAGAAGAAGCGATGGAGTGTCGAGTGCAGAGGGTAGAATGTCGAATGAGAAACCTATTCGACAGCCTGCACTCTCCCTTCGACACTTATGCAACGGACCCGCTAAATTAGTGAAAGCCATGGGAATTAGTATCGAAGAACACAATGGAACGTCGCTGTTGACGGGTAATTTAAAGATTTACCCTTCTGTACTAGAGGAGTTTGAGATGGTGACTACCACCCGAATTGGCATTACCCAAGGCGCTGATTTACCGTACCGTTTTTATGTGACAGGAAATCGCTTTGTGAGTCGTAAGTGAGGCAGAGGATTTATTTACTTCTGTGTAATAAAATTACATATTTTGGAATATATTTGTAAATGGTGGTAATTGCAAAATTAGCATTGGTAAAATTTGGAGAGAAACATCCCAATGCTCTCGTGCCATTAATGGAGTGGTATGATATTGTATTGTTGGCAGATTGGGGTCATTTTATGGACATTAGAATGATGTTTAATTCTGTTGATTTTGTAGGAAATGATAGATATGTGTTTAACATCAAAGGGAATCACTACCGACTTGTGGCTTTGATACATTTTTCAATACGAACTGTATATGTCAAATTTGTGGGTACACATAATGAATACGATAGAATTGATGTTTCAACAATTGATTATAAACCATGAAAATTGTAAATGAATATGAGTACCAAAAAGCATTTTTGCTTTTTGATGAACTAACGGCTGAAATGGTTGTAAATCCCGAAAAAAAAGTTGAGGCTCGTAGGGTAGCTGAAGCTATTCAAGCCTATGAAGCAGAATTTATTAAGTTTCCCCGACCGACCACACTTGCAGGAATGATTGAGCTCAAAATGTATGAAATGAAACTGAAACAGAAAGATTTAGCAGAGTTATTAGAAGTAGAGACGTCAAGGGTTTCAGAGATATTGAATGGGAAGCGCAAAATCACACTTGAAGTAGCTAAAAAGCTTCATACAAAATTGGGGATTGATGGTAACTTCATTCTTGAAGTTGCTTAAAATATGAATGAATCGGGCCAGTTGAAACCCGATTCAAAAAGCCTCTACAAACTGGCTCTGACGAGTTTAGCGCCGTCGCACATGGCTTTTAATTTTTGTTTAGTCGCCCAGCGCGCCGTCTGACTCATGCCGCAGTCGGGGGCAACGGCTAGTTTTTCGGCAGGGACGTACGGCAATACCTTCCGAATGCGCTCGGCGACGTCTTCGGGCGTTTCGATGTAATAACTCTTTACATCAATGACACCTACGGCCACGTCTAGTTTTTCAGCAAATCGTTCCAAAAGATGCACATCGGCAAAGTTGAGTACGGTCATTTCGGAATGCAGTTCATCGACGGTCATATCCAAAAAATCGGGTAGCATGGGAGCTAATGTTTTTTTTCCTACTGACCGACCTTTATAATTCCCAAAACAGAGGTGCATCGAAAGTCGCGTTTTCCCGACGGCAGGTGCAACGGTTCGGTTGAAAATATCGACAAATCGCTGGGTATCTTCGCGGTAAGCGTAACAACTCATGGACGGCTCATCCACGCAAATTTCGGGAACGCCCAGTGCCACCAATTCTTCAATTTCTTTCCGCACAAGGGGCAAAATAGCTTCGGTCACTTCCCAGCGGTCTTTGTACAAATGCCCTGGATTCAACCGCCCCGACAACGTATAAGGCCCAGGAATCGACATTTTTACCCGTTGCCCTTCGGGGGCAAGGCGTTTGAGCCGTTTGTATTCTTCCACCACTCCAAGTCCTTTGGGAGCTGTTAGGGGTTCTACGATGCTGTTTTTGCCGCGTTGATCGTGGGCAGGTGGACCGTATTTTCGGGTTTCTGAGCTATCATTCTGGATTCCGTTGATGAAACCATAAAACGAGAGGTTAAAGTCAAGACGGGTTTGTTCGCCGTCGGTGATGACGTCAAGTCCTGCGCTTACTTGGTCGTGGATGGCTGTAATCACGGCATCGTCAATCATTTCGGCGATGTCGGCGGGGCCAAATTTGTCGAGGTTCATGCTCGCAAATTCGAGCCAACCTGGAAAAGGCATCGAGCCAACGACGGTGGTTTTTATGGGATGAGGTTGCATGTTTCTGAGTTTGAGGGTTTACTGTTTCGGGTTGTTTTTTCATAGCCATTGGTACATGACATGGGCATCGACGAGCCCAAGTTGGGCGTGTTGGTAGGCTTTGGGAAGGGTGCCAACAATATCAAAGCCGCATTTTTGCCACAACCGAACGGCAGTTGTATTGGTCGAAATAACGCAGTTGAACTGCATGGCGAGAAAACCTAATCGTTTGGCTTCAATGATTGAAAAGCGACACATTTGCTCAGCAATGCCGCGCCCACGGGCGTCGGGATGAACCATATAGCCTGCATTGACAACGTGACTCCCCAAATCGGGCTGGTTGGCTTTTAGAAAAAATGTACCTACAATTTTGCCGTTATTTTCGGCGACATAGGCGTATTTTTCGGAGTCATACCAAATCCCCAACATTTTTTCACGGGATGAGTCTGGCGCGTACATGTAAGTATCTCCCGCCCGAATCACAGGCTCAATAATACTCCAAAGGGCTTCTTTATCGGTTGGGAGTACGGGGCGAATTTTTAAGGTCATGGCGTTAGAGTAAATCACTTACATAGCTAGGGACGCCTACTTGTTGGTACATTTTTGCAAGGCGGTGGGCGTGCTCATCGTAGGCTGCTTCAAACAGTTCGACGGCGCGTTCGCTACCGACAACTGCCGCTGCACTTAGCACCTTAGGTGGACGCCCTGCCTGGGTAAGAAGTTGGGCAGTTTCAGCTTTAAGGCAATTGACAATCGCCGCCCCGCCTACCGTCGAACCAGGAGAAACGGGTGTGTCAAGGCCATCAACCGTAACCATAGCATCGCCCACGGGTGCGCCTGTATCGAGTACCAAATCGGCAAAATCGGTTAGTTTTTTTCCATCCGTGCGCTTTGATGAACTGGCTTCGGAGTGTTCTTTAGTGACTAAAGCGACAACTTTAATGCCGTTTTTTTGGAAAATTTCGGCCATTTCAACGGGTACGATGTTGGTGCCCGAAGACGAAATCACCAAGGCGGTATCTTGAGAGGATAAGTCAAAATTTCGTAAAATGCGGTCGGCCAAACCCGAAACATTTTCCAAAAACATGGCTTGGCGTTGCCCGTTGGCACCCACCACCAAATTGTGAAAAGTAAGAGACAACTCTACGATGGGATTAAAACCCGCAAAAGAACCGTAACGAGGCCACATTTCTTCGACCATAATTCGGCTGTGACCACTACCGAAAACGTGTACCATGCGCCCTGCAAGGATGCTGTCGGCAAACCATTGGGCAGCTTGTTGGATGTGGGGTTGTTGTTGTTGAATAGTTTGTAAAATGTGCTGACATTTACTTAGATAAACTTCGGTAACAGTCATGTGAAAATAAGGTTTAGAACGCGGATTGAACGGGTTAAAGGGATGATAATGCAAAGCCTGCGGCACCAATCGCCCCTGCCATGTCCCCAAATTCGGCTTGAACGATGGGGGTTTGTTTGCCACCAGGACGCCATTCATAAAGGTCCATAAATTGGCGTAAAGGTTCAAACAAGGCATCGTCAGATAAGGTGATTCCTCCTGCGAGGACGATGAGTTCGGGGGATAAGGCATTGACAAGCGACGACAACGCCACGGCTAATTTCTGGACAGACGAAAGCCAAACCAAACTCGCCCAAGCGTCGCCTTGGCGGTAGGCTTCGACCAACGCCCAAGTGGAATCAAATTTTCCTTTGCTTCTTTTTTGAATGGAATAATTGCCAATGGCGTACTCCAAACTCCCTGGAGCGCCGACGATGCTTACTTCGTCGTCGGTGGCATGGAGGGACAAGTGACCAAGGTGTCCCGCCATTTGACTAAGTCCTTGATAGAGTTTTCCTTGAATAAGAATCCCGCCGCCAACGCCCGTGCCTAGAGTGAGTAAAACTACATTTTGAAGCCCTTTTGCTGCTCCAAACCGAGCTTCGGCCATCAATGCTGCGTGGGCGTCGTTGAGAACATAGGTTTGTTGCCCAAAATAGGTACTCCAGTCGAACTTCTCTAGCCCTGCCAAACGATTGGGAAGAAATGAAATACAAGAATTATGGGCGTCGGGGAGGCCAGGCGCCGACAGTCCAATGGTATCAACGGGGGCTTGCCAATAATTACGCAAGTAGGTAACCATTTCTAGTACATTTTCGCGCCAAAGCCCTTCGGTATCGTCTTGCGTTGCCACGTAATGTTGCTTCAAGATTTCTCCTGCTTCATTGACCAAAATGCCCTTGACATTGGTCCCTCCCAAATCAATACCGATGGCTGTTTTCATTTTTTTAGTTTTGGGTTTCCTGTTTTTAAGTTACCAATGACTCAAGGTAAACACATAGGCCACATAGAATTTTCACATAGCACACAAATCTAAATGTCTATGTTTACTATGTGTTTATTCTACTGTATTCTATGTGTTAAAAAGAATGCTGCCAAATCAATAGACGCTACCACTTTCCCTCCGTCACCGACCAGCCGCCGTCCACCGACAATAGTTGCCCAGTGGTAAATTTAGAATAATCCGACATAAAATAAACGGCAGCCCCATCGAGGTCAGTGGGTTGCCCGTTGCGGCCGCCGTCGAGGGGCTGTTTGGTTTTGATAAAATCCATGATGAGCGTGTTTTGAGAAGCACGTTGGCTCATGGGAGTTTCTACCAATGCGGGGGCGAGGACGTTGACCCGTATATTGTCTTTGGCATAATAAGCCGCAATGGACTTGGTAAAGCCAATAATAGCTGATTTTGTCGCCGCGTAAGCATGGGTGGTAAAGTACGTAGGAGAGGGTGAAAAACCGAGTACCGAACCCACATTCAAGATAGCACCTCCCGTTTTTTGGGCTAAAAATTGACGTACCGCAGCTTGGTTAGAAAGCATCAACGAGGTAAGATTCAATTCAAACGTTTTGTTCCAGCCTTCCAGCGTAAGCTCGTGCAAGGGGCCATCGCCAAATTTTCGTCCGCTTCCTCCCGCGACGTGGTACAGCCCATCAAAGCGCCCGAAGGTATGAATCGCTTGGGTAATGGCGTAGGGAGCCGTACTTTCGTGCGTGGCATCGGCCGAGATTACCATTGCCGAAGGCCCCAGCTGACTTTGGGCTTCGTCGCAACTTTCGGGGTTACGGCCAACAACTACCACTTGGGCGCCGTGCCGAATAAACGCCCTCGCCGCCGAAAGCCCGATGCCCGTGGTACCGCCAATGACGACAATTGTTTTCTGGTCGAGCCATTTTTCCGTAACCATGCCTAATTTTGTGCTATTGTATTGTTAACTTATTATAAAGAGTTGAATGGGTGGTTTTCTAATCAATCATTTCCCCAAAACTTAAAAGAACTTGGTAACACAAACACGATTTGAGGAGGAAGTAAACGCTTTTTTGTCTTTCCAAAAAGGCCAAAAACTACCTGTTTTGGGGGAAATGTTTCCCTGTCCAGTGCTCTATTTTCCTGAACGTCTGCTGGCGATTCACCTCATTTCGTTGGAAAAAACAAGCCTACTTTCACCTGATACTTTTGTAAAATTGAGTGATGTTTTGGCCGCCGAAGGCATCAAAGTGATTCATTTGTGGGAAGATGTGTGGCATTCCAAAAAAGAGGTGGTTCAGTCGAGGCTGCGGGCGGCGTTTGGTATCTCTCAACGCATTCCAGCCCGTCTTACAAAGGTTCGCCGAATTGATAAACCAACCTTAGAGCGGTTTATGGACGTTCATCACTTGCAAGTTTCGACCAATGCGAAGTTTAAATACGGTCTTTTTTTGCCTAAAAATTACCAGCGCATTTTAAAAGATGACAGCCCTGCAACACTGTTTTTGACCCAACAAATGACGATTCAAGGAGAAGCATTAGTCGCTGTAGCGTCGTTTAGCGGGGGAAAAAATATCCTAAGAGAAGGGAAAACGTTCCGCTCATTTGAGTTGATTCGTTTTGCCAATCATCTTGACTGCACGGTGGTAGGGGGATTGGATAAATTGCTGAAAGCCTTTGTGACTGAATTACAACCCGACGATATTATGACTTACGCCGACCGCGATTGGTCCGACGGTAGAAGTTACGAACGATTAGGTTTTGAACGAATGGAGGCGACACCTCCACATACTTTTTGGGTCAATCCAGATACCTGGGAACGGTACTATGCCGAGCGACTTTTGTCCGAAAAAATGGGGCTTCATTGGGTAAAAGTATATAATTCAGGGAATTGGAAGTTTTTGAAAAAAATGATTTAGTGTTTTGCGCGCCGATGTTCTGTGGGTAAAAAACTGTGCTAAATTTTTTATGCAACCGCATGGCCTTTGAGTGGGTTATTTAACGTATTTTTAGGTGCTTATCTAAACCCCTAGAATTCTCCCTTTTTGTTATGAAACGACTGCTACTTTTTTGCTTTGTACTTCTTCAATTTCAGGCCATTGCCCAGTTAAAGTTTGCCCGCTTATTTTCAAATCACGTGGTTCTTCAACGCCAAAAACCAATTCCTGTATGGGGGTGGGCCAAACCTAAGGAAAAAGTCACGGTGACGCTGGCCAACCAAAAACTTTTGGCTACGGCCGATGACGCAGGAAAATGGAGCGTAAAATTTAAACCTATGGAAGCGGGTGGCCCTCATCGGTTGGTGGCTACTACGCTCACTGGAAAAGTCGAAGTGGAGGATGTGTTGATGGGTGAGGTGTGGTTGTGCTCGGGGCAGTCAAACATGGAATGGCCTGTCAAACAAGCCGATAATTTTCGCCAAGAGAAGAAAAATGCCAATTTTCCCCAAATACGCCATTTTTACGTAGAACATAACGTAACGATGGACCTGCAAACCGACCTTGTCTCGGGTGAGTGGAAGGTGAGTAACGAAGAAAACGTGGGCAATTTTACGGCTGTCGGTTTCTTTTTTGCCAGAGAATTAGCCCAAAAGCTGAACGTACCCATCGGCTTGCTTCATTCGTCGTGGGGAGGTTCGCAAATCGAAGGGTGGATTAGCAAAGAAGCCATGCAAACCAACGACGAACTGAAACCCTACGCCAATGCCCTCCCCAAAACGTGGGAAGAGGCCGATGCGCAACTCGACCGCCAAACGCGTAAACAGTTGCTAGGCAGTGAGGCGGAGGTTACGATGGCCGACGAAAAAAAATATACCGAAGCGGGATACGATTTCTCAAAATGGCGCTCAACGGGGACTCCTTTAGGGGCGTGGGACTGGAAAGGGATTTGGATGTTTAGGGGCAAAGGTTTTATGGCCAAAACCATCGACATCCCCGAAGATATGGTAGGGCAAAGCACGACGTTGGGATTGGGCATTCAAGATAGTTTTAACGAAATGTACATCAATGGCAAGCTGGTCTATGCGGGTATGATGCAAGGAGTACGCAAAATAGCCCTTCCCGCCGATGCGTGGAAAGCTGGCGCCAATCGGCTTGTCATAAAATTTGGGAATATGATTGAGCAACCGTGGTATGGTTTGGGGGTAAATGGTACGCCTGATGATTTGTTTGTCAGCTCCAAAACCGCCAAAGTAAGCATTGCTGCCGATTGGTATCTTTTGCCTTCTTTTGCCGAACCTCATACGTATAACCACAGTTGCAACAACGTCGGGACGACGATTTATAACGCCATGATTGCGCCGCTCATTCCGTTTGGCATTCGGGGGGCGCTTTGGTACCAAGGTGAGTCGAATGCGGGGCGCGCGTACCAATACCGACAGTCGTTTCCGTTGATGATTGATGATTGGCGGCAGCAGTGGGACGACGATTTCTCGTTTTATTTTGTGCAATTATCAAGCTATGGTGGCTATCAAAATAGTAACAACGGAAGCAATTGGGCCGAACTCCGCGAAGCACAGACCCTGGCACTTTCCCTTCCCAAAACGGGCATGGCCGTGACGATTGACGTTGGTAACCCGAAAGATATACACCCGACCAACAAACAAGATGTAGGTCACCGCCTGGCGCTTAATGCCTTAAAAATGGATTTCGGGCAAGATGTTTTGCATACTGGACCCGTGTATGATTCGGTAAAGTTTGACGAAGACAAGGCCGTTGTTTCTTTCAAAAACGTGGGAGAAGGGCTGATGGTAAAAGATAAGTTTGGGTACGTCAAAGGCTTTGAGATTGCGGGCGAAGACAAAGTTTTTCATTATGCCAAAGCCGAAATAATCGGCGATAAAGTAGAGGTATATCACCCCAAAGGCGTGAAGCCTATTGCGGTGCGTTACGCTTGGGCTGACGCTCCCGAAGATGCCAATTTGTTTAACCTAGAAGGACTCCCCGCAGGGCCTTTCCGCACCGACGACTGGAAAAGCAAAACCGAAGGACAAAAGTTTCAATGACAAACGAGGGGCTAAGGTATCAAAATTCGCCCCTCATCATTCCAATAGCCTCCGATGGTAATTGACCTGCCCCAAATGATAACTAAGATGAGCGACAAGGTGGATGAAAAAGTACTCAGTGGTGGTTTTGGTTTCCAACACAAGTTGCGGGTATTCGGCTTGGTAGTCTTCGTCGGTAAGGGTAGCCAACGATGTTCTGATGACGTCGATGGTGGTGTCGATGTCGTTGAGAATTGTTTCTCTAGCGATGTTTTTGGCACTAAATTCCAACGGACGGTTGCGAACGTAGCCCGTTTTTCCAATTTCAGCCCCAATGTACGTATTGAGATTGCCAATGAGGTGCAGCGCCAAATTTCCCGCCGAATTAGAAATCTGCTCAGCGACTTTCCAGATGTTTTCTTCGTTTTTGTAGGCCAAAAGCTCCGCTTTCAGTCGGCGTAAATCCCGTTCAAAAAGCGCGGTTAAGGTTGTTGAAAGCATATCGGTATATGATTTTGTGGTTTGGTTGGGTTTTGAGAAACCCTTTGCACGTTTCACGGGGTTATAAGTAACCCCTGTTTCGGTTGTGAGCAACCGAAAACACATTTGGGCGTTTGCCCTTTGCTACTTACCCTTTGCCTCTTGCCCCTCGCCCTTTACCCCTCGCTACTTCCCGCTTCGTTTAAAATATACATAAGCACCGCCGCCTAAGGCCAAAAATAGCAAACCCGCGATGGCTTGCTCAGGCTTTTCGATGAGGGTATTGACTACCACAAATGCCGACATGGCCATAAAAATCAATGGCGTGATGGGGTAGGCCAATGTACTGTAATTGCGGGAAAGTTTACGCTTGCGAAAAGTAAAAATAGTAGCCGCTGTCAAAAAGAAAAAAGCGGTATCGACAAACACAACGTAAGTGATGAGGTTAGAGAATGTTTTCCAAAAGATAAGCAACAAAATCGTCCAAAACGACTGAAAAATAATGGCCCAGAAAGGCGTTTGGAAACGGGGGTGAATTTGGGCAAATTGCTTAAAAAACAGTCCATCTTCGGCCATGGCAAAGTAGATACGAGGCGCCGTAAGAATATAAATGCCAATCGTGCCAAGGACCGAAAGTACAATCAGAAACGAAATAAATTTGGCGCCTAAGCCCCACACGGTCGAGATGGCTTCGGAGGCCACGCCCGTTGAAGCCGCTATTTTTTCGATGGGGAGGAGTTTGAGGTAGGCTACATTGATGGTGACGTAGGCCAAACACACAATGCCGATACCGAGCAACATCGCCCTGGGAACTACGCGGTCGGCGTCTTTTACTTCGGCCGCAATGAAGGTCGCGTGCTGATACCCGCCGTAGGAAAAAGAAACCCCAATAAGGGCTAATCCAAACGACGAGACAAGGGGTAATTGGTAGGAATTGGTAGTCCAAGTAAAATCAAAAAGACTGAAATCTTGGGTGGCCATCAAAAACCCAATCAAGACCACAATGGCAATACCGATAAGTTTGGCAGAGGTAAAAACCGACGCAAAAAAACTTCCCCATTTAACTCCCAGTACATTCATAATGGTCAGCAGGGTGATGGTCATAACGGCCACAATGAGCTGTGAACTTTCTGAAATGGGAATGAGCTCATTAAGATAAGACGTAAACACCAACGAAAGTGCCGCCAATGACCCCGTATTGATGACCAGCAGCATCGACCAGCCGTATAAAAATGCAGGAAGGTCGCCAAACGCTTCCTTGAGAAAAACGTAAAAACCACCCGCTTTTTGAAAGGAAGAAGAAATTTCGGCGAAGGTAAGCGCCCCACAAAGTGCTACGAAGCCACCCACTACCCAGACGCCCAACATCCAGCCCGTGGTGGGTAAATAACCTGCGATTTCGGACGGTGTACGAAAAACCCCCGAGCCTATACTCGACCCGACGGCAATCATGGTAAGACTAAAAAGCGTGATTTGTTTTTGTAGTTGTTGCGACATGGGGCTAAAGGTTAGGTTTGTTGCTTTTGAAGCGGCCTCTTATCTAAGGAATCATCGCTGAAAAACTACTATTCAATCCATTAAGGGGTTTTTAATTCAGAATTAATGACATATTAATCTTTCAACCGCAGTTTTGCCTCGAATCTTTTTAGACCAAAATGAGGCGTACACTGTTTTTAGCAGCTTTTTTGCTGCCTTTTTATTGTTTTGCCCAAGACGCGCTTCGGCTTTCACTCAAGCAAGTCGATAGTCTGTTTTTACAAAATAATCTCATCCTTCTTTCGGAGCGGTTTAGGATAGAAGCCAGCAAAGCGGCTGTCATTCAGGTCCGTTTGTGGGATAATCCGACCCTTTCTACCGAATGGAATGCCTATAATCCTGATAAAAAACGGGTGTTGGACGTGGCCAAAGGTGGACAAAAAATCGTGTCGATTGAGCAAGTGTTGCTGACGGCTGGTAAACGTAGCAAACAGGTAGCCTTGGCCATCGAAAATGCCCAAATGACCGAATACGAATTTTTGGACTTACTCCGCACGCTCAAATTTGAGTTGAGAAGCAGTTTCTTTGAAGTGTTTTTTCTTCAAAATACCCTCAATCGTTACCAGCTTCAAATCAATACGTTACAGACGACGGTCACTGCTTTTGAAGAACAGTACGAAAAAAACAACGTCTCCTTGCGGGAATTACTTCGTCTCAAAGCCCTTCTATTTCAGCTTAATAACGATAAAACAGAAATTCTTTTTCAAATTGCGGAGAAGCAAAAAGGGTTGAAAACTTTGCTCAATACCAACCTTCAAATTGTGCCATTGGTAAACGAAGCGGAGCTGAATCGCTATTTTCTCAATGGCTACACGGTGGCAGCGCTCAGTGAATTGGCACTTCAAAACCGAGGCGATGTCAAAGTGGTGGAATCGCTCAAGCGGCAGGCCGAGTTAAACTACACACTCCAGAAATCATTGGCGGTGCCAAACCTCCGTTTGGGAGCAGTGTATGACCAATCGGGCAGTTATGTGAACCATTATACGGGCATCACCCTTGGAGCCGACTTGCCTTTTTTCAATAAAAACCAAGGGAATATCAAAACGGCAAAAAGCTTGATTGAGTACCAAAAAGGAGTGCAAAACCAGAAAACCAACGCAGTGTCTAACGAAGTAGCCGAGGCATTTCAGAAGGTGCGCTACGTCGAAAACATGGTGCAAAGTGTGGATGGCAAATTCACCGACCAATTTGAACAACTCAACAAAGGTGTCGTCGAAAACTTCCAAAAACGTAACCTTACGCTGCTCGAATTTATCGACCTCATCGAAACGTATAGTGAGAGCGTTAAGGAATTGAACCGCCTCAAAGCCGACCGAATAGGGGCATACGAAGAACTTAATTTTACTGTAGGACAAGAACTTTTCAACTAAGAAAAATGAATAAAGCTATCATAGGAGTACTGGTGCTGGTGGGTGCTGTTGTGCTCGTTTCGTGCGGAGAGAAAAAAGAAGCTACGGAAGAAAAAAAGGCGTTTTCATTGTCGGATACGATGATGAAACGCATTGAGTTGGCCGATGCGGGCATGGCACCTGTTCGTAGCGAACTGACACTGGTAGGAAAAATCAGTGCCGACGAAAACCGCGTCATTAAGGTCTATCCGTTGGTGGGTGGAAATGTGGAGTCGGCTACTGTCGAACTCGGTGATTATGTTCGCAAAGGCCAAGTGTTAGCCACAATTCGGTCGGGAGAAGTGGCTGATTTTGAGCGACAAATGATTCAGGCGCAGTCGGAAGTGTTGGTGGCCGAAAAAAACTTAAAAGCTGCCGAAGAACTGTTTGAAAGCAAACTCAACTCGCAACGAGAGGTCAATGTTGCCAAAAAAGAAGTTGAAAACGCCCAGGCCGAATTGAACCGCATCAAAGAAGTTTTTCGCATTTATGGCCTTGGGAAAAGTACGCATTACGTCGTAAAATCACCGATTGACGGTTTTGTGATTAGCAAAAATATCAACCCAGGAATGCAGCTTCGTTCCGACAACGCCGAGCAGATTTTTACCGTGGGCCAAATCAGCGAAGTGTGGGTAATGGCCAACGTGAACGAAAGCGATATTCCCAAAGTGAAATTAGGGATGATGGCTGACATTCAGACGATTAGTTATAAAGATGAACTCTTTCATGGTAAAGTTGATAAAATCTACAATGTGCTTGATCCCGAGTCAAAAAGTATGAAAGTGCGTATCCGACTCGACAACAAAGGGTACAAACTCAAGCCCGAAATGCACGCGACGGTGTCGCTCAAGTTTGATGAAGGAGGGAGTATGATGGCCATTCCAGCCAGTGCAGTCATTTTTGACCGTAGTAAAAATTGGGTGATGGTGTTTAAGAGTCGCACCCAAATCGAAACCCGTGAAGTGACTGTTTACAAAATGCTAAACAACGTGGCTTATGTGCAGGCAGGGCTGAAAGAAGGGGAGAAGGTTATTTCAAAAAATCAATTATTAGTGTACGACGCACTGAACGACTAAATTATGAATAAATTCATTCGAGGAATTGTAGGTTTTTCACTCAAAAACCGCTTTTTCGTCTTTTTTATGACGGGTATTTTGGTCATTTCAGGTGTGGTAAGTTATCTCAATACACCGCTTGAAGCATTTCCCGACGTAACCAATACGCAAATCATTGTAGTAACCGAGTGGAACGGACGAAGCGCCGAAGAAATCGAGCGTTTTGTGACGGTACCAATCGAAGTTGCCATGAACTCCGTGCAACGAAAAACCAACGTCCGAAGTGTGACGATGTTTGGGCTCAGTATCATCAAAATCATTTTTGAAGACGACGTAGAAGATTTTTTTGCCCGACAACAGGTGAATAACCAACTCCGAACGGTATCGCTGCCCGACGGCGTTGACCCCGAAGTGCAACCGCCATACGGGCCTACGGGGGAAATTTTTCGCTATACATTAGAAAGCAAAGACCGTGACAGCCGCGAGTTGTTGACCCTCCAAAATTGGGTAGTAGATCGTCAGCTCCGAAGTGTGCCAGGCGTAGCCGACGTGGTGGCGTTTGGGGGGCGCGAAAAAATGTACGAAATCCAAGTAAACCCCACGCAACTCGCCAAATACGACATCACGCCGCTCGAAGTCTATGAAGCCGTGACCAAAAGCAACGTCAACGTGGGGGGCGATGTGATTGAGAAAAATGGTCAGGCGTACGTGGTGCGAGGGATTGGGTTGCTCAATTCGATTCCCGACATTGAAAATATCATTGTCGAATACGTGGACGATAATCCTGTTTTGGTCAAAAACGTGGCCGATGTCAGAGAGTCGAACTTGCCTCGCGTAGGGCAAGTGGGCTTAAACGACAACGACGACGTGGTGGAGGGAATTGTGGTGCAGCGCAAAGGCGAAAACCCCAGCGAAGTGCTAACGCGGGTGAAGGAAAAAATTGAGGAATTGAATACTAAAATTTTGCCCCCTGACGTCAAAATGGTCACTTTCTACGACCGCGATAACCTCATTACGTACTGTACCAACACCGTACTGCATAACTTATTTGAGGGAATTATATTCGTTACAGTCATTGTGTTTTTGTTTATGGCCGACTGGCGTACCACCGTCATTGTGTCCATTATCATCCCGTTGGCGCTGCTGTTTGCCTTTATGTGTTTGCGGCTCAAGGGAATGTCGGCCAACTTACTCTCGATGGGAGCGGTTGACTTTGGTATCATCATCGACGGTGCGGTGGTGATGGTGGAGGGAATGTTTGTGTCGCTCGACCACCTTGCCCACAAAAAAGGCATGGAGCGGTTTAATAAACTGGCCAAATTAGGGCTAATCAAGAAAACGGGCGGAGAGCTTGGGAAGGCTGTATTTTTCTCCAAATTGATCATTATCACGGCCTTGATTCCCATTTTTAGCTTCCAAAAAGTAGAAGGGAAAATGTTTAGCCCCTTGGCCTACACCCTTGGCTTTGCGTTGTTGGGGGCGTTGCTTTATACCCTTACGCTGGTACCTGTGTTGTGTTCGTTTTTATTACGGAAAAACGTTCGGGAGAAGAACAACCCGATTGTCAATTTCTTCGACCGTGTTGTTTCTAAAGGATTCGAGTGGTGTTACCGAAGCAAAAAAATGAGTGTTTTGGCGGCCATGATTTTCTTGGGAACGACCTTGTTTTCGGCAAAATGGCTGGGTACCGAGTTTTTACCCCAACTTAACGAAGGTGCTTTGTGGGTAACGGCCGAATTGCCCATGAGTTATTCGCAGAACGAAAGTGTAAAAATTGCGAAAGTCTTGCGCGACAAAGTGGCCAAACACAAAGAAGTTAGGCAGGTGCTTTCGCAAGAGGGTCGTTCCAACGACGGCACCGACCCCAACGGTTTTAACTTTCTCCAATTTCAAGTCGATTTGAAGCCAAAAGAAGAATTAGGAGGTAAAACAATTGACCAAATTATCGAAGAGTTGAACGATGATTTGTCGGAAATACAAGGGATTACTTTTAATTATTCGCAGCCCATCATCGACAACGTCGCCGAAGCTGCTGCGGGGATAAAAGCTTCGAACGCCATCAAAATTTATGGCGATGATTTGGATAAATTGGACGAGTTGGCCGATGAAGTTTTAGGAAAAATCAAGGATGTTCCTGGGGTGAAAGACGTGGGAATCTTGCGCAATACGGGTCAGCCCGAAATGAGCGTGATTTTGCACGACCACAAAATGGCCTTGTACGGCGTCAGCACCGCCGATGCCCAAGCGGTGATAGAAATGGCGATTGGGGGAAAAACGGGTTCTATTTTGTACGAAGGCGAACGTAAGTTTGACATTCGTTTGCGTTACCAAGAGCCGTATCGCCGCACCGAAGACGACATTCTTCGCTTGATGGTACCAACCTTGAAAGGCAATAAAATTCCATTGAAAGAAATCGCCTCACTGCGTAAAGTCACAGGGCCTGCGTTTGTCTATCGAGAAAACAATAAACGTTTTATCGGCGTAAAATTCTCGGTACGTGAGCGCGATTTGGGAAGCACCATTGCCGAAGCCCAAAGCAAAGTTGCTTCCATCTTGAAAGCATTGCCCAAAGGGTATTCGATTGACTGGACGGGAGAATTTGAAAACCAAGTGCGTGCTACTCAACGTCTCGGACAAGTGGTACCGATTAGCATTGTGGCCATTTTTGTCCTTTTATTTATCACTTTTGGCAATGCCAAAGACGCAGGACTCGTATTGGTTAATGTACCGTTTGCGTTGATTGGGGGAATTTTGGCCTTGCACGTTACGCACATGAACTTCGGTATTTCGGCGGGGGTAGGGTTCATTGCCTTGTTTGGGATTTGTGTTCAAAATGGGGTGATTCTAATTTCGGTATTTAATAAAAATACCTCCGAACGAATGCCGCTCGACAAAGCGATTCGAGAAGGCGTAAAATCGCGGATTCGGCCTGTTGTAATGACGGCCTTGATGGCGGCCATTGGGCTGCTGCCAGCGGCGGTATCGACGGGAATAGGCTCCGAAACCCAAAAACCACTGGCCATTGTTGTCATTGGTGGGCTAGTAACAGCCACGGTACTGACCTTACTGATATTCCCGATTATTTATCGGTTTTTCTATCGCCATCACGTACATACCATCAAAGATTTAGAATAATGAAATTCAAGACACGTTCAGGCTATACACTCATTGGTTTGCTGTTGAGTAGCCTAGTTGCTTTTGCCCAAAACAGAACCGATTTTCAGGTATGGCCTGGCGTGTCTTTAGAATTGGATTTGCCCAAAAAGTGGCTAGTAACGGTGCAATACCGAAGCCGTTTTATTGATAACGCAACTTATTACAAAGGCTCGTATCTGTTTGGTGCTGTGGAGTATGAGTTTAATAAACACTTGAAGGCAATCACCAATTACCGCCTGGCGCTGGTCGATGAAGGTGTGTATCATCGGTACTTTCTAGGAGTGGCGGCCAAGGCAAAAGTAGGGGACTTTACGTTGATGTTACGCCCCGCCATTCAGTACCAAAGCCAGCGTTTTACGGGCGATGATGAATTTCGGACGGATACCGATACCTACTTCCGTCCGCGTTTTACGGTTAAGTACAAACTGAATAAAAAATGGGATGTTTATACGTACTCAGAGCCGTTTTTTGCCATTACCAACAAGGGTACCAAAATTGATAACATCCAAAGCTCCATTGGCCTCAAGTACGAATACCTCAAAAACCAACGCCTGAATCCCTATTTCATTTGGCAACCCGATTATTCGCACAAAAAATACCAGTTGACCAATTACATTGCGGGCTTAGACATTGAGTTTTCGCTCAAGCCGTTTAAATACTTCAAGAAAAAGAAAAAAGCAGCGGATAAAAAATCACCGTCGAAATCGCATCCTCAAGGCCAATGGCCACCCAATTAGGCAAAGTATCGCTACGCAACCGCGTTTTTATTGAGCGTGAGGTATTCAGACGGCGACACGTTGTATTTGGCTTTGAACGCCCTGGCAAAATAATTGGGGTTAGAAAACCCGACCGAATACGCGATTTGGGCTATTTTCATGTCGTTTTTTTGTAAAAGGGATAACGCCTTTTTTAACTTCAAAGACCTGACGTACTCAACGGGGCTTTCGCCCGTGATATTCAACACCTTGGCGTATAACGTACTTCGGCTGACAAACATGGCTTTGCTCAATTCCTCAATCGAAAGGTTGGGGTTTTCGATGTTCTCTTCGACGTAGCGCGTAAATTTCAACAAAAACTTTTCGTCTTCCGATTCTACCTCTATTTCGGGCGTTTCTAGCTGAATGTGTTTGCTGTACGTATTTTTTAGCAAGCTGTTCAAACTGAGTAAGTTTTCGATTTTGATGCTCAACAAATGGAAGCTAAAGGGCTTGGTCAAATAATCACTTGCTCCCGCTTCGAGCCCTTTTAGCTGTTCGGTTTCTTCCGACAAAACAGTCAGCATAATCACAGGAATGTGTTTGGTTCGGGTGTCATTTTTGATTTTTCTAACCATTTCAACCCCATCCACCCCTGGCATATTGACGTCGCTAATGATGACCTGAGGGTGGTTGGCCAACGCTTTTTGCCAACCCTGCCGTCCGTCAGACGCTTCGATAATTTTATACTTGGTTTTCAAACTTTGCACCAAATAGGCCCTCAAGTCGTCGTCATCGTCAACGATTAAGACAACAGGTTTCTCCAACTTGGGTGGCTCTTTTTTGGCAAAACTTTCTACCGAATTTAGTTCTTCTTTGGGTAAGTGTAACGGGGCTGATTGCTCAAAAGTAATAGGCGTGAGCGGAAGGGTAATGATAAATGCACTACCAACACCCTCTTCGCTTTCCACTTTGATGGCACCTCCGTGAAGTTTGACAAATTCTTGGGCAATAGATAACCCAATGCCACTGCCCTGATTGAGAATATCGGCGTGGTTGTTTGCCTGAAAAAAGCGCTCAAAAATCTTGTCTCGGATGTCGGCGGGTAGCCCAATGCCCGTGTCGCGTAAAATCATTTTTACGCCCCCCTCGCCATCGCCAGTGATTTGAAGACTTACGTTTCCGCCATCGTTCGTAAATTTGATGGCGTTGGAAAGTAGGTTAATCAGGATGCGTTCGAGCTTATCTTTATCGAACGAAGTATTATAATTATTGAAGGCACTTACAAAATGTAAGGCAATGTTTTTTCTTACAGCGATGTACTTAAAAGCATCTACAATTTCTTGAATAAACGTCACCAAATCGCCTTCGGTTTTGTGAAGGGTGAGTTCGTTGGCTTCTATTCTTCTGAAATCCAACAACTGATTGACCAAATTCAGTAATCTTTTGGCGTTTCGACTGATTAAATTCAACATTTCGAGCTTTTCAGTACTGTTTTCCTGAAACATCAAATTTTCGATGGGATTCAAAACGAGCGTAAGCGGTGTTTTTAACTCGTGGCTTAGGTTGGTTAAGAACTTGATTTTGATTTTTTCAAGCTCCATTTTTTGTTCGGCGTCGTGGCGCTCTTTTTCAATCAAATGCTTCATTTCTAGGCGTTCTTGTTTTCGCATGAAGTCATTTTTTAGCTTTTGAATGGAGCTTCTTCTAATCGCCCAAATCGCAAGGAGGGTCAGCAGAAAATAGCAAAAATACGCATAGTAAGTACTCCAAAAAGGCGGCTTTACGGTGATATTGATGACTTTTTCGGGCGTTTCCCACGAGCCATCTTCGCTGTGAGCTTTGAGCCTAAAGACGTATTCTCCTGGGTCTAAATTGGTATAAACAGCGGTGTTTTTGGTGCCAACTTCGTTCCATTCTTTGTCAAATCCATCAAGTTTATACGAATACCTGTTTTCGTGCGGGACAGTATAGTTTAAGGCAATAAAATCGAGGGAAAAGTTTTGTTTGTAGCTCAAAACCATCTCTTTGGCCGTTAGAATAGGCTCCGTTATTTCAGCGTTTTCAGTCGCATTTACGTGCTTATTATTGATTTTTAAGACCGTTGTGACCAAAGGAGGCGTATTCTTTCTCTGAAAAATATCGGCAGATTTGAAGTAGTTGAAGCCGTTGAGCCCTCCAAAAAACAACGTTTTATCGGCCGTGATAAAACCAGACCCAATATTGAAAGTGCTTTGTTGGATGCCGTTGTAAGGCGTGAAATTTTTAAATATTTTTTTTGCTATATCAAAAGAGCTGATTCCCTTGTTGGTACTGACCCAGAGTTTCCCTTTTTCGTCTTCTACTATTTTATAAATAACATCATTTGACAACGAAAAACTTTCGTCGAAACGCTCAAATGATTTGGTATCAGGCTTGTATAAGCACAGTCCGCCGCCCAAACAGCCTACCCATATCCTGCCCATTTTGTCGCAGTGAATGGTCTGAACTCGGTCGATTGGTAGGCCACTGTTGCCATAATTTAGCACTTGAAAACGATTTTCGAGGGGAAAGAAAACGGCAATTCCCGTTCCATTTGAGCCAAACCAAACATTGCCAGATTTGTCTTGTTCGATGGCAGTGACGAAGTTATTGAGGGGGAATTTGGTACCCGTAAGCCCAAAAATCTTTTCGCTACCTTCTATTTGACGCGTAGCAGGGTCGTAGCGAACCACTCCAATCCCGTTGGTACCCATCCAGACTTTCCCGTCTTTGGCGGTTTTAAAACAATTGACAGGGATATCTTTGGTATCGGTATTACTTCTCGGAACATGGAAGTAAGTAGAAGTGCCCGTGGCGAGATTCACATTGTACAAACCACCTTGGTAAGTACCCACCCAGAGGGTATTTTCAATGGTTTCAAGGGCAATTACAGACGACACATTGGCCCGTTGCTGAGGCAATCTGAACGGCTTAATTTGCCCCGTTTTGCGGTTGAAAATATTGATTCCTGTTCCTTCCGTTCCGATAAAAATATCGCCCGAAGGGCTTTCGGCAAAGCACATAACCGAGCTGCCTGTCAGTCCGTTGGGGTCAAATTGTTTAAAAGGTTTATGATTAAAAAAGGCAAGATTGGTGTCGTATTTGTTGATTCCGCCTTGGTAAATGGACACCCAATAGATGCCAGTATCGTCAATGTAAACATCCCGCACCGACCGTCCCACGATACTTGGGGTAAAACTTGATTGTTCGATAAAGGTACTTTTTACGCGGGTTACGTTGCCCGTTTTGGGATTGAGAATATCGAGGTTACTTTCGGTACCAATCCAAAGCTGTCCTTTTTTGTCGAACGCCACTTTATGGATGTGGTTATTGGAAAGGGTATTGACATCGTTGGCGTCTGATTTATAAGTGGTAAAGCTATTTTTTGCTCCCTTCATCACATTCAGCCCATCTTTGCTAGTACCTACCCATAGCTGCCCATTTTTGTCTTCCGTAATGCACGTAATATGATTGCCCGAGATGGCATCTGGGCGGTTTGGGTCGCTGAGAAATCGGGTGAATTGGTCGTTTTTGTGGGTATAAAGGTGCAACCCATTGTCGGTGCCTACCCACATGGCGTGGCGACTGTCCTCAAAAATACACCTGATGATGTTTGAATTGAGTTTGGTGCGGTTGGCAGGGTCGGCTTTAAAAGCCTTTACTTGTTTGGTATCGGGGTCAAAAATAAAAAGCCCAGCGTAAGTACCTACCCATATTTTGCCAGTGTGGTCGGCACATAGGCTGATAATCCAGCCTAATTTTGAAAAGTCATAATTGATGAAAGAATCGAGGTTAAGGTTATAAACCGACAGGGTGATGTTGGTGGCCAACCAGATTTTACCTGCTTTGTCTTGGGTCATTGCCACGACGGGCCCGCGGCCAATGCTCGTACTGTCGCGGTCGTTGTGGTGATAGTCAATGAAGTTTTGGCCATCAAACCGATTGAGTCCATCTTCCGTTCCGAACCACATAAAGCCATGTTTGTCTTTGAGGATGGTATTGACGGAATTGGACGTTAGACCATTTTTACTGCTAAAATTAATGAATTTATACTCCTTCTGCTGCCCATAACTCAAATGGACAAGGCCCAAAAAGACGAATAAAATGGAAAGCTTCTTCATGTTCATACCTAATGAAAGCAATCCCCCATCATTTTTTACATGTGGGGGATTGAAAAAGACGTCGTGCTTTGACGATTACTTCATATTGGCCTTAACCGCTTCCGCAACCTGCGAATAGGCTAATTTTCTTACGTATTGTTGGGTCCAAAGTCCTACGGGGTCGTCGGCTCTCCAACTTGAGTTAGCTGGACTGTCCAACGGACTCCAGATGGTGATACCGTAGCGTTGGGCGGCTGGGATAATCTCAAAGTACTTATCAATCACGTATTTGTACATTTCGGCTTGTGCTTTGTAATGTTCTTGGGTAGCCGCTGCCGTTTTTACACCCGCCATACCAATATCTAACTCCGAAATTTTAATCAATTTGCCCGTACCAGCCAATAGCTTAAACATCTCCGTAATTTTGGTTTTGTCCGAGTTGATGTCGATGTGCATTTGGGTACCGATACCGTCCACTTTTGCCCCTTTACTTTCGATATACTTCACATACTCGATGATTCCTTTGCACTTGTCCAGATTGTACTCCAGGTTGTAATCATTAATGAAAAGAATATCGTTGGGATTACCGTATTTTCTTGCCAATTGAAAGGCAGTTACGGCATAATCTTTACCCATATAATCTTGCCAATAAAATTCGTCACCTTTGAGGGTTTTGCCTACGCCCGTTTTTAATTCAAATGGTTTGCCGTCGTCCATTGGTTCATTCACAACATCCCAGGCTTTTACGTAAGGCTTGGCTACATTCATCATGCCCGACATCCACTTGTCCAAAGCGTTGGTAATGAGTGTTTTCTTTACTTCAGGTGCTTTTTCCTTGGTCTGAACGCTTCCAGTTGCATTGTACTTTGTCAAAGAGATGTTATCAAAATAAAAATTTGTGGCCGTTTTGCCGAGATTAAAAGCAATAGCACCACAGGTAGCCATGTCAGCAGTAACGGTAATCTCTTTGGTATAAGTAGTCCAAGTGGGCGTAGCGGCAATCGTTCCAAAAAAGTCCCAGTGTTTGTACGCACCAGGCGTTACGTGGGCTTGCGTTGGGTAAGAAGCCGCTACATCGGCCTTCACGTCCATTTTAAGGATGTATTTCTCTCCTTGCACAGCTGCAGGAGAAAAACGTACGAAAAACTGCGCTTCCCAGTCGTTGGTGCGCACACTGGCATTGGTGATTTTTAAGGCTCTACCCACTCCGTTGGCACCTTGGCCAGCGGCAGTGTAGGATATTACTGCATTGGCATTACTCTGGAAATTGGTAGCGGCATCGGTTTCAAAATCAGCCCCAGTAATTAAATCCCAACCTGGCCCCGTTGATGACAAAATATCGGGGGCAATGACACTTTTCAAGTAAGTCGCATTTTGGTTGGCATGCCAGCACAAGGTATGTCCATAAACCGATGCGCCTGCGGCTTTGGCGGTTTCCAACAGTTTGCCCACGTTTTCAAGGGCTAAATTACCGTTTGACTGCACAACAGCCCCGTGTTTCATTTCGTAGCCAAGGACAATTTCATCGAAATTTTTGTTGGCCAACCGATACATTACGTTTTTGTTGTTGTAGTCGGCCAAAGAAAGGGCAACCCCCAGTTTAAAATTTGGATGGGCACTGCGGTTGATGTAGGATTTTAATGCGGGATAAGCATCAATATTTTCCTGAATTGCGGCACTTTCGGGCTTGTTGACGTTGAATTCAACGGGCTCAAAAGTGGTACATGAGGCTGCTACACAGGTGGTAAGTCCCAGTACGAGTTTATGTATTTTTTTCATAAGATTACTGTTCTAATGGGCTCAAGAGTTATTTTGCCACGGGTGTAAAAGTTTCCAATGCCACCGTGCGGTCACGCATCACGAGGGTGTCGGTGGTGGCTACTTTCATGCCTGCCATTGTAATTTCATATTTGAGGTACAACGCATCGCGGTCTTTATTACCCCAGCTGTTTTTCTCGCCTTTTTTGACAAAAGTGCCGCTTCCACTTGCGGTATAGCTGGTTGAGGCCGACGTAATGGTGCATTTGTTTTCTCCCTCAAATCGCATCAAGAGCGTGACGTTGACGTTTTTGCCGTCTTTGTCTTTGATGACCACAGGAAATTCAAGCTCACTCATCGACTTGGTTGAGAGCCTATTCACTTCGTCTTTTTCAACAAACTGCGCCCGACGAACAATGGTTTGGTTTACACTGCCCGTGACAACGTCCGTACCGCGTCTGAGGTAATTGCCATGCCAAGGGTTGACGTATTTGATGGCATACAAAACAAAATTTTTGGTGGGAAGAATAGAGTCGGCGTTGGTTTGGGTTATTCTCAACGGAATGACGTAGGTGTTTTTGATGGATTTTGGGTCAGCAAAAAACGCATCGGTCAGTTGCACGTCCACCCCGCCTGACAATGCTCCTTTGGGAATAATAATTTGATCAGAAGCCAACGAGTAATAGTTGGTAGGCATGGCGAGTATTTCGTCTCTACCTGCCCCAAACAACATCCCATTTCTTAGCAAAGAGTTATCAACCGCTATTTTGACTGATATGTCTTTACGGCTTTCGTAAACACCGCCAGTTGCCGCATATATCTGGCACTTACGCTGGTTGTCTAAGTCAGTATTGATGTATGTGTCTTCGCCAAAAGTGATGGTTCGGACGGGATATTGGTAGGCAAAATAGACGTTTTGGAATTTGTAATCAGGAAAAATCTTTTCCTGATTACAAGAGGCAAGCCCAACCGTGAACAGTACCATTATTAAAACAAATCTCTTCATAAATTTAAAAATTTTGTCAATGATAAAAGAATCGTTGATGATTAGTTCCAGCCTTCGTTTTGTTCAAGTGCGGAGTATTTCAAGATTTCTGAATACGGAACGGGGCCGTATTTCATGTGGGTTTTGAACACTCGGTCTTGGACGGCGGGCAGAATGGTATAAACACCATTTTGAATGCTCACGCCCTTGGCGGGTTCGGTGAGCTCGGCGTTCCAACGGCGCAAGTCCCAGAATCTAAACCCTTCAAAACAGAGTTCCAGACGGCGCTCGTTCCGAATGAGCTGACGCATGGTTTCTTTGCTGGCCTTGGCGCTTTCCAAATAGGGGTCGTTGTTGGTAAGACCAATCCCCGCTCTTCTACGAATCGCTCTAATGACATCGTAGGCCGAGTAGGTGTTGGCACCCGTACCCGTAGGGCCAAAGGCTTCGTTGGCGGCTTCGGCGTAGGCCAAGGCGATTTCGGTGTAACGAATATGCGGCTTGTAGTGGCGCTGGTTGGTGGCAGAAGTAGGGTTTAGGTTGACATCCTGACGCAGCAGTTTTCGCAAATAATACCCCGTTCTGGTGGAGGTTTCAACCCGACTGAGGGCGTCGTTGGTGGTGCCGTTGGCTGTGGTGTTAATGGCCGTGTTGTTGACGCCCGCCGTTGCCCCGTTTACCAAAATAAACATTCTCAAACGAGGGTCGCGGTTGGTGTAAGGGTCGGCAGGGTTATAGCCACTGAGCGGGTTGTTGATCGGATAGCCGTTGAGCATCGGGAACGCATCTACCAAGTTTTGGGTAGGATTGATGCGGCCGTTGCCGAATAGAGTAGGCGGGAAATTGGCTTGTTCTAAGTCTCTGTTTTCACCCCAGTTGTTACGCCAGATGATTTCTGGTGGATTTGCCCCGTCTTTTAGGTTGCCGATTTCGGTGGTATTCGAGTACCAAGTGAGACCGCTGGCGGCTGCGCTTGGAATGGCACTGAGGCCACCGTTTAAGTTCAATACTGCTGCTGCGGCATTGGCTGCGTCTGTCCATTTGGTGGCATTCCCACTGTTGAAGGCAGGACTTGCGGCCAACAAAGCGGTTTGTGCTCTCACGGCTTTCGCAATGCGTCCCGTAAATAGACCACTGAAGGTAACGCCAAAGGCACGGTTGTACTGTTCGAGCGTTACTTTGCCGTATTTGGCGGGTATCTGTGATTCTTGTCCCAGTGTAATGTCGCGATAATCAAGTGGAAGCTTAATGTCAGCACTGTCCAAATCCTGATAAATTTGCTTGAGACAATCTTCAAAAGACGCCCGTGGCAAGTTGTAATTATCGCTGGTGGTTTGCACTTTGGTCAAAATAGGGACACCGAGCATTTGCCCGCCCACACCTTTACCTGCGTGTGTTTGCAAGAGATGGTACATCAGCAACGCACGAAGACCATAGGCTTCCCCCTTGATTCGGGTCGAAAACAACTTATTTGCTACGGGGTCGGTTACCCATTGTACCTTATCGACTTCACCGAGGGTGATGTTGAGATACTGAATACCCGCAAAGCAGTTGGTCCATTGGTTGGCGGGGTTGTTGTTGGCCGTCCATTGTCCCGTTGCCATTTTCAGGTAGGCGTTGTTTTGGTCATTACTAACGGCATCGTCGGTAGCAACGTCATTGAACGACCACGAGTTGGTAGGAATCCTGTTGTAGCCATTGAGCAAAATACCAAATGGAAATCTCGAATCACTTGGTAAGTACGCACTGGCGTCTAGTTGCCTATTATTTTCAATGGCAGGTTCTAGAAGGTCTTGGCATCCTGTCAATACAACAGTTGCACAAACCAGTATCTTTACTATTCCTTTATTGATACAGAACATAGTGTAACAGTCAAAAATGAAGTTTTAAAAATTTAGAACTGGGCTTTTATCCCAAGATTAAACAAGCGTGTTTGCGGGGCGCTTCCTACGTTCATTTCCATAATTTTACGATTCTCAGAAACGGTCAGAAGGCTAAAACCATTGGCATACACGCCTAACTCACGCACAAACGAATTCATTTTGAGGAGACCTGTCAAGTCGTAGGTGATTTGTACTTTTGTCAGGTCAAAACGGTTGGTTTTGTACATCCAAAAATCAGACGGGCGGAAGTTGTTATCGCTGTTTAGAGTGGTTAATCTTGGGTAGTTAGCCGTCGCTTTTGTTTCTTCGGTCCATCTTCCTCTTACCACTTCAGAGTATTTATCTTCACCATCCACCCAGAAATAAGCGCTATTGCGCATAGCATTTCCACCAAAACGACCCGTACAAAGCGCAAAAAACGTTAGCTTTTTCCACTGCGCCGTCAGGTTTACCCCCAACGTAAGGGGAGCACCAAACCAGCCGCCTTTGCCAAGGTAAACCTCGTCGCGGGTGTCGATGATGCCATCTCCATTTTGGTCTTTGTACTTAATGTCACCTGGTTTTACTTGACCAAACGTTTGGGTAGGAGAATTCACAATCTCATCTTGGTTTTGGAACATCCCTAAGCTTTGTAAGCCCCACATGGTATCAAGTGGTTTGCCTTGACGGTTTTGGTACGAGTTTTCGTACAATTCAGCTCTTTTGCTGGCGATAGCTTCATAATACGTACCATTGACACCCATAGTCCACTGAACTTCGCCGTATTTTTTGTTCACACTTGCGCCAAAATCAAAACCAACCCGCTTGTCGTCGTTGTAGTTGACAAAAGGAATAAACGATGACACTGGCCAGCCTGTGGTAAAGTAGCTTGGGAACAAAACAGAGGCTTGAATAATATTTCCAGAAAGTTTGTTGATGAAGAACGAACCATTGAGTGTCAAGAGTTTTTTGAAAAATGTACCCTCAAATCCAAGCGTGATTTCTTCTCTTTTGGGGAACTTCATGTTGGGGTTATCTCCTCTTCTCGACTCGGTCGCCTGAATACCCGTACCGTCTTTCCAGCCATACCACGAGCCTGCGCCCGTATAAACGCCTTGGTACAAAAAGTAGTTTTGGATATCAAGGTCGGTATTTAAAATGCTGGCCGAGGCTGTCAGTTTTAAATCATCGATGACACTAGCATTGCGCAAGAAATCTTCTTGGCTCACTCGCCAGCCCAAAGAAATCGATGGAGAGAGTGCTTGACGATTGCTCGGAGGGAGTTTGGCCGAATGGATGTAGGCCGCGCTAAGGTCGAGGTAGTACTTGTGCTTAAAGTTGTAGCTGGCCAAGAAACCCAAGTTGGCATTGCTTGTACGGTGATAAATGGCCGATTCTGACTGCTGAAACCCGTTGGCCAACAATATCGCCGACAAATGATGGTTGCCGTTGAAGGTGCGGTCGTAATTGAACTGACCCGAGAAAGCAATCGTTTGGCGATAGCGGTTGCCTGACACGTTTTGAGTACCAGAGCGTGCGTCTTGGTTATAAACAGTTAGGTTGCTAATGAGGTCAGTACCGCTGTATTTATTCCAAGTAGGGGCGTAGGTGGCATACGAATAATTGTATGATAAGGTATATTCGGTGGCATAATCAACGGCAAAAGCCGACTTGAAACTAAGCCCTTTCAATACGTTTCTGAGGTCGGCCTTGATTCCTGTGTTGAACTGGAATTGTCGGTTTGCGTATTGGTTGTTTCCCCCCGAATAAATCGTAGCGATAGGGTTTGTTTGGTCTAATTGGGTACCACCAAGTAAATATTTTCCATCAATGATGTTGTTGCTGTTTTGAACAAATACCTGAGATGCGGCGTCTTCTTTCTCGATGAGGTCAATGGGAATCAAGGGAGAGAAGCGATTGGGACGAACCGTGGTGGCGCTGTTCCAAAAGTTAGCGTTAACCCCACGTCCCGTAAAGAAAATGGCCGTAGCATCGGCGTTTACGCTGATAAATTCGTTCAGTTTGATGTCGATATTTCCACGGAAATTGAGGCGGTCAGAGTTGTTGTTCTTTTTCGCTTCGCCAAAATTTAGGAGAGAACCCGAAGTCGCATAACCTAAGTTGGTATAATACTTCACGCGCTCGTTTCCACCCGAAATTTCTGCCGTTGCATCGTAGCTGCCGTAGGCATTTTTGAGGTATTCGGGCGAGTAAAAATCAATGTTAGGGTAACGGTACTTGCTTAGACCCGAAGCATGATTGTAAATGTCTAATTCAGAGTACAAGTTGGTGAGTCCGTCGTTTCGGCGTGCCTCGTTGTAGAGGGTCATGTACTCGGCCGAGCCCAAATAGCGAGGAAAAGCTTTTGGTGTGTTGACGCCGCTGTTGACCCTCAATTCAAATTTGTTTTGACCAATTCCGCCTCGTTTCGTAATGACATTGATCACGCCTTTGGCGGCACGGCTACCGTACAAGGCAACAGCGTTGGCACCTTTCAAAAACACAATTTGGTCAATCTCCGTGGGGGCTACGTTGCCCGTTTCGCGAGGAACGCCATCAATCATAAACAAGTAACTACCCATTCCCCAGTTACTGTTGCCGTTGAAACCTGGAATCAGCGCTTCCATGTCGGCAAGGGTATAGGTAAAATAATTTTTAGCGAGCAGTTCTTGCACATTGACCGAGGCTACGCCGCCGAGTAAGTCCTTTTTATCGACATCACGAAAAGCAACCCGTACTTGTTCGTTGACTTCTTCGGGTGTCATCACGATTTCACCGATTGGCCCCGTTGAGGTAATGTATTTGGTTTTAAAACCAGGGGCAGCGATGGAGAGCATTTCGTTTTTGGGTACTTCGATGGTGAAAGTACCCGAGGCGTCGGTCACAGTAGCTTTCCCGATTTCATCGGAGCTTTTTACCACAGCACCACTGATGGGCTGTTTGTTGGTGCCAACGATGGTGGCTTTGATTTTAATAGGCGCCGTGTTTTGTCCCATGACATTGGCTTTGGGTAAAGCCAACAGGAGACACAAGCCCAAAAATATTTTTATAAACTTCATTGCTTATTCGTTTATCAATTGATTATCTCGTTTTGGGAAATTTCACATCTCTTACCAGCCTGGGTTTTGCGGGAATTCCAAATACAAATTCACGTCGTTTACCTTCAGTGGCAACCAGTTGTGTTTTTCGGTGAACCTACGTTCGAGGATAACACTTTCGCGGAGGTTCAAGACGCGGTTATCTTTCGGATCTTTGGCAGGGTCAAGGGGAGTAGCACGGTCAAATTCAATTGATTTTTTGAGCGTATAAGGGCTTTTAGCAATTAAGAGCCAACGGCGGAGGTCATTGAAACGGTGACCTTCAAACGAAAGTTCCACGGCACGTTCGCGGCGAAGTTCTTCCATGTATTTGTCCAAAGAACCCAAGAATTGCGCATCTACACGGCCTACTCCTGCGCGTTCTCTGATGACATTGATGGCATCGACGGAGGTTTTGCTGTAGTTTGTTGACTTACCCGCCGACGAGCCATAGCCCTGAGCCGCAGCTTCGGCATACATCAAATAAATATCGGCCAGACGCATGTACGGTAGGTGAACGTGCAAGCTTTTGTCATAGCCGTATCCTTGGTCGTATTTGTTGGCCGTACGTGGAACAAATTTGAACAACAAGTAGCCCGTGCGGCTTCCCGTGGCGATGTCGCGGTAGGAGCCACCCGTGTGTAAGTTGGCGTAGCGGTTGTTGGCTTCGCTGGCGTTAGGAATGCTCCCTGCGACCATTCGGACACCGTCAAAAACAATGTCATTGTAGAAACGTGGGTCGCGGCCTCTCCAAGGGTATTCGGGGTTGTAACCTGACTCAGGGTCGGCTTTTGTGATGTCCTTGATAGGCAAGCCATTGGCCATTCCGTAGTAGTTGACGTAATTGGACGTTGGCAAAAATTTCACATCACCTTCGCTGATAATTAGTGGGCTGTATTGCTTACTTGTTCCCCAGTTTGAGCTATTGGCACCATAATAAGGGCCACGGAAGATCGCTTCCGTCGCACCTGGAATTTGCCAGTTTTGACCCGTGGTGTAGAAGTTGGTATAGAACTGAGCAAAAGGCACTAATTTATGCGGCGCTTCGCCACTTTCGCACAATTTGAGTAATTCGCCAAATGCTTCTGCTGCTTTTTTGCAATAATCAGCATTGTACGAAGTACCGCCACCTGACACCGAATTCATCAATGGACTGCCCGCCCAGAGGTAATTTTTGCCCAAATAACCCAGCGCCATGATTTTATTGATGCGCAATTGGTTTTTGCCCAATGTTCTTTTTCCAGCGGTTGTATTGTCCCAGTCGGTAGGCAATAAGTTGGCTGCTTCTCTGAAATCAGCGGCGGCTTTGTCGGCACATTCGCTGTATTTGAGGCGAGGGAGGGTCAGTTTTTCATCGCCAGGAAGCACTTTGTCGATGTAAGGAAGTCCGCCAAAGTACTGCATAAACATGAAGTGATACCAGCCACGGAAGAACAACAATTGCCCTTTGATGAGGTCTTTTTCTTCTTGAGTAGCGTCGGTCAATTTATCCAAATTGGCAAGTCCTAAATTGGCTTTGCGGATACCATACCAGCCCAACCCCCAAAGCGATTTTGTAAAGCGGTCGTCGTTGGTTGAGTTGTTGTTGCGGTCCATCCATCCCGCTTGCCAGCCGTCAAAATTGCGTTGCCAGCCCCAGAAGTCGCCGTTTTCGATTTTTACTCCAAAGTGAAAATTTTGGGCGGTCGATTGGATTTCGTCCTCGCCCCAGTTCCACGAGTTGGTCCAGTAGCCATTAGAGAAATCGGGAATGGTATGATAAAGCTCTTCGGTAAAACCTTGGAAATTGATAAAGTTTTTAAATGCATCTTTTTCAGATACAAGCGATTGTGGGTCACGATCCAAAAAATGTGAGCATGAAGTAACCCCAAAAGTGAGGGAACAAACTGCCGCTACGCAGAAAAGTTTTATTCTCTTTTTCATGGTTGATTTATTAGAAAGTAATGTTTAAACCTAAATTATATCTCTTCACTGTAGGATAAGCTCCTTGCGACGCCCAGCCTGTTCCAGCAAAATTGGACTCTCTATCGTCAGGCATTTTGCTCCAAGCAATGAGGTTGTTTCCGTTGAGATAGATTCTGAGGCTGCTAAGTCCAAGTTTCCGACTACGTTCAGGCGTGAAATTGTAGGCGATTTCCGCATTTTTTAAGCGCAGATACGAGCCATCGAACATATACTGACTGCCTCGGTAATCGCTAAAAGGGGTAGTGAGCCAACGGGGGATGGGGGTACCTGTAGGGTTTTGAGGTGACCAATATTCGCCTTCATGATACACGGTCGTGCTTTGTGAGCCCAAACTTGTAAATACCACTTGACGAGTTGCATTGTTGACCGCGTAGAACTGAACAAACGCCGAGAAACCTTTCCAGTCCAAACCAAAAGTAGCGTTGTAGGTGTTTTGTGGCCAGCCAGTATGTCCGTAAGGAATTCGGTCTTGAGAATCAATCACGCCGTCGCCATTGTAATCGACTAAGTAATAGTTTCCTACGAGCTTTTGGTTGTCATTCACGTTGTGCATGGTACTACCATAAAGCTGATCCCAAGTATTGTACATTCCTTTGTTTACGTACGAATACGTTTGGTCGATTTGCATTCCCTCGGGTTTTTGGTAATCGGGGAGCAATTCGGGCGTGGCACGCTCAAGGATGGTGTTTTTGGTGTGGGTCATGTTAAGGTCAGCCCACAAACGTGTTTTGCCTAGATTTTTATTAAAATGAAGTTCTACTTCGTAGCCATTGGCTTTTACAGCACCTAAGTTGGCAACTGGCGGGGCTGCCCCAAAGTAACTTGGTACGTCGGACCGACCTGTTAGGAGGATTTTACTTCTGTTGTCTTGAAAATAATCAGCTTTCCCTTTGACAAAACCCTTGAAAAGCTCGAAATCTAAACCAAGGTTGTATTTTTCAGATTCTTCCCATTGTACGGTAGGGTTACCAACGGTTGACTGAGAATACCACATATAGGGGCTTTGCTCAGCACCTTCCCCGTTTACGCCAAGTCTTGATCGTCCGCCATAAGCCCATTGCTCTAAATAAGGCCAGCGTACGCCCAAGTTATCAAAACCTGTTTGTCCATACGACAAACGAAGTTTAAGAGAGTTGACAAAACGAATTGGTTTCATGAACTTTTCGTTTGAGATAACCCAGTTGGCGCCTCCAGAAGAGAAAAAAGCAAAACGATAATCTTTCGCAAATTGCTCAGAACCATTATAGGCACCATTGTACTCGATGGTGTATCTATTGTGGTAGTTATAGGTTGTTCTAAACACCCAGTCTTCGCGGTAAGACGGAATGGTGTTACCGTTGGCAAAGACGTTTCGGTTGGTCAAAGCCATCAAGTTAATGTTGTGTCGGTCAGCAATGGTTTTGTTATAATTCAGTTGGAACTGATAAAACAAACGGCGTTGGCTGGCATCGATACTTCCTGCGGCTGGTGCCCATTTGATACCTTCCTGAAAATCAAAACCAGTGATACCATCCACGGCTTGTTGGTAAGTAGCTACGCCCGTTTCGGGGTTAATCCATTTGCGTTGAGTGTTGTTGTAAAGGTCATTTACCCCACGATTCGACTCAACAAAGGTGTTGTCTAACGATACTGTACCCGCTGCTCTCAGACCTTTGACAAGCATGTCTAAGTCTTGTTCGAGGGTAAAGTCGGTTGTAATACGGGCCGTTGTTTGGTACTGAACACCGCCAATCGCAAGGCTCAACGCCGAGTTTTCGGCCCTTGCTTGATTGGGCGCATAAAAACCCCATGAACCGTCGGCATATTTGGGCAAAAACAAGTCAGGAGCAGCATTGTAGGCATCAATCCAAGGGCCGTATTGGCTTCCACTAAAGCCCCATGGGCTCTTTCTTATGCCATACGAACCCGAAAGGTTGGTTTTCAATACCGTGCTTTTTGTCAACTGAAAATCTAAGTTGCTACGTACGTTGAGGCGGTTAAAGCCAAAACCCTGTTGGTATCCACGGCGGTTGTCATATACTTTAAACAAATCGGCCTCTTGTAAGAAGTCGGCGCTGGTGAAATACTTGACCAAATTCGTTCCCCCGCTGATGTTCAGGTTGGCGTTGTTAGAAATTGCATGAGATTTAAATAGGGCTTCTTCCCAATTGACGTTAGGGTAGCGTTCGGCCTCCTCTAGGTTGGCAGGGTTGCGGTATTTGTCAAGAATGGCCTCTGGTAAGTAGTTTCTCCATCCCTCAGGACGGGTAGCAAGCTCATACTCGATGGCCTCGTTTCTGATTCTGAGGGCATCGTAGGCATCGTACTTTTTGGGCAATTTTGAAGGCGCTTTCACGATGGTGTTGACGGTGGCTCTGATGGAAGCCTTGCCCGTTTGCCCGCGCTTGGTCGTAATCAAAATAACCCCGTTGGCACCTCTCGAACCAAAGACGGCAGTAGCTGAGGCATCTTTCAAGACCGTGATGGTTTCAACCGAACTGATGTCCACGCTTGTCATAGGACGCTCAACGCCATCGACAAGAATAAGTGGCTCAGAGTTGTTCCAAGAACTACGACCACGAATCAGAATCTGAGGGTCTTCTGCGCCAGGAAGTCCTGTACTGGCATTGGTAATAAGTCCAGGGACGTTACCCGTCAATGCCGCACCAATACTTGATACCCCTCCAGCGCGTTCAAGCTCTTTGTTGGTGGTTTGGGTAACGGATGCTACAACGCCCTCTTTGCGCTGCCGTCCGTAACCAACTACCACGACTTCGTTCAGTTCTGACAGTGACTCTTCCAGTACGACGTTGATGGTTGTTTTAGCTCCAACCACGACCTCTTTGGTTTTGTAACCAACATAACTAACAACCAATGTTTGATTGGGTGGACAAGTGATTGAAAACTCGCCCGAAGCATCGGTGTTTACTCCTCGGGTGGTTCCCTTGAGGACAATCGTAGCGCCAGGGATGGTTTCTCCCGTGTTGGACTTCACCGTCCCTTTTACTGTTTGGGCTTTTGTCGTTTGTGCTCTTAACGACAAGCCCGAAAACCCAATCAAAAGCGATACACACCAGACGACCAGGCACAGCTTTTTCTGAGTGGTGGAAATGTAGAAGTTAATGTTTCTCATAAATCAATGAAAACATAATTTATTTGATAAATAATATGATATTACTGCTGCAAAGAAAGGGGGTGACTCAAAAATAGAGTAGCACAAATCACCAAATAAGCGCTACAAATGTTCAGTCATCTTAGAAAGTGTCAATTTTACACGATTATTATTCAAGAAGGCTTGCCCGAACCCGAAGAATGAAGGAAAATGGGGGAGACACGAGGTGAAAATCTGGGTTCTTTCTGAGGGAAAACGCTGAATATACGTTTGACCTTTTAGGAATTTTTACCCCAAAAAGGATATATTTACTAGCGTTTATGCTTACTCTATTATTGATATATGTCTATTATGAACCGTTCGGATAGCGAGATTCTCGAAAAACTAACTCGGCTGATTGAAAATAATGTAAGCAATTCCGAACTTTCGTTAGAGGCGGTTTATAAAGAATTAGGAGTTAGTAAAACGCGCCTTCATCGCATTGTTAAAGATAAAACCCAACTTTCTACGACGCTTTATATTAGGAGTATTCGTCTTGACAAAGCCAAGGCGCTGCTTGATTCTTCCAATTTGCGTATCACCGAAATCGCGGGTTTGGTAGGTATAGATAGCCCCCAAAATTTTAGCAAGTATTTTATTCAAGCCTATGGCATTAGCCCTACGGAATACCGAAAAAGTAAAAATAATTTACCGATTCCGCAGGAAGTAGAGGTCGTTGTAGAAGAGGTTTTGTTGCCTGAAGAAACGCCGCCGCCGCCGAGTAGCCCAATGACGCGTCGGAATTGGGTCGTTGTTGGCCTAATAATAATGGTTATAATGGCGGGCGGGGTGTTTTGGGGAATGTTAAAATCTTCGACGGCCAACGCCTCCGACGATTACCTGCCGCATTTTGACAATTCAGTTGCCATTTTGCCTTTCAAAAGTCTTAACCAAAATCCCGCTTTGGCGGACGGTATTTTGAACGGCCTGCATTCATCGCTTTCGTTGATTGAAAACCTAAAAGTGATTGCCCAAGGTTCAACAAATCAGTACCGAGATTCCAACAAAACCAATGGGCAGATTGGGAAAGAACTGGGGGTGGTGTATCTATTAAAAGGAACGGTCAAGGAGCAGAACAACGCCATCGAAATAGGCCTGTCGCTGATACGCGCGCAGGACGAACATCAAGTTTGGAGTCAACAATTCAAAGGGGATTTATCCCAACTTTTCCGATTGAAGAATGAGATGATACAAGGCATTGTGGCGCAATTGAAACAAAAAATTTCGCCCGCGCTTTTGCAAGAATTGGAACGCGTACCTACGCAAAATCAGGAAGCTTATCAGGAGTTTTTGCTCGGACGTACCTTATGCCTGACCCGTACCAAAGAAAAATTGCTCGAAAGTATTCTTCGTTTTGACAAGGCGCTGGCCCTAGACTCCACCTTTGCCGAAGCTCAAGCCTACAAAGCGAGTGCGTGCTTGTTTTTAGGAAATATGGGGTATCGGGAGCTACAGCCGTCGATGGAGCTGGCCGAAGAGCAAGCGCTCAAAGCCATTCAGTTGGATGAACATAACAGTACAGCCTATGCCACGCTGGGCAATATTTACCGTGGACGGTTTAGGTGGAAACAAGCCAAAACGGCCTACGAAATCTCTCTCAAATATCGCCCTAACGATGCCCAAACTATCTACTGGTACAGTCTGTTATTGCGCTCCATGGGCCAGCTGAACGAAGCCCTGCGGTATAGCACCAAGGCTGTTTCGTTAGATCCATTGTATCCCGTAATTCTCTCTGGTCATATCTGGAATTGTGCGTATGCCAATCGTGACGATTTAGCTCAAAAAGCCCTTGCCGACGGAAAATTGATTTTTGATGACTCCTTTGTGTATTACATGGCGAGAGGTGAGTATGAGCTGTACCACAACCGGTTCGATAAAGCCCTGAAGGAGTTTACGAAAATGGAACAACTCAATCCAAACATGAAGTACGGGAATGTAAGCAGTGCGTATTGCGCGGCTAGGTTGGGAAGTCCAGCCCCTACTCGTACGTTGCTGAATAAAATGGGTAGCGAAGCGCAGGATTTTGTCAGCAAATCCATGCTTTATGCTGGCTTAGGTCAAAAAGACAGCAGTTTAATTTGTTTGGAAAAGGCAGCTTCGATGGGGCGTGTCTCTTCCGAGATTTTAGTGACTCCCATGTACAGAGCCATTCGCAAAGAGCCCCGCTTCCAGGCCGTTTTAAAAAAGTTTGGCTTGCCCACTACTTCATCAGTAGAGTAAGTAGCTCCTCATATTCTCCATTTTGCCCCTTTTTTGAAGTAATACGGAACAATAGACTAAATTTTGGAACAATAGACTAAGTAATTGGACGAATAGACTAACATTGTTTTGTTTATTCTCTCTATTTTTACTCTGTCGGTCAGCACATTTTTTCTGCGTATTCCGTCCTCAAATCAACTAAGCTAACTACCCCCTCAACCATTACGTTAAGAAGGCTCTTCAGTGCGCTGTTGGCGGCGGGATTGCTTCAAAAATTAGCCGAAAATATACTTGTTACTCAAACCGTCGATAAATCAGATGACTATCCTTTACCCTACTATGCCACATTCCATACTCTCTTTCCTTTTATTCTCCCTGAAGGGGGGAATCTGTACATCAGTACAACGTTGGGCAATACTAAAACTACCACTTCTTGCATTGTTGCTGTTGTCTTATTTGGGTTTGGCCAACCCTACTTTCCTGCGGGCCGATGTGCCTACCGCTACAGTGCTTACATCAAGCCTGAATCCGTCTTTTACGGGAAATAGCGTTACTATTACCGCCACTGTAACCAGCAGTGGAAACCCCGTTACGACGGGGACCGTATCTTTTTTTGAAGGCGCACAAGCTTTAGCTACGAATGTGTCGCTCAATGGCAGCGGACAAGCCACGTTCAGTAAATCTAACTGGACAGAGGGCGGCCACTTGGTTACTGTTCATTACAACGGAACCGCTGGGTTTAACAGCAGCTCTGGCTCCCTTATCCAAACGGTCAATACTGCCACCACTGTAGATGGTACTACCTTTTGTAACGAAGGCGGCATTACAATCAACGATAATGGGATGGCTACGCCTTATCCCTCCCGCATTAATGTATCGGGCCTAACGGGTACGATTGAGAAAGTAACGATTACGCTGAAAAACTTAACGCATACCGCGCCTGATGACATTGACTTACTGCTGTACTCTCCGACCGGTCAAAAATATGTTTTTATGTCTGATGTCGGCGGGGCAAATGCCGTCACAAACCTTGATTTGATTTTCGACTCAAGTGCATCAAGTGAATTGCCGAACAACACGACATTGGTCAGCGGAACTTTCAGACCGACCGATTTTGAGGTAGGTACCGATGCTTTCCCTTCTCCTGCTCCGGCGGGACCCTATACCTCCGCGAGCACCACGTCTTTGGGAACACTTTTTATTAATAGTAATCCCAATGGCACTTGGTATTTGTACGCAGTAGATGATGCCGTTACTAATACAGGAAGCATTGGAGGCTGGTGTTTGAACTTTACCATGAATTGTACTCCCCCCAACATTACTGCTCCCACCGTCACCCAACCTACTTGCGCCGTGCCAACTGGGACTATCGTAGTGAATGCCACAGGAACGGGTACAATAGAATACAGTATCAATAATGGTGATACTTGGAGTACCAACGCCACTTTCAACAACTTGGACGCAGGGAACTATAACATCAAAGCACGTATTCAAGGCAGCCCAAGTTGCGAGACGACTTATGCAAGCAATCCCGTTGTACTTTCTTCGCCCTTTACTGTTACCACTACCGATACTTGGACGGGTTGTGTATCTACCGATTGGGCGACGGCAGGCAACTGGCAAGATGGCAGCGTTCCTACGGCAACTGATGATGTAAATATCCCTAATGTAACAAACGACCCTGTCATTGGGGCGGGTACGGCTGCCGTGGCCAAGTCGGTGCTAGTATTGGGCGGAGCGGTACTGACAATAAACGCTACGGGAAGCCTTGCTATTAACGGCGCAGTATCACCGCGTCATGGATTAGACAACTATGGTACGTTGGACAATAACGGTACCATCCGAGTAGGTAATACCAGTGCTGTTGGAGCCATCGGTATTGTGCATCGCAACGGTGGTACGTTTAATAACAAACCCAATGCTGCTATCTATATTGACCAAGCGGGAGGGGCTCAAGCATTTTATTCAAACGGATTAGTCAATAATGAAGCCCTCATAAAAATTGGTAGCAATGCAGCCGTTACTGGGGGGGGGATAAGACTAGAGGGTAATACTTTTAATAACAAAACGGGGGGGGCGATTTATATTGATTGGACGGGCAGCCATGCCATTTACCTATTGAATACGGGTACTGTGATGAATAATGAAGCCCTTATTGACATCGGGAGTCAGAAGGATATTAGGGGAGTGGGGCTTCGAAGTGCAACTGGTTGCACGTTTACGAATAAAGTTGGGGGAGAGATACGTATCAATCGAATAGGTATTTTAAATACGAGCGCTATAGGCGCTATTCGGAATGAGGGAACCTTCACCAACGATGCGGTGATTACCGTTGGAAATATTGGACTTGTTCGTGCACAAGACGGTATTCTGAATACTGGTAGCAGTTCTACCAACTTCACCAACAGTGCTACAGGAATCATTTCTATTGCTAACCCTTGGGGCAATGGGATATGGAATTCCTCTGGCACTTTCCAAAATGCGGGCAAAATCACGATTAGTAATGTGTTTAATGCTAGTGAAGGAAGTTTTAGCACGGGTATTCTGAGTACGACAGCTTTTACCAATACCACAGGTGCAAAAATCTACATTGACCAAGTGCAGAGCGGCATTGTTTCTACCCGTGCGTTTACCAATGCAGGTTTGATTCAGATGGGAGAAAATGGCTCTTTGACAGGTAGTGGTATCGCCAATGTACAAGGAGTTAATGCCGTGTTTAATAATGCAGGTGGCGAAATTAGTATTAAACAAACGGCAATAGACGGGGTACAAAATGAGGCTGGTTCAATCTTTAACAATAATGCTTGCGCCAAGCTCACCATTTTTGATAACCTCAACAATGCGGGTACATTTACCAACGCAGGGCTGTTTACGGTTAATACTGTGCAAACGCACACCAATTCGGCATTGACCAATGATGGCGTCATTGAGTATCCACAAGGTAATTCAGTGCCGAATGTCACTAACAATGATATGATTGTAGCTCCAATGTCGGTTTGTGGAACAATAGGCACTTCTGCCCTTCAAATCGGTGGCACCAATAACTTTACGGCGGGTAGTACGTGGTACAGTGACGCCCTGCTCACTATCCAAGCGGGTACGTATGACCAAGCATCCAATACATTCACGTTGACTAATGTGGCGCTGTCGGGTACTCAAACGATGTATTTCTCAGTCAATGATGCGAGTAACCCTTGTCCTAAGACGGTGTCAATTCAAGTGACGATGAAAGCACTGCCTACGGCGGCGATTACAGGTGGGGGTGTTGCGTGCAAAGATGGAGCTTCCCCTACGGTTGTTTTTACGGGTAATGGAGGGGTAACACCTTACAAATTTACTTACAAAATCAACGATGGTGCTCCGCAAACGGTGACAACGACAAGTGGCAACAGTGTCACGGTATCAGCTCCAACGGGAGTAGTGGGGACATCTGTTTATACGTTATTGAGTGTGGAAGAGAGCTCATCAACGACGTGTAGCCAAAGTCAACTAGGTAGCGTGGAGGTGAAAATTCAAGGTAAGCCGACGATTACGCTGACTACGTTGCAACAAACCTTAAACGAAGGCAATTCTCAAGTTTTGTGCGACACGGATGCGAATCCTGTGAACGGTTTGCAGTTTACGGTTTCGGGTTTATGTGTTTCGGGGTCGCCTGTTTGGCGAGTACAAGTCGGAAGTGGCTCGTGGAGTGACTGGTCTCCTAATGCCCCAGTATCCCAATCGTCCAATAACCAACTCCACCGCTACCAAGCGGCTTGCGATGGCTCTTGCCCTGTGACATATACCTCACCGATTGAGTTGACGATTAACTACCGTTCGACTGTTCCGCAAAATGTGTCTCTGTTCGTGGATGGTGTAACAGTAGCCGTAGGAGAGACGAAGGAAGTGTGTAGTTTGGTGAATATACCACTTAGTTTTAATGCCAATTGCGGAGTAAATGAAGTAACGCTTTATTCAGTGGATGGTGGTGAATACAGTGCGGGTGTGCCAGTGGGTTTGGTGGATAATCAGTTCCACAACTACCGCGTACGTTGTCGTCAATCAGGAGGAACGGTTTCTTGTGTAGAATCTGAGTCGGGGGTAATGCGGTTAAAATTGGTTGTAATTCCATCAGCGCCAACGGTGTCGCTATCATCGACGAGCAGTTGTAACCCATCGGCTAGTTTCAGTGGACAATCGTCTTGCGGGAGTTTGCGGACAGTTTGGTACAATGCCACGACGAACGTTGCTTTGCCAAGTCTTCCCGCCACAGTACCCAGCCAAACGACGTCGTACTACGCTCGATGTCAGACGGAAAATGGTTGTGTGAGTGAGAAGAGCAATGTGGTGACATTCACTTTAACACCAACCCAAGTAGCGCCAATCATTACGGTGTCTCAAGAGATAGTTTGTACAGGCACGACAGTGACAATCTCAGCCAATTGCCCCGCAGGCAGTCAAACGTTTTGGAACACAGGTGTAACTACTTCAAGTTTTGAAGTGTCGTTCAGCAACGTGACGAAGCAGAGTTACTGGGCGAAGTGTCTTTTTGAAGGTGGTTGTCAAAGTGCAGAAAGCGTTCGTAAAGACATTTACTGGAATGCCTTCGTGGTGACGTTGATAAATATTGGAGAAAGCAAGTCGGCAGTAAAGCCAGTGAACGACAAATCTCTGTGGAGTAGCCAATTCATCACGCGCGATGGTGGCCCTGAATTAGAACAAAGCACGCAGGTAAATCCGACGTTGTATTTTGTCGAAAATGCCAACAAAATGGCTCCTCGTTATTGGACAATCAACGTAGAAGCGTGTGGATTAAGCACTGATGGTTCGCTGACGTTCGACATGTTGGCGACGCCCGAAATGGGCGTGCTTCGCTCCTTCAATACGCACGAGAACAACGCGCCGTATTTTATGTACGCCAACCGTGAAGGCTGGACGGAATTATATGCTCAAAACCATCCCGCCTACGGCTTTTACCAAGACAACGGTGCGGGTGGAAATTTCTACGATGCAGGTTTACCCAAAGGTTTATACAAGTTAGGGATTCGATATTGGGACCAAAAGGGTTGGGGCAGTATTTATCCCTCAACGCGGAAACCGCAAGGCAACGTGTTGGCCTATCAAGAGTATTGGTTCCGCATCCAGTCGAAAGACGGGGTAGGACTAGGCGCAGCGAGGCAAGTGGCAACTGGCAGTGGGCAAGTGGCAAAGGGCAAGGGGCAAGCGGCGGATAACGGAAAACAGATAACTGATAACGTGTCTTTCGCCACCGTTCTGCCCAACCCTGTCACCAATATCCTCCGCTTGAAAGTGCAAGATAGCAAGGGGCAAGTGGTGCAAGCGGCGTTGATGGATGCCGCAGGCCGTGAAGTTTTGAGCCGCCAATTTGTGCCCGAAACCAACACGCACCAAGAGGAATTTAGCGTGAGTGCGTTACCGACGGGGATGTATTTCTTGAAAGTGACGACTTCTGATCAGCAAGTGACGCTGAAAGTGGTGAAGGTGGAGTAAGAGAACGTAAGTAGATTATATACCAAAAGTCCTGTGAAAATATCATCACAGGACTTTTTTATAAGTGTCTGTTCTTACATTTGCGTGTAGATAAATTGGAAGCTGTTAATAATGAAAAAACTCTTGTACCTGTTACTTGTTCTACTGTCGTTCAATGGCTTGGGACAACTGAATTATAAATACCTATTACACAAGACCTACGCCCAACGGTTTCCGACCATGTTTGACCTGGATAACGGAAATCCTCCTGGTCTAACTGTCAAGCAGTATCAAGCTTACGTTGGAAACATCAAAAAAATAGCCGAAAAAGAAGGAGACGAAGAATTAACCGTAGAAACGGATATTTTAATACACAGAGATTATTTCTATCATCCAGAGTTTACTAAGCAATCGTTGGGTTTTATTGACAGTGTGTATCAATTTAATACGAACAAAAAGTGGCGATGGCTAGAAATCAAACTGGAATATTTGTACGGGATTATTTATTTTAATGCTGTGCGTAATTACGAACAGGCGTTTATCCACTTTGAAAAACTGGCGGAGCTTCTGGCCAATACTCCCGACATCGAAATTCCTGATAAGTTGTTGTACTACTACAAAATCGGAGAAGCGTATTATTTTTTTTCGGACTATTTGACGACCATCAAGTACCTTGAATTGGCCTTGACTGTGCCACCCTATACGCAGGATTGCAAAAGGCAATTGACGCACACGGCTAACACGCTTGGATTGTGTTATCAAAAGTTGAAGCAATACGACAAAGCCAATTATTATTTTCAAAAAGCGTACGAGTTTTATGAGCCAAGTTGCTTTGAAAAAGGGGTATGGAAAGCAATATCGAGCGGAAATATTGGGTATAGTTATTACCTGACGAAGCAGTACCAAAAAGCGAAACCCTTGTTGGAGTTGGATGCGAAATCAGCCATTGAAGTTCTCAAAGATTACGGATTGGCGGTTGGGTCGCTTACACCGTTGGGGGCGATTGCCTTGGACGAGGGGGATGTGGCTTTAGCCGAAAAATACTTGAGCAAGGCAAAAAAATGTGCCATTTTGTCGGGGCAATACAAGCGTTTTGAGCTGCTCTATCCGCAGCTGGCACGTTTGGAATCGGCCAAGGGGAACAGTAAATTAGCTTCGGTGTATCTGGACTCGGCCTTGATTATCAGAGATAGCCTTGCCCGTCAATTCAATGCGCTTCAAATCATGCGGGCCAAGCAAAAAACGGATTTGGAAATCCACAAAGCAGAAGTTCTAAAACTCGAACATGAGAAAAGTGTGAGCCTTTTTATCCGCAATGCGCTGATTGTAATGGTGATTTTACTGATGATAGCGGCGGTGTGGGTATATCGTTGGCAATCTCAAAAATCGAAGCAAAAAGAAGCAGCTTTACAGAAAGCACAGAAAGAGCTGGAAGAGGCGACTGCTGAACTAAACGACTTCGCGAAAAAACTGATGGACAATAATCAACTGGTTGAGACTTTGGCCAAAAAATCGGGTGAAGAAAACGCAGAAATCATCAATCAATTGCAGAAAATTACGCTACTAAGAGAAGAGGAATGGGATAGATTTCGGCGACTTTTTGATAAAGTGCATACCGATTATTTGCTTCGTTTAAAAACAAAATATCCAGAATTGAGTCCAGCCGAAATTCGATTTGTGGTGTTATCAAAACTAAAGTTTTCCAACAACGAGATGGCTACGGCTTTGGGCGTTGGGTCGGATACCATCCGTCAATACAAAAGTAGGTTGCGAAAAAAGCTCCAACTTTCCGAACAAACGAGCTTGGAAGAACTGATAGAAAATATTTAGCCTTTTAAGGCGAAGGTGATTGTGTTGTTTTATAAACCCCTGCAAAACAGGGGTTTATTTTTTTGTAACTACTTTGTCACAGCCTTGTCACGCTTTTGTCACGCCCCAAACTTGGGGAAATAGTCAAATTCACGGAGCATTGCACTGCATATTTCAGATGCTCATGAATAAACTCACTCCTTCAAAATCAATTCTGTGGCTGATTGCCATTCTGTTGTTGCTCTTCTTGGGCTTGCTTTTTATATGGCTATGGTACGATGCCAAAATACAAGAGATCAATCGCCAAACCCGCCAACTGCAATCAAGCTATCAACAATACCCTACTCAATTTTTCAACCTATTTACCAAGTAAGTTATGAAACCAACTCTTCAACTTTTTTTATTGATTTTGTGCGGGGCGTTTTGTATGCGCAGCCACGCCCAAACCTGCACGGGTGAAGTGCTGAATATTACTGCCAATACACCCAACACAAGCGGTACAATTGGCTCTTGGGCGGTGCCTGCGGGTGGTGCTTTCAAGGTAAGAATCACAGTCAAAGGAGCCGCTGGGGGAGATGCTGTAAAGGATGTTTCAAAAAACTGGCTGAACCTTGGTGGAAGAGGTGCTGCAATGAATGGTGAATTCTTTGTCGCTTCAGGACAGGTTCTTGATGCTATGGCAGGAGCGTCGGGTCAATCAAAGGTATTAACTGGCGGAGGAGGAGGTGGTTCGGGAGTTCAGATTCGCACTGCTGGCACGCTACTGATATTGGCTGGCGGAGGGGGAGGGGCTGGATATGAACTAAACTCGGGTGCTGGAGGGCCAGCTGTCGTCACTAACTCAGGTACGACCGGTGGTGGAGCGGGTAAAGGCGGTGGCGGCGGTGGTGGCTACATCGGAAACGGCCAAAACAGCAGCGGTGGATATTCTGGTGGCGGCGGCGGGGGCGGATTTAATGGAACAGGCGGTTTTGGTAGCGGTAATACAGGGTTTGGAGGCGGCGGTTTCGGAGCAGGCGGCGGCGGTGGGCATGTATGTAGCTTGGGCTGTGCCGAATCCACCAATGATTTTTCCGGAGGAGGAGGGGGAGGGTATAAAGGTGGCGATGGTGGCAATGGTTGGAACGGCGGTGGCGGTGGTGGATCCTACAACATTGGCCTGAACCAAAACAATACTGCGGGCAGTAATAGCGGTGGCGGCCAAGTTATTATTGAATGCCTCGGTACGGCGGCCATTTCGGCTACGCTTACCCCTACGCAACCTACCTGCGCTTCCAATCAGGGAAGTGTAAGTGTTGATTTGACAGGTGACCTCAATGGCTACACCAATGGTGATGTCGAATACGCCATTGTCTCGGGGGGCAGTTTTTCTGGAAACCCTACGTTTACAAGCATTACGGCCGAACCTTTTATCGTGGCTACCGGAACAGGCACTGGGGTGGGTACATACACGGTACGGATTCGGCTCAAGTACAATCCTGACGTTTTTACCGACCAAACTTATACACTTACGCCCAAACTAACGGGCACTATTTACGTGAAAGCCAATGCCTCAGGAGTCAACAACGGCAGTTCGTGGACGGATGCTTTTACCTCGCTGCAAGATGCGTTGGCGGCGGCCTGTTCAGGCGCACAAATTTGGGTAGCGTCGGGAACGTATAAACCTACCGCCGATGCATCTGGCAATACGGCCCCAGCCAACGCCCGAACCAAAACCTTTGTGATGAAGAACGGGGTGGCTATTTATGGGGGTTTTAACGGTACTGAGACGGAGCTTTCCCAGCGAAATTGGCGCACGAATGCCACGATTTTGAGTGGAAATATTGGTGACACAGGAATAGATACCGATAACAGCTACCGAGTGATTAACAATACTTTTACATCGGGTTCTCCACTGAACAATACTGCCATTTTGGATGGGTTTATTGTAGAGAAAGGCTATGCCAACGGTGGATTTCCACTTAATTTGGGGGGCGGAATGTGGAATGCTTACGCTTCACCAAAGATTCAGAACTGTGTGTTTCGTAACAATTTTGCGGTATCCGGAGGTGGTGTGTTCAACGATAACTCCTCATCAAGCATTACGAACTGCCTGTTTCTCAACAACACGGTAACGACTGCGGGGTCGGGTATTTCCAACGGAGGTGGTACGGATATGGTGAAGGTGATAAACTGTACTTTTTATGGTAATGCAGGCCCGACGACTATTATCAACGAGAGGTCAGCTACTTCCATTAGTAACAGTATTGTTTGGGGAAATGGCGGAGGCATTTCTGGGGGGACTGTCACCTATTGTACTGTACAGGGTGGCGTGAGTGGCACGGGGAATATCAGCAGTGACCCTCGTTTTGAGAATGCAGTAGGCGGAAATTTTCGTTTGCAGCAATGCTCTCCTGGAATAGATGCAGGCACAAATACCAACGCACCAGCCAATGATTTTGCGGGTAATGCTCGCCCGTTTAATGCGACGGGAGTGAGCAATACGGACATGGGGGCGTATGAGTACCAAACGACGTATGATGTTTGCTCGGCTTGTAATAACATTGCTGGAGGAATTGTTTACGTCAATGCTTCGGCTTCGGGAGGTAGCAATAATGGGAGTTCGTGGGCCAATGCTTACACGGATTTACAATCGGCGCTCACTTTGGCTCGAAATTATCCTTCGTGCGTAACTCAAATCTGGGTGGCCAAGGGTACTTATAAACCCCATGCCTCTGACCCGAATGTCTCTTTCGGTATGGTAAACGGGGTCACTATTTTTGGCGGTTTTCCCAACGACGGCTCTGGGACGATGGCGAATCGTAACCAGGCTACCAACCCGACCATTTTGAGTGGGGATTTGAACGGTGACGATACCTTTACGGGTACAGGTACTAACCTTGTGATTGGTAATGTTTCCGACAATAGCTACATCATTATCCGCAACGGCAACACCACCGACAATACCGCCCGCTTAGATGGCTTCATCGTATCGGGGGGGAATAACAATAACTCTCCGTGGGGCGGTGGGGTCCTTAACGATGGGAGCAATGGCATTTGTAATCCAGTTTTTGTTAACTGCGTGTTTCGGCATAATATAGCTGAATTTGGAGGAGCAGCGGTAGCGAACTACGGAGAAAATGGTACTTGTAATCCTACTTTTACCCACTGCCTTTTCTACCAAAATCAGGCTTTGTTCGGCGGAGCAATGTTCTGTTTTAACAACGTAACGATTACCATGAATAATTGTACCTTCAGCCAGAATAAAGCCTTGGTAAATGGCGGCGCAATCCATGCCGGGGCTAATGCAGGCTCCTCTATTCTCACTTTAAGTAACTGTATTCTATGGGACAATGCCGCCCGTTCAGGCGGTAATCAGATAAGCGTTGGTAATTCCACAGCCACCCTACTACTTCATTACACGCTTTTGCAGGGAGGTACGGGCGCTATTGTGGATATCAGTTCAAATAATATCATAAACAACGGCGTGCTTGATGCCAATCCCCTCTTTGTAGATGCTGCTAACGGTAACTTTCGCTTGCAGCAATGTTCTCCTGCAATAGACGCGGGAGCCTCTATGGATGCCCAAACGACTGACCTTGATGGGAACAATCGCGTGGATGCTGTTTCGGGTGGTGGCACTGTGGATATAGGCGCGTATGAGTACCAATCTACGTACGAGGCTTGTACGGTTTGTAATAACATTGCTGGAGGAATTGTTTACGTTAATGCTTCAGCTTCTGGCAATAATCTTGGTGGCTCTTGGGCCAATGCTTTTACAGACCTACAATCGGCGCTTACTTTAGCCCGTACCTATCCTTCGTGCGTATCTCAAATTTGGGTGGCAGCGGGGACTTATAAACCTACATCAGGTACGGATCGAGCAGCTTCCTTATCGATGGTCAACGGCGTGGCTATTTATGGCGGTTTTCCCAATGATGGTTCTGGTACAATGGCCAATCGAAATTGGAATACGAATCCTACAATTTTAAGTGGTGACATTGGTACGCCGAATGATGATAGTGATAATTCAAATAATATTTTTTTCAACGTTGGACTCAATAATTCTGCGGTGCTTGATGGTTTTACTCTCACAAAGACTAATGGAGTCACATTCTTAAACGGGTATGGCGCTATGGTAAATGAAAATGCTTCTCCCACGGTAACTAATTGTATCTTTACTAATAACAGGGCTAGTAATGGAGGAGGAATGGCTAACCTAAATTCTTCGAACCCGACAGTAACCCATTGTAACTTTACAAATAACATTGCTATGAATGGTGGAAGTGCTGGTGGTGCGGTTCTTTTTACTAGAGCGTCAGGTACGTTTAGCAATTGCCAATTCATAAGTAACTCCGCTCCTAATAGTTCGGGCTTTGCTGGTGGTGCGATACATATCGGAGGAGGAGCTCCACGTTTTACCAACTGCATTTTTTTGGGTAATTCTACCAGTGGTCGTGGGGGAGCCATCGCTATTAGTTTAAATGGTTCTACTAACCCTATTATTTTCAACTGTAGTTTTTATAACAACTCAGCCTCGAATGGTGGTAACGGAATTTACCATTCCTCAAATACCTCAACATTTGTTTCTAACTCTATTTTTTGGGATAATAGCAATGAAATAGCAGGTACTGGCACTATCTCAATTAATTATTCTATCGTTCAAGGTGGTTACACAGGTACAGGAAATATCAATGCCAATCCCCTCTTTGTCGATGCCGCCAACGGCAATTTTCGCCTACAACAATGCTCACCCGCGATAGATGCGGGGACTTCTACCGATGCCCCAACGACTGATTTAGATGGCAACAACCGTGTGGATGCTGTTTCGGGTGGTGGCACTGTGGATATAGGCGCCTACGAGTATCAATCTACCTATGATGTGTGCGCTTGTATCAGTAATAATGGTATTGTCTATGTCAATGCGTCGGCCTCTGGGGGCAACAACGGCCGTTCATGGGCGGATGCTTACACGGATTTACAATCGGCGCTTAGCGTGGCTCGTGCCAATCCTTCTTGCGTAACTCAAATCTGGGTCGCGGCGGGGACGTATAAACCTACTTCGGGTACGGATCGTGGTATTTCTTTCTCGATGGTCAGTGGGGTGGCTATTTATGGAGGTTTTATTGGTACAGAGACCCAGCTTTCCGCTCGAAATTGGCGCAATAACCCCACGCTTTTGAGTGGAAATATTGGTGATACAGGAATAGATACCGACAACAGCTATCGAGTAATCAACAATACATTTACGTCGGGTGCTCCGTTGAACAATACGGCGATATTGGATGGATTTATTGTTGAAAAAGGGTATGCTACTGGCGATTTTCCGTTTAATTTGGGGGGCGGCATGTGGAATGCGTATGCTTCTCCAAAAGTTCAAAACTGCGTGTTTCGTAACAATTATGCGACGTCTGGCGGTGGGATATTCAATGATAACTCCTCATCAAACATTACGAACTGTTTGTTTTTCAACAACACGGCAACGACTGCAGGGTCGGGTATTTCCAATGGGGGAGGTACGGATATGGTGCAGGTAGTAAACTGCACTTTTTATGGTAATACAAGTTCGACGACTATTATCAACGAGAAGTCAGCTACTTCCATTAGTAACAGTATTGTTTGGGGAAATTCAGGAGGAGTGTCGGGTGGAACGGTAACGTATTCGAACGTACAGGGTGGTGTGGATGGAACAGGGAATATAAGCAGTGACCCCCGTTTTGAGAATGCGGCAGGGGGAGATTTTCGCTTGCAGCAATGTTCACCCGCAATAGATGCGGGTACGAATACTAATGCTCCAGCCAGTGATTTTGGGAGTAATGCGCGCCCGTTTAATGCGACGGGAGTGAGCAATACGGACATGGGGGCGTATGAGTACCAAACGACGTATGATGTTTGCTCGGCTTGTAATAACATTGCTGGAGGAATTGTTTACGTCAATGCTTCGGCTTCGGGAGGTAGCAATAATGGGAGTTCGTGGGCCAATGCTTACACGGATTTACAATCGGCACTCACTTTGGCTCGGAATTATCCTTCGTGCGTAACTCAAATCTGGGTCGCGGCGGGGACGTATAAACCTACCTCTGGTACTGATCGTGGTATTTCTTTCTCAATGGTCAACGGCGTGGCAATTTATGGAGGCTTTCCTAATGATGGAACAGGCACAATGGCCAATCGAAATTGGAATACGAATCCTACGATTTTGAGTGGAGACATTGGAGCGGCTGAGGATTCTGACAACAGCTATATTGTAGTAGTTGTTGGTTCTGGTTTAAATGCTACGGCTATTCTTGATGGTTTCTCGGTGACTGGTGCGGCTGGCGCAGATTATGGGGCAGGTATATATGTGAATAACAGTTCTCCGATTATCACTAATTGTTTACTCACCAGAAATTCAAGTACCTATTTTGGCGGTGGTTTGGCTTGTAATAATTCTTCCCCTGTTGTCACGAATTGCACTTTATCCTACAATACATCGTATTATGGGGGAGGGATGGCAAATGCTTTTGGCGGTGTGCCCATTGTAACTAATTGTCTTTTTATCCATAATAATTCTACGTATTTCGCAGGTGGAGGGGGCTTATTTAGCCAGCTCAAATCCATGACCCTGACCAACTGTACTTTTTCGGGTAATTCACCAAAAAGCATCCACTGCAATATAGCTATTAACATTTCCAATTGTGTTTTTTTGGGGAGTTCGCTTAGTTTTTACAATGCCAATGCCAGCATCAGTAATAGTATTGTAGAGGGTGGGTACGATCTATGTAACAACTGCCCTAGTGGAAATGGCAATGCTAACCCTCTCTTCGTGAACGTAGCAGACGGCAACTTTCAGCTTCAAGCTTGCTCGCCTGCCATTAATGCAGGAGATCCTGCTACTACTTCAGCTACGGTGGGTAGTTTAGACTTGGGCGGCAATCCACGGTTTTACAACAACGGAAGGGTGGACATAGGTGCGTATGAGTACCAATCAGCTCCACCAACTGCCATTACGCCGACGGTGGGAACGTCGAATCCTACGACCTGCGGAGGTGCTGAGGGTAGCATTACGTTGAGTGGATTTTTGAACAATACGACCTATTCGGTTACGTACAAGAAGAACAATGTGGCGGTTTCAGCGGCTGACTTTGCTTCCAATGGCAGCGGAGTGATTACCTTGACGGGTTTGGGGGCGGGAAATTATACGGAGATTGTAGCGACGTACGGAGTCTGCGTAAGTAATGCGGTTACGGCGAGCCTTGAAGACCCTGCCAAGCCAAGCCTGACGCCGGGGGCCATTCCTGTTATCTGCGCTGATGCCACGAGTTTTACGATTCCTTACAGCAATCCGACAGGCTCGCCTAGTAAATATTCTATTACGGGAACGGGCATTACTACGGTGAGTGACGGTGATTTAACGAACCCAATCACGGTGCAGTTGAGTAGCCCTGCTTCGGGGAGTTCCCTTCCTTTTACGCTCACGGTGAAAAATTCAACGACTACTTGTGAGTCAGATATTATTCAAGGCACTGTGACAGTTGATCCCGTGAGCGTGGGAGGCAGCATTTCAGGTTCAGCGACGGTGTGTTTGGGAACAAACAGCACCACATTGACTTTATCAGGTCAAGTAGGCAATGTTCAAAAATGGCAATCATCTTTGAGTTCAGATTTTAGCAGCGCGACGGATATTTCAAATACGACGACAGAGTTGACCGCGAGCAATTTAACGCAAACGACCTATTACCGTGCGGTGGTGAAAAGCGGTGTTTGTTCGCAAGCAAATTCAGCTTCGGCAACGGTGACGGTTGACCCCGTGAGCGTGGGCGGTAGCGTTTCAGGTTCAGCGACGGTGTGTTCGGGGACGAACAGCACCACATTGACTTTGTCGGGTCAAGTGGGCAATGTTCAAAAATGGCAATCGTCGTTGAGTTCAGATTTTAGCGGGGCGGTGGATATTTCCAATACGACGACAGAGTTGACCGCGAGCAATTTAACGCAAACGACCTATTACCGTTCGGTGGTGAAAAGCGGGGTATGTTCGCAAGCAAATTCAGTTTCGGCGACGGTGACGGTTGAGCCCGTGAGCGTGGGCGGTAGCGTTTCAGGTTCAGCGACGGTTTGTTCGGGAACAAACAGCACCACCTTGACTTTATCAGGTCAAGTAGGCAATGTTCAAAAATGGCAATCATCTTTGAGTTCAGATTTTAGCGGGGCGGTGGATATATCAAACACGACGACAGAATTGACCGCGAGCAATTTAACGCAAACGACCTATTACCGTGCGGTGGTGAAAAGCGGGGTATGTTCGCAAGCAAATTCAGTTTCGGCGACGGTGACGGTTGATCCCGTGAGCGTGGGTGGTGGCATTTCAGGTTCGGCCACGGTGTGTTCGGGGACAAACAGTACCACATTAACGTTGTTGGGTCAAGTAGGCAATGTTCAAAAATGGCAATCATCTTTGAGTTCAGATTTTAGCGGGGCGACGGATATATCAAACACGACGACGGAGTTGACCGCGAGCAACTTAACGCAAACGACGTACTACCGCGCCATTGTCAAGAGCGGGGTATGTTCGCAAGCAAATTCAGTTTCGGCGACGGTGACGGTTGACCCCGTGAGCGTAGGTGGCAGCATTTCAGGTTCGGCGACGGTGTGTTCGGGGACGAACAGCACCACATTGACTTTGTCAGGTCAAGTAGGCAATGTTCAAAAATGGCAATCATCTTTGAGTTCAGATTTTAGCGGGGCGGTGGATATATCAAACACGACGACGGAGTTGACCGCTAGCAATTTAACGCAAACGACCTATTACCGTGTAGTGGTGAAAAGCGGGGTATGTTCGGAAGCAACTTCAACTTCGGCAACGGTGACGGTCAACTCGGTAAGCGTAGGCGGTAGCGTTTCAGGTTCAGCGACGGTGTGTTCGGGGACGAACAGCACCACATTGACTTTGTCAGGTCAAGTAGGCAATGTTCAAAAATGGCAATCGTCGTTGAGTTCAGATTTTAGCGGCGCGGTGGATATTTCAAACACGACGACGGAGTTGACCGCGAGCAATTTAACGCAAACGACGTACTACCGCGCGGTGGTAAAAAGCGGGGTATGTTCGCAAGCAAATTCAGCTTCGGCAACGGTGACGGTTGATCCCGTGAGCGTGGGTGGCAGCATTTCAGGTTCAGCGACGGTGTGTTCGGGGACGAACAGCACCACATTGACGTTGTCAGGTCAAGTAGGGAATGTTCAAAAATGGCAATCATCTTTGAGTTCAGATTTTAGCAGCGCGGTGGATATATCAAACACGACGACGGAGTTGACCGCTAGCAATTTAACGCAAACGACCTATTACCGCACGGTGGTGAAAAGCGGGGTATGTTCGCAAGCAAATTCAGTTTCGGCAACGGTGACGGTTGACCCCGTGAGCGTGGGTGGCAGCATTTCAGGTTCGGCGACGGTGTGTTCGGGAACGAACAGCACCACCTTGACTTTGTCGGGTCAAGTGGGTAATGTTCAAAAATGGCAATCATCGTTGAGTTCAGATTTTAGCAGCGCGACGGATATTTCAAACACGACGACAGAGTTGACCGCGAGCAATTTAACGCAAACGACGTACTACCGCGCGGTGGTAAAAAGCGGGGTATGTTCGCAAGCAAATTCAGTTTCGGCGACGGTAACGGTTGATCCCGTGAGCGTGGGAGGCAGCATTTTAGGTTCGGCGACGGTGTGTTCGGGGACAAATAGTACCACATTGACTTTGTCGGGTCAGGTGGGCAATGTTCAAAAATGGCAATCGTCTTTGAGTTCAGATTTTAGCAGTGCGGTGGATATTTCAAACACGACGACGGAGTTGACCGCTAGCAATTTAACGCAAACGACGTACTACCGCGCCATTGTAAAAAATGGAACGTGTTCTCAAGCAACTTCAACTTTGGCGACGGTACAAGTCCAAAGTAAACCTACGATTATGCTGACTACTTTGCAACAAACCTTAAACGAAGGCAACAGCCAAGTTTTTTGCGACACAGATGCGAATCCAGTGAACGGTTTACAGTTTACGGTTTCGGGTTTGTGTGTTTCGGGCAATCCCGTTTGGCGAGTGCAAGTGGGAAGTGGAGCTTGGAGCGCATGGTCAGCCAATGCCCCAGTTTCCCAATCGTCCAATAACCAACCCCACCGCTACCAAGCGGCTTGCGACGCGAGTTGTCCCGTGACGTACACGAATCCGATTGAATTGACGATTAATTATCGTGCATCGACGCCACAGAATGTGTCGCTAGTTGCTGACGGGGTGAGTGTAAATGCGGGAGAAACCAAAGAAGTATGTAATATTGAAGGCAATGCGATAACTTTTAATGCGACCTGTGGTGTGGGAGAAGTTTTTCTTTATTCGGTGGATGGAGCCGAGTACAGCAGCACGCTTCCAGTGCAGTTGGTAGATGGACAATACCACAATTACCGCGTACGTTGCCGCAAGTCGGATGGGACGGTTTCCTGTGTGGAGACCGAATCGGGGGTGATGCGTTTGCGAATCGTAAGTAGTTCGTTGGTGGCCCCCGTGGCGAGTTTGAACGTGACGAGCGGTTGCGGCAGTCCCGTGACGTTTAGCGGGATAACAAATTGCGGTGCGTTGACAACGATTTGGTACAATGCCGTCACGAACGTGGCTCTGCCAAGTTTGCCGAATCAAACACCGACGGAAACGACATCGTACTACGCTCGTTGCCAAGCGGGAGGCGGTTGTTTAAGTGAAAAGAGCAACGTGGTGATTTACAACGTAATACCTGTTGGGGTAGCCCCTGCAATTACGGCTTCGCAAGACATCGTTTGTACGGGAACAACGGTAAAAATCTCGGCCAACTGCCCCGCAGGCAGTCAAACCTTCTGGAATACAGGTGTAACAGCGTCAAGTTTTGAAGTGTCGTTCAGCAACGTGACGAAGCAGAGTTACTGGGCAAAGTGTCTTTTTGAAGGTGGCTGTCAGAGCGCGGAAAGTGTTCGCAAGGATGTGTACTGGAATGCGTTTGTGGTAACGTTGATTAACATTGGTGAAAGTAAATCGGCGGTAAAAGTAAACGACCGTTCGGCGTGGTCGAGCCAGTTCATCACCCGAGATGGTGGCCCCGAATTGGAGCAAAGTACGCAGGTAAATCCGACTTTGTATTACGTAGAAAACGCTAACAAACAAGCTCCACGCTATTGGACGATTAATGTAGAAGCCTGCGGATTAAGCACCGATGGCTCATTGACGTTCGACATGTTGGCGACGCCCGAGATGGGGGTGATACGTTCGTTCAATACGCACGAGAACAACGCGCCGTATTTTATGTACGCTAACCGCGAAGGCTGGACGGAATTATATGCTCAAAACCATCCCGCGTACGGCTTTTACCAAGACAACGGTGCGGGCGGGAATTCGTACGATGCAGGTTTACCCAAAGGTTTATACAAGTTAGGGATTCGATATTGGGACCAAAAGGGTTGGGGTAGCATTTATCCTTCAACGCGGAAACCGCAAGGCAACGTGTTGGCTTACCAAGAATATTGGTTCAGAATCCAGTCGAAAGACGGGGTAGGTGTAGGAGCAGCGAGAGAAGGGGCAAATGGCAGTGGGCAAGTGGTAAAGGGCAAGGAGCAATGGGCGGATAACGGAAAACAGATAACAGATAACGGAGTATTCGCCAATGTAATGCCCAACCCTGTTACGCATACGCTCCGTCTCAAAGTGCAAGAGAGCAAATGGCAAGTGGTGCAAGCGTCTTTGACGGACGCAGCGGGGCGTGAAGTTTTGAGTCGCCAATTTGTGCCCGAAACGAACACGCACCAAGAAGAATTTGGCGTGAGTGAATTGCCGACGGGGATGTATTTCTTGAAGGTGACGACTTCTGAAAAACAAGCAACGTTGAAGGTGGTGAAGGTGCATTAATATAGCATCACTTGAGGATATACCTAAAAATCCTGTTATCAATTTTGGTAACAGGATTTTTCAGTTATTTGCCTTAACTTGCAATCCGATTTGATAGGATTGAAAAATGTACCCAACGGATAAAAACTTTATTGAACAACTTAATCAACTCATAGATAAAAATATTCTAAACCGTGATTACTCTATTGATGATATATGCCTTGAACTAGGAATGAGCCGTTCTCAGTTGTTTCGGCTCGTAAAAGAGGAGACAGACCTCTCTATTTCGCGTTATATCCGTCGTCGGCGTTTGTTGAAAGGGAAAGAATTAATTGAAACTACCGACCACAAAATAGCCGAAGTGGCATACGAAATCGGCTTGGATAGCCCCCAAACTTTTACCAAGTATTTTACTGAAGAATTTGGCGTTTCTCCCTCCGAATACCGTAAAAATAGAGAAAAAGAATCCTTTGAGGAAACTTCGCCTGAGGAGTTAGAGGTTGTTCAAGTGTCTAATAGTCAGGATGTTGAGGAGGTGGTTGAGGGTGCGTTACCTGTTGCAAATAAGCAAGGTAAATACAAGTATATGGCGTTGGCTTTGCTGGTGATTGTGCTCGTAGCAGTGGGGTTTTGGATTATTAAAGGGAGCGGGGCATTCAGCGAATCAGAAAATTCCATTGCGGTTTTGCCTTTCAAAAGCAACGGGAATTCTGAGGCGGTGTTGTTAGCTGAGGGCGTAACTGATCAAATCCATGGCTCATTGGCCACCCTAAGGCACCTAAAAGTTATTTCTAAAAATTCATCAGAGCTCTTTAGAGAGTCAAAAAAAACAGTTCCTCAAATCGCTTCTGAACTGCGCGTAGCCTATGTTTTGGGCGGGACGACAACCCACAATGGAGCGCGTGTGCGGATAACGATGGAGCTGGTAAAAGCATCGGAAGATCGGGTGGTATGGATAAGACAGTACGAAGGTAAAGCGAGCGAAATTATTGACTTGATTAATAAAATAGCCCAAGACATCACTAAACGATTTCAGTTAAAGCCTTCACAATCACTGGCTGCCAAGTCAAACCAGATGCCAACCGATAACCCACAAGCCTACAATGAATATTTGCAGGGAAAACAATTGCTGGCGACTCGAACCAAAGAGAAACTCTTGGCAAGCATCACAAAATTTGACAGAGCAATCGCCTTGGATTCAAATTTTTCGGATGCCTACGCTTGTAAAGCGAGTGCGTATTTTAGCTTGGGAAATTTGAGCCACATTGACCTCGACTCAAGTTTTAGAATGACCGAGCGAGAAGTACTAAAGTCCATTCGACTAGATGCTGACAATGCCCAAGCGTACGGATTATTAGCCGCCGTTTACCGAGATGAATACCGCTGGGAACAAGCAAACTCTACGTTTCAGATTGCTTTACGGTGCAATCCAAACAACGCACAAGTCAATTATTGGTATAGCCTGATGCTGCGTTCGTTGGGGCTGTTGGAGGAAGCTTTGAAGTACAGCAGCCGAGCCGTGGCGTTGGATCCGCTCTCGCCCGTGATTTTGGGCGGACACATCCGCAACTGTTCTTATGCCAATAAGCAAGAAATGACCAAAGAAGTCATTGAGAACGGAAAGTTGTTGTTCAATGATTCCTTTTTATTTTACTGGTCAACGGGCTATCACTATTTGGAAATAAAAGACTATCCTGCCGCACTACGGGATTTGACCAAAGCACGACAACTCAATCCCAGCGTCAAAGGGTTAGAGGCCGCTCTTGTTTATACCAAAGCCCGTTTAGGGCAGGTACCTGCGGCCAAAACGTATCTGGCGACTTTACCCGAAACACCCGACAATTATACCTTTATTGCGATGGTATATGCAGGGCTAAACGACAAACAAAATTGTCTTCGTTATCTTGAGAAAATGGCCTCTTTGGGGAAAACTCCTACCGACGTTAAGGTGTCCCCCTTCTTCCATTTCTTGCGTGGTGAGGCGCGATTTAATGCCTTATTGCAACAGTTTGGCTTAGTGAACTTCAAATTGCCTATCTAAGCTTGTTTTCTAAAAGAAAAGAACGATTTTACTTCAAAAGGGTGATTTTTTAGCGTTTTTCTAAGTTTTTGACTGTATTTTCTAAGTTTTTGACCGTATTGTCTAAGTTTTTGACCGTATTTTCTAACATGGTCAAGGTGGTTTAGACCTACTTTTGGGACATCATTTTTCAATTACCTATCAATGAAAAAGGTGTTTTCCATAGCGCACATTACCCTACTTTGCATTGGACTTTGGCTCTGGGCGTTGGCATGTACATCGCCCGAGCAAAGTTCATTTGAAAGTCAGATTCACTATACTATTGCGACCGAGAACTACGCGGTGCTGGCCGAAAAGGCATTGACCTACCAATCGGATTTCGATTGGGAAGGATGCTCTGATTTATTGGCCGAGGACGTGCAATATTTCTTGCCCGAGAGCGCCCGCCCGCTGGTGGGCAAGGCAGCTGTGTTGGCTTATTGGCGCAATGAGCCCGAGCGGGCGCATCTTCAATCATGGCATTTTAGCCACTTCAATCACATTCCTGTGCATAGCCACCAAGCGCTACCTTTTTCGGGTGTGGCGGGGGTGTACGTGATTTCGATGTTTAGGGGCGAACTGCGATACGTGGATGGTCATACGCGCACGCTGAACCTAAACTGCTGCCTTCATTTCAACGCCCAAAAACGCATTGACCGATGGTATTGTTACTACGTTCCAATACAGACTGAAAGAATGGTTTTAACAAATTACTCAAAGCAATCTTAATGTTTAACCAAATGAAAAAAAGACAATTTACCGTTCTTACTTTGTTGTTATTTATCGTTCTATTAAATGTTAGGGCGCAGCAAACTTTTGTTAATCCTAGTTTACAAAAAAGCACAACTACAACCCATAAACCCGTTAGTCCCTTACGGGAAGTACTCCTTGAAAAACTCAAAACCAAAGACAAAATCAAACTTGATTTGTTTGTTATGAGTCAGTGCCCATTTGGGGTGAGGGCCGAAGAGACGCTGTTACCTTTGGTGAGTGAATTGGGCGAGCGTGTTGAATTCAAACTTCACTTTGTGGGATGGTTGGATCAAAATCAGCGCATTGAAAGTATGCACGGCCAGACGGAAGTAGATGAAAATTTTCGACAAGTCGTCATTGCCAAGTTATACCCCGCGCTTCTTACAAGGTACTTGCTGGCGCGCGCAAAAAATTACCAGAGTAATGATTGGAAAAGTGTGGCCCAGCCGTTGGGGATTCTTCCACAAGTAGTAGAAGAAACAATGGCAAGTGCAGAAGGGCAGCAATGGCTATTGGAAGCGATACGCCCTTCCATGGAGCAAAAAATCTATGCTTCTCCAACGGTTTTGTTGGATGGCGAAAAATACCGAGGGAAAATCATGCCTTTATCAACGACGGGCGCGGCCAATGAAGCCCAGTGTAATACTCCGCCGTCAACCGCCGCCAAAACAGCCGACGCTCAATGCAGTGGTAAACCCGATGGCTCGTCTTGCAATGATGGGAACCCATGCACTCAAACGGATGCTTGTGAAAGTGGTGTGTGCATAGGAAAGAATCCCAAAACGTGCGATGACTCCAACGCGTGTACAACAGATGTTTGTGACAGAGCTACAGGGGCATGTGTTAATACTCCTAAGATTTGTTCAGATAATAGCGAGTGTACCGTTGATGCCTGTAATCCAGCAAATGGGCAGTGCGTTTTTACACTCATTCAATGCGACGACAATAATCCCAATACTATGTGGGCGGGGTGTGATGCATCAACAGGCTGTTATTATAACATTTCTTGCCAAGCTTATCCCAATAATATTGCCTATGTCAATGCGGCTGCCATGGGTAGCAACCTTGGTAACTCATGGGCAAACGCCTTTACTGATTTGCAAAATGCTTTGTTTGCGGCTAAAAACTGCGGAGTTACCCAAATTTGGGTGGCGAAAGGGACGTATAAGCCTACTCAAAGCAATGACCCTACTATTGCATTTGAGATGGTCAATGGGGTGGCGATTTACGGAGGGTTTGATGGGATAGAAACGCAGCTTTTGGAGCGCAACTGGCAAACAAATGTAACAACCTTGAGCGGAGACATTGGTACGAGTAACAGCGATGATAATAGTTACAGTGTTATCAATAATAACAATAACGGACTGACTGCAACAGCCATACTTGATGGTTTTACCATCACTGGAGTGAGCAGTACTAACCCAGATGCTGGAGCAATGCGCAATATTTCTTCCTCACCTACCATTCGTAACTGTACTTTTATTGGAAACACAGCACTCTTTGGTGGGGGAATGCAGATAAGGAATGCCTCACCTAACATTATCAATTGTGTGTTTCAAAGTAACATTGCAAAGGGCCCGACTAATTCAGGCGGTGCTATCTATATACAGGGGAGTACCTCTTCGCCACAAATCACGAATTGCCGTTTTATTGGTAACTTAGGATTTGGCTTTGGGGGAGCTGTTAGCGTCTCTGGGGGAACTCCCACTTTTAATAGTTGTATCTTTTTGGGAAACAAAAGTAGTATGAAAGGGGGAGGGTGTAGTTTAATCTCGGATGGTACTACCCAACCCATTTTCAATAATTGTAGTTTTTCGGGAAATGAAGGTAGGGCACTATGGGTAAGCGTAGATGTAAGCACTACGCTCAAGAACTGCATTTTCTGGGGGAATGATGGTGAAATTGTCAATGAGAATGGAACGGTGGCGGCGAGTTATTGCATTGTGCAGCAGGGAAGCGGGGTATATCCTGGTATTGGCAACTTAAACGTTAACCCACTGTTCATCAGTCAACCATCCATAGGTTTGGGTACAACAGGTGACCTCCGCCTGCAAGGCTGTTCACTAGCCATCGATGCAGGAACAAATCAGGGTATTCCCACTACCGACTTAGAAGGTAACGCTCGGGTGAATGCGATTGGAGGAGGTGGTACGGTGGATATAGGCGCGTACGAATACCAGGGAGTTTTATCAACGACGGCCCGCTGGTACGTTAATGCGGCAATAGGTACGCCAGGAAATGGGACAAGTTGGAATTGTGCGTTTAAGGACTTGCAAAGTGCTTTGGCCGTTGCATCGAGTGGGGACGAAATCTGGGTAGCAGCGGGGACGTATAAGCCTAACGCTGATCTTTATGGCAATACGTCTCCTGCTAATTCCCGAACCAAAACCTTTGTGATGAAGAATGGGGTGAAAATTTACGGCAGTTTTTTAGGCGTGGAAACCGCCCTTTCAGAGCGTACCTTCGCCGTGATGGTGGCCAATAAAAGCATCTTGAGTGGAGATTTAAACGATGATGATGCCACCACGGGCAATGCTGAAAACAGTTATCACGTCATCTATAATAATGATAACGGCTTAACCACGGCCAATTCGCTTTTGGATGGCTTTACCATCACGGGCGGGAATGCCAATGGAGGAGGGGAAAACAGCAACGGTGGCGGGATGCACAACAAAAAATCCTCACCGAGCCTTGTAAATTGTATCTTCTCGGGTAATGTGGGCGGTTTTGGAGGTGGGATGCATAACAACGACTACGCCTCACCGAGTCTTATAAATTGTACTTTCTCGGGCAATTACTCCAACGTCACTGGCAGTGGGATGGATAACAGTAACAACTCCTCGCCGAGTCTTGTAAATTGTGTCTTTTCGGGCAATCAGGCAAACGATAATGGCGGTGGGATGCATAATTACGATAGCTGCTCACCGAGCTTAGTGAATTGTAGCTTCAGGGGTAATCAGACTGGCACTGTTGGCGGCGGGATGTGTAACATCAAAAACTCCTCACCGAGTCTTGTAAATTGTGTCTTTTCAGGCAATCGGGCAAACGATAATGGCGGCGGGATGTATAACCAACAATCTTCACCGAGCTATGTGAACTGTAGCTTCGCGGGCAATCAGGCAAACAGGTACGGCGGCGCGATATGCAACAACTTGTTGGCTGCACCGAGCTTTAAAAACTGTATTCTGTGGGGAAACAGCAGCGAAGTAGAGAACTTTAATAACTCTGTTCCTAGCTACACCAAGACGCTTGTCAAAGGCATGATTATAGGCGGCTTTCAAGGTACAGAAGATCCTCTCTTTGTTAATCAACCTGCTGTAGGGGTCGGCACAGCGGGCGACCTGCGCCTGTGGCCTTGTTCTCCTGCTATCAATGTGGGCAATGATGCAGATAACACCGTCACCACCGATTTGGTCGCCAACAACCGCAAGGTAAGTACTATTGATTTAGGCGCGTACGAATATCAGTCGTCTTCATCCGTTGCCATTACTCCGACACTGGACACTACTAATCCCAGTACATGTGGCGGTTCCGATGGTAGCATTGGCCTAAGTGGATTTTTGAATAATGCTACCTATTCAGTTTCGTATAAGAAGAACAATGTGGCGGTTTCGGCAGCTAATTTTACTTCCAATGGCAGTGGAGCCATTACCTTGACGGGCTTAGGAGCAGGAAGCTATACCGATATTGTGGCTACGTACGGAGCCTGCGTTAGCAATGCGGTGACGGCGAGCCTTGAAGCCCCTGTTCCACCTACGGCAACGATTGCAAGTAACAACAGCCCGATTTGTAGCGGTAACAATGCGACTTTCAGTATCAACGGCACAACTGGCGCAACGCTGACTTATACGTTAACGGGTCTGATGGGGAATCAAACGTTGCTTTTGGACGGGACGAATCAGGCGATTGTGGCCAACAATGCGACGTCAGACGTGACGCTCACACTCGTAAGTGTTACCAAAAACAGTTGCCTTGTAAGCCTGAATGCAACCAGCACGGTGACGGTGAATCCATTGCCTACGGCGACGATTGCAAGCAACAACAGCCCAATTTGTTCGGGTAACAATGCGACTTTCAGCGTCAACGGCACCAACGGCGCAACGCTGACTTACACGCTAACGGGTCTGGTGGGTAACCAAACGTTGCTTTTGGACGGGACGAATCAGACGATTACAGCCAACAACGTGACATCAGACGTGACGCTTACGCTGGTAAGTGTTACCAAAAACAATTGCCTTGTGAGCCTGAATGCAACCAGCACGGTGACGGTGAATCTATTACCTACGGCGACGATTGCAAGCAACAACAGCCCAATTTGTTCGGGAAACAATGCGACTTTCAGCGTCAACGGCACTACTGGCGCAACGCTGACTTATACTTTAACGGGTCTGACGGGGAATCAAACGTTGCTTTTGGATGGGACGAATCAGGCGATTACGGCCAATAATGCGACAGCAGACGTGACGCTCACACTCGTAAGCGTTACCAAGAATAATTGCCTTGTGAGCCTGAACTCGCCCAGCACGGTGACGGTGAATCCATTGCCTACAGCGACGATTGTAAGCAGCAACAGCCCGATTTGTTCGGGTAACAATGCGACTTTCAGCGTCAATGGCACTACTGGCGCAACGCTGACTTATACGCTAACGGGTCTTATGGGTAACCAAACGTTGCTTTTGGACGGGACGAATCAGGCGATTGTGGCCAATAATGCGACGGCAGACGTGACGCTTACGCTGGTGAGTGTTACCAAAAACAATTGCCTTGTAAGCCTGAACGCAACCAGCACGGTGACGGTGAATCCATTGCCTACGGCGACGATTGTAAGCAGCAACAGCCCGATTTGTGCTGGAAACAATGCGACTTTCAGCGTCAACGGCACTACTGGCGCAACGCTGACTTATACGTTAACGGGTCTGACGGGTAATCAAACGTTGCTTTTGGACGGGACGACTCAGACGATTACGGCCAATAATGCGACATCAGAGGTGACGCTTACGCTGGTAAGTGTTACCAAAAACAATTGTCTTGTAAGCCTGAACGTAACCAGCACGGTGACGGTGAATCCATTGCCTACGGCGACGATTGCGAGCAGCAACAGCCCAATTTGTTCGGGAAACAATGCGACTTTCAGCGTCAACGGCACTACTGGCGCAACGCTGACTTATACGCTAACGGGTCTGACGGGTAATCAAACGTTGCTTTTGGACGGGACGAATCAGGCGATTGTGGCCAATAATGCGACGGCAGACGTGACGCTCACACTCGTAAGCGTTACCAAGAATAATTGCCTTGTAAGCCTGAACGCAACCAGCACGGTGACGGTGAATCCATTGCCTACGGCGATGATTACGGGAACAACAACAGTTTGTCAGAATGCAACTTCACCAAAAATCACTTTCACGGGAGCGGGTGGTACAACGCCTTATACGTTCACGTACAAAATTAACAACGGCTCAGAGCAAACCATCGTCACGACCAGTGGCAATAGCGTAAGCTTAGATGCCCCGACGGGTCAAGTAGGAATAGTTGAATATAATTTAGTGCGTGTCAAAGATGGCTCTTCGACGCTATGTAGCCAAACAACCCAAACGGGTGGCGTAACAGTGACGGTTCAAGGCAAGCCCACTATTACGCTCAGCACCTTACAACAAACGTTAAACGAAGGTAATTCTCAAGTTTTGTGCGACACGGATGCGAATCCTGTAAACGGTTTACAGTTTACGGTTTCGGGTTCGTGTGTGGTGGGAAATCCCGTTTGGCGGGTACAAGTGGGCAGTGGCGGATGGAGTGAGTGGTCAGCCAATGCCCCAGTTTCCCAATCGTCCAATAACCAACCCCACCGCTACCAAGCGGCTTGCGACGCGAGTTGCCCCGTGACTTACACGAATCCGATTGAATTGACGATTAACTACCGCTCTTCGACGCCACAGAATGTGTCGCTAGTTGCTGATGGGGTGAGTGTAACGGTAGGTGAGACGAAAGAAGTATGTAATATTGAAGGCAATGCGATAACTTTTAATGCGACCTGTGGATTGGGGGAAGTTCTTCTTTATTCGGTGGATGGAGCCGAGTACAGCAGCACGCTTCCAGTACAGTTGGTGGATGGTCAGTACCACAATTACCGCGTACGTTGCCGCAAGTCGGATGGGACGGTCTCCTGTGTGGAGACCGAATCGGGAGTGATGCGTTTGCGAATCGTGAGCAGTTCGTTGGTAGCCCCCGTGGCGAGTTTGAACGTGACGAGCGGCTGTGGCAGTCCCGTGACGTTTAGTGGCACGGCCAACTGCGGAGCGTTGACAACGATTTGGTACAATGCCGTTACGAACTTAGCTTTACCAAGCTTGCCGAATCAAACACCGACGGAAACGACATCGTACTACGCTCGTTGCCAAGCGGGCGGTGGTTGTTTAAGTGAAAAGAGCAACGTGGTGACTTACACCGTAATACCTGTTGGGGTAGCCCCTGTAATTACGGTGAGTCAAGACATCGTTTGTACAGGCACAACGGTAAAAATTTCGGCCAATTGCCCCGCAGGAAGCCAAACGTTTTGGAATACAGGAGTGACAGCGTCAAGTTTTGAGGTAGCTTTCAGCAACGTGACGAAGCAGACTTACTGGGCGAAGTGTGTTTTTTCGGGTGGTTGCCAAAGTGCGGAAAGTGTTCGCAAAGATGTTTACTGGAACGCGTTCGTAGTGACATTGATAAACATTGGCGAGAGCAAATCAGCGATAAAAACCAACGACCGTGCAGCGTGGTCGAGCCAGTTCATCACGCGCGATGGCGGCCCCGAATTGGAGCAAAGTACGCAGGTAAATCCAACCTTGTATTTTGTAGAAAACGCCAACAAAATGGCTCCTCGTTACTGGACAATCAACGTAGAAGCGTGCGGATTAAGCACTGATGGTTCGTTGACATTTGACATGTTGGCGACGCCCGAGATGGGTGTGATACGCTCCTTCAATACGCACGAGAATAACGCGCCGTACTTCATGTACGCCAACCGTGAGGGCTGGACGGAGCTTTATGCCCAAAACCATCCTGCCTACGGTTTCTACCAAGACAACGGTGCAGGTGGTAACATATATGATGCAGGTTTACCCAAAGGCTTATACAAACTAGGCATTCGATATTGGGACCAAAAAGGTTGGGGCAGCATTTATCCTTCGACGCGGAAAGCACAAGGAAATGTGTTGGCCTATCAAGAATATTGGTTCAGAATCCAGTCGAAAGACGGGGTAGGCGTGGGAGCAGCGAGAGAAGGGGCAAATGGCAGTGGTCAAGTGGCAAAGGGCAAGGAGCAAGGGGCAAGTGTGCAAGAGGCAAGGGGCGAAGAAGGGGTATTCGCCACCGTTCTGCCCAACCCAGTCACACATACGCTCCGCCTGAAAGTGCAAGATAGTAAGGGGCAAGTGGTGCAAGCGGCGTTGACGGACGCAGCGGGTCGTGAAGTTTTGAGTCGCCAATTTGTGCCTGTGACGAACACCCACCAAGAAGAATTTGGGGTAAGTGCGTTACCGACGGGAATGTATTTCTTGAAGGTGACGACTTCTGAAAAACAAGCGACGCTGAAGGTGGTGAAAATGGAGTAGTGTTTCAAAAAGATGGGCTATATAGTTAATAGAGACCTACCCCTTCTGCATTTTTTTTAAAGGCAACAATATATATCTTTGCTCTTGATGATTAGTAATTACTTTTTAGCAAGTGTTGCCTTTTGTTTATGAATATTTTTTTGAATTTAAGCCCCAAATATATACCGATAAGCTGTGTCTTTTTTGTGTTATTTTTGGGATGCTTGAATTCTTTTGCACAGCAAAAAACAAGGGTTGAAGACCTCAAAAAAGCGCAACTATACCTCGAAAAAGCGGAGTGGTTTAGGTATGAACCACAGTTTAACTACGACAGTACGCTTTATTACGCAAAAAAAGCGCTTACCGTTTTGGAGAAACAGCCCAGTAAGTCGTACACACAACTGATAGAGGCCTATCTAAAACTTGCTTCTTATGAGCTCATTCCCGCTCAAAAAGACAGTGCGTTGCTTACCGCTGAAAGGTATAGTAAAATGATAAACAGTAATATTCTGAAATATAGGGTATTGTATAGGATTTCTGATAGAGGGTGGGCAGGTTATAAAACCCAAGATCGAGATGTGTTTAAAGAAGCAAATGCGCTGATTGAAGATAATAATGACCCTGCTATCAAAGCAGAATATGAATTTGGGCTAGGTGGATACTACGCAAAGTCAACGGATGGCAAAGAGTTTGGCCGAGCTTGTTTGCTCAGAAGTCTTGCGTATTACCAGACGAAGGACGATAAGTTATCGTTGCAGAGGAGGGCTTCAATTTACATGAGCCTTCATAACTTGAAATTTGTGGAGAACCAAATGGACTCGGCCAAACTATACCTTGAGAAAATTGAACCGTTATTGCCAGAAGTGCCTTTGATGATTCAGTTGAGTTATTTGGGGATACGGGTCAATTACCATAAAACACTGAAGCAACTGGAGATTGCTCAGGCTTATGCAAGTGAGTATTTGAGATTATTGGAAAAATACAAACTTCAAAACTCCCACCATGGGCAAATGGGGCTGTTCAATCTGGGACATATTTATTTTTTAAGAGGAAACAATGATGAGGCTATTGCTTACTACAAGCAAGCGTTAGCCCTTGGAGAATCGCTGAATATTCATTCGACGGATTACGATATTTGGCACTATACGGCCGATGCTTATGAGAAAAAAGGAGACTTTAAGAATGCGTATGAAGCTCAGAAAAAATTCCTTGCCGAAGCGGTAAAACGGTTAGATATAAACCATCATAATGCGGTTAAAGAACTTGAAATTCAGTATGATTTAAAAGAAAAAGCAAAGGCGCAGATTAAGCAAGCTTTTGAACGTAAAATGCTGATTGGTTCGGTTGTTTTATTGGTGATTTTAGTGTGCTCGTTGGCTTTTTTTTACCTAAAAAGCCGACGAGCACAGCGAATCATTGCTCAACAGTCGGAAGCCCTTCACCAATTGGACGCGGCCAAGTCGCGTTTTTTTGCCAATGTTTCGCATGAATTACGGACGCCACTGACCTTGATGCTCGCGCCTCTAAGTACGATTATAAAAAGTGGGACATTAGATACCAAAAATCAAAGGTTGGTTGGTTTGATACGGCAAAATGCCGAGCATCTTTTGAAGCTGGTTAATGAGATTTTGGATTTGAACAAGCTAGAAGTGGGTAAATTAGAAGTACGCGAAGAACCAGTGGTGCTCTATAATTTTATCCGCCGAATTGCAGCTAATTTTGAATCAGCGGCGGCGGCACGACACATCCGTTTTGTCTTTACGTATAGAATTGATACGTATTTGCAGTTCCTTCTTGATAAAGATAAAGTACAAAAAATAGTAAACAATTTGCTGTCAAATGCAGTCAAGTTTACGGCTGAAAACGGTACGATAACAATCACGGTAGAGGAACACCAACATCGGATTTGTATCAAAGTCGCGGATACGGGGCGAGGAATCCACCCTGAGGATTTACCGCGCATTTTCGACCGATTTTATCAATCCAATCAAGCCGATGCACTCGTGGAGGGAGGTACTGGAATCGGACTTTCGCTGTCTGCCGAACTAGCCAAGCTCATTGACGGTCAGTTGCAAGTGGAAAGTGTTCTAAAGGAAGGCTCCGTCTTTTCATTTTATTTCCCCAAGAAAGAGGTATTGACGACCATCAATGATGCCGAAGCGTACGAAATAGGACAGCCACTTCCGTTGACTCAAGAAGTAGATTTAGGAGTAATGACGTTTGCTACACCCATTGAGGAAGGGCAAAAAGAGACGATTCTAATCGTAGAAGACAACCAAAGCTTGCGGGAGTATTTAGTACTGATTTTACAGGATAAATACAAGGTTTTAAAAGCAGAAAACGGCCAAGTAGCGATGCAAAAGCTGAAAATATACCCCAAGCCTTCGCTGATTCTGACAGACGTGATGATGCCAGTGCTAGACGGATACCAACTGGTGAATATACTCAAAACGGACGATGACCTTTGTACCATCCCAGTGATTATGCTAACTGCCCGTGCCGAACTGCAGGACAAACTCAAGGCGCTGCGTATCGGGGTCGATGATTATTTGGTAAAACCATTTGAAGAAGAAGAGCTTTTGGTACGGATGAGTAACCTTTTGCAGTACGCCCAAAAACGCGCAACGGAGCCGCTTACCGTTGAAAAAGAAGAGGTTGCTTTGGGAAATAGTTCAGAAACTGACGTCGCGCCTGTGGTATCGGTAAATGACATGGTATGGTTGGCACAATTGGAAAGTCGCGTGAAACTTCATCTCAAAGAAACCGACTATTCGGTGGAGCGAATGGCGGATGATATGGCACTAAGCCGCACGCAGTTGTTTCGCAAACTTAAAAATTTAACGGGGCTTTCGCCTCAGCAATACTTGCAAGAAGTACGCTTGCAGCAAGCCTTGTATTTGCTAGAAACCAGGCAAGAACAGTCAGTCAAAGCGGTTTGCTATGCGGTGGGGTTGTTGCAGGTGAAGCATTTTTCGCAGCAGTTTCATCGGCGTTTTGGCAGACTGCCCTCTTCTTATTTGTAGGCGTTTCGTAGGTTGCAACATTCGTGTACCCTACTTGCAACACCTGTACCCCTTCTGAAACCTGCGTGTACCTTGGTTGCAACATGGCTTTGCACGCCGCCTTTTTTCTTTGTGACTATTCATACTTTGCCTTACTCAAGATGAAAAGTCATTTACTTTTTCGATGCTCGCTACTTTTGTTGAGTAGTTTATTCACTTTACTTATTGTGGGAAACAGCCATGCCCAGACCATTCGCTACGTGAAGGTAGGGGCTTCAGGCAACGGTTCTTCGTGGGCCAATGCCTCAGGCGACTTGCAGGCGATGATTAATGCCTCGGCTGATGGCGACCAAGTGTGGGTGGCCGCAGGTACCTACAAGCCCAGTAGCACAGGCGATCGTAACGTCTCTTTTTCCATAAAATCAGGGATGAAAATGTACGGAGGTTTTCCTGCTTCTGGTGAGCCAACGATGGCTGACCGTAACTGGAAGACCAACCCAACAATTCTAAGTGGTGACTTGAATAATAACGATCAGGTTACTGGAAGTGGTAGTACGTTGAGTATCACAGGCAACGACGAGAATAGCCGTCATGTGGTGATTTTATTGAGTGGGACAACAAATACGACAGTATTGAATGGTTTTATTATAAAAGGAGGCAATGCAAATGGGAGTTCGTCCCCTCAAAATAGTGGTGGTGGAATACTCACCGAAAACGCCTACACTTCAATTGAAAATGTCCTTTTCATCGGAAATTCAGCAGGAAGAGGGGGCGGGTTGTATTCGAGTTTTAGCCCTGGTACAGTTATAAATACTCAGTTTGAAAAAAATTATGCTGTTGAATGGGGAGGGGCAGTCGTCAATCATTACACACAGGCTACCTTCATTAATACGGTATTTACGGGAAATTATGCCCAAAGTTTAGGGGGAGGAATCAGTAATAATACGGCGTACCCAACCCTTATTAATGTAACAATGGTCGGTAATTATGCGGGTAGCGGGGCTGCATTAGAAGGCTCATCTTCTGATATAAGTATCCGTAATAGTATTATTTGGGGGAATGGTAACAGCGGTATTACTCGACAGGAAGGATCGCTTGCTATCTCCAATTCAATTATTGAGGGAGGGGACGGTGGCAGCCTTGGCAGTAACCCCCAGTTTATGGATGCTGCTAACGGAGATTTTCGATTACAAGCTTCGTCCTGTGCGATTAACGCGGGCAACAACTCAGCGGTGCCTTCGGATGTGTTGACAGATGCGGGGGGAAATCCGCGCTTTTTCAACAATGGGACGGTGGACATAGGCGCGTATGAATTTCAAGGTAATTATCAAGCTAAATCCTTACCCGCCGAAACTACCAATAATAGCCTTTATTTTGACGGGGTAAACGACTTTGTTGAAATTCAAGGAGTAAACACGTCTAATTGTACGCCTGTTTCGCTGGCTGGCGGCAATGCTATTACAATCGAATACTGGTTTAAAGGAACCAATATCCAGTCGGCAGTACGTTTCCAAAGCGGCACTAACTATATCAGTGCGGGTTGGGGGACGCCTGGTAACTTTAAGCATATTCTCTCCAACAGCGGAGGTACTAATGGGGTAGCCGTGGGAACAGCCGTTACCGACGGTAACTGGCACCATGTAGCCGTTACTTGGCAAAAAGGCGTTGCTAATGGTTTTAAATCCTACTTAGATGGGCAATTGGTAGATCAAAAAGACGCAGCCAATACAGATTTGCCTTCATTTAGCGGCGGGCTAACCTTAGGTTCATTCAATGGAATAGATGAATTTATGAATGGCAGCTTAGATGAGGTGCGAGTGTGGAATGTAGCACGTTCACAATCCGAAATACAGTCGGGGCTTTGTGGGGAATTGAGTTTGCCTCAGACGGGCCTAGTGCTGTATTATAAATTTAATCACGGTACGGCAAGTGGCACCAATTCGGCAAATAACGCACTCCTAAACAGTGTCAATGGAAATCAGTTGTTGGGAGAATTGAAAAACTTCAGTCTCAGTGGAAACACCTCCAACTATGTGGCAGGTAAATTGACCTCAAAAATCCGCTACGTCAAAGCGGGGGCATCAGGAACGGGTACCTCGTGGGCCGATGCGTCGGGTGATTTACAAGCCATGATTGATGCCAGTTGCGTGGAAGAAGTGTGGGTAGCCGCAGGAACCTACAAACCCACCACGGCAACAGCCAATGTGGGTGTTACTTTTGCTCTGAGAAACGGCGTGAAGCTCTTGGGTGGGTTTCCTGCTACCAACAACCCCACGTTGGCCGACAGAAACTGGGTACTTAATCCGACCATTTTGAGCGGCGATATTGGAACTGTTGGCTCCGAAAGAGATAATTCATTTCATGTCGTCTCCATCCTTGACATCGGCGGTAGTTCTCCAAACCCAACAACGCTTGACGGGTTCATCATTTCGGATGGCTATGCCGATGATAGAAATGATATTAACAATTCGTATAATGTTGGAGGGGGAATTTATATTTATGGCAACTCACCCGTCATTCAAAACTGTATTCTGAGAAATAACTTTGGTAGAATCACTGGCGGTATGGCGGTAGCCTTCTCTAATCCGACGATTTCCAACTGCCAATTTTATAATAATCGCGGTAATACTTCGGCTATTAAGTTTGAAAATTCATCCCCCAACCTAAAAAACAGTACATTCCACAGTACTACTACTCGTCTCATTGAGAGTGCAGCGGGTGCGAGTGTTACCATCGCCAATTGTATTATTTGGGGGAACGATGCCCCAGTAGCCAATACGGGAGGAGGCACTGGTATTAGTTATTCAATCGTTCAGGGTGGGTATGCTGGAACGGGTAATCTCGGTGGTGACCCAGATTTTCTGGATGCCGCCAACGGAAATTTGAAAGTAAGTCCTTTTTCGTGTGCCATTGATGGCGGAACAAATTCGGTTGTTGTTTCGGGAGAAACGGATTTTGATAAAAACCCGCGTATCTATAACAACGGTACGGTTGATATGGGTGCTTACGAGTACCAAGGTACACGACAAATTGTATCCCCCATCATAACTACTAACAACGCCCTTCATTTTGACGGTACCAATGATTACGTCAGTCTGTCACCCGTAAGCCCTGTTAATTGTACTTCAGCCACCCTTACCCTCAGCGATGCCCTCACCATCGAGTATTGGTTTAAAGGAACCAATATCCAGTCGGCGGTGCGTTTTCAAAGCGGTGCTAACTACATCAGTTCGGGCTGGGGGACGGCTGGTAACTTTAAGCACATTCTCTCCAACAGCGGAGGCACCGATGGCGTAGCCGTAGGGGCAGCTGCTACCGATGGCAACTGGCACCACGTGGCCATGACTTGGCAAAAAGGAACTACTAACGGTTTCAAGTCTTACTTAGATGGCCAATTGGTAGAACAAAAAAATGCCACAAACACCGATTTGCCCTCTTTTAGTGCAGGTTTGTCTTTGGGCTCGTTGAATGGAGCGGGTGAATTTATGAACGGTAGCTTAGACGAAATAAAAGTTTGGAACGTAGTCAGAACACAAGCGGAGATACAGGCAGGGCGATGTGGTAATTTATCACTTCCCCAAACGGGTTTATTGATGTATTATCAATTTAACCATGGTGTTGTCAACGGTAATAACGCAAATGTGAACAAGCTGACTAATCTTGCCGATCCTAATAATTCCTATATAGGTACGTTGAATGGTTTTGCGTTGGAAGGAAGTACCTCGAACTGGGTAGCTGCTCCGACAGGCCCCCCTATACGTTATGTCAAACCAGGAGGTACGGGCGATGGAAGTAATTGGGCAAATGCTTCGGGAAATCTACAAGCGATGATTGACGCCGCGTGCGTAGAACAAGTCTGGGTGGCCGCAGGGACGTACAAGCCCAGTAGCTCGTCAGGATGTACTAATTGTGATACGAACCGCGACTATTATTTTTTACTCAAAAATGGAGTGAAATTGTACGGAGGGTTTGCAGGAACTGAAACGTCGGTGAATGACCGAAACATCGCAGCCAATCCTACCATTTTGAGCGGCGACCTTTTGGGGAACGACGGGGCTAATTTTGCTAATACCGACGATAATACATATCACGTCGTGGTCGCTGCCTTTTCGACTACTACGCCTACCACAGAAATGGATGGCTTCACCATTAGAGGAGGAAATGCAACTGGTAGTTTTTCGGTAAGTATCAATGGCCAATCAGTCAATCGGAGTGATGGGGGTGGGATATATATTTTTGGTGGAACAACCATGCTGAAAAATAACACCATCACCAAAAATCAATCGTCAAATGGCGGTGGTGTTTATACAAGAGACAGCAACATTACGCTGGAAAGTAATACCATTTCGGAAAACAAGTCGTCAAACAGCGGAGGAGGAGCCTATATTTACAACGGAACCAATACGCTGGTTAATAACCTCGTTGTGGGTAATTCGTCCCGAGATGGGGGCGGTTTACACACCTTCTTTGGGGGAGGTATGTTGTTGGTTAACAATACATTTACGGGCAATAGCGCTAGCAGCGGCGGAGCACTTCGTACCTTCTCAACTAACGTTACCTTGAGCAACAATATCCTTTGGGATAACAGCAACGGTACCAACGAAATTATGCAAATTGGTGGTGCCGTCAGTGTCAACAATTCAATCGTGCAGGGAGGTTATGCTGGAAATGGCAATTTAAACACTGAACCGTTGTTTGTAGCCCCCGCCAGCGGAGATTTTCGGCTACAATCGCAGTCCTGTGCCATCAATACAGGTAACAATGGCAGTGTGCCGTCTGGCATTACCACCGACCGAGCAGGCGCTACTCGTATTTTCAACGGAGGGACAGTGGACATGGGAGCGTTTGAGCTTCAAGGAGATAAGCAAGCCGCCACACCCAACCTTCCTGCCTTCACTACCAACAACGCCCTGAATTTTGACGGTAGCAACGACTTTGTGTCTATCTCCACAACCAACGCTGCCAACTGTACGTCTGTACCTTTGAACCTTGGTGATAACTTTACCATTGAATATTGGTTCAAAGGTTCGGACATTCGTTCGGCGGTGTTTCTTAAAGCGGGAAATCAGTTTATCAGTTCGGGTTATGGCTCAGCGGGTAGTTATACCCATACTATTGGTTTTGGAGGAAGTAGTGTTGGCGTATCGGTAGGCCAGGCTGCTACCGACGGAAATTGGCATCACATTGCGATGACATGGCAAAGATTCGATCAAAACGGCTTTAAATCGTATTTGGACGGTGAATTGGTCGAACAAAAATTTGGAATGGCTTTTCCGCTGACCGCCTTTGACACAGGCCTGACGTTAGGAAATAACAACGGTTCTTCGTCAACACCAGAGTACACAAATGGTAGTATTGATGAGCTAAGAATTTGGAATGTTGCTCGAACGCAAGCGGAGATACAGGCGGGACTGTGTGGAAGTTTGTCTCTTCCCCAAACGGGTTTATTAATGTATTATCAATTTGACCACGGGGTTGCCAACGGCAATAATACAAATATTTCAAAACTGGTTAATTCGGCCGACCCCAACGTTTATGCTGGTACGTTAAATGGTTTTGCCCTAAACGGAAGCACGTCAAACTGGGTCGCGCCAAAATCGCTGCCTACCATCCGTTACGTCAAAGCAGGAGCTACGGGGACGGGTAGTTCGTGGGCCGATGCCTCAGGAGATTTGCAAGCGATGATTAATGCAAATTGCGTAGAACAAGTGTGGGTGGCAGCTGGTACTTACAAGCCAGGTACCGCAAGTAGTGCCTATTTTCGCATGAAAGCGGGGGTGAAAATCTATGGTGGCTTCCCTGCAACAGGTACCCCAACGATGGCCGATCGTAATTGGAAAACAAATGTTACTATTCTTAGTGGCGACTTAAACGGGGATGATGTAATAACGGGAAGTGGTAGTACTTTAAGTATTACCAATAACAGGGAGAATAGCATCCAGATTGTCGTGAATTTCTACAATGGCCTAACTAATGATAATTCGCTTTTAGATGGCTTCACCCTAACGGGGGCGTATGCGAGCGATAATAGTGGTGGTGGTATGTCGAATACTGACGCATCTCCAAGCCTGAATAATATTATTTTTACGGGCAATTATGGTCGTTTTGGTGGCGGATTGGGTAATATTGATTCCTCTCCCAAGCTATCCAACGTAACTTTTTCACGTAATCTTGCTGTCAACGGGGGAGGGATGTACAACATCCGTTCTTCTCCAGAATTGAGTAATGTTATTTTTTCGGGGAATAGTGCTAGCAACGGAGGTGGACTCTTCAATTCAAGTGCTAGTTCTACCCCAAGCCTTACTAATGTGACTTTTTTTGACAATGCTGCCAGTGGAAATGGTGGTGGAGTGTATAACATAACGAGTTCCACGCCAGTGGTCAAAAATTCTATTTTTTGGGGAAATAAAAAGGGCAACACGATTAGTAGCATAGAGGGCGATGCTGCAACGGTTACTAATTCTATCATCGAACAGACTACGGGTAGTTATACTGGTACGAATAATAGCAACAAAGATCCGTTCTTTGTCAATGCCGCCGACCCTGACGGGGCTGATAATCAATTCGGAACGGCCGATGATGGTTTAATACTTTCGACTTGCTCTCCCGCTATCAATGCAGGTGAAAATACCAACGCTCCCACAACCGATATTGCAGGTAATCCGCGTATTGTAGGCGGAACCGTGGACATGGGTGCGTATGAATATCAGTCCGCTTCGCCAGCCGCAATCACCCCGTCGGTCAGTATAACTCACCCAACTACTTGCGGGGGGGGTAATGGTAGCATTGTGCTGGGTGGATTCCTAAATGCCACTACGTACAGCGTGACGTATAAAAAGAATAATGTGGAGGTTGCTGCTGCCAATTTCACCTCCAATGGTAGTGGGGTGATTACGCTCACGGGGCTAAGTGCGGGAAATTATACCGAAATAGTAGCGACCTACCGAGCTTGTGTGAGTAATGCCGTTTCTGCGGTCATAAATGACCCTAGCAAGCCAATAGCAATGATGACAGGTACAGCAGTGTTGTGCGTAAATGGCTCCTCTTCGAGCATTACGTTTACGGGGCAAAATGGAATTACTCCTTATATTTTTACCTACAAAATCAACCAGGGGGTATCTCAAAACATTCAAACATCAGGAAGCAACAGTAGCGTGACGGTTTCCGTACCTACAAATGCTTCGGGGGTGTTTAACTATACATTAGAATCGGTATCAAATCCAAATAATTGTAGCCAAGTACAAACGGGCAGTGCGACGGTGACGGTAAATCCTTTGCCAACGGCCACCATTTCGGGTACGACGACGGTATGCCAAAATAGCGCCTCACCCAACATTACTTTCACGGGTTCGAATGCGACGGCACCTTACAAGTTTACGTATAAAATAAACAACGGTCCTGAACAAACGGTGACGACTACGAGTGGCAATAGCGTGACGGTGGCAGTGCCGACGGTAACAGCAGGAGCATTTGTGTACAGTTTGGTAAGTGTATCAGATGGTTCTTCAACTGCTTGTAGCCAAGTACAAAGTGGTAGTGCGACGGTAACGATTCAAGGCAAGCCGACGATTACGCTCAGCACTTTACAACAAACGTTAAACGAAGGCAACAGTCAAGTTTTGTGCGACACGGATGCGAATCCTGTTAATGGTTTACAGTTTACGGTTTCGGGTTCTTGTGTTACAGGTTCGCCCGTTTGGCGGGTACAAGTTGGCAGTGGCGGATGGAGTGATTGGTCGCCCAATGCCCCAGTTTCCCAATCGTCCAATAACCAACCCCACCGCTACCAAGCGGCCTGTGATGCGAGTTGCCCCGTGACTTATACCTTACCAATTGAATTGACGATTAATTATCGTTCTACCGTACCGCAGAATGTGTCACTGCTAGTGGATGGCGTAACAGTGGCCGTAGGGGAGACGAAGGAAGTGTGCAGTTTAGTGAATATGCCGCTTACATTTACTACCAATTGTGGGGCAAATGAAGTGGTTGTTTATTCAGTAGATGGTGGAGAATACAGTGCAGGCGTGCCTGTTGGTTTGGTGGACAACCAATATCACAATTACCGCGTACGTTGTCGTCAATCAGGAGGGACGGTTTCTTGTGTGGAATCAGAGTCGGGTGTAATGCGGTTAAAATTGGTGGCCATTCCATCAGCGCCAACGGTGTCGTTATCATCGACGAGCAGTTGTAACCCATCGGCTAGTTTCAGTGGACAATCGTCATGCGGAAGTTTGCGGACAGTTTGGTACAATGCCACGACGAACGTTGCTTTGCCAAGTCTTCCCGCCACAGTATCCAGCCAAACGACGTCGTACTACGCTCGATGTCAGACGGAAAATGGTTGTGTGAGTGAGAAGAGCAATGTGGTGACATTCACTTTAACACCAACGCAAGTAGCGCCAATCATTACGGCTTCGCAAGACATCGTTTGTACAGGCACAACCGTCACAATCTCGGCCAACTGCCCCGCAGGCAGCCAAACCTTCTGGAATACAGGTGTAACAGCGCCAAGTTTTGAGGTAGCTTTCAGCAACGTAACCAAGCAGACCTACTGGGCGAAGTGCCTTTTTGAAGGTGGCTGTCAGAGCGCCGAAAGTGTTCGCAAGGATGTGTACTGGAATGCGTTTGTGGTAACGTTAATCAACATTGGTGAAAGTAAATCGGCGGTAAAAGTAAACGACCGTTCGGCGTGGAGTAGTCAATTCATCACGCGCGATGGTGGCCCCGAATTGGAGCAAAGTACGCAGGTAAATCCGACGTTGTATTTTGTAGAAAATGTCAACAAGCAAGCCCCTCGTTATTGGACAATCAACGTAGAAGCGTGCGGATTAAGCACTGATGGCTCATTGACCTTCGATATGTTGGCGACGCCCGAAATGGGGGTGATACGTTCGTTCAATACGCACGAGAACAACGCGCCGTATTTTATGTATGCCAACCGTGAGGGCTGGACGGAGCTTTATGCCCAAAACCATCCTGCCTACGGTTTCTACCAAGACAACGGTGCAGGTGGTAACATATATGATGCAGGTTTACCCAAAGGTTTATACAAGTTAGGGATTCGATATTGGGACCAAAAGGGTTGGGGTAGCATTTATCCTTCAACGCGCAAACCTCAAGGCAATGTGTTGGCCTACCAAGAATATTGGTTCAGAATCCAGTCGAAAGACGGGGTAGGTGTGGGAGCAGCGAGGCAAGTGGCAACTGGCAGTGGGCAAGTGGCAAAGGGCGAAGGGCAAGGCGCATTCGTCACCGTTCTGCCCAACCCTGTCACCAATATCCTCCGCTTGAAGGTGCAAGGTAGCAAGGGGCAAGTAGTGCAAGCGGCGTTGATGGATGCCGCAGGCCGTGAAGTTTTAACCCGCCAATTTGTGCCCGAGACGAACACGCATCAAGAGGAATTTGGGGTGAGTGCGTTACCGACGGGGATGTATTTCTTGAAGGTGACGACTTCTGAAAAACAAGCGACATTGAAGGTGGTGAAAGTGCTTTGAGGGTGAAATTTATAATTTTGAATAAGATTTTCGTGTTTTTCTAAGTTTTTGACCGTATTGTCTAAGTTTTTGACCGTATTTTCTAACATGGTCAAGGTGGTTTAGACCTACTTTTGGGACATCATTTTTCAATTACTATCAATGAAAAAGGTGTTTTCCATAGCGCACATTACCCTACTCTGCATCGGACTTTGGCTCTGGTCGTTGGCATGTTCATCGACCGAGCAAAGTTCTTCCGAAAGTCAGATTCACTATACGATAGCGACCGACAACTACGCGGTTTTGGCCGAAAAGGCATTGACCTATCAATCGGATTTCGATTGGGACGCATGTGCGGATTTACTAGCCGACGACGTGCAGTATTTTTTGCCCGAGAGCTCCCGCCCGTTGGTGGGGAAGGCGGCGGTGTTGGCTTATTGGTGCAATGAGCCTCAGCGGGCGCATCTTCAATCGTGGCAGTTTAGCCACTTCAATCACATTCCTGTGCATAGCCACCAAGCGCTACCTTTTTCGGGTGTGGCGGGGGTATATGTGATTTCGATGTTTCGGGGCGAATTGCGTTACGTGGATGGCCACACGCGCACGCTGAACCTGAACTGCTGCCTGCATTTCAACGCCCAAAAACGCATTGATCGATGGTACAGTTACTACGACCAGCATTCAACGACTCCTACTTTGATAACCTTTAAAACAATTACTCTTTAAACTTATGAATACTCGAACATTACCCTACTCACTATTTCGCCTTGGACTTGTATGTTTTTGGTTGACTGTTTTGCTATTTCGGCAAACTACTTTTGCTAAAACGCACACAGCACCTTGCAACAGTATTTTCTACGTCAAAGCCAACGCATCGGGTGCCAACAATGGTAGCTCATGGGCGGATGCTTATACTTCGCTACAAGATGCGTTGGCGGTGGCTTGCAGCGGAGCTCAGATTTGGGTCGCGGCAGGTACGTACAAACCCACGGCTGATCCTTCTGGAAATACATCTCCAGCCGACCCTCGTACCAAGACCTTTGTGATGAAAAATGGGGTGGCGATTTATGGGGGGTTTCCTAATGATGGTTCTGGTACAATGGCCAATCGAAATTGGAATATAAATCCTACGATTTTGAGTGGCAACATTGGTGATGCAGGAGAGAATACAGATAATAGTTATCGGATAATTTTTAACAACGGAGGTGGATTAAATAATACCGCCATTTTGGATGGCTTTACCATACAGGATGCTTACAATCCTAATACAGGGAGCGGTAACGAAGGTGGGGGAATAAGAAACGTCAATGGCTCACCATTATTTCGTAATTGTATCATTCGAAACAATTTTTCCAATCAGAATGGAGGAGGGGTGTATGCCTATGATTCTTCTCCAGTCTTTATAAATTGTGTATTTGTTCGCAATAAAGCAAGTGCTCTTGGAGGTGCTGTTTTTGTAGAAGGTGGGACTTATTCTTTCGTTAATTGTATTTTTTATGAAAACTCATCAACGCGTCTTGATGCAGGAGGAATTGTGAGTAATCTGAGTGTAACTACTGTTCTACTGTCAAATTCTATTTTATGGGGTAATTTTTGGGGCAATCAACCAGCGTCACTTTCAAACCAAATAGACTATTCAAATGTAGCACCACAGGTTAGTCATTCCATTGTGCAGGGTGGTTATACTGGCACGGGGAACTTGTCTGCTGATCCACTTTTCATCAACCCCGCCAACGGAAACTTTCGCCTACAACAATGTTCTCCCGCCATTAATGCGGGAGACCCTGCTACTACATCAGCTACAGTGGGGAGTTTAGATTTGGGAGGAAATGCGCGGTTTTACAACAACGGAAGGGTGGACTTAGGTGCGTATGAGTACCAATCAGCTCCACCAACTGCCATTACTCCAACATTGAGCAGCATAAATCCCACGACTTGTGGAGGCTCAGAGGGTAGCATTACGTTGAGCGGATTTTTGAACACTACTGTTTATTCGGTTACGTACAAGAAAAACAATGTGGCGGTTTCGGCGGCTAACTTTACCTCCAATGGCAGCGGAGTCATTACCTTGACGGGCTTGGCGGCGGGAAATTATACGGAGATTGTAGCTACGTACGGAGCTTGCGTTAGCAATGCGGTAACGGCAACCCTTGAAGACCCTGCCAAACCAAGCCTGACGCTAGGAACCATTCCTGCTATCTGCGCTGATGCCACGACTTTTACGATTCCTTACAGCAATCCGACAGACTCACCCAGCAAATATTCTATTACGGGAACGGGCATCACCACGGTGAGTGATGGTGATTTGACCAACCCAATCATGGTGCAGTTGAGCGGACCTGCTTCAGGAAGTTCTATTCCTTTTACGCTCACGGTGAAAAATTCAACGACGAACTGTGTGTCAGATATTATTCAGGGCAGTGTAACGGTTGACCCCGTAAGCGTAGGCGGTAGCATTGCAGGTTCGGCGACGGTATGTTCGGGCACAAACAGTACGACATTGACGTTGTCGGGTCAGGTGGGAACTATTCAAAAATGGCAATCGTCGTTGAGTTCAGATTTCAGCGGCGCGGTGGATATTGCCAACACAACGACGGAATTGATAGCGAGCAATTTAACACAAACGACCTACTACCGAGCTATTGTCAAGAGCGGGGTATGTTCGCAAGCAAATTCAGTTTTGGCAACGGTAACGGTTGACCCCGTAAGCGTAGGCGGTAGCATTGCAGGTTCGGCGACGGTATGTTCGGGCACAAACAGTACGACATTGACGTTGTCGGGTCAGGTGGGAACTATTCAAAAATGGCAATCGTCGTTGAGTTCAGATTTTAGCGGCGCGGTGGATGTTTCGAATACAACGACCCAATTGATAGCGAGTAATTTAACACAAACGACATACTACCGAGCAGTGGTAAAAAGTGGGGTATGTTCCCAAACAAATTCAGTTTCGGCAACGGTAACGGTTGACCCCGTAAGCGTAGGCGGTAGCATTGCAGGTTCGGCGACGGTATGTTCGGGCACAAACAGTACGACATTGACGTTGTCGGGTCAGGTGGGAACTATTCAAAAATGGCAATCGTCGTTGAGTTCAGATTTCAGCGGCGCGGTGGATATTGCCAATACGACGACAGAGTTGATAGCGAGCAATTTAACACAAACGACCTATTACCGCGCGGTGGTGAAAAGCGGCGTGTGTTCGCAAGCAAATTCAGTTTCGGCGACGGTAACGGTTGACCCCGTGAGCGTGGGAGGCAGCATTTCAGGTTCAGCGACGGTGTGTTCGGGGACAAATAGTACCACATTGACTTTGTCGGGTCAAGTGGGCAATGTTCAAAAATGGCAATCATCTTTGAGTTCAGATTTTAGCGGCGCGGTGGACATTTCAAACACGACGACGGAGTTGACAGCTAGCAATTTAACGCAAACGACGTACTACCGCGCCATTGTCAAGAGCGGTGTATGTTCGCAAGCAAATTCAGTTTCGGCGACGGTAACAGTTGATCCCGTGAGCGTGGGAGGCAGCGTTTCAGGTTCAGCGACGGTGTGTTCGGGAACAAACAGCACCACATTGACTTTGTCGGGTCAGGTGGGCAATATTCAAAAATGGCAATCGTCTTTGAGTTCAGATTTTAGCGGCGCGGTGGATATTTCAAACACGACGACGGAGTTGATAGAGAGCAACTTAACGCAAACGACGTACTACCGCGCGGTGGTAAAAAGCGGGGTATGTTCGCAAGCAAATTCAGTTTCGGCGACAGTGACGGTTGATCCAGTGAGCGTAGGCGGTAGCATTTCAGGTTCGGCAACGGTTTGTTCGGGGACAAACAGTACTAAATTGACTTTATCAGGTCAAGTGGGTAATATTCAAAAATGGCAATCGTCGTTGAGCTCGGATTTCAGTGGCGCGGTGGATATTGCTAACACGACGACGGAATTGACGGCGAGCAATTTAACGCAAACGACGTACTACCGCGCCATTGTCAAGAGCGGGGTATGTTCGCAAGCAAATTCAGTTTCGGCGACGGTAACAGTTGACCCCGTGAGCGTGGGCGGCAGCATTGCAGGTTCAGCGACGGTGTGTTCGGGGACAAACAGTACTAAATTGACTTTATCAGGTCAAGTGGGTAATATTCAAAAATGGCAATCATCTTTGAGTTCAGATTTTAGCGGGGCGACGGATATATCAAACACGACGACAGAATTGACGGCTAGCAACTTAACGCAAACGACGTATTACCGCGCCACTGTAAAAAATGGAACGTGTTCTCAAGCAACTTCAACTTTGGCGACGGTACAAGTCCAAAGTAAACCTACGATTACGCTAACGACGTTGCAACAAACGTTAAACGAAGGCAACAGTCAAACTTTCTGCGACACGGATGCGAATCCAGTGAACGGTTTACAGTTTACGGTTTCGGGTTTGTGTGTTTCGGGCAATCCCGTTTGGCGGGTACAAGTAGGCAGTGGCTCTTGGAGCAACTGGTCACCTAATGCCCCAGTATCCCAATCGTCCAATAACCAAGTTCACCGCTACCAAGCGGCTTGCGATGCGAGTTGCCCCGTGACGTACACGAATCCGATTGAATTGACAATTAATTATCGTTCTACCGTACCGCAGAATGTGTCACTGCTAGTGGATGGCGTAACAGTGGCCGTAGGGGAGACGAAGGAAGTGTGCAGTTTAGTGAATATGCCGCTTACATTTACTACCAATTGTGGGGCAAATGAAGTGGTTGTTTATTCAGTAGATGGTGGCGAATACAGCGCAGGCGTACCTGTTGGTTTGGTTGATAATCAGTATCATAATTATCGCGTACGCTGTCGTCAATCGGGAGGGATAGTTTCTTGTGTAGAAAGCGAATCAGGTGTGATGCGGTTAAAATTGGTGGTCATTCCATCGGCACCGACAGTGTCATTGTCCTCGACAAGCAGTTGTAATCCATCGGCCAGTTTCAGTGGACAATCGTCATGCGGGAGTTTGCGCACGATTTGGTACAATGCGACGACCAACGTTGCTTTGCCAAGTCTTCCATCGACAGTACCCAGCCAAACGACGTCATACTACGCTCGTTGCCAAACTGAAAATGGTTGTGTGAGTGAGAAAAGCAATGTGGTGACATTCACTTTAACACCAACCCAAGTAGCGCCAATCATTACGGTGTCTCAAGAGATAGTCTGTACAGGCACGACAGTGAGAATCTCAGCCAATTGCCCCGCAGGCAGTCAAACGTTTTGGAACACGGGTGTAACTACTTCAAGTTTTGAAGTGTCGTTCAGCAACGTGACGAAGCAGAGTTACTGGGCGAAGTGTGTTTTTTCGGGTGGTTGCCAAAGTGCTGAAAGTGTTCGCAAGGATGTTTACTGGAACGCGTTCGTAGTGACGTTGATTAACATTGGCGAAAGCAAATCAGCGGTGAAGGTAAACGACCGCGCGGCGTGGAGTAGTCAATTCATCACGCGCGATGGTGGCCCCGAATTAGAACAAAGTACGCAGGTAAATCCGACTTTGTATTACGTAGAAAACGCCAATAAACAAGCGCCTCGCTACTGGACGATTAATGTAGAAGCCTGTGGATTAAGCACCGATGGCTCATTGACGTTTGACATGTTAGCGACACCCGAAATGGGCGTACTTCGTTCCTTCAACACGCATGAAAACAACGCGCCGTATTTTATGTACGCTAACCGTGAAGGCTGGACAGAATTGTACGCGCAAAACCATCCAGCCTACGGCTTTTACCAAGATAATGGCGCAGGCGGTAACGTTTACGATGCAGGTTTACCCAAAGGATTGTACAAGTTGGGTATCCGTTATTGGGATCAAAAAGGTTGGGGCAGTATTTATCCTTCGACGCGGAAAGCACAAGGAAATGTGTTGGCCTATCAAGAATATTGGTTCAGAATCCAGTCGAAAGACGGGGTAGGTGTGGGAGCAGCGAGAGAAGGGGCAAATGGCAAGTGGCAATGGGCAAGGGGCGAAGGACAAGGGGTATTCGCCACCGTTCTGCCCAATCCCGTGACTAACATCCTCCGTCTCAAAGTGCAAGAGAGTAAGGGTAAAGTAGTCCAGACTACATTGACCGACGCCGCAGGGCGTGACGTTTTGAACCGTCAATTTGTGCCCGAAACGAACACCCACCAAGAGGAATTTGGGGTGAGTGCGTTACCAGTAGGGATGTATTTCTTGAAAGTGGCGACGCCTGACCAACAAGCGACGCTGAAGGTGGTGAAGGTGGAGTAAGGTTAAGAGCACAAAATCCATAAAAACCTCCGTAGGCGTGATATGTTTTGCATCTACGGAGGTTTTTTATAGAGAAAATTCGACATTTGTTTACAACAGCCCTTCATCGGCAAAACTTAGGTAGCCAAGTTCAGAGATAATCAAATGATCTAAAATCGGAATGTCAAGTAATTTGCCTGAAGTTACCAGCCTACGGGTAAGCTCTTTGTCGGCCTCACTTGGTTTTAAGTTGCCAGAAGGATGATTATGTACCAAAATCATCGAACTCGCAAGGTGTTCTAAAGCTGATTTAAAGATGATTTTGGGGTCAGCAACCGTACCCGAAATGCCCCCTTGACTAATTTGAACTGGTCGGATGACTTCATTGGAACGGGTGAGGAGCAAAATCCAAAATTCTTCGTGGGGTAAATCCATCAAGTACGACCTGATTTGTTCATAAGCATCTTTAGAAGAAGTTATCTTGGGGCGGCGCACTACTTCGCTATCTTTTCTACGCCTTCCTAATTCCAATGCTGCGGCAATCGAAATGGCTTTTGCTTCGCCAATTCCTTTGATTTTCATTAAATCCTTTAAGCTAAGTTTGGCTAACTCATTGAGGTTGTTACTCGCTTTTTGAAGGATAATTTTTGACAAATCAACGGCCGATAATTCCCGCGTGCCTGAGCCAATTAGAATGGCAATGAGTTCGGCATCGGATAGTGCCCCTTTCCCTTTTAACAATAGCTTTTCGCGGGGACGGTCTTCTTCTGCCCAACTTAAAATGCGTCGTGAGGTGCTGTACTCTGTTTCTTCAAAAGTCATGTTCAAAGGGGCGGTTGGTCAATCTTGCTGAAAATTATAGTAACTTGCCGTGGTAAATCATGCGATATGCGCAACTACAGTATTATCATTCCTGTTTATAATCGCCCCGATGAGTTGGGGGAACTACTTGAGTGTCTTGTCCAACAAACCTTCAAAAATTTTGAGGTTGTGGTGGTGGAAGATGGCTCCAAAATCAAATGTAAAGACGTTGTTGATTCCTTTAAGTCACACTTGCAAATTGCTTACTATTACAAAGAAAACGGCGGGCAAGGGTTTGCGAGAAACTATGGTTTTGAACGTGCCAAAGGAGATTATTTTATTCTCTTAGATTCGGATGCTCTCTTAGAACCTAATTACTTAGCCATCGTTGACAATCGACTCAATACCGATTATGTGGACTTGTACGGTGGCCCTGATACCGACCATCCGAGTTTTACACCCATTCAAAAAGCCATTAGCTACTCGATGACCTCCGTTTTTACGACGGGTGGGATTCGTGGCAAGAAAAGCAATCTTGGCGGTACTTTTCACCCGCGAAGTTTTAATATGGGATTGTCGAGAAAAGTGTGGGAAAAAACGGGTGGCTTTCAAATCAGCCGAATGGGGGAGGATATTATTTTTAGTATTTCGGCACTACGACTCGGTTTCAAATCAGCCCTTATTTCCGAAGCATTTATATACCATAAACGAAGGACAGGCTTTGCGGCTTTCTTTCGACAATTGCGTTTTTTTGGCCGTGCTCGCATCAATATTGGACGATTTTATCCTACTGAGCTGAAATTGGTACACACCTTTCCGTTGTTGTTTACGTTGGGTTGCCTGAGTATCCCTTTTTTAGGGTTGATTCATCCGTGGTTGTTTTATTTGGGTGCTGGCTTCTTGTGTCTTTATGTTGTGCTCCTTTTTATGGATGCAATCCGCCAATCCAAAAGTGTAAAAGTTGGCTTTTTGAGCGTCATCGCGGCCTTCGTTCAGTTGTTTGGATACGGTTTTGGGTTTATTCAAGAAGGTTGGAAACGCTTATTTGAAAGTAAAACGCACCGTGAAACGGGGGCTCACATCGAATATCCTTCTTAAAAAATAAAAAGTTGGAAAATAAAAAAGGCGACCCTCGGGCCGCCTTTTTTATTTTCGTTTGATTAGTATTCCCACAAACCGTGCTCTAATTCCATCAACTCGTTTTCAACTTGAATTGATTTCCAAAGCGCTGATTTTTCGCTACCATAGATACTGATAAGGTCGCGATCCATCGGGTTTGAAAGTTTAGTGATACGACCGTTAAACAAACGCAAGTCGAATGCATCGGCTAAGTTTTTATGCTGTGCGGTGTTGTATTCATTAAACCAAATGAATTTTTTCGGGTCGCTGCGGAAAAGCTTATCCAAATCTTTGTACTTAATTGTAGCTACGGGCATTTCAAGACCAGCTGGGTGTACATCGGCAGGTATGTAAATCGTAACAGTCTGAATGTCATAGTATTGACGAGAACGTTTGCGGTCAAACACCCAGTCTTCCTTTATTTCTAAGACAGAAAGTTGATCAGGGAAATACATGTTCTCAGCAAGCGCAGTAGCTTCGGCGGCGGCTTTTGCAGCAGCTTCTTCGGCCATCTTCTTCTTGATTTCTGTAGAATCCACTTTTGGAGGTTGAACTTTCGCTACAACGGCTCCTTTTTTACCTTTAGTGGTTTTCTTTTTAGTTGGAGTTCCCCATCCATCGTCAACGGGCTGTGTTTCTTTTTTAGGAGTGCTACCCCAGCCATCATCGGCTGGTTTGGCTGCCGTTTTTTTGTCATCCTTTTTGGTATCGCCCCAGCCATCTGTACCTGTAGTAGCGTTGTCAAGCCCAAAACCAGCTTTCTTTTCTTCCTCTGTTAGTACTTGACCTTGATTAGGGATTTGGAGTTTTTTGACAAAATCATCCATCGTCATTTTCTTGGTCATATCTTGGTCAACGTAAGCATCCAAAAGCCCCGCTTTCACGGCGTCCATGATGTACTTTGTGATTTCGTTACCTTTTGAAAACATGGGCTGGTTTTGCTTTTCCTTCAAATCCAACCGACGCCACAGTGTACGTTTCATCATGATGTCTGCATCATTAAATTCACGTACTGAGAGCGGATTAACCCCACGGTTATCTTTCTCCTGCGCCAACGCTCCTAAGCTCACAGTAGCTAATGCTACGCATCCCAATAAGGTTTTGACTCTGTTCATTTTATTTTGTATTTAATTCGCTAGGGTATTAACGAACAATTTGTTGAAAACGATATGCTTGTTTCCTGCAAAAATATTAGTTCAAAGGAATGTTTCTCAATTGGGTAGGTAACCCCGCATCGTTTACACTTCCTTTAAAGTTTTTACGTTGAACGCCCGAAACCTCGATGAAAAGACGGTCACCAGATTGAGCTTGTGATGCCAATGGTGCAATAGAACCACTTGGGCCACTAATAACCACAGGCTGACCAACAGGGCGGTTGTTACGTACAAGTCGAACGGTCATTTCTGAAACGCGGAAACTTGCGTCTTCAGGCGAGAAAGCTTTAAAGCTAGGGTCAGCAACGGCATCCACGCGGATGTTACGTGCCATACTTGCCTGAACACCTTTACGCTCATCTGCCAAAGCTCCATTGATATAATATTCAAGACTTGGACGAGGAACTGGTGTAACGCGGAATGGCTCATTACCCATTACATTTCCTTGGTTTGAGATGCTTAGGGTTACATTTCTGCTGTTTGGTACGATGATTACTTTTCCTTTACCGTTGTTGATAAATTCAGCACCTTCGCCACCAAATGATGGATTCCACAAGGCACCAAGTGCGGCACTTTGTACGCTCAACACGTTTTTACAACCAAGGTAAAGCGGAGGCAATGTACCTGTTTCAATTTGGTACGTTGGACGAGCTACTTTGTACTCATATTTCATTGAAATAGAAGTGTCACGCCCGCTTGGGGTTGGGAATGAAATAACCCCTTGCAATACTTTCGTAGCCAAACCATCTTTGTCGTATGAACCACCTTGGGCCGTAAACTCAATGATTCCTTTTCCGTCTTGAACGCGTACTGGAGAACCACCTAAGCTCATGCGTGGGGTAAGGGCGCTAGAAGAAGCGGCAATAAACATTTCGCCCTTGAACTTCGTCCCAGCCACAACAACCTTAGACTCGGCGCTAATCATGGCCAAAATTTTATCAAATTTGATGTCTTTTGCCCCTACTTTTGCGGCGAGGGCATCCAACACCTCTGCTTCCAAACGGCGGATTTCCGATTGACGCTGGCTCAATACCGCCAACGCTGCTGGAACTGGCGTTTGTTCAAAGTTGATAGCTGCAAAATCTTTGTTGCGCTGATCTGCATCACGTTTAGCGAGAGGGTCGTCTTTGCCGTCGAGTGCCAACGGAGCAAAGTTCGTACCAGCAAGCTTGTTCATTTGGTCAACGAAACCGTTCAACTTGCTTTTAAGCTCATACGCTTTTCCATTTTTGCCAGGGCCAATCATGTAGATAGCCACCTTATCTTCTTCGTTGGGGTTTTTTACTTTGCCCGTTTCAGGGTCAATTCCACCGCCCGCTTCGTCGATAAGTTTTGTTTTGATGGCATCTATCTCTGATACAATCCCGCTGGCGATTTTGCGCACCTCTTCGGCTTGTTTTACGATAGCGACTTCAAACGCACGGTTTCCAGACTTTTCTACTTTGTCGCGGATGCTTTCAACCGTTCTTTGATTTATTTTATTGGCAGCATTTGCCGAACCTTCCATACTTGTGTTCAACAATTGGAATTTTTCCAATAACGCCGAACTCACTTGCAAGGCCAACATCGCTGTTAGTACTAGATACATCATCCCGATCATCTTCTGCCGGGGTGACTCTTTTCCTCCTGCCATTTTTGTAGATTACAGTTTTAGTTTACGGTATTACAGATACTTGCTCTTGGTACGACACCTAAGAACACGTTTTAGCCACGCATGGCAGCAAGCATGTTACCATACACATTGTTAAGCGACGTGATGTTGGTAGTCAACTTAGACATTTCGGCTTTGAACTGCTGCGATTCTTTGGTTGCATCAGCCATGTTAGACATAGCAGTCGTCAAATTACCGTAGAAGGCGTTCATTGCTTTCAAATGCTTCGTAGTATCTTGCAATTCTAGTTCGTAAACTGCATTAAGAGCGCCCATGTTTTTGGTAATGAGCTGAAATTGTTCACGGTATTGTTGAGCGTCTTTGGTCGCATCCGCCATTGATGACATGGCGTTGATAGCTACTCCGTACGATTTATTCATCTCGTTGATTGCACCAGATGCTGTTTTTACATTTTTAGCGTAATCGTTCGTAGCTACGGTTGCGTCGGTCAAATCGCCGATTTTTGATACATTATCCGTCAAGCTCTTGAAACTTTTACCCAAATTTTGGAAAATCTCAGGAGTGATGTTTGCTTCAGCAAGCATTTTGTCCATGTTGGCTGTTAGACCAGTACCTTTTTTCTCTTCTTTGCGAGGAGCGGCTACAGGTGCCGAATCATCTAATAATTCAGGATATACTTTTTCCCAAGCGTATTCGTCGGCAGCAGGATACAGAAAACTTTGAACTGCATACAAAATAAAAATGACGGCCTCTGTCAAAAGACCTGCGGTTAATAGGGTAGTTGCACCTTCGATGTGCGTAATTTTTGCCCAAGCACCTACAATAACGACGGCTGCTCCGAGCGCATAAGCAGTTGGAACTATTTTACTCCAGAAAACACCTTGCTTTTGTGCTGCCATGATTCAATCAGAAATTGGTTATGAGATCAGTTAGAATTTATTTGTTTTTACTATAGAAAGAGGGACAAAAATTAGGGTGCCGCTTTATGGGCAGCACCCCAATTCAGTAAAATCTTTTTGATGGACTATCTTTTACGTCCTCCGCGGGCAGTAGCCGCACGGCCTGCTAGGTTTTCAACGACGCAACGGAAACCGATGAAAGCACGTTTGTTGTCTTCGTATTCCCAGCTGCGAGTACCTGTTTCGAGGAAATAAGCGACGTCTTTCCATGAACCACCACGGATAATTTTACGTGGTTCGTCAGGGTTGTCGTTCATCGGGTTCATATCCCAGTTTACAACAGTGGCATTGTCAGCAAAGGCATCGAGTGTCCATTCTGCAACGTTACCTGCCATGTTATAAAGGCCATAATCGTTGGCGTTGTAAGCGTTTGCAGGGGCGGTATAAGGATAACCGTCGGCGTCGTAGTTACCACGTTGTGGTTTAAAGTTAGCAAGGAAACAACCTTTGCCATTGGCTACGTAAGGGTTACCCCAAGGGTATTTGGCCGACGCACGACCACCACGCGCTGCCCATTCCCATTCTGCTTCGGTAGGAAGGCGGAATTTAGGTGAGCTGTATTTTCCTTCTTTTGAACGATAATCGTTGTACAGATTAGAGCGCCAAGTTGAGAAATAGCGAGCGGCTTTCCAGCTAACACCTACAACAGGATACGTGTCGAAGGCTGGGTGTGAAAAGTAGTATTCGGTCATCGGGTCACCATTGTGGTAGGTGAAGTCTTTCCGCCATACTGTCGTATCTGGGTGATATTTCGCCATGATTTCTTCTTCACCTAGGACAGAAAGCGAGTCAGTCATCAACGCACTTACGAACTGGCGGTACTCATGGTTGGTAATTTCAGTATCGTCCATGTAGAAAGAAGTAATTGTCACGCGGCGGTTAAAGTTTACCTGCGTTGCTGCTACGTCTTCATCAGCTTGTCCCATCATGAACGAGCCCGAAGGAATCAAGACCATACCATAGGGTGTATCTTGCTTGTAATCTTTACGACCAGCTGCAATGACTTCCCCATTCCGAACACCGACCTCTTGTTTGGCTCCTTTTTTGCCACCTTTACTTCCTCCTTTGCTGTTTTTACCGCCAAATTTGTCTTTGACAAAACCGCAGCTTTGTAGCATGACTGCTACCATCACAATCCAAGCTCCTTTGGTGGCATAGCCGAAAAATCCCCTTTTGTTCATGGTTATTCCCGTTAGATTCAAAATTTCAGTATAGAAACGAAGTTCTATGAGTTTATTGTGTGCTTGTTTTTAAATTTCTGTTGTTTATTATCGCAATTAGTTCGCTACTGAGCCCTAAAAATTCTAAAAACAGCCCAAAATTACTAAAAAAGCGATAACTTTTTATCAAACGTGTACTGGTGGTCTAACAATAATTCTGCCAAATGGCTTGTTGTAGTAAAAAAGTTTCAGCAAATAGTAGAATACAGTTGATAAATAGGGTAATTACGATTGTTTTTAATATCTAAATCGTGGTGTGCGAACGGGCATTGCTTTGCGCTTTACAAACGGAGGTAAGGCATACGATAACATCATTTCAAACGATGCAGGAGCTTTGGTTGCTCTACCAAAACCCGTTAAATCGAACGCACCACCCAATCGAAATGATTGCCAATTGACTCCCGCAAGCAAATTAACAGATTCTTGTAAGCGGTAGGTAATGCCTCCAAAAACCCAGTCATTCCAAGTCGCCATGGCTCCTCCTTCAATAGAAAGGGTTTTGGTACTGAAATTAACGGGTGTTTTTACAAGCACCATCGGTTGAATAATTAGACCATAAATGGGTTCAAAACGATAACCTGCGGTCAGATAAGCATTGGGTTCCAAGGCATTTTGAGCATCCCCACTCAAACTAAACTTCGGACGATTGAGGTGATTGATACTCGCGCCTACATAAAAGGTGGTAGCATCGTAAAAAGCTCCCAAGGCAATATCTGGCTGGCTTTGTCCTAGCCGCCCCGTCGGAATCAGTGGGTCTCCTGGGTCACGCGAGATTAATTTATTAAAATCAATGTAACGGTTCTGAAAACCAACGCGAGCGCCAAGCGCTAAGGTATTATCGTTGATGTTCATCTTGTAAGCATACGACAACTGTACTTCTTGGCTACCCATGGCACCAAGTCGGTCGTTTACATAATTGACCCCAATGGCGCTTTTAATAAAATTAAGCGGCACGCTTCCCGTAAACATCAGGGTATTGGGTGCGCCACCTTCGCCGCTGGAGGTTTGATAACCTTGCCATTGCATACGGTTGATAAGCTGAAACCGCGTAGTTCCGTCTTCTCCTGCCGTAGCTGGGTTAAAATAAAGCTGGTTGAAAGGAAAAAGCGTAAACTGTGCGTCCTGCTGGGCGTGTGAGATGGTAGAATGGCCTAACCAACTTATAATGCTTAATAGAAGTAGCCGTGGGTATTTCATATAGAAAAAGGGGGTATTTTCAATACAAACGACAATTAGGGAAAAAAATTTGATATAAAAAAAGGGTTGAAGACTCAACCCTTATCTAAACGCATAAAATGATTCTAATGTTGCAACACCCCCCAAGAGTTCATTGGAAATGGTGTTGCATTACTTTTACTTTTAAAGGTTATTGGCCTTTTTAATGTAAATTTCGAGTGCCCCTGTCATGGAAGGAGCGTTGGGCATTGGCGCTTCAATGTCTAAAATCAAACCTGCATCTGTTACAGCTTTGGCGGTTGTTGGGCCAAAGGCAGCGATACGGGTTTTATTTTGCTCAAAATCAGGGAAGTTACGGAACAACGACGTAATTCCTGACGGACTAAAAAAGCATAAAATGTCGTAATACACATCGGTCAAATCAGATAAATCGGCTGACACGGTTTCGTACATGACTGCTTCAGTCAGGTGTAATTCATGGTTGCCCATAAACTCAGGAATATCGTTGCGACGCTTATCAGAGCACGGAAATAAAAACTTTTCGTTTTTGTGCTTTTTGATAAGGTCAAGCAAATCGGCTGCTGTTTTTTGACCCGCAAAAATTTTACGTTTCCGAATCTGAATATATTTCTGCAAATAGTTGGCAGTTTGCTCAGTCACACAAAAATATTTCATTTCTGCGGGCATTTCGAGCTTGGCCTCCTTACAGATTCGGAAGAAGTGGTCAACAGCGTTACGGCTCGTAAAGATGATAGCCGTATGATCCATAATGTTGATTTTCTGTTTACGAAAATCTTTGTAGGATACCCCTTGTATTTCTATAAACGGACGGAAGTCAACCTTGAGGTTGTACCGGCGCGCTAACTCGAAATAAGGGGATTTTTCGTCACTTGGACGAGCTTGTGAGACAAGAATACTCTCTACTTTATTCAATCGGTCTTGTTGCATCAAAATCGTTTCACTCATATCAGAACTTCCTACAGGGCATACCTAACCCCGATGATGAGGGGGATTAATTCGACGATGCAAAGGTACGAAATTAAATATAAACTTTTAACAGTTGTGCTCCTGCTAATTGTAAAGAAGATGAGAATTATCCTCAAAACGTAGAAAATTACACCTGGTATAAGCAGCATAGAACGTACTAAAAGAGTCCAATCAGCAACATAAAATGACGTTAAAGCTGCCAAAAGAAGGAGGCTGCTGTAAAACAACAGGGAGGATTGCAAGATTTTGAAAAAATGGATGTTAGCCACTCCTTCTAAATTGTATAAAGAGCCAAGGATGTACAGACCCGCGTATTTTGCAAACAGTAAGCCCAAGCAAATAAAGATGACTTTGACGTAATCAACCCAAGTATCAAAAAGCGATTGACCAGAGAGAATGAGTTCTTTGGAAGAGAATAAATTATATTGTTTGTCTTGGGTAAAAATGTATAGATAACCAAGTTCCAAACACAATAATACGACAAACAGTAAGTTGACCCGACTAAAAGGCTTGTTGATTAAAAACGATTCGTCACGGACATCTACCTGAAACAAATCGGGGAGACTATAAAGCCGTTCGAAGGCGCGCGGATAACCGTTGAAAAGAAAGGCCGCAAAGGAGAGCAAAAACAACATTCCAAGAATAAAAAAGTTGGAAATACGGTCGTTTTCTTTGGGAAGAAGATTTAAGAAAGACTCTTCTTCAATGGTGATGAGTTTTTCGATAGCAGCTTTTTTATGGCCAATGAGTATCGTCTTGCCAACTTGCCCTGGTGTGCCGTAAAGTGTAAGCATTAACTGCGGACGGCGATATACTTTGTACAAACTGTCAATGCTCATTACGTACCATTGCCCGCCCTTTAGGTTTTGTTTCAAGGAGCTATTCAAAAACAAATAATTGTTTTTATCGACATATATTAATAATTCATAATGCCGATTACTTTCAATGTCAACAATGGTATTGATGGAAAGTTGGGTATTGTGCTGCTCGGCTACGTAAGGAACGTATTCTTTTTCGCGTTGGTCATACACTAGCCAATCTTGAGTCAAGTCTTTGACCAAAAAGTACTGCTTGTTGGGGCCTACCTCGGCCTTAGCAGTCAATGAAAAAAGAATAAAAAGCAGAAAAAAGCAGCGTTTTGGGTAAAAAACACGCGATTTGACCAAGGAAGAAAATATTCCTAAGCTTGAATAGTTGGAAGTACTATGTGTTAAAAAAATCAACGTGTTTGGGCGGCTTTTGTCGATGATATAATCAGACAATAAAAAAACAGGCAACTATCGTTTGCGATAATTGCCTGCAAAATTATACATTTTGACGGTATTTATTAGGCTTTGCCCAATGCTTTCAACATCGTTTCGCCAAGAAGTGCAGGAGATTCTACTACGTGGATACCACACTCACGCATGATACGCATTTTTGCTTCGGCGGTATCGTCTGCTCCACCGATGATGGCACCCGCGTGACCCATACGACGACCTTTGGGAGCCGTTTGGCCTGCGATGAAACCAACGACAGGTTTTGTTCCGTTTTCTTTGATCCAATGAGCTGCGTCAGCTTCCATGCTTCCACCGATTTCACCGATCATGACGATACCTTCTGTTTCAGGATCATTCATAAGTAGTTCAACCGCTTCTTTGGTCGTTGTACCAATGATTGGGTCACCACCAATACCGATGGCAGTGGTTTGGCCAAGGCCCACACGGCTCAACTGATCAACGGCTTCGTAAGTCAACGTACCTGACTTAGACACAATACCAATCGTCCCTTTTTTGAAGATAAAACCAGGCATGATACCTACTTTACATTCGTCGGCAGTCATAACACCTGGGCAGTTAGGTCCGATAAGACGGCATTCTTTGGTACGGATGTACTCTTTGGCCATCATCATGTCTTTGGTAGGAATACCTTCGGTAATACAAACAATCACCTTGATACCCGCATCAGCCGCTTCCATGATAGCGTCGCCTGCAAATGCAGGTGGAACGAAAATAATTGAGACATCAGCGCCGGTTGTTGCAACAGCATCAGCGACCGTGTTGAACACTGGGCGCTCAAGGTGAGATTGTCCTCCTTTACCTGGAGTAACGCCTCCGACAACATTCGTACCGTACTCAATCATTTGTTGAGCATGGAAGGTTCCTTCCGAACCTGTAAATCCCTGTACAATTATCTTGGAATTTTTATTGACTAATACGCTCATTGGTGGTTAGTGTAAAATTGCGTGATTCAAGATGTTAACTTTATTTTATTCAAGACAGAAGTCTAAAATTTTCCAGTAAAAGTAGGTTTAAATGAAGAAAGTACAAAAGTTATTCGTCAAGAAAAATTTTAAATTCAAAAAAAAACGCTCCAATTAGCGACGAAAATGGAGAATATCCCCTACCTTGTTAAAGCCCTTGAGACAGGGATTTTGGGTAGTTTTTTTACGTCAGAACCTTGTATTAAACGGTTTTTGAACCTAGCCTAAACTTATTTTTTTCATGCTACATCTTTCCAATGCCATTTCCGACGCCGTTTTAGCGCTTGTGTGTATTGTTGCTTTTTTTCGCTTTTTTGCTCGGCAACCTTTTTATAATCGAATCCTTTGGGGCATTTTTTTGGTCACGACGGCACTGGCAGCGGCGGCTGGTGTTTTTAGGTATTTGGGTGTCAAAGATTTGACGGCTACGCATCGTTCGCTTTCTACGTTGGCAGGAAGTGTAGGGTTAGTGGCAGTGGTAGTAGCTATTTGGGCGTTGGTGATGCGTCAAAGCATGTCGAAGTGGGTGGTGGTAAGCTCGGTAGGAGTAGGGTTGTTGATTTTTGTGACGTTGCTCGATCCCGCTTACGAAGTGTTTGGGTCGGTGATACAAGCGTTTTCTATGCTTTTGGTCATGCTTATCGCGGTTTTTGGGCTAATGAAAAAATACCAAAAAGCAGTTTGGATTGTGGTAGGGGTGATGATTATTGGATTGGCGACCAAAGTAGCCAATAACCACCTCCCCTTCAATCCTACGGATGTCTATCACTATGCGTTGGCGGCCATGGTTGTTTGTTTTGGCAAAGCTGTTTAGCTTTCGGCTTTGGCATTTTCGATACTTTGAACAAAAGGTTTTAGCCCTGTATATAAAAGGAAACACGAAAGTCCAGTAGCCATGACCAACGTGATGGCGAAAGACAAATGCACTTGATTGGGGTCGTGAAAGAGCTTATCGTTGAGAAGCCCGACCATGAGTGGACCACCGCCCAAGCCAAGTAAATTGACCACAAACAGAAACAAAGCGGAGAAAGTAGCCCGCATGGGCGCAGGTATCATTTCCTGAACCGCCGCTGTAGCTGCGCCGTAGGGCATGGAGGTAGCAAAACAACATAGCGCCAATAACACCACAAACCCTTGGATGGGAGCAGGTGTAAGGGTGAAAAAAACAAGGACAATCAAGGCTAAAAATAGCCCAATAGACATTCCGATGAAGCCTACTCGCATTTTGGCGTCGGCTTTGCCTTGTTGGGTAAGTCGATCGCTGTAACGGCCGCCTACAATAACGCCTCCCGTGGAAAAAACAGTAACGATACTACCAAGTAACAACCCCGCTTGGGCTTCGGTGAGGCCGTAGTGGCGAACGAGCAAAGTCGGTGTCCAAGAGGTAGTAGCGTACGAGCCAAAAGCCATGAAGGCAATACCGAAAAACAAACATAAAATCGCTTGGCGATTGGCGGCAAAATACCGTTTAACTTCTTTAGCCGATACGGCTGCTTTGGAAGCGTTTTGGCGCTCGGGTTCTTTGATAGTGAAGGCAATGAGGGCAACAATCAGTAACCCAGGGAGACCTACAATGAAAAACACACTTTGCCACGGATAAATATCCCCAAAGAAAGGGATGCTCCAAGTCCCTTCGACGCTTACGAGTTTTAGGATGAGGGCGACCAATAAAATTGATAAACCTGAGCCTAAGTAAACACCAATGTTATAGATACCGAGGGCTGTACCCAGCTTTTGCCGTGGAAAAAGGTCGGTAATGAGTGAATAAGCGGCGGGAGACAGGGCAGCTTCGCCGATGCCTACGCCCACCCGTGCAATGAAAAGCTGATTGTAACTACCCGTGACTCCGCAAAGGGCAGTCATGATGCTCCAGATAGTAATTCCCCAAACGATAATGCGTTTGCGGTTTTTTCGGTCGGCCATGCGGCCAATGGGAATGCCGAGAAAGGTGTAAAAAATGGCAAAGCTGAAACCAATGAGCAGTCCTACTTGGGTATCGGTGACGTTAAAATCGCGTTTGAGGGGTTTGACAAGCAAGGTAAGTACTTGGCGGTCGATAAACGACGAGATGTAGGCAAGCATGAGCACCGCTACTACGTACCACGCGTAGCGGAGGTTGGGAGTTGAATTCATGAAGACGGAAAGGTTTAGGAGATGAGTATGCGTCGGCTTACTTTTGTACTTTCACAATATACTAATAGGAAGCTATTAAAGGCCACAGAAATGCGAAAAATCCTCTTTTTTTTATTGTTATTCATAGATAATATGCTTTTTGCCCAAATGAGCCTCAAAAAAGACCTTGACCAACTCCTACACCAGCGGTTTGACAAGAACCAAGCGGGTATCGCCGTAATGGTGGTTAAGGAGGGAAAAGTGCTTTACAAAAAAGGAGTAGGAATGGCCAATGTGGATACCAAAGAACCGCTCAGTTCACAGTCTAACTTTCGGATGGCGTCGGTGTCTAAGCAGTTTACGGCCATGTGTATCATGTTGTTGGCCAAGCAAGGACGTCTTTCTTATGAAGATAATTTGCTTCGATTTTTTCCTGATTTTGAGCCAACTGTAGGAAAAAAAATCAAAGTGCGGCATTTGCTGACACATTCGTCGGGGATATGGGACTATGAAACTAGCCTGCCCCAGGAGCGTACTGCCCAAATTTTGGATGCCGAGGTAGTGGCAATGTTGAGCAAAGAAACCCGAACGTATTTTGAGCCTGGGACAACCTTTCGTTACAGCAATTCGGGTTTTTGCGTGTTGGAACAAATTGTCGAAAAAGCGTCAGGGATATCGTACGTGGAATTTATAACAAAACACATTTTTAAACCGCTTGGTATGTCTTCCACCCGAATCTACGAAGCAGGGAAGAGTATTCCGCACCGAGCCATGGGGTATGCCAAAAATAAACAAGGAAAACCCATCGCGTCTGACCAAAGTATTACCAGCGCGACCAAAGGTGATGGCTGTGTTTATACCTCGCTCGAAGATTATTATAAATGGTATAATGGATTGATAAATAATAAGTTGATTCCTTTGGATTCAGAGCTTGAAAAAGTGGCTATTTCCCTCCCAAGTACCTCGAAAGGGCAATATGGCTTGGGCTGGTTTTTCCAGAAAAATGAAACCGAACCACTGGCTTTGTACCATACAGGAAGTACGTGTGGTTTTAGCAATGGCGTGTTAATCGTTCCTAGTCGGAAGTATTTGTTTTTATATTTTTCTAATATTGCTGATAATCATGGTATTGAGAAAGAGTTGATTTCGCTTGTCAAAAAACACAACGTCTATGATACTTCGTTTGATTTTTTAAAAATGGTGGACTTAACCAATTAGCTCATTCCACCAAATTATGGTGAAATAATTGCGACAATCGCGTACTTTTGTGCGTAAAGCGTACGTTCATATATAAGATTCTTACAACCCAAAACGATACGTCCATGGCTCAAAAACTACCTTGGAAAAAAAGTTGGCTATTCATCGGCGTACTTTTCATTAGTAGCTGTAGTATTAGTTCCGAATCGGTTTCGCTCAAAGAAATCCTGCATCAGTCGGCCATCAAATCGTCAACGCCTAAATGCAAAGAGGGGGACTTGGTTTGTTGTAAAAAGACACCCGAACGTTGTCCCCGTACTCGACCCATCATCTAACCGTTGATTTAGTATTTACGACGGTTCAGTTTCTAAATTAGCACTTTCGTACGCAAACAACGAGACTTGCGCGCGCAAGTGTTTATTTTTGTTAATGACCGTTGATTCACCCGTATGAGAACCCGCTTAAACGATAGAAAACTCCTATTTCTCGGCCCCTTGGTACTATGGGCGGTGGCGACGGTTTTTTTTAATTTACCTACCCTTTGCAAAGACAACTGGACGGCCGCGAAGTTTTTGATGGCAAGCCTTGCTTCGGTTTATTTTTCGTGGTTTATGGGTCGTTGGCTCATTGTAGCGGTGCGGCACCGAAATCCAGGGCTAGAAAAAGTACGACAACGACTTATCGCTTTGGGGTTATTGAGTATCCCTGCGGTGGTTGTTTTGGTGATTCAGCGTTTACTTTTCTTCGATTATTTTGTCTATAGCAATTATCCTAAATTTGATTGGCTTCACCCCGAAACCTTATTCATGGTTGGGCTCAATTTGTTTTATTTGGCCATCATTTTTGCGGTGTATGAAAGCCGTTATTTCTTTCGTGAATGGTTGATTAGCAAGCGAGAAACGGAAGAATTGAGCCGCGCCAACTTAGAAATGCAACTCGATTCGCTTAAAAACCAAGTGCAACCACACTTTTTATTCAATAGCCTCAATACGCTTCAAGCGTTGGTGAAGTCCAACGAAAACAAAACGGCGGTGAAGTTTATCGGAGACTTGTCGCAGGTGTATCGGTATTTGTTACAAAGCAATGAACAACAGCTGATTTCGCTCGAAAAAGAGCTGGAATTTACTCACGCCTATTTTGGGCTGTTAAAAACCCGTTTTGAAGATGGTATTTCGCTTGAGGTTAATATTGACCCCGCTTTTCGGTACGCGCACATTCCACCTTTGACGCTGCAACTTTTGGTTGAAAATGCCGTAAAACATAACATCGTTTCGGTTTCTAAACCTCTGCATATCAAAATATTTACGAATAAGATGGGGGAGTTGGTGGTGCAAAATAACTTGCAGTGTAAACCCAATAATGCTATGCCATCGAGCCAAAAAGGGTTGGTAAATATTACTTCTAAATACAGCCTCCTGCGCCAACCACAGGTTCAAATATACAAGAAAGAAGATGTGTTTGAAGTGAAACTCCCCCTCATCGACGTAGCTGTGACAGCGGGGGCAATGTATTGAGTGTAACCGACTATGAAAGTAATCATTATTGAAGACGAAGCCTTGGCGGCTCGACAACTAAAGGCCATGGTACAAGAATGCGACGAAAGCATCGAGGTTTTGACCATGCTCGACAGCGTGGAGGCGTCGGTGGCGTGGTTGCAGGCCAATGAAAGCCCTGACTTGTTGCTGATGGACATTGAGCTGGTGGACGGGCAAAGTTTTGAGATTTTCAATCAAGTAGAAGTAAAAAGCCCCGTCATTTTTACGACAGCCTACAACGAATACGCGATTCAGGCATTTCGGGTCAATAGCATTGATTATCTGCTTAAACCCATTGATGAAAAAGCCCTTCAACGCAGTTTGCAAAAATTTAAGGAACTAAAAAAACTCTACGGAAATACGTCGGATAATTCGTTGAGCATCAATGAGCTGGTGAATGCAATTAAACAAACGAAGCTGCCGCAAACCGACTATCGCGAACGTTTTTTGTTGAAACAAGGCTCTCGCTTGGTTCCTATTGCGGTTGAAGATATTGCCTATTTTTACAGCCAAGAACGTCTGACATTTGTTAAAACTTGGGACGAACGTTCGTACGTGATTGATTATACTTTGGATGAATTAGAGTGTATCCTCAATCCTAGTTGTTTTTTTCGGGCCAACCGCCAGATTATTCTTTGTGCCAAAGCCGTGGATAAGGTCCACCTACATTTTAATAGCCGCCTAAAACTCGACTTAAAACCCGCTACTGTCGAAGAAGTGTTTATCAGCCGAGATAAATCGGGAGAATTTCGGCTTTGGATGGGGGAATAACCGTACAGAGTTGTCGTAGGTTTTTCGTAGTTTCATGGCCTAATTCTGTTTAGAGCCAGTATTCATCAATAACACCTAACAACAACCCTTGCAGTTATGGACAGTTCTTTGTCGCCTGCCGCAGGCGAATCTTCTCGTTATGAATCCGCTGTTTCGAGCCGAGATTTTTTTCTTAACATTCCCCCTTATTTATACGCCGTTGTGTTTTCGTCGCTCTGTGTGATTACGGGCTTGATTTGGGACATTTGTTGGCACATGAGCATTGGCCGCGATGGGCTGCTGTCGCCTCCGCACGTGGTGATTTACGTGGGAGCGGTTGTGTCTGGGCTTTTTTCGGGCTACCAAGTGTTATATACTACTTTCAAGGGCAGTACAGGCGAAAAAGCCAAAAGCGTTAAGATTTGGGGCTTTTTCTACAGCTCATTGGGGGCGTTGTTTTGTATTTGGGGGGCGATGATGATGCTTACATCGGCTCCTTTCGATGATTGGTGGCACGATACTTACGGCCTAGATGTTCAGATTCTCTCCCCGCCACATACGGTATTGGCTTTGGGAATCATTGGGGTGCAATTTGGAGCAATTGTGAGCGTGATGTCGGTTAAAAACCAGATGAAAACTGGGCAAATAGACACAGATTTTTCACAACGTCGGCTTAAACGCCTCAACCTGATGTTTGCGCTTTCGGGCGGTTTTTTGATGACGATGTGGTACACTTTGTTGTCGGAAGAACTTGGGAGCTGGGAAATGCACAACGCGAGTTTTTATAAATTGTCGGCCATGGCGTTTCCTATCTTTTTGCTGGCACTAGGGCGGGGCAATGGTGGACGTTGGGCGATGACTTCCGTGACGGCCGTTTACACTGCTTTGATGTGCTTGACGCTCTGGATTATTCCGTTGTTTCCTGCTGAACCTAAATTAGGTCCCATTTGGAATCACTTTGACCATTACCAAGGATTCGCTTTCCCAATTTTGTTGTTACTGCCTGCATTAGCGATGGACTGGCTCATGCACCGCTTTGCATACCTAAACGATTGGAAGTTGGCCGCCCTTATGAGCCTGGCCTTTGTACTTGTTTTGTTGTTGGTACAATGGCCTTTTGGGAGCTTTTTACGCGAATCTCCCTATTCTCGTAACTGGATTTTTGGAACACACTATTATTATTTTGGGAACGACCCCAACTGGGAATACCGCTACAAATTTGCCCCTTGGACATTACAAACCACTTCACAGTTTGCGCTGGGAATGGTATATGCGTTGGGCTTCGGCTACGTGTCGTCTCGGATTGGCTTGGCGTGGGGAAAATGGATGCGAACTATTCAACGATAAAAGAGGGGAGAAGATACGTATGAAAAGGATAGAAATTAGAAAAGTTGCTGCTTTTTTCGGCATTATTGCCCTGTTTTTAGCCATGCAAGTGCAGGCGCACGTTGGAAGTTCGGGTGTGTTGTACCAAGGACAAGCAGGTGGGTATCGGGTGTTGGTGAGTTTGATGCCACCCGATGTGATTCCAGGAACGGCGAATGTGACGGTGTACGTGGAAGAAGGAAATGCCAAAAAAGTAATGGCGCGCCCGATTTATTTCCGAACGGGAGATGAAGGCGCTCCTTCGGCCGATGAACTTTCGGCTGTTGCTGGTCAAGTTGGTCAATTTCAGGGTGTTGTGTGGTTGATGGCGGGAGGGGCGTCAAGTGTCCAAATCACCATCGAAGGAGATAAAGGGAAAAGTGAATTGGTGGTGCCCATTGCGGCTATTTCAACGGCTCAACGCGAGATGCCTGCGGGTTTGGGGGTGTTGTTGAGCGTGCTGGGATTGTTGTTGGTGGTGCTGCTAGTAACTACAATCGGCGCCAGTGCCAGCGATGGGTTATTGAAAGCAGGAGAATCGTTGACGACCAAGCAAAAACGCGCTCGATTAATCAATATGGGCGTTGCTGTGGTGGCCTGTACGCTCATTTTGTACGGCGGAAGTAGCTGGTGGAGTAGCTGGGCTGATGACTATAAACAACATTTGTACAAACCTTTAGAAGGGAAAGCTGTGGTGGTGAACCAAAGCGGTGAGCGACTTTTCCAGCTCAAAATTGATACGACGCATTTACTCAAAACGCGGCAACGAACCACCCTGAGTTTTTTGATACCCGATCACGGGAAATTGATGCACTTATTTTTGGTACGTCAACACACCTTAGACGCCTTTGCCCATCTTCATCCCGAGCGACGAGATACTGCTACGTTTGAGGCGTATTTGCCAAAACTTCCCGGAGGTAAGTACCTCGTCTATGCCGATATTGTGCAACGCTCGGGATTTACGGAAACCATCACCGATACAGTCGAAATTCCTGCCATTCAAGGAAACATTTTTCCCAAAACAGACCCTGAAGATACATACGTAGTATCGGATCCGCTGAACAACCCCAAGCGGATTCCTGTGGATGAAAACGTGGTAATATGCGGAAAACCTGGAACAAGCACCAAGCTAAAAGATGGCTCTACGGTCGTGTGGGAGGGAAAATCGAACGTCGCTTTTGAAGCAGGAAAACCCTACCAATTGGCATTTGAAGTGTTTGACCCTAGTGGAAAAGCTGCGGTTTTGGAGCCGTATTTGGGTATGAACGGCCACGCGGCTATTGTGAAGTCGGACGGGAAAGTGTATATTCATTTGCATCCTGTAGGAACGTACTCAATGGCCGCCCAACAAAGTATGCAGAGTCGAATTGCTGATACAACCAAAATTTATCGCGTTACAACTTCTCCTAAGATTTTCCGAGATAGCATCGACCGCTACGTGGCAAGCCTCAAGGCAATGACACCTTCGGAGCGTGACCAATTGTTGATGCAAACCATGACGGGCATGAACGCGCACGAAATGGGCAGCATGAAACACGAAAACCGAATTGTGTTCCCGTACGCTTTTCCCAAGGAAGGACAATACCGTATTTTCTTGCAAATCAAGCGAAACGGGCAGGTTTTGACGGGGATTTTTGATGCCATTGTGAAAGCTCCTGCGATGTAGTGCGTGGGGTGGTCTGACTGTCATCTGACCACCGTCTCGGTCAGACGACAGTCAGACCGCATAAGTAGTTTCTTGCAAATCGGGGTGGTCAGACGATAGTCAGACCGCATGAGTGTTTCTTGCAAATTGGGGTGGTCTGACTGTCATCTGACCACCGTCTCGGTCAGACCGCATGAGTAGTTGGGAAAGGAAATCAGACTCTACAAGGCTGTTTTTGGAACTCAAATCAAAAAAAGTTAATTATTTTGCGAACGGCGTTATTGATAAAAAACACCCCAATCGCAAATTTCATGCAAATAGACATAGAATTTCTTCACTCGCGTTTTAACGGTTTGTTTGAGCTAAATATGCTCAAAGAATTAGCCCAAGTAGGCACCTACATGGAAATCGAAGAAGGGCACGTACTGATGCGCCCAGGTGCTTATATTCGTAGTGTACCCATTATTTTGAGTGGTTCTATCAAAATTTTGCGTTCGGATACCGACGGTCGAGAGGCATTGCTATATTATTTAGGAGGAATGGATTCGTGCGCGATGTCATTAACTTGTTGTTTGAACCGTCGTAAAAGTGAAATCACCGCCGTAGCGGAAGAAAAAACAAAACTAATTTCTGTTCCCGTCGAGAAAGTTGAAGAATGGGTGTCGAAATACTCCTCGTGGAAACAATTTGTGTTTTCTACTTACCAAAAACGATTCGACGATTTGTTGGGAGCCATCGACCAAATTGCCTTCCGAAAGCTCGATGAACGTCTTTTGAGCTTATTGCAACGCAAATCAAAACAATGCGGATGCAGCGTGTTTACGGTAACGCACGAAGAAATTGCGGGCGAATTGGCTACGTCGCGCGAAGTAATTTCACGTTTGCTCAAACAACTCGAAAAACTCGGTCGTGTAAAGCTTTCACGCAATAAAATTGAATTATTGTAAAAAAAAGAGCCTTTGTGATAATTATCACTTACTGCCCGTAAGCGTCGCTCTACTTTTGCAGCATCATTCAATCCTTCTGCAAGCGTATGAGCACGTTAGAAATTTTCGGTTTTGGAGCCTCTATTTTGATTGGGGTTAGCCTTGGTCTTATCGGAGGAGGAGGTAGTATTCTTACCCTTCCCGTTTTAGTGTATCTTCTTCATCTTAACCCAGTTACATCAACGGCTTATTCGCTGTTTATCGTAGGGTCAACGTCGTTGGTCGGTTCGTTTTCTTACATGCGTAAGGAGTTGGTCAATTACCGTGCGGCGATTGTTTTCGCGATTCCGTCGTTCATTGCAGTCTATCTTACACGTAAGTATTTGGTGCCTTCGATTCCGAGTTCATTGTTTACAGTAGGCGGCTTTGAAGTGACCAAAAATATTGCCATCATGGTCTTTTTTGCCCTTGTGATGTTGGCTGCTTCTTATTCTATGATTAAAGATAAAAAAGAAGCCAAAGGAAATGATTCTGAAGAACTGAAATTTAATTACCCCTTGATTGCCCTTGAAGGCGGTGTGGTAGGAATTTTGACGGGAATTGTTGGAGCGGGTGGTGGCTTCTTAATTATCCCTGCTTTGGTGTTATTGGCACGTTTACCCATGAAAATGGCCGTGGGGACGTCGTTGCTCATTATTGCAGCCAAATCACTCATAGGTTTCGTAGGTGACATGTCTAACATGCAAGTCGATTGGCCCTTTTTGCTCGAATTTACGGCATTGTCAGTGGTGGGTATCTTTGTCGGGACTTACATGTCAAAATACATTCCTGGGGAGAAACTTAAAAAGTCCTTTGGATGGTTTGTATTGGTAATGGGGGTATATATCATTGCTAAAGAACTCATGTTCAGTTAAAAAAAATACTTGTGTGACCAATGTCACGGTACAAGACGAATAAAAGTTGGAATTTTACATCACAAACAATAACATTCTCAAAAGCGCATGAAAATCGAACAAATTTATACGGGTTGTTTAGCCCAAGGAGCTTATTACATTGAAAGTGAAGGCGAAGTAGCCGTGATTGACCCACTTCGTGAAGTGACACCGTACATCGAGCGTGCAGCCAAAGACGGCGCAACAATTAAATACGTTTTTGAAACACACTTTCACGCCGATTTTGTTTCGGGGCACTTGGACTTGTCTCAAAAAACGGGAGCGCCAATCGTCTATGGTCCCAATGCCAAAACAGGTTTTGAGGCACACATTGCTACCGATGGCGAAGAGTTTCCACTGGGAAAAGTGAAGTTTAAAGTGTTACATACCCCAGGCCACACCATGGAGTCAACTTGTTATTTGTTGATTGACGAAAACGGCCAAGAAAAAGCGTTGTTCAGCGGAGATACCCTTTTCATTGGGGATGTGGGTCGTCCTGACTTGGCACAAAAATCAGATTTGACCATTAATGACTTAGCTGGTCATCTGTACGATTCACTTCGGAACAAAGTAATGACATTACCCGATGACGTGGTGGTTTACCCCGCGCACGGTGCAGGCTCAGCTTGTGGTAAAAACATGAGCAAGGAAACAACCGACTTGCTAGGAAACCAGAAGAAGTTTAATTACGCACTTCGGGCAAATATGACCAAAGAGGAGTTTATTGAAGAAGTAACCAACGGTTTGGCAAAACCACCTCAATATTTTCCGCAAAACGTGAAGATGAACAAAGAAGGCTACGAAAGCATTGACGTCGTGATGGAGCGTGGTGCCCAAGCATTGAGTGCCGCAGCTTTTGAAGCTGCTGCCAATGAAACGGGTGCGGTGATTCTCGATACGCGCGGTGCCCAAGTGTTCAACAAAGGGTTTATTCCAAATTCTATTAATATTGGTCTTAAAGGCGATTTTGCTCCGTGGGTAGGTGCATTGGTACCCGATGTGAAGCAAGAAATTTTGCTGGTGACGGAAGTAGGTCAAGAAGAAGAAGCCATTTTGCGTTTGGCGCGCGTTGGCTACGATAACGTGATTGGCTACCTTGAAGGAGGCATCGAAACTTGGGTGGCCTCAGGACAAGAAGTGGACACGATAACGTCGATTACGCCCGATGAGCTTGCGGATAAAATCGCGGAGGAAAAAGTGATGGTCATTGACGTTCGTCGCCCAGGCGAGTTTTCAGCCGAGCACATTGACGGCGCTAAAAGCTTACCGTTGGACTACATCAGTGAGTTAATGGCAGAATTTCCAAAAGACCAAACCATGTACATTCACTGTGCGGGTGGGTATCGTTCGATGATTGCCTCGTCGATTCTCAAGTCACGTGGGTACGACAATCTTATTGACATTGCTGGCGGTTTCGCAGCGATTTCAAAATCGGGTCGCTTTACGTTGACCGACTACGTGTGCCCAAGTACTTTGAAGAAGTTGTAGAAATATAAAGGGATAAAAAAATAGCTAGAAAGTAAGGTTTTAGGGAACAATTAGTTTTTCCCCAGTATTACTAGCCGCCTAGGCAGTAGTACTGGGGTTTTGTGTTTTGAGGAATATGCCAATTTGCCAAAGAATAAAAATTGCAAACGTTTGCATCTTGAGATAGGACGATGTTGCTTTTCGTATAAAAAATATTATTATATCATTGTGCCTGATTTAACCAAAAACGACCCTGTGATTACCTACTTTGAACGTACTTCGCTATGCCCGTACTGGCATGGCTTGACATTGAGCCAGTTGTCATACACAAATCATAATTTAAAGATTTCATAACATCTCAGGGATAGTCTCAGTGGGTAATATTGCCCACTTTTGCGGCCTCAAATGGGCGAAGTTTTTATTATTATCTTATTCAACACTTCAAACAACCCTTTTTTTATGCAACACTTTTTCGATTCTCCTCCTTTAAAGCTTCTATTGAGCATTCTGATGCTAGGATGTATGGGGCTTTTTTCTACCAATGTGCAGGCCAACATGCCCGTAGCAGCACCGCGCTCCGTGGCTGACATCACTGTCAAAGGCCGTGTGACGGATGCGGACACCAAAGAACCGCTTGTGGGATGTAGCGTGGTGGTAAAAGGTACTCAAAAAGGAACCAATACCGACGCAAACGGAAATTTTAGCATTGTGGTCTCGGACGAGAAAGCAGTGCTCGTGATTGGATTTATTGGCTATGAAAAACAAGAAATTGCCGTAGGAAGCCGCACCAATGTAGAGGTAGCTCTCAAATCGTCGGCGTCGGAGCTTTCGCAAGTGGTGGTAATTGGGTACGGAACTACCACTAAAAAAGACGCAACGGGGGCGCTTAAAACCCTCAAAAGCACTGACTTCAACCGTGGTATTGTCAACTCTCCTGAGCAACTTCTTCAAGGTCGTGTGGCAGGGGTAAACGTTACTTCGGCAAGTGGTGAACCAGGTGGTCGTCAGTCAATTACCATTCGTGGGCCTGGTGGGGTTCGTACGGGAAGTACGCCGTTGTTTGTACTTGACGGAATCCCTCTCGATAACTCAAGCACGGGTGGCTCGACCAACCCAATGAACTTCCTTAACCCGCAAGACATCGAAGCCATTGACGTATTGAAAGATGCGTCGGCAACGGCCATTTACGGTGCACGTGGTGCCAACGGAGTGGTGTTGATTACTACCAAAAAAGGAAAAGCAGGAACGGCTAACATTTCGGTTTCGTCAAACATCGGTGTTTCTAACGTCGCAAGGGCTTTGCCTTTGTTTACTGCCGATGAATTCCGCAAGCAAGTAGTGGCTGTGGGTGGGGCGCTTGAGGACCTCAAAGCAGATACCGATTGGCAGAAAGAAATTACACGCCAGGCCATTACCCAAGACCATAACTTGTCGTTTGGTGGAGGTACGGACAAACTCACTTATTATGGTTCTGTGGGGGCTCAAAACCAAGAAGGTATTATTAAAAATAGCTCGCTCAAGCGTTATACTGGTCGTTTTAATGCTTCGCAGAAAATGATGGATGGGCGCTTAGTGGTGGATATGAACCTGACAGCAACACAAACCATTACAAATCGGCCTCCAGTAGAGAGTATTTTAGGTTCGGCACTTTCTGCCAATCCTACTTTTCCTGCACGCGATGCAAATGGTCTGCCAGCTAGGTATCAGGCATTTACAAATCCGTTGTTGGCCTTAGATTTGAACAAAGACCTTACTACGATTAATCGTATCGTAGGAAGTGTCTCGCCTTCGTTCAAAATCTTGAAAAATTTGACGTATAAACTGAACCTTGGGGTGGACAACTCAAGCTCTACGCGTGACGTACAGGTGTTCCCAAGCACAGTGCCGCAGCAAGATGGTCGTTTGGATGCTACTTATTTGGACAACCGCAACGTGTTGGTAGAGAACTATTTTACGTTCAATGAAACTTTCGGAGACCACAGCATCAATGCTTTAGCGGGTCACTCGTACCAGAAGTTTACATTGGCAGGACGCAACTGGAGTATCAATAAATTTGCAGTTTCGCCCATCGAGCCTGCCAATAACCCAGGTTTAGGACAAGAACTGACGCTGGCAACCAACCGCCCAGGAGGCTTTGCGGTTATCAACGAATTACAGTCGTTTTTCTCTCGTTTGAATTATACCTTCAAAGACCGCTACTTATTTACTGCGACCGTGCGTGCTGATGGTTCAAGTAAATTTGGAGCCAATAACAAATACGGTGTATTTCCGTCGTTCTCAGCAGGATGGCGCTTGTCAGAAGAGTCGTTCATGCAGTCAGGCCCTTTTACTGATTTGAAACTTCGCGCAGGTTGGGGACAAACGGGTAACCAAGAGATTCCCTCAAAAATTACGCAAGCGCTATTTACTTCAAGTACAGCGGCAAACACAAGTTATCCTTTGGATGCTTCAACGAGTTATCCAGCAGGAACAACTTTCGTTCGCCTAGCCAATCCAGACATTCAATGGGAAGTGTCTTCTCAAATGGATTTAGGACTTGATTTTGGTTTGTTCAAAGGTGCATTGACGGGGTCTGTTGACTATTTCCGTAAAGTATCGAGCAAAATTTTGTTGGAAGTTATCCCTGCTGACCCTATTCAGCCTGCTTCAACTTACTGGACAAACGTTCCTGACATGACCATCACCAACCAAGGGGTGGAGTTGGATGTGAACTATCGCCACATTGCCCAAAGTGGCCTTCGTTTCGACATTGGTGGTAACATCACCTTTATCAAAAACGTAGTAAACAACTCGCCTTACACCGTGATTACTTCAGGCTCGGCAACTGGGCCAGGTTTGACATCTGCTACCGTGAACGGTTATGTAAATGGACAGCCTATTGGTACGTTCTACTTGCGTCAGTACATCGGAATTGATGATAAAGGCGTGAGCAAATACGCAGATATCGACGGTGACGGTACAGGTGGTACTGACAAAGACCGTATCGCAGCGGGTAGCGCATTGCCGACGCGTCAGTTTAATTTAAACGCCAGTATTGCGTACAAAGGTTTTGATTTAGGCGCGAACTTTAACGGGGTGTCAGGGAATAAAATCTATGACAACACCGCAAACGCGTATTTCTACAAAGCTCGTTTGGTGAAAAACTTGAACGGGATTGCAGAATCGGCAGGTGAGCCTAACGAATCTATCAACAACGCCGCGCCAGTTTCGACGCGCTTCTTGAAAGATGGGGCATTCTTCCGCCTTAATAACCTTACATTGGGCTATAACCTCGACACCAAGAAAATCGGAATCAACAACTGGATTTCGGCGGCGAGATTCTCAATTACTGGTCAGAACTTGTGGCTCATTACGAAATACAATGGCTACGATCCAGAAGTAAATACCGATCGTACGGTAAATGGTATTTCGTCGTTTGGTATTGACTATTTGAGCTATCCAAAAGCCCGTTCGTTTATTTTTAGCCTGAATTTAACTTTCTAAGAACATGAAAAAAATACTCATCATATCCTTCATTTCTTGTGCGCTTTTAACCCTCAACAGTTGTACTGATTTGGTTGAAAAAGTACTGGATGAATCATCGGCATCGGGCTTGACCGACAAGCAAGCGGCCGACGGTAGCCTTGCCCCTGTGTACGCACAGTTGCCTAACATTTTCTTGCATACCAACTACTTTGCCATCCAAGAAATTTCGACCGACGAAGCCATCTTGCCTTATCGGGGAGGTACCGACTGGGGTGACAATGGAATTTATGTGAATATGCACCAGCACACGCACACCAGCACAGATCCTAACCTAAGAAATACTTGGTTGCTACTTACGCAAGGGATTTCACGTGCAGTAACGGCCATGAGTGCGTTGCCAAATATCAACGACACCAACGCCAAGACCTACATCGCCGAAGCCCGTGGGATGCGTGCCTACTATAATTTGTTGTTGTTGGATTTGTTTGGCTTGGTTTTCTCAAAAGAAGACCCTAATGGCCTTTCGGTGATTTTGCGTGGAGAGCAAGCGGTTGAGTACTTGAAAGCGGAGTTTCTGGCTGTTGAACCGAGTTTGTTGACAACTGTCGGCCCAGGTCGTCTTACCAAAGGCGCGGTTTGGGGTTTGTTGGCACGTTTGCACCTCAACGCCGCTGTATATCGTGATCGCTACGCTACCAGCTTCCAGTTCAAATCTGAGGACATGGATAAAGTAATAGAATATACCGACAAAATCATCAGCTCAGGTCAGTATAGTTTGTCGGCTGATTATTTCTCGATGTTTAACTCAAATAATAATACGAACAAAGAGTTGATTTTTGTAGGAGAACAACGCGCCGAACTCAACGGACACAACCGTATGGCGTATTTCTCGTTGTCGGGTGACCAGTTCCCGTTGCCTGCTTTCCCTGCTGCAAACGGAACCGACGGCCCTGCCATTACCTCTGATTTTTACCAAACTTGGGTTCAGGCAAACGGAGGAAAGGATCCTGCGGGCATTGATCCTCGCTTTTTTAAGCAAAACTGGACAATGCCAGCTGACTCGTGTATTGCAGCGGATAAGTTTGAAATGAACCGTGGAATTTTGCGCGGAACGCAGTACGGATTGATTCGCGTGAATGGTGCTTTTGTTCGTTGTGGAAACAACTACCGAGTAGGCAAACTTTTCAACGTAACGCGTAATCGCCCAACTTTGGCCGTGAACTTTACAGAACAAGTAAACTTTACCGTGGCAGGTAGCGATTACAACACTGGCTATCGTGTATTAAAGTATGAGTTTAGCAAAAAATCATCGTCTGGTCGTAACCTTGGTGATGCTGACCTCGTGATTTTCCGTTTGGCAGATGCGTATTTGATGCGTGCTGAAGCCAAACTTCGCAAGAGCAACGATGCCGCTGGAGCTTTGGCAGATGTAAATACCGTACGGGCTTCTCGCACGGCAGTAGGTACGCCTGCACCAGCTTTGACCAGCATGACCCTCGATTTACTTTTCCGTGAACGTGGATTTGAGTTTTACTGGGAAGCTCAACGCCGTACGGACATGATTCGTTTCGGTAAATATGAAGGAACTTGGACTGAAAAGACCAACAATGACCCGAAAAAACGTATTTTCCCGATTCCTCAAACGGCCATCGACGGAGCGTCGAACCTAGTAGGGTATCTTAAACAAAACGATAGCTACTAATAAATAGCAAGTAAATCACTATTTTAGAAGGTGGTCTCTCTAGTAGAGGCCACCTTTTTTTGTTGATTGTAACAAATGTCACATTTCAAGGATAAAATTATATAGAATTTAGCAACCTCGATTACAACCTCATTCGTTCGTATGAAATTGCTTAACGTTGTGCGCGTACTTACCGTGCTAATTATCGCTGTCGCTTTGTATGCGGTAGGTCTTATTGGCTCGTATATTTTGGGCACGTCAGATTGGCTAAAAAATTATACTGCCTCCTCCGCAACGGCAGATACCACCGCCGTTGCTCCTTATGATACCAACTTCCACGCGCTTTGGACGCAGCCTGCCGATTGGCGTTTGGAAAAACTCGCACCCGAGCAGCGACAAAAAATCGAATATGGCCGAGAGCTAATTGCGCACACCGCCGAATACCTTGGGCCTAAAGGAAAAGTAAGAGCAAGCTCCAACGGGATGAATTGTCAAAACTGCCATCTCAATGCGGGCACGCAACCGTGGGGCAATAATTACTTTGCGGTACAAGCCAATTACCCCAAATTTCGTGAACGCTCAGGAACGGTTGAAAACCAAATAAAACGAGTAAATGATTGCTTTGAACGTAGCCTTAATGGGAAAGCCCTCGATTCTACCAGCCGCGAAATGCAAGCAATTTTGGCCTATATCAAATGGATTGGAGGTGATGTTCCTAAAAAATATACCCCACGCGGCTCGGGAATTTACAAACTCAAACTAATGAAGCGCGCCGCCGACCCAGATAAAGGGAAAGTAGTGTATGAACAAAAGTGCGAAAGCTGTCACCAAGCCAACGGCGAGGGAGTGATGGTGCAAGATGGACGAGCATATACCTATCCGCCGCTATGGGGTGAGCATAGCTACAACAACGGTGCAGGTTTGTTTCGCCTTTCCAATTTGGCGGGCTATGTAAAATACAACATGCCTTTTGGCGCAACCTACGAACGCCCTCAATTATCGGACGAAGAAGCGTGGGACGTGGCGGCTTTTGTCAATTCGATGCCGCGTCCTAGCAAAGATTTGAGTAAAGATTGGCCCAATATTGCAGGAAAGCCCTTCGACCATCCTTTTGGTCCGTATGCCGACCCTTTTTCGGAACAGCAACATAAATACGGCCCTTTTAAGCCCATCAAAGAGTGGAAAGAAAAACACAAGAAGAAATCGTAAACCTCTAACATAGTTCTCAATGAAAAAGAACCTAATTGCCTTATTAGTTGTCGTTTTGGCTTTTGTTAACCAAAGTTTTGCCCAACAAACCGATAAAGTTCACAAAATAGTATTTCACCTAGCTACCAGCGATACGTTAGCTCATAAAGCATTGGCCAAACAAGTGGCTAATGTATTGGATTATTGGAAAAATGCCCAAATTGAAGTGGTCGTTCATAACAATGGAATTGGTTTTATGAAAAAAAATGAGGCCAAAACTGCTAAAGAAATTGAAGCATTGAAAGGCCGAGGTGTGACGTTCGCAGTCTGTGAAAATACCTTGAAACAACGTAAAATCGACAAATCGGAGATTTTGCCAGGTGCGGTTTTTGTACCCGTTGGTATTGCTGAGTTAGTCCTAAAACAAGAGGAAGGCTGGGCGTATATCAAAGCGGGGTTTTAGGGAGTTAATTTGTCATTTCGAGGTACGAGAAATCTAAACCCTAACCTTATGCACTCAAGAAGAAAATTCATTCAAGCAAGCCTATTGGCTGGATTAGTAACGGAAAGCTCGGAGGTATTGGCCGAGAAAAAGAGCGAAATGAAACCATTTTTGACCCAAAATGGAACCATTACGTTGCTCCAAACCACCGATGTGCATTGCCAACTTCATGCACACGATGAGCTTTTTTGGGAAAATAATCAACTCGCTTTTCGCAAAGCAGGTGGCTACGCCCATTTAGCGACGGCCATCGACCAACTCCGAAAACAAAACCCTGAGAATACGTTTGTGATGGACACTGGAGATATGTTCCAGGGGAGTATGCTTTCGGTAAAAACGTCGGGACAGGCATTTGTACCTTTACTCAATGCCATTGGATATGATTTGTATTTGCCTGGCAACTGGGAAGTGGTGTACTACAAACAAAATATGCAAAAACTGATGGGAGGTTTGATGGCGCCCAAAGTTTGCGCCAACATGTACCACGATGTAGGCGAGGGAAAAAAGGGAGAACTGGTTTTTCAGCCGTATCATATTATTCATAAACTGGGCGTTAAAATTGGCTTTTTAGGCTACACCGACCACCTCGTACCTATTCGACAGTCGCCCTATTATAGCAAAGGTATTATTTATACCAAACCCGAAGACAACATCAAGTACTGGGTAGAGGTATTGAAGCAGCAAGAACAGTGCGATTTTGTGATAGTGTTGGCGCACATTGGGTTGTCGCAGCAAATCGCTTTAGCCAATCACCCCGATGCCAAAGGAGTGGATTATGTTTTTGGTGCCGATACCCACGAGCGGGTTAGAAAACCAATTCAGTGTGAGTATGCCAAAGTCGTAGAACCTGGGGCATTTGGGTCATTTATTGGGCGTCTTGATTTGCAAGTAACTGACGGAAAAATTGTGGGAGAGAAATACGAACTTATTGAAGTCAATCCCAAAAAATACCCCGCCAAACCCGAAATTAAAAAGTTGGTGGAGGAAATTGAAAAACCTTACCACGACCAAATCAATCAAGTGATTGGCTATAGCACCGAGCCTTTGTACCGAAATATGGTGGTTGAAAATACGATTGATACACTCATCGTGGATGCCCTCAAATGGAAAGTTAATACCGAAGTGGTGCTTTCTAATGGCTTTCGGTTCTGTCCGCCGCGCGTGCCTGATGCTTCGGGGAAAGTGGCCATTACGGAAGGCTATCTTTTTGATATGTTGCCTGTCGATGCGACCGTGCGCGTGGGGAAAGCCACGGGTCAGCAGCTGGTTGATTGGCTAGAAAAAGAACTTCAAAACGTATTTGCCCAAGATGCTACCAAGCGTTTTGGCGGATGGGTGGTGCGTTTCAAGGGCATGGAAGTAGAGTTTAAAGCCTTTGAACGCGTGGGGCAACGGGTAAAAAAAGTCATGATTGGCGGCAAACCACTTGAATTAGAAAAAAACTATACGATTGCCGCCTGCGAGCGTGACGGCGACCCTGCGGATATGCTTTGCCGCATGAAAGGTGTGAAAGCAGCCTCGAATACCTCTTATACGCTTCATAGTGTAATGAAAGAATATTTAAAAGAGTTTTCGCCCGTAAGTCCAAAAATGAGACAAGCAGCGAAGGTCTTGGATGCCCCTCAGACGCTCTTATCGCAGGTTCACGGGGTTGATTATCAATTTTTGTGACAGTGTAACAATTGTCACGGAATAGGGGAATAAGAGGCGGTACTTTTGTATAAAATTCTCGCAATTTGTATGAAAGTACCGTTTTTACTTCCGCTGTTGAGTGTCTTTTGTGTCTTCCATGAAGCAATTGCTCAAGTACATAGTGACCAGCAATATAAGCACAAGACAACTCCCGCAGACTCAACGAGAGACCTAAACCATTTTTTTGCCAAAGGCCATTTTCATGGACATGCTCGTTCGTACTTCATGGCAACAAACAATGTAGGTGGTTTAAGCGATTTCTATGCCTGGGGAATAGGAGCTGGAATTGGGTACGAAACTCCGCGGATTTTAAACCGTTTTCAAGTAGGACTAAGCGGTTTTTTTATGTTCAACTTGATGTCTTCTGACTTAGCCAAACCTGATGCTAAAACTGGGCAAACCAATCGCTACGAAGTGGGGTTGTTTGACATTCGACGGCCTAATGACCACGAGGATTTAGACCGCTTGGAAGAATTATATCTTCGCTATCATTTTGGAAAAAAGTCGAAAATAACCGTTGGCCGACAAGTACCTCGCACGCCTTTCATCAATCCGCAGGATGGCCGAATGCGCCCAACACTGACGGAAGCCGCAGTTGTAGAGTTTAATGAATGGAAAAATACCAAAGTTCAACTAGAATACGTCTTCCGAATTTCGCCTCGTTCGACCGTTGAGTGGTTTAGAGTGGGAGAAAGTATGGGAATTTATCCCGTTGGAGTGGGGGTGGATGGAAAACCTTCTACCTATGCCAACAACGTAGAATCAAAGGGCATATTGGTAGGCGGCATCACCCAAACGATTGGTTCTGTGACGGTTCAGGCGTGGGATACTTACGTTGAAAATGTCTTCAATACCGCTTTCTTGCAAGTTGATTGGAAGTCGAAGTTTAAAAATAAACATGGCTGGGTGGCAGGCTTTCAAGCCGTTCGTCAGCAGTCGGTCGGAGACGGAGGAAATCATGACGTAACCAAAGCCTATATGGCACCAGATAGCCGTTCGGCCGTTTTTTCGGGAAGAGTGGGGTATCGTTCGCCCAAATACGATGTCAACATAAACGCGACGCGCATTACAGCCGAAGGACGCTATTTGATGCCCCGAGAATGGGGGCGAGAACCGTTTTATACGTTTATGCCACGCGAACGAAACGAAGGGATGGGAGATGTCAATGCGTTTTCTTTGAACGCATTTTATAAACCAAAGCCAAATTTGAAATGGGAAGTAAGTTGGGGCTATTATAAACTTTCAGACGTTAAAAACGTGTTATTAAACAAGTACGGATTGCCTTCTTATTCACAGCTAAATATGGGAGTAATCTATCAATTCAAAGGTTTTTTGGAAGGGTTAGACGCCCAGCTTTTGATTGTTCGGAAAGATAACATCGGAACTACTTACGACAATGATCGCTACGTGTTCAACAAGGTAAATCTGACGCACTGTAACTTCATTCTCAATTATCACTATTAATCATCATTCATTTACATATTTAACTCATTCTCTGACTTATGGAATTAATCGAGCTCATTAAAAAACCGTGGCCGTGGTACGTAGCAGGGCCGTTGATTGGCCTGACAGTGCCAACCTTGTTGCTCATTGGCAATAAATCATTCGGGATTTCGTCGTCTTTGCGCCATATCTGTGCGGCGTGTTTTCCTGCTAACATTTCTTTTTTTAAATACGATTGGAAAAAAGAAGTCTGGAATTTGTTCTTCGTGGCAGGTGTATTGATCGGCGGATTTTTAGCCACTCAATTTCTTGCAAATCCTAACCAAATGGTGATTTCGGAAAAAACCATTGCCGCTTTGCAAGAGCTGGGTATTCGTGATTTTGCAGGTTTGATGCCCGCCGATTTGTTTGCACTTGAAAATATTTTGTCGCTCAAAGGCTTTATTTTCTTTGTGTTTGGTGGTTTCTTGGTAGGTTTTGGTACGCGCTGGGCAGGTGGCTGTACATCAGGCCACGCGATTATGGGGCTTTCAACCCTGCAACTCCCGTCGCTGATTGCAACTTGTTGCTTTATGATTGGCGGCTTTGTGATGGTACAAGTACTTCTTCCTTTCATTTTCAAACTTTTCTAACCTTCAATCAACGAATCTCATGGCAACGAATCAAACAAATACAAATACAGTATCTTTCCCTGAACACTTAGTATGCGACGCGCCCAACGACATGGTGAAGCGCGAAAGCACCCTCGGCAACCTCAAGTATTTGGTGGTGGGGGTAATGTTTGGCATTGTGTTCGTCAAAGCGGAAATCATTTCGTGGTTTCGTATTCAAGAAATGTTTCGTCTTCATAGCTTTCACATGTACGGCGTGATTGGCTCGGCGGTAGTGGTAGGGATGATTTCGGTTTTTCTGATTAAAAAATTTAACATTAAAACCATCTCGGGCGAAACTGTGCAGTTCCACCCTAAGAAATTTATGCGGGGACAAATCTACGGCGGATTGCTCTTTGGCTTAGGTTGGGGAATCACGGGGGCTTGTCCAGGACCTTTGTTTGCCCAAATCGGAAGTGGCTACGTGGCGGTGATTGTAACCCTCCTGAGTGCGATTGCAGGAACTTGGACGTACGGGCTCTTAAAAGATAGATTGCCGAACTAAACGTGTAAACGTGCTAAGGGTTGCTCACAACCCGATGAATTATCCAAAAACTGGTACAATTATGCTAAAAGGAACCAAACTATACAGTATTCTCTTCAACAAGTGTCCACGCTGCCACGAAGGAGATTTTTTTGTAACAAAAACGGCTTACGATCTCAAAAACTTCGATAAAATGCACAAACGTTGCTTGCACTGCGACGAAGATTTTGAGCGAGAGCCAGGTTTTTATTTCGGAGCTATGTACACCAGTTATGGGCTATATGTGGCGACCATCGTGACGTCATTTTTGGGCTATGTGGTGTTACTCGGCGGAGATGAGCTACGACTCTTGGCCTTTTTGATTCCAGCACTTATTTTGTTGATGCCGTTGTATTTTCGGATAGGACGGCGTATTTGGATAAATATTTTTGTGAAGTACAAATCAAAAAAAGTAAAAGAAAGTATCAATTAGCCAACCTCTCGAAAGTTTCAAACTTTCGAGAGGTTTTTTGTCGTGCTGAGGGTTGCTCAAATACCGTGTTGAGGGTTGCTTAAAACCCGAATAGAGTCGATTCCCAACCTTCTCGAAAGTTTTAAAACTTTCGAGAAGGGTTTTTTCTTGAAAAATGAATTAAATTTCTTGCTTGTGTGATATTTGTTACAAAGAAAAGAGAAGGGAATGTTGATTTTTGACCTCAATAACAACCTTCCTCTTTTTCCCATGACTACTACACACTTCCAAACCCTTATCGTTGGTGGCGGCAATGCAGGATTATCAGCAGCTTCTCAGTTGTTAAGTAAGAACCCATCGCTGCAAATTGGTATCATTGAACCTTCCGAAAAACATTATTACCAACCCGCATGGACGCTTGTTGGGGCAGGTGAGTTTGATATTAAAGATACCGAAAAAGACGAAGCCGATTTTATCCCCAAAGGAACGACTTGGCTCAAAGATGCGGTGGCGACATTCCAACCCGAACAAAACCAAGTAACTTGCCGAAGCGGTACAAAATATACCTATGATGCCCTGATTGTGGCGCCAGGAATTCAGGTGGATTGGGGAAAAATAAAAGGGTTAAAAGATACCCTGGGGAAGAACAATGTTTCTTGTAACTACTCGTTCGATTCCGCTCCCTATACGTGGGAGTTAATCAAAAACTTTGAGGGCGGAACGGCCGTTTTCACCAACCCCTCTAGCCCCATCAAATGCGGTGGCGCTCCCCATAAAATCATGTATTTGGCCTGCGATTATTGGCGTAAAAAAGGAATTTTAGACAAATGTGATGTTCATTATATCTCGGGCGTGGGAGCTATTTTTGCCGTAAAAGAATACGCCGCAACCCTGACGGGCGTCGTAAATCGTAACAATATTAAGCCCCATTTTTTGAGTAATACGGTGGAGGTTGATGGAGAAAATCAAACGCTGTATTATGAAACAAAAAATGAGCAAGGCGAAACGGTTCGTAAGGAAATAAAGTTTGATTTGTGCCATACCGTGCCACCACAATCGGCGCCTGATTTTATCAAAAATAGCCCACTTGCCGACCCTAATAATCCGTTTGGCTACGTAGAAATTAATAAAAATACAATGCAGCACAGTCGCTTTCCTAATGTTTTTGCGTGCGGCGACTGTACCAACGCTCCTTGCAGTAAAACGGGGGCGGCGATTCGTAAGCAAGTACCTGTGGTGGTTAGTAATTTGCTTTCTTACCTCAAACAACAAAGCCTCAAAGAACAATACGATGGCTACAGCGCGTGTCCGATTCCGACGCAATATGGCAAACTGATGCTGGCGGAATTTGATTACAGCAACACCCCTAAAATGACCTTCCCTTTTGATCAAACAGTACCGAGATGGAGCATGTGGGTGCTGAAAAAATACGTGTTACCCTGGTTGTATTGGAATAGAATCCTGACGGGTAAAGCGTAGTAGGCACCAACTTCCCGAAAGCTTTAAGCTTTCGGGAAGTTTTTTTGTTGTAAAGCTTTCGGGAAGTTGGTGTTTTACATTATTTCACCGCCCGAATCACCTCTCGCTTGTATTTGGGGCCAGGGTGCTTTTCAATGGTTAATCCTGCGGCTTTTAAATTACGTTGTATGTAACTCTTAGAACAATAGGTAGTTAGGTTCCCGTTTTGTTTCAGCCAAGGAGCTAGTTTCTGAAAAATGTCCTCCGTCCAAAGTTCAGGTTGAGCCGTAGGGGCAAAGGCATCGTAATAGATAGCATCAAATGAATGTAGGGGCTCAAAATCTTGGAGCGTAGTTAGGTGTTTCTCTATTGTAAAATAAGGCGATAAGTCAACCGCTTTTCCCCAAAGAGCATGGTGTAAATGAGCAAGTTGGGTGCTAGAAAGGAGCCCGTCATAGTTAAGTTGGAGTGCTTGCTCAGGAGCTATAGGAAAGGCTTCAATAGACACATAATGAACAGGAATGCTGTTTTTTTCGGCTTCGAGCCACGTAAGTAGGGCATTTAGCCCAGTTCCAAATCCCATTTCAAAGACATAAATTGGGGCTTTTGAATTAACTTCTTGTCGTTGGCGAAGAATTTCTTTGAAACCCAAGTTGATAAAAATGTGTAGCGACTCCTGTAGCGCGCCGTGAATGGAGTGGTAATGAACATTCAGGGTTTCATTGAGCAAAGTATGGGACCCGTCAGCAGTAAGGACAAGTTGAGTGGTCATTTTATTACTCAGAAGCAAGACTTAATATATGTGCTTTAAGTTGAGGGTTTATGTGAAAGCCTGCCTCTTCAATGAGTTGGTTAATGACAGGTTTGATAAAAGGAATAATACCAAGCTGTTTCGCTTTTAAAAGTGTACCTAAAAGACCAATGACTTTGATACCCATAGCCTGTGCTTTTTGACGCCCTTTAAGTTCGTCGATAATAACAAAATCGGCATTTAGTTCAATAGCAAGTGCAAGAGATTCGGACTCCCCTTGGTCTAGTTCCTGTTTAAGTTGTTTGATTAAATTAAAATCGTGAGGAGTAATTACTTGAATCCAAGACATTTGATCAATCACTGCTTGTTGATTTTCAATTTCGCAGAGTTCTTGGTAAACCGACTCAGGAATAATGATTTCTCCATAAATGTCTTTCAAAATTGGAAGTAAATCAATTTGAATAAGATTGGTAATTGGGGAGGTATCGCTAACAATTAGCATTACGTCAAATTGAGATTTTTTAAATCAGTTTCTAATTCTATCACGTCGTAGTGAATATAAACGTTGCGTTGGGTGAGCGCTTTTTGAAAATCAATCAGACTCAAGCCAGCCATTTTACGCGCTTTGCCAATACTTATCCGTTTTTTTTCATAGAGGTACACGGCCAATTCTACCCTTAATTCGGAAGGTGATAAGCGCGCCTCTAACAGGATTTCGTCAGGAATAACAAGAGTCATAATAGTGATTGTTTGTACAAAAATAAACTTTTCTTACAATTAAAAGCAATTACAATTTTCGATACGCTACAATTCCTCCAATTAGGTTGGAAAGCTGAGTAAATCCGAATTTATCTTTCAGTCGGGTAATTGCTTTCTGGCTGCGCATTCCACTTTGACAATGAACAATAACCCGCTTATTACGTTGAATCATGGGCACAAATTCTTCCAATCTGGAAAGCGGCATAAGCTCACCGCCGAGGTTATCTAGTTCATATTCGTGAGGCTCGCGGACATCAATCAGTTGAAAATCAATGCCGTTAGTAATCAACTCCTGGAATTCTTCAGGCGAAATATCGCTTTCTATATCGTTTGTGATTCCACAAAAAGCTTCGTAATCAATCAGTTGAGTGACAGTTGGCCGCTCGGGTAGTTTGGGAATCCGAATCGTGCGGCTAATCATCGTGAGGGCATCCATAATGAATAATTTCCCCGAAAGAACGTCTCCAATCCCCGTGATTAACTTCAAGGCTTCGTTGGCTTGCAGACAGCCGATAATGCCAGGCAGTACGCCCAATACCCCTGCTTCGGCGCAGTTGGGAGCGAGTTCGGGTGGGGGAGGAGTCGGAAATAAATCGCGGTAATTGGGGCCATTTTGGTAATTAAAAACCGCTACTTGTCCCTCAAAACGGTAGATAGCACCGTAAATTAAGGGTTTGTTAAGAAGTAAACAGGCATCGTTGACCAGATAGCGCGTCGGGAAATTGTCGGAACCATCCACCACAAAATCGTACGATTCGATGATAGAAAGGGCATTTTGAGAGGTCAGGTTTTCAAAGTACGGGTTTACCTGCACAAACGAATTGAGCGATTGTAACCGCTGCTGAGTTTCTTCCACTTTGGGTTTTCCTACCGACTCGCTGCCGTACATAATCTGACGTTGTAGGTTGCTATCATCCACGCGGTCGCCGTCCACTATTCCAATTGTACCTACGCCTGCCGCCGCCAAATACAGCAAAATAGGGCTGCCTAGTCCACCGCACCCAACGACCAAAACGCGGGCCGCTTTTAGCTTTTGTTGGCCCTCTATTCCCAAGTCAGGAATGAGCAAATGTCGGCTATAACGTTTCAGTTCTTCGGGCGTAAGCATATTTTGTTAAATTTTGTTAACGAGGCGATTAAACCTTTGATAGGATAAAAATTCTAAGTACCAGTGAACCCTGACAAAGGTGGACACAAACAGTCAAAAAACAAATGTTAAATCCAAAAACAAAAGTTCCATGAAACTGAATCTGAATGGGCAAAAACTTGCCACTATCTGTTTACTTATCGTTACAATGGGAGCTTGTAATCAGGACAATTCATCCGTAAGTCCTGAAACTGAAAACGTAACTGCCGAAGATAATCAGGCGATTGTGGATGAAACCGAAGCCGTTTTTACGTACAATGAAGACCTCTTCGGTGGTTTTTCGGGAGCACGCGAGGCGGCTACTACGGGAACTGATAGCACTGGTGTGGGAATGCGTCCTCTCAAAAAAGACAACTGCGCGACCATCACTCGAACTCAAGCCAATGGCGTCATAACCGTCGTTGTAGATTATGGAACTTCCAAAGAATGTGACGGACGAAAAGTAGGTGGAAAAATGACGATTCAGATGCCTCTTCGACCTGCTACCAATGCTTCGGGGTTGTTGACACAGACCATTACCTACGAAAACTTTCAACGTGGCCCAAGAACAATTACGGGGAAACATGTGGTTAGTTTGGTGTTAGAAAATGGTAAATTAGTCACCAAAGAGAGTTTTACCGAAACATCCATCACAACCGAAAACGGCAAAACAATCTTATTTAACAGTACCAAAACCAGAAAAACGGATACTAAAGGCACACCGTTAAATTTCAGCGACGACGAAATCGTCATTACAGGTGCTACTACCGCTACTGGCAGCGATGGAAAAACGTTTTCTTCTACCATTACCAAATCAATTATCGTAAAAATAGCGTGTAAGGCCACAAGCGGAGGTTTTCCTGTGGCGGGAACCATCGAGATTAGTCGTCCAGAGAAACCAAAAACAATTGTGGATTATGGGGATGGAGCTTGCGACCGTACTTATACAGTGACTACCAACGGAGTAACTGAAACAAAGACCCGAAAATAATTGTATCCTACAGCCATTTTTAGTGAAGTTAAGTTTCCAAAACGAAAAAGTCGTCAGTTGTTTTCAAGCAGCCGACGACTTTCGTGTTTTTCAAGAAAAAGCATTACTTTTGTGGCCTCATTCTGAAAAATAACTACCGAAAAAATCATTAGTGACATATGGAATTGTTGAAAGAGATTGCCAACTTCTCGGGTAAGTCGGGTTTGTATCGCATCCTAAAACCAGGACGCGGAGGAGTAATCGTAGAAAGTTTGGACGCAAAGCGTGAAAAATCAATGATTGGAGCTTCGGCGCGTGTTTCTGTGTTGAAAGATATTTCCATCTTCATGGCAGATTCGGACCAAGCGACGCCGCTTGCTACTGTTTTTGAAAACATTCACAGCAAATACCAAGGCGAAGCCCTTGACCCTAAAGCGATGTCAGACTATCAATTGGTCGATTTTATGGGTGGTGTGTTGCCAGGATACGATACCGAGCGTGTTTACCTTTCAGATATTCGTAAGATTATTTCTTGGTACAACATTCTTTTGGTTCAAGTACCTCAAGTGTTTGAGCCAGCAGCCGAAGAACAACCAGCCGCTGAAGCTGCCGAAGAAGAAGCTAAGTAAGCGACTAGCAAAAAATCGTAGAAGCCGTGACATCCATCACGGCTTTTTCTTTTGAGGAATTTTTATGAAAAAAGTACTCAATATGTTGGCCAATATGGGCCCGAGATACGTAGCTTTTCGGCTGTGGTACGAAGCCCGCCGCCGAACTGGTCTGCTCAAAGCAGCTTTTCCTAAGCAACCGCCATATCGAAGATGGGCTTCGTTGGCGACTTGGAAAGAGTCTAAGATTCGCTTCCTTTTTGAAGGGAAAGAGGGCCTAAACAAGGCTTTTCAACCTTCGAAAGAAGAACAAAAACGGTTGATTGACCACCTTCGCGAATATCGACAAGGTCGCTTTTTGATGTTCAGCGCGACGTACTACGAAGTGAATGATTGGCTAACCAACCCATCCAACGGCTACCGCTACGACGCCACTAAACACTGGACAGACATTCCTGATTTGTCGCCCGTAGCGGGAGACATTAAATACGTGTGGGAAAAATCACGATTCGCGTTTTTATATCCGTTGATTCGCGGTGATTTTCATTTGGGAGAAAACAATGCTGAAACGGTTTTTCAAGAAATTGAAAGTTGGATAGACGCCAATCCTATCAACTGTGGCCCTAACTGGCGTTGTAGCCAAGAAATTTCGCTGCGGGTGCTGAACTGGACTTTTGCGTTGCATTATTATAAAAACTCACCAAGTCTGACGGAAGCTCGTTTTGAGAAAATAATGCACGTGTTGTATTGGCAAATGCGGCACGTGGAAGAAAATATAAATTTCTCACGCATTGCCGTACGTAATAATCACGCTATTACCGAAACTTTGGCTTTGTACCTTGTAGGGCTTTTGTACCCGTTCTTCCCCGAAGCTCGGCGCTGGAAACAACTTGGAAAAAAGTGGTTTGAAGAAGAAATTACTTACCAAATCTACGAAGACGGAACGTTTTTGCAGTTTTCGATGAACTACCACCGCGTTGTGATTCAATTGCTTACGTGGGCCATACGTTTGAGTGAACTCAACGGGGAAACTTTTTCTGAAGTGGTGTATCACCGTGCCAAAGCGTCGTTGCATTTTTTAAAAACGTGCCAGGATACCCAAACGGGCTGGTTGCCCAATTATGGCAATAACGATGGCGCTTTGTTTTTTCCGCTCAATTCGGCGTACTACCGCGACTACCGACCGCAATTGTCGGCGCTGGAAGCAGTATTGGGCGTTCCAACTCAAATGACAGAAGACTGCTTTTGGTTTGGAATAACGATGATTTCTCAACCCGCTCAAAAATCGTTTACAGGTACTTTTTCATTTGAAAAAGGAGGTTACTACGTCGTGCGCGATGTGGATGAGAGTGTGACGTTTATTCGTTGCGGAGCGTACAAAGACCGCCCTTTTCAAGCCGATAACTTGCATTTAGATATTTGGGTCAACGGTCAAAACCTGTTGCGCGATGCGGGCTCTTACTTGTACAATACCGATGAAAAATGGACGCGTTATTTTGCAGGAACGGCCTCGCACAACACCGTGATGCTTGGACTCCACGACCAAATGCAAAAAGGGCCTCGTTTTGTGTGGTATGACTGGGTGAAAAAAGCCAAGGCTTCTTGGAAACAACAAGACGAAACATGGATTTTTGAAGGACAAATAGAAGCTTTTGCGCAGGTAGGGAAAGGTATTATTCACCGTAGAACAGTGCAGAAAAAACAAGGTGAATTGGTCTGGGTAATCGAAGATTGGCTAGAAAATGCACCTGCCGACCTACCCATGCACCAAATTTGGCATCCGTCGGAAATAGCCGAAAACAGCGTTGAGTTGACTGCTTTTGATAAACAAAGTAATTTACTGGATATTTCGGAAGAAGAGGGATGGTACTCAAGTCTTTACGGAAAAAAAGAAGCGTGTAAGCGCTGGGTAATCAGTCATTCGGAGCATTATATCAAGACAGAAATTCGGGTGAAGCGCGGGTTGTGAGCAAACCGCGCCACCCGTGCTGAGGGTTGCTCGCTCTGTGTTGAGGGTTGCTCACAACCCGAATTCTGCGCCGAAGGTTGTTCATAACCCCAAAAAAAGAAGCCGCTTACGATTTCGTAAGCGGCTTCTTTTTGAAAAACGAGTATGATTAGTTCTCGCTTTCGTTGTTATCAATCGCCATATCGGCGGCTTTTTTGAACATATCTACGATGAGTGATACGCGGAAGGTATTGGCCAATGGGCTACCTTGTGTTTGTGGCATCAAGTAAGCAAAATCAATACCATAACGCTGTTGGATACGTGCCCCAAAACCAACGGTAAAGTACTTGCGATTTCCTTTGGTTCTAGCTTCATTGAAGTATCCTGCCCGTACGGCAAATACTTCGTTATACCAATACTCAGCTCCTGCCGAAATCATAAACTCACGAAGTTCTTCGCTTGTGCCACCTGGTGCATCCGAAAATGAACTAAACATGGCGGCAATGCTGCTACGGTTGGGGTCTTTACCCGACGTGATTCTTCCTGACGCGTCACGAATTGGGGGCGTTGGAATCATCAACTTGTTCAAATCCATGGTGAAGGTAATCTTGTTGTAAGGGTCGATGTGGCGAGTTGCTGCCCCACCGAATTTAAAGGTCGTTGGAATAAAGCCACTATCAGTACCGCCATAGTTTACCTTACCCCCAATGTTCTGAAGCATTAAGCCGAACGAATAACCCCAGCCTTTGCCAGTTCCAGGGTCAATGTCTTCAGTTTGGTAAAAAGCACTCAAGTCACCCGCGGCAGTTGTACCAGGTTTAAGGGCAGAGTTCCCCATTACTTGAACACCTCCCCCAAGATTGGAGTTGATGTATTTGAGGTTCAAGCCCATTGAAAACTTATCCGAAAGTTTACGAGAATAGGCTACTGAGGCAAAAAATTCGTTAGAGTAATAGTTGCCTAGCAAAGTTCCAAAGGTATTACGCGCCTGAAACATGCCGTGGTCAAAATACATAAGGCTAACACCCACTGCTTGGTTTTTGCCAATTTTTTTGAAGCCAGATAGATACGCAAAATACATATCTTCAGTTACGTTGCGAAGCCATGGTGTATATGAAAAAGAGACTCCGTAGTTTTTGGTTGCTTGAGCTAATTTAGCCGCACCCCAGTACATAGCATTTGCATCTGGGCTTAGGGCAGCACCCGCATCTCCCAACGCAGCACTACGAGCATCAGGGGTAAAAGCCGCAAAGGGAACGGAAGCAATTACTGGATTAATTCCAGAACTGTCTTGGCCTGCAGTAGTTGGACCTTGAGCCGAAGAGATGAAAGAAATACAAAGACCCACCAAAGCGACGACGGGAGAGGTTTTTCTTAGCATAAGGAAATGGAAGAAATGTGACTGTGTCAAGAGACGTACATTTATTTTAAAACACGCAAAGATAGTAATTCCTATTTTCAAAATCTATTTTGGTTTTATTAACTTACCACCCACGGTTTGAGCCTGTTGGCGAGTAAGTGATTTCACAGTAACTCGATACACATAAACGCCAGCGGGTACGGGTTGGCGGTAGTGCGTAGCGGCGTTCCAAGTCATGGTGGTTAGGATATCATCCGAATTGTAAATGGTCTGTGTTTCGCTTCGTACCAAATTCCCACTGACGTCGAAAATTGTTGTTGTTACTTCGACATCTTCTCCTTCATTGACCAGCTCTACTTGTAGGGTGGCTTGTTCTACAAATGGATTAGGATAGGCGATGATGTTTTTCACAATAGCCGATTCTTTGCCTATCTTAAAACTTAACGTACTTTCGTTCCAATTAGTATATGTGTCTGCGACTTTTAGTCGGAGGAGGTAGTCACCTGTAGGTAATTTTTTTAAGGGATAACGAATGGTACCGCGTTTAAAATTGTCTTGACTAGCCGAAAAATAATCGTTTACCACTACAGAAAGGGTGTCATTGAGGGTTAACGTCATAGGTTGCAGCACATTAATTCCGTTGTCGTCGGAAAGGTTTGCGATGAAAAGTGGGCTGTCATCAACTTGGCTGCCTTCCACAAAGTTTTCGTCGTTGAGGTAAAGCTGAACCACGGGAGGCTGGGTGTCGTTGAGGTTGGTGTTGATTCCGCCCACCACTACTTTACGGCTTCCTCCCAAGGCACTGGCGCTACTGTCGGCGTTGATGGCATAGACTTGTACCAGCCCGTTTCCGAGTTTTGTGTCAATGTTTTTGGGGACAACAAAATCGACGGCAAATAAGCCATTTTTAATGCTTACTTTTCCTTCAAAAATCTTACTTTTAAACTGCTTGTAAGGCATTTTGCTATCTTCGCTACCGAGTGTCATTAGCTGGTTTTCTTTGTCAAAGACACTGATACTTGCCACTCCATTGAAATCGTTCACGATGGCATTCCCAAGTTTAATTTGGCCGCTTATTCGGGCCTTTCCGCCTGCTTTTAGGGTGTCCTGTGTTGTTATTTCAACGTCAAAATCGGGGTAGTTGAGGCGCAATGAAGGATCACCGAGAAGCGTAAAGTTTCGGTTAAAAATGCCGCTGAAGCTTTTATTTTTGGTCATTCGCATCAAATCTCCCAAGCGCGGTACATCCCCGCTGGTGCGTTCGAGGGCGCTTTCGTAAAATGCTTCATTCAATAAAAAATTGGTACTGGCATACACGGGGCGTGCGGTGGTCAGCATGGCAATGGCGCCACCCCTTGGACTCAAAACGGCCAATTCGGCGCCTGACACTTCGCCAGGGTTATCGTATCGGCCAAATTCACAGGTGGCCGTAATCATCAACGGCAGATTGTCGAGATTTCGCCAGTTTAGGATATTTTGAAGCGTAACAATCTGTTCATCAGCCCAAATGGAAATGCCACCGTGACCTGTATAGTTCATAATCAAAACGCCTTCGTCAATCAGTTTGTCGATGGTTTTGCTTGCTTCGGGGGCGTGCACGGGAGTGCCAATTTGGGGGAAAGCATCGACATAGACCTTTTGAAGTTCGTAAGAGGTTGTCTTCGAAGCAATTTGCGTCGATAAGTTTTCGGCATCTTGTTGGTGCAAATTGGCATCGCCATCGTCAGCGACAAACGCAATTTTTTGCTGCCACTTTCCTCTACTTCGTTTCGCTACGTATCTGATTAATTTATCCACTACAGTTTCGGCTTCGGCAGTAGTTTTGACGGGCAAACGTCCTACGCCAATGTCGAGCAAATGATTCCCACTAAAATCCTCAATCCATTCTCCATCGGTAGGTTTAAGAAACCCAAAATAGTCGTCGGACGTAAAGCTCAGTACAGGGTGCCCCGACTCGCGACTTTCGTAAGACGGCACAAAATAGGTCATTTCAAGCGGTGAAAATGCCTTGAGGTTGTTTTTATAATCATACGTTGCATCACCAAAAAGCAACAAATACTTGAGGGTATTGGGTTGGCGATTGTTCAATAATTTAGCATAATCACGAATGGCGGTCGGGTCAGCTTGCCCCGATGCAAACTCGTTATAGACTTGATTTGTGGTGACGACGATGACATCCAACCCATCGTTTTGACGGCGAAAAGTAGCGAGCCGTTGTGCTTGTTTAAGCCAGATGGGTGACGTGATGATGAGTAAGTTAGGAGTTGAAAGAGTGCGAAGATTCTGGTTGGAAACAGCTTGTGCAGAAATTGGAGTCAACAATTGTGTTTCCGAAAAAGCCACAAACCGACGAAGTATTTTTCCTGAAGTACCAAAAATAGCCTCTGTTCCCGATAAGCGAAATGATTGGGCGGCAGGACGTAGCGGATTGGTCACGTCCCAAAGTTGCATTTGAGCATTGGCCTGACTTATCTGATAGCGAACTGAATCTTGGGTTAACGAAGCAAGGGATTGAAAAACAGTGGGTTGGGTGTATAAACGAAGGCTGCGCTGAATTTGCAATCCAAAAAAATCTAAATACCCTTCGGCATTGGCTTGTCCTGCTTTGTCGAAGGTCAGGGAGGTAGTGACTCTCGTGGTTGCGTTTGAAAGTTGGCCATCGTAGGTTTTTTGGGTTCGCAAACCTTTGGAATCGTAGCGATAAGTTGTGACCGTTCCCATGGTTTGTTCGCCTAAGGTTTGCCCATTGATCCCCACCACAAATTTGGTCGTGACTTGCGCGGCGGCTACGCTGGCGACCGTCACTTTAACGGGGCTGTTAGGAAGTAAACCTTCCAAATCGGCCGAAAAATCTTGACGTGTTTGATTGCCAAAATACTCACCCCACCACTCTCGTCCCGATTGCACCCGATTATAAATTTCACTTTCCCGAAAAACGTAATCGTCAAAGGTAGTTTGTATCGCTCCCGAATTTCCTGAGGGATAGGTCGATAGTCGAAGCCCCGCTTGGGTAGCGTCTAGTTGTAAAAAGTAAAAAGTAGTGTCGGCGTAGAGATTGAGCTGGTGTTTAAGGCGTTTTTCGGCTGTGTTGTAGCGAATTTCGTGCGGACTTTGTCCCCAAAACCAAAGGGCGTCACCTTCGTCAAATTTGCCATCGTTTTCCCCCTTAACGAAAACAGCATTTTCGGTTAAATCGCTTGCCCTGTTTTGGGCGTTTGATTGAGGAAGCATATACCCGCCATTTCCAAACAAACGGATGTTTTTTGGGTTAATTTCGTTGAGAGGAATTCCCAGTTTTTTAAAAAATGGCGCATCAAGTCGATAGACTCCCGTTTGCGTAACTCCAATTTTAAACCACTTTCCACTTGCAAGAACCGAATTTTGATTTTGCCCCCAACTTGTCGTAGCCAATAATACTAAGGATAGGAGGAGCGCGCCTAGCACCTTTCCAATAAAGCGATATGTGAGTAAAAATTTCACGAATAAGATGCTGCTTTTGTATATCGTTTCCCAAAGAATACTACAGCCGTTCTACCCAAGCGTGGGCGGCGACTAAGTATTTTTTTTGCGAGGTTCTTTCAATACAAACGATGCGAGTGCGGCGCTGCGTGCCTCGGATAAAGACTTTTTGCTGTAATCGAAACGCTTGTCCTTCCGACAACTCACTTACCATGACCAAATCCGAATGCGGTGCATCCACGTTTTTGATGGCCTGCATGAGTGGTAAGAAAGTACCCGTAGAGGCGGTTGGGTTATGAGAATATAGCGTAAGCGGGGACAAAATCGATGCGGGAAATGTTTGTTCGTTCAGGGTAGGCAGTAATAATGCGCGAAAATGCGTTTTCCACGCTTTTCCGTGTGGAGGCTGGCGACGTTTGTACGAACGATGCACTTCGAGGTGGGCGATTTCGTGAAGGTACGTGATGAGGAAATTATAAGGATTGAGGTTGTTATTGACCGTAATTCGCTCACGTTGATTGGGTTTTGCCGTAAAATCGCCCAAACGGGTGTGTCGCGGACGAGTCACCACAAAATCAAACTGATAACGTTCCCATAGGTCGTAACAATAGGCTACAGAAGGGGCTGGAACATGACGTTCCAGAATGTTCCACATCGCTAATCTCGCTTCCACCGATAATTTGTTGGTTTAACTGACAACAAGCAAACGCTAAATTCTGCATTTTTGCCTGTCGAACCAAGCGTTTGCATTTTATGTTCAGTAAACACAAAATAAACATATAAAGTTAAGTTACCATGAATCACGGACAAGAATTTAGAAAGTACGCAGTAAAACACCTCGGCATGAATGGCCTTACGGTAGATGGATACATGAACCACACCGTCGAAAATATGACCCGCGCTATCATCGAAGAGCGCCCCATGAACTTCCGTGAAGTAGATGTATTTTCGCGTTTAATGGCCGACCGTATCATTTTCTTTGGTATGCCTGTCGATGACCAAATCGCGAACATCGTTGTAGCACAATTGTTGTTTTTGGAATCGGCTGACCCTAAGAAAGATATTTTGATGTACCTCAATAGCCCAGGTGGGTCGGTGTATGCAGGTTTGGGTATTTATGACACGATGCAGTACGTTCGTCCTGACGTAGCCACGGTCTGTACGAGCCTCGCGGCGTCGATGGGAGCCGTGCTTTTGGCGGGTGGTGCTGCTGGCAAGCGTGCGGCACTTCCACACGCTCGCATCATGATTCACCAGCCGTCGGGTGGAGCACAAGGGCAATCGGTTGACATCGAAATCACTGCCCGCGAAATCGTGAAGTTACGTGGTGAATTGTACGAAATTTTGGCTAATCACACAGGACAAACGATTGAAACCATCGAAAGAGACTCTGATCGCGATAAGTGGATGCGCGCCGAAGAAGCAAAAGCGTACGGTCTTATCGACGAAGTTTTGGTAAGAGAGAAATAAGCTAACCTCTTTGTAATGAACGCCAGTGGGTTGTAAGCCTACTGGCGTTTTTTGTTTTTTGACCAAAACATCGTTGGCTAAGTTGGGCTATTTACTGTAAACTGCCAACTCCTCATTACCTTTGCGGTATGTATCAGAATTATCATTTTTTGCGGCAGTTGAGCCAAGCGTTGCGGCCGTTGGTGGTTGGGTTGAAGTTCATGGAATGTTTCAGCCAAGAGAAAGACGAGTTGGTGATTGTCTTGGCGCACGCCCGAGGCAAAAACAACTATTACCGTCCGTTTTTTCTCCGTGCTACCCTGCGTCCCGACTTTGCTTGCCTGCATTTTCCCGAGGATTTTAGCCGCGCGCGCCACAACAGCGTTGATTTGTTTGAGATATTGTACGATTTGGAAGTGGTTGACGTGCGGCAGTTTAAAAACGAACGAGCCTTTGGGTTGGTGCTGGAAAATAATTATACCTTGGTCTTTAAACTCTTTGGAAATCGTTCCAATGCGGTGTTGTTTCAGGAAGAAACCGTGATTGATTTGTTTCATAACAAACTCGTTTCGGACAACACATTAGAACTATCCAAACTCGACCGCGAACTCGACCAAACTTGGGAGGCATTTGAAGCGGCTGGGTACGATCATCGAAAGCTATTTCCGACTTTTGGGAAGGAAGTCAATGCGTATTTAGAGCAGCCGTCAGCACTCACTAGTCAGCCGTCAGTTGGCTTAGAAAAGTGGACATTGATTCAAGACGTACTTCAGAAGCTAGAGCATCCAACGTATTACATTGCTACGTGGCAGTACCAAATTACGTTTTCGTTGGTGCCGCTGGGCGAGGTCATTCGCAGTCATACCAACCCGATTGAGGCCCTCAACGATTTTTATTTGACCTACAATCGGATTGGGGTCATTTCCAAGGAAAAATCGGAAGCGGTTCGGATGCTTCAAAAGCGAATTCAACGCACCGAAAATTATTTGGAGGAAGCGTTCCAAAAACTGGTAACGGTGGATGGAGATGTGAAAAATGAGGAAATTGGGCATATTTTGATGGCCAATCTTCATCAAATTCCTGAGCGTGCCGAACGAGTTACTTTATTTGATTTTTACCGAGATAAAGATATTGACATTAAGTTAAAGCCTGACCTTTCGCCCCAGCGAAATGCCGAAACGTATTACCGAAAAGCGAAAAACGAACGGATTGAAATTGAAAAACTGCAAGAAAACATCGCGTTGCGCGAGGGAGAACTAGAGGACTTGAAGAACCATTTACAAGAAATAGAAGCGTTTGAATCGTTGAAGTTGCTGCGGAAGTATTTGAAAAACAATAGCCTGCTGACCGATGCGCCTATCCTTTCTCCTACCCAATTATTTAAACATACTGAGTTTGAAGGCTACGTGATTTTGATTGGAAAAAATGCAAAAAACAACGATTTATTGACCAAAAAATACGCTTACAAAGAAGATTTGTGGTTGCACGCCCGTGACGTATCGGGCTCGCATGTGGTGGTGAAATACAAGGCAGGGCGCAAAATTCCGAACAGTGTCATCGAACGAGCAGCGCAGTTGGCGGCTTGGTACTCAAAGCGGCGAACGGAAACGCTTTGCCCCGTGATTGTCACGCCCAAAAAATTTGTGCGTAAGCCCAAAGGATTGCCAGAAGGTGAAGTAGTGCTAGACAAAGAAGAAGTAGTGATGGTAGAGCCGCGGGGGTTATAACTTGGGTGGTTTGAGAATTGGGGTAAAAAATGATATTTTTGTTTAAGTATCATCTAAGGTAGAAAGACATGAAGGCAATGACACAAGTTGAATTTATACAAACATTTAATGCTTTTTCAGCAAAAGAAAAATTGGCAATTGCAAAAAAAATCCAGTTGCAAATGGCAGATGTGCTTTTTGACGAATTAGATGCTGAGTTGCCAGATATGGATATTTCAACTGCTGAGATTCAGGAGGAGATAAAAGCATTCCGTAATGCGAAAAAAAATTAGGGTAGTAGTTGATGCTAACTGGTACATTTCGGCTTGTATCAGTAAAAATTCTCGTAGGACGTTGTATTACAGAGTTTTTAGAAATCCACATCTACAAGTGTATTATTCCAAAGAACTGTTGCGTGAGTTTGAAGGGGTTATTTCGCGAAAGAAATTTTCAAAAACTATCCTACCAAATCAGGTAATGAGATTTATCTCCTTAGCAACATTGTTTCTAAAAGAAGTAAAAATTTCCTCAATACCTTCTGTAGTTAGGATGACTACTTATTAGGAGTATGTGATGCTTGTGATGCCCATTTTTTGGTGACAGGCGATGATGATTTACTGAGTTTAGAGACGTATCAAAATACTACGATTGTCTCCATGGGCCAATTTATCAAACTATTGGCCATACTTTGACGATACATTTTGTGGCGTTTGTGGTTTACCGCCGCGATGACGATTTTCTAATCCGTAATTCCCCTCGCATTTTTTTGATGATTGGGCTAAAGGTATCGCGGTGAATGATGTTGTCAATCAATAATGATGCGGCCGTTTCGCCCATTTCAAACGGAAAAAGGTGAAAGACCGTCAATGAAGGCTCAATGAGTTCGGCAATGAGTTCGTCTCCAAAACCTACAACGGCGATTTCGGCGGGAGTTTGAATTTTACGACGTTTGAGTTCCACCAAGTGCTCAATGGCATTGCCGTAATGAACCGCAAAAATTCCGTCGGGAGGATTGGGAAGTGAAAGCCAATGGTTAAGTGCTGCCAACGATTCTTCTTGCTTAAATTCGGTGTGGTAAATTAACGTTTCGTCGAGAGGAAGCCCGTAGTATCTTAGGGCAGCTTTGTAGCCTTCTAAGCGCGTTTGACTGATTAATAATTGGGGTGGCCCCGCACAAACGGCAATTCTGCGACAACCCTGCTGGATGAGGTGCTCGACCAGCGCAAAACTTCCTTCAAAATCTTCTTGAACCACCTTGGCCGTCTCCACTTCGTTACAAACACGGTCAAAGTGAACAATCGGAAGTCCTTTTTTGAGCTGCAAACGAATGTGTTCAAACGAAGTTGTTTCTTTGGAATGACTGATTAATAGACCATCCACCCGACTGGCAATTAACGCCTGAACGTTGAGGGTTTCGGTCGAATGTGATTCGTTTGATTGACAAATCATCACGCGATAGCCAGCTTCCGTCGCTACGTTTTGAATCCCTGCTAAAACTCCCGCAAAAAAAGGCCGTTCGATGTTAGGAATCACCACTCCAATCGTGTGGGTTTCGCCACGGTGAAGGCTCTGCGCCAGTAGGTTAGGTCGGTAATCCATTTCGTTGGCAACCCGTAGAATCTCTTGCCGCGTCAACGAATTGATGTCGGTGCTACCATTTAAGGCCCGCGAGACGGTAGAAGGAGCGACTCCGAGCGATTTTGCAATGTCGATGATGGTAGTTTGGCGAACGACTTTCTGAGGAGAAACGGAAGGTAATTCTACCGTAAAATGTACTTGGCACGTCTTGCAATAGAATCTTTGGCGCCCTCTTAAAAAACCAGCTTTCACTACTTCGGCTGCCGATTGGCATTGTCTGCACTCCACCATATAATTGTCTTTTTTCTAGTTAGTCGCAAAATGGGTCTAGCGATTACGCTATGGCTGACGTTGTGGTTAAATACTTTAATTGCACAAAAATATATAAATTTAGTAATAAAAAAATACCTATCGGTGGCGTTTTCGGAAACGTTTTCGATAGATATTTTAGGCTTTTTTTCAAAACAACACAGTAAATAAGTTGGTGAAATGGGCTTGTTGTAGTAACATTAGCTTAGAATTAAACGAGTGTGATTTGCAACAAGCGTTTCTTTCACAGTGCTTTTCTGTACTGAATTGTATTTTTTCAGGAAGTCGATTTAGAAAATACCTTTATATCCCAAGCCTTTTTATGTCAACCACATCTCAACCCTCTGTTTCAAGAAGAAAATTTCTTGAACTGACTGCCAAAGGAGCAGCAGCATCAACGGTCATTGGCGTGCCAACGATTGTACCCGCTTCGGTTTTTGGCAAAAATGCCCCGAGTAATAAAATCAACATTGGCCAAATTGGTTGTGGACGTATTGGCCGTGACCACGACATGGTTGGTACGATGCAGCACGATGCCGCACGGATGATTGCGGTGTGCGATTTGGATAAAAACCGTTTGGTGGATGGTAAAAAGTTGGTTGAAAGTTACTACGCCAAAAAGACGGGCAATGCCAACTACGTGGACGCCAAAATGTACGACGATTATCGTGAAATGTTGCTCAATAAAGACATTGACGCGGTGATTATCAGTACGCCCGACCATTGGCACTCGCAACCTGCGATTGAAGCGGCTTTGGCAGGAAAAGATGTGTATTTGCAAAAACCAACGTCGTTGACGATTGCGGAAGGACGGATGTTGAGCGATATTATTCAGAAAAAAGGTACGGTACTTCAGGTGGGCACGCAACAACGCTCATCTCCGCAGTTTCGGATTGCGGCGGAGTTGGTTCGGAATGGCCGTATCGGAAAACTTCACACCGTAAAAGTAGGTCTTCCAGGCGACCCATCAGGGCCAGCAGCTCCTGCGATGCCTGTGCCAGTGGGCTTCAATTATGACATGTGGCTAGGCTCTACCCCCGAAGTTCCATATACTGAAATAGGCGTGCATCCTCAAAAAGGCTACGGACGCCCAGGTTGGTTGCGTCTTGAGCAGTACGGCGCGGGGATGATTACGGGCTGGGGGCAACACCACTTCGATTCGGCAGCGTGGGGAATGGACACCGAACTGACGGGTCCCATTTCGGTACAAGCCGTGGCAGAGTTTCCAAAATCAGGTTTGTGGAATGTTCACGGCGACTTTATGGTGAAGGCCGAATACGCCAACGGCATCACGATGTACACCAGCGGAGGCTTCCCGAACGGTATTCGTTACGAAGGAACTGAAGGTTGGATTTGGGTTTCCCGTGGTGACTATGTGGCTTCGGCGAGCGACCCAGTATCGAGAGAAAAAAGCAGCAAAGCCCTTGACGCCAGCGATCCTAAGATTCTTACCTCGGTGATTGGCGAAAACGAAATTCACCTCTATAAAAGCGATGAGCAACACGGCAACTGGCTTGAATGTATCAAAACGCGCAAAGCACCGATTTCGCCCGTAGAAATTGGCCACCGTGCTTGTTCGGTGTGCCTCATTAGCCACATTGCGATGAAATTGCCACGCAAGTTGCAGTGGGATCCTAAAACCGAACGTTTTGTGAACGATAAAGAAGCCAACGCGATGTTGAGCCGCTCTCAACGTAAACCTTACGGAACTACAAATATTAAAATGTAACGTGCGTTGGGTTTCTCAAAACCCGACTATTTAAGCATAAAGAACATGAAAAAGAAAACCAATCAACGCCGTACCTTTTTGAAAGAATCCATTGCTTCTGCCGCAGGGATGATGGCTTTACCGATGCTTCCTTCAATGGCTTACGGAAATATAATCACCGAGACGGTTGCCCCCATAGTTGTTCCTCAATACGATACGCCGCGTATCAAATTTTCAGTCATTGGCATGAACCACGGCCATATTTATGGTCAAGTAGAGGCGGTAGTTCGTGGAGGCGGAGAGCTGGTTTCGTTTTATGCCAAAGAACCTGATTTGGTAGCGGCGTTTGCAAAACGTTTCCCCAAGGCAAAGCTGGCGTCAAGCGAAAAAGAAATCTTGGACGACAAGTCTATTCAGTTGGTATTGAGTTCCATCATTGCCAATGAACGCGCTCCGTTGGGGATTCGGGTAATGAAAAGTGGCAAAGATTATATGTCGGATAAACCTGGCATTACGACGCTTGAGCAACTGGCTGAAGTGCGTAAAGTGCAGAAGCAAACGGGTCGTATTTATTCCATCATGTACAGCGAGCGTCTTGAAAATAGAGCAACCGTAAAAGCGGGAGAACTGGTAAAAGCAGGGGCAATCGGCAAAGTCATTCAAACCATTGGAATGGGGCCACACCGTATGAACCCCAAAACGCGTCCTGAGTGGTTTTTTAATAAAGAACAGTTTGGCGGTATCATTTGTGACATTGCGTCTCACCAGTTTGACCAATTTTTGTTTTTTACGGGTTCTACGCAGGGCGAAATTGTTGCTTCGCAAATTGGAAATACGAACCACCCTCAATATCCTAATTTTGAGGATTTTGGCGATGTCATGTTACGCGGAAACGGCGGGATGGGCTACATTCGCGTGGACTGGTTTACCCCCGATGGCCTCAATACGTGGGGCGATGGCCGCTTGACGATTTTAGGAACGGAAGGCTTCATTGAAATTCGTAAGAATACCGACATTGGCGGTCGTTCGGGAGGAAATCACTTGTTTTTGGTGGATCAAAAAGAGACTCGATACATTGATTGTACGCAGCAAGATTTACCTTATGGTCGATTGTTGGTGGACGACGTTCTGAACCGTACTGAAACGGCTATGCCACAAGCTCATTGTCTTTTGGCAATGGAGTTGGCCATCAAAGCGCAGAAAAATGCCCAAAAAATTACCTTAACAAAGTAAAACCCAAACCGTAAGGTTTCAAAAACCTTACAGGTTTACGCGATGAAAATGAAAAGTCCCCATTTCTACCAGTTTATAGCAGCATTTATGTTGGCGAGTAGCGTAGCGATTTCTCAAACAAAAATTACTGCTACGAAGTATAATTCGAAGATTGACATTACGATTAATAATAACTTTTTCACGAGTTACATTTTTTCGCAGGATGAAAAATATCCTTTTTTCTTCCCCGTCAATGGCCCTTCAAATGCCAGTGTAACGTCGATGCGAAATGGGAACTATCCGCACCATAGCTCTTTGTTTTTTGGGTGCGACCGAGTCAATGAGGGTAATTATTGGCAAGAAGGTTTGGAAAAAGGGCAAATCATTGCGCTCCGTACTGATATTGTGCAGTCGGGTGGAGAAAAAGTTGTGATTGAAAATGAGTGCATTTGGCGTCGTCCCAACGCCAATGCGCCCGTAAAAGATTTTCGTACAATTACCATCACAGCACCCTCAAAGGAGCTATACCAAATTGATTTCGACGTGACGATGGAAATGCTGATGGATGTGACAATTTTGAAAACCAATCACTCGCTTTTTAGTGGGCGAATGGATCCCGATTTGGCTGTTATCAATGGTGGAACGATGGTGAACGCCGAAGGAAACACGGGAGAAAAGGGGACATTTGGCGTGAAATCACCGTGGATTGATTGCTATGGCAAACGTGGCGATAAAGTAGAAGGAATGACTATTATGCAGCATCCTTCTAATCCTTGGTATCCATCGCCTTGGTTTACGCGTGACTATGGTTTCTTTTCTCCAACGCCCATGTATTGGCCGCAAGACGATAAAGCTACGGTCTTAAAAAAAGGCGATAAGTTAGCGTTGCGTTACCGCGTTTTGGTCCATGCTGGCGATTACAAAGCGGCCAACGTCGCTCAGTTATTTGAAAAATATAAAAGTGAATAAACCATGGTCAGACGGCAGTCAGACCACAACAAAGTAATCTTTCGAGTCTGACTATCGTCTGACCCAAGCAAATACAATACTTATGGCATTTATTCAAACTATGCGTTGGTTTGGCCCCAACGACCCCGTTTCGTTGATGGATATTCGTCAGGCAGGGTGTACGGGCGTAGTGTCGGCGCTTCACCAAATCTCCGTTGGGGAAGTGTGGAGTGTGGAAGAAATCAAACAACGCATTCAACTCATTGAAGCAGATAATCATCGTTATACCCGCCTTACGTGGGATGTTGTAGAAAGTTTACCCGTCCACGAAGACATCAAAAAAGGACTCCCCAGCCGCGAAAAATACATCGAAAACTACAAAATTTCGGTGCGTAATTTGGCCGCTTGTGGTATCAAAACGGTCTGTTATAACTTTATGCCCGTGCTCGATTGGTCGCGCACCAATTTGAATTATCAAATGCCCAATGGCTCACTGGCGTTGCGTTTTGTGTGGGAAGATTTTGCGGCTTTTGATTTATGTATTTTAAAACGACCCAACGCCGAAGCCGATTATTCAGAAGAAATTCAGGCCAAAGCCCGCGCTAAATTTGCGCAAATGAGTCTCGAAGAAGTCGCTACCTTGCAAAATACGGTGTTGTTAGGCTTGCCAGGCTCGAACGAGGCTTTTGAGTTGGCTACTTTTCAAGGGCTGTTAAACAATTATAAACACATAGGTGACAAAGAGTTACGTCAGAATCTCTACTATTTTATTCAGCAAGTCGCTCCCGTAGCGCAGGAAGTTGGTGTCAATCTGTGTATTCACCCCGATGACCCACCGATGCCGCTGCTGGGCTTGCCGCGTGTAGTGAGCACCGAAAGCGATTTGGAACAATTGATGGCAGCTTGCGATGTGCGTGCCAATGGGATTACTTTTTGCACAGGCTCGTTGGGAGTGCGTGCCGACAACGACCTGGCAGGAATCGCCGAGCGTTTTGGAAACCGAATTCATTTTGTTCATTTACGAGCTACAAAGCGAGAGAAATCGCCTGATAATCAATTGATTTTTCACGAAGCTAACCACCTTACGGGCGACGTGGATATGTATGAAGTGGTGAAAGCGTTTGTGTTGGAAAGTAAAAAAAGAAGCGAAGCAGGCTTAGAGGATGCCCAGATTCCGATGCGTCCCGACCACGGCCATCAGATACTGGATGATTTGAATAAAACAGGCAAACATAAGTCCTATCCTGGGTATTCGGCGATTGGCCGCCTCAAAGGATTGGCCGAGTTGAGAGGCTTAGAAATGGCCATTGAAAAAGGGCTTATGCTTTAAATTACTTTCAGGTTTAGTGTATTGTTAACCATTCCCCGCTGATTTACGCCGATTGAAAGCCGCAGAGAAACGTTGATTTTGTTTTAATCTGCGAAAATCAGCGTTTTTTAATCTGCGGTATTCTGCGGGTAAAAACTAGGTAACTGTTTACTTATGAAAAAATATTTGTTTCTATTTTTCCTGCTATCTTCGGTATGTGCCTTTGCCGATGATGGCTCTCGCCTTTGGCTCAAATATGACCTTTTGGCCGATGCCCAACAGCGTGATACGTACTTAAAATCGACGCAGTTTGTGGCGACTAATTCTTCGCACCCGACCATCAAAGTAGCGGTACAGGAGTTGGAAATGGGCTTAAAAGGTTTGTTGGGAAAAGCACCTGCTCTTCTGCAAACCGCTACCAAATCGGGCGGAATTATCTTGAATGTTGCCCCCAATTCCCCTTCCACTTTGCCTCAGGATGGCTTTGAGTTGTTTTCGGAAAAAGGAAATATCGTCATTTCGTCTAAATCAGAAGCGGGGGTATTGTACGGTGCGTTTGAGTTACTTCGTCACCTGCAAACGGGGAAATCATTGACAAATCTTTCGATGAAAAGCAGCCCAAAAATCAAATTACGGATGCTGAATCACTGGGACAATGCCAACGGAACCGTCGAACGGGGCTATGCAGGCTCGTCGATGTGGAAGTGGACTGAACTCCCGTTTCGGATTGACCCTCGTTACATTACCTATGCCCGCGCCAATGCTTCGTTGGGCATCAATGCGACCTCTATTAACAACGTCAATGCAAGTTCACGCTTTTTGACCGAAGAATACCTCGAAAAAATCAAAGCCGTTGCGGACGTACTTCGCCCCTATGGTATCAAAGTATTTATTTCGGTCAACTTCCGTTCGCCTCGTACCTTGGGAGGGCTTAAAACTTCTGACCCCCTCGACCCCGAAGTGCGCAAGTGGTGGAACGAGAAAACCAAAGAAATTCACCGCTATATCCCTGATTTTGGGGGGTATTTGGTCAAAGCCAATTCTGAAGGCGAGCCAGGGCCGCAGGACTACGGGCGTACCCACGCCGACGGGGCCAATATGCTGGCCGAAGCCATGCGACCGTTTAGCGGAATTGTAATTTGGAGGGCGTTTGTCTATAATGCTGACCCCAAAGGCGACCGTTTTAAAGAAGGTTATGCCCAATTTAAGCCTTTGGATGGCACATTTGACCCCAAAGTGATTGTCCAAGTCAAAAACGGTCCGATTGATTTTATGCCTCGCGAGCCGTTTCACCCGATGTTTGGGGCTTTCCCAAAAACAACCTTAGGCATGGAGTTTCAGATTACGCAAGAGTATTTGGGACAGTCAACGCACTTGACCTACCTCGCACCCATGTTCAAAGAATGTTTGGATACGGATACTTACGTGAAAGGAAAAGGCACGACAGTTGCAAAAATTGTGGATGGGAGTGCTGAAAATCACTCACTTTCGCTCATGGCTGGGGTAGCCAACACAGGTTCGGACGCCAACTGGTGCGGTCATCCGTTTAATCAAAGCAATTGGTACGCATTTGGTCGCTTGGCGTGGGATTACACACTGTCGTCGGAACAAATTGCGACAGAATGGACGCGCATGACGTTGACCCAAAAGCCGCAGTCGGTGCAAAAAATTACGGACATTATGCTCAAGTCGCACCCGATATACGTGAGTTATACTTACCCGTTGGGAACGTCGCACATGATGGGAGAGGGGCACCACTACGGACCCGAACCGTGGCTTACCAAAGCCGCCCGCCCCGACTGGACTTCCATTTATTATCACCGTGCCGATTCGATGGGTTTGGGCTTTGACAGAACGGGCAAAGTGAGCAATGCGCTTCAGTTGTATAGCCCCGAAGTTCAGCAACTTTGGGGGAATCCTGAAAAATGTCCGCTCGACTATTTGCTTTGGTTTCATCACGTATCTTGGACCCAAAAACTAAGCACTGGACGTACTCTTTGGGACGAACTTTGTCACCGTTATTATGATGGGGTTGGGCAAGTCGGGAAGCTGCAATCGGCTTGGGAGAGTGTGAAGTCAGACGTTGATAAAGAGACGTTTGAGGACGTGAAAGGGCGTTTGAAAATCCAAGAAAAAGAGGCGTTGTGGTGGCGAGATGCTTGTGTGTTGTACTTCGGCGAATTTTCAAAACTACCGATTCCAAAGCCGCTTGTACCTCCTACCCGAACCTTAGATGACGTCAAAAAGCTGACGGAGATTTATCATTTACGATAAAGGTTTTGTTCTTGAAATTTTTATCCCACAGATGTCAAACCGAATCCAAAAAATTACCAAATAAATGAACCCGATTTTTTCATTAGAGGGCAAAATCGCCCTCATTACTGGCGGTGGTAGTGGCATTGGCAACGCCATCGCAAAATGTATGATTGTCGCAGGAGGAACCGTCGTAATAACTGGCCGCCGCGAAACCCCACTTCAAGAAGCCGTGGCAGAGTTGGGTGAGAAAGCGCATTATGTGGTAAACGACGTTACCGATTTGTCGCAATTAGAGGCGCTAGTAGAACACATCGAAACCACGATTGGCCCCATTGATGTGTTGGTCAACAACGCAGGTATCAACATGAAAAAACCAGCACTGGAGGTTTCAGACGAAGATTTCCACCGAATCATTCATACCAATCTAAGTGCGGTTTTTTCCCTCACGCGGGCTTGTGCCAAGCGCATGGTAGCACGCCAAAGCGGTTCTATTTTGATGATTTCATCCATGGCGGCCTATTACGGCATCGACCGCGTGGTGGCGTATGGTGCTTCCAAATCGGGGGTGGAGGGAATGGTACAGGTGCTTACCTCCGAATTTTCGAAGTTCAACGTTCGTGTCAATGCCATTGCGCCTGGCTTTATCGAAACGGCCATGATGAAAACTGCCATGAGCAGCGATCCCGACCGCATGAACAAAGCCCTCGACCGTACCCCAATGGGTTATTTTGGCAAACCCGAAGACATTGGCTGGGCGGCAGTGTATCTATCGTCGGACGCAGCCAAGTACGTGACGGGGGTATCTTTGCCCGTGGACGGTGGTAATTCGATTGGTTTTTAGGCGTTTCTGCACTTCTGGTACGAAAAATGCGTTTAGGTGGGTAAAGTCACTTTTACAACCATTGACCATCTCATGAGAATTGGATTATTACTATCGGTTTTGCTACTATGGGCACAAACGCTTTTGGCGCAGGCCACGGTAGCCGTTGCGGCCAAAGATTCGTTGGATATTTTTAAAGAAGGAGCGCCTGCTTCGGTGTTGGAGGCATACAACGCGCTTTGGAATGACGCTGCTCACAAGTCATTTTGGAATGAGTTTCAACAGAAATTTGCGGCAGATTTTGATACTAAAAAACAGTCCGAATTGCTTTTTTCTCAGAACATTGACGTACGAGAAATTGACCTTTTCAACCAACGCCGTAAGCAACAAGATTTCCTGAAAAACTACCCTGATGCGGCCAAGCTTTCGGATCCGTTCAAACGCTACGTCGAAAACACCATTCGTTGGAATTATTGGTATTGGGTGCTTAACCACGCCGTGGCACGGAGCAATGCCGATACCAAAAACTTGAAAATGTCGTCGTTGCCCGCCGTTATGACCGAAGCGTTGGACCCTAAAAAAATTGCGAACGAAGAAGCCTTCCTGACGGCGTCGTACCGTGATTTTTTGGTGGTTTTTGTGACCTATTTCAACTCGCGTGACCATGCCTTTAATAAATACTCCGACATGGGGGCGGCCATGAACGACAAAGCGGCTTTTGCCAAAAAATACCTTGCGGGTTCGCAGGCATTGCCCTATTATTTGTGCCGACTCATGCGCGAAACCTGCGCCAATACCCCCAAAGATGCCGTAGTAAGTACGTTGGATTTGTTGAAAATTACGCCTCAATCGGAAAAATACGCGCGTTTGGCAACCGAGAAATGTAACGAGGTGCTTACCCGCAAAGAGGAAAAGAAACCAGCCGAGGTAGCTTCGAAGGCAGGGAAGGAAGACGAACTTATCATGCAAAATGCCGAAGGAAAAACGTTTCGTTTGTCAGATTTTAAAGGAAAGGTCGTTTATCTTGATTTTTGGGCGAGTTGGTGCGGACCGTGCCGTGCCGAATTTCCTCATTCCAAAGCCATGCAAGAGAAGTTGACCGACAAGCAAAAAAAGAAAATCGTGTTTCTTTATGCTTCCATTGATGAAAAAGAAGAGGCTTGGAAAAAAGCATTGGAACAACTGCAGCTCCAGGGTGAAAATGGCCACGTAAAACCCGCTGATAACGCGGCTATGTTGCGTAAATTGATGGTGACGAGTATTCCTCGCTACGTGATTATTGATAAAAATGGTAAAATCATTGCGCCCGACGCGCCACGCCCAAGCTCACCTGATACCCTGAACGAGCTATTAAAACTGATTGACAACTAACCCTTTTACTATAAATAATGCAACTCAAGTACGTTGGAATTTCGCTGCTTTTGGCAGGAGCTTTGACAGGACAAGCGCAGAAAAAAACGCCAATTTCGCAACCGTTGGTGTCTCATTTGTTTACGGCTGACCCTTCGGCTCACGTTTTTAACGGTAAAATTTACATTTACCCGTCGCACGATATTGAATCTGACACCAAACGTGACGACGATGGTGGGCATTTTGACATGAAAGACTACCACGTTTTTTCCATGGATGCCATCGACGGCAAGGTGACAGACCACGGCGTGGCGCTTGACATCAAAGACGTTCCTTGGGTGAGTCGTCAGCTTTGGGCGCCCGATGCGGAGTTTAAAAACGGGACGTATTACCTTTATTTTCCTGCCAAAGACAAAGAAGATGTTTTTCGTATCGGTGTAGCGACGAGCAAAAAACCAGAAGGGCCTTTTGTAGCCGAAAAAGAACCAATCAAAGGAAGTTATAGCATCGATCCGTCGGTTTTTAAGGACACTGACGGGAACTATTACCTCTATTTTGGCGGAATTTGGGGTGGACAACTGCAACGTTGGAAAGGAAATACGTATTTGGGAAAAACGGATTATCCCAAAAAAGGAGAAACCGCTTTATTACCACGGATGGCTAAATTGTCGGCTGATATGAAAAGCTTTGCCGAGGAGGTGAAAGAAGTGAAAATTTTGGACGAAAGTGGCAAACTACTCATGGAAGACGATAAAGAGAAACGTTTTTTTGAGGCAGCTTGGGTACACAAGTACAACGGTAAATACTACTTTTCGTATTCGACGGGCGACACGCACAACATTGCGTATGCCGTTGGGGATACGCCTTATGGCCCTTTTACGTACAAAGGAATTGTTCTAAAACCCGTGCAAGGCTGGACGAATCACCATTCGATTGTGGAGTTTAAAGGGAAGTGGTACTTGTTTTATCACGACGTACAACTTACGGGAAAAACACACCTGCGCAACATCAAAGTCACTGAATTAAAGCACAATTCGGATGGCTCTATTCAGACAATTGAGCCTTACAAATAAACTTACTTTCGTTTCTTTAACCTATCGTTAACGGCCTTTGGAAAGTCATCCACTTGCGAGAGGCCATCGTACTATTCAAACCATGAGGATACTAAAAATCGTCCTTGGAATTTTGCTGTTGAGCCATGCCCTGTGTGTGGCTCAACTTCGTTTGCCGCGCCTCATTAGCGACGGCATGGTGCTTCAACGTGAGCAACCACTGCGGCTGTGGGGCTGGGCTTCTCCCCAAGAAAAAGTAAGCCTTTTGTTTAAAAATAAACAGTACAAAACCCAAGCCGACGCCACGGGCAAATGGGAAATTAAGCTGCCAGCTCAACCCGCAGGAGGGCCGTTCGATTTGCTTTTTCGGGGAAAAAATGAAGTGAAAGTCAGCAATGTACTTTTTGGTGACGTTTGGATTTGTGCGGGGCAGTCGAACATGGTGATACCGATGGAACGCGTAAAAGAAAAATATCCCGAAGATATTGCGTCGGCCAATTACCCCGAAATTCGATTGTTTTTTGTAGCTACTTTGACTGATTTGCAAAAAAAACGGGACGATTTTCCGTCGGGAAGCTGGAAAGTGGCTAATCCAAAAGATGTGCTTCAGTTTTCGGCCGTTGCGTATTTTTTTGCAAGAAATTTATACGAAAAATACCACATTCCGATTGGTTTAATAAACTCTAGCGTAGGCGGCACACCCATCGAAGCGTGGATTGGCGAGGAAGGATTGGAGAAGTTTCCAGAGTTGACGGCCACTTTACAGAAAAATAAAGACAGTCTTTACATAAAGTCGTTGCTGAAACAAATGGCAGTGGCCAATACCCCCCGAAAATCGCAAGACAAAGGCATGAGCGAAGCTGTCCCTTGGTATTCAGCAGACTACGTTCCGAAAGGATGGCGGCGCATGAACGTGCCTGGCTACTGGGAAGACCAAGGCATCAAAGACCTCAATGGCGTGGTATGGTACCGTAAAGAAATCGACGTCCCTGCCTCCATGACGGGCGTGCCTGCTAAACTGTTTTTGGGGCGAATCGTGGACGCGGATATTGCCTATATCAATGGCAAACAAGTAGGAAACATTACCTATCAATACCCTCCTCGTCGTTACGAAATTGCTGCGGGGGTGTTGAAAGAAGGTAAAAATACCATTGTCGTGCGCGTGGTTAATCAGTCGGGGAAAGGTGGATTTGTTCCTGATAAAAACTATTCATTGACTGCAAATGGCCAAGTAGTTGATATCAAGGGGGATTGGTGGTGTAAAGTGGGCGAAGTTTTCTCTCCTGTAAAGGAAAATGGAATGAATTTTTCGGCTCAAAATCAGCCTTCTGCCTTGTTTAATGCCATGATAGCGCCGCTGGTATCTACCGCCGCCAAGGGCTTTTTGTGGTATCAAGGGGAGTCTAATACGGGAAATCCCGAGCCTTATCGTGACTTACTTCCTGCCTTGGTGCAGGATTGGCGTAGCCACTGGGGACTGGGTGATTTGCCTTTCTTTGGGGTACAATTGGCCAATTTTATGGAGGTCGATTATTTGCCATCCGAAAGTCAATGGGCGGTGTTACGTGAAGGACAGTTGAACCTATTATCTGTTCCCAATACCGCTTTGGCCGTTACGATTGACCTCGGTGAGTGGAATGATATTCATCCGTTGAACAAAAAAGACATTGGGTATCGTTTATCATTGGCTGCCCAAAAACTAGCCTACGGCGACCAAAATGTGGTGCATTCGGGGCCGATTTTAAGTTCAGTCACGCCAGAAAACGGTAAAATTCGACTACGTTTTGACCAAGTAGGCAGTGGTATTATTTCCAAAGACGATGAAGAACTGCGTTGGTTTTCCATAGCAGGAGCCGATAAAAAGTTTGTGTGGGCGCAAGCACGCATTGAAGGAAAAAACGAAATTGTCGTTTGGAACGACACTATTTCTGCACCTTTGTACGTGCGGTATGCGTGGGCCGATAACCCCGAAAATGTCAATTTTTATAACAAAGAAGGACTTCCTGCGTCACCCTTCCGAACGGATGAACCTGCAAAACGCTAACTAGACTTAGTAAGTTTTTGAAACTTACTAAGTCTTCACGATGCGACGAAGCGGGTTTTGAGAAACCCTTTGCACAATCGGGTTTTGAGAAACCCTCCACACTCCCTTTGCACCGTCCTCCTCATCACTTAACTCTCATAACTCATCACTAACAATCATGAATTCTATCCGCTTACTTTGTCTTTTTTTAGGCGTATCACTTGCGAGTTTTGCTCAACAACCTTGGAATGGCAAAAAATGCGCCGTCGTACTTACCTACGATGATGCTCTAAACGTCCACCTCAACAATGCCATTCCTGCTTTAGATTCGGCGGGGTTTAAAGGAACATTTTACATTTCAGGCTCTTTTCCAGGTTTTACCCAGCGCCTTCAAGACTGGCGAAAGGCGGCTCAACGCGGCCACGAACTTGGAAATCACACCCTGTTTCATCCCTGTGATGCGTCCTTGCCTGGCCGTCAGTGGGTTAATCCCGAAAATGATTTGAGTAAATACACCCTCAAACGCATCACCGAAGAAATCAAAGTGACTAATGTACTTTTAGAAGCCATTGACGGCAAAAAAAGTCGGACGTTTGCCTATACTTGCGGCGATGCCAAAGTGGGAACGCAGTTTTTTATGGATGGCCTCAAGGGGGAATTGATGGCGGCGCGTGGCGTACGGGGTGAAATGCACCCAGTAGATCAGATTGATTTATACTACACCGATGGGTATATTGTCAACAACGACTCAGGGGAGAAAATGACCTCTTTGGTAAAAAAGGCAATGCAAACCAATACGCTCCTGATTTTTGTGTTTCACGGCGTAGGAGGGGAGCATTCGCTGGATGTTTCGTTGGCGGCGCACCGCGAATTAGTACATTTCCTCAAACAACACGAAAAAGACATTTGGGTAGCACCTTTGGTGGATGTCGCCGATTTCCTTAAACAGCAGAAGCGTTAACGCAACTTCGTTTGTAAAGTTTGCCCGCAGATGAACGCAGACGGGGTCACAAAGCGCCGATTTTCTGTGAAAGTCAGCGCTTTTAAATCTGCGTGTTCTGCGGGGAAAAAATGCCATTTGTTACTCAAATTGAAAAGCAAAGTAAGTGCAGCTGCCTTTGCTGGTATTTCGTAAGGCGTGAGGGACGTTTGATTGTAAAAAAATAATGTCACCTACGTCCGAACTAAGCCATTTTCCATCAATACTTTCTTCCGCTTGTTGGTGAGTGAGTAGTAATATCTCGGCAGCTTTGTGGGTATGCGGCGGATGACTCATCAAACCCTCGTTGAGTGTCGTCACGTGCATTTCAAAACGCTTGGCGTGGGCAGTAGCTCGGTCAAAAAAATTACGACGCCCTCCTTTATCATGTGGCTTAAACTCTACTTGGTTCCAATGAACCACAAACGAACCTCCCGCCTTTTTGCCACGCTCCAAATCTGCTCCTTCTACGGCCTCGTAGCGCATGATATAATAGGTGACAGGGGCATTGGTTTTGTTTTCAAATCCATGTTCATCGTCAGGCATAATGAGCGCAATGCTACCCGCTTCGAGCGTCTCGGTTTTTCCCTCAATCGTCACCGTCAGTTCTCCTTCTTTTACAATCACAAGTTCTTCGTCGCTGTGTTTGTGGCTAGGGTGGGGCGCTTGTTGAGGTTTAAGGGTTGTTGCATGAACTTTGAGGTGTTTGAAAGCAGGCGTTGTTCCTTCTAAAATTTGACGTTGTTCTACGGAAGCCTTTTTCGATACAGGCAGGTCTTTCCATACATATACCCCTGAGGCAATAGGCTGGTGTTGGGCGAAGAGTGAAAAGCTCAAAGTCAAACCAACAATTAGTGCGAAAGCGAAAGTAAAAGGTTGGGAAGCCATAAAACAAAAGATAAAATGGATGAAAGGGAAATCGTCAGAAGGATTGGAGGGTGCTTATTGCGTATTACCAAAAGAAAAAAAAGGATTTTTTTTAACTGCATTAAAAAGCCGTAGATAGCAGCAAATCAAGTAAATGCGCTCAAATTCAAAACTTTAATACCGTAGATGTATATGGGTTTGGAGAAAAAACCGTTTGTAATGCGTAAAAATTGTACATTTCGTATGTAATTTTACACCTGCCCAATAATTAAACGTGTAACAACTAACCTTAAAAACTATGATGAATCGCAGAGACGCAATCGCGCGGGTGGCCCTTCTCATGGGAGGAACTCTTTCGGCGCCTTCGTTGATGGCTTTTGGCGAAGGATCCTCCGCTAAACAGGTGGTAGGCGCTGCTTTTAGCCTAACGAGTGCGCAGAAAACCCTCGTTGCTGAAATCGCAGAGCACATTATTCCTAAAACAAGCACACCAGGCGCCAAAGAAGCAGGCGTAGGGCCTTTTATTGAAATGATGTTGGCGGATTGCTACAAACCGCAAGAGCAACAAAACTTTTTGGACGGCTTGGCAGACCTTGACGAAAGAGCAACCAAAGCGCACGGAAAGAAATTTTTGGACACCTCGTCGGCCGAACAAGTCGCGATTTTGAAGCAAGTCGAAAAAGATACGATTGAATTGATGAAGAGCGCCAACGTTCAGCAAGTAAAGGTCGGTGATAACGTGGACAAAGAAGTGGTAAGTTCTAAAAAACTCAAAGGAACACCGTTCTGGCGTTTGTTGAAAGAATTAACGCTATTTGGCTACTTCACATCCGAACAAGGTGCGACTCAAGCCCTTGAATATGTGCCTATTCCTGGGCGTTATGATGCGTGTATTCCGCTCAAACCAGGCCAAAAAGCCTACGCGCTTTAATTTTCACATTCTCCAAATTTCAATTCAAGAGTCCAATGTATTTGAATATAGATGCACAAAAAGAAATGACTTACGACGCCATCGTCGTAGGATCAGGAATAAGTGGTGGCTGGGCTGCCAAAGAATTAACTGAGCGTGGCTTGCGCGTGCTTTGTATTGAGCGCGGTCGCGACATCAAGCACGTTGAAGGGTACGAAACGGCCATGAAAGCGCCGTGGGAGTTTGCTCACCGTGGCCGCCCCGATAACATGGCTGCCGAAGAATATTGGGCAGGAATGCGTACGGGCTATACGGCCAACGAAGAACACCGCTACTTGTTTGAAAATGATAGCAAAAACCCGTACCTCGAAACCCGCCCGTTTGACTGGATCCGTGCCTACCACACGGGAGGTCGTTCGTTGTTGTGGGGACGTCAAAGCTACCGTTTCAACGAAGAAGATTTCATGGCTAACGGAAAAGAAGGTATCGGAGTGGATTGGCCAGTACGTTACAAAGAAATTGCACCTTGGTATGACTACGCCGAGCGTTTTGCAGGAATCAGCGGTTCAAAAGACGGCCTGTCGGTACTACCTGATGGGCAATTTTTGCCAGCCATGGAGCTTAACTGTCTCGAAAAACACGTGAAGTCGGAAGTGATGAAGAAAATGGGCCGTACGATTACCATCGGACGGGTAGCTCACCTTTCAAAACCACAAAGCTGGCATACGGCCCTTGGACGCGCCGCTTGCCAGTACCGCAACATGTGTATGCGTGGCTGTCCGTTTGGAGCTTATTTCAGTACGCAGTCGGCGACGTTGCCAGCGGCGATGAAAACCAAGCGTTTGACGTTGGTTAACAATAAGATTGTATCGGAAGTAATTTATGACGAGAAAAAAGGCCGTGCTACGGGCGTTCGTACCATCGACCAAAATACCCTCGAAGTAAAAGAATACTACGCAAAAATTATCTTTTTGAACGCTTCGGCGATTCCGTCGGCGTCTATTTTGCTTAACTCAAAATCGAGCCGTTTCCCCAACGGTTTGGGCAACGACAGCGATCAGGTAGGCCGCAACATCATGGATCACCACCTTGGGGTAGGTGCTTCGGGCGAGTTTGATGGTTTCCAAGACCAATACTACTTCGGACGTCGTCCAAACGGAGTCTATATTCCTCGCTATCGCAACTGGGGGAACGACAAGCGCGACTACTTACGCGGATTTGGTTACCAAGGTGGTGCAAGCCGTAGCGGTTGGGGACGTGGCGTAGGTATGGAAGGCTTCGGTGCTTCGTTCAAAGACGATTTGAGCAAAGTCGGCGGTTGGTCGATGGGTATTGGTGGTTTTGGAGAGGTATTGCCAAACGAAAACAACCGCTTTACATTACACCCAACCAAAAAAGACAAATGGGGAATGCCAATTGTCGTGTTCGATGCTGCTTACGGCGAAAACGAACGTAAGATGCGTAAAGACATGGCCAACGATGCCGCAGAAATGCTCGAAGCGGCAGGACTTAAAAACGTTCGTTCGTACGATGATACCAGCAAAAACCTCGGTATCGGTATCCACGAAATGGGAACGGCGCGCATGGGTAAAGATCCAAAGACGTCGGTGTTGAACAAAAATAACCAATTGCACGATTGCAAAAACGTCTTTATGACCGACGGGGCATTTATGACTTCGGCTTCTTGCGTGAACCCTTCATTGACTTATATGGCTTTCACGGCACGTGCTTCTAAGTTTGCAGTAGATGAATTGAAGAAGAAAAACCTCTAGTTTTCGAGCGTTTTAACGCCTTTCAGAGCCCAGTTACTTCGGTAGCTGGGCTTTTTTGTGTTTTGGTATATCTATCTCTTATGGGTTTAGTATGAATAAAATATAATTATTTGAATGTTTTGTTGATTTTAGTCGCTGGGTGTTTAGAAATAATATTTTGATAAAATGCTTAAAAACAGAATAAAATAAAAAATATAATAATTTCGATATAATCTTAAATTATTCAACGTAAATAAACTTAAAAATCAAAATTTTGCAGTTTTTTACTAATAAATACTCAAAATTTATACTAAAAATTTGGATGTTTACAAAAATAGCTCCATGTTTGTATCGGAAAACAAAACCACGTATTGCCCACCTTAAACAAAATAATATTATGCAAAAGCTACAATTACTTGTTTTATGTTTGTTTTCGACGTTTTTGGCTTTTCCTAAGGGAATTGAGGAGAAAAAGTCAGACGCTAAAACAGAAACTAAGACCGAAGCTAAAGTAGAAGCTAAGACCGAAGCTAAAACGGAAGGAGAAGAAGAGAAGAAAGGGTCGTTTACATTTTCGGGATATATCGATTCTTACTATAGTGCCAATTTCAACAAACCAGCTTCACGTTCAAACTTGGGTGCGTACTATGCCCGCGTGTTTGATCAGAAGTCGGGGCAAATTTCGTTGGGTTTGGTACAAACAAAAATGCAATACAGCAACGAAAAGTCAGATGTAGTTGTTGACTTGACTTTCGGTCCAAATGCTGACCTTGGAAACTACGGAAACTTGCTCGGGCCACTTGGTTCAGGAAGTACAGCATTGGCCATCAAACAAGCTTATTTTAACTGGAAAGCATCTAGCAAATTGACGCTCACGGCGGGTCAGTTTGGTACCCACATCGGTTATGAAGTAATTGATGCTCCAGTAAACTTCAACTATTCATTGTCAAACCTTTTCAACAACGGTCCATTCTACCACGTTGGGGTGAAAGGTACGTACGCTTTCTCTGACAAAGTGTCTTTGATGCTTGGTTTGGTAAACAACGTAGATAACTTAAACGATAACAACCGTAAAAAAGGGCTTGTGTCACAGTTGTTTTTGAATCCTGCTAAAGGATGGAATGTATATCTTAACTTCATTAACAGCAACGAAGCAAGCACTGATGACCAAGGAAATACGCCAGATGCTCACTATCGCGTATTTGATTTTGTATCGACACTTCAAGCAACTGATAAGCTTTTGATTGGTGCAAACGCAGCATTTGGTTCACAAAAAGGTTCTTACCAAGGTGGCGCTGTCTTGACAGAGTCAACACCTTGGGGTGGTGCAGCGGGTTACTTGAGCTACGCCGCTTCTGATTTGTTCAGCATTGGTGCGCGTTACGAATACTTCGATAACACGGCAGGTGCTCGTGCGCTCCTCAACCGCCTTGGAAATGGAACATCGGTAAATTCATTGACTCTTACTGGAAACTTTACCGTTGCTGATGGTCACTTGTTGATCAAGCCTGAGTTCCGCATGGATTCATACAAAAAATTGACAGGTGCTGGCGAAAGCGGACAGCAGCAATTTGAAGATTCAAAAGGTGCTTTCACTAAAAATTCACAGTCAACGCTTGGTCTCGCACTCATTTACAAGTTCTAATAATTGATTCCTAGTTTTAAGTGGAGCCTTCAACGCCTCCACTTAAAATCCTTGATAATTATAAAAGTACAACCAAAACCAGTCAAGTAAATCTATGAAAAATTTAATCCCACTCGTGATTTTGCTGGTAGTTAGCCTCTTAGGAGTCTTAATGCCAGCTATCCCAACCCAAATTGTAACCGAAGGGTTAAATTCAGGCGATATGGCCTGGATGCTTGTTGCTACGGCGTTCGTATTGTTGATGACACCTGGCTTGGCCTATTTCTACGGAGGTATGGTAAACCACAAAAACGTTATCTCAACAATGCTTCAGAGCTTTATTGCAATGGGCGTAATCAGTATCGTTTGGGTTGTAGTTGGTTTTAGTTTGGCTTTCGGTGATTCAATCGGTGGCTGGGTAGGAAACCCTATGACATTCTTCATGTTCAATGGTGTATTAGACGGAAAGCCTTGGTCATTGGCTCCTACTATTCCATTGGCATTGTTTGCTTTCTTCCAATTGAAATTTGCGGTAATCACGCCTGCACTTGTTACAGGTTCGCTGGCAGAGCGTATCAAATTCCGTTCGTATATTTTGTTCATGGTGTTGTTCAGCATTTTCGTATATGCTCCTTTGGCACACTGGACATGGCACCCAGAAGGTTTCTTGTTTAAGCTTGGTGTACTTGACTTTGCTGGTGGTACTGTAGTACACATGTCGGCAGGTTGGGCAGCGTTGGCGGGTGCGTTGTACTTGAAGCGTCGTCGTTCACACGAAGAAGCAAACTTTTTGCCACCAGCCAATATCCCATACGTATTGTTAGGAACAGGTTTGTTGTGGTTCGGATGGTTTGGATTTAACGCAGGTTCGGCAGTAGGTGCAGGTCCATTGGCAGTTTCAGCATTGGCTGCTACCAACACCGCAGCTGCCGCAGCAGGTTTGGCGTGGGTATTGTTCGATACAGCAAAAGGCAAAAAGCCATCAGCTCTTGGGTTCTCAATTGGAGCCGTTGTAGGTTTGGTTGCTATTACACCAGCATGTGGATTCGTTACGATTCCTCAGTCGATTTTTATCGGTACAATTTCATCAATGGTATCAAACTACTTGGCACACCTTCGTACAAAAACTACTTTGGATGATACGCTTGACGTATTCCCTTGCCACGGTGTAGGTGGTATGATGGGTATGATCATGACGGGTATCTTTGCTTCAAAAGGTGTAAACGGAGCGGTAGTTGACGAAGGGTTGGCATACGGCACATTTACCCTTTTCAAAAACCACATGATTGCCCTTGTGTTGGTGTCGGTATTCGCTTTTGTAATGTCGTACGTTATTTTAATGATTACAGACTTCATCGAGCCACTTCGTGTATCAGAAGAAGACGAGAAAGTTGGGTTGGATATTAGCCAACACGATGAATTCTTGGTAGAAGCTTAAAAACCAAATAGAAAAGTTACAACGAGACCACAGAGGGCATGCCCTATTGACTGTGGTTTTGTTGTACTCGTTGAAGCTACTGGCATTGCTGGTAGCTTCATTTTTTTTGTAGCATCGAATACGGTGAAGCCAACAAGATAGTCTGCCGTTTAGAGGGCTATATTGTTTTTTGGGTGCAGTTTAAGAAGACAGAGAAGACAACGCTATTTGAGACTTAATTTGTATCAATTCGCCCAAAAGACTTGTTTCCTTGGCCAGTCTCTTTTCTTGTAAGTTATCGGCAATAGTAGCAATGGCGACGTTTAATGTGTCAATCTCCGTTGCCCGTTTGTTAATGATGTCTTGGTAAGTAGAAATCAACTGGCCGTCAGAATGTTGGCTGATTAGCAAGAGGCTATTTATGACCTCTTCGGAACTCAATAAGATGCCTTGGGTGGCTGCCACCGCAATACATTCGTTTATTACTCTCTTAGCTATACTTAATGCCTCTGAGTTACGATAGAAAATCCCATTGTCAATTTCCAATAGTGGGCAAACGGAATTAAAGACACAATTAACAATGGTTTTTGACCATATCTTAGCGTATATATTCGGCTCCGTTTTAAACTTGAAATGCTGCGTATTTATTTCATTAACTATGCTAAGTAACCCCTCGGTGTTTCCAGAAATAATGCCCACCGAAGAATCTGAAACTGGCATGAACTGTAATTTGTTTTCTGACAGAAGCTGGGATGTTGCAAAAAGAACACAGCGGTAGATTTGTGGAAATTTATGTTCGATAAATGGTTTTTCCACATTTAGCCCATTCTGTAAAATTACGATTGGAGTAGCATTGATTTTTGCCTTCAGCCTTTGAGCAATAGCCGCATTTCCGTACGACTTATTGGTTAAAACCACAAGGCCATTCAGTTCTGAGTAATTGCTTATTGTGCTTACGGGGACTTCTGCTTTTATCACTTCGCTGTTTTTTAATACAACTTCAATTTGCTCAGTGTAAGCCGAATGGTCGTCGAGATGTCCGCGAAGTAAAACAACTTCTTTGCCCTCACTTTTTAAAAAAGCGGCCAGTGCTTTTCCAATGGCGCCAGCTCCAACGATGAAAATAGCCTTGCTGTTCATAGATTACTTGGGCTTTGTTTTATCCGATAAACCAAGCTAGGTGGTTGTTAAAGCAAACTCAACGGCTGCCTGTGCATGAATCAGGGTAGAGTTGAAAACAGGGACAGAAATGTCTTCTTGAGAAATGAGTAAGGGAATTTCGGTACAACCTAATATGATACCTTCTGCACCTTGTTCAATAAGCCTGTTTATGATGGAGATGTATTCTTGTTTTGTACGTTGAAGAAGAATACCCTTGCCCAATTCGTGCAGAAGGGTTTCTTCAATGAAATCTATTTCTGCCTTGGTAGCAGGTATGATTATTTCCAATCCTTCCTCGGAAAGTTTCTTTTTGTAGAAATCCAATTCCATGGTGTAAACCGTACCCAGCAAGCCGACTTTCTTTAACTGTCTTTTATGAATGGCATTGGCAGTGGCTACTCTGATGTCGATAAGTGGTAAGCCCACTTTTTGGGCAACTCGTTCGGCAACAATATGGGCAGTATTTGCACCAAGTAGGATAACTTCAGCACCCGCGTCTTTTAATCTTGATGCAGCGTTTGACAATAACTGAAATGTGCCCTCCCAGTTATAATCAGCATTGTATGTGCTGAAATTTTCGAAATTGACCGAGTAAATAATACATTCAGCAAAATTTAGATGGCCTAATCTTTTATTGGTTTCTTCATTGATAAATCGGTAATAATCCAGCGTTGAAGTCCAACTGATACCGCCTAAAAGCCCTATTTTTTTCATCTTTTTGGTCAGAAAGTGTTATGATAAATCCAGTGAGGCTACTCGTTTGGCTAAAAAAATTAATCTTTCAAACTCACTATTATTTTTTCTAAAAAATTCATCGCAATCTTAAGTTCTGTTAAACTATCAGTTACTTTCGCTTGCATAAATGCCCCTTCAATCAGTGATATAAGAATAACCGCAATTTCTGTAGGGTCGGTGTCTGGTTTTATTTCACCTCGGTTTATTCCTCGCTTAACCTGATTTTCTACCGATACTTTCCAAAAAGAAAGGGCATTGGTAACTTTTTCTTTCAAAAGGGGATGAGTGTCGTCTGCTTCAGTTGCGGTATTCAAAATAGGACAACCAGCCCGTAAAAAAGGTATTTTTAAATAATTACGGTATATAGCTGGATAAACAAGTAATCGTTCAATGGAATTTTCGGTTGCCATCAATTTTTCTTTGATATAGTCATTGACTTTCGTATGGTTATAATCAAAAACAGCCAGCGCAACCTCATCTTTATTTTCAAAATTTCCATAAATGCTACCCTTCGTTAGACCTGTCGCTTGGGTAAGGTCATTGATGGATGTCCCAGCGTACCCTTTTTCATTGAAAATAGGAGCCGTTTTTTCAATAATAAATTGTCTAGTCCTTTCTGCTTTGGATAGTGTCTCATTCATGATGATGCAAATATAATGGATAAAAAATACCGAACGGTATTTTTTGTGTAAAAATTTATTTTGACTACAGATTTAAAGTAAAACCAGTAGCGGCAGTCAGCTATTTGGGCAATATTACCTATGAAATTGACTATTTCTGCCTATGTTTTAGGGTTTTGGCATCAAGTAATTTTGCGCTCATAATTTTTACAGCAATACAAATATGAAACGCTATTTGATGATTATCCTACCAGTTTTGATGTTTACTGGTTGCAAAAACAACAATGTAGATCCTAATCCGACTACGACATGCCTAGCGGAAAATGCGATTAATGAGGGAATCATTCCTGCTTCGGCAGTGAAAACTATTATTGATTCTTATACGTCCAATCAACTTCCAGGGATTACATTTCTGGCACGGAAAGGAGATAAATATTGGCAGTACAACAGTGGAGTACTGAACAAAGACTCGGGGAAACCCATGAGACCTTGCCTAGTATGGCCTGGCTACAGTATCACTAAAATGTACACCGCCACCGCTATTTTAAAGCTCGCTGAACTTGGAAAAATCTCGCTTGATCAAAAAATCAATACTTGCTTACCAGCCAATTTGCTCTCCAAAATTCCTGATGCGAACAAAATAACCATCCGAATGCTGCTGAATCATAGTTCTGGCATTGAAGACTATTGGCATAATTCTGAGTATGTTGAGGGTTACGTGGAAAACCCCGCCCGTACCTACGAGGTGGGCGATTACTTGGAGGCAGGTAAGAGACGATTTTTTGAGCCAGGAACAGATGTGTATTATTCCAATACCAATTACCTTATTTTGTCGCTCATTATCGACCACATCACCAATCAGAGGCACGAAATATCCTTTCTTAAATACATTTATAATCCACTCGAACTTTCGGATACTTTCTATAAAGAATTACCTACTAACTTGGTAAAAGATACACCACGTTTGTATGCTGACGTAGAAGGGGCGGGTAGGCTAATCGACTTTACGGATTTGTCGTATGTGCAATTTCGCAACGAATCAGGAAGCAATAGCATTTTTGCAACACCCAAAGATTTTGTAGATTTTATTCATGGTCTTTCGCATGGTAAGTTACTCAACGCCCAATCTTTTTCGGAGATGAAAAAGGAATATGCTGGAAATGACTATGCAGATGTATATGGTTTAGGATTAGAATTTTATGAGAAAAATGGCTCTAAAATGTACGGCTATGCTGGTAGTAGCTTTGGGGGAAGAACGCTCTTACTCTATAATCCAAAAACGGACGTTAGCTTTTTTATTGGTGTCAATGCGGGTGCTGAACTCGGAGGGCCTGTGTTGGAAAAGATTGCAGCGATGATGGAAGAAATTGCCACGAAACTGGCAAATTAATCACTCCTAGCTACAATACTTGTTATATTTGAAACTATGAGAATATCCGCTTTATTTCTATTGTTTTTGGTAAGTAGCCTGCGCATTGCTGCGCAGGTGATTACGTTGTCGGATACCATTCAAAAATATGACATCTCGTATCCTTCGTACCTAGAAGATCCTAGTGCTTCTTTTACAGTCAAACAGGTTGAAAAAGAAGGGTTTATCAAATCAAGAGACAAAGTCCCCGATTTTCTTGGGAATTTTTCAAAAGCAATTTGGTACCGATTTGATGTAATAAATAAAAGCAAGACCGCCGATTGGTATCTTGAAATTAAGGGAGGTTTTATGCACCACCTGACTGTCTATCAGCAACATAAAACGGGCGCTTTTCAGGCACTAAAGCTAAGCGGTGATGGCGATTTTCGGTCGAGACCCGTGTTTTCAAATAACCTCGTTTTTCCGATTCCTGTGGCTTCTGGCGAAAAATTGAAAATCTACGTTCGGGCCACCAGTAAAACGCTGATTCGGACCTCTATGAGTTTGAATACAATGCAGAAATTGTATGAAGACAATATCCGTATTTCTTACGGAGATGGCTTTTTTACGGCGGTAGCAGTCGCTTTGTTGTTGTACAATTTGTTTGTTTATTTTTCTTTGCGAGAAAAAGTCTATCTCTACTACATTGGGTATATATCTACGGCGATTTTACATACCAATTTAGTGGCTGGTCATGTACAATTGTTTCTGCCTTGGCTTGATGTGTTGAATACAACCACGATACTCCCTGTTATTTCTTTCTTTAGTATTTTGTTTACCAACTCATTTTTACAGACCCAAACCTACGCCCCTTTCATTTACAAAATCCGATGGCCTTTGATTGCTATCTGCCTGCTACCGCTGGTGTTTTATGCCGTTGAGAGTTATAAAATGGCAATCCTTTTGGCCGCTATTTTTATTTTTATCCTCTTTATCTACTGGCTTATTGCGGGTATTTGGGTGTATAGCAAGGGCTTTGCGCCCGCAATTTTCTACATCATTGGCTTTGGAGCGTTGGTACTGATGAGTGTGGTGTTTGAATTAAAAATGAAAGGTTGGCTGGAGGAAAGCTACTGGACAGACTCCTCTCTCTTTATAGGCGCAGCCATAGAGGCGGTCATTCTTTCTTTTGCGCTTGCCGACAAATTCAATTTTTACAAAAAAGAAAAGGAGCGCTTGCAGCAAGAAGCCTATCGCCAAACGACCCGTTTTGCTCGGGAACTGATAAGTATGCAGGAAGCTGAACGAAAAAGAATCGCCTCCGAACTGCACGATGGACTGGGGCAAAAACTGATTCTGATTAAGAATAAAATACTACGAGCGGCGCAGCCAGGGGCAGCTGCTTCTATTCACTTGTCGGGCGAGGCATTGTCGCAGAATGTCGCTGAGGCAATACAGGAAGTGAGGGATATTTCATACGGGTTGAGACCTTATCAGCTTGATTTGCTGGGACTTAGTAGTTCTATAAATAGTCTGGTTGAAGAGACGCTTGACGCTGCGCAGATAGACTACGAAATTTATTTAGACAATGTTGATTCGCTTTTTGATAACGATGCACAGATTAACATTTACAGAATTATTCAAGAATGTGTCAACAACATCGTCAAACATGCGAATGCCTCCCAGGTATATGTTCATATCAAACGCCAAAGCGGCGAAGTTAAAATTATGATTAGCGATGATGGGGTCGGTTTTAATGATAATCTCAATCACGCAGGCTTCGGACTAAAAGGGATGAAAGAGCGCTTACAAATTTTAGAAGGAAAAATGACCGTGACCACCAAGCAGCCCAAAGGAACGCTGTTTGAATTTGTCATTCCACTGCTAACTGATACTTCTTATGGACAATGAAAAAATCAAAATTCTGATAGCTGACGATCACCCGATTTTTCTGAAAGGGTTGCAGGAAGTGATCGAGGACAAACCCCAATTGGAGGTGGTTTGTAAAGCAGATAATGGCACAGAGGCTATTCGTTTGGCCCTGATTTATGATATTGACATGGCTATCTTAGATATAGACATGCCTGGGGCTAATGGATTGCAAGTAGCGGAGCAGATTCTGGCCAAGAAACCTGGGGTCGCTATTATTTTGCTTACCATGCACAAAGCAAGGGATGGCTTTTTGAAGGCATTGGAAATAGGGGTGTCGGGCTATGTATTAAAGGAAAATGCAGTGGTGGACATCATCAATGCCATTGCTGCCGTCAACCGTTATCAATCGTACATCAGTCCAGAAATGTCGTCTTTTTTGTTGAAACACAAAAACCGAAACCGAAACGATGTCTCTTTTCGACTCGAATCGCTCACGCCTTCCGAAATGAATATTTTGGAAAAAGTGGCGCAGTATAAGTCCACCAAAGAAATAGCCGAAGAGTTGTTTATCAGTGAAAAGACGGTTTCCAACCACCGAATGAATATTGCCAAAAAATTGGATCTCAGCGGCAAAAATAGCCTACTTCGCTTTGCTATTGAGCACATAAGTGCCTAATTATAAGCATTACTACCTATGAATTTGAGGGGATATGCCCATTGCTGCTGAGTGGCAATGGGCATAATTTTGTACAAAAAAAATAGGTATGAAATCCAAGAAAACAACTCCCCGAAAGCCCAGCTTATGGCGTGCTTTCTTCTTCTCTTTCAGTGTTTTGTGTGCACTGTTTATTTGTTTTTCGTGCGAGAGAAACAACATCAATTCCCAAAATCCAGACACGCCTAGTCCTCCTTTGCAGCTGCCACATGGCAAGCCTATCGGTGAAACTGCCACGGCACAGATAGGTAAAGAGGGTGGCATACTGACCAGTACAGACGGTACCATGACGATTGAGGTTCCTGCGGGTGCTGTCGATGTAGCCACGACTTTTAGCGTACAAGAAGTTGAAAATGTCCTCAAATCTAGGAGCAAGTCTTTTAGGTTGTTGCCCGAGAATGTGGACTTCAAAAAACCTGTTACTCTTACCTATCATTACGATAAAATCTCGATGGAGGGTACCAATCCCGATATGTTGTTTTTGGCTTACCAAGATAAGGATGGGAATTTTTATTGGGCCAATAAAACCAAAGGCAACCGTCAAAATAAAACGTTGACGGTACAAACGTCGCACTTCAGCGATTGGACTTTTTATTCACAATATGATTTGTACTCAGATAACAAACTTCTGAACGGGGAAATAAGTCTTGATCAGGGAGAGGAAATCGCCATCGAATTGAAAGCTACTCTTCAAGATAAATATGATGAGGATTACAGTCAGATTCAGTTGCCTGATGTAGGTTATGGTCATGTCATAAAGAAAGCAAGCTGGGATTACAGCCCTAAAAAGGGCAAGTTGATGGTTAACTCTGGTGCAGCATCCATCGTTTATGAAGCCCCTGCAAAAGTAGATAAGATTGAGCGGGTTTATATAAATGTTACACTCAATGGAGATCTTGGAAAAGATAACCTCGGAAATACCGTGCAGCAAATGCAGATAATTCAGCCCGTGGTTATTTATCCAGAGGGGTATTTTATAATAAGTGAAAACGGGAGTGAAATGTCAGCGCTTGATTTTTCGGGCGAATTTATACAGCTAGTTGGTTCGCAGCTTGTCGCTCACTTTCCTAATGGTTATAATCTTTCTTTATATACCTATGACGGAAGCGTGGGAGGGTTTAAATACAATCTTCACGGTACGCCAGGGGCTGCGGTCATTGAGTTGACACAAAGTGAGGGAAAAGGTGGCATGATTGTAATGCGCCCCAAAGACTGTAGCGGTAAAGACCCAGAACTCTATTTTTCACCTGGAGCTCTAAACATGAAAGCGGTTCCGAACAGAAAAGGAGAGTATTTTGAGGGGGAGTTTACGGTCACACTGTTTAGTTTTGGGTATTGCCAAAAACCTTCGAGCAAAAGCCTATCTGGCAAATTTAGATTTAAAAAGACCATTTAATCGGCTGGTATGCGAAGCAAATATAACTGCTTGATGACGGTATTATTGCTGACTGTCCTTGCCTACCAAGGGAAAGCCCAGATGCCTGACTCGGTGCAAACGTACCTTGATACCTGCCTGATCGTATTGAAAAACAACGCCTTGTATGCCAATCGTGTCAATTGGAAGGAAAAAGAAGCTGAAGTACGAGCAAAAGCCAAAACAAAGGCAGAAGCCTTCGAGGCGCTGAAAGTAGTTTTTGAATCACTAGGTGACATGCACGCGGCTTTCTACCATGAGGATAACTCGTTTAGGCTAGACAATGCAGCACTGGTTGAAAGGTATTCGGATTCGCTCAAAGCAGCATGGAAACGCGGGCCGCAGATTGCCCCCCGAATGATTGATGGGTTTGCCTATTTTGTAGTACCCTTTATGGGGGCAAAAGGGCAAAAGCAGATTGACTGGTATGCCAACTGGTTGTATGACGAAGTGGCCAAACTCCACAAACAACGCCCCAAAGGATGGATGATAGACCTACGTCTGAATAGCGGCGGGAATATTCGACCTATGTTAGCAGGCTTGGCTCCATTTTTTAGTGAGGGGGTCGTCAGTTATTATATCAGTAAAAATGGGGAAGCTAGTGACGAGGCATCGTTTAAAAATGGTGATTTTTTGATAGATGGTCAAGTGCAGGCGATTATCAAAGACAAAATGGTCCAACTTCCAGCTGCGAAAGTAGCCGTACTGATAGGGCCAGGCACTGCCAGTTCAGGTGAGATAACTGCGGCAGTTTTCAGCAAACGCACCAACACCGTACTTATGGGAGCGCCTACAGCGGGTCTAGCGAATGCCACCAATGGATTTGTTTTCAACGACAACAAGACTTATTTCCTTATTTCTACCGCTCGTATTGCCGATGCGTCGAAGGTTTGTTTCCCAGAGACCATCTACCCCAATAGCCCCATCCACGGTCAAGAGTCCTTTCAGGAATTGATGCAGGATGAAATAGTAAAAGCAGCCATCAACTGGTTGAGACAATGAAAGCTTGCTCAACCGTATTTACAAAATTTTAAAACATTAACGTACAATGACAAAGTCAACATTAACAGCACTCTTTTTTTTGTTAGCAGGATTATTAGTAATGTCTTGCGAGGTTACTCCCATGAACCCCGACAATGCACAACCTTACACCATTAGCGGTACTGTAAAGGATGCCGCTGGCAACCCAATAAGAGGAGCGAGGATTAGAGTCGAAAACCCAAACGGAAACAATATACACTATACAGCCACTACCAATGAGGCGGGTAAGTATAGTGTGACGGTCAGCGCTATTGGAGGGTACAAAATATACGCTTGGAAAGAATCAGTGTTTGAAGACCAACTCTACCAAATCAGGTTGGGAATGGAAAAAGAAAGCGATTATGACGCGTTTAATGTACCCGCAAGTGGTACAACGAAAGATTTTGTTTGGAAACTGAGCGGACGAATTCCTGACAGGGTCGCAAGCAAAGAAAACGGTACAGGTTATTTTGGCGGTACCATCAAATTTATCAACTACAACGCCTTTACCGACGAGATGCCCGCAGGAACCGAAGTGTCGGTTTTGTTTACCCCCGTAGCAGAAGCTAAATACCTTGACGGCACATCGGCGGTTGGTAAAACTATTGAGCGCAAATTTACGATTGCTTCAGGGGTTGGGCAGGCGTATTATTTGAATGATATTCCCGCCACAAAATATAAAATCACGGTTTCAAGCCTTAAAAACGGAGTAAAAAAAGCAGTACATGTGGCGAGTGGAAGTTCGGATGAGTTTTTGCCCAGTGCGGAGTATTACTTTAAGCCCGAAGGTGGGTCGGGTTCATACGAAAACGGCTTGATTTCCCCCAACGAATATTATTACTATCTGATGAATAAATAATGTTCATTGAAGATAGGAGAAGTATGAATAAAGCCTTCTGAAAAGGGGGCTTTATTTTTGTTGAAAAAAAATGAAGATGAATAGCCCAAGAGGTTAAAAAAAGAAATTAAAACATGAAAATTTAATTAAAATGTGTTTATTTTGGAATATAAACGTCTTTAAACCGAAGTTTTTTTATATACAAAATAGCTGACGCTACACAGAAAATGGGAGCAAACATCATCAATATTGGGCTGTGCTTGTGGGCGAGTGTGCTTTGTTTTCGCTTTAAAAAAGAGAGCTACCCCTACTATTTAGGGGCTATTTTTGTGATTTTGGGCATCCACCAGGCTTTTTCTTTGCTTCCAATCAGTATGATGAAAGGATTTATGCGCTGGATTCCCGAAACGCTGTTGTTGTTGATTCCTGTGGCCCTTGTACAGTCGGTTCGGACTGCATTGGGGCGGACTGAGGCGTTTTCGGCCAAGTGGTTGTTGGTACCAGCGGGCTTGTATGTGAAGGCGTTTTCTTATATGTATGCTGCTGGAATGGTTCAACACGATAATTTTTACCAAAGTACGTTCTTCTTTACGGCACTCGGAGGGGCTTTTCTGTTCAATGTCGGTACGGCCATATACCTTGAGACTTTGGTATTTAAACATTACGAAATAGCTACCAAAGACAAACTTTTTTATAGTATTCAGGGACAGATTGGTGGTATATTAACATGTATTTTAATTATGGGAGTTGAGGTATTCTTTGTTGTACCCCAATATGTCTCTTTAACTGTGGTAGGTTTGATAAGTGCACTGACTATTTTGGCCGTGACAATGGAATGGTTTCAGGCGGGGGTTCCTGCGGTATCGCTGCCTATTGAAGTCAAAGACGAGCGATTTCACGCGGTTCGTATTGCCAGTGCGACCAATACCCTTAGTCCGAAAAAAGAATTAGCGCCAGAGTTGCGAGAAGAATACGTACAACGCGTAAAAGAAGCCCTTGAAACCAAAGAATTATATCTAAACGTAAAGTTATCTCTCAGCGACTTTGCCAAAGAAATTGGCATGAACCCGCACCACCTATCTTATATCATTAACCGCGAATGGGAGCTTAATTTTAATGAACTTCTAAATGTATATCGCATCAACCGTGCCAAGCAGTTGTTGTTAGAACCTGGCAACGAAACAGCTACTATGTTTGCCATTGCGATTGACTCTGGCTTCAATTCGGAGTCATCTTTCTACACAGTTTTCAAAAAAAACACGGGTCTTTCTCCCAAAAAATTCAAAGATTCTATAAAATCTACTTCAGAATTATAATTTTAGAGTGTTTGTTGCGCTTTTGTATGTTCATTTGTGCTACATACTTTACCCGAACTTTGGTCGAAAATTTATGTTTTAAAACACATTTGTTTCACGCACCATAAGTATGTACCAAAATGAAAATCAATTTTAAGATTCAACCATCCGAAAAATGGTTAGAAGAACTCGCTATGCAGCTAGGTACAATCCCCGAAACTGCGACAACCTTTACAGTTCGTTATGAAGACTCTTTTTTGAGGGTCAACACGGTGCCTTATAACAAAAACTTCATTCCATTTGTTGGAAAATTGGTGACTCAGCAACCATTGGGTTTTTGTAAGGAGAATTTTGGGACAAATGAATATTGGACGCTCCAATTAGTCAAGTCGTCTCGAAAACACAAGTTGGAATTAATAAACGAATCAGGAGAGGTAAGAGTAATCGAATCACGTACTTCTGGCGTTTTTTTTAGTTCAAGTATGATTGTCGATTTGGAGCTAGAGGCCAGTCAAGAAACCAGTGTACTGTCGGTAAATCTACACAGGGATTGGCTGTGCGAGCAACTAGGAATTAGCGAGTCGGTCGAACCTGATGAATCTAAGTTACGGGAATTATTGATGTCAGAATCAGCGAGTTTTTTGTGCATCAGTACTTATCCCGACTGGATTGAGGATTTGGTTGATAACGTAGGGGCATTCAACTGGAAACTGATGTTGCAGGCAAAGTGCTTGCAGTTAATTGCGGATTTAAGTTCGCAGTTGAGAGGAAAAAAGTCGGTTGCCTGCCAGTTGAATGGGCAGGATTTACAGAAAATAGAATCTATAGAGGCACAGTTTTTTGGAGCAAACAAGGTTTTACCCTCGATTGATTTCTTGGCAAAAGAGGCGGGTATGAGTATCTCAAAGTTTAAGAAGTGTTTCAAAATTCGATTTGGTGCTTCCCCGTATGAGTATTATTTAAACCTGAAACTAGACGAAGCAAAAAACCAATTGTTGGAAAAAAAGTGGACAATTTCAGAAATAGCGTCGCAGTTGGGCTATACCAGTACGGCCAATTTTGATAAAGCTTTTAAGAAAAGGTTTTTGGTCAACCCGTCAACAATGTTACGAAACGCAAGCTAACCTATATTTCATAATCAACCCATTTTCAAAAATTAATCAAACACACCCATTCTCAATTTTACATCATCATGACAATGAACTTTATGCCAGTAAGGCGCTACAACGAGCTTGAGGCCGATGAACAAGGTCTTAGGAGACTGACGGGGCTTAAAAACGAAGAGTTTTTGGCTTTGTACTATGCTTTTCGCGAAGAATGGCAATTGTATTTCTACTTTTTCACATTTACAGGGCAGCAGCGCCAAAGAAAGCAAATTTCTGTCCGTAAAAACAGCATTTTCAGTGACTCGAGAGATGCACTTCTGTTCGTGCTGACGTACCTCAAAGGAGGTGTTTTGCAAGAGGAATTGGCCGAAACCTTTGGGATGGACCAACCAAAAGTGAGCCGATATTTGACGATTACGCAAAAATTATTGTTGCAAGTAATTTTCAAAAACCCGAACATTATTCCTAAATGGAAGCAAAAGAAACTAAGAGATGCTATATTTTCACGCACAAGTACCTACGAAGAAGGAATCGAAGAGTAGAAAAATAAGGCATCTAATACTTTAAAACGCGAACGAATCTAGCTGATTTGTTCGCGTTTTTTCTTGTATTTTTGGCAACAATCTCGCACTTCATTTTACAAACTACTATATGTCTTCCAAAAATACCATCACTACCTCGCTGTTCGATTTATTTAAAGTGGGGCCTGGGCCATCGAGCTCACACACCATTGGCCCAATGAAGGCAGCGTATCGCTTTTTACAAGATTTAGCCTTATTGCCCATCGAAACGGCCGTAAGTGCTGCCACGCTCGAAATTCACTTGTATGGCTCACTTAGTGCTACGGGTAAAGGCCACGGTACCGACCGAGCCATCGTAGGAGGGCTTTTGGGATGGCAACCGCATACCTGTGACCCGAAAAACTTGAGCGACCTGATGAAAAAAGAAGATGAACAGTACTACGTCACTTTTCAGGGAGTAGAAGTGCCCATTTCGGCGCAGAGCATCATTTATCATAAAGGTAAAGCCAACTTCCCGCACCCAAATACCATGATTTTGCGGTTGTGCAGCGCACAAGGAGAGGTGTTACTGGAAGGGGAATATTACTCGGTAGGGGGGGGGTTTATCCAACAAAAAGGTCAATTGCCCGAAGGAGCAGCCCAAGGTGAGCCTAAGTATCCTTACAGTACGATGGATGAATTAAAAAAACATTTGAAAACACACCAGCTGACGTTGGCGCAGTTGATGATTCAAAATGAACAGGCTATTACGGGGGTATCCGAAAAAGAAATTATACGAAAAATCGACCAGATTTTAGAGTTTATGCACAAGGCTGTCAAGCGGGGAATTCGTGCCAAAGGGCTGTTACCTGGCAGTATTCGCTTGCAGCGGAAAGCAGCTTTGTTATACGAGAAAGCCAAACTCCATGCCGCTACAACGGATAGTTTTTTGATGTTTTTAAACGCTTATTGCTTGGCCGCTTCGGAAGAAAACGCAGCAGGAAGTATTGTTGTGACGGCGCCAACCTCGGGGGCATCTGGGGTATTTCCAGGGTTGACGTATTTGATGAAGAACCATTTCCATTACTCGCCTCAAAAGATGCGTGAAGGGATGCTGGCGGCGGCGGCCATCGGTTTTTTGGTCAAACACAATGCCAGTATTTCGGGAGCAGAAATGGGGTGTATGGGAGAAATCGGGACGGCATCGGCCATGGGGGCGGCGATGTTGATGTATGCGTATGGCGGAACGATGGGCCAAGTGGAAGCAGCGGCGGAGATTGGCATCGAGCACCATCTTGGGATGACTTGTGATCCCATTGGTGGTTATGTACAAATTCCGTGTATTGAGCGCAACGCCATGGGGGCTGCCAAAGCCTACAATGCCTATTTATTGGCCATGACGATTGACCCCGAAATGCAAAAAATTTCGTTTGATAGTGTTATCAAAGTCATGCGTGCCACGGGGCGTGATATGTCCAAAAAATACAAAGAGACATCCGAAGCGGGCTTGGCTCTGAGTATGACGGAGTGCTAAGGTGAGTCAGGTTCTTACGCCGTGAGTCAGGTTGCTCACAACCTGACGTTGCTGCGAATGATGAGGACGAGTACTGAGGTTGTGAGCAACCTCAGGCACGTTGTGGTCAGGTTGCTCACAACCTGACGCTGCTACGAATATGGACGATTACTGAGGTTGTGGGCAATCTCAGGCACGTTGTGGTCAGGTTGCTCACAACCTGACGCTGCTACGAATATGGACGATTACTGAGGTTGTGGGCAACCTCAGGCACGTTGTGGTCAGGTTGCTCACAACCTGACGCTGCTACGAATATGGACGATTACTGAGGTTATGAGCAATCTCAGGCACGCGGTGATTCAGGTTGCTCACAACCTGACGCTGCTGCGAATATAGGCGAGTACTGTGAGCAACCTCAGGTACGTGGTGAGGTACGCTGTGCGTTTTACTTTGAAAGATTAGAAGATTTGCGCTGATAGATTCCCTTCCATTGGGTGGGTTGGTACAACTCGCCCAACTCAGGAAGGCGTTTGAACAAGACAGGCAAGAGTTTTTCTTTGTCGATGACGTAGGTGGGTGGGTCAGCCTGGAAATTATCAAAAATACTAATTACGCTTTCGTAGCTATCTAAGTTATCAAAATCGTAACGAGCAAGTTCCCAGTTGAGGTACGCCGTTGCAGGAAAATTGTCTTTGTATTCACCTTCATCTTCACCAATCACCAAAATCTTTTGCTGACGAATTTGTTCAGGCAACAATGACGGTTGAATTTTTAGGTTTTCCAGACGCGTAGATTCGTTGATACTGAATGCGTTATCAAGGAATGTTGACTGATAACGAAAGAAAAATAGGATGACAAAAAGACCAAAAAAAAGAACCTCTGCCATCCAGCGACGTTTCATCAGCATAAAAAAGTTAACCGAAAACATGACCAGCGGCGGTATAAACACACAAAACTGCATCGGAGCGATAAACGGCATCAAGCCAATCGAAATCACGGCAGTGATTGTCCACAACATCATGATTTGGTGAACACGCGTTTGATAGTTGATAAACCGAGGGTAACTTAATGTATGAAAAAAGCCCAAGCCCGCCATCAAAAATACGCCTCCCAACACGCCAAGCACACCAATAAAGTCGTTAAAATTATAACGCCGTGTCCGAAAAGCTGAGGTGAGCAAATTTTGACTTAAATCATCCAGTGCATTACGGAAAAAGTAGAAGAGCAATAAGAGTGCTAAAGGGAAAATGTATCCAAAAAATGCCAAGGTATGCCGACGAAAAGTAGCGCCCGTGTACAAAAGCATGGATGCCAAGGTCCAAAGGGCAAAAAGCCCCATGGGCAAATAAAATAGGGTAGCTACACTCAGGTAAAAGCCCATTTCAAAAACCTCGTCGGTCACTCCTTCGCGTTGCATTTGGCGAATGAGCGTGCCGAAAGCCAGCAAAATAAAAGTCGTACCCATCAGGGCAGGCGACAGCGTACTACAATCGAAAGAAACGTTTAAAAATAAAATGTAGAGAACTCCTGGGACGTAGTTGCGTTCGGTAAAAAGCTGTCGCTCGCTGGAAATATAATTGAAGTAGATGGCCTGAAAAAGAATAAGAATATTGGCAACCGTTCGATGTGCCAAAGGAGAGCGGCCAAAGAGCTCATCCATTCCCCAATAAACGGCTGCCGACAACGGGCTCAAATTGTCCCACACATCGCGATAAAGCATAAATCCTTGGGACATTTTTTCGCCTACCAGCATCCATTGGAGTTCTGGAATTAACAAGTCAGGCGAACTGATGTACAAAGGAACTTGTAGTATCATCAACACTACGATGAAACTCAAGATTTGATAAGGAGCATTAACGCGAAAGAAACTTAACATTGGAGTCGATGGTCGATAGTCCATAGTCAATAGTCCATAGTCTATGGTTTAAAACCGTGGACTATCAACTATCGACCGTGGACATCCTACTTTATTCCCACTCAATCGTTGCGGGTGGTTTTGACGAAATATCGTAAACAACGCGGTTAACGCCTTTGACACGATTGATGATTTCGTTGGAAATATCGGCCAAGAAATCGTACGGCAAGTGAGCCCAGTCGGCGGTCATGCCATCGACTGACGTAACGGCCCGCAGTGCTACCACGCGCTCATAGGTACGTTCGTCGCCCATGACACCCACGCTTTGTACGGGTAGGAGCATGGCGCCTGCCTGCCAAACTTGGTCGTAAAGGCCGCGCGTTTTGAGACCATTGATAAAGATGGCATCAACTTCTTGCAAAATGGCTACTTTTTCGGGCGTAATATCCCCCAAAATACGAATCGCAAGCCCTGGACCAGGGAACGGGTGGCGCTTGAGAATGTTGTCGGAGATTCCAAGGGTACGTCCAACATTACGAACTTCGTCTTTGAAGAGCGTGTTGAGCGGCTCAACAATTTTAAGTTTCATAAAATCGGGCAATCCACCTACGTTGTGGTGCGACTTGATAGTCGCTGAAGGGCCTTTGACCGAAACCGACTCAATGACGTCGGGATAAATCGTTCCTTGACCAAGCCATTTTACATCTTCGATGAGGTGTGCTTCTTGGTCAAAAATATCAATAAATGCTTTTCCAATCGCTTTACGCTTGGCTTCAGGGTCGGTCAAACCTTCTAATAGACCGTAAAAATGGTCTTTCGAATTAACCCCCTTGATGTTGAGTCCCATGTCTTGGTACGAGTGCAAAACACTTTCAAACTCGTCTTTGCGCAAAAGTCCGTTGTCAACAAAAATACAGTAGAGGTTTTTGCCAATCGCATGGTGAACCAACGATGCCGCCACCGTAGAGTCAACCCCGCCCGATAACGCCATCACCACTTTATCGTCGCCAAGTTTTTCTTTCAAGTCACGGATGGTGCTTTCTACAAACGACTCCGACGTCCAGTTTTGCGTACAACCGCAGATGTCCACCACGAAGTTTTTCAAAATCGTTTTGCCCTCCGTAGAGTGGGTCACTTCTGGGTGAAACTGAATGCCGTAAGTTTGTTCACCCGTCAATTTGAACGCGGCTACTTTCACCGAATCAGTAGAGCCAATCAACTCAAAATTATCTGGAATTTTGGTGATAGTATCCCCGTGCGACATCCAAACTTGGGTAGTCGGCGAAACCGAATCCAACAAAAGTGAGTGTTCGGGATGGTTGAGAATGGCGCGGCCGTATTCGCGGTGCTTAGAGGCATTTACTTCGCCTCCAAGGGTATGCGCCATGAGCTGGGCACCGTAGCAAACACCCAACAACGGCAGTTTATTCCGAAATAAATCCAAGTCAACGCGTGGCGAATCGACGTCGCGCACGGAGCAAGGACTACCAGAAAGAATGACTCCCTTGATAGCAGGCGTAATTTCGGGAATTTTGTTGTAGGGGTGAATTTCACAGTAAATGTTTAGTTCGCGGACGCGTCGAGCGATGAGTTGGGTATATTGCGAACCAAAATCAAGAATCAGGATTTGTTCGGTCATAGACGTATTTCTAAGGTGCAAAGGTACAAAACCCTTCTGAAATACCGTATTCGTTGCGAAAAAACGTTTGAGTTGAAAAATAAAATATAAAAAGTACTTTGAAAAACAAAGTGAATTGATTTACCTTTGCATATCAATCACAAAACAACAACAGCCATGAAAAAGAACATTGTCAAAATCAGTGGATTTGTACTTGGGTTAGCAGGTTTCTTATTGGTATTCAAAGTGTTTGTTCTGCCAACCATTCCACCTAACGACGAAATAGCGCCAGGGATGGTGTTAATTGCTGCCATTTTAAACGGATTTTTATTTGCATTTATCGGGTCGCTTATCCAAAAGTATTTAAGGCATAAAAATGTTTAATACATTATCAGTCAATCAATACGGTTAACTGATAACGACTAACAGATAACAAAGCCAAAGGCTTTAACTCCGACTTAGGCCATGAAATTGTTCCACGAGCCAATCCCTCTTTTGTTTGGTAACAGGTACTTGTGCCCCATCGGACATCAGTAAGTAGCCGCCTTCTTGCTTGACAATTTTCTTTAAAAACTGAGGATTAATCAGGTGGGATTGGTGTACACGCACAAAACCGTTGGGGTCGAGGGCTTGTTCTACTTCTTTGAGGGTGCGGCAAATCATTACTTTTTGGCCATCATTCAGGTAAAAATGCGTGTAACTAGCGTCGGCCATGCACCGAACGATGTTGGCAATCTCAATGATTTCGTGCCCTTCGTTGGTCGGAAGGGCTATTTTTTGCGGTGCTTGTTTGGGTGATGAATGTTCGTGAAATAGTTGAATTTGAGGAGTTTGTAGTTGTTTGATGCGTTTCTGTTGCCACCGTCCAAGGGCCTCGCGGAGGTCGTGTTCTTCAATGGGTTTTAGCAAATAACTCAAGGCACTTACGCGAAACGCCCGAATGGCGTATTGGTCGTAGGCCGTCGTAAAAATGACATCAAAGTGAAAATCAGCAAATTGAGCGAGCAAGTCGAAGCCGTTGAGGCGGGGCATTTCAATGTCCAAAAAAAGTACGTCAAACGGCGTTATTCGGATAAACTCCACGGCCGCTTCGGGCTGGTTAAATTTAGCAACGACTTGCACGCCCATGTTGAGTCGTTTGAGTTTAAGCTCCAACAACTCCGTGGCAGGTTTTTCGTCGTCAATGAGAATAGCGCGTATCATGTTTGACATTAGTTACAAATTATACCCAATCTTCACCAACGTTCCTGTGTGGTTGTTTTTCTTCAAATCAAATACTTCGATGGCGAGTTGGTTGGGGTAATTTCGGTTAAATAATTCAATGCGTCGTTGGGTAATTTCCATCCCGTGAGACTTCCGACGCATCGTAGAACGGTTTCGGATTTCGGTCGCTTTTTTTAGACCAATGCCATTGTCTTCAATTTCAAACTCAAGCAGCTGCTCGCTTTTTTGCGTAATCCGAATCGCCAATTTTTTTTCAGGCTCGTCGCTGGGCATGAGTCCGTGCCAAATGGCATTTTCAACAAACGGCTGCAACAACAACGGAGGAATCATCACCGAAGCCGTGTCAATGCTAGAATCAACCTCTAGGCGGTAAGTAAAATCTTCGCCCAAGCGAGTAGCTTCGATTTCTAAATAATAATTGAGGGCATTTAGTTCTTCATCAAGCGAAATGGCTTCTTCGCGCGAGTGCGATAAAATCATCCGAAGTAGTTTGGAGAATTTAGAAAGGTACTGGGTCGCTTTTTGTTCGTCGTTGGCAACAATCAGGTATTCTAAGGAGTTGAGGCTATTGAACAAAAAATGCGGATTCATTTGCGACCGCAAAGCCAGCATTTCGGTTTCGGCAATGCGTTTTTCGTTGGCGGCTTTGTTTTGAAGTTCTTGAAAGTAAGCGCGTTGACTTTCGGTTTTTTCTTTTTCGTTTAATCGAAAACGATGCGCAATGGCCAACGATAATACCAAAATTTCCATCACTACGGCAAACGAAAGTGTCAACAAATCATCGACGTTGGCGGGAAGTTTGACCCCTTCCAAAATAACCCGCCCCGCCCGTAGCCACGCCAATAATCCAAAAAATCCCAAGACGACATTGGCCCAAATGACATACGGCACCATCGGAGAACGAACGCTGCGACGAATCCAAAAAAGTGTGAGGATGTAAATCGGGAAAGCCACAAAACGTCCGCCCCAAAACGAAAATTGCTGAAAACCAAGGTCGTTGGTAAGCAACATTACCACCAAATACAATGCCCCGTAACCTTTCAAGACGAGCGCCAGCCGCAAAAACCATTTTTTCATGGTGGGGTGGTTTTTGGACAAGTCGAGCAACTCCGTCATAAAAAAAAGGTACGCTCCAATTCCCCACCACAGCAGCGACTCCATCAGGTGGGTTTTGAGCAACGGCCACTCGCCAAGTGCCTGACCCAGTGGGGTATAAGCGCGGGTTTTAAGCAAAGAAAATACGAAACTACACAAGACATACGCTCCATAATAGGCATAAATTCGGTGGCGGTATTGGTAATAAAGCAGTGCCAAAAAGAGCGTAACCAGTGCCAAAGCTCCTTGAATCCAGCTTCGGTACTGAAACTCAGGCATATTGCGACGATACTCATCAAGGATGCGTTCGGCGTGGTATTCGGGTTTTTGGAGTTGAAGCCCCCACGAGGGTTTAGGATTGGCAAAATGCGTCCAAAAAGGCAGCAGACCTTGTTCGTGGGCAATTCGACTTACTATCGTAAAGGTAGCCCGAGCAGGAATTTTGAACGAAACATAGTTGTCAGAATAAGGCACCGCCCAAGCCGAAGTGGGAACCATAGTACCATTGGTGGTAGAATGCCACTGGCCGTTGTGGGCGTAAAAGAGCGTTACCCGTTGGTTGGCGTTGGTGAGGTAAACGTAAAACGCCTGCGTCGTGTCGGTATCGTTGGTCAAGAAAAAGCGAAGCCAGTGCGAACGTTGGGCAAAGCTGGGAGTTTTTGAAGTAAGCCGTTGCCAACGTTGTGGCTGCCGAAGCAAACGCTGAAGAGAATCTTCGTTGCTACTGAGCAAACTGGTTGTGCAGTAGGCGATGTCATACAGCATCGTACGGTCGTGAATGTGACTGACATAGAGGGTGTCGGATTTGCCCCAAAGTGGCAACCCCACAAGAAAAAACACCCAAAACACAAACCGACGATACATAGTGGCAGAGCGAATCAAATTATATCCTCAAAGAAAGACAAATTTTCTCCAATCTCCTTTTATCACTCTATGTAGGTAGGTTTTGAATTGATTAAGCCTCGGTCTGAATCAATGGGCGTTGAAAATTGAAATTATTGATTGAAATGGCGGTTTGATGGAGCGAAAATCGTGATGTATGAAATGAAGCCAAATGGTATAAAAGAGATTACTCAACTTTGGCCCCATCAGATTTTTATTCAAACACATACACACTATGGTAATCAACGTAGCTTTCAAGGTTCGAGGAATTGGCCTAAGTAGTTTTTTTGGAGCCATGTTGGCGATTTCGGCCACGGCGCAAATTCGGGTAGAAGACCCCAAAAAAACGACTGAACGAAGCGTAGAAGGACGGGTAAATAGCCGTATTGACCAAGGTATTAACAAAGGTCTCGATAAAGTTGAAGAGGGGATTGGGAATATCTTTAAAAAACGCCCCCGTACCCCCAATGGGGGCAAAAATAAACAGACAACGGATGGACAAGATGCTCAATCTGAAGAACAACCAGAAAAAGACGAGCTAAAAACTTCTAAACAAACTCCCCCATCGGGGGCGGGGGGGCTGGCTATGAAGGCATATTCTAAGTTTGATTTTGTGCCAGGCGAAAAAATCGTCGCTACCGAAGATTTTTCGCAAGATGCCGTGGGCGATTTTCCTGCCAAATGGAATACCAATGCCAGTGGAGAGGTCGTGACAATGGAAGGTGCAAAGTTCTTGCAGTTTGCCAAAAGTGGCGTTTATTATCCTGAATTTGTGAAAGAACTGCCCGAGAACTTTACAATGGAGTTTGATATGTTGGCCTCTGAAGACTTGAGCGTCAATATGTCAGGGTTGAAAGTTTTTTTTCCTGAGTTTAAAGAAAGAAAATTGACCTTCGACCAAAACTTCAACTCATCAGCCCAGGCAGGTATTGATATTCACCCAACGGCCGACGGGGAAAGCAGTAGCAGCAGTGTGTGGGTATTCGACAAAAACAGTGAGAAGGTGGTAGAAAATACCAATCGGTTGGCTTGGAAAAGCAACGTTGCCAACCGCGTGTCTATCTGGAAACAGAAAACCCGCTTACGGATTTACGTAAACGAAACCAAGATATGGGACTTGCCGAAGGCGTTTGATTCTTCTCTCAAATACTCAATGCTTTTTGCGACCAGCATCTTTGAAGGAACGGTTTATCTAGCCAACCTGCGCGTAGCCGTGGGTGCTCCTGATACCCGCTCCAAGCTCATCACCGAAGGGAAATTTAGCACGACGGGGATATTGTTTGACGTCAATTCGGATAAAATCAAGCCCGAATCGTACGGTGTTTTAAAAGAATTGGGTACGGTATTAAAAGAAAACGCCACGGTTAAAGTCCGCATCATCGGTCATACTGATTCTGATGGCGAAGATGCCAAAAACTTAGACTTGTCGAAACGCCGAGCTGCATCGGTCAAAAACGCCCTTCAAACGGAGTTTGGCATTGAAGCCGCTCGCATGGAAACGGATGGCAAAGGCGAGTCGCAGCCCGTTGCGCCGAATACGACTGCTGAAGGAAAAGCGAATAACCGCCGCGTGGAGTTTGTCAAACTATAGCCATTCAGCGCCATGAAAACACGCAACAAAATAGCTCTACTACTTACCGTTACTTTAGCGTTAGGGATGCAGCTTCGTGCCCAAGTGACGATTGCGTACTGTAAGTTGGGGGGAGGTTGTAAGTTTTACCAAACCCAATACACCTACGCCCAGCTCGATGGAATGTTTAATTACTTGGGAACTTTTGAGAAGGACAAAGGCACGTTGGTTTTTTTCAAAAATAAGCAAAATCAGGATGTACATTATCCCGATACAAAACGTAATTTGAAGGAGTTACACGCGTATTTTGGAGGAAAAGGAGAGCCTCCTGTGGCCAAGGGTGGAACCGTTCCGTTTGAGGCGGTGATTCAGCCCGAAGATGGGAATTGGGTGGCCATTACCGAACCCGCTGTTACTAAGAACTGCTCCCCTCAACTCGCGACCCAGCTAAAAAGTACCGCAGGACTAAAAAGTGGGAATAAAACATTTAAAAAACCTTTTACGCCCGAGGACTTATTGCCACCCAAAACACCTTGGGTTACTAATGCCCCTAATAGCTACAAGGCAATTATTTTGCCCGAAACGAAGCCAACGATTAAAAGTGTTTATGATTTTGAGGTAGTCACTACCAAAGAAATCAAAGGAGCACTCCACGTATCGTTTCAGATACCGACCCAAGCTGCCTGCGAAGTAACAACGAACTTTACGTTTAAGCGTAAGTAAACGGCTTATATTCAATGAAAAATAGAAACAAAAGTGTTGGCATTTTTGCGGTAGTTCGTTGTTTTTGGGTAGGGTGTTTTTTCTTTTTTTTAGGAGAAATTGCCTACGCCCAAAGCGTCGTCATTAGCCCCTCTAAAAGCACATTTCTTCACAATAGCACTTCGGATTCCGTTGTCATTCGCGGAAAAAGCTCCGTGCCTTTGACCTTACAAAGTGATCAGAGTTTCATCATGTTACCACTATATACCAAAAACAACACGTTTGTTGGCGGGATGTATGGGCAAGATAAGCTATTGAAAATTTGGGGGTATGAAGGACTGGAATTTCAGATTGATGATATTCCAGCGGCTCACTTTGAATTTGGGAGCTTCTTTGTGGGAGAATCTGGGAAGTCTAAAGCGGCGTTGGACGTAGATGGAACCAATGGGATAGGAACCATCCGCTCAAGGGAGCTTGATTTTAACCAAGTGTCCGATAGCGAACGGCGCCCTGTGTTTGCTGACAAAGACGGGATTCTGCGCGTCTCCAATACGTCAAACTACTACCAGAGTTACAATTTTAGCAGCGTACAAGCACAGGACTGGGACGACCAACTCCGCAAAGGAAGTGGCTACGCGTGGTTTAATTCGACAAACGCTGGAAAAACCATGTATTTGCCCGTAAACCTCCCTGATGGCGTCGTGATTACCAACGTAAGAATGTACGTGTTGGACAACTCAGCCTCTAATATCTCTTTTGTATTTAGTAGAAACACGCACACGACCAATGCGTTTACAACCATCGCAACGGCGCAGACTTCAACGAACGTGGCCACGATTGGAAGTGTAGCCGCGTCGGTGACAGAAACGGTGGACAATCAGAACAACTCGTATTATGTCAATATCTCGTCGGTTGGAAACTGGACGGGAGACACACTCAGATTTCATAGCCTTGTCATTACGTATCAGCACCGGTAATCCATTTCTATACTAACAAAACTTAAAATTCTATGAAAAAACTCATCGTTTTCATCTGTTTGTTGGCAGTGTTGTCCTGTAAAAAAGGGGCTTTAGACCCAACGGGTACTACCTGCGAAAAAGCCTCTGCCGAGTATGAAAAGGTACTCACCGCCTGGTCGCAAGACCTTGGCAATAAGACAAAATGCGAAGCTGTCAAAAAATCGTTGAGCGACATTATTCGGTCGTGTAGTGTTTATACAGCCGCCCAGCGAAAAGTATATGAAGATCAAATCAAAGACATTGACTGCGAATAAACCATGAAATCATCCATTCTTCTGCCTGTTATTGTGGCTTTTGCCATCACAGCTTGTAACAACACTACGGCCAACAGCACCGAAAAAAGTGTCAGCGAATTAGAGAAAACGGAGGCTGTTTCGACTGCTGGAAACGCTGACTGCCTCAAATCACATGCTGATAAAGGGACGCTCGACCAACTGCTGCCGCTTGATGTCATTAAGAAACATTACACTATTCCTGCGCAGGCCAAGAAAAGTTATAGCTACCGCTCAGAGGCTAAAAAGCATGACAAAGACACCTACGAATACACGTGGGATAGCGACAGGGTGCGGAAAATGATGATTTCGGGCCGTGAAATAGAATACCCTTCGTCCAATCGAATAGGTCTCAGATGGGTAGGAAGTGACTTGTTTACAATCATGGGAAAACCGACTCCCTTGGAAAATTTCAGGGCATTTTATCGAAACACCACCGCCGCCGAAAAGGAGGCCGCTTTGAAGAAAGCGGGTGAGTCAATGAAAGAAAAAGGCTATGATGCAAAAACCACCGAAACCGCCACGAAGATGGCCAAAGACTTATCGGGCGATGACATCACGTTTAAAGAAATTGCTGGGATAGGAGATGCAGCTTCATGGCGTATCAAAGAAAAAGAACTGACGGTGTTGGTGGGTAAAATTACCTTTCAAGTGAGTGTGGAAATCAGTAATAATGACAACGAAAATATCGAATTGGCTAAAAAACTTGCCGCCGAAGTGCTGGCTAAGTGTAAATAAAAAACCTATTTCAATGAAAAAAATCCTAATCCTACTCTCATTCTTTTGTTCGTATCAGCTGGTTGCTCAAGAGTGTTCAGAATATTTCAAGCTCTCGAAAGGGATGAAAATTGAAATGGTCAGCTACGACAAGAAAGACAAACCAACCGCTACCGTGAAAACCGAAGTAGTGGACATGAAGCCCGTTAATGGTGGTATGTTGTTGGTTTTAGATTCTCAAACTTTTGATACCAAGGGGCGGCTTTTAGCTAAGGGACAAGCATCTGGAACTTGCAACAAGGGCGACTATGTCACTGATATTCGTAACATTAGTAGCGATATGATTCCCAAATCGGCCGATATTAAACTCAATATTGACGGCGATAAAATGGTGTATCCCGCAGGAATGAAAGTCGGTGATAAACTCCCCGATGCGGCCATAAATATCACATCAACGTTGGCAAGTGGCATGAACCTCATCAATATCAACGCCACAATATCAAACCGAAAAGTGGAAAGTATGGAGACTGTGGAAACTCCCGCAGGAAAATTTGAGTGCCTGAAAATTACGTATGTCATGGATGCCAAAATGAAACTTCTTGGCGACCGAAAATTGGTCTGCTCCGAATATTTGGCCAAAGGGGTTGGGGTTGTAAAACAAGATCAATTTGACGAAAAAGGGAAAAAGCAGTCGTCGATGTTGTTGACCAAGCTGGAAAAATAAAATCGTACAGTTATCCAAAAACCACACAAAAATGAAAACAAATCTTAAATCTATTGTCTCACTGGTAGCTTTAGTGGTGCTGGTAAGTGCTTGTAAATTAGGGACGTCGAAAGAGGACGACCCAACGCCATCGGGAAACTCCAACTCTTTTGCGGCGACCGTTGATGGTCAAAGTTGGAAAGCTACGACCGCAGCAGGAGGCGTTGCCGTAGTTGGAGGGTTGCTAACTATCGCTGGAAAAATAGACGATGCAAACGAAATCTCCATTCAAATGGTGGGAAAAGACATCCAAACGGGCGTAGATTATTTGTTTGAAATTCCTGCCAATGAAACCAACAAAAATGCCAATCTGGCCTTTAAAAGGCAGAATAGTCCCTTGTTTGCTAAAAGTGGGAAAGTACGCTTCTCGACGTTTACCAACAAAAAAATTGAAGGAACGTTTGACGCCCAAGTGACTGATTTCCTCAATGCAAATGCAGTAATACAATCGGGCACGTTTGTGATCAATTTATAATTAAAGGCTGCGACAAAACTTCGATAAAAGTCATGAAATCAAAACAGCTCGTTTGGTTAATGGTCATGTTTTTGGGACTTTCTGTTGAGGTTTTGGCGCAGCAAAAACCGTCGAAGCAACAACAGGCCGAACTTGATAAAGCGGTCAAAGAAACCGAAGCCGAAATGGCCAAGCTCAAAGATCCTGCGTACATCAATAAGATGTTCGATGAGCAAATCAAAGAACTCAAAGCCAAGGGACATGCCACGCCTGAGTTATTGAGGGAATTGGAAAAAGCGCGGGCTGAAATGCTTAAAATGGCCAAGGGGGGCGGAGCACCTGCACCCACCCAACCCGAAGAACCAAGCGAACCAACCGAAACAGTTGCCCCCGCACCTAAGTCAGTAGAACAGCCCGTACCAACCAATTTTGATGAAGTGGAAAGCCCGTATTCTAAAGTTCCTTCGTCGTTTCAGTTTTATCGGGAAAGCGAAGTGACGATTGAAACCTTTGCGGCTTTTATGCAGAAAAAATACGGAGTTCAACTACGAAAACAAAAGACGGTTGCACTCCCAACGGGTTCAAAAATTACCACATTTCAGCAGTTTATCGAAGATTACCCCGTTTTTGGCGCTTATTTTAAGGTAAGACACGAGACAAACGGTAAAGCCCTTTTTGCCTCGGGCGATGCTTTTGATAAAACGCGTTGGCCTGAGCTTACGGGAAAAATGATTAATGAAAATCAAATTTTTCAAAAGCTGCCCAAAGAGTCCAAAATTGCGGCTCCTATTTACGAAAGTTTAATCATTGTCCCTGAGCGTCTGAATGTAGCTACCCAAAAGTTGCGCCTTGCGCACCAAATTATTGCAGGAAAAACGAGGTACTATTTGGATGCGTATCGAGGGGATGTCGTACGGAGTGAGTCGCTCATTTTAGAATGTCTTGATTCACACACACCCACTCGTAAAGAAGATAAAAAGCCCACGATTACGACGATGCAAACGTTCCATTATGGGCCTCAAAACATCGAAATTCACGTCAATAACGATTCTGCTAAATATATATTGGTATCACACAAGGAACCTTTTGTGTCAGTGTATGATACGGCCAAATGGGTTGTCAACTATCCTACTACCCAATGGACTGATCCGCGCCTCACCAAAGAAGGGCTTGCTGATGCGGCTTTTGCGGGGAAAAAAACAATAGATTACTACAAAACGCAACTAGGACGTAACAGTTTTGATGACCAAGGCTCTATGCTTGTATTACGTCGGGCTTACGATGAGGATGGCAATTTAAGGGAAGGTGCTTTTTGGGAAGTTGAGAAAAATCGTATCGGTTTTGGAAATTATGTAGATAAACCCTTGGTAACGTTGGAGGTGATTGGACATGAGTTTACCCATGGGGTTATACGCTCGGGAGTGGCCGATTTTATCAGTGAAGGAGAGTCTGGATCGCTCAATGAAGCCGTTGCTGATATGCTGGGGATTGCCATCAAACATTGGGGATATCCCGCTACGCCTGATTGGGTGATTGCGCCGTATGTCTTGCCCAATGGTATCCGAAACCTAAAATGGCCTAAAACAACCTTTCAAAGCAGAACATCTCTCCCGCACCCTGATACCTACGAAGGGAAGTATTGGCAAGATACGAATGGCTGTATAGCAGACAAAAAAAATGGTAATTGTTGGGTTCATAACAACAGCACGGTTGCCTCGCACTGGTTTTATCTGTTGTCGGAAGGGGGCAAAGGCACAAACGACCATAATCAGCCTTACAATATTGAAAAAGGAATTGGTATCCAAAAAGCAGCTAAATTGGTGTACCAAACGCTCTTTAGCCTGACGCCCTACACCAACTTTGAACGTTTTGCGGAAGCGACCGTCAAAACGGCTGAACAGATGTTTGGGAAGTGCGCTACCGAAACGCACCGCGTTAAGCACGCATGGTATGCCGTGGGCGTATTTGATGATGCCCCCGCCCGTTGTATGGATTTGACCTTTGACTGGACGTATGACCCTGAGCCTAACAAAGCCATTCGCTTTTACGTCAAAGGCGATAGCATCGTGTCGGTAGTGCGTACGGAAGACGGCTGGGTAAAAACCTATTCTGAGCGAAATAGCGCGTTTATGCACGTTGTATCGAAAGATGAGGAAGGGGTGAAAAATTTGACCATTCCTAAAAACTGGGCGGGAACGATTTATAATAAAATGGAAGAAATCGAGCCCGTGATGGATCAAATGAATGAAGAGGCGCTTGAAAAAGCAAAAGCCGAGCTTCGTAATCCAGCCACACCGCCCGAGCGGAAAGCGGAATTAAAAGAAGTGATTCCCCAAGTAGAAAAATACTTGGCAGAAGGTCGCAAAGCGGCCAACGAAACCAAGAAAAATCTCAAAGAATTGAGCGATGGTACTCATTTGACCACCGAAAAGGCATTTTGGGGGGGACGAAAAGGCAAGCGAGAATTTGACAAAGAAAATATCAAAGGGTCTTACCTCTATCAGGGCAAGTATTTAGCAAAACGCTACGTGCTCAAAGGAGGAATCAGTTGGGACTCCACCACCGAAATCCCCTTGCGGTTTTCTGATTTAGGGCTGTTTGTGCCGCTCAACACGGGCCAATTGCGCATGGGTGTGGATCACTTTATGAGAGGATTCCCGCTCAAAATGTTTGGAGGTGTAAGCGTCCGAAATATCAAAGAAACCATTCCCGCCAACTTTAACGCTTTGTTCTCTTCAAGCCCTGTATTTAACTGATGAAAGCTAATTATTTCCCTGTTTTAATAATGCTATGCTTTGGCATTACTTGCGTAGGCTTCGCCCAAAAAACCTTGAAATTTACCGAACAGCTTACTTATTCGTACCAAAAAGAGGGGCAAAAGAAGGAGTTCAGTGTGTACCTCGACCGCCGTAGTTCGATTTGGCTATTTACTAATGCCGATAGTTTTGAAGGTACAGCCGATGGTTTAGAGTTTGTGGTGGCTTATCCTAATGGGAGGTATTTGGTTGGTGGAATAGATGACAGCGACCACAAAATATGTCAAACTTTTGACATGCCATTAGCACGAAAAAATACGTCAAAAGTGAGTGGAAGAGCGTTGGGGAAAACCCAAGTTTTTGGAAAAAACAACTACGGCTGGCCTACGCTCAAAGCCCAATTATTTGAAATAAACGCAGGACGAATGACCCAAGAAGTATTTTTGTCAACCGTACCATTTGACTGCCGTCCGTTGTATGCCTACAATTTTTTGTTGGGTATTGAGCATTATTTACCCATTTTTAATCAGATAGATTATCCAAGCTATTTGCCTAAAAACCAGTTGATTGTCTCCGACGGAACTTTTAAGTTGGAAAGCCTTTCTCCCACAGAATACTTTATTGATTTGAGACAGTACAGAATGCTTTCTCCCCAAAAATAAAAGCACTCATCGTTCATTACTCCTCTCTCATCACTTGGAATGTAGCTCCAAAAAGGGTTAATTTTGAGGCTTTATTTACCAAGAAAAATGAAAAAAGACATCGATTTTACCCCCGTTGCGGGTGTTGTGGTGACCATTGCCCGCCGTACCAACGAACTAAACGAAGCCGAGTGGGGCGTGTATTTGATCAATCAGAATGAAACGATCATCACCAACGTTTTTGTGACTTCCAGAGGGTATTCGGGCGATGATGCTAAATCGAAAGCCGACCAAGAACGAACCTCTACCTTACGCCACTTTTTTACTGAAATCGGGGCGGGGCAGTGGGTTCAAGTAGAAACCATCATGCCCGACGTGTTTCACCTCAACAACGAGTATTGGGTAAGTTTTTACGTCGGCAGTAAGATTTTTGACAAAAAATTTATCTTCGTTCCCGATAGCATCGTAGAAGAAAACCTCCAGCCAATTGCTGAATTGGGACTCGACGGGGTGTTGCACGTATAAAACTTTCGGGAAGCTCGAAGCTTCCCGAAAGTTGGCTCATTTTCGACGAATTTTCTCAAATTCCTTGGCCAAATTCCCCGCCACAATGTTGATGTCGTAAAGCTCCCATACCATCTTTTTTGCGTTTTGGGCTAGTATTTGGCCATATTTAGGGTTTTGGAGCATTGTTCTTAATCCCTCGTAAACATCTTCGACGGTAAGTGGGGCTTCGTGGGCGGCATTGTATTTTGCCACTGTCCCGTCAAACCCAATGCGGTCTGAAACGAGTGATGGCACGCCCGCCGTCATGGCTTCGAGGGCGGCAATAGAAAAGCCTTCGGAGTAGGAGGGAAGCGTAAAAATATCGGCATCGGCCAAAGCTGCTTTTTTGGCTTCACCCGTCAGCATCCCTACCATAATCATTTTATCCTGCAATTGATGTTCGGCAATAAAACGCTCCGTTTCAGCTTGGTAGCCGTCGTCGGGGCCTGCCAAAATCAGTAAAGCATCGTCATGTTTTTCGGTATATTTTTTAAACGCAGGTAACAACAAATCCAAGCCTTTTTTGATGTTCAAGCGTCCCATAAACAAAACCAGTTTTTTATCAGTGGGCAAGTTAAATTGGCTTCGGAATGTCCCTTTTGGAGGCAATTGTGCCAATTCATCCAACTGCATACCGTTGGGGATAATAGCTACGTTGGGATGCTGAAAACCTAAAAATTGGCGCAAGTCGTTGAGCTCGTCGTGGTTGTTGATTTGAATCAATTGCGCTTTTTTCAAAAAACGTTTTTGGAACAGGATTCCAAACAACTTCTTTTTCCAATAACCGTGATTTATCGCCCATTTGTCGAGCAAGCCGTGGATGGTAATGGCTTTGGGGGTATTGTTTTTAAACAAAAACGGCGCAACACTTCCAAAGTGCCAAATTCCGTGGCAATGCACCACGTCGTATTCGTGAATGTGTTGTCGAAGATAATCCCACGCTTCGAGCGAGAATTCGGGAAAAAAGCGGCTTATGGGCGTAGTGCGCTTGCACACGATGACGCGAGCACCTTCGGGGGCAGGATACACCTTGTCGCCTGGTGTAATCGGGCTCAAAATATCAACTTCGTGCCCTAGCTTGAGCACCACCGTGGTATGGTCGTAAATGATTCGGGCGGGGCCACCGATGGCCCAGGTATAAGCGCAAATATTCAAGATTCTCATGGGGGCAAAGATACAAACGAATCGCGGAGTTTTTTGGCACGCTCTTTGTGAAGGGGTTTCTATACCATTTTAAGACCCATTATTTGATGAAAAAGCTACTTCTAGTGTTAGGGTGTGCATTGAGCATTGCTACTCAAGCCCAAGATTTAATGTTGTACGGAATTTCGCCCAGTTATTCCCAAGCAGGGAAATTTACCAAAAAGCTAGGGTACAATATAAACGCCTCTTCGGTGATGAACGCCTTTAGCCAAACCGTCGATGGAAAACGTTTTCCAAGTGGGCATACGCACCTTGTTTTACACGGATTGGCAACTTATCAGCTTTCAAAACCGCTAACGATTGCCGCTGGATACGCCTTTGGGAGACACAATATTTTTGGACTCCGTGAAAATGAACACCGCTTAATTGCACAAGCTACTTACCAACACAAACTTGGTAATTTTATCATCACCCACCGTGGTCGCTACGAGTGGCGGCAACCCACTAACTTACAGACCCGTATCACTTCTCAGGCGTCCATTGGTCGTTATCAAGTATGGGCAACCTTGCCTTTGTACGATCCCAAAAAAGAAAAACAAGGCTTTTTCTTGTCGGCCTCTAACGAAGCATTTTTATACTTTAAAGGAGCGACAAACGGCCCAGTGAGCTCACGCAATGGATCGTTGGTTTCGGAAAACTGGATGCACCTCGGCGGAGGATATAATTTTGGACTTACTCGGGCAGAATTGGGATATTGTTTTCAAGCTTTGGTACGTAATAAAGCCCAAGACTACCGTTTGTTTAATTTGCTACAACTTAATATTTACCACACAATTAATTGGAATGATATTCAATATTGGTGGTATTTGTGAGAAGTTAGGCACGAAAATTGTTGTTGTTTGTATGATAGTATTTTAAAGTTTTCAATACCTTTGGGGTAAAATTTCATTATTCCTTGAAAAAATTAACTGCAATCGGTCTCTTACTACTGCTGCTCTACAATATGTTTGGGCTGACAGTGACCGTTTTGCTTTTTGACAAGGATTTTAGAACAGCATCGCCGACCGCCGAAAACGACGAGTGGCAAACCCTCAAAATGCACCTGCCGACGCTTCCTTACAATACAACCTGGGAAAATGCGGAAGGGCAAGAAGGATTAATTAGACACGGGGATGAGTTTTATAACGTGACCGAACAACGTCACGAAAATGATACCTTGTACGTAACCATGAAAACCAACCAAACAGCGCGTGATCGCTTTTTTGAGTTGGCCGACCAAATTCAAGAGATGACTGACCAAACGGCGCAGTCGCCCGATAGCCCAATGGGGAAAGCGGTGAAGCTCTTGTCCGATTTATTGAAAGTTTATCTTCCCACTTCTATCATGGAATGGCCTGCTGCTCAGGTGGTTAAAGCTTTAAGCCAAGAAAACTACGCCACTCCTACGCATTCTTTACTTCAAGCTGTCTTATTGCTTCATTGTCCGCCTCCAGAGCAAGTTTAATGAAATTTGTGGGTGAAGACTGCCCTAAGGGTAGCTCATTCAAATAGGCTATTTATCGCCTATTGACAACCATTTTTCATTAACCCAAGCTCATAATGAAGACACTTATAGGGGTACTATTACTATTGGCTACGGCTCTGCTTACCTGTAGAGATACGCAAGCAGCTAAAAAGTGGTCTAGTAAAAGCGCGCAATTATGTACTCGTCCGAACGAAGTTCGTACGTTTAGCCTTTCAACAACCAGTGAAGCATCGGTAAAAGACATACCGCCAGTGGGGTGTGCTTTGCCAATGGCGCAGCTAGAAAAGGTAGTACAGTAATGCTCCTGTAACAAATTCATCTATGTTAATGCTGGGTTGAAAACAAATCATTTTCAACAACCCCTTTCGTAAGCTGACGAAAGCCCATCGTTATTGAGCAAATTGCTTTCTGACGTAGCTTTTCGTTTTTACACGGAAGCCTAAGATTATCATAACCAGATGAAAAAAATTATATACTCTCTAATCGGTTTATTTTTAGCCAATGAAAGCTTCTCGCAAGGTTGCGTAGCGGTTCGTCACATGAGTTGTACTGCGGCAAATGCAGCAACTTCTTCAGAGTTTTTTCAACAAAAAAATGGACAGTGGCAGGTAAGTATGGGCTACCGCTATTTTCGGTCATTCCGTCACTATAAAGGCGATGCTGAGCAACACGAACGCTTGGAACAAAATACCGAAGTAATCAATCTTTCCCATGCCCTAGATTTAGGGATTAGCTACCAGCCCAGTGCGCGGTTGTCGTTTGGTATCAATTTACCTATTCAATACAACGACCGCTCGTCGCTTTATGAGCATTATGGTAATGCGGTTTCGGCCAATCCTGACCAAAAACGTTTTCATACGTATTCGCAAGGCATTGGCGACATGCGCCTGACGGCTAGTTATTGGATGCTCAATCCTTATAAATTACCGAAATTTAATTTTGCCTTGGGCGCTGGACTTAAACTTCCTACTGGAAACCCAGGCGTGACGGGCGATTTTCATAAATTAAACAAAGAAAAACAAGACTACGTTATCAATAAGCCCGTTGACCAGTCGATTCAATTGGGCGACGGCGGTGTAGGATTCAGCCTCGAACTACAAGGGTATGCCCAGCTTACTAAAACGACTACTGCTTATTTTAATGGCTATTATTTGTTCAATCCTAAAGAAACCAACAACGTATTACGTAGCCCAGAAGCAACGACCATCGACTTAGTAACGGGATACTTTTCGGTAGCTGACCAATTTGCGGGCCGTGTTGGCATCAGCCAATCCATTGGGAAAGGACTTTCGGTAATGTTGGGCGGACGGGTAGAAGGCGTACCAGCCATTGATGCCATCGGTGGAAGCAAAGGATTCCGTCGTCCTGGCTATATCGTTTCGGTTGAACCAGGGGTTGCTTACATGAAAGGTAAATTTTCGGCAGCCGTTAACGTTCCTTATGCACTTTATCGCAACCGCACCAAGAGTTATTCTGACCGCCTTGATCCGCTTGGTGTACGCCACGGCGATGCGGCCTTTGCTGATTACTCGGTGTCGGTAAATTTAACGCGTTGGTTCTAACGTATAGATAAAGCGTTATCTTTTTTGATGAATTACAATTACATAACAATAGATTATCGAATGAAAAAGTTGCCTCTTTTATCGACGATAGCAGCTATTTGCTTCTCATTGTCGTCCATGGCTCAAATGCCCAACGACGCGATTTACATGTCGAAAGGCCAAGTGTGTGTAGCTACCATGTACACCAATAGTTCTTGGAAAGAATATTGGGAAAATACCCTCAAGCGCGAAAACCTCAACATTGGGACACATACCACGCAGAGCGTGATGGTGATGCCTGCCATTGGTATTACTAACCGCCTAAACGTGATGTTGGCTTTGCCTTATGTTTGGACACAAACATCGGCTGGTAACTTAATGGGGCAGAAAGGTTTACAAGATTTGTCGGGCTGGCTTAAGTGGAAAGCTGTTGATGTGAAAGGATTCTCCTTAAATGGTTTAATTGGAGCTTCAATTCCAGTAAGCAAGTATGTTCCCGATTTTCTACCTATGTCGATTGGGCTTCAGTGCCGTACGGTGTCAGCGCGTATTTTGCCTAGTTTTCAGCACAAATCAGGTGCGTATGTGACGGGGCATTGGACGTACTCATGGCGCAGCAATATTTACGTGGATCGTGATGCGTATCAGGCCGATGACCGTGTCTATAATACCAACGAAGTGAGTGTTCCTAATGCCACGGATTGGGGCGCAAGGGTAGGGATTTTGAAAAGAAAATGGCAAACGGAAGTATTTGTAGAAAACTTTTCTTGTGTAAACGGGGATAACATTCGCCGTAATGACATGCCTTTCCCAACTAATAAAATGGAGGCAACTACTGTGGGCTGGTACGGAAAACTTCAGCCCAAGGCTTTGGGTATGAATGCCCGCGTAAGCTACGTAACCAACGGCCTCAACATGGGACAAAGTACGAGCATAATGGTAGGGGTATTGTATTTGTTTAATTTCAAAAAGTAATAATGGCCATGAAAAAATATTTTCCATATTTGAAGTATAGCGGCATTACGTTGGCAATTTTAGTAGGTGTGTTTGCCTGCGACAAAACCATCGAAGAACCACAACGAGTAGGCTATGCACCTGCCAGTGTCGATGAAAAAGCAGGGGCGTGGAAAACCTATTTGTTAGCTTCTGCTGAGGAAATCAGTGTACCTGCACCTACGGCCGTGACGTCGTCGGATTATGTGGCGGAATTAAGCGCTTTGAAAGGTTTGGCCAGTAACCTGAGCCAAGAGCAAAAAGAAGCCGTGGTGTATTGGGGAGCTGGAGCGGTGTATCGTTGGAACGAAATCGCCCGTGAGTTAGCGGCGCGTTATAACATTCCGCCAGCGTCTAATGCCGACGGAAAATACCCTGTGCCTGATGCGGCAAATCCATTGGCTGACCCTAAGTTTCCGTTTGCTAACCCGCCTTATACGTCGCGTGCATTGGCGTATTTGTCAGTAGCTCAGTACGATGCGTTGGTGTCGGCGTGGAATTTTAAGTACAAATTTAAGCGCTCTGCTCCCTCAAAAGTGGATGCAAGTATTCCCGCAGCGTTGCCCGTATCGGCTTTGCCAAGTTACCCTTCCGAAGATGCGGTGGTGGCGGCGGCTTCGGTGACGATTTTAAAGGCGATGTTTCCTGGTGAAGTACCCTATTTGGATGCAAAATTAAAGGAACATTTGGCAAGTCGTCAGTGGGCAGGAATGAACGTTACCTCTGATTTGACAGCAGGCACCAACCTCGGCAATGCCGTAGCGGCCAAAGTAATGGGTCGTGCTAGAACCGACGGAATGGGTGCTGCCAACAACCAGGCACTGACCGCAGGTATGATTGAAGCGGCCAAAAGCCGTGGTATCAAAGAGCCGTGGGTAAGCCAAGAAGCGCCTGCTCGTCCGCCGATGTTGCCTAACTTCGGAGCAGTACAAACGTGGAATTTTGACCGTAAAACGTTGGAGCAAATTCGTCCAGTAATGCCGTACGTGGTAGGTTCGGCAGAATGGCAGAAAGAGTTGGATGAGTTGAAGAGCATCCAAAACAAACAAACGCGCGAACAAGCGCGCATCGCCAACTATTGGGCCGACGGAGCAGGTAGCTACACGCCGCCAGGTCACTGGCACCGTGCCGCTGCCAATGCAGCGCACGAGGCTAAGTTTAGCGAAATCAAAATGGCGCGTACTTTAGCTTTGGTCGGAACGGCCGAAATGGACGCGGGTATTGCCTGTTGGGAAACAAAATATTATTACTATACGCCTCGTCCTCAGCAGTTTGGCCTAAAAACCTCAGTGGGATTACCTAATTTCCCATCTTACACGTCGGGGCACTCTACGTTTTCGGCGGCAGCGGCTACGGTATTGGCATATATTTTCCCAGACCAAGCAGAGAAATTTAACGCCCAAGCCAAAGAAGCATCTGAATCTCGCATTTATGGATTGATTCACTACCGTATCGACTGTGAGTTAGGTTTGGTACACGGTCGTAAAATCGGTGAGTATGCGATTGCTCGCGGAAAAGCCGACGGTTCTGGCTTATAAAGACTTATTTAACGCTCTATGAAAAACTCACCTTATTACTCATTTTAAAAACTCGCTTGATGAAGCGATGTCATAAAAAACCAATGAAACTAATCGTTACTTTACTTTTGACGGTAGCTAGTTACACGTTTGTAGCAGCCCAAACCACACCTTCAGAAATTTCACAATTATTGACCAACTGGCACAATGGCTTGGTAAAAGGAGACTTAGACGGAGTAAACGCAATGTATGCGAGCGACGCAGTCTTTTTTCCGACTTTTATCAATAGTGCCAATACCCCCGAAGCGCGTAAAGCATTCTTGACAACCTTGATTGCCAAAAAGCCCGTAGCTGCTGTTAACAATGACCAACGGATTCGCATTTTTGGGGATGTAGCTACAAGCTCAGGAACGTGGATGTTTGACGTGAATGCCGCCGACGGTAGCCGCGAAAAAAAGCCCGTCCGTTATTTATTTGTATATGAAAAAAGAGGCGGAAAATGGCTCATTATCGAACAACACGTTTCGGCCTTTCCTGAGAAAAAATAACTAAAAACAAGGCACTAACAAAGTGAAAAGGTTCGTCTCTATACTACTTTTTGGGCTCTTGCTCTACAACATGGTAGGCTACTCGGTAGTCTATTGGTTGGGGGGCAATGTGGCGCTTGAAGTACAAAAAGACGAACCTCTTTCTGCTGTACAAGAAGGCGATTTTGTCACCGTAAAAGTGCCCGTTTCGCTGCCGTATCAAACCGATTGGACCGCTCCCGAACCTGTTCAGGGTACCATACAAGCTGGTAACGAATTTTACGAAATGGTGGAGCAAATCATGCTCAATGATACACTTTTTATCAAATGTAAACCCAACCGTGACGCCCGCGCCAATTTTGAGGCGTTGTCAGAACACATTGATCAACACATTAAAAACCAGACTACTGAACTTCCAAAACCGTCAAAGTCTTGGGCTGGGCAGTGGCTAAAAGAATACGTATCGTTTCAACGTTTACACGTATTTTACGTCGTAGAATGGCTGACCGACTCCACACCGTTAGAAAACAACACTTCTTCTCTTATGACTCGCGCTTTGCGAGTTGTTTCTCCTCCCCCCGAGTTGGCTTGATTTTTAGCTTTTATTGGTTTTGCTCGTTTCCCTTTGCCCTTTGTAGGGTATTGGGTGGAGTATTGACTATTTCCTGAAAATCAATGACATTAACTCATGCCACATATTCCTCTTCCTGAGCATTTGCCTGGTATTACAGGGCTGCTCGAATACCGTTTGGACACGGCGCTGCCGATTCGTGACCTTACGCAGATTTTGCTGCGCGGAGACTCTACTCTGACGCAAGGCGAACGCGAGCTGATTGCGACGTTGGTTTCTTCCCGAAACTGCACTAATTTTTGCGAGGCTGCCCATACCAAAGCTGCTGATTTGCTGCTGGGCGAATCGGAAACGGCGCGTTTGGTAAAGCAAGATTTTGAAACCGCTCCCGTGAGCGACAAAATGAAAGCTTTGCTGAACATCGCCGCCTTGACGCAACAAAGCGGAAAATCCGTAACTGCCGAAGCGGTTGAACGCGCTCGCTTGGCGGGGGCTACCGACCTTGAAATTCACGACACGGTGTTGATTGCGGCTTTGTTTTGCCTTTACAACAAGTACGTGGATGGGCTCGCAACGGTCGCGCCATCTGATCCAGCATTCTATCAAACGTTGGGTGAACGGATTGTGGGACGTGGTTATACCCGTCCACCAGGTGGTTTTGTGGCGCCTAAATAATGTACCCTCTTTGTCAAAATCGTTAAATTCAATGAAAAAATATATATCATTTTTAGTCTTTCTGAGCTGTCTCGGATTGACTACCAATTTATTATTGGCCCAGCAAACGCGCCTGACAGGCACAATCACTGACCCCGAAAATCAGCAGCCGTTGGTGGGAGTGTCGGTAGCGGTGAAAGGCAAAGTAATCGGGACGGTGACCGACGCCAAAGGGCGTTTTGAATTGGCTACGGCCACGCCAGCCACCTTGGTGATTTCGATGGTAGGCTACGAACGTCAAGAAGTAGTGGTGAAAGAAAATCAGCCCTTGGCGATTGCCCTAAAATCGGACGTGGCTGAGCTAAATCAAGTGATTGTGTCGGCCTCACGGGTGGAAGAAAGCAGTTTAAGAACGCCCGTAACCATTGAAAAAATGGAAGCCCGCGCCATTCAACAAGCCCCTGCGGCCACGGCCTTCGAAGCCCTGAACAGCCTAAAAGGTGTGGACATGGTCACTAGTGGACTCACGCTACGCCAAGTGAATACCCGTGGTTTTAACAACATCGGAAATAGTCGTTTTTTACAGCTTACCGACGGCGTCGATAACCAATCGGCGGGTTTGGGTTTTGCAGCGGGTAGCTTTTTCGGGGTTTCGGACCTAGATGTGGAGTCGATTGAGCTAATTCCTGGAGCGGCGTCGGCGCTGTACGGCCCGACGGCGTTTAATGGTTTGTTGATGACAAAAACCAAAAGTCCGTTTGATTTTCAAGGACTTACGGTGCAACAAAAAGTAGGAATCAACCACGTCAATGACCCCAACGGAGGAGGAGCGAAGCCATTTTCTGAAACGGCAATTCGTTATGCCAAAGCCTTTAACAACCGTTTCGCGTTTAAATTGAATGCTTCGTACATCAAAGGAACTGATTGGTACGCAACGGATTATAGCGACATTGACCCCAATACACCCGTTGAAAATAGAGGTGTTAATAACCCAGGAAAAAACGGGCTAAACGTTTACGGAGACGAAGTAGCTTCGACCTTACCAGGCATCGGGCGCGTATCTCGTACGGGTTATTTGGAAAAAGACGTAACCACTTACGATGTGTATAGCCTCAAAGCCAATGCCGCGCTTCACTACCGCATTTCGGAAAAAATTGAGGCCATTTATCAAATCAACGTCAACCAAGGCACGGCCAATTACACCAGTAGTAGCCGTAATATGTTGCGCGATTTCCGTTTTACGCAACAGCGTTTGGAGTTGAAAGGAGCTAACTTCTTTATTCGAGCTTATTCGGTGGCTGAAAACTCCCAAAATGCGTACAATACTCGCTCGTTGGGGCAGTTTATCAACCGTACTTGGGTAAAAGATTTGAGCGGAAACGTGGTGCCCATCGGGAAAGCAGATGCCACTTGGTTTGAGCGTTATGGAGCGGCCTACAACGGGAAAGTCAACGGGATTACTTCCCAAAACCACACGGCGGCACGGGCATTTGCCGATGAAGGCAGAATTTTGCCAGGAACACCTGCTTTTGACGCGGCCAAAGATAAGTACAGCCACTTGTACGGTTTGGAAGGCGCAGGTGTATTGAGTTTGTGCAAAATGTACCACGTAGAAGGTTTGTACGATTTTACGCCGCACTTTGAGTGGGTGAGTATCCAAGCAGGTGGGAACTTGCGCTATTACGACATGAATACCAATGGTACATTGTTTGACGACAAAGTAAATAAGGTGCGGGTCAAAGAATACGGTGCGTTTGTGCAAGCTTCGAAAACGCTTTTTGAAGATAAGTTAAAGTTGACTGTTTCAGGTCGTTACGATAAAAACCAAAGTTTTGCGGGTAACTTTACTCCCCGCGCTTCGGCTGTTTTTTCACCCAATACCAACCACAATTTTCGGGTAAGTTACCAGACGGGTTTTCGTAACCCAACGGTCGTTGACCAATATATTAAACTGAACGTCGGTCCATTGATTTTGTTGGGCGGTGCGCCTTCTAACTCGGCAGGACTCAACGCCTACGAAAACTCCTTCACGGCAGCTTCGGTGGGCGCTTTTGGAGCGGCTTTTGGACAGGAAACAGCGGCAGGTACACCGTTTGCTCAGGCCGTTGCGAAGCACAAAGACAAACTGGTAAAGTCGAATGTTCCTTACATTCGCCCTGAGCAAATGCAGGCGTTTGAAATTGGTTATAAAGGTGTGATTAACAATCGTTTGTTGTTTGATGTAAGCTATTATCACGGAAAATATACCAACTTCCTGATTAACCAAGTGGTGATTCGTCCCAACTCAGCGTCGGTGTTGTCGGCCGATGGAAGCATTAATCCTGCCGCAGCCCAAGAAATTTTGAGCACTACTACGCGTCAAACGTTCCAATTATATACCAATGCCGCTGATAAAGTATCGACCGATGGGGCCAGCGGGGGAGTGACGGTGTTGTTGGACAGAGGCTATCGCTTGGCCGCCAATGCCACCTGGGCGCAGTTCAATATTTTGGATGCCAACCCCAACAACGTTCCAGCTTTCAACACTCCCAAGTGGAAAACCAACGTCACGTTTAGCAATGCTCGCTTGACCGATAAAGTTGGTTTTAGCGTAGCGTGGCATTGGCAAGACGCCTTTTTGTGGTACGGTACTTTCACCGAAAACCGCCCAGGGCCTGTACCCGCCTACAGTTTGATTGACGCGCAGGTTTCGTACAAATTGACGAAGCTAAAAACGATGCTCAAGTTGGGCGCTTCTAACTTGGGGAACAACTACGTGGTGCAGGCGTTTGGTTCGCCAGCGGTAGGGGGCTTGTATTACGTGAGTTTGACGTTAGCCCCCTAACCCCCAATGGGGGAATAAATGCGAAAAATTATGAACGAGATACAACCTTTAAGCACTTTTGTTGGAAAAGCTCCCATCGGAACGCTAAACAGCGCGAGTTTGGGTGCTTTTTTTCTCTGTTTTATTAGCTATTTATTTGGCGGAACGGCGGCTACGCTCATGTCGGTCTATTTGCCCGTGGCCATTCCAGAACTATTGGGGGAAATCCGACTTCCCGAAGCGCGCTTGGGCGAAATTGGGGCGTACGTGGGAGCGGCTTTTTTGTACGGTTGGGGGCTTGGAGGACTACTTTTGGGCTTGGTAAGCGACCGCATCGGTCGCGCAAAATCATTGACCTTGGTGACGGGGCTATATGGGATAGCCACTTTGCTAACAGCCTTTGTTCCAGACTGGTACTCGCTGATGGTTTGTCGTTTTTTTGCGGGAATGGGCATTGGAGGAGTGTTGTTGATTTCAACGGTTTACATCTCAGAAATATGGCCCGTACCATCTCGCCCCATCGCATTGGGCATATTGGCGGTGGCTTTCCCGATTGGCATTGTAGCTACGGGTGGTCTAAACGTACTTTTTGACGAATGGCGTCACGCGTTTTGGCTAGGACTGATTCCCCTCGGAACGGCGCTTGCCATGTCGCTGTGGCTTCCAGAATCAGGGGCTTGGGGAGAATCAAAAATGACTTCAACCACCTCACAATCCCCCTTGTGGAGTACGTCAAATCGTTATAATCTGCTGATGGGTATGGTCATTTTCGGGTCGGTATTGATTGGACTTTGGGGGATTTTTTCATGGATTCCAACTTGGGTTCAGTCGTTGCTACCCGAAGGACAAAGCGGTCAGCAAGAACGTGGTGTCACCATGATGTTGCTCGGTTCGGGAGGCATCGTTGGCGGGATTTTATCGGGTTTTTTAATCAAAAAACTGGGCGTTCGCTCCACCTTAATTTTAACGTTTTTGGGATGCGCTATTCTGTCTTTGATATTGTTTTTGACCAATCGGCATTTTAGTCAATTGGTATATATCGAAATGGCCTGTTTGTCGCTCTTCTTTGGGATAAGTCAAGGTACGCTTTCGAGCTATATTCCCTTGCTTTTTCCGATTGCAGTACGCGCCACAGCCACGGGCTTTTGTTTTAACATTGGCCGATTTTTTACGGCAACCTCCGTCTTTTTTGTAGGGGCGATGGTCTCCTTTTTGGGAGGTTTAGGCAATGCCCTACTGACATTCTCAGCGGCGTTTGTAGTCGCTTTGGTGGGGGCTATTCTCAATAAAAATAGATGACGAACAGGGGTTGCTTTATAACCCATAAATAATTGATACAGAATTTGATGACTCAAATCTAAAAGAATCAATTATGAACTCATTGATAAAAAAATGGATAGCTTGGATGATGCTAATGGCGGTCGTGGCCGCCTGTAATCGCTCCCAAGACGTTACTCCCCAAAAACAACTGAATGAATACGACGCGAAAGTCGTGCTGAAATGGGGGGAGTTGTTTTTAGAACTTGATCGCTATGCGCCAGGCTACCGTCCGCCCGTGGCGGCGAGGGCTTTTGCCTACATTGGTCTAGCGGCTTACGAAACAGTGGTGTCGGGCACAAAAGAATACCAATCGCTTGCACCTTATTATGCTGGAATAAGCATACCAAAAGCCGAAGCGGGAAAAGCGTACCATTGGCCAACGGCAGTGAATGCCTCGTACCAGTCGATGATGTTGAAGTTTTTTTCGCACGTGAGCACTGACCAAAAAGCAAAAATAAATCAGTTGGGCGAATCGCTCTTCAAGGAGTTTCAGGCAGAAACCGATGCAGAAACATTTGCGCGTTCGAGGGCGTTGGGCGAAAGCGTGGCTTCGGTCATGTTTGAGTATTCAAAAACGGATAAAAACGGACACGAGGCGTATTTGAATCCGCATCCAACGGATTATGTACCACCCGTGGGAGTTGGAAAGTGGCAGCCCACCAAACCCGATTTTACGAGGGCTTTGTTGCCCTACTGGGGGCGCACGCGCACTTTTGCCATTACGGCCGAAGACAAAGTAGCGAAGCCACCCATCGAATTTAGTTCGCAAATCACGTCGCAGTTTTTTGCGCAAGCGCTGGAAGTATGCTCGTTTCCAGATAATTACGAAAATCGATGGATTGGTGAGTTTTGGAGCGATGATATTTTTGAGCAGACGTTCGAGCCCGCAGCCCGTTGGATTGCGATTGCCAATCAAGTGATGATACAAGAAAAAGCCCACCTCGAAACGGCCGTTTATACCTATGCCAAACTAGGAATGGGGCTGAGTGATGCGGGTGTGGCTTGTTGGAATTCTAAATACCTCTACAACGTAGAACGCCCGATTTCCTACATCAATCGCTCCATCAATCCGAAATGGATAACGCTGCTTGACAATACTGTCAAAAAAGTAAAGGGAGTGACGCCACCCTTTCCCGCCTATCCGTCGGGGCACTCGACGTTTGGGGCGGTGGCTGCCGAGATACTGTCAAACATCTTTGGCTATAAATATGAAATGACCGATAGAAGCCATGAATTTCGGGTGGAGTTTATTGGGAAACCTCGGAGCTTCCACAACTTCAACGAGATGGCCTATGAAAATGCCATCTCACGGATTTTGCTCGGGGTGCATTACCGCATGGACTGCGACGAAGGGCTGAGAATGGGGTACAATGTGGGTCGAAAAGTGAATGCAATAAAATGGAAGCCAGTGAATTAGCGTCAAAGACAATACAAAATAATTGATAGGTAATTGATGACTTAAACAGGCTTATCGCCTGATAAGCCTGTTTTTTATCAAAACCTAATAAGTAGAACGTTTGGTAAAAATGGATAAAAAACGGAAGACAATAGCGAAAGTAAGCAGTTGGTTGGGTTTGGGAATCATCCTTTCAGTGACGCCATTGCTTCAGGCTCAAAACAGAGATAAAGGCAACCTAAAAGATGCCTCGCTGCCTACGGCATGGGCTAAAATGACCGTGCAAATAATGGCGCAAGCGCAAAACAATACCCCTACGTATGGCTCCAGGGCATTGGGGTACATTGGGCTTACGATGTACGAAACGTTGGTGCCTGCGTCTTCAACGCATCGTTCCATTGCGAAATCGCTTTGTGATACATTGTCGCTGGCCAAACCCAGTAAAAAATATTCGTGGGAACTAGCCCTGAATGCGGGCCAAGCGCAGATTGTGAAGGCTTTTTATGGCTATGCTCAAAAAACGAGCGGCATCGACTCGTTGGAAAATGCCATTTACCAACAATACTCTGTCAATGTTTCGCCTGCGGTCGCCGCCGCTTCGGTAGCTTACGGTCGGGCGTTGGCGAACCGTATCTATGAATGGGCCAAGTTAGACGGTGGGCATGAGGGGTATTTGAGAAATTTCCCCAAAGATTATAAGCGACCAGAGGGACAAGGAAAGTGGGTGCCGCCTACCGTTGGTCAATCAAATTCTAAAATTCCCATGCACCCAACGTGGGGACAGAACCGTACTTTTTCGGCAAAAAATGCCCAATTGCCTTTACCCGAGCCTTTGGTTTATTCAACAGACACCACCAGTGAGTATTATAAACAATATACCGAAGTAGCAGAACAAAAAAGAAAACTAACGGAAGAAGACCGAGCGATAGTCATGTGGTGGGGCGATGATCCTACCGAAACGTGCTCACCCCCAGGGCATTCGTATCATTTGGCGACCATCGCCATTCTGAACAGCAACGCTGATGCTATCAAAGCGGCCGAAACTTACGCCCGCGTCGGGATGGCCGTGGCAGATGCGTTTATTTGTTGTTGGAAAGCAAAGTTTTCCTACATGGTTCAGCGCCCGTCGTCGTTTATCAGGCAAACTCTTCGGAAAAAGGAGCGGTATCCAGGAGAAATGATTAATTGGTTGCCGTTCTTTTTAGAGCCACCTTTCCCTGCGTTTTATTCAGGTCATGCTGTGCAGTCGGCAGCCACGGCTACTGTTTTGACCGAAATGTACGGCGAAAATTTTTCATTCACGGACGCTACTCATGCGGGGCGCAGTCCCAAACGTTACTACGTAGTCAAACCGCTTCCTGCCAAATATGAAGATTTGTTAGCAATGGGAGATTATATGCCCGAGTACCTTGAAAAAGAAGTAAAATTTCAGCCACGCCACTATCGCTCATTTTGGGAGGCAGCCAAAGAATGTGCGGAGTCGCGCCTGAAAGGCGGGATTCATACGCGTCATGATAATGACGTTGGCCTCGCAGAAGGGACTAAAATTGGCCAGAATATCAACGCGTTACGCTGGCGGAAATAAGCGTAAAAAGTTATTCAAAAAACAACCCTTGTTAACTTAAAATACATCTATGCCACATATTTCATTACCCGAAGGTTTTCCTGGAATCCGTAGTTTGGCGGCTTATCGTCCTGATACGGGGGCGGCTTTGTACGCGCTGGCGGAAGCGCTTTTGAGGGGCGATTCGGCCTTTTCGCAAGCTGACGCGGAGTTGATTGCCACGTTTACCTCGTCGCTCAATCAATGTACGTTTTGTACGTGCAGCCACGCTGCTGCTGCCCGTTTTCTGTTTGAAAGCAACCAAGACGTCGTCGATGCAGTCATTGCGGATTACCACACCGCACCGATTTCGGATAAAATGAAAGCGTTGCTGACCATTGCCAAATGCGTTCAAGAAGACGCCCGCACCGTTTCGGAAGAAATAGTAGCGAATGCTCGCCTGCTCGGAGCCACCGACCGCGAAATCCATGACACGGTGCTGATTGCGGCTACGTTTTGCATGTTCAATCGCTACGTGGACGGCTTGGCGACCGTGACACCTACCGATGTTGCTGATTATATCCCAATGGGTGAACGTATGGGGACGCTTGGCTATGTGCCGCCTAAGCCACAAGCCTAGACCTTATAGGCTTCAAAAACCTATAAGGTCTAAAAGTTGTAAACCGCTAAATAAAATACTGGCCATGCCACATATACAATTTCAAAACGACTTACCAGGGATTTTAGGTCCCATGAATTTTAGCCCACATACGGCCGAACCGATGAATGCACTGGCCAATGCGCTGCTTCAAACCGACGAAGGTCTGAGCCGAGGCGAACGTGAATTGATAGCCACCTTCGTTTCATCCCAAAATGACTGTTTTTTCTGCCAAACCATTCACGGAGCGGTGGCAAGTGAGTATTTGGGAGACGACGACTGGTCGTTTGTCAAGGCCGTAAAATGTGATTACGAGCAAACCGCACTTTCGGATAAAATGAAGGCATTGTTGGCGATTGCGGGTAGCGTACAAAAAGGTGGAAAACACGTTACGACCGAACAAGTAGAGGCCGCAAAAGCGCAATGTGCCACCGACCGTGAAATCCACGACACGGTACTCATTGCAGCCGCTTTTTGTATGTTTAATCGGTACGTGGATGGGTTGGCGACAATTGCACCTCAAAACCCTGAGGTATATCGCGCTAGAGCGACCCGCGTTGTTGAAAAAGGATATTCGGCGGAAGGGAAATATACTTCCGAAAATATTATATCATAGGTTGGAGTGAACAGAAAGCCCCAATTTACTTGATTGGGGCTTTTTAAAATCCTCCAGCAATGCCTCCAATTTAGTAACCCAAACTGAAATGAAGTACCTTATACCTCTATTTGTTGTTTTATGTTTGTTAAATGCCTGCCATAAAGCAGATAAGTGGCAGATGCCTGTAAAAGAAATGACGGATGAACAATATCCCGATAATCCCAATTTAACGTCCAGACACCCCAAGGCGCAACAAGTGTTGTACAAAACGATTGCCATTCAGAGACAAGCTGACGACAAGTTTGACCTTGAGCTACTTCCCCAAAAAAATGAAACACCAACCATCAAAATCAAAGGCATACCGCTCTTAGAATGGATGCCGACTGCGGTGGATTGGATTAAAAAAGATGATTATTTGACGTACATCGGACTCATAAATCAAGAATGGAATCGTCAACAAGTGCAATTTAATGTAGGGCAATTTGAGGCAACAGCTGGAGCTGAAGTCCAAATTTCGCGCGTGGATTTGGCACGAAACTGCCTTAATGCGTATCTCTGGGAAATGTTGGTTTATGCCAAAGATACCGATGGTAAGGATAAATTATATTGGCAATGCTGGTTTGATTTTCCGAAAGATTTGTACGAAGAACTATTTGTAAAACGCAATAAGCTAAGCATAGAACCCTACCGTGCAGGACTGGAAAATTGGGTTGACCCACCTTCAAAAAATATTAACCTGAGCTTGTTACGTGAAGTAAAATCCGAAAAAGTAGTTCCGTTTGTGTCAAGCAACGATGAAATGTACGCGTTGAAGGGCGAACTGGAGCGCAAATACAAGAACATTGTCTATCCGAAAAAAGTAACAAAAATGGGCGATTTGTTGAGCGATAGCACACGGTTTGCGACGTTTGCTCAACCTGGATTTTATGACACCAAAGACCCCCGCGTTACTTATTTAAGTCGGTTGGGAACGCTTACCAAAGTGATTGAAAGACAAATCATAACGCCTACCAAAGAAGATGCCTTAGAAATAGAGTATGTTTTTGTGAGTAACAAAGACGCCGAGACCATTACGCGCTTGGTCGTAGGTGGCCTTAAACCAGCAAAATTACCTGCACTTTCGCTTGAAAATGCCAATGATGGCGCCCGCGCTTCTATGGGTGTAGCCAATCATTCATTTTACGAAACCTTTGACTATCAACAACAACACTTGACAAAAGACAACCCGTTTTATTCTTTTTTGCTTGATGAGAAAGGCAACTTTTTAGATAATCACAAAATCGGTATTGACGGAACAGTTTTTCATTTGGATGAAAAAGACAAGACCAAATTACACCTTTGGGTTTTGTCATTTGAACGCCACGCGTTTGTAAGTCATTGTACCACCCAATTATCAAATCATTAAGTATGAGACATTTTTTTACCCAAAAAATAGCCTGCCTATTGCTGATGCTTTTATGCGTTGGTCGTGTATTGGCGCAGGACACAACCCTGAAAGGCATTGTTACCGATGCCCAAAGCGGGAACCCATTGGTGAGCGCGACTGTACAAATAAAGAATGGAAAAGACTTTGTATTGACCAACAACAAAGGTGAGTTTACCCTGTCCAATGCGCCAAAACCACCGTTTCGTTTATTGGTGAGCTCAGTTGGTTTTGAAGCCAAAGAAATTGTGGTCAATTCGTTGGCATTTAATGCCATTGTACTCCAAGAATCGGTGACGAGCCTGAGCGAAGTGGTCGTTTCGAGTGGTTATACGATTCAAAATAGGAGCGAGTTTTCTGGTGCAGTGTCGAGCGTGGCAGCCAAACAGCTACAAAACCGCCCTGCCGTTAGTTTTGATCAGCTATTGAGTGGACAAGCGGCGGGCATTGATTTGATTCAGCCTACGAGCATCCTCAATGCTACCCCTGTGTTGCGCATTCGTGGTATCAATACCATCACGTCAGGTTTGTTTCCATTGGTGGTAGTGGATGGGGTAACGGTTTTTGTGGGGGCCATTGGCGGAGGCATTGGCAACAACCCCTTGGCCGATATAAACCCCAATGACATTGAAGCGATTGACGTGCTCAAAGATGCCTCGGCAGCGGCTATTTATGGCTCGCGGGCAGCCAATGGCGTGATGGTGATTACGACCAAAAAAGGCCGTAAAGGAAAACCTAAAGTCAGTTATGATACTTGGGTGAGTCGTAGCACGCCTTACAATATGCCCAAAATGCTTGGGGCAGAGGAATATACAATGATTAAAAATGAGGCAATGGTCAACTCGGGACGTGCACCTGGCTATGCCCTGATGAAAAATGACGATGGGAGTACGGTAGATACGGATTGGTACGACGTGGCGTTTCGTCCAGGAATTTCTCATAACCATAACATCAGCGTGTCAGGCGCGAACGATGCGACGAGTTATTTCTTCTCGACGGGATATACGCACCAAAACAGTTTTATCAAAAACAATACGTTTGAGCGGTTGGCAGCGCGGTTGAATTTTAGTCACCAACTCAATAAATCCATCACATTTGGGGCCAACATTACCTACAGCAATGGCACCAATGTCGGCCCTAATACGGGTGCAGTGCCCAGCAACTCGATGTCATCGTCGGCCTATAACTCACAGTACATCACCAATGAACCCCTTGCTCGTATGACCTACGTGTTGCCCCCCAACGTGCCTGTTTACCGTTCGGATGGCTCATACAGCATCCAAAACGGCATTAGTGTGGGCTATGGTGCCAATAACCCAAGTACAATCGGCACCATCAATGCCTATAACTTGGCCATGGTGCAAACGCTGGATTTGAGTTCGTCGGAAAACAATACCCTCATTGGCAATGTCTATGGCGAATGGAATATCCTGAAAAACCTCAAATTTAGAACTAGCTACGGGCTTAATAACCTACAAGTGACCAATAAGGCATTTCTTAATCCCATTCACGGAGGAGGGGCTGCTTCTAATGGTGTCGCTACCAACAATTTTACGAAGTTTTACCGTAGCGATTGGGTCAATACCTTGTTGTATAGCACCAGCATTAACGAAAAGCACAACATAACCGTTTTGCTCGGCCATGAAGTGATTAAAACGACTACCGATGGCTGGGGAGCACAACAAACCAACGTGACAGACCCTTCTTATACCAATTTTCAAGGTGGTTTTAGTAACATTGCTCCCAGTGGTAATATCTTGATGGAGAATGCGTTGTTGTCTTATTTTTCCAATATTACCTACGATTACAAGAAAAAATACTTGTTGAGTCTCAACTTTCGTCGCGATGGACTTTCGGCCTTAGCGACGGGTAATAAGTACGGAAATTTTGGAGGAGGCTCGGTAGGTTGGAATATTTTTGAAGAAGATTTTTTTAAAAACAGTGAGCTAGCACGCGTTGTTAATAACCTCAAAATTAGGGCCAGTTATGGGGTAGTGGGAAACAGTGAAATTGGGGACTATCCTGCAATTGGCACTTATAATTCAAACACCTACGGCGGAATGCCCACCTTGGCATTTTCGCAAGCAGCCAACCCCAACCTACGCTGGGAAACATCAAAAAAGTTAGACATTGGCCTCAACTTCTCAATGTTCAACGACCGCCTTACGTTTGAGTTTGATTATTACAACAACGAGGTGGACGGCCTGATTCTGAAAGCACCGCAGGCATTGTCGGCGGGCATCCCAGGCAACGTTATTAATGCCAATGTCGGAAGCCTTTATAACCGTGGTATTGAGTTGGGCATCAGTGCCATTGTGACCAATTATCGTGATTTTAAATGGAATACAGGCTTTAACCTCTCAACCCTCAAAAACGAGGTCACTTCGCTCGTGAGTGATGTGTATGTGCCGAGTGTTTTTGGTGTTCAAAACATGACGCGGGTGGGCTACTCTATCGGTTCAATTTTTGCCGTGCCAACCGTGGGCGTAAACCCCGACAATGGTTTGATGGTGTTTGTCAACAGCGAAGGCCGTGAAGTGCAGTACAACCACATTGGTTCGCCACGGTGGACATACAAAGACGGTACCGCAGCTCCAGCCATTGATAACCTGAAAGATGGGGTGATTCAAGGACCCTCGTTACCGCGCTTGTTTGGTGGGTTCAACAATAGTTTTAGCTATAAAAACTTTGATTTGAACTTGATTTTTAACTTTGTTGCGGGCAATAAACTCTACAATGGTACCCGCGCTACCAACTCTGATCAGCGGTATTTTAACAATGGTACGTTCATTTTGAGTCGTTGGCAAAAGCCAGGTGATGTAACTGAGATTCAGAAACTGCAGTATGGCGACAATGTGTCGGCGGGTTTTTCATTTGCGGCTACTTCAAAAGTAGAAAATGGCGCATACCTGAAATTACGTAATATTTCTTTGGGATATACTATTCCTGTTCAAAAAAGCACTCTACTGCGCGGCAGGGTGGCTTCGGCGCGGGTATATGCGCAAGCGGCCAACGTGTTTACGCTAACCAAGTACCGTGGTTCAGATCCCGAAGTATCGATCAACGGCAACTCGATTCATTCGGGCAAAGACCAAAACGTACCACCCAACGCCCAGGTGCTTTCGGTAGGTTTGAATGTTGGGTTTTAAAGCTTTTGTCACCCCGATGTAAGAGGGGGCTAAATCCACTCTCTACAACACAAATATTGAACAAAATGAAATCAAAAATACTTGTATTCTCGCTTGCAACGGTCTGTTTGACAGCTTGTAATGATGGTTTTCTCAATACCGTTCCTAAAACTACTGTAGCCGAAGAGGCCGCATATAGTACCCCTGGCAAAATACTGGCGCAGGTCAATAACCTCTACGGTCAACTCCAAAACGCGACTTTTTACGGGGGGCGATACATCATTTTTAACGAGCAGCGCGGCGATGAGTTTGGACAAAACGATGGTAACGCCGCTACAGGTTCAGCGGTTTGGAACCAGAATGTTGCTTCTACCAACGAATTTATCAACAACGTGTGGGGAGCGGCCTATTCGGCGATTAACGCCTCAAACGTACTTATGGAGCGGCTTAATGGTACCACTGTGGTGTCAGCGGCTGATGCCAAGCTGTACGTGGCAGAAGCTAAGTTTGTACGGGCATTGTCGTATCTGGCGTTGATACAAACCTACGCTAAACCTTATAACGTGGACAAAAACGCATTGGGTGTACCGCTGCGCCTCAAGGCCATCACAACTGAAGGTAACAACGACTTGGCGCGTAGCTCTGTTGCGGATGTTTATGCGCAGATTATCAAAGACTTAAATGAAGCAGAGGTCGATTTGCCAGCATCCTATACAACGCCTTTGTTGAACACCGCACGTGCCAAGAAAAGTACGGCGATTGCGCTCAAAACAAGGGTGTTTTTGCAACAAAACGAATTTCAAAAAGTGGCTGAAGAAGCAGCCAAACTGGTGCCTAAAACCGCTCCTTTTCAATACACTACTGGCTCGCTAACGCATCGTTTGGAAACCAACATTGCTGCTGTTTTTGGAGGTAGTTACACGGGAACTGAAGCTATTTTTTCGATTCCCTTTGCCAACACTACCACCGAAACACCCCCGTCGCAGAGCTCGTTGGCTTTTACTTACGTATCGCAACCTATTTTATTTTTGGCAACGGCAGGGATTGTGAGCGACCCTGCCCTCACCAATGTTGCCGATGCCCGCACGGGCTTGATTGGTACCAACACTGCTGGTCAGAAAGTATTACGCAAATTCAACATCACTACGGCGCCGTTTCGCGATTACGTACCTGTAATTCGTTATGCCGAAGTGATGCTCAACTATGCAGAGGCCGCCGCCCAAACAAACGATTTGCCAATGGCAGTTGCCTTGCTCAAAGCCGTGAGAAATCGGTCAAATCCGAGTCATATTTTTGCGGAAACAGAGCTTACTTCTAAAGCGACTATACTCAACCTTATTTTTAACGAAAGACGTATCGAATTGCTGGGCGAAGGTTTTCGACTGCATGATTTACAACGCCGTGGACTGACCTTGCCCGCTAAAACGGGAAGCATCGGGACAGCCCCATTGGTTTTATCCACGGCCAGCAATTACATTTGGCCTATTCCGAGCGGTGAGATTTCGGCAAACAAATTGATGGTGCCTAACCCTTAGAATCTTTATGAAAAAACTTTTTTACATCGGTATTGTTGGCCTGATTCTTTTTGAAATCGCCAACGTGTATTTCATCATGCCCATGCCAGGCAGCCAACGCATGAACAGCATCGACGTGGCCTATTTTTTACATACGTGGCGGTGGGTCTTTCGGGCTTTGTTTGGGGTAATGCTATTGGCAGCCCCCAAACCCCCAATGGGGGCTTTACTTGGGAGTATTGTGGTGTTGGCAGGGGTTGTTTACATTGCAAATTTCAAAATGGCGGCCGATTCGATGTTTTATCAGCCTTCAGTATTGACACTGAAAAATAGAATAGATAATAAAGTGGCTAAAGAACGCCTAGTGATAGGGGTGGAAGTCGATGGGCAAGCGCGGGCGTACCCGATACAATACATTGGGTATCACCACCAAGTACAAGATACGTTGGGAGGAAAACCTATTATCGTGACTTATTGCACGGTTTGCCGCACGGGTAGGGTATTTGAGCCGCTAGTGGACGGCAAAAAGGAAATGTTTCGATTGGTGGGAATGGATCATTTCAACGCCATGTTTGAAGATAAAACCACGGGTAGCTGGTGGCGGCAGGCCAACGGGGAGGCGATAGCGGGCGAGCTGAAAGGGAAATTTTTGCCCGAAATTCCTGTGATGCAAGTTACTTTGGCGAAATGGATGGAGTTGCACCCAACGACTTTGGTGATGCAACCCGATGCGAAATTTCAAGAAAAATATGATTCATTGAGCAAATACGAAACGGGCAAACGGACAGGAGAATTGACCAAACGTGACTTTGGCTCGTGGAAAGACAAATCGTGGGTAGTGGGTGTGGTGGTCAATGGAGGAACAAAAGCGTATGATTGGAATCAATTGCAGAAAGAAAAAATTATCAATGATATGATTGGTTATTTGCCCGTAACGCTTGTGCTTACGTCTGATAAACAGAGTTTTGTGGCATTGCAACGGGCAACACCTGGGCAAAAGCTCAGTATGAAAAACGATTCACTGTATGATGAGGGAGGCTGTGTGTATGATTTGCTGGGCAAGTCGCACCGAAAAGGTATCCCTGATTTGGAAAGAGCCAATGCGTACCAAGAGTATTGGCACAGTTGGAAAACGTTTCATCCCGATACAAAAAGGTATAAATAATTTTTGGCATGATAATTGGTAGCTTAAATTTGTACCCGTTATTGTGCAATTTCATTGAAAAAACTACTCTCCATCGGTCTATTAATCGTACTGCTCTATCACATGTTTGGGCTGTCGGTGGCGTTGTTGTGTTTTGAAGATGAATACCAAAGCGCTTCTCCCGTCGCCAAAAATGACCAATGGGATATAATTAAGATACCTCTTCAAGAATTGCCGTACGTTTCTTACCAAGAAATCCCTGCTGAACAGGAAGGGCTAATTCGTAAAGATGGCGATTTCTATAATATCGTGAAGCAGTATCACAAAGACGATACGCTTTATATTGTCCTGAAAACCAACCACGACGCCCGCGAGCGTTTTACCGAACTTTCCAATCAAATTCAGGAGTCGTTGGATGCTACGTCCAAAGCGCCACTGAATCCTGTGAAAAAGACAATCGCGTTATTTTTGGGATTATCCAAAACCTACGTATCCAACGCAGAGTTAGCGTGGCCTCCGTTGCTTTTTGCGGGTTATTTACCTAAATCCGTTTATTGTTTTTCGTCACAAATACCTTTAGATTCCTTTTTTTATCTTTTATCGCCCCCTCCCGAGTTCGGTAAACTTGCGTGATTTTTTGGCTTTGTGCCAACTAAAAAAGTTTACTAACCAATTATTAGGGAGCTATTGAATGATAAAAAATACATCATTCCTGTGGCTGGGGCTGTGCCTTAGCTTACAGGCTTATTCCCAAAAAACAAAGCCAGACACCACTCAAAACTTGAAAGAAGTAGAGGTGGTTGGACTGCGTGAACGAATCCAAATCGAACGCTTACCCGACGTGCATCAAATGCTGATTGCCGCAGGAAAAAAGAGCGAAGTGATTCATTTATTGGGACTAAATGCGAACATCGCCGAACGCAATCCTCGTCAACTTTTTGCCAAAATTCCTGGCATTTTTGTGTATGACATGGACGGTTCGGGCAACCAAATAAACATTGCCACGCGGGGGCTTGACCCGCACCGTAGCTGGGAGTTTAATGTCCGTTACAATGGCGTTATTGGCAATACCGACATGTATGGCTACCCTGCCAGCCACTATAATCCCCCTGCCGAATCGTTTGAGCGGATTGAGGTGGTGCGCGGCACGGGCTCACTCCAATACGGAGCGCAGTTTGGCGGAATGGTCAATTACGTGAGTAAGCAAGCTGATACTACCCGCAAGTTTGGGTTTGAAAATATCAGTTCGTTGGGCTCTTTTGGCTTGTTGAGTTCTTACAATGCCATAGGTGGAAAAGTCGGAAAGCTGACGTATTATGCGTATTACCACCGCCGTAAGTCAGACGGTTATCGTCAGAACAGCCGTTCCGAATCGGAGTCGCAGTACGTTGGTTTGCAATACGATTTTATACCAAAATTGTCGTTAAAAGCGGAAGTAGGACATACCGATTATGTGTATCAAATTCCTGGGCCGCTGACCGACAGTATGTTTTTGGCCAATCCACGAATGTCCACCCGTTCGCGCAATTATTATGAACCAGACATCTACCTGCCTTCGCTCACGTTGCGCTGGGAAATCACGCCTCGGACGCGTTTGCAATGGGTAAACTCGATGGTACTTGGAGCGCGAAATAGCGTGATGATTGATGCTTTTGCCACGGTCAAAGATGCCATCGAAGCCAGTACGTTGCAGTACAAAAACCGCCAAGTCGATGTTGACAAGTTTAACAGTTTTACGTCTGAACTTAAACTATCACACGATTATCAAGTGGGTAGCATGAGTTCTGTACTTATCGCAGGTGTGCAAGTGATGAACAACGACCTAAACCGCCGACAAATGGGCAAAGGTACCACAGGTAGCGATTACGACCTGACGCTCGTAGGCACCGACGGCTGGGGACGTGACATGCACTTTAAAACCAAGAACGTTGCAGTATTTGCCGAAAACTTATTGTATTTGACCCGCCGCTGGACAGTCTCGCCAAGTTTCCGTTTGGAGAGTGGTCAAACCGATTTTTCGGGATACATCCGTTATCTCAAGCCTGAGGTAGTACCCAACAGCATTCCGCACCGCTTTCCGTTGTTTGGGGTTAGTACGCAGTACCGTTTGAACGAACAAAACCGCATCTACGCGGGCTGGTCGCAGGCGTATCGTCCCGTGATTTTGAAAGATATTATCCCTGCCTCAGTGTTAGAGCGGGCTGACAAAAATCTGAAAGATGCCCAAGGTTACAATCTTGAAGTAGGAATGAGCGGCCGTACTGGCAAGCTACATTACGACATCACTGGCTTTGTATTAAGCTACAAAAATCGCCTTGGTAGCCTGATTTTGAGCGACCCCGACGGCACTTCGTATATTTTTCGTACCAACATTGGAGATAACCTCAACAAAGGCGTTGAGATGTACTTAGAATACGAGTTTTTGCGTAACCGCCGTACCCGCTTGTCGGTATTTACGTCAACGGCCTATATTGATGCCCGTTACGTAAAAGGAAAAGTGAGCAACGGAAAAGAAAACCAGAGCATTGTGGGAAACCGCGTAGAGTCGGTGCCTGAGTGGACAAGTCGCAACGGGATTGAGTTTAACCACCGTTGGTTGAGTACAACATTGTTGGGTAGTTATGTGTCAAAAACGTTTGCCGACGCCCTCAATACAGTGCAGCCTTCGGCCAACGGAGCGAAAGGAGTGGTTCCAAGTTATACCATTATCGACTGGAACTCGACGATTCGACTCAGCGAGCGATACACCGTGCGCTTGAGTGTGAACAACCTTTTGAACGCCTCTTATTTTACCAAACGCCCTACTTTTTACCCAGGGCCTGGTATTTGGCCTTCGGATGGGCGCAGTGTGGCGCTGTCGGTCGGTGTGAAATTGTAATGAGAAAATAAAAAATTTTTAATGATTATGAAACGTTTACTATGCTTTGCGCTTTTTGTGGCTTTGTTGGCAGGATGTACAACAACGCCTGAGGTGGTAGAACCCGCCAAAACAAATAACGTGTCGGACTATTCGGCTGATTTTCTGCGTGAGTGGATGAAGCTTGAGTGCCGAATTGTGAAAGAGACCGCAGGCTTTTTACCTCCACAAGCCTCTCGGGCTTTTGGGTATGTGGGTATTACAGCCTACGAAGCTGTTTACAGTGGAATTCCTAATGGAAAGCCGTTGGCTGGTCAAATCAACCGTTTGATGACCGCAACTATGCCCGTGCCGCTTCCGCTCAATGTACGTTATCATTGGGGGGCGGTGGTAAATGCCGCCGTGGCTGACATGATGCGTAAGATGTTTGACAAAAAATTAAGTGCCGACAACCTAGCAAAAATTAACCAGATGGAAGCCGATAACCTAGCGGCTTTTCTGAAAACAACCTCAAAGTTGTTGATTGATGAGTCGGTAAAGCATGGGCGGGCCGTTTCGCAGTCGATTTATGAATATTCGATGACCGATGGTGGGCACGATTCGTACTTAAATCCGTTTTCACGACCTTTTACACCCGTAACAGGGGTGGACAAATGGGTGCCAACTGATGCCAACAATGCGACGCCTCTGAGTCCTTATTGGTTTAAATGCCGCCCTATTTTGGCCTCTGATATGACCTATGCCAACCCAGTAAAACCCATTCCTTTTTCGACAGATAAAAGTTCTGCGTTTTACAAAGAAGCGTTGGACGTGTATAATCAGGTGAAAAATAATACGGCCGAGCAGGTTGAAATTACGAAGTTTTGGGCCGATGATCCATTTGCTACTTGTACGCCTACGGGACACACATTTAACATTCTTACTCAGCTGTTGGAAGAAACAAATGCTACGCTTGAGAAGGCCGTCGTGGGCTATGCCATGTTGGGTATTGCCGAAATTGATGCTTTTATCGCTTGTTGGAAAGCGAAATACGATTATTCTTTGATTCGCCCAGTTTCTTATATCCAAAAATACATTGATCCTTCCTTTAAAACGGTGATTGGAACTCCTGCTTTCCCTGCTTACACATCGGGACATGCCACGGAAATTGGCGTTGGAGAGCGGATTTTTATCAAGTTATTTACCAACGGTGACGGAAATTATACCTTTACTGACCGTTCGCAAGTACAGCATGGTTTCCAGCCGCGTAAGTTTACCAACTTCTCAGCCATGGCCCAAGAATGTGCCAATTCACGTTTGTACGGTGGCATCCACTACGCAATGGACAACGAAAATGGCTTGTTGATGGGGCGCGGTATTGGTAACAATGTACTTAGTGCGATTCAGTGGCCACAGAATGTTAAATAGTATTTTACACCTAATGAAGATGAAGAGACTGATAGGAGTGGGGGTAATGTTGGGTAGTTTGTTGATGCTAGGTTGTCAAAAAAATAACCAAGCCCAACTGGAAAACGACGCTCAACTTATGGCTCAATTGGAGTGCCAAGCCCGTCAATTGAAAGAAGAGCGTTTTAAAGTAGCCAACGATATTCGGTTTATGGAAGATTCGTTGACCAAAAATAAACTTCGACTGTCACCAGAGAAAATAGCAGAAATTGATTCGGTGAAAGAAAGTTATACCATTCGGACGGGAGAGTTGGCCGACAAAATTACAAAAACAATGGACAGCCTTTTTGCAACCACTTACCGTAGCCAAGAGGAACGAGAGCAACTTGATGAGGCAACGGAAAAAGTGCTGCAAAAGATTTGTCAGTAACTGTTCTTGGTCGCAATTTTACGGGCTAATAAACGTTGGGTACATCAAACATCCGTACTAGAATGAAAAGAATTAGCCTTTTGGTAGTGATTTTGGCCTTGATTGGCCTGTTTCAGCGCTGCGCCGTTACGAAACAGATTTCAGAAGTAAAAACCCTTGGCGACTGCAGATACACTGTTGCGTCGGCCGATAATATTACGTTAGCAGGCGTAGATGTTAGAAGCCTACAAAATCTTGATTTGTCACAGTCGCCAAGAATAGGGTTAGCGATATTGACCAAAGATGTCCCGCTTAACCTCCGTCTTAACCTTGATATTACCAACCCAACCAAAAACTTGGCGGGTATCAATCAGTTTGAGTACAAGGTGTTTTTGTCAGAAAATGAGTTGTTTACGGGGCTGTACGACCAACGTATTGAAGTTCAACCCAAAGGCGGAACTACCCGCGTTCCGATGCAACTGACCACCAACGCGTATCGGTTTATTACCGACAGCAAAGCCCGCGAAGCCATCGTCAATATGATGCAAAATTTGTCTGGAAAAGCCAACACGACACCCTCTAAGTTGACCATCAAACTACGACCTACTTTAGGGATTGGTAATTCACAAATCAATTACCCAGGCTATATCACCATCGAAAAAGAAGTGAATGCCAAAATGCTTTCGGTAGAATAGGATTGGCTGTTTGCTATTTTGTTCACTTAGACTTTCCAAGACTCAAACTTGGAAAGTCTTCACACAGTAGAAAATTTTGCCTATTTGCCTCTTGCCCTTCGCCTTTTGTCTCTTGCCCCTTTGCCATTTACCCTTCTCCAAACAAACCATGCTTGTCACTCCAACGCTGCGCCATGCCGATAAAGCGTTTTAGGTAATCTTCGCTGATAAAAAGGTTGCACCAGTCGTCGTAGCGTTGACATTGGGTACCTAAGTAAAACAACCAAATGCACACGGCAAGCGGAGGAATCAGCGCTTTTTCTTCGTCAGATACAGATTGTATCGCTTCATAACCCGCCCAAAAACGAGCTAATTTTTCTTCGTAGCGATGGGTGTCAGGTTCGGTATTAAACAGTTGAATGTTGAAATAGGCTAAGTCGAGGCATTGCCAGCCATTTCCCGAAAAATCAAAATCAAAGAACCTCGCTTTTCCGTCGGGAGCAATGTTCAAGTTGTCAAACCAAATGTCGAGGTGAACGACCCCCGCACGAATCGAAGCTGTGTCGGTTGAATCCAATACTTCGGTTAGCAAAGGAACAATTCGTTCAATGTATTTCATGGTTTCCGAATCGGGAGAAAAAAACGTTCGGATTCGTCCCAATGACTGTTTGAGTAAAATCTCAGAATTGTATGTAATGCGTTGTAAATCAAAGCTCTGAGTTGCTTTGTGAAAACGTGCCATCGCTTGTCCGATGGTGTAGCTGTGTTCGGAGCTAAAAAAACGAACCTTCTCACCTTCTGCAAATGAAAAAAGGACGCCGAAACGTAAGCCTTCGTGTGCTTCTATTTCTTGGATATATACCCCATTTTTGTTGGCAATCGGGTAGGAAACAGGTACTTCTGATGCTTTTAAGTGAAGTAGTAGTCGAACCTCTTCTTCGATTTCTAATCGAGTGCGCCATTGATAAAAGTACAACCGAAAAATGTACGAATCAGTCGCTGTGCGAAGTAAGTACGTATGATTAATACCCGTTTTGAGAATTCGTGCTTCGACTATGTCTAAAAATGGATACAGTGTTTGAAGGTATTCGGCCAATGGTGCGGCTTGCAGACGAGTGTCGTAAACGGGTAAATGGGGCATGGCTAAATTTTTTTAAATTTGAGCAAAAGACAACCAACGAGGTTTTAAACAAGGAAAATAACAACATGCTTTCACTTCAAAACATTCACCACGTAGCCATTATTTGTTCCGATTATGAGCGTTCAAAGCATTTTTATACACAATTGTTGGGTTTAAGGGTAGTCGCGGAAGTGTATCGTGCCGAACGCGATTCGTACAAACTTGATTTGGCTATCAATGACCATTATCAAATCGAGTTGTTTTCGTTTCCGAATCCTCCTGCGCGGGTTTCTCGCCCCGAAGCCGCTGGACTGCGGCATTTGGCTTTTAGTGTGGCAGATGTCTCGCAAGCGCACGGCTATTTGACCGAAAAAGGTGTTGAATGTGAAGCGATTCGGGTGGATGAATTTACCCACAAACGTTTTTTCTTTATCGCCGATCCCGACGGTCTTCCGATTGAGTTTTACGAAAACTAATTTGGCCAAAACAAACAAATCCCGACGTCATTGGTGAGTTATTTGTAATTTTGCACTATGAAAATCAAAACCGCTGTTTTTGTCAAAAGCTCTTCGCAGCATGAGCAATGCCCTAAGCCCGACCGTCCCGAATACGCGTTTATCGGTCGGTCGAATGTGGGTAAATCGTCGCTTATCAATGCGCTTACCAACCACGGAAACCTTGCTAAAATCTCAGGTAAGCCAGGTAAAACGCAGGTAATCAATCACTTTATGATAAACGATGCTTGGTATTTGGTCGATTTGCCTGGCTACGGATATGCCCAAGTATCGCAAACCGAACGCCAAAAGTGGTCGATTATGATAGACGATTATCTATTCAACCGTGAAAGCCTTACGTGTACTTTTGTGCTTATTGATTCCCGCATCGAGCCCCAAAAAATAGACCTTGAGTTTATGCAAAAGCTGGGAGAAAAAGGCGTGCCGTTCTGTTTGGTGTTTACAAAAGCAGATAAACTGACTGCGAACCAGTTGCAAACTCGACTTGAAAACTATAAAAAGACCCTCTTAGAAACGTGGGTAGAGTTGCCGCTTATTTTTGTTACTTCGTCGGAAAAACGAGTGGGGCAACAAGATATTTTGGCTCAAATTGAGGAGTGGAATAAGGCGTCCAAATAAGTCTATTATCCTAAAATAACGACAAAACACACGATGAAAATAGTCACCCTAACCGTCAACCCTGCGGTAGATAAAAGCACCCACATCGACCGACTGATTCCAGAACAAAAACTGCGTTGTGACACGCCACGTTTTGATGCGGGAGGGGGAGGTATTAACGTTTCCAAAGCGATTAAGCGATTGGGAGGAAAAAGTACCGCTATTTTTACGACGGGTGGTCCTTCAGGACAAGTTCTCCGCGATTTAGTATCTCAAGAAGGGATTGATTGTGAGGTGATTCAGACCGAACAATGGACGCGGGAGAATTTTATTGTTGCCGAAACTTCCACCAACGCTCAATATCGTTTCGGGATGCCTGGAACTGCTTTGAGTGAGGCTGAAACTGAGGCGGTTTTGGAAACATTACGGCAATCAAAAGCTGAGTACATCGTAGCAAGTGGAAGCTTGCCTCCACAAATGGACGTCAATTTTTACGAAAAAGTAGCGGCTATCAGCAAAGAAATAGGAGCAAGGCTGGTGTTAGATACTTCGGGAGAACCCCTTCGGGCTGCTTGTGACGAAGGTGTATTTTTGTTGAAACCCAACATCGGAGAACTGGAAGCGTTGGTCGGTGCGAAAGATTTGCAAATCGACGACGTGGATGATGCCGCTCGAATGCTCATTGGGGACGGAAAATGTGAAGTTGTGATTGTATCAATGGGGCCTAAAGGAGCTATTTTGGTGACGAAAGACCTGTGTGAGCACGTACCCGCTCCACCCGTTCAGAAACGCAGTACGGTAGGTGCGGGCGATAGCATGGTAGCAGGAATGACGTGGGCACTGACCCAAGGACTGACTTACTCCGAAATGATTCGCTGGGGGGTGGCTTGCGGTTCGGCTGCGACCATGAACGAAGGAACGCAACTTTTTCTCCGCGCTGATGTTGAAAGGTTAATGGATTGGTTGAAACGATTTGGGAAAAGTTAAAAACAAATTCTTTGAAAACATATTTTGAACATATCAACGACGGTATTCGTACGACTCTGGGAGGGTTAAAGCTCACCTTTAGGCACCTGTGGCAAGCGCGAAATCGTCGAAGCAACCACAATGTTGGTACAAGTGGTTATTTTAATGAACAGGAAGGAATGGTGACGTTGCAGTACCCACTTGAGGTGATGCCTATTCCCGATAATGGCCGCTATCGCTTACACAATGAAATGGATGATTGCATTGTTTGTGATAAATGTGCCAAGGTTTGTCCCGTCGATTGTATTGATATTGAGCCAATTAAAGCAACGGGAGAAGTCGGAAAAGCATCTGATGGCTCACCCATTCGCTTGTACGCGGCCAAGTTTGACATTGACATGGCCAAATGCTGCTATTGTGGCCTGTGCACGACAGTTTGCCCCACGGAGTGTTTGACCATGACCAAAACCTTCGATTATAGCGAGTTTGATGTGCGAGACATGAATTATCATTACTCAAATCTCTCGCCCGAGGAAGCTGACGAAAAGAAAGCTTTGTATGAGCAATTCATGCGGGAGAAGGAAGAGTTGAAAAAGCAAAAGGCAAATCCTGTGTCCACGGTCGATAGTCCACAGACGACGGAAGAAACCCCCGCTGCTCGTCCCAAACCTGCTTTTGCACCTAAAAAGCCAATTTCAAGTCCACAGTCCACGGTCGATAGTCCACCGCCGACGGAAGAAAAATCTAATTCACAGTCCACAGTCGATAGTCAACAGCCGACGGAAGAAAAGCCTGCTGCTCGCCCGAAACCAGTTTTTGCACCGAAGAAGCCAATTTCAAGTTCAGAGCCCACTGTCGATAGTCAACAGACGACGGAAGAAAAGCCTGCTGCTCGCCCGAAACCAGTTTTTGCACCTAAAAAGCCAATATCAAGTCCACAGTCCATAGTCGATAGTCAACAGACGACGGAAGAAAAGCCTGCTGCTCGCCCGAAACCTGTTTTTGTGCCGAAGAAGCCAATTTCAAGTCCACAGTCCACGGTCGGTAGTCCACAGACGACGGAAGAAAAGCCTGCTGCTCGCCCGAAACCAGTTTTTGCGCCGAAGAAGCTAATTTCAAGTCCACAGTCCATGGTCGATAGTCCGCAGACGACGGAAGAAAAATCTAATTCACAGTCCATAGTCGAAAATCCGCAGACGACGGAAGAAAAGCCTGCTGCTCGCCCGAAACCAGTTTTTGTGCCGAAGAAGCTAATTTCAAGTTCAGAGCCCACGGTCGATAGTCAACAGACGAAGGAAGAAAAGCCTGCTGCTCGCCCGAAACCTGTTTTTGTGCCGAAGAAGCCAATTTCAAGTCCAGAGTCCACGGTCGATAGTCCACCGACGACGGAAGAAAAATCTAATTCAGAGTCCACAGTCGATAGTCCACCGACGATGGAAGAAAAGCCTGCTGCTCGCCCGAAACCAGTTTTTGTGCCGAAGAAGCTAATTTCAAGTCCACAGTCCACGGTCGATAGTCCACCGACGACGGAAGAAAAATCTAATTCACAGTCCACAGTCGATAGTCCACAGCCGACGGAGGAAAAATCTGACGCAACAGCCCCCATTGGGGGAACGGGGGCAAGACCTAAGCCTGTTTTTGTGCCAAAGAAGCCAAAACAAGAATAAAAAAGTAACAATAAACGAAAGCCTCCCAAAGAGTTTGATGCGATGCATTGTCTTTGGGAGGCTTTCGCGGTTTTACGGTCTGACTATCGTCTGACCTTTGTTGTGGTTTTATGGTCTGACTATCGTCCATAGTCGATAGTCCACCGCCGACGGAAGAAAAATCTGACGCAACAGCCCCCATTGGGGGAACGGGGGCAAGACCTAAGCCAGTTTTTGTGCCGAAGAAGCCAAAACAAGAATAAAAAAGGAACAATAAACGAAAGCCTCCCAAAGAGTTTGATGCGATGCATTGTCTTTGGGAGGCTTTCGCGGTTTTACGGTCTGACTATCGTCTGACCTTTGTTGTGGTTTTATGGTCTGACTATCGTCCATAGTCGATAGTCCACCGCCGACGGAAGAAAAATCTGACGCAACAGCCCCCATTGGGGGAACGGGGGCAAGACCTAAGCCTGTTTTTGTGCCGAAGAAGCCAAAACAAGAATAAAAAAGGTAACAATAAACGAAAGCCTCCCAAAGAGTTTGATGCGATGCATTGTCTTTGGGAGGCTTCCGTGGTTTTACGGTCTGACTATCGTCTGACCTTTGTTGTGGTTTTATGGTCTGACTATCGTCTGACCGCGACCAGGTCAGACGATAGTCAGACCGTCTTTAAGAAGTCAATGAGAAAACTAGCTTTCGGCTAGCGTATCCGATTCTTTTGGCTTCGAAGCAGCAGGGGCTCTCTTCGGAGCGGGGCGTTTGGCAGGAGCCGCAGGTTTAGCAGCCGCAGGTTTTGGTGCTTTGGGAGCAGCAGGTGCCACTTCAGGAGTGACGGCTTTTACAGACTCCTCCACTTTGGGCGTCACTACTTTTGGTTCTTTTTTCTTCTTTGTCTCTTTTTTAGCCTTTTTTGCTTCCTTTTCGGCAGCTTTCTTCGCTTTTTTTGCCGCTTCTTTTTCGGCAGCTTCTTGGGCTTTTTTTGCTTCTTTGCTGATTTTTAGGAGCTTTTTAGCCAATTTCTCAGAGGCTTTTTCAATCGCCTTGGCTATTTTTTTAGAAACATTTTCGGTGGTAAGGGCAGCTGATATTTTCTGCGCAATATCGGTCACTGCTTTTTTCTTGTCTGATTTCATTGGGATAACAGAGGATATAGTTTGAAAGAAAAGATTTTACAAATAGATACAACAAATGTCGTTAAAACAAAAACTTTGGTCAGGGATTTTAATTTAAAATTTCTTTTCTACTCCAATTCAGCCCCTCTCGCAGCCTTTCTTCACTAATCAGCCATCCAGCAGGAGAGTTTTTGCTTGTTTGAAGCGATGTTAGAGGAAGAACGGAGTCAAGCGTCGATTTATTGATAGCGTAGCCTGTTGTTTGTTCAGAAAAGACCTCTTCAAACTGATACCCATATTTTACTTTCGTAACTCGAAATCCTCCGACGTACTGGTCTGATAAATCAAACAATAGGAATAAAGTTTGTCCTTTCGCCATTGGCCCAATAAGGCTTTCCCAATAGTCGATTAGCCGTAAGGCACCGTAGGCTATCGGTGTCATTTTTTGTTGTGTTATGGCTTTTATTTCTTCTTGGCTAATTTCCAGAAAATCAAAAAGATAATAACTGTCAGCAATTTTGAGTTGGCCTGGCATTACGTCGATTTTTAAGAAAAGGTCATGATGGCCGTCACCTAGTGGGTCAATGATAAGGCGCATAGTGACATGAAAACTTAGTTGCGGAGCAGTTAAACATTTGTAGCCAATGATTTAGACACATAATCCCACGCCACAATCCCAGCTGTGACAGATACGTTGAGCGAGTGTTTAGTCCCAAATTGAGGGATTTCTAAACAAATATCGCTTTGATTCACAACGTCTTCGTTGACTCCAAAAACTTCATTTCCCAAAATAAACGCGTATGACTGGTTAGCTACGGGTTTAAACTCTTGTAAAAGCGTACTCCCTTCGGCTTGTTCGATGGCGACAATTACGTAGCCTTCCGATTTGAGGCGGGCGATGAGTGAAAGCACTTCTTCCACGTGCTCCCATTCCACCGATTCGTCGGCGCCGAGGGCAGTTTTGGTAATGTCGCGGTGAGGAGGGGTGCCTGTTAGTCCACACAAATAGACTTTGGATGCCTTGAAGGCATCGGCCGTGCGAAAAACCGAACCCACGTTGTTGAGGCTACGAATATCGTCGAGGATAAATACAAAGGAATGTTTGGCGGCGGCCTTGAACTCTTCGACCGACAGGCGGTTGAGTTCGTCCATAGAAAGTTTTTGAAATGCCATACGGTTTATTAAATTGTAACCTTCCTCTTTGTTTTAAAACTTTCGGAAAAGTGCTGATTAAACCTCAAAACAACGCATAAAACTGCAAAATCTCAAGGAATAACGGGCTTTAAGGTGCATTGACGAAACCCACATCCACCAAAAACTGTTACCTTTGTAGAAGTGATAATCGCAAAGAATGGAAGAATACCGCTTACACACCTTGCCTAATGGCATCCGTGTTGTACACAAACAAGTACCACATACCCAAATCGCTCACTGGGGAATTATGCTCGACATTGGTAGTCGGGATGAGCAACCACACCAGCAGGGCCTCGCACACTTTTGGGAGCACATGGCTTTCAAAGGAACTCAAAAACGTAAATCGTACCACATCATCAATCGCCTCGAAACCGTAGGAGGGGAGTTGAATGCCTATACGACGAAAGAAAAGGTATGTTTTCACGCGTCATTGTTGGCATCACACAGCGATAAAGCGATTGAATTGTTGTCTGACATCACGTTCCACTCGGTTTTTCCCGAAAAACAAATTGAGAAAGAGCGAGGGGTAATTTTGGAAGAAATGGCCATGTACCACGACTCGCCAGAAGATGCCATCCAAGATGATTTTGACGAATTGGTGTTTCAAAACCATCAATTGGGCAAAAATATCCTCGGCACGGCCGAAAGCGTTCGCTCGTTTGGTCGTCACGATTTACAGACTTTTATTGCCGATAATCTGGATACCGAACGCATCGTGGTGTCTTTGGTGAGTAATTTGCCCTTCAATAAAGCGGTAAAGCAAGCTGAAAAATACCTCTACGATATTCCTCATTCAACCAGCCAACGGATTCGTACGTCGCCGAATATTTATGTGCCGCAAACTTTGCGAGTACAACGTGGCATGACCCAGACCCAAGTGGCGATGGGGCGTCCAGCTTATGCCTTGATGGATGAAAAACGTTTGCCGTTTTTTATGCTGATTAACTTGCTCGGTGGGCCTGGTATGAACTCCCGTTTTAACATGACGCTTCGGGAGAAATACGGCTTGGTCTATTCAATTGAAGCTACTTATGCACCTTTTTTGGATACAGGCTTTTTGGGCGTGTTTTTTGGGACAGAACCCAAAAATCTCGACCGTGCCATGCAATTGGTACATCGAGAGCTGCGCCAGGTGCGCGAAAAAGCACTTACGCCTGTCCAGCTTCGTAATCTAAAAGAGCAACTTATGGGGCAATTGGCGATGTCGGAGGAAGGTAATCAAAGCTTTATGCTGATGATGGCCAAGAGCATTTTGGATACGGGGAAAATAGATTCGTTGGAAGAAATTTTTCGGGAGATTGAAGCCGTAACTGCCTCACAACTCCAAGATATTGCCCAAGAAATGCTCGACGAAAGCCAATGGAGTAGCTTGTGTTTTGTGCCTGAGGAGGATTCTAAGTAGTCGGGTAAAAGTCGGGTTGTGAGCAACCCTCCCCACGGCAAGTAGTCGGGTTGAGAGTAACATGTGAAGAGGGTTGCTCACAACCCGAACAAACGACTGTCTTGTGAAAAAAGCCCATTTTATATACTTTTAGGCGTTTTTCCGTTTATATTTGTTAAACAACCTACACTAAATGGAGTTTTTGTCAGAGGCCATAGAGGGATATTCGCAGGCGCATACCTCGCCCGAAAGTACGTTGTTGGCTCTTCTCAATCGAGAAACGCACGCGAAAGTTCTACAACCTCGTATGTTGTCGGGGCATGTGCAAGGCCGTTTGCTGGCACTTTTTTCTACGATGATGCGCCCGCGCAGGGTTCTCGAAATAGGTACCTACACAGGGTATTCAGCCTTGTGTTTGGCGGAAGGATTAACCGAAGATGGGCTTCTGACAACCATTGATGTCAATGAAGAGTTAGAGGGTTTTACGAGGTCGTTTTTTGACAAATCTCCGTATAAAAACAAGATTGATTACCGAATTGCCAATGCCGTAGAATTGATTCCTACCTTGCCCGATACGTTTGATTTGGTGTTTATTGACGCCGACAAACTCAACTACGCGCTCTATTACGATTTGGTCATTGACAAAGTGCGCCCAGGCGGCGTTATTATTGCCGATAATGTGCTTTGGAGCGGAAAAGTTGTACAAACAGACAAAAAAATAGATAAGGATACGCAGAACCTTTTAGACTTTAATCAAAAAGTACACAACGACCCACGGGTAAGCAACCTACTTTTGCCTATCCGCGACGGCTTGATGATTGCATATAAAAATTAGTTATGAAGCGAACCGAAACCACAATGAAACGTATTGTAGCCCTAACCACTCTTTTTTCATTCTTTTTGGTAGGATTTGTCGTTGCGCAAGCCCCTGCCGTGCCTACTGTACCGCGTAGCGTTGGCTTTGCTGGGATGAACGTGCAGCTTGATGAAGATGCGCGGGCCGTAGTTCAGACAGATGTAAAAGCTCTTATGGGCAATAAAAAATTTTGGGAAGCAAAATTGGATCGGTGCCTGCTGTTTTTTCCTATTGTTGAAGGGATTTTGATTGACGAAGATGTACCCGTCGATTTTAAATATTTGGCAGTACAAGAAAGTAACCTACAGCCCGATGCAGTCTCGGCTTCAAATGCGGTAGGTTTCTGGCAGTTCAAGAAAGAAACGGCCTTGGATTATGGTCTGCGTGTAGATGACCAGATAGACGAGCGTAAAAACATTACTTCGTCAACGCGAGCTGCCGCTAAGTACCTCAAAAAAAGCAATACGCAGTTTAACAACTGGGTAGCGTCATTGTATTCGTATTATTTGGGAGCGGGTGGAATTAGTAAAACGATTCCCGCCGAATGGGGATATGCCCGCGAAATCAAGCTAGATGGCAAGTCTGACCGTTATATTTTACGCTTTTTGGCACATAAAATAGCCATTGAGTCAGCCATCGAACGCTATCAGTCGCCTAACCAGTTTGTGTTGTTGGAGTATCCACAAGCAGGCGGTCGCTCATTAGAAGGAATTGCCAAAGAATTTGCCGTTGATGAAACAAACCTTCGCGCTCAAAATCGCTGGGTAACGACCAACGATATTCCTAGCGATAAAGATTATTCCTTGTTGTTGCCAGTCAATAATAATCAGTACGAAACAGTACGTGCGCGTTTGTCGGTATTCAAAAAACCGAATCAGCGTGATAATTTTACCCAAAAAGACATTGGTTTTCCAGTGCTTGTGCGGGCAGAAGGATATAGCAATGACCTGCTTTTGTACGAAATCAACGGTTTGCCTGGAATTATGGCGGGTGGTAATGACAATGTGGAGTCGTTGGCCAGAAAAGCGCGCGTGAGTTTTAGTAGTTTTTTGCGCTATAATGATATGTCGGAACGCGGCCCCGTCGTACCAGGTGAAGTATATTATTTGGCCAAGAAAAACAAACGTGCCGTGGTGCCTTTTCACACCGTGCGTGAAGGAGAATCTCTTTGGAAAGTTTCACAGATTTACGGCGTTCGCTTGAAATTTTTGGTGCGTTACAACCGCATTGACAATCGCAATACGCGCCTACAAACAGGACGTGTGCTTTGGTTGACCAAAAAACGCCCAAGAAGCAAACCTGTAGAAATCATTGAAACTCCGCAAGATGAATGGAAGCCAGGAATGGATAAGTCGCAACCTCGTCCAGCGGTTCAAGAGCCTGTACGCACTGAGCAAACGGCGGGAGCGAATACGACAACCAATAAAGTTCCACAAAATGCGTCGGAGCGTAAGGTTTATACCCCAAAAATGGCGGATACCCCTGCGACAACAACTTCTACACCAGCCCAAACTCAGCCCCAAACAACGACTGATTCTAAAGACGGTGGGGTAGAGTTTACGGACTCGGAGCCTAAACCAAGCAAACAAACAAGTTCGTCGAATTCAACGACTAATAAGCCGAACCGTCGCGCGCCATCGTTTAACCCAGGCGATGATGATCGCGTGGTCATTATCAATGATGAATCGACGGCTCCTAGTTCAAAGCCTAAATCGTCAACGGCCAAAAATACGACCCCCACTTCGTCGTCAACAACGCCAGCTACGAAACCTGCCACCAACGAGACGCCTCAAAAACAAGTTACTACAGTAACTCCCAAACAAGATAAGGTAGTATCGAAGCCCTCGACTCAAGAGACGGCTCCTTCAACGCCTAAGCCTACTGCTTCAGCGGGTAAGGCGTTGGTTCACGTAGTGGAAGCAGGGCAAACGTTTTACAGCATTTCAAAAATGTATGATGTAACGGTCAACGACATTTTGTATTGGAATAACCTACCGCAAGATGCGAAGTTGTTGAGCGGACAAAAGTTGAATATTCGTCCCGTTGGCAATACCCTTGAGCAGCAACCTAAAGCAGCTGAGTTCGTCACGCACACCGTAGCCCAAGGCGAAACAATGTTCAGCATTTCTCAAAAATATGGCGTAAAAGTGGACCAAATCAAAGAGTGGAACGAATTGCCTGATACGGGTGTAAAAATTGGTCAACAAATTAAGATTAAGAAACAATGATAGTCATTGATAATACCGTCATCAGCGACGATATAGCGGATCAGTTTTTCGTTTGTGAATTGACAAAATGTAAAGGTGCTTGCTGTATTGAAGGCGACATGGGTGCGCCGCTCAACGAAGACGAATTGGAGAAATTAGAAGAAGTTTTCCCCAAAGTGAAGCCTTATTTGAATAAAAAAGGGCTTGATGCCATTGAGAAAACGGGCTTGTACGAACAAGATGCTGACGGCGATTACGTTACTCCAACTGTCAATGGACGGGAGTGTGCTTACGCGATTTACGACCAAAAAGGCATTTTAAAATGCGGTATTGAACAAGCATTTTTGGATAAAAAAATCACGTTCCGTAAACCGATTTCTTGTTATTTATACCCCATTCGCATTACTAAATACGACCATTTTGATGCGCTCAATTACGACCGCTGGCACATTTGTCGCCCTGCGTGTGACAATGGGCGGGAGTTAGGCGTACCGATTTATAAATTCTTAAAAGACCCCCTGATTACCAAATACGGAGAAAAGTGGTATGAAGAGCTGGTCAATAAAATCGAAAAGCCTTAGTACTACTTGTAACCATATTAAGACATACAAGAGATTATAAGAAAAACTTATTTGCCCTTATATGTCTTATATGGTTCAAAAAGAACCATGGAATCAAAAAACTTCTTTGATGACGTCTATGATGTCGTTCGGCAAATACCCGAAGGGCGCGCTACTTCTTACGGTGCAATCGCTACTTTTTTAGGGACAAAATTGACAGCCCGCATGGTCGGCTGGGCGATGAACGCCTGCCACGGAATGCCCGATGTCCCTGCGCACCGCGTGGTGAACCGTGATGGAATGCTGACGGGCAAACACTTTTTTGGAACGCCTACGGCTATGCAAGAACTGCTGGAGCTGGAAGGTGTGAAAGTGAAAAATGATAAAATCGTAGATTTTAAAAAAGTCTTTTGGAATCCTTCGGACGAATTGTTGTAATTGGCACGATAAATGTGCGGCTACCTAAAAAAACTTGTAATCATGCGTTTTTTTTCGTTTTTTGTACTGTTTCTTGCCAGTTATATACTTCATTCACAGGAGGTTCAGTGGGCTTCAAAAGTCATCGGTGTATCTTCCGAATATGCTCAAGGAAACGGCGCACAGTACCGCCCGTTTCAACTTTTGGGTAAACCCAACAAACTTCCTCAGGGTGAAAGTGGCGCGTCGGCTTGGCGGCCAGCGCAACCTGACGCGGGCGAAGAATGGATAAAAGTAGGATTTGAAACTCCCGCGCAGATTCGCCAGATAGTAATCGCCGAAAACCACGGAGCAGGTTGTGTAACAAGCGTTGTAGGGTATGATACCGACAACAAAGAATATACTTTTTACAAATCCAAGCCCGAAGCAAGTAAGCGTGGCGCAGGAATGCACCGTATTTGGCTACCGCAACTCACGGCGTTTAAAGTAACTTCTTTGAAAGTAACCCTTAACACGCAGTTGGTAGAAGGTTGGAACGAAATTGATGCCATCGGTATATCTGCTTCCGAAAAGCCCGTCGAGGCCATGATTAATCTCGCCAAGAATGTTCCAAAAGAATTGAAGAAAGAAAACCTTGGCCCTAACGTTAACTCCAAAGCCAACGAAGTAGCACCCGTAATTTCTCCTGATGGACGTACAATTTATTTTACCCGCTACGACCATCCTGAAAATATTCGTACTTCCGAAGATTACGATGTTTGGTACGCCGAGGAAAAAAATGGCGTTTGGCAAAAAGCGCAGAACATGGGAAAGCCCATCAATAACGCCCAAGAAAATTCCATTTGTTATATCTCTCCCGACGACCGTACTGCGCTCTTAATGAATATTTATCACCCCGATGGAAGCTTGTCGAAGGGGGTATCAGTGAGTCGTAAAAATCGCACAGGCTGGACAGCACCACAAGAACTACGTCTGCAAAGTTATGTCAACGAACACTCTTTTTCGGGGTTTTACATTGGTCCCAACGGAAAAGTAATGGTATTGTCGTTGCAAGATGGAAATACCAAAGGAGGGGCAGATTTGTACGTGTCTTTCCAACAAGCTGACGGTACTTGGTCGCCCGCTAAAAACATGGGTGCTGATTTGAATACAGCCGATGACGAGTTTACGCCTTTTTTAGCTACCGATAACCAGACGATTTACTTTACCTCCAGTGGTCGTAGCGGATACGGTGAAATGGATATTTACGTAAGCCGTCGTTTGGACGAAACCTGGACGCGTTGGTCGGAGCCAGAAAACCTTGGCCCTGCTTTTAATACCTCCGATTTTGAAGCCCATTTTACCATTCCTGCTTCGGGGGCGTATGCGTATTTTTGTTCGTCCGAAAACTCATTGGGCGAGTTTGACATTTTCAGAATGAAGCTTCCAGAGCAGATTCGCCCCGTCCCGACGGTAATGTTGAAAGGAGTAGTGCTTGACCAAACGACCAAGCAACCAGTAGCAGCCGAGGTAATTGTGGAAGATTTGGATCAAAAACAAACCCCTCAACGCATCGACTACGACCCTGCTGTGGGAGATTTCAAAGTGGTCCTAGATACCCAAAAACAATACGGACTAACGGCGCAACGAAAAGGGTATCAGTCGGGGGGAATGGTCATTGATTTGACCAAAGAAACGCAGTACCGCGAACTTCGCCGCGAACTCGTTTTATCACCCATTGAAATTGGTCAAAAAGTGACACTAAACACGATTGGCTTTGCCCAAAGTAAGTTTGATTTGTTGCCTGCTTCCTTGCCAGAATTAGATCGAATCGCGCAGATGATGACCGAAAATGGGACGATGGAAGTACTCATCGAAGGGCATACGGACAACGTCGGGGACTTTGATGCTAACTTGCAATTATCAAAAGATAGGGTAGAAGAGGTGAAGCGTTATTTGGGTACAAAAGGAATTACGGGTAACCGAATTCAGACCAAAGGTTATGGCCCTACACGGCCCGTTTCTCCCAATACGACGGAGGAAAACCGCAAGAAAAACCGCCGCGTAGAGTTTACGATTTTGAAGAAATAGTTCTGTGAACCATATAAGACATTTAAGAGCACATAAGCTTTTCTTATAATTCCTTATATGTCTTATATGGTTTAAAACTAGAAAAAATCATATTTTGATAAAATTGAACCGAAGGAAGTGTAAAAATATTTTCTTTGATTTTTTTGTTTAATGCTATATTTTCTTGATATTTGTTTAAGTAAATATCTCACTTCAAAGAGACTTTGTTCTTTCTTTTGTCTATTTTTGAGTTATGAGTAGCTTACCCTACAATGCTACAGCTCATCAATCAACCTACAAATTAAAAGCCCTCTAAGAGGAAACCCTGCCGAAAATCATTCGGTACAAGAATCCATTGTTTTATTCGTTTTTGCTTTTCAAGAAAGCCCTACTTCAATCACTACTGCTATGAACCGTTTTTCAATTTTATATTTGTTCAAAGGAAGTTTTTATCACCTAACGTACGCGACGCGTCCCGAGGCGGAAGATGCGATTAAAAATTTTTCCCAAATCTCAAAAGGATTGCCTTTGGGGATTTATGATGCTAAAACAGAGCTGTTTATCTGGGAAACTGCGCGCGAAAAAGAATATAATCAGCTTGCGATTGAGGAGCAAGGTCGGCGTGGAAACGAAATTATTTCCATAATCGAAAAACTGAGAGCCTCGGGCCTCGAAATTGCTCCTGTAGAAGAAGAGCCTGAACGCCCATTGACCCTGCCAGACGAAGAGTCTAAGGAAATGCCTTTAAAAGGAAGGCGTTTGGCGAAGGCTATAACGGAAAAATAGAGAAAAGAAAAGCGTCGGTGGGAAATTCCCCTGCCGACGCTTTGCCATTGATTTCTCAAAACCGACTTCTATTTGTGAACCAATGGGGTTACTCAATTTCAATCGTGCCTCGTAAATAAAGTTTTACTTGGCCTGCTATTTCTACGCGGTCGCCGATAAGTTTTGTTTTTAAAACACCACCACGAGCAGAAACTTGCAGGGCTTCCATCTCGGTTTTGCCCAATTTCTCAGCCCAATAAGGCGTGAGTGTGGTGTGTGCCGAACCTGTCACGGGGTCTTCGGCGATGCCCGACTGTGGCGCAAAGAAACGCGAGACAAAATCAACTGAATCGCCAGGAGCAGTGATAATGACACCTCGTGCTGGTAAAGTTGATAAAACAATAATATCAGGTTGAAGTGTGCGTACTTGTTCTTCCGATTCTAATACCGCCATAAAATCGGTTTTACCACGTAAAATTTCAACGGGAGTGATGTCGCCCAACGCTTCTAATAAAGCAGGAGGCGAAAGCAACTGTTTGTGAATGCTGTCAGCGGGGAAGTTAAGAACAAGCCAATCGCCTTCCTTGCGAACGTTTAAAATACCGCTTCGAGAGTCGAAATTTATTTCGTCGTGGGCATAATTTTCGAGGGAAAACAATACGTAGGCGCTGGCCAATGTGGCGTGGCCGCAGAGGTCAACTTCCACCGTAGGGGTGAACCAACGAATATGAAAACCTGCTTCCGTTGGGACGTAAAAGGCCGTTTCGGCCAAGTTGTTTTCAGCGGCTATGGCCTGCATGGTTTCGTCGGGAAGCCATGAAGTAAGTGGTACGACAGCGGCAGGATTACCGCCAAAAACTTTGTCGGTAAACGCGTCGAGTTGATAAAGTGATAATTGCATAAGAGAAATTAAAAGAACTAAAATACGCCGTTATTGTGCTTTGGCGGTGTATTTAGTAGGGTAAGTCTTTTGTTGAAACTGGTCAAAAGGCTCTTTTTGGTGATTATTGTCGCCAAAATATGCGAGCACTTGGTGGAACATACGCGGTTCCAAATAACCAGCAATCGGTTGGATGAGGTTCATTTTTTCATCCATGAAAACCGTGGTTGGATAGCCCGTTACTTTGCCATTGATTAGGCTACGGAACGACACTTTTCCAAACATTACGTCGGCATCTTTTTCAGGATTGTATTTTACGGCGTAGAATTTCTTGTTTGTAAATTGAACTACCTCCGCATTTTTGAAGGTGTTTTTATCCATTACTTTGCACCATCCGCACCACTCTGTATATAAATCAATCCAAATTTTGCGTGGTTGCTTTTGGTTAAGTTTGTAGGCTTCTTCCAACGTCACCCACTGAATTTTGGCTTCTTCGGTTTTGGGTTCAACGGATTTGAAAGCCATAAGGCTTACCATTACAGTAGTGATGACGGCGGCGATTCCAATCTTTTTCATGGTTTGGCGTATTATTTTAAGATGATTGTTTAACGTTTAAAGTTTTCAATTTGTTCCAGTACAAATACCAAGCCATTTTTGTAGTTACCTCACAGCCATCGCTTTTACAAATTCACGTTGGACTTTTTGATAGATTTTAGTCCGCGAAGGGTCGGGGTGGTAAGTATCTGCAAACCGAACGTATTGATGAACGCCTTCTTCCAAAGTGTCAAGTTTTCCCAGTGATTTCATCGCCAACAAAGTCGCCCCAAGGCAGCCGCTTTCGTTGCTTTCATTAACCCGAACGGGCGTATTGAAAATATCGGTTAACAATTGAACCCAGAATTTTGAACGCGTAAAACCACCGTTGGCGTGCAAGATGCGGCTTTTGTTGAGTTGGGAGTCGATAATTTGACGAATTTGGTTAAGGTTCATCATTACTCCTTCCAACGTCGCGCGGGCCATGTGAGCTTGGGTGTGTTGCCATTGCAAACGTTGATAGCTTCCATAAGCGTGGGCATCCCAAACGGGCGCGCGTTCACCCAAAAGGTAGGGGACAAACAGTAAGCCATCGGAGCCAGTCCCGATGCTTTCGGCCATGGCAAGAAGCTCACTTGTGTCTTTTAAAAGTAAGTGTTTAGAAAGCCATTCGAGGACGTTACCGCCGTTGTTGGTAGGGCCTCCAGATACGTAATGAGTTTCGTCCAAAACGTAAGTGAACAAACGCCGTAGAGGGTCACGGGCGGGTGTAGCAGCCGTTTGTCGAACCGCGCCACTGGTACCAATTGTGAGGGTGGTGACGCCCATATCCAATGCTCCTGAACCTAGATTGGCCAAACAGGCATCGCCTGCGCCAATGACAAATGGAGTACCAACGGGAACGCCTAGTTGCTTGGCAAGACTTCGTTGGGTGAGTTTTTCTTGGTGATAAGTTGGAACTAGGTCGGAGAGTTGGGAGGCGTTAATACCCGCATAGTCCATGGCCAATGCACTCCACCGAAATCGTCGGTTGTCGAGCAGGGCGGTTCCTGAGGCCATCGAATAGTCGATTTGGAATTTTCCAAAAAGTCGGTACCAGATGTATTCTTTTTGGGAAACAAAACGGCTGATTTTTCCAAAAACGGCGGGTTTTTGTTCGCGAAACCACACCATTTTGGTCAATGGTGCGTAAGGATGGGCAGGTATGCCTACTTGCGGGTACAGTTTTGCTAAAACGGGGTGGGTTTTAAGGGTATCAGCTTGGGCTTCGCTGCGGTTGTCTGCCCAAAGGAGCGAACGCGTAAGACGGCGGTTTTGATTGTCGAGGGGAATGACGCTGTGCATGGCCGAACACAAACCGATGGCTTCGATGCTGGCGTTTTTGTGGCGCAATTGCTCCGAAACTTGCTGGATGACAGCGATGAACAAACCATAAATTTCGTCAGGATTTTGCTCAACGTAGCGCGGTTTTGGGTGGTAAGTAACGCAGGCTGCCGAGGCATGTGCGACGGTTTCTCCAGCTTCGTCGATAGCAGTTGCTTTGACATTGGTAGTGCCAATGTCCACCCCAATCCAGGTTTTCATTCGTTAAAGTTATTTTTGGTTACTGATAGTTTTTCATCGTACGGGGTTATGAGTAACCCCTGTTTTGGTTGTGAGCAACCAAAAGCACATTTGTACGTTTGCCCTTTGCCTCTTGCCAACTTGCCCTTTATATTTTCACAGGAACAAAAATCAAATTCTTTTTGCTAAAAAACGTGCCTTTCCATGTGCCAAGCCCTTCAATTTTGTAGGTGGGGGGGACAGACAAAATTGTGGCTACAACACTGTGGATTTGCTGCTTGGGTGCCATCGTTTTTGAAAGTTTTTCTACAAGCGGCTTGTGTTTTTGGTCATAATCAGGAATCATCTCTTGGTATTTGACCAACACCCCTGCAGATTTGATTTTGCTCGTTCCGCCAAATACCATTTTATCCACCAAGTCAGCTTGTTGTTTCACTTCATTGGTAGTGCCTTTTTCATTCTTAAAAAGCCGTAAAAATTCATCGGCACTTTTACCGTCGGGGCTGTAAAAGTTGAAGCGCAATAGGTACTCTCCTGGGTCGATTTCGTGGGAAGAAATATTTTCAACAGTTGCGTCAACGATGTAGTAATCAAGCGAATAGTCTATTTTAATGACATCGTATTGGCTGTTGGAGGGGTCGGGATTGAATTTTATAAGGTTATGAACGGTGATTTTTATTTCGTCGTTTTTTAAAACAACGTTTACAGGAATGGTTTGGGTTTTACCCGTTATTTGGGAGGTTTTGGTATTCGAGGCAGTTGCAGTGGCGGACGATGATATGCCACCTAGCGCGGTTACTTTGGCGTTTGAAAAATCGGCTTTACTTTCTGATTCAATGGTGATTCCAACGAAGGCATCTTTGGGTAAATCGTCGATGAGAACTGTGGGGTGAAACTTCTGCTCAATATCAATGCTAGTGATTTTGGCTTTTGAACGTTCACCTTTAAAATTTTGATACTCAACGGCATCGCCGACTTTTATAAGACCTTTTATATCGGTAATGTTCGTGGAAAATGCGGTCGGAGTATTGCCGATAAACGCCGTGCCCGTTGTAAATGAAAATGTACGGTTTACTGGCAAAGTGGGTTTCACTAAATCGTGTGATGACAGGGTTTGACCCGCCGAAATGGTGCCTCCGAGTACGTAAAGTACTTCATCGAATTTGGTGACTTGGCCTGCGGTTAGTGGGTCGCTGTAGCTTTCGAGATAGGCGTAGCCTTTTATAATCCCGTTTTCAAAAAGGGTAAACTCCGATCTATTTTTGGCTTCGCCTGACAAAACTTTAAACTGTACTTGGTAGATGATAATCCCATTTTGTTGACCTGCTTTGGTGGCTTTAGTCAATTGAATTTTGGTATTTTGGGCAAACAAAAACGTGAAACTCAGGAGAAAAAAGAGAAGCGAGAGGTAGGTTTTTGAGGTAGCCATGGTAGTTGAAAGTTATTATTCTTCGATGGGTACATTTCGTTTGAAGGCTGCCCCAAAATCAATCAGCGATTCGGTTTTGAGAACGCCAGGGATATGGTCTATTTTTTCGTATAAAACTTTGCGCATGTGCTCGTTGCTGCGTGCTACGATGCGAATATAAAGCGTATATTTTCCTGTAATATAATAACACTCAGTGACTTCGGGGATTTGCTTGAGTGCGTCAATAATTTTTTCAGAATCGGAGTCTTCTTTGAGGGTAATGCCCGTAAAAGCCCCCCATTCGTAGCCTAATTTTCGTTCGTTTAATACAATCGTGCTTCCTTTTAAGATACCAATCCGTTTCAACTTTCCTACCCGTTGATGCACCATGGTATTCGAAATCTGTAAATCGTCGGCGATGGCCGAATAAGCTTTGCGGGCGTCTCGTTCGAGTTGCTGCAAAATAAGTCGGTCATATTCGTCAAGTGGTTCTTCCATAATTTTTGATACTCAGAGGATAGAGAATGTAATAAAAGTGCGTCGGGTCAAAACCCGACGCACAAGGTCTTCGTCAGACTATTTAGGGTCTAATGCCTTCTTAATGCGGAAAACGCAATCTTGAAGGTGGTATTTTGTCATTTTGTCGGTAATGGTTGGAAGTGCCGCTTGAATTTCGCCTTGCAACGAAGTCAAGTGCGCCCGTACCATCGACTGCACGTCGTTTTTGCGGATGTCCACCGAAGGAGCTACCACTGCGCCAAACATTTTCATCGGAGTAGTAGTAGGGAAACCAGCTGCCGCAGGTGCATTCAGCGTTGCAATCATGCGCTCGACATAGATTTTTTGAAGGTTGCGGCGGTGAGCATCAGCTGCTTTGCGCGTTTTTAGTTCTCCCCAAACTCCGCCTTTTACATCGGCAAATAGCTCGTCCATTGAGTAAGCATCGGTCGTTTTTTCCGTCATCTCAATCATCCGTTGGAGGCGGTCACTAGCAAAAAGGCTATTGAGGGTAGTTTCCTGAATTTTTGAAATAAAATCAACTCCCATGTCAGGACGAATACGACGCAAAATGTTTTCGTCTAGTATCCACTTAGGCGTGTTGAAGAGTTGCTGATTTAAGAATGCAACCGCATCTTTTTGCATTTTTTTAGGCGTTGGCTCATATACAGCCCCTTCTTGGTCCATTGATTTAGGTGTTTCGTAAATACCGCCCACGTTTTTGGTTACGTGACCCATATAACGACGGAACTGCGTCACCACTTCGTTGAACCCTTCTTCCAACATTTCGTAGTCTTCTCCTTCTTGCTTGGTCCACTCGATAAGGTTAGGCACAATGCGTTGGAGGTTTTTGATACCGTAGCCACTGGCTAACATGGCGTTGTCACCGATGTCTTCGTTTTGTGAACGAGGGTCATAGGGGTTGGTTTCGGTCAAGAACCACAAACGGCGGTTGGGAAGGGCTTTTTCTTTGTACCATTTGTTCAAAACAAGCTTATCTTCCTCGGCAGTTTTGGTGTCATAAATGGGTTTGTATGCCCACTCAATGGCCCAAATGTCGTAGTCGCCAATGCGAGGGAAAAAGTCAGTTACGCCATCTTCGGGTTGGGCTACGTAGTTGAAACGAGCGTAGTCCATGATAGACGAAGTGTGGCCATTTTTGGTAATAAATTCTTTGTCGCGGAGTTTCTCAACGGGTGTTGCCGTTGATGCGCCGTAGTTGTGACGAAGGCCAAGCGTGTGTCCTACTTCGTGCGACGACACAAAGCGAATGAGTTGCCCCATCAATTCATCGTCAAATTTATTCTTGCGTGCACGTGGGTCAGCGGCAGCGGCTTGGGTCATGTACCATTTTTTGAGGAGTTTCATCACGTTGTGGTACCAACCGATGTGGCTTTCCAAAATCTCTCCCGTACGAGGGTCGTGGACGTTGGGGCCGTAGGCATTTTCAATGTCCGAAGCAAAATAACGAATCGCCGAGTAGCGCGCGTCTTCCATGCTGATGGTCGTGTCGTTGTCGGCCAAAATTTCGCCACGGATGGCATTTTTCCATCCTGCTTTTTCAAAAGCTACGTTCCAGTCATCAACCCCCATTTTGAGGTATTTACGCCATTGTTTTGGCGTAGCAGGGTCAATGTAGAAAACAATCGGTTTTTTAGGCTCAATCAACTCACCACGGCGCTGACGCTCTTCGTCGGCTTTGTTTTTAGGTTCCAAACGCCAACGAACTACAAACGTTTTGTCTTCAGTGCGTTGTGAGTTTTCGCCATAAACGGTATAACCATTGGCAAAATAACCGACCCGTAAGTCAAACAAACGTTGTTTCATCGGTACGGCAGGTAGAACAATAAATGAGGTGTTTAGCTCCATTGTCACTGCCCCTGCAATCGAGCCTGCGGGTAAGTTGACCGAAGGAATAGGGCTTGTAGAAGGTCCAAAACTTGGGGTAGGAGGGGTAACGCCGTAGGTTTTTACCACCTTTACTTCCGTGTTGATTGGGAAAGACTTGATGCTCTGAATGTAGGTACGGTCGTTTTGAATCATCGTCAATTTGTAAGCCTGACGAACGATAGGAGCCATTGAAATAACGGTATTGTCGCTTTTAAAAAAGTCTGTTACTTCAATCACTACTGAGGTGTCTTTGCGAACGGCTTTCACATCAAAAGCCATCGCAATGGGGTCGAGGTTAGAGTTGCGAACAGCTTTGTAAATAGGCGAATTGACATCATCGCTTACGTTGATAAAAGCCACCGAACGCATGAAAATCTTGTTTTCGGGGCCTTTTTCAAAGCGAACTACTTGGCGATTAAGCAATTCTCCACCGTAGGCAGGCAAACCTACCGACCCAGGTGTGGTACTAGACTGGGAGAGGCGCGTGATGGCCATCATTTCGCGACCGAGTAGCGAATCAGGAAGTTCAAAGAAGTATTTTTCATCAATTTTATGAACGATGAATAAGCCCTTGGTCGTCTTACTTTTGTCGGTAATTACTTCTTTGTAAGGCTTGGGGCCTGCCTTAGGGGCAGCGGCTGGTGCTGCGGGTGCCGTTGCCGTTGGGGTGCCACTGGCTGCGGGTGGCGTGGTGGGGCGGCGGTCTTGCGCGATGGCCGAAAAGCTAAGTGCTGTGGCCAAAAAAAGGAGTTGTTTAAACATGTTAACGAAAGTTAGATTTGGTTTTATAGCGTGTTTGAAATTAAAAAACGGTTTGTAATTTAAGCGTTTAAAAGAAATTTGACTTGTTAAAAATTGAAAATAAGTTAAAATGTAACTTTACAAAAGTAATAAAAATTGTTGGCTTCAATCTCTAAAACCACCATGACAACCGAACTTACTCAAACCGACTATCTTATTGGCCTTGAAAAGCGCTACGGAGCGCATAATTATAAGCCCGTGCCTGTGGTTATTGAGCGCGGGGAGGGTGTTTTTGTGTGGGACATTGAAGGCAAACGTTATTACGATTTTTTGTCGGCATACAGTGCTGTTAATCAGGGACATTGTCACCCTCGCATTGTAAATGCCTTGACAACACAGGCGCAAAAACTGACGCTGACATCGCGGGCGTTTCATAATTCTGTTTTGGGTGAATGTGAGAAGTTCTTGTGCGATTACTTTGGCTACGACAAGGTGTTGATGATGAATTCAGGGGTAGAAGGCGGAGAAACGGCGCTCAAACTGACCCGTAAGTGGGGGTATTTGGTGAAAGGAATTCCCCAAAACCAAGCCAAAACGGTTTATGCCGCAGGAAACTTTTGGGGACGTACACTCGCGGCCATTTCGTCGTCAACCGACCCCGAAAGTACCAACGATTACGGCCCGTTTTTGCCTGGCTATATGATTGTTCCTTATAACGACTTAAAAGTACTCGAACAAACCTTCCAAGCCGACCCCAACATCGCAGGTTTCATGGTGGAACCTATTCAGGGTGAAGCGGGCGTAGTAGTGCCCGACGAAGGCTACTTGCGGGGAGTGAGAGAATTGTGTACTAAATACAACGTCTTGTTTATTGCCGACGAAGTTCAAACGGGACTTGGGCGTACGGGCAAGCGTCTTGCTTGCGACCACGAAGGCGTGAAACCCGATATTTTGGTATTAGGAAAAGCGCTTTCGGGCGGCGTTTATCCCGTTTCTTGCGTCTTGGCCAACGACGAAATTATGCTCACCATTAAGCCAGGCCAACACGGGTCAACCTACGGTGGAAATCCGTTGGCGGCGGCGGTGACGGTAGCGGCGTTGTCGGTGTTGGAGGATGAAAAATTAGCCGAAAATGCGGAGCGTCTTGGGGAAATATTCCGTGAACGAATGCGGGTAATCCAGCAAAAAACGACCCTGATTGAAACCGTTCGTGGAAAAGGATTGCTAAATGCCATCGTGATTGCGACCGACGAAGAAAGCCCCTTGGCGTGGCAAATTTGCCTCCAACTCAAGGAAAAAGGACTGCTTTGCAAACAAACCCACGGCAATAAAATTCGTTTTGCCCCGCCATTGGTGATTACAGAAACGCAAATCCACGAAGCTTGTGATTTGATTGAAGAAGTGATTTTGGGGGTGGAAGTGGTAGAATCTTAAATGGAATGAGAAGGGGCTATTTATTGGCCTTCTTCATTTCTTCTTCACTGAGTTTAGGTTTTCGTCCCATTATATCCGATAGTATTTTCCATTTGCCATTCTCAATACCCATGACAATCAATACCGAATTGTAGTTGTCAGAAATCACTCCCTTATCCTTTATCTTTTGCCATTCCATTATGACAAGAATGGCAGTACTTTCATACTGATAGAGTGTTTCACTGATGACCTTTGCCTCCAGTGCCTGAAAGTTATTTTTTGTTTGCCTTTTAGTTAAGCCATCCAAATTTATGGGCTTACCATCAACACCATGGTAGAAAAATCCTTTGGAAAGAATCTGCGCTCTTAAACTATCTCTTTGGCTAACATTGCGAACGTTATCCATAATTTTGGCTTCCTGCTCAAGTAGTGCAAGAACTTCTTTATTTGGAGGGTGTGTCCCTTCAAATTTCATTTGCGCTTTAATAGCTTGATTTAGAACGGTTAAGGTAATGAAAAAGAACAGTGTTTTCATAGCAAAAGAGTTGGCTTATCAAGAATAGTTTCTTATGCGTTGTGTGATATGTTTTTCAAAAGGTGATTTTGGGGTGGAATCGTAATCTCAATATATAGTTAAACAAAATCCCTGTGAAGTTTTCAAAATGAGAATTTCACAGGGATTTTTAATGAGAGAAAAAGTTGTATATTTTATAAAAGTAACGGAACTGAAAGCGTATCGGTTTCGATGACGTTGCTTACATTGAGTGCGCGGTCGCGGATTTTAATTTGGAATTTAACGGTTGTCAGCTTTGAGTTTCGTGAATAAGGAAAATACACGGCATAATCCAATAAACCTTCGATGGGGCCTCTTTTGCCGTCGGGTTTAAGCACAGGAAAAAATAGTTTGGAGTTAGCTGCTAACGTTACTTCTTGGTACTGATTTCCGCTCACTCGACGGAAGGTTTTGAGCTCATAATTTCCCCAAGTGTCATACTTTGCATTGGTGCGGTTTTCGGTGCTTTCGCCTAAATCGCCATCGCCATCTTTGAAATTGATGGTGATGACAACCGAGTCTTGTTTGGCTTGTGAGAAAGGCTCAATCACCTCAAACTTATCAATGCTATTGAAGCCAATTTCGGGAACGGGGCTGTAGTTGGGAGGAGTAAAACAACCAGTTGTCGAAATGGCAAATAGTAAAAGAGTAGCAATAAAACGAACGAAGCCCTTCATCTTTCTTGTTAAGTTTGTTCCAAATATTGGATAAATTTAGTAGTTATTAATGCTTTGTCAATCGGAAATTGAAATTCGACCCTAGTAAAATGCCAATTTTGCCCAATTTACGAAATGCTGTACGAACCTTAACGGCCGATACGTTTGAGGAGGTTGCCTTGCAGGTGTTTCATTATCAGGCGGTTCATAGCCCCATTTACCGTCAGTATCTTTCCCATTTGCGAATTCGCCCCGATCAAGTTAACCGTATGTCGTTGGTTCCGTTTTTGCCGATTGGCTTCTTTAAACACCATCAAGTAGTGACGGGGACCCCCAATATACAAACAGTTTTTGAAAGTAGCGGTACAACTGGAACCCAAACTAGCCGACATTTGGTGGCGGACTTGGGCTGGTATGATGAAATCAGTACCGAGATTTTTGAAAAAAGCTACGGCTCACTTTCTGACTTTCACCTGTTGGCATTGTTACCTTCGTATCTTGAACGAAATAACTCCTCGTTGGTGTATATGGTTCAACAATTTATTGCAGAAACGCAGTCGCCTGTCTCTGGGTTCTTTTTGCATAATGTAGATGAGCTATTAGCAACACTCAAAAAATTAGTACAACAACCCGACGGTCGGAAAGTAATTTTGTGGGGGGTGACGTTTGCATTGTTGGATTTAGCAGAGTCGAAGTACGACCTGTCGTTTTTAAAGGAATTGCCCGAATTGGTGGTAATGGAAACGGGCGGAATGAAGGGACGCCGCCGTGAAATGCTCCGTGAAGAAGTACACGCTGAGCTCACGTCGGCTTTTGGGTTAGAAAACATTCATTCGGAATACGGAATGACGGAGCTTTTGTCACAGTCGTATTCAAAGGGAGATGGGGTTTTTGAGACCTCTCGCACGATGCGAATCCTACTTAGAGATATAAATGACCCTTTCTCTGTAACAGATTCCCCACAGCTTGGAATGAGGTACGGCGGTATCAATGTGGTTGATTTGGGTAACTTAGATTCTTGCTCATTTTTAGAAACCCAAGATTTGGGTCGATTTGTTGGTGATTCCTCTTCCCAATTTGAAGTGATTGGGCGGTTTGATAATTCGGACGTGCGTGGGTGTAATTTGTTGATTTAGTGTGTCTTTGGTTTCTCAAAACCAAAGCTAGAGGTTGCTCACAACCTCGTGAAGATTGAGTCGAGGTTTTGAGAAACCTCTTGCAAGATTGTGGCAGTCGTTTCGGTTTTGAGAAACCGAAATCACGTATGCTGAGAAACCGAAATCATGGTGTGAGTGTGCCTTTGGTTTCTCAAAACCAAAGTGTGATGTTGCTTACAACCTCGTGAAGATTGAGCCGAGGTTTTGAGAAACCTCTTGCAAGATTGTGGCAGTCGTTTCGGTTTTGAGAAACCGAAAGCCACGTATGCTGAGAAACCGAAATCATGGTGTGAGTGTGCCTTTGGTTTCTCAAAACCAAAGCAGAGGTTGCTCACAACCTCGTTTAAAAAACATCTCTGTAATGTAAAAGCTCAGATTGGATGTTAACCTTCCAGTTTTCATAAAATTTAGCACTCGAAAATAGATAACCGCTTGGCTCTGTCACAAGACCCGCTTTTACTGGATTGTTGTGCATATAATCAAGCTTTATTTCGCACATTTTCCTGCTGTAAATTACTACATCATCAAACTCATCGTCCCAAATTTTGTAATGCTGACTTCTATATTCATACAGGATTTCAGGTAAAATATGAGGATAAAATCGTGAGATGTGCGCGCGTAGTTGCAGGGAGCTATATTTTTTAAAATCTCGAAGGTACTTTGATAAATAATTTCGGTCTTCGAAAAATAGCATGAAATGAATATGATTACTCATTAGCACATATCCCAAGAGTCGTGCAGAGTAACGTTTATTATAGAAACGAAAGTTGTCAAGTACAATATTAAATGCCTGCGTATCTAGTAATAAGAACTTGTGTTGATAACAGGAGGTAGTAATGAAAAAACAGCGTTCATCCTCTGAGCCAGAAATTCGTTTTGTTCCCATAAAACAAGTTTTTATTCTCTGTAATACTTGCTTTGCTGAAAAAGTCACTTGGTTTTTGGGAAACCTCGTGAAGAGTTGTCGTAATCGTTCATAAGATTGCGGTAGTCGTTTCGGTTTTGAGAAACCGAAAGCACGTGGTGCGAGTGTGCCTTTGGTTTCTCAAAACCAAAGTGTGAGGTTGCTTACAACCTCGTTAAGATTGAGTCGAGGTTTTGAGAAACCTATTGCAAGATTGCGGCAGTCGTTTCGGTTTTAAGAAACCGAAAGCACGTGGTGCGAGTGTGCCTTTGGTTTCTCAAAACCAAAGTGTGAGGTTGCTTACAACCTCGTTAAGATTGAGTCGAGGTTTTGAGAAACCTATTGCAAGATTGCGGCAGTCGTTTCGGTTTTAAGAAACCGAAAGCACGTGGTGCGAGTGTGCCTTTGGTTTCTCAAAACCAAAGTAGAGGTTGCTTACAACCTCGTGAAGATTGAATCGAGGTTTTGAGAAACCTATTGCAAGATTGCGGCAGTCGTTTCGGTTTTGAGAAACCGAAAGCCACGTAGTGCGAGTGTGTCTTTGGTTTCTCAAAACCAAAGCAGAGGTTGCTTACAACCTCGTGAAGACTGAGCCGAGGTTTTGAGAAACCTCTTGCAGGATTGCGGCAGTCGTTTCGGTTTTGAGAAACCGAAAGCACGTGGCGCGAGTGTGCCTTTGGTTTCTCAAAACCAAAGTGTGATGTTGCTTACAACCTCGTGAAGATTGAGCCGAGGTTTTGAGAAACCTTGTGCAAGATTGCGGCAGTTGTTTCGGTTTTGAGAAACCGAAATCACGTGGTGCGAGTGTGCCTTTGGTTTCTCAAAACCAAAGTAGAGGCTGCTTACAACCTCGTGAAGATTGAGTCGAGGTTTTGAGAAACCTATTGCAAGATTGCGGCAGTCGTTTCGGTTTTGAGAAACCGAAAGCACATACGCTGAGAAATCGAAATCACATATGTAGAGCAACCGAAATCACGTACGCTGAGGAGCCCAAATCACGGCGCTATTTCCAATTCAACTTCGACAAAATCAGCCACAGGTGCATCGCAAAGTGAACATAAATAAGAGGAAGGTAAAGGAAGTGGCAGATCCGCAACCGTCTGACAGTGCTTACACTGCATTACGCTTTGGGTAGGAGCGGGTTTTATTCCCGACGTTTTACGGGTGATACTTGCCTTTTTATCCGTCGAAAGTTGTTCGTAGTATTTCAGCGTAAGGCGTCGAAGAATTTCTGGGAGATTCTTACGGGCAACATCGCCCGCAAAAACTTCCCATTCCGTATTCCCAATGTAAAAATCAGGAGAATGAACTACGCGAAAACGCTGATACTCCGTCGATAATGGCTCAATGACAATCGTCGATGTCGTTTCGGCATTACGGTGACCAATGCCAAAACTAAGGCTAGATGTCCGAATGCGCAGTCTTTCAAAAGCTTCGACCAGTTCGGTTTTAAGGCGCAATGCCGACGCGTCAGCATCGGGGAGCTGCCAGTTGAGTTCGAGCGACGAATAATGCGTATGTATCCCCCAGATTCCTAAGAGTTTTTCCCACTGATAAATCGTCTCTTTTGGTATATCGCGAACGATGAATGTTTTGAAAGGTGTCGGATACAAACGCCCGATTTTAGTGTTGATGCAAAGCTGACAAAGGGCTTCTAAAAAAGCCGTGTCAAACTCGTTGTCGCGCTGGTATAACCCCATCCAATAGCGGTCATCGTAGCGGTAAATACCCTCGTGGTGCGGGTAGGGTTTGGGTGTAAGCTTTAGTTCTTTCTGAATGGGGCGCGTTCGTCCCGTAAACGCTTTTGAAACATTCCCGTACAGTTCTTCAAAAGAACAATTAGGCGGTGGATTTTCCAACCATATTTTTTCAATGTGCTGGACCCAGGCCGCAATTTGTTCCCCATCAATAAGTTTGGGCCAGACATGAATGCCCCCTAACTCGGATAAATTGATCACCAAGTACCAAAATGAGGGCGTAGGGGAAGCGATAAAATTAAGCTCCCCCGTCAACGGTCGAATCAACTCCTGCGTGGGGTCGATGAGGTTAATTTTGAGACGTGGTCGAAAGGTAAATTCATCCAAAATATCAAGGTAATCGCCCGACCGAAGCCAAGAGAGCTGGGGAAAGATATTTTGAGCTACCAACGACGAAACGATGTTGGGATGCACAGCCGCGGTTTCTTCTACTCCAAACCCCTCCGACATTAATTGCGATCGAAGCAACGAGCGTTGAGAATCGGTGCAAGGAACGAGCAAATCTTGGCGAAAACCAACTTCAATTTTGCCCAAAGCCCATTTTTTGGCTAACATGGCCAAACGTTGAAGCTCGTCGGGGGTAATGACCCCACCTTGGGTAGCGATGCGGAGGTATGGCATAGTGGTTTGGTTAGGTAGAAATAGCTGCTAAGTATTTTTTTACTTCTCTTTCTGCCTCGCTGTTAAGCTGAACAGACGAGTCAAAAAGGACGGTTCGGGTTTGTTCGTAGATAACAATGGCTTTGTTTAAAGAAGTTACCAACGACGTTTTATCTAATAAGGCGACAGTTGCTGACAGTGCCTCAAAATCAGCTTCGGGGAGTTTTGTTTCAACTTTTCGTACGCCACGGGGCTGGTTGCCATTTTTGATGTGCAAAAGAGGCCCTAAAACAACGATTCTCAAAAAGGCCAGAAAGTCAGCAGCTTCCGTTAACTCTCCTCGGCCAATTTTTAGAGCGCCGTAGTGGATCCACACCCAAAAACGGTCTTCAATCCATTGATAATCAGGATAAGGCCAAGCGGAAGTCGTTTGCTGGATAATTTTTGTTAAAATCTCATCCCGTTCCCACACCACAACGGGGTCTTCTACGCGCTGGTAAAATTCGTCGGGTGTCAAAAACTTGATGTCAACGTGCAAAAGCGGATTCCCGTACAAACAAATCAACACGCGCGGCTCACCGACGTGTTCACCCGTAAATGCGGAGAGAACGTTGCCGAATCTTTGTGCGACTGATTTCATTTGCGCAGGGTCGGTCGAGAGCCTCGTTTTTGAAACAAGTACTAAGTCCAAATCCGAGTACGCGTCCATTTCTTGCGTAATCCAAGAACCCGCTACCGCTAGGCCGAGCATGTCGGGAGATTCTTGTAAAACAGCGACAACTTTGTCGATAAATGCTTGAAAAATAGTGTCTTGCATAAGCTAGTTCGTTTTGGGCAATTATCGCAAAACCTTCGGCATTGGCGAAAAGTTCATCCTTGCCCAAAAATTAAGCTTTGACCAGCACATCCTCCAAAATTGCCTTTACTTCCAATTTACAACTGCCACAGCCTGTTCCTGCTCCCGTTTGCTGGCAAAGTGATTGAAAATCATGGCAGCCCGCTACAATCGCCTCTCGAATATTACCATGGCCGACGTTATTGCAAGAACATACGATTTTTCCTTTCAATGCAGGGGCACTTTTGCCACTTCGTAGCAGCTTTAGCCGCTTGTCCGAAAGTTCGGTTTGGTGCTGAATCAGTGCTTTGTATTCAGTAAATTCTGATTTATCGCCAAACAAAATAGCCCCCACCAGTTTATCTCCTTGAATGATGCACTTTTTGTAAAAACGTTTTTGCTTATCTGAAAAAATAACTTCTTCAAAGTCAGCCCCAGCGCCATTGGCAGGGATTTCGGTCATCCCCAAAGAACATAAATCCAAACCTTCCATTTTTAAGATATTCATGGATAGGGTAGGGCGGTAGTAACTTTGAATGTCGCCGTTGAGGTAAGCACAAAGCGCCTCGGCTTGTTCCTCGGCGGCAGCGGTGATGCCAAAAAGTTGTCCTTCAAATTCGGCCACTTCACCAATGGCAAATACGGCTGGGTCGGAGGTTTGAAGGTATGCGTTGACCACAATGCCTCGTTGTACGTCGAGGCCCGACTTGCGGGCAATTTCTACGTTGGGCGTTGTGCCAATGGTCAGAATCACCGCGTCGCAAGTCAATACACGCCCTGAGGTAAGGCGAAGTCCTTCCACGTGTTGTTGGCCAGTGATGTACTTTACTTCGTCGTTGTAAAAAACATCAATGCCTCGGTCGGTGAGTTCTTCGTGCAAAAGCGAACTAGCTGTACCATCCAGTTGGCGATTCATAAGCCGTGACCCTCGGTGAATAATGGTCGATTTGACGCCAATTTCTCCCAATGAGGCGGCTAATTCTAAGCCCAATAACCCACCACCCACCACCACGACGTGGCGCGGAGCAGAAGTTGACACAAGTTGATTCAAATAGTTGGTCAGGCCATCGGCATCTTGGCGCGTTCGCATGGTAAAGACCCCCACCAACGATGTATCATAGTCGCGAGGAAGTGCCGAACGACTTCCAGTCGCAATAATCAAACGGTCGTAGGAATGGGTATTCCCTTGAGAATCAGTGACTGTTTTTTTTGTGCGGTCAATTTGTTCAATGCTGACCCCTTCGTATAGATGCACCAAAGCGCGTTCGTCGTCTGGCATTTTGAGCAATTTGTCCCAAGATATAGCACCGCTAATGTAGTCGGGAAGCATCACGCGGTTGTAGAAAGCAAAGGGTTCTTTGCTGAAGACATGAACTTCATCAGTGAGGTTATGCTGGCGGTGAGCAGTGACAAATTTGTAGGCCGCCGCTCCCGCTCCAATCACGATGATTTTTTCTTTTGGTTTACTAAATTTTGTGACTTGAACCGCCGCAAATTTAAAATCGGGTTCTTTTGAAAGCGGGTCTATGAGGTCGCTGGTGAGGTTGTTGGCTCGGGCAGCATTGCTTTGTAAAATTTTCCCCCAGTGCATCGGCAAAAAAACAACCCCTTGCCGAATGTCAGTAGTGATTTTGGCAGGTACCTGAACTTCCCCACGGCCATTTTGGATAACGACGATATTGCCTTCTTTGATGCCTCGCTCGGCTGCATCCGCGGGGTGTATTTCTAAAAATGCTTTGGGAAGGTGTTGCGTGAGTTTGTTGACCCGTCCCGTCTTGGTCATGGTGTGCCACTGGTCGCGAATCCGCCCCGTGGTCAGAACCAACGGAAATTCTTCAGAAAGGGCTTCTGATTGATTTTCGTCGGGTACGGTTTTGATTTGAGCCTTTCGAGATGGGGTAAAAAACTGCCCGTCTGCAAACAGCCGAGGTGTTCCGCTGGATTGTATCGAAGGAACAGGCCATTGGATAGTGCCGTTCTCACGAAGACGCTCATGCGACAGCCCACTCATATCCACGTTGGTACCTTTGGTGAGGCGAACGTGCTCGTCGTAAATCGCTGCGGGATTTGGATAATTGAAGGCATACCCAAACCCCATCTTGTGGGCAAATCGTACGATGATTTCACTGTCGGGAAGGGCTTCGCCAACGGGCTCGTTGAATTTGTTGAGGTACGAAACCCGCCGTTCAGAATTGGTCATGGTGCCCGTTTTTTCACCCCAAGCAGCCGCAGGAAGCACTAAGTCGGCATAAGCAAGGGTATCCGAACGATTGGAAACATCCTGAACCACCACAAATTTGGCCGCTTTGAGGGCTTCTTCGACGAGCTGTACGTTGGGTAAACTTACCAGCGGATTGGTACACATGATCCAAATTGCTTTCATGCGGCCGTCTTTGAGGGCCTGAAACATCTCGGTGGCCGAGTAGCCTGGTTTGGGGTTGAGCGAAGGTACTCCCCAAAAATCAGCGACTTCTTGGCGGTGCTGCGGGTCAGCCAAGTTGCGGTGGGCTGGTAGGAGATTCGATAGCCCACCTACTTCTCTCCCTCCCATCGCATTTGGCTGGCCCGTCAACGAAAATGGCCCAGAGCCTGGCTTGCCAATGTGCCCCGTAATGAGGTGCAAATTGAGCAATGCTAGGTTTTTATTGACCCCAATCACACTTTGATTAAAGCCCATCGCCCACATCGAAATAAAGCTTTTTGACTTACCAATGTACTCCACAGCTTGGTGAATATCGTGGAGGCTAATGCCGCAAATTTTGGCGGCTTCGCGCATGTCGCGTTCAGCTACTTTTACTCGAAAACTGTCAAAGCCTTCGGTATGGTTTTTTATGAAAGGTTCATCAATGTAGCCCCTAGAAATCAATCCTTTGGCAATTGCATTGAGTAATGAGATGTCAGTGCCAGGCTTGATTTGCAAGTGCAGGTCGGCCAAGCGTGCGGTATCGGTACGACGAGGGTCAACGACAATCAGTTTGACGCGCGGATTGGCGGCCTTGTGGGCTTCCATGCGGCGAAAAACGATGGGGTGGTTCCAGGCAGGATTGGCCCCTGCCACCAAGAAACAATCGGCGAGCTCGATGTCCTCGTAGCTGCATGGAACTGAATCTTCGCCCAAAGCCATTTTATACCCAACCACCGCCGATGACATACACAAGCGTGAATTGGTGTCTAAGTTGTTGGAGCCAATAAAGCCTTTGATGAGCTTATTGACCACGTAATATTCTTCCGTCAGGCATTGCCCCGATGCGTAAAAACCAACGGAATCGGGGCCGTATTTGTCAATAAATGTCTTAAAAACGGCCGCTGCCCGCTCAAGGGCTGTGTCCCACGTCACTCGTTGCAAAGCCGCTTGCCGATTCCAGCGCATTTGTGGATATAGCAAGCGGTCGCTGCTGTCCATGACGGTGTAGTGCAAGTTCATGCCCTTCGAACAAAGCATTCCTTTGCTCGAAGGATGCTCGGGGTCACCTTCGACCGAAATGCGTCCGTCGCGGTTTTTTTTGACCAATACCCCGCAGCCTACCCCGCAGTAACAACAAGTGGTTTTGTGGATTTCTACCATTTGAAAATTTGGGTTAAACGGCTTGTAACTCTGCTTCAGGCTGCTCGATGGTGATGGTTTTGCCAAAATTGACTAGGAAAAGCAGCAAGCCCACGGTAGCCACTAGGCCGCCAATGTACATAAATGCTTGTCCGTAGGTAATCGACTGGGATTTAAACAAAAAGCCCATCAACATTCCACCAACGTTGCCTCCTGCCCCTACTACGCCCGAAATGACGCCTACTGCTTTGGGATTGACGAAGGGAACAATCGCATAGGTGCCGCCGTTAGCCATTTTCAAAAACATCGCAAAGCCGAGCATCGATACAACTGCCATGGTCAGGTTGCCTGCTTGAGCAAACAATAAAATTCCCAGTCCTTCCAAAAGAAGCATGGAGGCTAAAAGAATACCTTTACCGCGCATCCCGTATTTTTGACCGACTTTATCTGCTACAATGCCGCCAACGGCACGGGCAAAAATGTTCATAAACCCAAACAACATCGCCCAAAAACCTGCTTCCGTTTCTTCCATCTTGAAATTATCAAAGAAGTAGAGCGCTGCTACGCCGTCGAAGGTGATTTCCATGCCAAAGCAACACGCATAGGCCAATGCCAACGCCCAAACGCGAACATCGGAACAAGCTTTCCAAAAACTTACTTCTGATTTGCTAACGGCGGTGCGGTTGATTTCGTCGTAGTTGCCCGCGGGCGTGTCTTTGGTATATTTCCAGTAAATAAAAGCCATAAAAAGCATCAGAACACCAGGGACAATCATTGCTAAGCGCCAAGCGTCGGCCTTGACAAAACCAAACCCAACGATGGTCGCCATGATGAGGGGCATGGCCAATTGGGTGATTCCGCCGCCAAGGTTTCCCCAACCGCCTGCTACGGCATTGGCCGTACCTTTGATGTTGGGGGCAAACATGGCCGAAGTGTGAAATTGCGTAATGACAAACGAAGCGCCAATAACGCCAATGGCCAAACGAAACAACAAAAACGTGGTGTAGTCGTGGGCTAAGCCTACCAACATCACGGGCAAAGCACCCACGATAAGCAATGTAGTGTAGGTTTTGCGGGGTCCCCAGCTATCACACAGTTTTCCTATGATGAGTCGGGCAAAAATGGTAGCTGATACCGCCGCAATGATGGTGTTTCCGACTTGGGGTTTGGTTAGGCCCAAATCTGCCCGAATGGCAGGCATGAGTGGCGCTAAACCGAACCAGCCGAAGAAACAGACAAAAAAGGTAAGCCAAGTAATGTGAAAGGTACGCATCTGTACCCCTTTGGTACTGAGAATGTGGAGTTTTGAAAGAGGCTGATTGGAGATAAGCTGGCTCATTGCGCTTTGTTGGTTAAAAGTAGAACATGAAACCAGCGTAAGGCCTGAAGCGATGCAATAGGGTACATCCAATAACGATTCCTCGTTCAACGGGTTTCGTTAAAGACTGTGCTACCTGCATCGGTTGAGCGCCGCCACGCTGCACCGATTTGGTACATCAAACATACAAAATAAGTAATTATGCTCAAAGTTAAAAATAAGTAATTTTCGGAAAATACTCAATATTCTTTAAAATATTATACTAAATTTCTGTAAAATAACAAAATTTGATGTAAAAAATGAGTTATTTGAAACTTAAATGAAAGTATTTGTAATTTTTGGTTTGTACTCAGTTGGAGGCCCAACTGAGTACAAATGCAACCACTTATTCATCTTCAATCGAAAACTTGTCGAAGAGCAAACTCATTAATTTGTCATGGGTTTCCATATAAATTGGGTCGTGGACAATCTCTTTTTTGTTGCGCGGGCGCGGCAAGGGAATTTCCACAATTTCTTTGATGGTAGCTTCGGGGCCGTTGTTCATTACCACCACGCGGTCAGACAAGAAAATAGCTTCTTCGATGTCGTGCGTTACCATTACAATCGTTTTGTTGCGATTGTCCAAGTTCCAAAGTTTCAAAAGTTCGATGTGCATCGACCCTTTGGTGAGGGCATCCAACGCGCCAAAAGGCTCGTCGAGTAATAAAATACTAGGATTAATGGCAAAGGCACGTGCGATGGCAACGCGCTGCTTCATCCCGCCCGATAGTTGTCCTGGGAGTTTGTCTTTGTGTGGCCAAAGGTTGACCATTTTGAGGTTTTCTTCAACGATTTCCCGCTTCTCGGCGGCAGTTTTGTCTTTAAAAACGGAGTCCACGGCTTCGTAAATGTTTTTATAAACCGTCAGCCAAGGAAGAAGTGAGTAGTTTTGAAAGACAATACCACGGTCGGGGCCTGGGCCTTTGACCAATGTCCCGTTGGCAATGACGCTGCCACTCGTAGGGGCCGTCATGCCCGAAATTGTTCCCATTAAGGTAGATTTTCCGCAGCCAGAGTGGCCAATCAGCGCGACAATTTCGCCTTTTTTGATGGTGAGGTCAATGTTCTTGATGGCCGTAAAAACACCTTTGGGGGTTTTGAACGAAACAGTTATGTCCTTTACTTCAATGGAAGCAGGGCGCGACTGAATTTTATGAAACTCACTCGCCGAATCTATGGGAGCAATGGTTGGGTTGGAAGTCATGTTGGTAGTAGTTTCTGAACTTAACTTGTGTTGGACTAGGAAAAAGCGAAGCGTTTTTGGAGCCAATCGAATCCTTTGTCGAGCAATAACCCGACGGTGCCAATGATAAGAATCGCCGACAAGATTTTCTCAAGGCTGAGGGCGTTCCAGCTATCCCAAACAAAAAAGCCAATGCCAACGCCCCCCGAGAGCATCTCGCCTGCCACAATTACCATCCATGCGACACCAATGCTGAGGCGTAAACCCGTGATAATGTGGGGTAAAGCATAGGGGATGATGACTTTGACGATGTACTTCCAACGAGAAAATCCGAACGCTTTTGCCACGTTTTTATGGTCTTGGGGGATGGAAGCCACGCCAAACGCGGTATTGATTAAAGTAGGCCAAAGGCTTGTTACAAAAATGATGAAAACGGTGGCTCCTTCGGCGGCTTTGAAGGCCAATAGCCCCAACGGAAACCAAGCCAAGGGTGAAACGGGGCGCAAGATTTGAACAATGGGATTGATGAGGCGAAAAGCCGTTTTGCTCGAACCAATCAGCAGCCCAAGTGGAATGGCCAACAGACTCCCCGCACCAAAACCGCTAAATACACGAATGAGAGAGCTGAAAAGCTGGTTTCCAATGCCTTTGTCGTTGGGACCGTAATCGTAAAAAGGCGTAGCGAGCATTTCGCTGAAAACCGTCCAAGTGGACAATGGATTCGGGATTTCGTTGTTGGTCAGTAATGACACCGTCCACCAAGCACCCACTAAAAGCACTGTGCTACCTAGGCCGAACAGCACTGGCAAGTAAGTCTGAAAATTGAGTAGTTTTTTCATGGGGGAGCTATTTTTTTGTTGAAGCTAAATACGCACCGACATTGCTTGGGTCAAACGACACATCGTAGGTGGTTTTGAAAGGTTTCATATCGTCGGTCATTACGGGTACTTTGGCCTCACGGGCAACCTCGGCAAACAAATCGTCGAGGATGAGCTTTTCTGCAATTCCTTTAAAATCAGGGTTAGATTTGAGGTACCCAAACCGCACATACTGCGCCATAAACCACATTCCGTGCGATTTACGCGGGGTATTTACGTAACCTTTGTTGAAAAAAGTCATGTAATCTTCTTTGTATTTAGCCACTCCTAATTCGCAACCTAAATCGCTCGAACCCAGCAGGCGCGCCTCAATGACAGGCAGAGCTGCGTTTACATAAAAGGGTTTTGAGAGCCAACCCGCTGCTTTTTTGCGGTTACCCATGTTGTCGAGCCATTGACAGGCTTCCAAAATGGCTTTCATAACGTTTTTGAGGTTTTCGCGTTCTTGGGTCGCAAATGCTTTGTTGACAACCAGAGCTTTTTCGGGGTGATGTTTCCAAATGTCCTGCGAAGCGATTTGGGTAAAACCGATGTTCTGAGAAGCCGCCACGCCGTTCCAAGGTTCGCCCACGCAGTAGCCTTCCATGTTATCGACGCGCATATTAGCCACCATTTGTGGCGGCGGAATCGTGATGATACCTACACTCTTTTGGTTGATACCCGCAGCTGCCATCCAGTTGCGAAGCCAAATATCATGCGTACCACCAGGGAAAGTCATGGCAAAAGTCACTTCTTTACGGCCTTGCACTTGCTTCACGGCGGCGTTTACTTTGCCTACTTCCTTATAGCCTACAAGTCCACAAAAATCTTTGGAAAGGGTAATGGCTTGGCCGTTGTTGTTGAGTACCATCGCAATTTGCATTTCGGAGCCTGCTTTGCCACCTACTCCCGTATAAACGGAAAAAGGCATTCCAAAAAGGCAATGTGCGCCGTCGAGCTCGCCATTGAGAACTTTGTCGCGGATATTGGCCCAAGAAGCTTCTTTGGTCAAAACGACGTCAACGCCGTATTTTTGGAAAAGACCTAGTTCTTTGGCAGCTACCAAAGGAGCACAGTCGGTGAGGGGAATAAAGCCTAATTTGACTTGGGGAAGTGCTGCTTTGCGCATCGACATACCCGCAATAAGAACCACGGCTGCACAGGCAGCAAGGAGAAATTTATAGCTTACTTTCATTGATTTAGGTGTTAAAAATGGACTAAAAGGGTTGTGTTTATTGCTTGATAGCCACGGGTTTGGTGTAGAAGAAATCAGGGCGGATGTTGAGCATCAAGTACGCCCAGTTGGCGCTGTGTTTGCTTTTGTCCATCGTGCCCAACTTGGCATATTCGAGGCTATTGGTGCCACTCAAGTGCGAATACCCCAACTCGATGTTGGTGAATTTGTTGAGGTTATAATTGACAATAAAATCAAATTCATTGCCCAATTGGCGCGCAATTTTTCCCCCCGAGGCGTCTAGGCCATTTTTCATGTCATTGGCCAAGGCAAAATTGTGGAAGTCGAGTGTAAAATAGAGGTTTGGATTGGCGACGTATTTGGTTTTTAAGAATGCATTGGCCAAACCACCTGCGGCTGCCCCCGTGCCTACGTAGAAATAATCCATGTAGCCCCAGTGGCGGTGTGGCGTGCCATACAATGGATCGAAGCGATGGTCTTTACCATCAGGCGAAACGGTATTGTTGCCCGAAAGTACTTCATAGCCAGGGCCAAACGAGAATTTTCCTTTTTGGACACTAAAGTTAGCCCCATAGTGGTAAGCCGTGAGGTCTTGCCCGTCGCGGTTTTTGCCGCCTTGTTTATACGCAAAGGCTTGCCACGCGATTTTTCCCAGTTTAGAGGAAGCATTTCCGATGAGTCCTGTAAGCATTGCCCCGTAGGTAATGCGGTTGTTGGTTCCTTCTACATCGTAGCGGCGGCCATAGACTACGCCGTTGGCAGTGCTACCGAGGCTGTCTATACGGTACTTTTGGAAGTCATCTTTGAAGACCAGTCCCGAAAATTTTGTCTGTCCAAATTTGCGGCTCAAGTAGAGCATTTGCATTGATTTGTACATCTGATTCTGCCCGTTGGTGCTGAGCGGGGAGGCCAACACGGGAGCGCCCCCTTTGCCCGAAGTGGGGAGGAAGTCGGAAGGAACGGTAACGTACGCTCCTTTGGAGTTGGCAACGGTGGTAGGCGCATTGCCAGCGGTATAAAACGTGCCCGCTCGACCAAAGGCGTCCGAATTTTGATTAAAAGCAACGCCAAGGTCGATTTGCCAACCTTTTTTCATGGCTTTCAATAACGCCATGTCAAATCGGCGACCTTGCTGAAGCCAGTCGAGGTTGCCAATCAAACGCACATCGTCGTAGATTAACTCCTGACGGCCTACTTTGAGGGAAAGGTTGTCGAACGCCTTAAACTTAATGGTGGTGTCGGCGATGTTGGCCAGTACAATTTCGGCCCACGCTTCGTGGACAAACAACTTAGAACCATCGGCGTTGTTGATAGACGCCGCGTCTTGTCCCCAGACGCGTACATCCCGTACGTTCATGCCAAACGTAAGCCGATCCCACTTGTAGCCGAAGTTCAAACTGGTTCGTTGGGAGGTGAAAGCGGCGGGTTTTGCGCCGATTTTAGCTAGGTTGCCGAGGCCGTCGCGTACTTCGGTACGGGTTCTTACTTGGCCTTGAAGAGAGATTTGAGAATGAGTAATTCTACTTACCAGTAGAGCAAAAAGAAGTACGCTGCACGATTGGACGTGTAACAATTTTTTCATAATTTTGTAACGTTTTAAGTTAATCCCTAATTTAGAACTACCAATAGCCCCGTCAGAACCGCCATTCTGCGGGGTTTTTCTTTTTCCTTACCACGAGCGTCCGCCAACGCCGTTATAAGTTCACGTAAGAGCATCCAATGTTATTGAGGTGGGTGATTGCTAATATCTTTAAAAAATTCAATTTGTCATTTTTTCGTTTTTTTGAGCGCTAATTCGCTAAAAGACTGCTTGTGAAAAATATCGTTTGTAAAAAAAAGATTATCAAAAAAGTTTATACATTTACTACTCAATTTATACAGAATATTATTTGCTACTTGTGCCTGCTTAAAAATTTTACTTAAAACTAGGCTCAATTTGTATAACTGCCAAATTTTAGTTTTATTTTTTGAGTAAAAAGTCGAAAGTTCTTTATTTTTTCAAAAAGTTTCTTTGAAAAAGTACTATTTGAGAATAATAAATTGTGATATTTAATAATATTAGTTTTTAAACTAAGTAATTGATAAGTAATTGTGATAGCATCAGATTTCGCCTTAAAATACAATATAGATACACCCCTCGCGAAAGGAATTCGCCAAGTAGGGATAGGAAAACATGGAAGCAAATCACTTTCTGCCGAATTGGTGGAAGAGTGTTTGGCCGAACTTCATCGAGGTGCGGCTAGTCAGCTACAAAAGGGGGTCTTTTTTGGGGCGTTGATGATGAAAGGACCGACCGATGCTGAATTGAAGCTAGAAGAATACATAGGTAAACACGCATTTAGCAACCCTGTGTTTTTTCTAAACCGACTGTGTCCCGATTTGCCACCTCAATTGTTCCCGATTGGCGTGAAATTGCTCAACGGTCACTCACTACAAGTGTCAGAAGCGCATCAGTTGGGGGATTTTTTGTTTACGAGCGATTGCTGTGAAACCTTTAAAGGGATGGCTGTCAGCATTCTTCGGGTGCGCTACGAGACAAACGATGAATATGAAGGATTGTACGATGCCGTGAAAACTACCTTTACGCCTGGTTTTCAGCGGCACGTAAAAACCAAGTTTCCCATTGTACAACTGGCCGAACCCTTCGATGGCGTAGAACATTCGTATATGATTACGCCGCTTTTAGCTTATTTTTTTCAAGAACGAAATTACAACGCTGTCACGGCACTTGGTCGGTCGTCGGGGCCAAAATATGGACTTAATTCCCACGATTTATATTTATACATGGGAAGTTGGTTGCTGGCCGACAACCACGAGCTGCTCGAAATGAACCCTACTTATGGCTGGGTACTCGACCAAAAATTGCTTTCTCCTGCCCTCGATGGCTGGGTTGAACGTCGTCGAACGGCGCTAAAGCGTCCGTTTTTGGCCACCCTCGAAAAGGTATTAAATCCTTGCGGTGCTCGTATATTGGTGACGTCGGTGTTTCATATTACTTACCAAATGAAAATGGCGGAGCTGGCCTTGATGGCTGGTTTTGACGGGGTAATGGTGCTTAAACGTGGCTTGGAAGGAAGCCTTGCCCCCGCCACGTCCAAAGCCAATGGTTTGCTGTGTGCCGTAAGAAATGCCAATGGACATTTGTTTTTTACGCACTTGGAGCACGATTTCCCGATGTTTTCGCAGTTCCGTACAGAAGCCGATGATGTCGTTGCAAACCCCACGGCCGAAGTGAATGCTACGCTGATTCGGAAGTATTTGCACAATGGCCGCACCGATTACCACGATTTTGATAACCGTGTCAATTATGCCAAAACCTTGTATATGCGTGGACTTGACTGGATTGAAAATCAGATTGGATACTGACAGAAAGCTCAAAAGGGTATAAATAAGAGGAAAGGTGTCTTTTGGTATAAACCAATCACTTAACTCTTGAACGAAAATGAAAAAAGCTTTTTGTATGATTGCCATGGCTTTGTTGCTAGCTGGGCAGGGCGTATCTGCGCAGTCAAAAGTCTATGACAACCTAAGTTTGCCAAGTAAAATCCTCAAAAGCGACCGCAAGTTTGCCATTTATCTTCCCCCCAATTACGAAGCCTCTCAGCGGAGCTATCCTGTGTTGTATTTGCTACACGGAGCTGGCGATGACCAAACGGGCTGGGTGCAATTTGGTGAAGTGCAGCATATTGCCGACAAAGCTTTTGCTGAAGGCAAGGCCACACCGATGATTATTGTGATGCCAGATGCCAATACGGGGCAGCGCGGCTACGCCAATGACCCTAAAAATGAATGGCGCTACGAAGATTTTTTCTTTCAAGAATTGATGCCATACATCGAAAAAAACTACCGAACCAAACCCGAAAAGCGTTTTAGAGCAATTGCTGGTTTGTCGATGGGGGGAGGGGGTACGTTTACGTATGCGCTTCGCCGTCCCGAACTTTTTTCATCGGCCTGCCCTTTAAGTGCCGCCACTGGCCCTATGAATTTGGAAATGACCAAGGCCACTTTAAAACGCGCTAAACCCGAGGTTGAATATACCGATGCCGAGGTGGAGGCGTATTACAAACGCCAAAGTGTGCTGGAGCTTATCAACGCTGTGCCAGATGATAAGAAAAAGGCCGTGCGTTGGTATATCGACTGCGGCGATGATGATTTTCTGTATGAGGGAAACTCGTTGGTACACATCGCGATGAAGAAAAAAGAGATTCCGCACGAGTTTCGTATCCATGACGGAGGACATACTTGGACGTATTGGCGCCGTGCCCTGCCCGAAGTATTAGGCTTTATTTCGGATGCTTTCCATCAATATTAAGTGCTAAAGCACAAGTTAATAGTTATCCGTTCCAAGTCAACGAATTGTATTAAAGCAAATACCCCAAAACTTTTGGTCTAATACTTAAACAAAAAATCCCTCAACCAAAGCCGAGGGATTTTTTGTTTCCGTTTATCCTTGCTTGCTGCCGTTTATAAAAATATTTTACTATAACAAGGTACTGTGTATTGCAAAGTATCTTTCATAGCCTATCTTCGTGAATAAATTAACAACCATCCAGCACATTTAAAAAGTAATGCTATGAAAACAACCGTCTTTTTTGCTACATTTTGTATTATCGTAGGGATTGCGAGTCTCCCTTATTTTGTAAAAGAAGCCAATGGTGACAATGTGAGTATCAGTGTGAGCGACTCGGACAATGTCTATAAAGTATCAGCGGATTATCCCAAAGACAAAGCAAGGAATGTTCAAAAGTGTTTGGATAAATGCCTTGACCCGTCGGGGATGTCGTTTGTCAATACCGAACTAGATGCTGACATTAACCCTGGAAATGGGATGTTTTTTTACATCAAATCATCTCCTGGGAAGTTGAGAATCAAATTTGACAAACGGAAAAACTCTGCAAGCTCGCTACGAAAAATGAAGCAACTAGGTGAGGAGCTAAAAAAAGCAGTACTCTAGGGGAAGGTCGAGGGGAGAGTGTAGATGAGGCTGTCTCAAAAGCCTAGTATCACCAAATTATCTTCGGCCTGTGTTCAACCTCACCCCCTGAATCCCCCTCTCCTTTCTGGAGACGGGGACTTACAAAGCCCTTCTCCAGAAAGGAGAAGGGTTGGGATGAAGTTGAATCCAAAGAATATTTTGTGACCTGTTACTTTTGAGACAGCCTCATTAAAAACTATTCTTCTTTAAAGCTTTTACTGATCCAGCCTCCGCCTACCACGTCGTCACCTTCGTAGAAAACAGCCGCTTGTCCTGGAGCGATGGCGCTTACTGATTCGTGGAAACGCACCTTGATGCGGTCGTCTTCGACTTGGGTAATGAGGGCAGGCGCGCCGTCGTGTTTGTAACGAACTTTCGTGATGGTTTCGATGGGTGACTCGATGCGCGCGTATTTTTGGAGGTTAAGCTTAGAGACAAACATCCCGTTACGCTCCAGTTCTTTGTCACGTCCAAGAACCACCTCATTGGTTTCTTTACGAATTTCAGTGACAAAAACTGGATAGCCCAAAGCGATGCCTAAGCCTTTGCGTTGGCCGATGGTATAAAAAGGATACCCTTCGTGTTTGCCTACAATGCTTCCGTCTTGAAGCACGTAATTTCCACCCGCTACTTGTCCTTCGAGTTCGGGTAAGCGGCGTTTGAGGAAACCACGGTAATCGTTGTCGGGGACAAAGCAGATTTCGTAGCTTTCCGATTTATTGACCAAATCCATGAAACCACGCTCTTTGGCCATTTCACGGATTTCGCTTTTGTGCAAATTTCCCAAAGGCAACTTCGTGCGTGCCAAACTTTCTTGCGATACGCCCCAAAGCACATAACTCTGGTCTTTCCACGCGTCGATGCCTTTTGATACCACAAAGCGATTGTTTTCTTCGCGCAGGTTGGCATAGTGGCCCGTGGCAATAAATTCACAGTCGAGGCGGTCGGCACGGCGCAAGAGCGCATCCCATTTAATGTGGGTATTGCACAACACGCATGGGTTGGGCGTGCGTCCTTCTAAATATTCGCCCGTAAAGTGGTCGATGACGTAATCACCAAACTCGTTACGAATATCTAATATATAATGAGGAAAGCCGAGTTCGACGGCAATGGTGCGCGCGTCGTTGATGGAATCGAGCGAGCAGCAGCCCGTTTCTTTTTTGGTACCTCCGCTGCTGGCATAGTCCCAGGTTTTCATGGTCATGCCAATTACTTCGTAGCCTTGTTCGTGTAATAAGACAGAGGCGAGAGAGCTGTCGATGCCGCCACTCATGGCGACCAAAATACGTCCGTGTTTGCTCATGTGTCGTTTCTAAACGGATTCAAAGTCCGCCGAATTAGTTGAAAAAAAATTGATGCTACAAAAATAGCCATGAAATTCTTAACGAAGGTAGGTGGGTTAAAGTTCTTTTTCGGACGTCTTGTAAGTTATTTTAAACGTTTCATCCCCCGAAAAGGATGATTTAACACATTTTTATTCTTGGATGCAACCTTCCGTTATACATTTGCATCATTAGAGTGCGTTTATGATTTGAACGGTTCTTTGAAAATGTATGACCAAGTGAAATGTCCGCTATTATAATTTAAACTGTTCGGAATCGGACAAATTTAAAATCGCTCAAAAAATATAAGTAATTGAAAATGAGAGGTTTGGGTTTGGTTAAGTAGCTGGCACAGCCTTTGAAAGTAAATAATTACAACAGCGATGTAACCTTTTGAACGATAGACAGTATTTAACAACAGCCATTAAGATTTTTTTTTACAGCCATGAAGACAAGTAACTCATTCACTCAAATTTCCCTCATTACATAACAAAACAGGCATTTGCCACCCATCCTTTTTAAGTACCGCTTGTGTACTTTGTATTGCAAGGTACTAAATAAAACAAGCATCTTTGTAACGTCAATAAGACAAACAGCCATTGAAAATCAAAATTTAACATAAACAACACAGCCAATTTTAAATTTCCAAAACCATGAAAACTTTCGTAACAACCCTCGTTTGCGCTTTAGCGCTTGGTTCAACTGCTACTTTTGCTTCTGATCCAACAGAAGATAAAAAAGCGAAACCGATTCAAATCGGCGTATTTACTACAAAGGAAGCCAAGATTCAGATGGCGGTGCGTAAAGGACAGGGCGAAAAAGCTGTCATTACCCTCCGCGACGCCAAACAAAACATCTTGCACGAAGATGTAATGAGCAAAAAGTCAGAAAAGTACGATGCGCGTTTTGACGTAAGTCAGCTCGAAGAAGGTGAATACACCTTAGAAGTAACTTCAGGGAAAGACAAAATCCAGAAAAAAGTGTCAATCCAGTCTGCCAAACAAGAGGCAGTTCGTAATGTAAAACTCAATAAGTAACAGCCATTTAATCCACTGCCATGAAATTCTTATCAAACATTTTTTTAGGGGGGCTCCTCCTGACAGCATCTACTGTGGCTTTTGCAAGCCCAAGGGTCGGGGAAAAAAAAGCTAGTCGGGTGTCGGACAACCGAACAGGAGTTACTTTTGAAACCAGTGCGTTTGTAACGAAGGATGCGGCCATACGCTTGGCCGTGAAAAAAAATGCACCAGAGCGCGTATATATTACGCTACGGGATGCTAAAAACGTCATTTTGTACCGTGAAACAATCACACAAAACGAAATGTCGTACGCCGCTAAAATTAACGTAAATGACTTGTCAGACGGTAATTACAAGCTCGAAATTGCCACCAACCAAGACCGCGTTGTCAAACACCTCCATTTGACTTCACCAAAGTCGGAGACCGAACGCATTATTTTAGTCAATTAATTTTTTTTCATAATCACAGCCAATTTAAAACAGTCAAACCATGAAAACGTTCATCAAATCAATTGCTTGCGCTTTGGCGCTTACTTCTACGGTAGCTTTTGCTCACCCTACAAAAGAAGAAAAAACAACCACTCGTCCCGAAGCTGCTTTTGAAAGCAGTGCTTACGTGACAAACGACGCCAAAATTAAAGTGGCCATCCGAAAAAACGCACCCGCAAAAGTGTTTTTGACGCTTAAAGATGCCAATGGTGATGTGCTTTTCAAGCAAACAGTAGCCAAAAACGAGATGAATTACTCGGCCAAATTCAACATCAATGAGTTGTCGGATGGGGTGTATAATTTGGAAATTGAGTCGGGTGAAAGCCGCGTTGTAAAGCAATTGAATGTAGTGTCCAAAAAAATTGAAATCGAACGGAAAGTGACGGTTCAGTAACAAATAGGAGTGTTAAGTGTGCGCGTCGGGTGATGCTGAGTAGGGTTCCTACTTAGTATCACCCGTTTTTTGTTGACTCCTTGGTTCAGACAGTTCACACCGCACATCCGACGGGTCGTCGTAGATGTGTGTGCTACAATTTACGGGATGTTGTAGTTTTGGTACTAAATAATTGTTTTACTTTAGCTACCATGAATCTGAAAACGTTTCCAATGAAGTTCACTATCAACCGAATGGACGCAATCACTTGGTCGATTTCGGCTGCGTTGATTTTACTCTTGAATACAAATCTTAAAACGGGAGAAGTCAACTGGATGTGGACGCTTGTTATACTGGCGTCGGCTTTTATGATTAGCCGAATTCAAGAATATTTGATGCCTCTGTTGATGCGCCGAGCGGCCAACTGGCCCGTGCAGCGGATGCTGGGTGCTTATGTGCTGGTATGTGTGCTGGTGGCAACCCTCATTAGTACGTTGGTGTTAATCATTATTCAATTGGTAAAAAAGGAGGTGTTCCCCGCCCGAGTCTATGTCTCAAGCGGGCTGACGTACGTGTTGATGACCATTGCGTTTACGTCGGTATATGTGATTCAGCAGTTAACTGACCGCTGGAAAAAATCACTGCTTCAACAAGAACAGCTTAATCAGGCGTTGCTCAGGGCCGAATATGACGCCCTTAAAAATCAGGTAAATCCGCATTTTTTGTTTAATTCGCTCAACATCCTGAGTGCGCTTATCCCCGAAGACCCCGAAAATGCGGTAAATTTGGTCGAAAGACTTTCTAAAGTATTTCGCTATAATTTACAAAACAACGACCGCGTGACGGTAGAGCTGGGAACGGAGCTTAAAATCGTGGAGGCGTATTTGTTTATTCACAAAATGCGTTTTGGCGAAAACTTACAGTATGATTTTTTAGTTGATAAAATAGATAAAACACGGTCGATTGTCACCCAAGGACTGTTGACGCTGGTAGAAAATGCGTTGAAACACAATGAATGTTCGAGCGAAAAGCCTTTGACCATTTCGCTATTTGTCGATGGTGACCGTGTAGTGGTTCGAAATACGTTTCAGCCCAAAAACAAGCAATTTTTGGAATCAACGGGCATTGGACTAAGCAATCTGAAAAGTCGCTACAAGCTCGTTACGTCTGCGCCTGTTGAGGTGAAAGAAACTGCTGACTTTTTTGAAGTAAGTATCCCTTTTTGTAATGCCTCTTAAAAACATAAACATTTTTCGGTAATGAACATTGTTATCTTAGAAGATGAGCCTTTGGCTGCCAAGCGATTGGAGGCACTTGTCAAGTCTATCGAACCCCAAGCGGTTATTTTGGCTAAATTAGAAAGTGTGCGAAGTGCGGCAAAATGGTTGACCGAAAACCCGCAGCCCGACCTGATTTTAATGGATATTCAACTCGCCGATGGTCTGTCATTTGAGCTGTTTCAGCAGGTTGATATAACAGCACCCATCATTTTCACGACGGCCTATGACGAATACGCGATTCGGGCATTCAAGGTAAATAGCGTCGATTATTTGTTGAAACCGATTGAAAAGGATGAATTGGAGGCTGCTTTTGAGAAATTTCATCAACAGCAATCGGTTAATTCTCAGGATAAAATTGGAAAAGTGTTAGAGGCGATGCTCAGTCAACGCACCGACTGGAAGTCGCGTTTTTTGCTGAAAGCAGGTGCACGATTCGACGTGGTAGAAGTGCCCGAAGTGGCGTATTTGTACGCGGAAGACAAAGTGGTGTTTTTGGTAACCAAAGAGCAAAAGAAATACTTTGTGGACGATACACTGGATGAACTGGAACAAAAGCTAAATCCAAAACAGTTTTTTCGGCTCAATCGGAAGTATTTGAGCCAAATTTCGGCCATTGAGCGCATTGAACCCCATTTTAATGGGCGTTTAAAAATCAAACTTCGCCAACGTGATGATGATGAAATCTACGTGAGTCGCGAAAAAGCCGAAAACTTTAAAAAATGGCTAGATGCCTGAAGCCTTTCCAAGTTTCGTTTGCGTCGGAGTAGAAACTTGGAAAGGTTGCTAGTTCATTAATTTTGATTTAATCCACCAGCTAATCTCTTGCTGCGGGTAAGTGGTTTTCCAAATGTAATTCACCATATCGTTGGCACTTGCGGTACGATAGGTGAATTCGACAACCCGCATGACGTCCGTGTGGTGAACTGCTACGTCAAAATCGGGAGCCAACGTCATTTGAATATCGCGAAATGGTACATAAATCTCCAATTTTGCGCATACGTATTGGTCGCGCTCCACGTCGTAAGCCACCACGCGCCCATCAGATAGGACAAGCATGAGTGGGCAGTGGAACAATTGTTCGTAGAGAGAGTTGAAATAGTGCCAACCAAAGAAAAGATAAACTTTGCGTTGGAAACTAATTTCTACCATTTGTAGGGCGTGTTCGAGCGCAAAAGTACGGTTCTTGATGTGGTCGGCCCAGTTGGGAAGTTTATGCGGGTCGATGTGGCGAAGCCAGCGGCGGCTTTGCCAATCATAGATTTCAGTTTTTCCGATTCTAAGTTTATAATCGTAAATCGAAGGCCGTTCGTGAACGTAACCAGGGTAGTACCACTGACGCTCAGTCGATTTGGCATATTCCATTTCGAGGAGCATGGTATAAATTCCCAAACTGTACGAAGAATAACCAGGGTCAAATAACCCCAATAGACTCATCAGGCTGTTGTGGCCTTGGTCGAAGTAGCTGATGGCAATCAGTCGGTCGTCGTCAAAAACGTTGATTTCGTAGGTATCAAACCTAGGGGTAAGTACCAAAAATTCTTCCAAAGAATTACTCAAAAAACTTCTAAACCGACGCTGGTGTTGGTGGAAAAGCTCTTCTTTTTCGCGGGTGATGGTTGCCTTGCGAATTTCGTGCCGAAAAAGCTTTCCGTTCTTATTCAGTAGTTTTCTCATACGCTTCGAATGCTCATGTTCCGCGAGGTTGATGCGGATATTTATAGGGGAGCATATATCATTATCGAAGCACGTTACCTTTGCTCTAAATAGCATATTTACAGTCCGAAACCAGCCTGACGCGAGGTAGCGGTCGAGGCGTTTGGGCGAGAGCTGATGGGGTAGGTAGTACTGAAGTATGGCGTCGTTCATGCACTAAAAATAAATGAAAAAAGGGGTAAAATAAAAAAGCGGTGAAAATTTTATTTTCACCGCTTTTCAAGTGCAAAAATCACGCCGAAATTATCCCAAACGGTTGATACAATTTAGGTCTTCAAAAGCAACTGCAAGGCGGTCAACCATGCTTTCTTCGCCTTTACGAAGCCATACGCGTGGGTCATAATATTTTTTGTTCGGAGAATCTGAGCCTTCTGGGTTACCCAACTGTGACTGCAAGTATCCTTCTTTCGATTTGTAATATTTCAAGACACCTTCCCAAGTTGACCACTGCATATCGGTGTCAATGTTCATCTTGATGGCACCGTATTGAATTGCTTCGCGGATTTCCTCGCGGCTACTTCCCGAACCTCCGTGGAATACGAAGTTTACTGGAAGTGGTCCTGTTCCGAATTTTTCTTGGATATAGTCTTGAGAATTTTTCAAGATAATTGGAGCCAATTTCACGTTACCTGGCTTATACACGCCGTGTACGTTTCCGAAAGCGGCTGCGATGGTAAATTTGTCCGAAATTTTGCTCAATTCTTCGTAGGCATACGCTACTTCCGAAGGCTGAGTGTATAGTTTTGAGCTATCTACGTCGGTGTTATCCACGCCATCCTCTTCGCCACCTGTTACACCCAACTCAATTTCTAACGTCATGCCTAATTTCGACATACGCTCGAAGTACTTAGCGCAGATTTCGATGTTTTCTTCGATAGGCTCTTCTGACAAGTCAATCATGTGTGAGCTAAACAACGGCTTACCATGTTGGTCAAAATATTTTTCGCCTGCATCCAACAAACCGTCAATCCAAGGAAGTAATTTTTTTGCGCAGTGGTCGGTGTGCAAAATTACTGGAACACCATACAACTCAGCCATTTGGTGAACGTGCATTGCACCTGAGATTGAGCCCGCAATGGCAGCTTGTTGGTTCGCGTTTGAAATGCTCTTTCCTGCGTAGAAAATCCCACCGCCGTTTGAGAATTGGACGATGACAGGCGAGTTTACTTTTTTCGCTGTTTCAAGAACTGCATTGATGGAGTTGGTGCCTACTACGTTGACAGCAGGAAGGGCGTAGTCATTTTGGTTGGCATGACGAAAAAGTTCGCTCACACCATCCCCTGTTACGACGCCCGCTTTGAAGAGGCTTGAAGTTTCGCTCATAGGAAAAATAATCTTTTTTAAAGGAAATGTTTAATTTTTACGGTGGGTTTCCCGACTAACGAGTGTTAGCGATGCAAAATAGGGAATTTTTAACGAAAAACCCTGATGTAGGGCTTCATTTAAGAAACCCTACCCGTAGTGTCAGCGAGAATTATTGACGTCAATTACCGTTTCAATTCAGCATAATGCTTGAAAAACAACGGGATGGTTTCAATTCCTTTGTAAAAATTGAACAAACCGTAGCTTTCGTTGGGCGAGTGAAGGGCGTCAATGTCAAGTCCGAAGCCCATCAAAATAGACTTCAAACCAAGTTCTTGTTCAAACAACGCCACAATCGGAATACTTCCACCGCCGCGCGTAGGTACAGGTTGCTTACCGCCCCATGCTTCTTTCATGGCAAGCTCAGCCGCGCGATACTCTACCGAATCAACGGGGGTAACGTAAGGAAGGCCACCGTGATGAGGTTTTACCACAACTTTGACCGACGGCGGCGCAATCGACAAGAAATGTTGGGTGAAAAGGTCCAAAATTTCGTCGTTATGTTGGTCGGGTACGAGGCGCATACTGATTTTGGCGTAGGCTTTAGAAGGCAATACCGTTTTGGCCCCTTCGCCAATATATCCGCCCCAAATGCCATTCACATCAAGGGTAGGACGAATGCCTGTACGTTCGATGGTGGTATATCCCGTTTCGCCTTCAATTTCGTCGATGGCCAAGTCACGTTTGTATTCGTCCAAATCAAACGGCGCTTCGTTGAGCGCGGTGCGCTGGTCGGGGCTTAATTCTTGTACTTTGTCATAAAACCCAGGAATCGTAATGTGGTTGTTTTCGTCTTTCAACGACGCGATCATTTCGCACAATACATTAATAGGGTTGGCTACGGCACCACCATACACGCCCGAGTGGAGGTCGCGATTGGCGCCCGTTACTTCTACTTCGAGGTAGGTCAGCCCACGCAACCCTACTTCAATTGAAGGGGTATCGTTGGCAATGATGCTGGTGTCAGAAATCAGGATAACGTCGGCTTTGAGTTTCTCTTTGTTTTCTCTCACAAACGTTCCGAGGTGGTCTGAGCCCACTTCTTCTTCTCCCTCAATCATAATCTTGACGTTGCATGTCAGCGTACCCGTTGCCACCATCGTTTCGAGGGCTTTGATGTGCATATAAAACTGTCCTTTGTCGTCGCACGCACCACGGGCATAAATCCGCTCGTTTTTGATAACAGGCTCAAACGGCGGCGAGTCCCAAAGCTCATACGGGTCGGCAGGCTGCACGTCGTAGTGGCCATAAATGAGCACCGTTGGAAGCGTGGGGTCAATGATTTTTTCACCATAAACTACGGGGTGACCAGGAGTTTCGTGAATTTCGGCGAGGTCGGCTCCTGCTTTCAGAATGGCGTCTTTGACCGCCTCGGCGCAGCGGCGGACGTCGTCTTTGAATTTGGGGTCGGCACTGACCGATGGAATGCGGAGCAAGTCGAGCAACTCACTCAAAAATCTATCTTTGTTGGCTTCGATGTAGTTTGTCATCTTTTGGAATATAACGTTCTTGTTTGTTGGAATCCGTTTGCCCCAAAGTTAGCGGGGTAAACGGATTTTCTTGAGTGATTTATGACAAAAATAAACAGCCAATTCTAAAATCAGATTTTAGAATTGGCTGTTTATTCGTGAAAATGCTCAAATTGTTGCCGTTTGTTGGACTTTTGCCCTGTGCAAACTTGCCATTTGCAACTTTGTATTTTGTCCCTTAAATTAGTTATTGACATTCAAACGTATATTCATACACGTTTTTAGAAAATTCTGTCCAGCGTACCTTTTCACCTACCTTTTTTAAGAGTGTTGGACAGGCTGAATAAAGGACTTTGTATTCGTCGTCGTAATCTTTCTTTTTGAGTTTTTTGGCTACATTATCACCTATTTGAACGTAGTACGACTTATCGTCGCCGCCCGCCATGGTCATACCCCCAAACCCTACGCGCATGGTTTCGGCGGCAAAAGGGTCGTGAAATACCTTGATTTTGCTGTTAAAACCTGGGTTAAGCAGCTGCATCAAGAGCATTTCGGGCTCTTTTTTGACGGCTACGTTGGCTTTTTCAAAATAGGCGTACCCTTTTTTGATGATTTCGCTGTCGATGTAGGTAGCGTCCCATTTTTTGACTTTGGTGCCCACGTCCATGTTGGTTGAAAATTTAGAGAAGCCGCTGGGCATCAGGTACATCGACTTGATTTTGTCGGGTGTAAATTTCCATTTTTTGCCGTTGGCATCTTTAATCGTTACTTCTTCGATTAAGCCTTTGCGGCGGTCGAGGTCTTCGAGCGTGCCTTCAATTTTGGTGCCGTCTTCGAGGGTTAGATAAGAAGTTTCTTTGCCCGAAAAACGGTCGTACGCAGGAATAAAATCTTGCGAATAAGCGGCTGCCGAAATACAGAGAGCGGTGCTGAGTAGATAGTGCTTGATTTTCATCGTTTTAACCATTTGTTGCCATTAACGATGGCTTTGGGATAATCATTGCCGAGCTGTAACCCAAAAGTTTTTTGTTCGGCAGGGCTCAGGTTCCATACTTGGTGGATTTTGGCTGCGGGCACGTTTGCAAGCTGTGGTAGCCACGTCTTGACGTACTCGCCTTGTTCGTCGTAGCGAGTGGCTTGGGTATGGATGTTGAAGTAGCGATTTTCGCGCGGGTCGTTGCCTACGCCAGCCACATAATTCCAGTTTCCCCAGTTGCTACACACATCATAATCAATGAGTTGGCTTTCAAAGTAAGCTGCTCCCCACGTCCAGTTTAGGTGTAAATCTTTGGCCAAAAAACTAGCCACGTTTTGGCGTCCACGGTTCGACATAAAGCCTGTCAATTGCAACTCGCGCATGTTGGCATCTATAAAAGGTACACCCGTTTTTCCGTTGATCCACTTTTGGAAAAGTTCTTGGTTATTTTCCCATTTTTGTAGGATATTGTGCTGAATACCAGAGACTTTAAAGAGGCGAGAGCCGAATTTTAGGGTAATAAAACGGAAATAGTCGCGCCAAATTAACTCAAAAATAAGCCAATAAGTCGATTCGTTGGCGCCGCGCTGGGCTTCGTAGCGTTTTACTTCTTCGTAGATGTAGCGCGGCGAAACGCAACCATAGGCCAACCAAGCCGAAAATTTGGACGAATAGTCTTCGCCAAGCAAGCCATTGCGGGTTTCTTTATAAACTTTAAGGTGGTCGGTATCCCAAAAATAATTTTTCAAACGCCGTAATCCTTCCGTTTCTCCTCCGTGAAAAGGCAGGACTCCACGGACGTCCGCAATGGGAAGGCTGGAAAAAAGAATCAGCTCGTAAATTTCGGGGATTTTGCCAATTTCAAGTCCTTCGGGAAGGCGAACGACCGTAGGTGTGGCAAAGGTCGGGCGTATTTTGGATTGTTTTTCAACGGCTTTGCGAAATTCCGTAAAGGTGTCAGGAATGCGCGAAACCCAAAACGGAATATCGCGGGGGTGATACAGGGTAGATTGCCAAAAAACCTCAAACTCAACGTTATCAACCTTGAGCTTTTTGGAAAGCGCCGTTTCGATGTCGGCCTCTTCTTGGGCGGCTTCTTTGCTGGTATAAATGGCGTCAGCGGTATATTGGCGGGCCAATTCGCTCAAAATAACTTCAGGCTTTCCCGTACGAATGACCAAGTTACCGCCTTTTTTGCGGAGGTTGTCTTGTAGGTTTTGCACGGATTCGAGCAGAAATTTTGCGCGAAACGTCCCCGTTTTAGGAAAACCAAGCCGATCAAGTTGCTGAAATTGGCGTGTATCAAAGACAAAGACGGGAATCACCTCTTCGGCGTCTTGGGTTGCTTTGAAAAAACCTTCGTTATCGTGTAAACGTAAATCGTTTCGGAACCAATAAATAATGCGTTTGGGCATAAGACAAATCGTGTAATTGTTCTATTTTTCAAAACTACACTTTCGGCAGTAGGTTTTGAAAAAAGGTGACATTTTTTTACCGTTTACTCAAAAGTGAAACTATTAGTTGCGTTTGAATAAGAAAGCTCCTACATTGCTGACAATTACCCTGTTTTACCCTGCTTTTGAGAACATAACTTATGAAATAAGCCTGTAAAGGGCTTGAAAATGAAGTGTTTGTCTAAAATCAGTACCTTAAAACAGCTATAAATGTCAGTAGTTAACATCTTTCCTAACCACGCCATTAATGCCTTTGTGAGGGCGTGGTCTAATGTTGAGCCAAGGCACGACGTAACGATGTTTGCTCGTGACCAAACCGATGGCCTCGTACCGCGCCGCTCACAGATTGCGGAAAACACGGCTTGGGCATCCAATGCTGAAATACGAGAACTAGCAGGTAATAATCATCAGGAGATGAGACGAAGTGATTTCTCAAGGAATGAGTTAAACAGAGCTTTTGATGCAGGAACTCAGTTTGGCAATAGTTTTTTTATTCCGCGCCGATGAAATGGTTGAATGAACTAATCATGGTTACACTGTTAGGTGTAACCATGACTTCCTGCAAAGAAAATATCTCTTTTGAGAAAGTTGATGAAAACGGTGTAGTTTTTCAAAAGAAATCAATTTGGAAAGTAGAGAATATTTCAGATTTTAATAGACCCAGAGTTGGGCCAAGTTTTGTTCACTTTATCAACAATGGATTGTTAGATACCTACTACACCAACCCTAGTACCTTGGAAAATGAGTTTCGATTGCTCAATCTTGATACAGGAAAACCGATTTGGCGTTGGCGTGATGTTATTAGACCTAACGAGGAAATTATGCTACTTAATTATCAAGGCCATGAGGTTTATCAATACCAAAACCTTTTACTATACCAGTATGGCCCACGCAATTATTGTATTAATATAGAGACTGGCAAGACTGCTTGGAAAAAAACAACGGATTATTCGGGGGTAGGTTTATGTTATGGATTAGGGACATATTATTTTACTTTTGGCACGCCCATGGCGTTATATGATAAAGGCATTTGGGAACAATCCATATATCGAGGAGATATTCTAACTGGTAAGGAGGAAAAAATCTTAATGCCCAATTACAGCCGTAAATACGTAGGAGTAGGCATTACGCAGTTTCATGTGGGGTCTATCAATGATATTCGCCCGATAGTAGAGGGAAAAGATACACTATTGTTGATTACCTATACCGAGCTTGGTCCCCAACGCCACGAATATGAAGCTTTTCTTTCTCTTTACAATCTCTCGCAGCAGCGGTGGTTATACGATCGTAAACCGTTGTGGGGTGAGCGCAAGATAGGTGTTTTGAATGGGGCAGTTCGTTTGCGAGGAGATAAGATGTACACGATTACGAGTAATGAAGTGGTTTGCCATCACTGGCGAACAGGCGAGCGAGTATGGATTAAAGTGCTACCAAGCTTTGCGGAGATACAAGGTATATTTGAAAACCGTTACATGGTCTTGTATGATAGTATGAGTACACTTTACTGCGTAGATGCCGATACGGGAGAACAAATTTGGAAACTGGATAACGAGACACTTTCTTACACGAGTTCATACTATGCAGAGGGTATTTTGTACTATCTTTCCAAGGGTCGCCTTCGCGCAAGGGACTTGAAAACCACCAAATTATTGTGGGATATTCCCTCAGATACGGATGGGAAATTAGATGGTCATTTCGGGGTGTTTGTGACGGGCTTATCAGGGAAAGACGGTGAAAAAGGGCGAATTTTTACGCGTACGGGCTACCATACGTATTGTTTTGAGGCGATAAAGTAAAAAGAAAATAGAAATTTATAATTATACTAAGGTATGGTAATCAGGAAGATTGTTTGTAAGCTTATTATAAGCATGGGGGTAATGCTGTCTCTAGTTTCTTGCCGATTAGATGAGTTTTGGAGAAACGTTTTTCCTTGCAGTAGCCGTATTCCGCAAGCGTATAAACTGGGCAGTTTTGACCTCAACGTAAAGACCACTAAACCGAAACTTCATATTGGAGATACAGTGTACGTGAACTTGGCTATGAATCAACATGTCTATGATTCACTTACGAGAGAAAATGTAAAAGTTAGCGAACAAGTAGCTCTGTGGATTAAGGTTTGGTTGATTCCCGATACTACTTATAAAAAAAATAACCCTTTTGCTACTGACACGACTATTGCTCGCGTTTTTGACCAATACTTTACAATGCGGGTTCTAAAGGGAAAACGAAACAATGCTTACCATTTTGATTGTGAGTTAAAAAATGGCGTTTGGCTGTTGGAACTCCAATACATTGCTAAAAAGAAAGGCCAATATGAATTGCTAAGTAACTTTGATGAAATTAAAGCATGGAAACTTCCTAAAGGGGTCTGTATGCTTGGGAGTCCCTATTTCAATGCACAGGTTAACATAAAATCAACAAACAATCAGATAGGGGTCATCTATCCTCTTTTGCCTTCCTATCGACAAAACCATTTTGGATTTATTGTTGAATAAATAGATGGAAGTAATAACCGAGTTTTTGTTTTGAGGCGATAAAGTAAAAATCATGTATATTTTATGAAAACCACTCTTTCTATTTTGTTATGCACTCTGCTGCTATGTTGTCAAAGAGAACCTGATTTTACCCAAAGCGCGTTGCAAGGACGCTGGCAGATACAACGTATTGAATTTTTAGGAAGAAATGCGGCAGAGAATGACTCTGTCAAGTACTATAATGCGAGCTTTTTGGAGTTTAAAAAAGGGAAAACAAACCATCGCGCTGAAGTTACGTATGGTTTTGATAACCAGGCATTGGCTACGGCGGCTTACGTCATAAATAGCCCCAACCAAGTATTTTTCAATGAACCCTGCTGCGATGAGGCGTTATACAAAAATCTTCGTCTCTTCTTTAGAGGGCAGTACGAGGTAGAACTTGACCAAGAAAATCGACGTGTTGTTCTGGAAGGTGAAATGGAATTATCGCCTGTTACGTCGGGTCGTACTTTACGCCCTGTTAGGGTACATTTATTGGAAGACTAAAAACTCCCACGAACGCAGCTATTTCTGCGCTCGTGGGGTATCTCCATGGGAAGTTATATGACTTCTTTCAATGCTTCTTCGTTGGTCTCAATCAACTGCTGAACGTGCTGGTCTTCAAGTGCGTATGAGAAAAATAGGCTTTCAAACTGCGAAGGAGCAAGGTAAATGCCGCGCTTCAACATGGCCTGAAAATACCGCCCAAACAAGGCCAAATCAGCCGTTTTAGCGGAGTTAAAATCGGTCACGGGCTGGTCGGTCATAAACAACGTAAACATCGACCCGATTTGGTTGATGGTGTAGTTGAGCCCCAGCTTTTGGAGTGAGGCGTTAAACCCGTTTTTGATGGTGCTACCCACTTCTTCAAGGCGGGTATATACTTCGGGATGGCTGTCGAGGTAACGCAACATGGCCAACCCTGCCGACATCGCAATGGGGTTTCCAGAGAGCGTACCTGCTTGATACACAGGCCCTGCGGGCGATACGCAGTCCATGATTTCACGCTTTCCACCGTAAGCCCCTACGGGCATTCCACCCCCGATGATTTTACCCATCGTCGTCATGTCGGGCACAATGCCAAAACGCTCTTGCGCACCACCTTTGGCCAAGCGGAAACCCGTCATTACTTCGTCAAAAATGAGGACGATGCCTTCTTTGGTACACAAGTCGCGGATGGCTTGGAGGTAGCCTTCGTTGGGCAATACACAGCCCATGTTCCCAACCACGGGTTCTAAAATCAAGGCCGCTACTTGGCCTTTGTTGGCTTCGACAAGGGTGGTTAGGGCGGCGAGGTCGTTGAAAGGTGCCGTGAGGGTGTCGTTGGCGACGCCTTTGGTGACGCCTGGGCTATCAGGAACGCCCATGGTAACGGCACCACTGCCTGCAGCAATCAAAAAACTGTCGCCGTGGCCGTGGTAGCAGCCTTCAAACTTGATGATTTTATCACGGCCTGTATATCCCCGCGCTACCCGAATGGCCGACATGGTGGCTTCGGTGCCCGAGTTGACCATCCGTACTTTTTCGACCGAAGGTACCATGCTGATAATCAACTCCGCCATTTCGACTTCTTTGCGGGTAGGGGCGCCAAAGGAAAACGAGTTTTGAATGGCATCCGACACGGCTTTTTCGATGAGCTCATGGGCGTGGCCCAAAATCATGGGCCCCCAAGAGTTGATACATTCGAGGTATTGGTTACCGTCTTCGTCGTAGAGGTACGGGCCTTTGGCCGATTTAATAAAAAGAGGGGAGCCGCCTACGGCACGAAAGGCACGTACGGGCGAGTTGACTCCGCCTGGGATGTATTGTTTGGCTTTTTCGAAAAGTGCTTGACTTTGACTGATTTGCATTGCTGTTTTGGCAAAATTAATTGAATTAATAAACGTTACTGCGCATTGACCCGCACCCACCTTGCATCGTCGATTTGGATAATAGGTACAACTTGGTTATCGTTGGAATGTTGGTAATTAAAACCCGACAATAAATAATCATCGTCGTAGGAACGAACGTCTAGCCCGTTCCGTAATTGATTTTGGTACTTGTGGAGCATTCGCCCAAAAAACAACACGAGGTCGTATCCCTGCAAGGCATAAATCGAAGGAACGGTGTTACGTTTTGAAAAATACAAATTTTGAAAATCACGAACTTGAGATTTGGCAATGTCAATAAACTCGGTATCAATGATGTAAACAGGGTGGTTGTTGAAGGCATTTGCTCCAATTCCGCCTACGTTAAAGGCCGTAGAGTTGGCAAGTAACGGAACATTGATATGACGTTTGTCCATCAAAGCCAAGATTTTGTTTCCATCGTTTTCATTACTACTAAAAACGGCAATATGACCTGGTTTGTTTACGCTCGAAATGGTCGCGGTGGTATCTAGTTTTTCGCGGGTACGACGAAAATCCGCTACCTGATAGCCCGAAGCAGTGGCTTTGGCGCGGTAGGCGGCGGCCAAGGTGGAGTCGCGGCGGGAGCTGCCGTAATAGATGGCTACTTTTTTGGAGGTAGCAGCGGGCAACGACCGCATATAATCAAAACTCTGAGACGCTTGACGTTCAAAAGAAGGGTGTAGTAAAAGTGTACTGGAAAAAGTAGCACTCAGGTCGGTGACGAGCGAAGTGGGGTGAACGTAAAAAATACCATTGCTTTGGGCAAAATCAGCGGCCAATTTGGCGGGCTCGCTATAAACGGGGCCAACGATGAGGTCGGTTTGGGCAAAATTGGTGTTGTTGACCACGTTGAGCATGTCTTCGGGGTCGCTGCCTATGTCGTAAGTAAACATATTTACCAGAATCCCTTCTTGCTGGAGCTTGGCTTTGGCGAGTTTCATGCCTTCGTACATGTCGTAAGCAAACTGATTGCTCCGAACGCGCTGGTTGGGTGAAAACTCCTTTACTTTAAATGGTAAAATGACCGCAATGTTGTAATATCCCTTTGACTGACTGTTGGTGTTTTTTTTCATCGGCGTCACGTCGTTGGCGGGCTTGGAGGGAGCAATCCCAAAACGGTTCGTAAGGTCGTCCGAAAGTTCCAAATCGGCTTTGTCGTTGGAAGTACGTTGAATAACGTCAATCAACCGAAGGGCTACAATCTTATCGGAAGGATGTTGTTGATTGAGTTTTTTTAGCAACGCTAAATCTTGAACGGGATTGATATACACGCGTTTGAGCGGCTCTACGTCCTTTTTGACCGAAACGTTGGTAATTTCGGCTAAATATTCAAGCGCTTTGTTGTATTGCTTATCACGAAACGATAAGTCGGCGAGTAGGTACGATACTTCGTCCATTTTTTTCCATTCAGGAAAGCGTTCCCTGAGTTGGAGCAACATTTGTTGGCTTTCGAGGGGGCGGTTGTTTTTGAGGGCCGCCAAACTGTAATAGTACTGCGCAAAAGGCACCAACCCGTGCTGGTATTTGCGAGCTGTTAGGGGAAGCAAGTCAGCCATGGCGAGGTTGTATTCGCCTGTTTTATAGAGTGCTACGGCACGTTTATAGTCGCGTTCGTAGTTGGCGTCTTGGGCCAAACTTTGGTACGAGAGCGTTACCCCTGCCCAGAGGGTAAGACACCATAGTAAGGTATTTATTTTCCTCATTACGAGTTGATTAGGGTTTGTACGTTGTGTATGGTAGAATTTGGTTGGGTGTAAAAATACGGAAGAACCTCTAAAACAAAAAAGCCAACTCGCTATATGCGAATGGCTTTTCTCACACTTAACCTATGATGAAAAGCCCCAGTTTGTCACTGGGACTCTAAACGTAACGTGAATATACGGCAAATTATTTTATCTGCCCAAAAATTTTTAAAAAAAATTATTATTTGGTCTTATTTCAGTCCCAATTCTTCCCCGATAGAGGCTACTTTTTGTTTCAATGAAGCGTAAACTGCATCAAACTCTTCGTTGCTGTTGAGCGGTGCTACTACGCCTACATAAAACTTGATTTTAGGCTCCGTACCCGACGGGCGACAGGTAAACTTCGTGCCGTCGGCGGTAAAGAATTGAAGCACGTTAGATGACTCAATTCCCATGCTTCCCGAAGGAATGTCAACGGTCGTGCCGTTTTCGGTGCGCTTCAAGAATTTATAATCGTCGATGCGAATCACGGGCGAACCTGCCAACGACTGCGGAGGGTTGGCGCGGAAGTCGGCCATCATTTGCTGGATTTCTTCGGCCCCAGCTTTTCCTTTTTTGGTTAGCGAAATGAGTCCCTCGTAGTAGAAGCCAAATTGTTTATAGACTTCCATTAGCATATCAAATAAGCTCAAGCCTTTGTCTTTGGCGTAGGCCGTCAACTCAGCGATCATTCCGCAACTGGCAATGGCATCTTTGTCGCGCACAGCGTCGCCGATGAGGTAGCCGTAGCTTTCTTCACCACCGCCGATAAACTGTTGCTGTCCTTCTAACTCTCTGATTACTTGGGCAATGTACTTGAAGCCTGTGAGCGTATTGTAGCAATAAACGTCGTAACCCGCCGCCATTTTGTCGATGAGGTCGGTGGTTACGATGGTCTTACAAACAAACTCTTTTCCGCTCAATTTACCCGCTTCTTTCCACGCTTGGAGGAGGTAATAAATGAGTAACGTAGCGGTTTGGTTACCGTTAAGTAATTGAATCTCACCGTGGTGGTTTTTAACGGCAATCCCTACGCGGTCGGCGTCGGGGTCGGTACCTAATACAAGATCCGCATCAATTTCCTTGGCTTTATTGACCGCCATCGACATTGCTTCCGATTCTTCAGGGTTGGGATAAACTACCGTCGGGAATTGGCCGTTTCCGCTGGCTTCGGCTTGCTCGGCGATAACAGTCACGTTTTCAAAGCCCATTTTTTGAAGCAACGGCGGTACCAACGTCACGCCCGTTCCGTGGATGGGTGTAAAGACAATTTTAAGGTCTTTTTGGCGCGCAATAGCGTCTTTAGAAATAGAAAGTGACACAATTTGGTCGAGGTATTTTTCGTCCACCTCTTTGCCGATGAGGTGAATTTTCGAGGTATCGCCTTCAAACTTAATGTCGTCAATCGACTGAATGGCGTTTACTTCCGCAATCACGTTGCGGTCGTGTGGTGCTACCACTTGCGAGCCATCGTCCCAGTACGCTTTGTAGCCATTGTATTCTTTAGGATTGTGGGAAGCCGTCACGACCACGCCACTTTTACATCCCAAAAGACGAATCGCAAAGCTCAGTTCTGGCGTGGGGCGCAGGGCTTCAAAAAGATAGACATCAATGCCATTGGCCGAAAAAATATTGGCCGTTACCCGTGCAAACTCGTCTGATTTGATACGGCTGTCGTGGGCAATCGCCACGCTAATTTTTTCACCCGCAAAATTTTTGTTGAGGTAATTGGCCAATCCTTGCGTAGCTGCCCCTATGGTGTATTGGTTCATCCGATTGGAACCCACGCCAATCAGACCGCGCAAACCTCCTGTTCCGAATTCTAGGTCTTTGTAAAACGAATCGGTAAGTTCGGTAATGTTTTCTTGATCAACAAGTTGTTGGATAGTTGCTTTTGTTTCGGCATCGTAATTTCCGCTAAGCCATTGGTCTATTTTGGATTGTACAGCAGCTTCGAGCATGGTAGGTTTATGTTTTTGGAGGTTTGAGAAATAATCTGTGTATAAAATCTGACTGTTGACGGACAAATTTACTAACTCAGCCGAATCTTGCAAGTGAATCGAAAAGTTATGTCAAATTATTGAGGGAGAAGGCGCGGTGAGTTGTCATTCAGAAAGGGCAGGGCTCATTAAACGTATATTAAATTGTTAGAACAGTGTGAGTCATTTTTTTGGGTTTTTTGTTATTTTGACAATACTATTTTCCACTTCATAACCAGCGTTATATCATGAAATTGCAGCCAATTGAAAAACGTTCGGGCCTTACCCCCGAAGAATTTAGAGAACAGTACCTATTGCCAGGCAAACCCGTTGTTTTTAAAGACTTGGCGGCTCAGTGGCCCGCCACTCAAAAGTGGACGTTTGAGTATTTGAAAAAAAACTACGGACAAATGAACGTACCGCTCTTTGGAAACGATTTTCACGATGCGGGAAAAGGCTACATGGCACCCAAAATCCACATGCCTTTTGGTGAGTATTTGGATTTGATTCAAGCTGGGCCGACGGAGTTACGGATGTTTTTGTTTAACATTTTTCAACATGCCCCCGACTTGGTCAAAGACGTACAAATTCCGACCATCACCAACGGGTTTGTGAAAGAGTATCCGTTTATGTTTTTTGGTGGACAAGATGCCGTCGTCAATCTGCACTATGACATTGATTGCTCTTCGGTGTTTTTGACACAGTTTCAGACCCGCAAACGCGTGGTGCTTTTTGCTCCCGACCAAAGTCCGTATTTGTATCAGCATCCGTTTACGGTACAAAGCCACGTCAATGTTTTAAAACCCGATTACGAACGTTATCCCGCATTCCGAAAAGCACAAGGCTGGGACACGACCCTCGAACACGGCGAAACCATTTTTATTCCCTCTACTTTTTGGCATTTCATTCATTATGTGGACGGAGGATTTTCGATTGCGTTGCGTTCCAACGATACAATGTTTACGCGCCTCCGTGGTTTGTGGAACATTACCCGCCATTTTGTGATTGACAAAGGCATGAACAAAGTGTTGGGGCCGACTTGGAAACACTGGAAAGAAGAAAAAGCAAACGAGCGGGCGTTGGCGCTTATATAAACAAAAAACAACCTTCCCGAAAGTTTTTAACTTTCGGGAAGGTTTCGTAGTCTGTTAACCGTGCAAACACTGAATACTATTCTATTTACAAAACGCCAATTTGCACCTCGGTGACATTGTTAGCTACGTTTTCAAAGTCCATTATTACATAGAGTTCGCGATTGGCGCCACTCAGTTGCAAGCCTTGCGAATGGATGAAACTCATGGCCTTTCCATACACCTGAGGAAGCTCTTCCCAAGGGCCTGCATGTACAAGCGATATGCACTTGAAAGGTAGGATGGTTTGAAAAGCAAAGCGATCAGAAGTCACTTCTTTCCCTTGAACGGGTAACACAATGTCGAGGGTAAAAACTGTGTCAGGCTTGCCGTCCACACCTACGTAATTCCAGTGGATAGGTCCCGTTGGAAGTAAATTTAGCGCCGCTGCTTCGCGGTATAAATCTTGCGCAACGTGTCCAACGTGAGCGCCTAGCTGTGGAAGTGTCGTTTGGGTTATAAAAACGAGGGCGGTGAACGGTTTGGTATATTTGTTATTCATGGCTGTTGAAAAAAATAGGGTAATAGCTGCTAAGTTACTTTTGCGGATAGTCGTAATTTACCATCCATTTTACGCCAAACTTGTCGGTAAAAGCGCCGAAATACGCACTTCAAAACAACCTTCCCGAAAGTTTTGAACTTTCGGGAAGGTACTCAAAGTTACTTTTGCGGATAGTCGTAATTTACCATCCATTTTACGCCAAATTTGTCGGTAAACGCCCCAAAGTAGGCATTCCAGAAAGTGTCTTGAAGGGGCATTTCGATTTCTCCACCTGCCGACAAACCGTTGAAGAGACGTTCCGCTTCTTCTTTGTTGTCAGTTCCGATAGAAAGCGAAATATGGTTTCCCACGTTGACGGTATGCCCAGCGCTTTCGAGGGAGTCGGTACCCATGAGTACGTAACCTGGCGCTATTTCGTAGGCTACGTGCATGATTTTATCTTGCTCGTCGGCCGACATGTTTTCGCCGCCAGGGATGTCTCTAAAGCGTTGAAGACCAGCGAACTCTCCGCCAAAAACGGATTTGTAAAAAAGGAAAACTTCTTCGGTGTTTCCCAAAAAGCTGAAGTAAGGATTGATTGTTGTCATGGCTTGTTGTAGGTTAAATAATGTGTTGTTTTATTTGACTCTACAAAGGTAAATAGCCGTAGTGACAACGGTATGTCAGTAGGGTTGCAGATAGTGTTCGGCTATTTCTGAAACGATGTCGCGCATGGTATCTTTGAGCTTTTGAGGGCCTTCGACGTTGATGTGTTTGCCGTACGAAAGCAGCCACCGACCGATGCCTTCGTAGTACTGCGTCATAAACGTCATACGGACGTATTTGCCCTGGGTTTCTTCGGAAATGAATCCCCAACTGTACTTTTGTTCTTGCATAAAAACGGCCGCGCCACGGTGTACCCAAACGACAGTTTCTTCCAAATCTTCCTGCACCCGAAGGCGACCAAGGTAGGCTTGAAGGGTCAACAGGTTTTGTTTTTGGAAAAACTTCTCCGTGTTGACTAATTGCTGAATGCGGTCGGTACGAAAATCGCGGTAGTCGCCCCGAAGGCGGCAATAGCCAATCAAGTGCCAATGTGAGTTGTAGTAAACGAGTCCGATGGGTTCAATTTCGCGTTGCGTAGCCTGTGGCTGATAATTGGAGACGTAATCAATCAACAAAACGTGTTGGCGAACAATGGCCTGCTGAATTTGGTGGAGCAAATGCTCCGAAAATGGCTGCTGACGGCGACGGTTCAGTACTGCTACGCGGCTATCGAGGTCTTCGAGGTGTTCTTTTTCCGACCGTTTCAAAACCGATTTAATTTTGTAAAGTGCCGATTCAAAACTTTCATTGAGCGAAGCGTCGCCCATTTTACTTACCAACTTTGCTCCAAAAAGCAACGCACTCGCTTCTTCGTTGGAAAACATAACGGGAGGTAAATGGTAGTCTTCCAAAAAATACCCAATGCCCGCTTCGGCACCAATCGGAACGCCTGCTTCCTCGAGCGCGCGTATGTCGCGATACACAGTACGAAGACTAATGGCAAAACGATCAGCGATTTCTTGGGCTTTCACTACGCGCTTAGATTGTAATTGAATCAAGATGGCTGTAAGGCGGTCGATGCGGTTCATTGTTTTAAAAAAATGCGCTATACTTGTACGGAGAGATACCTTCCCGAAAGTTCTGAAACTTTCGGGAAGGTATTTGAAAGTTTATTTAGGGCTAAAAATACGAAAAAAAGCGATGAAATTACGCCATTTGTTACCCATTTTTCTACTGATTTTGTTGGGCTGTAATCGCCCTGCCGAAAACGTTGACGAAGCCCAAGCCCGACTAACGGGGGTGTCTAAATGGCAAATTCAAGAAATCCTCATGGACGAAGCGCCTGTCTTTAAAGAAGGTAAGCATATTCCGCACATCAGCGGGGTTCAGTTTGACGAATATATGGATTGGGTACGTTTTTTGCCCAATGGTACGTTTGAAGGACATTTTAAGGGAGCTACCGAAAACAAGCATTTTCAGTGGGAAAAATACCAAAAACAAAATGTCATTGCTTTGCGTGATACCGTGGCTAAAACGGGAGGCTGGAACATTTATCCGCGCAACGTGTATGAAGATGCGTTTGAGATGGAGACCCGCAGCACGCTCTATGACCCACCCCGTATGACGAAATTGACGTTGAAATTTGTAAAGAAATCGTAGTGCGTGCGCTCTGTGCTGGAGGTTGCACGCCGTGCAGGAGGTTGCTCACAACCTCCCGATTTCGCCGATTTCGTTCGGATATAAGTATCCGAACGCACGTTGTGCAGGAGGTTGCTCACAACCTCCCGATTTCGTCGATTTTGTTCGGATATGAGTATCCGAACGCACATTGTGCAGGTGGTTGCTCACAACCTCCCGATTTCGCCGATTTTGTTCGGATATGAGTATCCGAACGCACGTTGTGCAGGAGGTTGCTCACAACCTCCCGATTTAGTCGATTTTGTTCGGATATGAGTATCCGAACGCACGTTGTGCAGGAGGTTGCTCACAACCTCCCGATTTCGCAGATTTCGTTCGGATATAAGTATCCGAACGCACATTGTGCAGGAGGTTGCTCACAACCTCCCGATTTCGTCGATTTCGTTCGGATATGAGTATCCGAACGCACGTCATTTAGTATCCGAACGCACCACTCATTTCTTATCTTAGGTTAATGAATTGTACCAGAGCGAGTCGATAATTTTGTGCCCAACATTCAAAAAATAAAGTGTATGGGATTTACAAAAAATCGAGAGCGCTCAATGGCGCTGTTGGCAGGTAGTTCTTTAATCTTGATGGCCTTATTGGCGGGCATAGGTTATGGTTATGCGTTTGAAACTTTGTACGTGGAAGGAGATACGTGGGCGACTTTTCAACAATTTAAGCAAGCCCCTTCGCTTGTCTATTGGGTGGTAGCCACGTTTGTCGGGGTTTTACTCTTGGATGTGCTGGTAGGTTGGGCGCTTTACAGCTTCTTTTACCGTACCCACTCACACTTGTCGATGCTGGCGGCGGTGCTTCGCTGGGTCTATGCGCTTATGCTCGGTGCGGCGCTACTGCCGTTGCTCCCTTTGTTAGATGCTACCAAAATGCAAAACGCAGCAGAGGTCATGGCGCATTTAGAAGATTTCTTGCGGGCTTGGTCGTTGGGGCTAATTTTGTTTGGCGTTCACTTGTTGGTGTTGGGGTATTTGATTTTAAAGTCGCCTAAAATCCCAAAATGGCTGGGCCTTCTGGTCGTTTTTGCGGGAGTTTGTTATGTAGGTATTCATACAGCCCAACAGGTCATCGCAAATTTTGAAGTTTATCGGGGGCAAATCGAAGCGATTTTAAGCGCTCCAATGGCCTTGGGCGAACTTTCATTGGCCGTTTGGCTCATGGTGAGAGGCGGGAAGGAGTAGGAGAGGGTAGCTTATTGTGGTAAAAGAGAGGAGATAAGTAGATTATTGTGCTAAAAAATCTATTTTTGTATTTTCACCTTTAATCACATCACCATTGACTTTCGACGATTTTGACTTTGAATATGAGCTTTTGGATGGTCTAAATGCCATGGGTTTTGACGAACCTACCCCCATCCAAGCCCAAGCAATTCCCGTTATTCTTGACAATAAAGACCTCATTGCCTGCGCTCAAACGGGAACGGGTAAGACAGCGGCTTATTTGCTGCCAATTCTGAATAAAATTATCATTGCCCCCGACGAAATTCGGCACCTCAATACCCTTGTTTTAGCGCCAACCCGCGAGTTAGCCATCCAAATTGACCAACAAATCGAAGGCTTGGGCTATTTTACGGGCGTAAGCTCCATTGCCATTTATGGCGGTGGTGATGGCGCGGCATGGAGCCAACAACGCCGCGCTTTGGCCGACGGTGGCAATGTAATCATTGCTACGCCAGGGCGTTTGATTGCGCTTTTACAAATGGGCGAAATCAACTTTAAACACCTGCAACACTTGATTTTGGACGAAGCCGACCGTATGCTAGACATGGGTTTCTATGATGACATCATCAAGATTATCAGCTATTTGCCCTCACAACGCCAAACGCTTTTGTTTTCGGCAACCATGCCGCCAAAAATAAGAACGCTGGCCAAGACGATTTTGCGGAATCCAGAGCAAATCAGCATTGCCGTTGCCAAACCTGCCGAGGGAATTTTGCAACAAATCTATTTGGCCTATGACGCCCAAAAAATACCGTTGCTAAAACATATTTTGAAGGAGGGCAGCTACGAAAGCATCATCATTTTTGCTTCCACGAAGGAAAACGTAAAAAAACTTAACGAAGAGCTCCGAAAAGCCAAAGTAAAGGCCAAAGCGTTTCACTCCGATCTTGAGCAAAAAGAACGAGAAGAGATTTTGCGAGAGTTTAAAAGCAGGGCTTTGCCTATTCTAATTGGAACGGATATTTTGTCACGTGGGATTGACGTAGAAGGGATTGATTTGGTGGTAAACTTTGACGCTCCCCACGACCCCGAAGATTACATTCACCGAATCGGACGCACCGCCCGCGCGGCCACGACGGGCACGGCCGTGACGTTTATCAACGAAAAAGACCAAAGAAAACTCGGGGCCATTGAGCGGCTTATTGGCAAAGAACTGCCAAAGGTAGTGCTGCCAGCGAGCCTTGGCGACGGGCCAGAGTATAAGCCTGCGGCGTCCAACAAAAAGCCTAAAAATAACAAACGCCCATTCCGAAGAGGCGGCCCTCCCAAAGGCTCAAAAGGCCCAAAGCCTGCACCGCAAGGGTAGGAGCGTATGTCGTTATTTTGGAAAACGGAGAGAAAAGCTTGTTCCTTCGTCGGGGTGGCTAGTGACATCAATGCTGCCCCCATTGGCTTCTACCAATTCTTTCACCAACACAAGACCCAGTCCTGTCCCTTTTTCAGCGGCAGTACCTTGGCGTGAGTTTTGTTCTCCCAATTGAAAAAGCTGCGCGAGTTGCTGCGGCGACATCCCAATGCCCGTATCCTTGACCTGAATGTAATGAAAGGCGTTGTCTTCGTGGTGAAGTAAGTCGATAGTACCCGCCGAGCGCGTAAATTTTATGGCATTTTGCAAGAGATTTCGGAAGATAATGGCAACGTGATTTTTATCGGCGTTGACAAACACCGATTCCTTTATTTGGAGCCGAAGGGTAATGTTTTTTGCATCGGCAGCAGGTTGTAGGAGCGTTAGTTGTTCTTGAATGGCTTCATTTAGCGACAAGCGTTTGGGATTTGGTTTCATTCCCCCAAGCTGCGAAATCGACCAATGCAGTACGTTATCGAGCATGGTTCTTACCTGCCTGATTTCTTGCCCCAAATTTTGGGTAGTTTCAACAAATTCATCTTGAGTCAGCGCACCCCAATTGGTGAGCATGACGTTGTTTTCGAGGGCTCCTACGGGCGAGCGCAGGTCGTGCGAGAGAATGGCGAAGAGCTTGTCTTTGGTGGCGTTGAGCTGGGTTAATTCTTGTTTTGTTTTTTGTTCTCTTCGATAAAATAAGAAAACAATACCTCCTAAAATCAGAATAAAGGCTGCAATGGCAAAACTTAAATTTTTATAAAACCGCTCTTTTTCTACCTCTTTTTGTTTCATAAGTAGGTTACGTTCACCTTCGCTTCGAATGACCTTCCTACCTGATTCTAAAGTGAGCATATTTTTAAGCACCTTTACATAAGCAGTCGAGTATTCTTTGTAGAGTTCTAAACTTTTCTGGTAGTCTCCCAAGCGTTCGTAAGAAGCCGAAAGCATTTCGTAACAATGTACCTTGGAAGCCTCAAGCTGACTATCCATATCTGTTTTTGTAAACAATTGATTGGCAAAGAAAATGGCTAATTTATATTGCTCAACTTCATAACAAACAGTGGCAATATCGTCTGATTGATTTGTTTCCGAAAGAGTTTTAAATTGCCTTAATAGCTCCACAATCCTATTCTTATAAATAGCGGCTTCTTGTTGTTTGTTAGGCATTCGCTTTAATACAGCGTAGTAATATCCGTAGGCCAATGCCTTAAACTCAGCTGGAGCTGAACGCTCATCCACGTAACGGACGGCCTGCCTACCCACTTCGAGGGCCTCATTGATTCGATTATCCTCCAAATACATCGCATAAGCCCAACGGTAGGGCCTAAGATATAAAACCTGCGATTTTTGATTGAATTCTATTGCTTTTGAAAAGTACTTATACATTTCATTCCTAAGGTTTTGATGCTCGTTGATGGCTGCTAATTCAAAACCTATTTTAGCACAGGAGGCATAATCTTTCTCTTCTTCGGCATAAGTTAAAGCTTGGGAATATAGTTGGAAGGCTTTGGGCTCATCAAACGTGATATACATCTCAAAATAAGCAATCTCTATTAAAAGTGATATAGTGCTTTTCTTATCGCCGATGCTTTCGGCAAGTATGAGGGCTTTTTTATAGAGATTTAGGATAGGGGCAGGTTTTTCAAAATAGGTATCAACTCGTTTAGGAGCTTCGAGCATTACCTGAATTTTTTTGACATTGCTTTGGGCGGTATCGAAGAGTTTAGCCAAACTATCTATTTTGCTTACGGTAGCTTTTTGTTGTGCCTGGGCAGATGAAAGCGCACACAAAATGATCCCAAGTAGGACGAAAATTCGGGACATGGTGAGTTGTTATAATTTCTTGATTAATCTATAAAAATTCACTTGCGGGGAAGGTCGGTTAGTTAGCAAATTTTACTTTTTAAGATTGCTGAAACGTGATGAAAAATGTAGTCCCTTTACCTAGCTCACTTTCGATTTCTATGGTTCCCTTATTGGCCTCTACTAATTCTTTCACCAAGACCAATCCTAGCCCCGTCCCCTTTTCTTGGGAAGTACCTTGCTGAGAAGATTTTTCGTTAATGGTAAACAACTTACGCACTCTTTCTTGGGAGATTCCCATCCCAGTGTCTTTGATTTCGAGCTGGAATTGCTTTCCTTTTTCGGTACTTTTTATGCTGATTTCTCCTTGAGCAGGGGTAAATTTGATGGCATTTTGCAGCAAATTTCTGATGATGATGGCCAAATGGTTTGAATCAATCACCAACTGCGCTTGAGGCGCAATGAGACTGGTTATTTTTATCCTTTTGGCTTCGGCACTGGCGTATAATAGTTTGGTTTCAGCCTCAATGATGGGCAAGACATAAGTTGTTTTTGGGTTTGGTTTCATGCCCCCAAGTTGCGAAATAGACCAATGCAGTACGTTGTCGAGCATGGTTCTTACTTGTCTAATTTCTTGTCCCAAACTTTGGGTAGCTTCAACAAATTCCTCTTGGGTCAGTGCTCCCCAATGGGTGAGCATGACGTTGTTTTCGAGGACGCCCACGGGCGAGCGCAGGTCGTGCGAGAGGATGGCGAAGAGTTTGTCTTTGGTGGCGTTGAGTTGGGTTAACTCCCTTTTTTGTCTTTGTTCACGTTTATAAAAAGCTAATACAACTCCTCCCAAAAGAAGTACAAAAGCCGCAATGGCAAAACTCAAATTTCGATAAAATCGCTCTTTTTCTACCTCGTTTTGCTTCATCAGCAGGTTACGTTCGCCTTCGGCTCGAATTACTTTTCTGCCTGACTCTAAACTTACCGTAGATTTTAAAAAATTTACATATAGCTCCGAATATTTTTTGTAATTCTCTAAACTTTTTTGGTACTGCCCGAGCCGCTCGTACGAATCAGCAATTATCTTATAACAAAGCATTTTATTGAGCACAATGTGCTTATTAACGCTTGATCGGCTAAAAATACGGCTTGCAAATTCAATAGCTAATTCATATTGCTCCACCTCATAACAAACCGTAGCTATATCCTCTAAATGATCATATGCACTCTCCTCTTTTACATTCTTTAGGAATGCCACGGTTCGCTTCCGGCACGTCTTGGCTTCTTCTTTTTTGCTAGGTATTTTCTTCAAGACTTCATACAAATATCCATAAGCCAATGCTTTCTGTTCTACTGAGGCTGAGCGCTCATTGACATGCTTTATACACTGATTGCTGATTTTTAGGGCATCATCTATTCGGTTGTCTTCTAAGTACATGTATTTCAGCCACTTATAAGCGTTCAAAAAAGCAATTGGCGATTTTTCGGTATATTCGACAGACTTCAACAAATATTTATACATTTCAGCCTTGAAGTTTTGATGTTCGCTAATGGTCGCCATTTCTTTGCATATTTGGGCGCAGAGGGCGAAGTCATTTGTTTCTTCAGCATATTTTAAAGCTTGCGAATATAGGCTGAATGCTTGTGGCTCATCCAAAACAGTGTACATCTTAAGATGGGCTATCTCTATCAAAAAAGAGATGATGCTTTTTTTGTCATCCCTACTTTTTGCTATTTTAAGTGCTTTTTGGTAGAGGTCTATAATAGGGTCAGGTTTTTCAAAATACGCATCAATTCGTTTGGGCGCGTTGAGCATTACCTGAATTTTTGAGGCATTCGTTTTGGCAGAATAAAAATGCTTGGCTAAACTATCTATTTTGCTTGCGGCAGCTTTTTGTTGTGCTTGGGTGGATGAAAGCGCACACAAAATGACCCCAAGAAAGACTAAAATTCGGGACATGGTGAGTTGTTTATAATTTCTCAATTAATTCATTTTTTGCTTTTTAGGATTGCTGAAAAGTGATGGAAAATGTAGTCCCTTCACCTAGCTCACTTTCGATTTCAATGGTTCCCTTATTGGCCTCTACTAATTCTTTCACCAAGACCAATCCTAGTCCCGTCCCCTTTTCTTGGGAAGTACCTTGCTGAGAAGAGTTTTCGTCAATTGTAAACAACTTACGCACTCGTTCTTGGGAGATTCCCATCCCAGTGTCTTTGATTTCGAGCTGGAATTGCTTTCCTTTTTCGGCGCTTTTTATGCTGATTTCTCCTTGAGCAGGGGTAAATTTGATGGCATTTTGCAGCAAATTTCTGATGATGATGGCCAAATGGTTTGAATCAATCACCAACTGCGCTTGGGGCGAAATGAGACTGGTTATTTTTATCCTTTTGGCTTCGGCACTGGCGTATAATAGTTTGGTTTCAGCCTCAATGATGGGCAAGACATAAGTTGTTTTTGGGTTTGGTTTCATGCCCCCAAGTTGCGAAATAGACCAATGCAGTACGTTGTCGAGCATGGTTCTTACTTGCCTAATTTCTTGTCCCAAACTTTGGGTAGCTTCAACAAATTCCTCTTGGGTCAGTGCACCCCAGTTGGTGAGCATGACGTTGTTTTCGAGGACGCCCACGGGCGAGCGCAGGTCGTGCGAGAGGATGGCGAAGAGTTTGTCTTTGGTGGCGTTGAGCTGTTGAAATTCAGCTTTTCGAGCCTGCTCACGGCGATAAATATAATAAATGGCAATACTCAGCATAATCACTAATACAGCTACAGCAATCGACAAATATGTGTATAGTTGTTGCCTTTCTACCTCATTTTGTTTAAGGGCAATTTCATAGTCGGCTTGGGCTTTAATGATCTTTTTGCCTGCGTCGTCTTTTAAACGGCTTTCAATATGTTGGGTATCTAAAATGTGAAATTGTCTTGAATATTTAAGTGCAAGTTGATAATTTTTTTGTTCTTCATACACCTCCGATAAAAAACTATTTGCAAGGCATTTAGAAGCGAGATCCCCGTTTTTGTCACCCCAATTAAGTATTTGTTGTGCATAGTTTATAGCTAAATCAGAACGATTGTACTTATGGCAAACAGAAGCAATAATTAACAGAACATCGGGTGTAATAGCCGACATGGGTACGCTGTCTATCGTTGCCAGGGTTTTGTTACGGTAATAAGCGAACTCTTGTTTTCGGTTAGGGAAGTGCCTTAACGCATTAACCAACGCATCATAAGCAATCACCAGTTGGGTTAGGGGGGCCTTGGTTCGTTCCATCAAAGCCACCATTCTTTTGTTGATGGAGAGTTGTTCTTCCCACCTTTTATCATTTTCTAAGGTTACAGAAAGCGCATTAAACGGGCCAACAACGGGGTCGGGAGCTTTTTCAATATAGTCGGCCGACTTAAAGAAAGCTTTATACATTTCGTCTCGGTTTCCTTGATGATCATGTATAATTCCCATGGCGTAATAGACTGTCCCAATAAATAGATTATTTTTTGCGGCGGTTGCTTCTACCAATGCTTTTTGAAGCCATTTGTAGGCTAGTTCCTCGTTTAATTTACCATACATATATGTCAACGCCGTGTAGTGTATCGCTCTGAATCGAGCAACTTTGTCATTTTTCCGTTTCGCCAGCATGTATCCCTCTTGGTAAAGCGTCAGCAGTCCATCAGAATTACTCATGTATTTCATGGGTCTATCCGCAAATAGAATACGCAACTTTGCCGTATCGGAAGTTGCTTTTGAAAAGGCCGTTTTCAGGCTGTCAAAACTTGATTTATTTTGGGCTTTAAGCGCAATCTGGAGGGTAAATTCAAAACACAGGAGTAGGTAAATACACTTCATTGATAGGGTATTTAGAGAATAAAAGCAAAAAATAGGTGGTGCTTGGTGATTACTTAGCCATTTCGGTTAATGAGGTTGCCCCCAATGTGTTGGCGATTGATTTTGGCGCGATACTGATCTCCAATCGGAATTTTCTCGCCGTTGCTCAAAATGACATCGTCTTTGGTAATGGTAGCAATGGCCAACCGATGCACCAAGTACGACCGATGTACCCTCAAAAAGACATCTCCTTTGAGTTGCTCTTCCATTTTTGAAATCGAAAGCATTGGAGTATAGGTGTGGTTGGGGGTGACAATGTGCAAAAAGTGCTCTTGTGCTTTCATATAGAGCACATTGTGGTAGAGAACTTGCTCGTAATTATGCCCATCTTTTACGAAAAAATAGGGGCTCAGTGATATGTCTTCGGGTTGGCTGAGGAGGCGTTTACGTACCTTTTCGATGCTTTGCAGGAAGCGCTCGAAGTTGAGGGGTTTGAGCAGAAAATCAACGGGTGAAACTTCGTAACAGTCTAAGGCATATTCTTGGTGAGACGTCACAAAAATAATCAAAGGGCCGTTGGGCAGGCTTTTGGCTAAGCCTATTCCCGAAATATCGGGCATTTCAATGTCACAAATGAGTAAGTCAACCTCATTTTCAGTGAGTTTGGCGTACGCTTCAAAAGCAGATTCACAAACGGCTACCAACTTCAAAACGGGGTTCATTTCCACAAACTTACTTAAAGTCAGGCGCCAATTGGGATTGTCGTCAATGATGAGGGTATTGATTTTCACGAGCTAGGGTTGATTCCAATGGTTGGATTTATGATTTAATGTACCAAAAAGGCAGGTTCAAGTAGTAAAAAGCACTGTTCATGAATTATGCCATTTTGGGCTATTTTGTCCCACCGAGCCACTCTACTTTTGGTACATCCATAAGTGTGCTTGGTCTCTTACAAAACTACATATCTTCTGCGAAAAATCATCACTCTAAGTTTCATTTACCGATCATGAGCTCAATTATCCATTCACTGAATCATTTATCCCAAAAACATTTGAAGTCGTTTTTGTGGGTTGCGTTTTGGTTTATTATCGGGCTTTCGAGCTGCCTTAGCACTGCTGAGGCGCAGACCAATTGCCCCGTTACTACTACTGAAGTTATTGTTCCTGTCAATGATTTTACGGGGTTTGGCTACCCCGCCTACAAATTTTATCATAAAGACGGCACAAACAACAATGTTTTTTATAAGGACGAAACCATTTACAGCTATGGCATTCAGAAAAATGCAAACCAAAATAGTGTCTGTATTACTCCAAATGTAGCGGCGTTTCGTACACCAATTATGCCTGCCTCTTTCACGCAAATCTGTACAGCCGCCAACTCACCCGTTTTCTGGATAAGTGGAGGAGATGAATGTAGTGCGCCAACGATTAGAACATGCCAAAAAGTTGGCCCACAACAATATTTATATTCACAGGTTCAGCATTTTCAGGCCACTGCGACGGGAGATTTCACCGTTGCCTTTAACAACAGTGACGGCACAACGGTAAGTCTTACGATTTTAGAACGGTATGCTGTTTATACCGACTGTGGCAATTTGGCAGGTAATTACGTTGAAAAGGGGACGCTAAATGGCAAGAAAAAATTTGTTGATTCCGACAACAATGAACTTTACTACGATGCCCCCAATGCCCAGTGGGTGGTGAGTGGTTCGATGGGTATTGCTTACAAGGCAGCCTCCACTGCCGATGCGCCCCCCACGTGCGACTGGACAGTAGTAAATAGTGGCTGCGTTGGCGGCAATATCAAAGTGGCTTATGGGGAATACATTCAACCTGCTAATACTTTTGCTGCCTCCGTTTTGGTCAATACCGGTTGCCTCTCCCACTTTAATGGTACTTATTACTTATCTGGTATTGTTGATGAGCGGCCTGTTTATAAAAGGTCTGATGGGGAAGAATTAAAGTTCGATAAGTCAAGTTTAAGATGGAAAATCGGTGGGGGAGTAAACGGTCAGTTATCTAACGTAACAACGACTAAAACTGTGCCTACTTCATGCTGGCAGGCTAGTACTGGAGGTTCGTGTGATTTAAGTACAATTAATTTTACGCTCAGTACCAACTTGCAAGTTGCCAATCCTATTGTTATGTGTGTAAAGTCTGGTTGTGGCACTACTGCGGGCACATACACCCAAACCGGTATATCGAACGAACGCCCCGATTTGAAAGACGATGACCAAAACCGCCTTTATTATTGGGGGGCAGGAGACCCCAATCACCCCGAAGGCTGGTACATCCGAAATTCAATGAATGTATCGCTGTTTTATAACAGTTCAACGAACACCGCTCCACCCACTACGGGCTGGGTGCCGTTTACCACAGATGGCGCTAACTGCCATTCATCTATTACCGTTTCCAGCGGCGAATGCCCACCTTGCCCTACTCCAACTACTACGATTTCCTATGCGGGGTCTCCTTTTTGTTCAACCGTTACGGAAGGCACTGTGACCCTCACAGGCGCCAGCGGCGGAAGCTACAGCTCTACAACGGGACTTACGATTGATGCTCAAACGGGAAAAATAGACCCAAGCAAAAGTACCGCCGGCAGCTACACCGTTACTTACACCGTTGACAATGACGGTTGTTTGGAGGTGATCACTACCAACGTCGTCATTGCTCCTATCGTCATGCCCACAGCTTCTATTTCGGTCAGTCCAACGGGTACAGTACTGCCGGGCACAAGCCTCACCTTTACGGCTACCATCGGCAACCAAGGCGGTGAACCTCACTATCAGTGGAAGAAAAACGGAACGAATATCCCCCAAGCGTGGAGTTCGACCTATACGTCGGCCAACTTTGAAAATGGCGATAAAATCACCTTTGAAGTTACCAACAATGACTTTTGCGGAGCGACCAAGACGAGCAACGAAATTGTAGTTTCGATTGAAGACCCCTGTGCTAAAACGCCCACCAACATTGTGATTTCGGGTTTGTCTTGCGGTGATTACAATGGTACTTACGTTCCTGCGGGCAAAGAAAACGGTGCTCCCAAGTGGATTTTGCAAGATCGTAACCTCATTCGTTGGACAGGTAGCTTGTGGGAATTGTACGATTCCGAAGGATGGCCGGTTGCTACCAATAGCACAGGTTCTGTTTCTAACTTGCCTTGTACAGGCTGGGTAACGGATGCCAATGTAGGTTGTAGTGGCACACCTATCCTGAGCGGAGGATGCGGCCCACTTCGAAATCTGGCTACACCTTCGGTGAACATTGGGGCCAATCCAAGCGGCAGTATCACGGCTGGTACAAGTGTGACTTTTACCGCTACGCCTGCCAATGGCGGCACCACACCAAGTTATCAATGGAAGAAAAACGGAAACGACGTAGGCACAAATAGTGCTACTTATACCGATGCGGCTTTGGTCAATGGAGATAAGATTACCTGTGTGATGACCAGCGGTGAGACTTGCACTGCGTCGGCAACTGCTACCAGCAATGAGATAGAAATGAGTGTGACCATTGCCAATCCCATAAAAATATGCGTCAGCGATGCCTGTGGGGTACTGAATGGTACTTATGTACAAACAGGAATGACCAACGGTAAACCAAAGTTGGTGTTAGACCTGGGAGGGGGAGATGCCATGGTGTTGGAATATTCAAAGGGTATTCCAGCAACGGGTACGCTACAATGGAATATAAACAGAACTACCAATAACCTTGAAGCTCATCCGTACATCTACTCAAATCCATCGACTTCCAATACGCCCCCTTTAACTGGGTGGGTATCAAATAATAAATTTTGCGCCGTTCCGAACTTCACTGCGGGAGAATGCGCCCCACCTTGCGTCCCCCCCACTTCCTACAATGTAACAGGCGGTGGCCCTTATTGTTCGGGCAGTGGCGGTTCGGTGGTAGGTTTGGCGAGTTCGCAAGCGGGCGTGAACTATCAGCTCAAGAAAGGTGGTAGCAATATTGGCAGTGTGGTAGCAGGCACTGGTAGTGCTATCTCGTTTGGAAATCAGACAGAAGCGGGAACTTATACCGTAGAAGCAACGAACACGACGGGGAATTGTGTCGCGACGATGAGTGGTAATGTAGTCGTGAGCGTAGTAGCGCAGCCTGTGGCCTATAATGTCACAGGTGGAGGTAGTTTCTGCCAAGGCGGTTCAGGGGTAGTTGTAGGCTTGAGCGGTTCGGAAACTGGGGTAAGTTACCAACTGAAGAAAGGCGGTGTCAATGTAGGCAGTGTAGTAGCAGGGACAGGGTCAGCGATTTCATTTGGCGTTCAGTCTGGAGGTACCTACACGGTAGAAGCTACGAAAACAGGCGGTGCCGCCCCAGCGCGGATTGGTGTGGGTGCAGCAGCGCAGCCCAGTACGGTGACGTGTACGCAAGCCATGACAGGTAGCGCCGAAGTGAAAGTGCAGACGAAACCTACAATCGTACTGAATACGTTACAACAGACGTTGAACGAAGGCAATACACAAGTTTTCTGCGACACAGATGCGAATCCTGTTAACGGTTTGCAGTTTACAGTTTCGGGTTTATGTGTAGTGGGAAATCCAGTTTGGCGAGTACAAGTGGGAGGTGGTTCATGGAGCGACTGGTCGGCGACAGCCCCAGTTTCTCAATCCTCCAATAACCAACCGCACCGCTACCAAGCGGCCTGTGATGCGAGTTGTCCCGTGACTTATACGTCACCGATTGAATTGACGATTAATTACCGTGCTTCGGTTCCTCAGAATGTATCGATGTTGGTGGACGGGGTGACAGTGGCAGCGGGTGAGACCAAAGAAGTGTGCAGCCTGACCAACAGTCCGATGGCTTTTACGGCCAATTGTGGTGCAGGAGAATTGCTTCTTTACTCGGTCGATGGTGGGGAATACAGCGCAGGTGTTCCCTTGGGATTGGTGGACAGTCAGTTTCATAACTACCGCGTACGCTGCCGTAAATCGGACGGTACGTCATCGTGTGTGGAGAGTGAATCGGGAGTGATGCGGTTAAAATTGGTAGGTATTCCAGCTGCGCCTACTGTATCATTATCGCCAACAACAAGTTGTAACCCCGCTTCAATTTTTAGTGGGCAATCATCGTGCGGGAGTTTACGGACGGTTTGGTATAATGCCACCACGAACGTCGCATTATCGAGTCTTCCCTCGACGGTTCCAAGTGAAACGAGTTCGTACTATGCTCGTTGCCAGACGGAAAACGGCTGTGTGAGTGAAAAGAGTAATGTAGTGACGTTTACGGTAACACCTGTTAATGTAGCGCCGATAGTGACAGTATCGCAAGATGTGGTGTGTACAGGAACAACGGTGACGGTGTCGGCCAACTGCCCAGTAGGAAGTACAACAAGCTGGAACACAGGGGTAAGCACACCAAGTTTTGAGGTGGCATTTAGCAACGTAACGAAGCAGAGTTACTGGGCGAAGTGCGTCTTTGAGGGCGGTTGCCAGAGTGCGGAGAGTAATCGTAAAGAGGTTTATTGGCAGGCATTTGTGGTGAGTTTGATTAATATTGGGGAGAGTAAATCGGGGATAAAGAGCAACGACCGCGCGGCGTGGAGTAGTCAGTTTATCACGGCTGATGGCGGCCCTGAGTTAGATCAAAGCACGCAGCAGTCTCCGACGTTGTACTACGTTGAGAATGTGAATAAAATGGCACCACGTTATTGGACGATTCATGCGGATGCGTGTGCCTTAGGTACGAATGGTTCGTTGACGTTTGACATGTTGGCTACGCCCGAGATGGGAGTGATTCGCTCCTTCAACACGCACGAGAACAATGCGCCGTACTTTATGTATGCCAATCGCGAGGGTTGGACGGAGTTATATGCGCAAAACCATCCTGCGTATGGATTTTATGAGGACAACGGTTCAGGCGGCAACGTTTATGACGCTGGTTTACCAAAAGGCTTGTACAAATTGAGTATTCGCTATTGGGACATGAAGGGTTGGGGGAGTATTTATCCTTCAACGCGGAAGCCTCAGGGCAACGTGTTGGCGTACCAAGAATATTGGTTCAGAATCCAGTCGAAAGATGGGGTAGGCGTGGGTGCAGCGAGAGAAATGGCAAATGGGCAAGAGGCAAAAGGCAAAGTGCAAGGGTCGGATAACGGAAAACAGCTAACCGATAACGGTGTCTTTGCCACTGTCCTCCCCAATCCCGTCACCAACATTCTTCGTTTGAAAGTTCAAGATAGCAAGGGGCAAATGGTGCAGACTTCGTTGACTGATGCAGTGGGTCGTGAGGTGTTGAGCCGCCATTTTAGACCTGAGACGAACACGCACCAAGAGGAGTTTGGGGTGAGTGAGTTGCCAACGGGAATATATTTCTTGCGGGTGAAATCAGAAGCTTTCCAAAGTACTTTAAAAGTTGTGAAGCTTTAATGGGTGAACAGTAGAAGATGTTAGAAACAGTGATGAAGGGTCGCTGATAAGTTTCAGCGGCCCTTATTTTGAGAATTAAAGTTTAGTAATAATTGGGCATTTAATGAATTTAATGATAAGTTTTGTGTAAAAAAAGTTGCTATTCAAGGATTATTTATTTTTTTCTTTATTTTGAAATATACAAAACACAATTTTGATAAAAATATCCATGTGCTTGGTGAAAATATTGTTTTTAATTCGGATTTATTGTGATGATATTAAATATTTATCAACAATGAAATTTATATAATGCAAAAAATAATAAAAAATAGTTTTATAAAAATATGTGTATTGAATTCTTTTTAATGAAGTATATAAAATAATTTTAATGTGTTATTGGTCAAAAATAAATTTGTTTGTTCTATGCGTAATTTTACTCATTCCCGTTTTTTGAAAACACCTTTGTTTTTTAGGGGAAAATGGTTTTATTTAAAATGTGCTATTTTTTCATGCTTCTTTTGGTTCTGTGGTACGTCTATTTTAATTGCACAGACATTTTCCGCCACTGGCCTTCCTGCTGGTATTCCTGATGGAGGAGTTATTTCCAAGACAATTACTGTGTCAGGGCTTTCTGGAACGGTTGCTGATGCCAATGAGGTGCAAGTAAGTTTCGCCATTAGGCATAAATGGGCGGGGGATATTAAAATTGGCATCATTCCTCCAGGTGGTTCAGAAATTACCATTGTAAATACGATTGGAACTCAATGTTACAGTAATTCCGATTTTGTAAGTGCAAATGTCATTACAATCAGCCAAAATGCTACCAATCAACTTCCTAGCCAGAATAATATTACTATTCCTGGCGGTACGTTTTTACCATCTTCGTGTAATACGAAGCCCGTAGGTACTTTAGCATCTTTGGTGGGGGCTACCCGAAACGGTGATTGGACGATTAAAGTTTATGACGTTGAGACAATAGAAGCGGGACAGCTGCATTCGGCATCTATTACAATTGGTAATTCTCAATGCGACCCACCAAAATTTACCGCCCCAACCGTTGTAAAATCAAAATGTGATAGTCCAACGGGTATTATCATTGTAAATACTACAGTGGCAGAGGGTTTAGAATATACTATAAACGATTGGGCTAGTTGGCAAAGCAGTGCTACATTTGAGGGTTTAGCAGCTGGAAATTATACCCTCAAAGTACGTTTACAAGATAATAAATCTTGCGAAGCTACTTATGAAAATAATCCAGTTGTGGTGTCTAACTATCCACCACCTACTGTCAGCGCATCCATCACAAGTATATGCGTTGGCAGTACAATTACATTGAGTCCTACCAGTGGAGGTGCTTGGGTGAGTAGCGACAACAGCAAAGCGACTGTGAGTAATGCGGGAGTAGTGACGGGTATATCGGCAGGAAGTGTGACATTTACCTTCACAGAAACAGCTACGGGCTGTAGTGCTACGACAAGTAGTGTCATGGTAAATTCCTTACCTATTGTAAGTACACCCACTGAAACTGTATGCGCAGGTAGTACAATTACATTGAGTCCTACCAATGGAGGTACTTGGGTGAGTAGCGACAACAGCAAAGCGACTGTGAGTAATGCGGGAGTAGTAACGGGTGTATCGGCAGGAAGTGTGGCATTTACTTTTACAGAAACAGCTATGGGCTGTAGTGTTACGACAAGTAGTGTGACGGTGAAGCCGCTCCCCACGGCAACAATTACAGGGGACGCTACGGTTTGTAAGGGAAGTCTCTCCCACACAATTACTTTTATAGGAGCATCAGGTACGGCTCCATATACTTTTACTTACAAGTTAAATGGAGGAAATGAATTTCAGATAACTACTGAGAACGGTACTAATGTAGCAAGTATAGACGTACTTACGACGGCGGTAGGGACGTTAGAATATAGTTTAGTTAGTGTAAAAGAGGGTTCGCCGAATGCTTGTAATCAAACTCAAACAGGTAGTGCAGTAGTGACAATACAGGGCAAACCCACAATTGTACTGAATACGTTACAACAAACGTTAAACGAAGGTAATACACAAGTTTTTTGCGATACAGATGCGAATCCAGTGAACGGTTTGCAGTTTACAGTTTCGGGTTTATGTGTAGTGGGAAATCCAGTTTGGCGAGTACAAGTGGGAGGTGGTTCATGGAGCGAATGGTCAGCGACAGCCCCAGTTTCTCAATTATCCAATAACCAACCGCACCGCTACCAAGCGGCCTGTGATGTGAGTTGTCCCGTGACTTATACGTCACCGATTGAGTTGACGATTAATTACCGTGCTTCGGTTCCTCAGAATGTATCGCTATTGGTGGATGGGGTGACAGTAGCAGCGGGGGAAACCAAAGAAGTGTGTAGTCTGACCAACAGTCCCATTACTTTTACGGCCAATTGTGGTTCAGGGGAAGTAACCTTTTATTCAGTCGATGGTGGCGAATACAGCGCGGGCGCTCCCTTGGGATTGGTTGACAATCAGTTTCATAACTACCGCGTACGCTGCCGTAAATCGGACGGTACGTCATCGTGTGTGGAGAGTGAATCGGGAGTGATGCGGTTAAAATTGGTAGGTATTCCAGCTGCGCCTACTGTATCATTATCGCCAACAACAAGCTGTACCCCCGCTTCAATTTTTAGTGGGCAATCATCGTGCGGGAGCTTGCGGACGGTTTGGTACAATGCCACCACGAACGTTGCATTATCGAGTCTTCCCTCGACGGTTCCAAGTGAGACGACGTCTTACTATGCTCGTTGCCAGACGGAAAACGGCTGTGTGAGTGAAAAGAGTAATGTAGTGACGTTTACGGTAACACCTGTTAATGTAGCGCCGATAGTGACAGTATCGCAAGATGTGGTGTGTACAGGAACAACGGTGACGGTGTTGGCCAACTGCCCAGTAGGAAGTACAACAAGCTGGAACACAGGGGTAAGCACACCAAGTTTTGAGGTGGCATTTAGCAATATCACGAAGCAGAGTTACTGGGCGAAGTGCGTCTTTGAGGGCGGTTGCCAGAGTGCGGAGAGTAATCGTAAAGAGGTTTATTGGCAGGCATTTGTGGTGAGTTTGATTAATATTGGGGAGAGTAAATCGGGGATAAAGAGCAACGACCGCGCGGCGTGGAGTAGTCAGTTTATCACGGCTGATGGCGGCCCAGAGTTAGATCAAAGCACGCAGCAGTCTCCGACGTTGTACTACGTTGAGAATGTGAATAAAATGGCACCACGTTATTGGACGATTCATGCGGATGCGTGTGGATTGGGGACGACGGGTTCGTTGACGTTTGATATGTTGGCCACGCCTGAGATGGGAGTGATTCGCTCCTTCAACACGCACGAGAACAATGCGCCGTACTTTATGTATGCCAATCGCGAGGGTTGGACGGAGTTATATGCGCAAAACCATCCTGCGTATGGATTTTATGAAGATAATGGTTCAGGCGGCAACGTTTATGACGCTGGTTTACCAAAAGGCTTGTACAAGTTGAGTATTCGCTATTGGGACATGAAGGGTTGGGGGAGTATTTATCCCTCAACGCGGAAGCCTCAGGGCAACGTGTTGGCGTACCAAGAATATTGGTTCAGAATCCAGTCGAAAGATGGGGTAGGCGTGGGTGCAGCGAGAGAAATGGCAAATGGGCAAGAGGCAAAAGGCAAAGGGCAAGGGTCGGATAACGGAAAACAGCTAACCGATAAGGGTGTCTTTGCCACTGTTCTCCCCAACCCCGTCACCAACATTCTTCGTTTGAAAGTTCAAGATAGCAAGGGGCAAATGGTGCAGACTTCGTTGACTGATGCAGTGGGTCGTGAGGTGTTGAGCCGCCATTTTAGACCTGAGACGAACACGCACCAAGAGGAGTTTGGGGTGAGTGAGTTGCCAACGGGAATATATTTCTTGCGGGTGAAATCAGAAGCTTTCCAAAGTACTTTAAAAGTTGTGAAGCTTTAATGGGTGAACAGTAGAAGATGTTAGAAACATTGATGAAGGGTCGCTGATAAGTTTCAGCGACCCTTGTTTTTTGAGTTAAATCAGAACTTATATGTCACTAATGAACCTAAATTGTTGTCATAACCGATTTGTCGGTTTCAACGGTTGAAGTAGAGTTTTTGTGTACTGGAAAACGGTGTTTAAGAAGTAATAACCCCGTTTCGTGAAGTTCACAAAATCGGCCTCCTTTCTACTAGCCAGCCTTTTTACTTTTGAAATCTTCCTATGACTGTCTGGCTTCTTACAAAAGTAAACACCTTAGGAAAAAGGCATCTATTTCGATTCATTTTACCCAACTCATTTTTTATTAAACCAATGAACAAAAACATCTATCAAACACTTTGGAGGTGTAGAAATGGTTCGCTACCAAATCTATCCTCCTTAATTCCTCGCGGTAGTTTTGTACTGCTGCTCTTGTTTGGGCTTTTATTCGTTACTGGGACAATGGCCCAAACCTGCATCCAGGTTGCCAGCGCTTGTACAAGCATAGAATCAGGTCAATATGTAAAAAGTGGAGCCAGTTTCTATTCCAGCACGGGAAATGGCAGGATATACTTTCATTCGGACAAAAAGTGGTATATTCGTTCCAATAGTAAAGACATTGCCTACAATACCTCATCATCGGGCGATTTTCCTCCAACAAGTGGATGGCTCTCTTATGGAGTAACATCCTGCGGTGCTGACAACGCTCCACTGGATGTTACAGTGAGTCAAGGTGAGTGTATTGCCGCAGGGCCTTGCTATACCGTTACTACGGATTGTGGTACCATAGGTGGTACCTACAGGGATATTGGGCAAACCTACGGCGGTAAACCTGACATCTATGATGAAGATGGAAATGACATTTATTGGGGTACTGATAGATGGTATATCTTCAGTACATCTGCGGATAGGACTGTTTTTCAAAATTTGAGTACATCAAATACTCCTCCTGTAGATGGCTGGCTACCAATAACAGGACAGGCATGTGCGGGGGCTTCTATCACCGTAGTCCTTAATCCGATTGTCACCTCTTCTGTTTCCATCGCTGCCAATCCAAGCGGAAGCATTACTGCTGGCACGAGCGTCACTTTCACAGCTACGCCCACCAACGGTGGTACTGCCCCGAGCTATCAGTGGAAAAAGAATGGCAACAATGTAGGTACCAACAGTGCCACTTATACCGATACGGATTTAGCCAATGGGGCTAAGATCACTTGTGCAATGACAAGCAACGCTACTTGTGCCTCACCAGCTATGGCTACAAGCAACGAAATTAGCATGACGGTGAGCACTTGTACACCTCCCAGTGTCGCCCCTTCCGTTTCCATCGCTGCCAACCCAAGCGGAAGCATTACTGCTGGCACGAGCGTCACTTTCACGGCTACGCCCACCAACGGTGGTACTGCCCCGAGTTATCAGTGGAAAAAGAACGGCAACAATGTTGGTACCAACAGTGCCACTTATACCGATACGGATTTAGCCAATGGGGCTAAGATCACCTGTGTGATGACAAGCAACGTTACCTGTACTTCACCTACCACAAGCAACGAAATTGTTATGACGGTGAACCCGTGCACTCCTCCTAGCCCCTTCTCTTCAACTTTTTACGAGCAAGTCTCGAATATCACTACTGTGGATGATTTCGACGGTGGAGGGGTGGCCTATGGCAATGGGAAGTTTGTTGCCGTAATGGCCCACGCTTACGAAAGTACAAAAGGGTATATTTTTACTTCAACAGACGGTGTCAACTGGACCAAACAAACACACGCTGCCGTTTCTGTTTCTGCGTATTTCAATGGTTTTCAGAATGTTACCTTTGCTAATGGCCAGTTTGTCGCCGTTGGCGGTAGCCGTTTACTGAATGGAATCGTTCAAACGTCTCCAGATGGAGTGACTTGGACAAATCACTCTGTTCCTCTACAATCTGGCTTGAATGATATCGCTTATGCTAATGGCACCTGGGTTGTTGTAGGAGGAGGTGGATTAGCTAAATCCACAGATAATGGTATTACCTGGACAACAATTTCCCAAAATATTTCCAATGTGGTCTATAGGGGGGTGGCTTATGGCAATGATACTTGGGTAGCGTCTGGCTTGGGTAATGTGGTAATCGCTTCCAATGACCTTATTAATTGGCAGTTGTGGGACGTAACTTCTCCCGATAATCACAGTGTGGACGTTACCTTCGGGAATGGAAAATTTGTAGCGGTTCGTTCGGATGGAAAGGCTCTTACTTCAGTCAATGGGATCAACTGGACTCCTCAAAACACGGGTGCCACCGACTTTCTAAGTTTTATAGACTTCCTGAACGGCGAGTTTATCGTTACCGATGGATACTCTGAAACGCCAGGGGATGTGCTTACTTCTTCTAATGGCATCTGCTGGGCCGGCAAACCGACTAATTTGTCGTTTGGTTTGTTGAACATGACTTACGGTAACGGCATTTATGCGTCTATTAGTAATGATGGTAAAATTTACAGCACCATGTGCAGTACGCCGGTTACTTTTACATTTTCTTCATCCAACACTTGTGTCGAGGGACTCGGGGCTACTCTCAGCCTTGCTGGCTCAGAAATTAATTACACATATCAACTCAACAAAAATGGCAGCCTAGTAGGTGTGCCTTTGGTCGGTACGGGTGCCGAATTAACTTTTAAAGGCATCACTGATTTGGGTAGCTATACCGTCTTGGCAAAGAGCCCAACTGGTAGTTGCAGTGCCACTATGACTGGCACTGTTTCCACTGTATCAGGCGAAGTGCCCGTTATGGGGACCATCGTTCCAGGCTGCGTTGGCAGTCCATCTACCCTATCAGCCACGGCCGTTAATGGTTCCATTGATTGGTACAACGCCAACACAAGTGGAACACTGCTGGGCAACTCGGCCAGTGGAGCTACTTTTAGCGTTAGCCCAACGGCTCCTACTACCTATTACGCCCAGGTCAACGGGGTCACTTTCGGAACGCAGTCTTTTGGCTTTACTGGCGGGATGCAAACTTTTACCGTTCCAGCGGGTGTAACCAAACTTACCGTAGTGGCTAAAGGTGCCAGCGGTAGTAACGGCGATTACAATGGCAGTACTCCTGGAAAAGGCGGTAGCGTTACCACTGACCTTCAGGTAACACCGGGACAGGTGCTGAACCTCTTTGTGGGTGGATTGCCCACGGGAAGGTATGAGGATATTGGTGGCTATAACGGCGGTGGCAGTACAATAAGTACTTATAATGGTGCCGGAGGTGGCGCAACCGACATTCGCATTGGCGGTACAGCCCTTACCAATCGGGTCGTTGTGGCTGGTGGTGGAGGCGGTTCAGGGGATCAAAAAGGTGGTAATGGCGGTGGTCTGATTGGCCAAAGTGGTACGCAGTATAATAATAATGCTAAAGGCGGCGGCGGTGGCACCCAAACGGAGGGTGGTGCTGGTGGATACGGGTATATAGGGAGCGGCTATGCTGGTACTCTTGGTCTGGGTGGTAAAGGATCTGAAGTTGGTGATTATTATGGCCCTGGTGGTGGTGGTGGCTACTACGGCGGCGGCGGCGGTGGCGAGAATGTTAGCGGTTACACAGGTGGCGGCGGCGGTGGTAGCAGTTATACTGACCCCACCCTTTGCAGCAATGTCGTCCATACACAGGGAGAAAATGATGGAAATGGGATCTTGACTCTTACCTGGGGACAAGGATGTATCAGCACGCAGCGGGTAGCCGCCGTAGTGACTCCTACAGCCTCAGTTACCCCCTCGGTGAATATCACGGCTAGCCCAGGAAACAATATCACTCAGGGACAAAGCGTGACTTTCACAGCTACACCTACCAACGGTGGCACAACACCTTCTTATCAATGGAAGAAGAACGGGAACAATGTAGGTACTAACAGCAACCAATACACGGATGCGGCACTGGCCAATAGTGACAAGGTTAGCTGTGTGATGACGAGCAACGCTGCCTGTGCCTCTACAACCCCAGTGACGAGCAACGAAATTACGATGGCCGTGACGCAAGCTGGCAACCTTCCTAATGTCAAAAACATTAGCTCCTTAGTGCTTGGGCCGACAAACTGTCCTGGCAAAGTAACCTTTACTGGAACAGGGGTACGTTTTCTGATTTCTGGGCCAGGTAATTACGACAATATCCTTCCCTATCGAGGTAGCGGCGTCGTTGACAAGCCAGATCTCACTACTGGTACTATTACCGTTCCAGGAACCTATACGATTCAGGTACTTGGCACAGCTGGGCAGCCTGCTTACACTACTACCTTTGAGGTAACGGGTACGGGCTGTCCACTAACAACCCCAGCTGCTGACGTGCCAGTCTCAGCAACTAGACAGGCTCAAATCTCGGCAATGGGCGTTACTATCAGCCCCGTTTCGCCAAGTTATACCATCGCTCAAAGTGTAAAGGTGACTGTGACAGGGGGGACTCCTGGCAACAAATACACCCTAAATCTATATGATAGAGATCCGAATGATCCCGCAGCCAATTTTCTGGACTTGGCTTATGTATCTAACAGTACGGGGAGTACGGGCAATACATTTACCATGCCAGCAGGCCAAACCAGTGGCTGGTTCATCGTCAAATTTGTGGCGGGCACGGGAGTGTTAGGCACAGGTCGAGTATTTGATGTAGAAGAAACAAACGCCTCTAATCCAGTTGATTATGCGAGTATTACTAACCTTGAGATTTTGCCCAAACCTACCTTGGGTTTAACCCTGTCGCCCGCTTCAACCACATATACCGTCGGTCAGCCTATCACGGCTACGGTTACTGGGGGTATCGTTGGAGAAAAGTATGTGGCACTGCTTTACAGTGGTACTCCTAGCAACGATACGGATATTTCACAATATTTGGCCGTAAGCAATGGTCAGGGTGGTGCCAATACCATTACGTGGCAACCCAGTCAGACGTCGGCAGTTTTCTCGTTGAAATTTGAATTAGGAGCCATCGGCACGGGGCGTATATTCGAGGTGAGCAATCCCGATTTTGATCATTTTATTGACAGTTCACCCTTCACAGTAGGTGGTTGTTCGCCCTCCGTTTCCATCACGGCCGACCCAAGCGGTAGCATCACGGCCGGTACAAGTGTCACTTTTACCGCTACGCCTACCAATGGCGGTACCACACCAAGCTATCAATGGAAGAAAAACGGAAACAATGTAGGCACAAATAGTGCAACCTATACTGATGCGGTTTTGGTCAATGGCGATAAGATTACCTGTGTGATGACGAGTAACGATGCTTGTGCTTCCACTCCGACGGCCACGAGTAATGAGGTTACGATGGTTGTAACAAATGCTTGTCAAAATATTACGAACCGTATTTACGTAACTCCAACGGGAACGGGTAATGGTTCTTCTTGGGCCAATGCAACGAGCGACCTACAAGCCGCTATCAACAATGAATGTGGTGTCACCGAAATCTGGGTAGCAGCAGGTACCTATATTCCTGCCAAAGATCCGTCGGGTAATGCGTCACCAACAGACCCACGGGATAAAGCTTTTTATCTAAAAGATGGAATTGCAATTTACGGCGGCTTTGTTGGTACTGAGACTGAGCGTACGCAAAGAAACCCAGCGACCAACGTAACTATTTTGAGTGGTGATATTGGTAACCTAAACGATGCCTCTGATAACTGTTACCACGTAGTTGTTTCGGTTGAAGATGGGCCAAGTACGGTGCTGGATGGACTTAAAATAGCAAACGGAACAACGAGCTCAGTCTCTGCAGGTTCAATTAGAGTAGAAGGGTATATTTTTTATCGCAACAGTGGCGGTGGACTAAATAGTCAAGAAAGTACGGTAACCATTAACAATTGTACTTTTGAAAACAACAGTAGCCCTTATGGTGGAGCGATGTATCTCCTTACTTACAATAACAACTCTCTTATTTCAAATTGTACTTTTATCAATAACAAAGGGACAGGGACAAATCCCGCTGGTGCAGCTGTAGTTATTGATAACTTTGGTGGTAATTCTTCAACGTTTACCGATTGTCGTTTTATCTCAAATACGGGTGCAGTCAAAGGAGGAGCGATCTATTTGTTTTTCAATGGTAGCACTGCTATTGATTTTAAACGTTGTGTTTTTGCTAATAATACAGCAACCAACGGTGGAGCTGTTTACCAAGACAAAAATACAGGTCAAGAGGTTCCTAATTTTGAGAACTGTCTGTTTGTCAATAACCAAGCAAGCCAAAAAGCAGGAGCATTGTATCTCAATTCGTCTGCTGCTACCATTACCAATAATACTATTTATGGTAACTCAACAACGAGTGCAACTGAGACTAGCGGGGCTATTTATGCTCCCAATGGAGTGACGATTAGCAATAGTATTTTGTGGAATAATACCTCTGCTGCTGGCGGAGCCCAGCAACAGATTGATTTTGGTACTTCTACGCCTACAATCTCATACAGTATTGTACAAGGTGCTACGATAGTGGCGGGTACAGGCAATTCAAATGCCAATCCGTTGTTTGTGAATACAAGTGATCCTGACGGAGCAGATAATCTCTATGCAACTATCGACGATGGTTTAGCCTTAGGAGGTTGCTCACCAGCCCTTAACACTGGAAATAATGCCAAAGCAACTGCTACGTTGGATTTACTTCAAAATGTTCGTATCCAACATACGAACGTTGATATGGGAGCTTATGAACGAGTTACCTTGCCAGATTTTGTAACTCCATCGGTAATGATTGCTGCCAATCCAAGCGGTAGTATCACTGCTGGCACAAGTGTGACTTTTACCGCAACACCGACCAACGGTGGTACAACGCCTACCTACATTTGGAAAAAGAATAACGTAACAATTCCGAATGAAACAGGAGCAACTTTAACGACTACTACGTTGGCCGATGGAGATAAGATTAAGGTTGAAATGACCAGTAGTGATGTTTGTGCTTCATCAGCGATGGCTACGAGCAATGAGATTACGGTGGCAGTCTGTAGTTTGCCGACAGCCTACAACGTCACAGGCGGCGGCCCTTATTGTGCAGGCAGTGGCGGTTCGGTGGTAGGTTTGTCGAGTTCACAAACAGGTGTGAATTACCAACTCAAGAAAGACAACGTGAATGTAGGCAGTGTAGTAGCAGGCACAGGCAGTGCTATCTCGTTTGGAAATCAAACGCAAGCGGGACTCTATACGGTAAAAGCGACGACTGTCACGGGAGGCTGTATAGCGACGATGAGTGGTAATGTGGTCGTGAGCGTAGTAGCGCAGCCTGTGGCCTACAATGTCACAGGTGGAGGTAGTTTCTGCCAAGGCGGCTCAGGGGTAGTTGTAGGCTTGAGTGGTTCGGAAACTGGGGTAAGTTACCAACTGAAGAAAGGCGGTGTCAATGTAGGCAGTGCTGTAGCAGGGACAGGTTCGGCGATTTCGTTTGGCAATCAGTCTGTTGCAGGCACCTACACGGTAGAAGCCAAAAAAACGGGCGGTGCCGTCCCAGCGCGGATTGGTGTGGGTGCAGCAGCGCAGCCCAGTACGGTAACGTGTACGCAAGCCATGACAGGTAGCGTGGAAATAACGGTGATTAGTTTACCGACAGCCTACAACGTAACAGGCGGTGGCGCGTATTGTGCAGGCGGTATCGGTTCAGCGGTGGGCTTGTCGAGTTCGCAAACAGGTGTGAATTACCAACTCAAGAAAGACAACATGAATGTAGGCAGTGTAGTAGCAGGAACGGGCAACGCTATCTCGTTTGGAAATCAGACGCAAGCGGGACTCTATACGGTAGAGGCAACGACCGCCACGGGAGGTTGTGTTTCGAGTATGTCAGGCAATGCGGTCGTAACAATCAATACCTTACCCTCATTATTTAGTGTCACAGGCGGTGGCAGTTTCTGCCCAGGTGGCTCGGGCGTATTGGTAGGCTTGAGCGGTTCGGAAACTGGGGTAAGTTACCAACTGAAGAAAGGTGATGTGCTAATAGGCAATGCTTTGAGTGGCACAGGCAGTGCTATATCGTTTGGGAATCAGACAGATGTGGGCACTTACACGGTAGTAGCGACCAACACGATTACGAGTTGTACGACTTCGATGACAGGCAGTGCATCGGTGACTAATTACGCCTTGCCGACGGCAGTTGTTAGTGGTACTTCGTTAGTTTGCAAGGGCGGTTCTGCGGTGACAGTGACGTTTACGGGAAGTAACGGCGTTGCACCCTATACATTTAGCTATCAAGTAAATGGAGGCAGTGTACAGACAGTCACGACAACGGGCGGAAGTGCGAGTGCGACAGTAAATCAAAGTACAAGCACAGAGGGAGTTTATACTTATACGTTAGTAAGTGTGCGTGATGCCAACTGTTCTCAAACTCAGAGTGGTAGTGCGGTGGTTACTGTGCAGACGAAACCTACAATCGTACTGAATACGTTACAACAGACGTTGAACGAAGGCAATACACAAGTTTTCTGCGACACAGATGCGAATCCTGTTAACGGTTTGCAGTTTACAGTTTCGGGTTTATGTGTAGTGGGAAATCCAGTTTGGCGAGTACAAGTGGGAGGTGGTTCATGGAGCGAATGGTCAGCGACAGCCCCAGTTACCCAATTATCCAATAACCAACCGCACCGCTACCAAGCGGCCTGTGATGTGAGTTGTCCCGTGACTTATACGTCACCGATTGAGTTGACGATTAATTACCGTGCTTCGGTTCCTCAGAATGTGTCTCTGTTGGCGGACGGGGTGACCGTGGCAGCGGGAGAGACGAAAGACATTTGTAACATCGAAGGCAATGAACTGAACTTCAAAGCGACCTGCGCAACGGGAGAAACGGTGGTTTATTCGGTGGACGGAGGCGAGTACAGCGGAGTTGTACCGACGCAGTTGGTGGATGGCAATTACCATAATTATCGGGTACGTTGTCGTAAGTCGGACGGTACGGCATCGTGTGTAGAGACGGAATCGGGTGTAATTCGTTTGCGCATTACAAGTTTGTCTCAAGTACCTGTGGCAAGCCTGAATGTGACGAGTGGTTGTGGAACGCCATTATCTTTCAGTGGCAGTACAAGTTGTGGAAGTTTGACGACCATCTGGTACAATGCTTCAACCAACGTCTCTCTGTCAACGCTTCCCGTCCAAACGCCGAGTGAAACGACGTCGTACTACGCTCGTTGTCAGGCCGAAAATGGCTGTTTGAGTGAGAAGAGTAATGTAGTGACGTTTACGGTGATACCAGTCCATGTAGCGCCTTTGGTGACGGCATCGCAAGATGTGGTGTGTACAGGAACAACGGTGACGGTTTCGGCCAACTGTCCAGCAGGAAGTACAACGAGCTGGAACACAGGGGTAACTACGCCAAGTTTTGAGGTAGCATTTAGCAACGTAACGAAGCAGAGTTACTGGGCGAAGTGCGTTTTTGAGGGCGGATGTCAGAGTGCTGAGAGTAACCGTAAAGAGGTATCTTGGAAGGCATTTGTGGTGAGTTTGATCAACATTGGAGAGTCTAAGTCGGCGACAAAGATTAACGACCGCGCGGCGTGGAGTAGTCAATTTATTACTGCCGATGGCGGGCCAGAGTTAGATCAAAGCACGCAGCAGTCTCCGACGTTGTACTACGTTGAGAATGTGAATAAAATGGCACCTCGTTATTGGACGATTCATGCGGATGCGTGTGGACTGGGGACGACGGGTTCGTTGACGTTCGATATGTTGGCGACGCCTGAGATGGGCGTGATTCGCTCCTTCAACACGCACGAGAATAATGCGCCCTACTTTATGTATGCCAACCGCGAGGGTTGGACGGAGCTATACGGCCCCAACCACCCCGCGTATGGTTTCTACGCCGACAATGGTGCGGGAGGAAATGTTTATGATTCAGGTTTACCAAAAGGCTTGTACAAATTGAGTATTCGTTATTGGGACATGAAGGGTTGGGGAAGTATTTATCCCTCGACGCGGAAGCCTCAAGGGAATGTGCTGGCGTACCAAGAATATTGGTTCAGAATCCAGTCGAAAGACGGGGTAGGCGTAGGCGCAGCGAGAGAAATGGCAAAAGGCAAAGTGCAAGGGTCGGATAACGGAAAACAGCTAACCGATAACGGAGCCTTCGCCACTGTTCTCCCTAACCCCGTCACCAACATTCTGCGTTTGAAAGTGCAAGACAGCAAGGGGCAAATGGTGCAGACTACATTGACTGATGCTGCGGGTCGTGAGGTGTTGAGTCGTCAATTTAGACCTGAGACGAACACGCACCAAGAGGAGTTTGGGGTGAGTGAGTTGCCAACGGGAATGTATTTCTTGAAGGTAACCACGCCTGACAAACAGGCAACCTTGAAAGTGTTGAAAATTCAGTAATAAAAGACCGATTTAGCTGTCGAATACAGACAACTAGCAGTACAGAAACGGGCGATTCCCAAGGCGGGAGTCGTCCGTTTTTTTATGTCGTTAGTAAATTTTACGAAGCGATTTTACAAAGCTAGCTAGTTAGAATCGATTAAATTTTCGTTATTTTGAATTTGAAAGTGAACCCGAAAATGAGATTTTGGATTTTTCTGTTTTTTCCTTTTTCGCTGCTTGCCCAAACCAACGGGTGGCAAGAGATTACTATTTCTGACGGTCTCTCACAGGGGATGATTTATGACCTCATTCAAGACCGCCAGGGCTTTTTATGGTTTGCCACGAAAGATGGATTAAATCGGTACGATGGTTATAATTTCAACGTTTTTACTCATAATCCTTACAATCCGTTTAGCATTTCGGGAAATACCTGTACTGCCTTACTGGAAGATACCCAAGGGCGAATTTGGGTGGGTACCCAAAAAGATGGTTTGAATCTCTATGACCCTCAAACGCATCGGTTTTATCACGCCAATATCATTGATAAACAGCTTACCAATGCAGGGAATTATGAAATTTCTTATCTAAAAGAAGATAAAGCTGGCGCGATTTGGATTATTACAAGTCAGGTAGGAAAGCTTTTTAAAATTATTCCCAAGCAATTTTACCCTCCACAAAACGACTTCTCCGATTGGGTTCAAACTGTTTCGGGCGGCGTTCCGTCGGGCGGCGTTCCGTCAAAAAAAACAGCAGTCCCCGATTTTGTATTTGATAAAACAAGCATCGAGTTTAGGTATTCAGAAACTATTTATCAATCTGAACCGGAATTTTTATCCATTAAAAACGTAAAAACTGACGCGCCATGGGCAAATGTGATTCGAGATGCGGAGAAACGATTTTGGTTCTTAGGAACGGATGTGTTACTCTGTATTAAAGGGACTTTTGTTAAAAAAATCACCTTTAAAACTCCTTCAAACCAGCGAATAGTTGTCAATATTTTTCAGGACGGCACTATTGCCATCTGCAACCAGAAATATGTATGGATTTTCAAAGTCAATGAACTTCTCCAATTAAATGAACTCACGCCGCAAAATGCCTTTGCCCAACTGCCGCCCGAAAAAGACATCATTAACCAATTATTCAAAGACCAAAATGGTAACGTATGGGTAGCTACCGGCGGATACGGACTGCTCAAGTTTAATCCGCGCATCAAGCAATTCCACTCTTTTCTGCCTCAACACTCCCCTTCTTCGCTTTATCAGGACCAGCAGGGAAGGGTGTATGTACACGGTAATTACCGCCCATCTTACCATTTTTATGAATTGGATAAACTGGCAAATAGGCTAAAGCCTATTTCCAATGTGACCTACGTATTTACGCAGGGTCATGATGTTCTGCTTCAGGACAAACACAACGATTTCTGGTTGCTAGGTCGGGTAGGGACTAAAGTCAACCGAAGTTTGAAGAAATATTCGGTTGATTGGCAGTTAATCAAGGAGTATCCTCTCCCTCCGCTCAACGAATTGAAAAGCGGAAGTTTTAAGCTCTTGCAAGACAGTGCAGAAAATATATGGATTGGCCATACGGAAGGGAACTTGATAAAATTTAACCCCACAACTGAGCAGTTTCAAGTTTTCAGCTATCATTCACTGTTGCCCAAAAGTGGTGCCGCTGTTGAAACATTTGCTTTGTATCAGGACAAGCAGCATACGCTGTGGATTGGTACGCAAAAAGGACTTATTAAGGCCGAACATCCACAAACCTCTCCTGTCTTTTCACTCTATAAAAACAGCAAAACCGACCGCCGTAGTTTGAGTGAAGATTTTGTTTCGGGAATGATAGATGACCCATTTCTTCCTGACAAGTACCTGTGGGTAAGCACCAAAGGAGGTGGTTTGGAGCGTTTGAATAAGCAACTTGGGATATTTGAACATTTTACCGAAGCCCAAGGGTTACCCAATAAAGTCGTCTATGGTATCTTGGAAGGAGAAGATAAAAGCCTGTGGGTCAGTACCAATCGAGGTATTGCACGGCTAAACCCAAAATCATTGATTTGTACTAATTTCAATAAATCAGACGGGTTGCAGGATGATGAGTTTAACACCAATTCGTATTTCAAAGCGCCTTCGGGCGAGTTATTGTTTGGAGGGGTAAACGGTGTTACGAGCTTTCGCCCATCGGCCATGGGAAGCATACAAAAACCGCCAATTATTAAAATCATCGGATTAAAAGTAAACAATAAAGCCGTAGTTCCAGGCGATGACAACAATATTTTGGAGAAAGCCATTGAATTTTTGCCTTCGCTCCAACTGGCTCATGACGAAAATCAGGTTAGTCTTGAATTTGGCATCATGGACTTTAGCAATCCCGTTAAAAATCGATTTCGCTATCAACTGGAAGGAATTGATGGCAATTGGGTAGAAACGGGTACTACCCGATTTGCCAATTTTACGCAGTTGCCAAGCGGGAGCTATACTTTTCGGGTGCAGGGAAGTACCAACGGAGAAGTCTGGAGCCAGCCCATTGCGTTGGAGATTCGGGTTAACCCGCCTTTTTACCGTACTTGGTGGGCTTACTTGTTGTACCTGAGTGTTATTTCCTACGTCATTTATCGGGTGTATCAAAATCAGTTGAACCGCTTTCGATTACAGGAAGAAATACGTTTTAAAGACAAAGAAACCGAACGTCTGGCTGAACTCGACCAATTGAAAACGCAGTTTTTTACCAATATTTCGCACGAATTTCGGACGCCCCTCACCTTGATTTTGGGGCCTATGGAACAAATAGTAAAGGATTACGCCCGAGATACTCGCTTTCCGATGATGCAACGCAATGCACAGCGTTTGTTGGAATTAATCAATCAACTGCTGGATTTAGGAAAACTCGATGCCCGTCAAATGCAGGTTAATCTTCAACCGGGCGACATTGCGAGGTTTATCCAGTTGTTGGGGAGCTCCTTTCAATCGCTGGCAGAAAACCGAAGTATCACGTTCTTGATTCATCAAAATCAGCCAAAAGTCCTCGCCAATTTTGACGCCGATAAAATGGAGAAAATCATTATTAATTTGCTCTCCAATGCGTTTAAATTTAGCGAAAATGGGGGGCGTATTGAGATGTCTGTAGAATACAGCTCTCCCATCGGGGGCGGGGGGACGGGGGCTGTAATTACCATTTCGGACAGCGGCATTGGCATTGATCCTGAGAAATTGAATAAAATATTCGACCGCTTTTACCAAATTGACAGTTCTACAAAACGTAATTACGAAGGAACGGGCATTGGTTTGGCGCTGGTCAAAGAACTAGTCAATCTCTTGAAAGGGACTATTCAGGTGGAAAGCCAACAGGGCGTAGGCACCACTTTTAAGGTAACAATACCTCTTGTCCCTCTTGCCGATTCATCAGATTTATCTACTGAAGAAGTGTTGAACAGATTTGGCACTAAAACAGAAACGATTGAAAAAAGAGCAATAGAAAACAGCCAAGAATCCTCCTTAGGAAATGATGAGCCTCTTTTACTCATTGTAGAAGACAACGATGATTTAAGGGCTTACATTCGGACGGTCTTTGAAGAGGCTTACCAAGTTATTGAAGCCTGCGATGGGCAGGAAGGACTCGAAAAAGCCACTGAATTTGTACCTGATATCGTCATCAGCGATTTGATGATGCCCCGCATGGATGGATTTGAGTTTTGCAAACAGCTAAAATCCAACGAGAAAACCAGCCACATTCCTGTGGTCATGCTGACGGCCAAAGCTACGTTGGAAGATCGTCTTGAAGGCTTCGACTTGGGGGCTGACGAGTACCTGGTTAAACCCTTCAATGCGTCCGAAATCAAAGCCAGAGTTCGAAATTTGATTAAGATTCGAGAAAAACTCAGGGAACTGTTTCGCCAAGAAGTGATTGAGTTGAAACCGACGGAAGTGAAGGTTAATTCCATGGATAAGGTCTTTATCCAAAAAGCCAAAATGGTCATCGACAAACACATTTCGAAAAGCGAATTTGACGTAGTTCAGTTTGCCGAAGAAATGAACATGGCCCCAGTGCAATTGCGACGTAAGCTAAAAGCCCTCACCAACCAAACCGCCATCGAATTTGTGCGCCATTATCGATTGCAGCGAGCGGCCGACCTGCTCACTCAGAAAGCAGGGACAGTCTCCGATATTGCCTTTGGTGTCGGCTTTGAAAACCTCTCCTATTTTGCCCGGGTGTTTCAAGAAAAGTACGGAGTGCTGCCTTCTGATTATCCCGATTAGCCATTGGCCAACAACCCAAAGGAATTCTCTTCGTAGTCCCCAAAAGGGGCTTTTTTTATGCTTTTTGGGTTAGAAAAACGCAAAAAGTCCGAAATGGACTAATAAATGTTCTTTTTGAGCTAACACCTGAATGTCCGAATCAGGCACATTTGCCTTGTTTTTTATAGTAGAAAGCAAGCCAAAAGGAGGAGGCTTAAAACATCGGTTTGACGAAGTGGGTGTTCTTCTCCTTTTCTTTCTTCTGTCCCGAAAACGCTTACTCAAACTCAATTTTTACGATGAAAAAACTCATTACTCATTTGTTGTGCTTTTTATTGATTGCCTTTTGTGGCACGACAACAGTCATCGGACAAACGATGTGTGTGAACACAGGCTCGCCGTCGAGCTCAGGCGGAGGTGCAGTAACCGATTTTGCCCAAAGCTTTACCATGAGTGGTGGCTGCAATGGTGAATTTGCCGGACTCATTGTTTCAGTTTCCGGTATTGTTAGTGATGGTAACCCTGTTTGGAATTTGAACATTTATCAAGGGGATGGTTTTAGCGGAACCCTACAATATTCTCAGACAGGTATGGTATTGACCCAAATTGGAAGCTACCTTCTTATCGAAATTGCTGGAGGCAGTGGCTCCAAGGCGTTCACGAATGGTAATCAATATACCTTTCGGGTTTCCACAGCAGCCCCAATGAACTCTTTTACACCTTTGCACAATACTACCAGTTTTTACGCAGGTGGACAAGCCTATGTCAATGGTACACCGATTAGTGCTGGAGGAGACTTCACAAGAGTAGGTGTATTTACTCAGCCTGCTACCAGTTCCTGCGGAGCAGCAACCCGCCTTTATGTCAAACACGATGCCGGTGGTGCCAATGATGGGACTTCGTGGACGGATGCCTATACCAGCCTGCAAAGCGCCATTGATTATGCACGAGGATGTAGCAATATTCAAGAAATCTGGGTTGCGGCAGGCACTTACAAACCGTCTAAGGATAAAACTGGAAATGACAGCCCGGGTATTTCTAATACCAAAACTTTTTATATCAACTTTCCGGTGGACATTTATGGTGGCTTCGCAGGCACAGAAAGTATGCTTTCTCAGCGAAATATTTCCTCGAACCTGACCATTCTTAGTGGGGATATTGACAATAATGACACCGCCAACCCGGCAGTCACTGCTGCCCATGTACAGGGCACAAATTCTAATATTGTTTTACATATTCAGAATGTGGCACAAGGGGTTACGATGGACGGGTTCACCATTACTGCAGGGAAGCGTGCTTCTGGCTTTTCAGGAGGAGGGATTCACAATGAAGGAATAGGTTTTCCATTTGGTTGTAATGCTACCATCCGCAATTGCAAAATCCAGGGAAATGTCGGACCTGCTGTATTCAATAGTGGTAACCTTAGCGAAAACTCCAGTGGAAAGGCTATTTTATTGCTTGAAAATTCTACTATCTCTGGGAACAGCGAAAGTTTCTATGCCCCTGGAATCTTTTCTAATTCAAATGGAGGGAAAACCATTACTACGGTTACCAATTGTACTTTCTCAAACAATACCTCCACCGCTACCATAACCAGCAATAGTGGGGCTTACAACGAATCTGCACAAAGTGGAAATGGAGAAGCAACTTTTTCCAAGTGTATTTTTAAGGACAACAGCACTACGAGTAATGGAGCAGCAGTTCATGCCAACGGATCCAATGCAGGCAGAGTAAACCACAGCTTTACCAACTGTATTTTTATGAACAACACTGCCGGGGATAAAGGCAGCGTTTATTATGCCAATGGCGCTTCCAGCGGGCGGATCACTTCAACATTCACCAATTGCACCTTTTATAATAATGCTGCTACTAATGGCGGTAGTGCTGTTTACCACACCACAAGTGTTGCTCCGACCAGCCCTATGCTGCTCCGCAATTGTATCTTATGGCAAAACACCAATGAAATCCTGCTCGAAGGCGCAGCCACCATGACGCTTTCCTACAGCCTCATCAACGGCAGCAGTGCTCCAACAGGCGTTACAGCCGATAATAGCCTTTTCAACACCAATCCGATTTTTGTCAACGCAGCAACGGGCAACCTCCGTCTGCAACCCAGCTCTCCAGCCATTAATGTGGGTAATAATGCCCTCATTCCCAATGGTGTAACTACTGATTTGGACGGTAATCCCCGCATCTTCAACAACGGTACGGTGGATATGGGCGCGTATGAGCTTCAGGAAAACCCGCCTGGCGGCACGAGACCCTTTATAACCACTTGGAAAACGAATAACCCTGGCACCTCCAACAGCACCTCCATCACCATTCCTGCCAACGGAACCTACGACGTAGATTGGAACAACGATGGCACCTTCGACCAATTGGGCGTGAGCGGCCCCGTCACCCACAACTTTGGGACGGCTGGTACCTATACTGTGGCTATTCGAGGAGGGCTTACGTCCATACAATTTGGCGATGGAGGAGACAAAGACAAAATCCTGTCCGTGAATCAATGGGGGGATATCGGCTGGATAACAATGTACAGAGCATTTCATGGTTGTTCCAATCTGAACGTGCTGGCCAATGACAGCCCCGATTTAAGTAACGTGACCAACCTGCAAGAAATGTTTCGGAATGCCACTTCTCTCAATGCCAATCTGAACGGTTGGGATGTGAGCAGTGTCACGAATATGTATGGTGTGTTTTCGGAAACAGCCTCTTTCAATCAGCCCCTTTCCAATTGGAATGTTAGTCAGGTTACTGATTTTAGAAGCATGTTTGAGGATGCATCGGTCTTCAATCAACCTTTAAATACCTGGACCCTCAATACGACTCTGGGCGCTAATGTCACCATGCAGTATATGTTTGCAAACGCTGGGGCCTTTAATCAGGATTTGAATTCGTGGAATGTTAGCCGGGTCACCGATATGAGTTTCATGTTTTGGAATGCAACTGCTTTTAACGGAAACATTACCAATTGGAATGTAGGTAACGTTACGTCAATGGATCATATGTTTCGCGGGGCCAACTCATTTAATCAACCCATTGGCGGTTGGAATGTAAGTAATGTGACAAATATGTATGCGATGTTTGCCAACAATACAGCCTTTAATCAGCCCCTTTCCAATTGGAATGTCAGTAAGGTAACTGATTTTGAGATTATGTTTGGGCAGGCCACAGCCTTCAATCAACCCTTGAACTGGACAATCAACACAACCCCGGGCGCTACGGTCACTATGAGGGGTATGTTTAGTTTAAACACAGTTTTCAATCAGGATCTGAATTCGTGGAACGTGAGTCGGGTCACCAACATGAGTAAAATGTTCGAGAATGCAACTGCTTTTAACGGAAACATCACCAATTGGAATGTGAGCAATGTAACCGCAATGGATGAAATGTTTCACAATGCCACATCATTTAACCGAAATGTAGGTAATTGGAACATTGCGAGTGCCACCTCAATGACTGATCTATTTCTTAATTCCGCTATTTCAATGGCCAATTATGATGCGATTCTTATCGGTTGGGATGCCGCCGGCTATACTAACAAAAATTTGGGCAGTGCTTCACCCTTACAATACTGTGCGGGGCAGGCCGCCCGAACCAATCTGGTCAACAACAAAGGTTGGACCATCGCAGGAGATATCTATACGAATGTGTGTTTTCCTGCAGAAATCAACCTCAAAGGCAATGATGTTTCTATTGTAAACGGCGATACTGCTCCTTCTGCCGATGACCATACCGATTTTGGTTCACAAAATGTAAACTCGGGCACCGTCGTCCGCACTTTCACCATCGTAAATACGGCATTGGGGACATTAAATTTGACTGGAAACCCCAACAAAGTAACCATCAGCGGCACAAACGCCGCAGAGTTTACCGTCACCACTCAGCCGACTTCGCCCGTGGCGGCAAATGGCAGTACGACTTTTCAGATCACTTTCAATCCTGCGGCTTCGGGTTTAAGAACAGCTACGGTGAGCATTGCCAACAATACCAGCAATGCAAATCCCTACACCTTCGCCATTCAGGGAACTGGTCTGTGCGATATTACCGTTACAGCTTCTGTGACGCAGCAACCCACTTGTACAACGCCAACGGGGACGATTGTAGTGACAGCACCGCTGGGTCAGGATATTGAATACAGCGTTGGGAATGGTTATCAAACGTCGGCGACATTTAGTGGTTTGGCTCCGAATCCGTATCAGGTGACGGCAAAAAATACGGTAACGGGATGTGTGTCATCGCCGTTGAGTTTGACAGTGAATGCCGTGCCGAACGCGCCCGCCATCCCGACAGCTTCTGTAACGCAGCAGCCTACTTGTACGACACCAACGGGGACAATTGTAGTGACAGCGCCGCTGGGTCAGGATATTGAATACAGCGTTGGCAATGGCTATCAAACGTCGGCGACATTCAGTGGTTTGGCTCCGAATCCGTATCAGGTGACGGCAAAAAATACGTTAACGGGTTGTGTGTCATCGCCATTGAGTTTGACGGTGAATGCGGTGCCGAACGCGCCAGCCCTCCCGACGGCTTCTGTAACGCAGCAGCCCACTTGTACGACACCAACGGGGACAATTGTAGTGACAGCGCCGACGGGTCAGGATATTGAATACAGCGTTGGCAATGGCTATCAAACGTCAGCGACATTCAGTAGTTTGGCTCCGAATCCGTATCAAGTGACGGCAAAAAATACGTTAACGGGTTGTGTATCATCACCTTTGAGTTTGACGGTGAATGCGGTGCCGAACGCACCCGCCATCCCGACAGCGAGTGTGACGCAGCAGCCTACTTGTACGACGCCCACTGGTACGATTGTGGTGACAGCGCCGCTGGGTCAGGATATTGAATACAGCGTTGGCAATGGTTATCAAACGTCAGCGACATTTAGTGGTTTGGCTCCGAATCCGTATCAGGTGACGGCAAAAAATACGTTAACGGGATGTGTGTCATCACCATTGAGTTTGACGGTGAATGCCGTACCGAACGCACCCGCCCTCCCGACAGCTTCTGTAACGCAGCAACCCACTTGTACAACACCAACGGGGACGATTGTAGTGACAGCACCGCTGGGTCAAGATATTGAATACAGCGTAGGCAATGGTTATCAAACGTCGGCGACATTCAGTGGTTTGGCTCCGAATCCGTATCAAGTGACGGCCAAAAATACGTTAACGGGTTGTGTGTCATCGCCATTGAGTTTGACGGTGAATGCGGTGCCGAACGCGCCCGCCCTCCCGATAGCTTCTGTAACGCAGCAACCCACTTGTACAACACCAACGGGGACGATTGTAGTGACAGCACCGCTGGGTCAAGATATTGAATACAGCGTTGGCAATGGTTATCAAACGTCGGCGACATTTAGTGGTTTGGCTCCGAATCCGTATCAAGTGACGGCCAAAAATACGGTAACGGGATGTGTGTCATCGCCTTTGAGTTTGACAGTAAATGCCGTGCCAACTCCACCCGCCATCCCGACGGCTTCTGTAACGCAGCAACCCACTTGTACGACACCAACGGGTACGATTGTAGTGACAGCGCCGACGGGGCAGGATATTGAATACAGCGTTGGCAATGGCTATCAAACGTCAGCGACATTTAGCGGTTTGGCTCCGAATCCGTATCAAGTGACGGCAAAAAATACGTTAACGGGTTGTGTTTCATCACCTTTGAGTTTAACGGTGAATGCCGTACCGAACGCGCCCGCCCTCCCGACAGCTTCTGTAACGCAGCAGCCCACTTGTACAACACCAACGGGTATGATTGTAGTAACAGCGCCGCTGGGGCAAGATATTGAATACAGCGTTGGCAATGGCTATCAAACGTCGGCGACATTCAGCGGATTGCTTCCGAATCCGTACCAAGTAACGGCAAAAAATACGGTAACGGGATGTGTGTCATCGCCATTGAGTTTGACGGTGAATGCCGTGCCGAACGCACCAGCCCTCCCGACGGCTTCTGTAACGCAGCAACCCACTTGTACGACACCAACGGGGACGATTGTAGTGACAGCGCCGCTGGGTCAAGATATTGAATACAGCGTAGGCAATGGTTATCAAACGTCGGCGACATTCAGTGGTTTGGCTCCGAATCCGTATCAAGTGACGGCCAAAAATACGTTAACGGGATGTGTGTCATCGCCATTGAGTTTGACGGTGAATGCGGTGCCGAACGCGCCCGCCCTCCCGATAGCTTCTGTAACGCAGCAACCCACTTGTACAACACCAACGGGGACGATTGTAGTGACAGCACCGCTGGGTCAAGATATTGAATACAGCGTTGGCAATGGTTATCAAACGTCGGCGACATTTAGTGGTTTGGCTCCGAATCCGTACCAAGTGACGGCCAAAAATACGTTAACGGGATGTGTATCATCACCGTTGAGTTTGACGGTGAATGCGGTGCCGAACGCGCCCGCCCTCCCGACAGCGAGTGTAACGCAGCAGCCCACTTGTACAACGCCAACGGGTACAATTGTAGTGACAGCACCGCTTGGTCAGGATATTGAATACAGCGTTGGCAATGGTTATCAAACGTCGGCGACATTCAGTGGTTTGGCTCCGAATCCGTATCAAGTGACGGCAAAAAATACGTTAACGGGTTGTGTGTCATCGCCGTTGAGTTTGACGGTGAATGCGGTGCCGAACGCACCAGCCATCCCGACAGCGAGTGTGACGCAGCAGCCCACTTGTACAACGCCCACTGGTACGATTGTGGTGACAGCGCCGACGGGTCAGGATATTGAATACAGCGTTGGCAATGGTTATCAAACGTCGGCGACATTTAGTGGTTTGGCTCCGAATCCGTATCAAGTGACGGCAAAAAATACGTTAACGGGTTGTGTGTCATCGCCATTGAGTTTGACGGTGAATGCCGTGCCGAACGCACCAGCCCTCCCGACGGCAAGTGTGACGCAGCAGCCCACTTGTACGACACCCACTGGTACGATTGTGGTGACAGCGCCGCTAGGTCAGGATATTGAATACAGCGTTGGAAATGGTTATCAAACGTCGGCGACATTCAGTGGTTTGGCTCCGAATCCGTATCAAGTGACGGCCAAAAATACGTTAACGGGATGTGTTTCATCGCCATTGAGTTTGACGGTGAATGCCGTACCGAACGCGCCCGCCCTCCCGACAGCTTCTGTAACGCAGCAGCCCACTTGTACGACACCAACGGGGACGATTGTAGTGACAGCGCCGCTGGGTCAAGATATTGAATACAGCGTAGGCAATGGTTATCAAACGTCGGCGACATTCAGTGGTTTGGCTCCGAATCCGTATCAAGTGACGGCCAAAAATACGTTAACGGGATGTGTGTCATCGCCATTGAGTTTGACGGTGAATGCGGTGCCGAACGCGCCCGCCCTCCCGATAGCTTCTGTAACGCAGCAACCCACTTGTACAACACCAACGGGGACGATTGTAGTGACAGCACCGCTGGGTCAAGATATTGAATACAGCGTTGGCAATGGTTATCAAACGTCGGCGACATTTAGTGGTTTGGCTCCGAATCCGTACCAAGTGACGGCCAAAAATACGTTAACGGGATGTGTATCATCACCGTTGAGTTTGACGGTGAATGCGGTGCCGAACGCGCCCGCCCTCCCGACAGCGAGTGTAACGCAGCAGCCCACTTGTACAACGCCAACGGGTACAATTGTAGTGACAGCACCGCTTGGTCAGGATATTGAATACAGCGTTGGCAATGGTTATCAAACGTCGGCGACATTCAGTGGTTTGGCTCCGAATCCGTATCAAGTGACGGCAAAAAATACGTTAACGGGTTGTGTGTCATCGCCGTTGAGTTTGACGGTGAATGCGGTGCCGAACGCACCAGCCATCCCGACAGCGAGTGTGACGCAGCAGCCCACTTGTACAACGCCCACTGGTACGATTGTGGTGACAGCGCCGACGGGTCAGGATATTGAATACAGCGTTGGCAATGGTTATCAAACGTCGGCGACATTTAGTGGTTTGGCTCCGAATCCGTATCAAGTGACGGCAAAAAATACGTTAACGGGTTGTGTGTCATCGCCATTGAGTTTGACGGTGAATGCCGTGCCGAACGCACCAGCCCTCCCGACGGCAAGTGTGACGCAGCAGCCCACTTGTACGACACCCACTGGTACGATTGTGGTGACAGCGCCGCTAGGTCAGGATATTGAATACAGCGTTGGAAATGGTTATCAAACGTCGGCGACATTCAGTGGTTTGGCTCCGAATCCGTATCAAGTGACGGCCAAAAATACGTTAACGGGATGTGTTTCATCACCTTTGAGTTTAACGGTGAATGCCGTACCGAACGCGCCCGCCCTCCCGACAGCTTCTGTAACGCAGCAGCCCACTTGTACAACGCCAACGGGGACGATTGTAGTAACAGCGCCGACGGGTCAAGATATTGAATACAGCGTTGGCAATGGCTATCAAACGTCAGCGACATTTAGCGGTTTGGCTCCGAATCCGTATCAAGTGACGGCAAAAAATACGTTAACGGGTTGTGTATCATCGCCATTGAGTTTGACGGTGAATGCGGTGCCGAACGCACCAGCCCTCCCGACAGCTTCTGTAACGCAGCAGCCCACTTGTACGACACCCACTGGTACGATTGTAGTGACAGCACCGCTGGGGCAAGATATTGAATACAGCGTTGGAAATGGTTATCAAACGTCGGCGACCTTCAGTGGTTTGGCTCCGAATCCGTATCAAGTGACGGCAAAAAATACGGTAACGGGATGTGTGTCGTCGCCGTTGAGTTTGACGGTGAATGCCGTGCCGAACGCGCCCGCCCTCCCGACGGCTTCTGTAACGCAGCAGCCCACTTGTACAACACCCACTGGTACGATTGTAGTGACAGCACCGCTGGGGCAAGATATTGAATATAGCGTTGGCAATGGTTATCAAACGTCGGCGACATTTAGTGGTTTGGCTCCGAATCCGTACCAAGTGACGGCCAAAAATACGTTAACGGGTTGTGTGTCATCGCCATTGAGTTTGACGGTGAATGCCGTGCCGAACGCACCAGCCCTCCCGACAGCTTCTGTAACGCAGCAGCCCACTTGTACGACACCCACTGGTACGATTGTGGTGACTGCGCCCACGGGTCAGGATATTGAATACAGCGTTGGCAATGGTTACCAAACGTCGGCGACATTTAGTGGTTTGGCTCCGAATCCGTATCAAGTGACGGCCAAAAATACGTTAACGGGTTGTGTGTCATCGCCATTGAGTTTGACGGTGAATGCCGTGCCGAACGCACCAGCCCTCCCGACGGCAAGTGTGACGCAGCAGCCCACTTGTACGACACCCACTGGTACGATTGTGGTGACTGCGCCCACGGGTCAGGATATTGAATACAGCGTTGGCAATGGTTATCAAACGTCGGCGACCTTCAGTGGTTTAGCTCCGAATCCGTATCAAGTGACGGCAAAAAATACGTTAACGGGTTGTGTGTCATCGCCATTGAGTTTGACGGTGAATGCGGTGCCGAACGCACCAGCCCTCCCGACAGCTTCTGTAACGCAGCAGCCCACTTGTACGACACCCACTGGTACGATTGTAGTGACAGCACCGCTGGGGCAAGATATTGAATATAGCGTTGGCAATGGTTATCAAACGTCGGCGACATTTAGTGGTTTGGCTCCGAATCCGTATCAAGTGACGGCAAAAAATACGTTAACGGGATGTGTGTCATCGCCATTGAGTTTGACGGTGAATGCGGTGCCGAACGCACCAGCCATCCCGACAGCGAGTGTAACGCAGCAGCCCACTTGTACGACACCCACTGGTACGATTGTAGTGACAGCACCGCTGGGGCAAGATATTGAATATAGCGTTGGCAATGGCTATCAAACGTCAGCGACATTCAGTGGTTTGGCTCCGAATCCGTATCAAGTGACGGCAAAAAATACGGTAACGGGTTGTGTGTCATCGCCATTGAGTTTGACGGTGAATACCGTTGTTAGTTCGCTGCTCACGGCCACGTTAAGTGGAACTGTTGTACTATGCAAAGGCAGTTCCGCTCCACTTCTCACCTTCACGGGGAGTAGCGGCGTTGCACCATATACATTCAGCTATCAGATAAACGGGGGTAATTTACAGGAGGTCACGACAACGAGCGGAAGTTCGAGTGCGACAGTAAATCAAAGCACAAGTACAGAAGGCATCTATACATATACGTTAGTAAGTGTACGAGATGCGAACTGTTCACAAACTCAGAGTGGTAGCGCGGTGGTTACTGTGCAGGGTAAGCCTACTATTGTACTGAATACGTTACAACAAAGCCTAAATGAAGGCAACACACAAGTTTTTTGCGATACAGATGCGAATCCTGTTAACGGTTTGCAGTTTACAGTTTCGGGTTTATGTGTAGTGGGAAATCCAGTTTGGCGAGTACAAGTGGGCAGTGGTTCATGGAGTGAATGGTCGGCGACAGCCCCAGTTACCCAATCATCCAATAACCAACCGCACCGCTACCAAGCGGCCTGTGATGTGAGTTGTCCAGTGACTTATACGAATCCTATTGAATTGACGATTAATTACCGCGCTTCGGTTCCTCAGAATGTGTCGATGTTGGTGGACGGGGTGACAGTAGCAGCGGGGGAAACCAAAGAAGTGTGTAGTCTGACCAACAGTCCGATTTCGTTTACAGCCAATTGTGGTGCAGGAGAATTGCTTCTTTATTCAGTTGATGGTGGGGAATACAGCGCAGGTGTTCCCTTGGGATTGCTTGACAATCAGTTTCATAACTACCGCGTACGCTGCCGTAAATCGGACGGTACGTCATCGTGTGTGGAGAGTGAATCGGGAGTGATGCGGTTAAAATTAGTGAATATTCCAACTGCACCTACCGTTTCGCTATCCCCTACAAGCAGTTGTAATCCATCTTCAATTTTCAGCGGTCAATCTTCATGCGGGAGCTTGCGGACGGTTTGGTACAACGCCACCACGAACGTTTCATTATCGAGTCTTCCCTCGACCGTTCCAAGTGAAACGACGTCTTACTACGCACGATGCCAAACCGAAAACGGCTGTGTGAGTGAAAAGAGTAATGTGGTGACGTTTACGGTGATACCTATTCATGTAGCTCCGATAGTGACGGTCTCGCAAGAAATAGTGTGTACAGGAACCACGGTGACGGTGTCGGCGAATTGTCCAGTGGGGAGTCAAACGTTTTGGAATACGGGCGTAACGACGCCAAGTTTTGAGGTAGCATTTAGCAACGTAACGAAGCAGAGTTACTGGGCGAAGTGCGTTTTTGAGGGCGGTTGCCAGAGTGCGGAGAGTAACCGTAAAGAGGTATCTTGGAAGGCATTTGTGGTGAGTTTGATCAACATTGGAGAGTCTAAGTCGGCGACAAAGATTAACGACCGCGCGGCGTGGAGTAGTCAATTTATTACTGCCGATGGCGGGCCAGAGTTAGATCAAAGCACGCAGCAGAGCCCGACGTTGTACTACGTTGAGAATGCGAATAAAATGGCGCCACGTTATTGGACGATTCATGCGGATGCGTGTGCCTTAGGTACGAATGGTTCATTGACGTTTGACATGTTGGCCACGCCCGAGATGGGGGTAATTCGTTCCTTCAACACGCACGAGAACAATGCGCCGTACTTTATGTATGCCAACCGCGAAGGTTGGACGGAGCTATACGGCCCCAACCACCCCGCGTATGGATTTTATGAGGACAACGGTTCAGGCGGCAACGTTTATGACGCGGGTTTACCAAAAGGCTTGTACAAGTTGAGTATTCGCTATTGGGACATGAAGGGGTGGGGGAGCATTTATCCCTCGACGCGGAAGCCTCAAGGGAATGTGCTGGCGTACCAAGAATATTGGTTCAGAATCCAGTCGAAAGACGGGGTAGGCGTGGGCGCAGCGAGAGAAATGGCAAATGGGCAAGAGGCAAAAGGCAAAGGGCAAGGGTCGGATAACGGAAAACAGCTAACCGATAACGGTGTCTTTGCCACTGTCCTTCCCAACCCCGTCACCAACATTCTCCGCTTGAAAGTGCAAGACAGCAAAGGGCAAATGGTGCAGACTACCTTGACTGACGCAGCAGGTCGTGAGGTGTTGAGCCGCCAATTTACTCCTGAGACCAACACGCACCAAGAGGAGTTTGGGGTGAGTGAGTTGCCGACGGGGATGTATTTCTTGAAGGTAACCACGCCTGACAAACAAGCGACGCTGAAGGTAGTAAAAGTAGATTAACAAACAGAGTGAAATGATTGAATGAACGGGGATGCTTTGCTAAAGTGTCCCTGTTTTTTTGTTTAAAAAGGAGAGAATTAGAAAGATTCATGCTTTGAAAAAAAGAAAACGTTGTTTTACCTCACCAATTTCTATTTTTATGCGGCAGTTTGTATTTAATTTGACAATGATATGTCTGATAAGTGTGGAAGCTTGCGTGGGTAGCTTCGCTCAAAAATCGACAAAAAAGACGTCTAACAAAAAGATGAACACAATCACAAAAACAACTTTTGGGCAATTGCCCGATGGCCAAACGGCCGACTTATTTACCTTGCGAAGTGCAGCAGGGGTAGAGGTACGTATCTCTAATTATGGCGGAATTATTTCTCATTTGTTAGTGCCCGACAAGAATGGAGAAAAAGAAGATGTAGTGCTGGGCTATGATTACTTGGATGGTTACCTCAAAGCATCGCCCTACTTTGGGGCATTGATAGGCCGTTACGGAAACCGAATTGCCGATGCAAAATTTACGTTGGAAGGAAAAGAATACCCATTGGCTGTCAACAGCGGAGTCAATAGCATTCACGGTGGGAAAAAAGGCTTTGACAAAAAGATTTGGAAAGCAGAAGTGATAGAAGCAGAAAATGCCCTGAAATTGTCGTACGTGAGTCCTGATGGGGAAGAGGGTTTTCCAGGAACGCTTTCTACGGAGGTGACGTACCGTTTGACCGACGATAATGCCTTGGAAATTGAATACCGAAGTACGACTGACAAAACGACGATTGTCAATTTGACAAACCATACCTATTTTAACTTTACTGGTGCAAAAACAGACGTACTCGACCACGTTGTGACGATTAATGCCGACTATTTGGTGCCCGTCAACAAAAACTTGATTCCGACGGGCGAGCTGCGTGCGGTGAAAGGAACACCATTTGATTTTCTTCAACCACACGTGGTAGGGGAGCGAATCAATGACCCCGAGGATGACCAAATCAAAGTAGGTGGGGGATATGACCATTGTTGGGTAGTCAATGGAGAACCAAAGACTTTGCGCCCAGCTGCAACGGCCTACGAACCTGCGTCGGGGCGTTTTATGGAAGTATTTACAACCGAGCCAGGAATTCAGTTTTACACAGGTAACTTTTTGAGCAATAACATTACGGGCAAAAATGACATTACCTACCGTAAGCGTATTGGTTTTTGCTTTGAAACCCAACATTACCCTGATTCTCCCAACCAGCCCCAATTCCCAAGCGTTGTTTTACGTCCTGGCGAAGAATATTATACCAAAACAGTATATAAATTTTCGGCAAAGTAGTTTACAGAGAGACATACAGTAAAAAATTTGGCCATTTCGGATTATTACAGTAGTTTAGCGATTGTCATTCACCAACCCCCACCTTAATAGTATGGCAATGTTAAGCCGCGTTGCAGATTCCATTTACTGGATGAATCGCTATATAGAGCGAGCTGAAAACTATGCTCGTTTCATCGGAGTAAATTTCAATTTGGCATTTGACTTGCCTCCCAGCGTCAGCGAACAATGGGAGCCACTGCTGATTGCTACTGCCGATAACTATTTGTTTTACCAGCATTACGACGAGCCCACGCGCGAAAACGTGATTAATTTCATGACGTTCGACAAGCGGAATCCGAACTCGATTTATACCTGTATTTCGGCCGCACGGGAAAATGGGCGGACGATTCGGGAAAGTATTTCGAAGGAAATGTGGGAAAACCTGAACCAACTTTACTTGTGGTTGCGCAATGTACAACCTAAAGAAGAGTGGGATTTAAACCACATGCAGGATTTCTATTCGGAAGTGAGGAACGGAACACAGCTGTTTTACGGCATCGTGGATGCGACCATCACGCGCAATGAAGCATGGCATTTTGGGCGTTTGGGGCGTTTCATGGAACGTGCCGATAAAACGTCGCGTTTTTTGGACGTATCGTATTTTACACTCATGCCCGACTCCGACGTGACGGGCAGTACGCTCGAACTCGTGCTTTGGACGGCAGTGTTGAAGTCGGTAAGTGCCTATAATATGTATCGTCAACAAAATCAGATGCTTACGCCAAAGCACATCGCCGAGTTTTTGATTCTTGATAAACTCTTCCCGCGTGCAATGGCCCACTGTATTCGTCAGGCTGAGTTATCGTTGTACGAAATTTCGGGCACGCCTACATCCAACCGTTTTAGTAACCAAGCGGAGAAAAAAATGGGTAAACTTCGCTCTGAAATTGAATATACCGACATTGAAGATATTTTTGAAACAGGTTTGCACCAATACCTCGACCAATTCCAAATTCGCGGAAATGAGGTAAGTAAAGCAATTTTTGAAACGTATTTCGACATCAAACCTGTCGAAGCGTTTCAGTACCAATCTCAATCCTAAGTTTTTACAATGACCTATTGTCTTGGCATTAAAGTCGCCTCTGGGCTGGTAGCCATCGCCGATACCCGCCTCACGTCGGGTACTGAAGTGAGCACCAACAAAAAAATTTCGGTCCATCAGCTCGAAAATCATTCGTTGTTTATCATGACATCGGGGCTACGCTCGGTGCGTGACAAAGCCGTGACCTATTTTCGAGAAGTGTTAGAAGAAGAAGATGGGAGTTTCAACAAACTGTATAAGGCCGTCAATGCCTTTGGCCAACAAGTAAGGCGCGTGGCACGAGAAGATAAAGAAGCGCTGGATGCGGCTGGACTTCGTTTCAATTTGCACGCCATTGTGGGGGGGCAATTGGAAGACGACGACGAACACAAGCTCTACCTGCTGTATCCCGAAGGCAACTGGGTAGAGGTGGGAGAAACGTCGCCATTTTTCGTTATTGGTAATTCTAATTACGGAAAACCACTGTTGTTCAGGAGTTTAAAGTATGATTCCTCTTTGATGGATGCGCTCAAAGTCGGGTTTTTGTCTTTTGATTCAACGCGGGTAAGTGCCAACGACGTTGATTATCCGATTGATGTGGTTATGTATGAAGAAGGAAGCTTCCACCTGACCGAACACCGCTTTCAAAAAGATGATTTAGCGCATTTGTCGCTGCAATGGAGTATGTTGCTCCAAAATTCTGTCCAGCGTTTACCAAACGATTGGATGGATCCGATACTTGATAAAGTTCGAGATAAAGTATAAAAAGGTGGAGTAAATCTCCACCTTTTTTTTTATTTATATATACGCCTTTTCAACTCAGGGTACATTGTTATGAATATACACGTTTTGCATAAACTCTCTTATTCGTATTCCGAAGCCGTTAGCCTCGACGCTCATACCATCTATCTGCAACCGAAAGCTTCTCCTCACCAGCGCCTGCTTGGGTATTCGTTGGTGATAGAACCCACGCCCACTATGCTGGTACAAAATGTTGATGCAGAGGGAAATCACCAACAAACCGCCTATTTTCGAGAAATGACCGACCGATTGTTGATTTCGGTGGAAATGACCTTGGTTTCCAACGCCTTCAATCCCTTCGGATTTGTTTTATTTCCGTTTGAAACCGAGCGCTTGCCGTTTCATTATTCTGCCTCCCTAAAAAAATATTTGCAACCGTATCTTGTACGAGAAGGGGTAACTACGTATGTCGAACAGTATGCCCGTCATACGGCCGCTTCAGTACGATGGATGACCGTTCCTTTTTTGACCACGCTTTGTAGAACCATCGCCCAAGACTACGTTTATGAACGCCGCGAAGTAGGCGCTCCTATGTCGCCCGAACACACCTTGATTGGCCGAAAAGGTTCCTGCCGAGATTTTGCCCAATTGTTTGTGGCTTGTTGTCGAAGTATTGGCTTAGCGGCGCGTTTTGTAAGCGGGTATTTGTATGGTAATGTATTGCAAGAGAATGATTTACATGCTTGGGCGGAAGTGTATTTGCCTGGTGCAGGGTGGCGTGGTTTTGACCCTACCGAAGGACAAGCTGTTGGGAATAACCACGTGTATCTGGCAGCGTCGGCAGAGCCTCAGTCTATCGCACCATTATCGGGTACATTTCGCGGGCGTGCTCGCTCCTTATTGACCACCGAAGTAGTCGTAGGAATTGGATAATTTTATGTCTTTTAGTGGTACTTTTAAAACACGACGTAACCCGTGTTTTTGACGACCTAATATACTATATTGAAAATTTTGTATTCCAAGTTTTCTTTGAATTTATACCTGCTTTTTGTCTTGCTATTAGGCATATTTATTTTCTTTTAACCTTCTTTTTTGTTTAGATAATAATTTGATTATCAGGGTTTTTTTTGGTGTTGCTTCTTCTGTTTTTAAAGCTATTTATTTGCATATTTGGTGCTTTTGAGCGCCATTGAGCTATTTCTGTGTCCCAAAAAGAAATATTGAATATCCCTAAAGGATTGGCACACTAATTGTTTCTGTTTAGCTGCAAACTCAAGCAGTCCGCATCCTAAATCAAATTTTGGTTATGAAAATAGCTTTTACTTCCAGTCGCTTCGTGGTGCCTCTTCTTTTTACTTTGGGCTTAACATTGTCCTGTTTACAAGGATATGCTCAGGTGAGAGGTACCGTATTTAGAGATTTTAACGGAAATGGCACGCGCGACACCAACGAGCCACTGATCCCAGGAGTTGTTGTCAATGTGTACAACACCAGTTCAGGGTCGGGGGTGTTATGTGGCACCACTACCACGTCAGGCAATACCGCTCCTAACTATAACGTGGCAGGTTGCGGTACGGGCGATGTTCGGGTAGAGTTTGTGCTTCCTACTTCTGGTCAATGCGCCATCGACTCGTTAGATTTCTCGGCATTGGGAGGGGCTACGTACGGAAGCTCGGTGCAATTTGCCAAAGGCAATAGTACCAATGTTAATTTTGGGCTGTATTACCCCAATGACTTTAATCTTGGCGCTGCAAACTCCATGGTGTATGTCCCTTGTTATGTACATGGCGACCCCGTCGCATCGGGGGGGGCATCGGGAGCGAGTGAATGGTTTGTTGGTTTTCCGTACAACAATACGGGTAGCACTACCCCTCCTTCCAAAAAACTCAATGGTTATATGATTGGGGCTACTTGGGGGGTAGCATACAGCCGTAAAGCAAAAAAAATATTTACCTCGGCCTTGATAAAGCGGCACGTTGGATTGGGTCAACTCGGTACTGGCGGAATTTACATCATTGATGAAGCCACTTTTGTGGCCGATTCTTTGTACGACTTAGATAAAAACGGGTTCCGTACGCGTGCGGCGGCTACCGCACCCGCCTATGGAAGTAGCACCAGCTATGCACTTGCTACCGCTACGGCAGGTTCGCCCGCAGTGGCCAATACGGGTGTATCGGTGAGTTTTCTTGGAAGTACCGACCCCGTGTCAGGGCTTCCAGAAGGGCTAGGGGTAATGGGTACCAACGCCCAACGCGGCCTGTCAGGTACGCCAACTACGCCTACTTATGACCCCGCTGCCTTTGACCAAGTGGGTAAAGTAGGATTAGGTGATTTGGAAATTAGCGATGATGAACAATACCTTTTTGTGGTCAATTTGTACTCGCGTAAACTCTTACGCATGAAATTTGACAACCCAGCCAATCCCACGACTTTTACCGAAGTCGTGGAATATAGTTTGCCAAACATAACTGTCAACAACGGGCTGCTCCGCCCTTGGGCATTGAAGTATTTCCGTGGAAAACTGTACGTAGGAGCCGTTTCGACGGGTGAGAATGGCGGGAGTATCACCATCAACGGTGCCTCTGATGTACGCGCGTATGTGTTTGAAGTTAACGACCCAACTGGAAATCTTACGTTCAATAACACGCCTTTGTTGGATTATCCCCTCAATTATACCAAAGGAACAACGACCAGCACAACTGGCGACAATCGTTGGTATCCTTGGACCCACCGAGCGAGTGATGTTATTTGGAATGGTGCCTTCAATTTGGCCTATCCACAACCGATATTAAGTGACATAGAGTTTTCGGATAGAGGTGATATGTTGCTTACGTTCTCGGACCGTGCAGGACACCAATTGGGGGCTAACAATTACCGTTTTCTTTCTACAAGTACCGAAATCAGGTACGGTACTTCGGGGGGAGATATACAAGTAGCGGGATTAAATTGCCAGACCCAAACATTCACGCTTGAAAGCAACGGGCGTTACAACTCCATCAACGGGGAGCTGTATTCGGGAGGGGTTGGTAATGTGCAAGGGCCTGGAGGAGGAGAATTTTTTAATGCAGAAGCGTTTGGTATTCATGCCGAAACGTCAATGGGCGCAATGGCAGTACTAAAAGGAACGGGTAACGTCTTGATGACAATCATGGATCCTGACGCTTACGTAACTGGGGGTGTGGTGAAATTCTCGACCTCCAACGGGGCTGCTTCGGGGGCTTATCGGCTTTATGGCGATGGCTCGGTACCAGGGGCTACCAATACCGCCTTAGGAAAGGCCATCGGTTTGGGAGACCTCGAATTGACGGGGACGTTTGCGCCCATCGAAATCGGTAACCGCGTATGGCAAGATACCGACGCGGATGGTTTTCAAGACGCGGGAGAGCTAGGGCTGGCCAACGTAAAAGTAATTTTGTGCGATGCGAATGGGGTCAAAATAGACTCGGTACTAACCGACGCCAATGGTAACTATTACTTCTCTTCGGCGACGGGCACGAATACCAGCTCAGCCAAATATGGCATAAACTTACTGCCCAATACCAATTATATATTAAAATTCCCAGCGGCGGTAGGGACTAATTCAATCACGACGCTCAACGCAGGCACCAACGACTTGATTGATTCTGACGCGGGAACCAACGGTCAAATCGCTTTTACTACGGGCGATATAGGCGCTACCGACCACAGCTTTGATGTCGGCTATCGTTCGTGTTTACCTGCGGTTACAAACATTGCCCAAGTAACGGCAACTTGCTCAGGAGTTGTTGTCAATAATAATGCTTCGGTAACAGTGACCGCCACGGGGGATAAATATGCCATTGGCACTTCAACGTTATACGCCGCCGCTACAACTTTCACAGGCTCATTTACTGCCAATAACCTCACCGCCGGTTCGCTGCTTACCTTCCGTATTTTCAACGGAGCCGATGCTTGCTACCGCGATACCACCATTTTGGTCAACCAAAAACTTTGTCCCGCTCCTCCTTGTACCAACACCATCGGAGGAACGGTTTTCAACGATTTTAACAACAACGGCGTTTTCAATACAACAGACTCCTTGGGTTTTGCGGGCATTAAAGTGTATGCCTTCAACTGCGCAGGCGTGAAAATCGACTCCGCCGTGACCGACTACCGTGGGCGTTATACTTTGACCAACGTAACGGCATCTAACGATACGGTACGTATTGAGTTTGTTCGCGCTACGTTCCCTACCTGGGCTAAGCCTACTTACAACGGCACTGACGGACGTACGGATGTTCAGTTTGTGATTGCCCCTAATTGTACGGTGGATTTAGGTTTAACAACTGACTATTGTCAAACCAACCCGTTTGTGATGGTTCCTTGCCACGTCAATGGAGCTACCACCGCCACGGGTGACGCGCTGATTCGCTTCTCGTACGATGTAACGAGTGGAGGGGCAAATGCCAATAAAAAACAGTTGTCAAATACCAATCAGATTGGGACAACTTGGGGGATTGCCTACCAAAAATCCACCAGCCGTCTGTTTGCCGCAGCTTTCCTCAAACGCCACTCGGCCATGGGGCCAAACGGCGGAGGGGCTATTTATCAAATTAATCCCGATGCGACAGGACTCAACGGTACGTTGTTTTTTGACATGAATACCGTTGAAAGCACAGGCAGCATCGCCGACAACGCTACCCGTGGTGTAAACACGGCTGCAGGTTCACCCAATACCGATGCCACTACTTTTGCCCAAATTGGAAAAGTTAGCCTTGGTGACATTGACATTACTGAAGATGAAGAATTTCTTTATACCATTAATTTAGCCACCAAAAAACTCTATCGTGTACCTACAACAAACCCGACGGCGGGTAATGTGACGAGCTGGGTGATTCCTACGCCTGGTTGTGTGGGTGGCGAGTGGCGTCCTTGGGCAACCAAAACCTACCGTGGAAAAGTATATGTGGGTGGGGTATGTGACGCTGCTACTTCGCAGCTACGCAGTGACCTCAAAGCTGTGGTTTATGAGTTTACGCCTGCTACTGGCACATTCAGCCAAGTACTTAACTTTAAATTGGATTTTGATCGTGGGGCTGCTACTTGGTACACCGCTTTAACGGGTAGTGACTTAGACAAACAGTCGCATTGGAATCCTTGGACTGATGACTTTACGGTGGCGGTTCAGACAGGCTTGCATGACCTTTATCCGCAGCCTGTGTTGTCAGACATTGAATTTGACGTGGACGGTTCCATGATTTTAGGATTCTTGGATCGTTGGGGACACCAAACGGGTGAAGCCAATAACTTCCCTAACGGCGTTTTGGCCGAACAAGGTGTAACGGGCGGTGACGTGATGCGCGCGTATAATAACAACGGTATTTATGAAATTGAGAATGATGGTAAAGTAGGGCCATTGACGGTGGGTGGTACAACCGCCCAGCAAAACTACAATGCGTCTTCGACGTATGCTCCTAACGGCCAAGGACGCGGAGGCAAAGAGTTCTATTTTGGGGATACGTGGATGAACAACCACGACGAGCGCAGCATGGGTAGTTTGGCACTCTTGCCAGGCTCAGGCCAAGTGATTATGGCTGCCATGGATGCGAATAATACTATTTATTCGGGAGGGACGATTTGGCTTAATAATACGACTGGGCTGGCCGACAAGGCATACACACTGTATAGTGGTGGGGTAGCTAGCTTTGGCAAAGGGTATGCCTTGGGGGATTTAGAATTACAATGTAACCCACAACCCATTCAAATTGGTAACCGCCTGTGGATTGATACCGACAGAGACGGGGTGCAAGACCCTTGCAACGAGCCTGGCATTGCCAACGTGGTCGTGAGCCTTTATGACAAAGCGGGTAATTTTATTGCCAAAGATACCACCAACGCGCTAGGAGAATACTACTTTGATGCAACCAACGTGGTGGACACCGTAGGTTTGGCCAAACCTAACTTCAGAGGGCCACAACCTAATACCCAATACTATATTGTGATTGGGAAAGAAACCATCGGTACGGGGGCGCAGTTCAACCGAGCTGACGGCATACTTACGTTGAGTACGGGTCAAAAATATGAATTGACCATTGCGAACAGTACCCAAAACAGTGGTAACGACCAAAACGACAGCGATTTCGAGCTGGCGGGTAGTTCAGCCCCTGTGGCGTTGCAAGGCTTCCCCGTTATTTGTGAAGCTACCCCAAGTTCAGGTGCTAATCACACCTTTGATGCTGGCTTCATTCCCGCCTGCGTTAAGCCGTTGTTCACGGCCTTTACGCAAGTAAATGCTACTTGTTCAAACGGGGTTGTACAAAACAATGCTTCCGTGACGATTACGTCGAATGGCGACAAGTATGCGATTGGTACTAATACCGCTTACGCATCGGCGACGACTTTCACGGGATCGTTTACTTTAAACAATCAAATCGCAGGTAGTACCATTACAGTACGGGTTTTCAAAGGCGAAAACGCTTGTTTTAAAGACACGACCTTCAAAGTAAACACAGTGTTGTGTCCTGCGCCTCCTTGTACGAACACCATAGGAGGAACGGTTTTCAACGACTTTAACAACAATGGCGTATTCAATACCACCGATTCATTGGGTTTTGCGGGAATTAAAGTATATGCCTTCAACTGTGCTGGCGCGAAAATTGACTCCGCCGTGACCGATTACCGTGGCCGCTATACGTTGACTAATGTCACAGCGGCCAACGATACCGTACGCATTGAATTTGTGCGTGCTACCTTCCCTGTCTGGGCTCGTCCTACCAACAACGGGGTGGACGGCCGTACGGATGTGCAGTTTGTAATTGCACCTAATTGTACGGTGGACATGGGACTGACGGGCTTGCACGATTATTGTCAGGCAAGTCCTTTGATGACTACTACTTGCTTTGTCAACGGAGCGTCAGGCAATGGGGTTAATCCATTGGAAGTCTTGGTGAAGTTTAACTACAATACTTCTGGTACGACGCCTCAACCCCAGTATTTGTCTAATAAAGGCGAGTTTGGCTCGGTATGGAGCACTGCTTATAACAACCAGACCAAACAGTTATTTACGGGTTCATTCCTCAAACGACATGCAGGATTGAAAGACATGGATGGAGATAACAAAGGCGATTTAGGCATCATTTGGCAAACTTCAAATCCGTACGCGGCGACTTTAACCAACAGCGTTTGGGCTGATTTAACCAAAGCGCCTTATAATTTAGATTTTGGTACCATTGGTGATGACGCTGCCCGTGGATTGGGTGTTCCTACTGCCCCTAGTAATGACGCTACGACCTTCCCATTAATTGGAAAGGTTGGGATTGGTGACATTGACATTTCACACGATAACTCAGCCCTTTGGGTGGTGAATCCCAAAGGCAGTCAACTGCACAAAATTGCTATCAATACCGATGGTTCAGCAGGAGCGTTGACAACTTTTAATATTCCCAAAGCGTGCGGAAGCAGCTACGATACTTTGTATATTAAAGCAGGAGGAAACGTCAATGGCGCATTGATCAATGGTTTTGTGGGTGATGAATTCTTCTCGGGAGGGGTCACAACTTCTTCAGGACGTTCTGGCGCGGCTTATTCGACGTTCCGAAATGGGGCAGGGTTTGAGTACAAGATTAGCCTTCCCAATGGTACATACAATGTTCAATTGTACTTTGGTAATAATACAGCGGCAAGAAATCAGACCAATACAGTAGAAGGAACAGCGCAAACCCTAGCGATAGCGGCCAATGCGAGTGTTTCACAAATGTTCAACAACGTGGCCGTCACCGATGATCGCTTGGATATTACTATTAATGACTTGCCAGGAGGAGATGCCAACGCGATTTTGAGTGGGATTAAAATTTGGTCAGTAGCAGGGGCGAAGTTTGAAGACAGGGCTTATCCGTTTGCGTTGAAATACCACAAAGGAAAAGTGTATGTAGGAACTACTTGCCCTGCCGAGTTGACCCAAGACAAAGAACAGCTAAAAAGCATTGTCTATGAGTTGACAGACGATGGTTCTACCATTTTTACTCCTGTTTTGACCGTACCACTTACTTACACACACGGCCGCCCTTATAGTCAAGAACCTGTTGTAAGATGGCAAGCATGGACGGGCGCGATTGACAAAGCATTTAATGTGGATATTTTCACGGTATATCCTCAACCCGTGTTGTCAGACATTGAGTTTTTGGAAGATGGAGACATGGTATTAGGCTTTTTTGACCGTTTTGGACATCAATCGGGCGATAGAAATTACAAAACGTACGGAACTGCTACCATTCGTTCCACCATTGCGGGCGATGTGTTGAGAGCAGATGCCAATGCGGGTAATTTCACCCTCGAAAGTAATGGTAAAGTGGGTACCAATACCTCAGCAGGAGGTGTCGGCAACAACCAAGGCCCAGGTGGAGGTGAGTTTTATTCGGGTGATAACTACCAGACTGATCACTTAGAAACCAGCTACGGTGGTATGGCATTTATCGCAGGTCGTAATGAGTTAGCAGTGACTGTGTTAGATCCATTTGATGTGGTGTCATCGGGGGTGACGTACTTCAATAATACCAACGGTAACAGCGCCAGAAGATACCAAGTAACTCCTGTGTCGATGAGCACAACCTTCTTTAGTAAGGCCATTGCCTTGGGAGATTTGGAAGCGCTTTGTGACGTTGCACCCGTCCAAATTGGTAACCGTTTGTGGATTGATACCGATAAAGATGGAGTGCAAGACCCTTGCAACGAGCCTGGTATTGCCAATGTGGTCGTGAGTCTTTATGATAAATTGGGTAATTTCTTAGCCAAAGATACAACGAATGCACTAGGGGAGTATTATTTCGATGCCACCAACGTTGTTGATACGATTGGCGCTGCCAAACCCAATGTTTTAGGGCCACAACCTAACACCCAGTACTATATCGTGATTGGGAAAGAAGATAGTAAATTTAACACGACTACTGGCTCACTAACGGTAGGTGGAGTAGGCTATCAGTTGACAAAACTTAACAGCACAACTGACGGGGGTAACGACCAAAACGACAGTGACTTTGAAATTGCCACCAATACCGCCCCCGCTGTTTTACAAGGTTATCCTGTAATTTGTGAAACCACACCTGATGCAGGGGCAAATCATACCTTCGATGCTGGATTTAACTCAACCGTAGGTTCAATCGGCGACTTTGTTTGGAAAGACCTAAACAATAATGGTCAGCAGGACAGCGGTGAGCCAGGGGTAAATGGTGTGAAAATGATATTGTGGTCTGCCAACGCAAGTGGTAATCCTGTCGCTAAGTTGGATTCTACCGTAACGGCAACGGGCGGTAAGTATGAGTTCAAAAACTTGCCTAAAGGTGATTACATCGTTCAGTTGGTGTTGAGTACCTTGCCCGATAGCTGCGTGATAAGTTCTCAAAAAGACCTTGGACCAGATGTGACTGATAATGATTTTGGCACAAACGGTCTGAGCAATGTAGTGAAGTTAGACCCAGTAATTGGTGGCCTGAGCAAAGACAATCCAACGATAGATGCAGGTTTGTACTCGCCTAAAGGTTCGATTGGGGACTTCGTTTGGAAAGACCAAAACGACAACGGCGTTCAAGATGTGGGCGAACCAGCGGTAGCGGGTGTGATTGTGCAATTGTTAAATTCGACGACCAGCGCGGTATTAGCCACAGACACGACGGATGCCAATGGTTTGTACTTGTTCTCGAACTTGAACTCAGGCAGTTATCAATTAAAGATTGTGACGACGAGTTTGCCAGCGGGCTGTGTGATTAGCAGCCAGCAGAACTTGGGCGGTGACGATACGAAAGACAGCGATTTCAACCCGACGACGGGCTTATCACAAACTGTAACGATAGACGCATTGGGTACAGGCATTGCCAAAGACAACCCAACAGTGGATGCGGCCTTGTACTCTCCCAAAGGTTCGATTGGGGATTACGTTTGGAAAGACCAAGACAATGATGGCGTACAAGATGCAGGCGAACCAGCGGTGGCGGGCGTGATAGTTCAATTGTTGAACCCAACGACGAGCGCCGTATTGGCGACTGACACGACGGATGCGAATGGTTTGTACTTGTTCTCGAACTTGAACTCAGGCAGTTATCAATTGAAGATTGTGACGACGAGTTTGCCAGCGGGCTGTGTGATTAGCAGCCAGCAAGACTTGGGCGGTAATGATACGAAAGACAGCGATTTCAACCCGACGACGGGCTTATCACAAACGGTAACGATAGACGCATTGGGTACAGGCATTGTCAAAGACAACCCAACGGTTGACGCAGGTTTGTACTCGCCAAAAGGTTCGATTGGGGATTATGTTTGGAAAGACCAAGACAATGATGGCGTTCAGGATGTAGGCGAACCAGCGGTAGCGGGCGTGATAGTTCAATTGTTGAACCCAACGACGAGCGCCGTATTGGCAACTGACACGACGGATGCCAATGGTTTATACTTGTTCTCAAATTTGAACTCAGGCACGTACCAAGTAAAAATTGTGACGACGAGTTTACCAGCAGGCTGTGTGATTAGCAGTAAGCAAGATTTAGGCGGCGACGATACGAAAGACAGCGATTTCAACCCGACGACGGGCTTATCACAAACGGTAACGATAGACGCATTGGGTACAGGCATTGCCAAAGACAACCCAACGGTGGATGCGGCCTTGTACTCGCCAAAAGGTTCGATTGGGGATTACGTTTGGAAAGACCAAGACAATGATGGCGTACAAGATGCAGGCGAACCAGCGGTGGCGGGCGTGATAGTTCAATTGTTGAACCCAACGACGAGCGCCGTATTGGCGACTGACACGACGGATGCCAATGGTTTGTACTTGTTCTCAAATTTGAACTCAGGCAGTTATCAAGTGAAGATTGTGACGACGAGTTTGCCAGCGGGCTGTGTGATTAGCAGCCAGCAGAACTTGGGCGGTGACGATACGAAAGACAGCGATTTCAACCCGACGACGGGCTTATCACAAACTGTAACGATAGACGCATTGGGCACAGGCATTGTCAAAGACAACCCAACGGTGGATGCAGGTTTGTACTCTCCCAAAGGTTCGATTGGTGATTATGTTTGGAAAGACCAAGACAATGATGGCGTTCAGGATGTAGGCGAACCAGCGGTAGCGGGCGTGATAGTTCAATTGTTGAACCCAACGACGAGCGCCGTATTGGCGACTGACACGACGGATGCCAATGGTTTATACTTGTTCTCGAACTTGAACTCAGGCAGTTATCAAGTGAAGATAGTAACGACGAGTTTGCCAGCGGGCTGTGTGATTAGCAGCCAGCAGAACTTGGGCGGTGACGATACGAAAGACAGCGATTTCAACCCGACGACGGGCTTATCACAAACGGTAACGATAGACGCATTGGGTACAGGCATTGCCAAAGACAACCCAACGGTGGATGCAGGTTTGTACTCTCCCAAAGGTTCGATTGGGGATTATGTTTGGAAAGATCAAGACAATGATGGCGTTCAGGATGCAGGCGAACCAGCGGTGGCGGGCGTGATAGTTCAATTGTTGAACCCAACGACGAGCGCCGTATTGGCGACTGACACGACGGATGCCAATGGTTTGTACTTGTTCTCGAACTTGAACTCAGGCAGTTATCAAGTGAAGATAGTAACGACGAGTTTGCCAGCAGGCTGTGTGATTAGCAGCCAGCAGAACTTGGGCGGTGACGATACGAAAGACAGCGATTTCAACCCGACGACGGGCTTATCACAAACGGTAACGATAGACGCATTGGGTACAGGCATTGCCAAAGACAACCCAACGGTGGATGCAGGTTTGTACTCTCCCAAAGGTTCGATTGGGGATTATGTTTGGAAAGACCAAGACAATGATGGCGTACAAGATGCAGGCGAACCAGCGGTGGCGGGCGTGATAGTTCAATTGTTGAACCCAACGACGAGCGCCGTATTGGCGACTGACACGACGGATGCCAATGGTTTGTACTTGTTCTCGAACTTGAACTCAGGCAGTTATCAATTAAAGATTGTGACGACGAGTTTGCCAGCGGGTTGTGTGATTAGCAGCCAGCAAGACTTGGGCGGTGACGATACGAAAGACAGCGATTTCAACCCGACGACGGGCTTATCACAAACGGTAACGATAGACGCATTGGGTACAGGCATTGTCAAAGACAACCCAACGGTTGACGCAGGTTTGTACTCGCCAAAAGGTTCGATTGGGGATTATGTTTGGAAAGATCAAGACAATGATGGCGTTCAGGATGTAGGCGAACCAGCGGTAGCGGGTGTGATTGTTCAATTGTTGAACCCATCGACGAGCGCCGTATTGGCGACTGACACGACGGATGCCAATGGTTTATACTTGTTCTCAAATTTGAACTCAGGCACGTACCAAGTAAAAATTGTGACGACGAGTTTACCAGCAGGTTGTGTGATTAGCAGTAAGCAAGATTTAGGCGGCGACGATACGAAAGACAGCGATTTCAACCCGACGACGGGCTTATCACAAACTGTAACGATAGACGCATTGGGTACAGGCATTGTCAAAGACAACCCAACGGTGGATGCGGCCTTGTACTCTCCCAAAGGTTCGATTGGGGACTTCGTTTGGAAAGATGTGAACAACAATGGTTTACAAGATTTGCCAGCGGAAAAAGGAGTGGCTGGAGTAATCCTAGAACTATATCGCTTGGAAGGTATAACTACTCCAACACCTGTTTTGGTAGCCAAAGATACCACCGATGCAACGGGTAAGTACTTGTTTACCAACTTGTCGAGCGGCAATTATTTTGTGCAACTTGTCCTTTCAAGTTTGGCCGATACGTGTCAAATTACAAGTAAACAAAACGAAGGCGCTGATGATACCAAAGACAGTGATTTTGGACCGACAACAGGACGGAGTCAAGTGGTGCCAATCGACGCATTAGGCACGGGTATTGCAAAAGATAACTTGACGGTGGATGCAGGATTGATTGTGCCTTGTGTGAAATCAAGTGTGATTGTGACCGAAGCGCCGTTGTGTTCGCAGGACGTTCAAACGTACAGCATTAAGTTTACGGTAAACAACAAAATGGGCATTGTGAAGGTCAACAAAGGGACTTTAACAGGCAATAATCCATATACCGTAACTGGTATTCCATCGGGTGCGAGTTTGATTATCACTGATAGTTTGAGTGCTTTGTGTAAAGCCGATACGACCATTGTTGGGCCTAATTGTAACTGTAACCCTCCAGTACCAGTGTTGTTGGCACCAAGCATGACGGCTTGTATCGGTGATACCTTCCCGACCTTGAAAGCAGCGATAGTAGGTTTGGCGACTGTAGAGTGGTATAGCCAACAAACAGGCGGAACGTTGCTGTCAACGGGCTTAAATTATAAACCAGCTGGCACCGTAACGGGTAGCACAGTGTTCTACGCCCAAGCACGCAGCACTGACCCAAGTTGCCCGACAGCCATTAGTACGAGCCGAGTTCCTGCCAACATCAACGCACAAAACTGCATCGACACCATTGATTTGGCGTTGAAGAAATCAATTAGTACTAAAATAGCGCGAGTGGGTGATGTGCTGACGTACACGGTAAAAGTGTGGAATGAATGGAACAAGAACGCGACGGGTGTAGAAGTAACGGACAGCATCGCGACCACGGCGCAGTTTGTGAGCGGTAGCTTTGTAGCGAGCCGAGGCAGTGCGACCATCAGCGGAAACGTGATTAAGTGGACGATAGGTAACATCGCAGCAAATGGCGACACAGTGACCTTGCGCTACCAAGTGCGAGCGACGCAAGCGGGAGTACACTTGAACACGGCCGAAATCAGTAAGACCAACGAGAAGGACAGAGACAGCACGCCAGGTAATGGTAAAGGTGGCGAAGATGACATCGATCAGCAATGCTTCACGGTGCCGTTTGAGTTGTGCGCGGGTCAGAAGTTAGAAGTAGGTGTTCCTGCCAATTTGACGAATGTCCAATGGTTCAGAAACGGTGGTACAACGGTCGTTGCAACGGGTAATGTGGTATTATTCAGTGAAGATGGCGTTTATACTTTCACTGCAACGAACCAGACATGTCCATCCAACGGCTGTTGTCCAGTCATCATCGAACCAGGCACCAACTGTTGCCCAGCCGAGGTTTGTGTGCCATTTACAGTGCGAAAAGTGAAAAAATAAATAGAGGATAGTTAAATCAACTTTAAATAGGCTGCCTTTTGGGTAGCCTATTTTTTTTGTACTTATTAAAGGTGTAAATTTCTGAAAATGAGGGTTTTGTGTGGTGTGTGTCGAGCCTTAAATAGTTGAACATAAAAGTTAGCTGCTACTACAAATGTTACGCCTGTACCGGGACTAGTTTGAATGTTTCAAAAACTTTTGATTGAACACTTAAAAGACATACATAGAGTGGGCTTTAATACACTCTATATATTCTTAAATAGCGTTTTTTATTGGTGGACTACTTCCTTTAATAACTGAAATGGAATAAATAACTAGTATTTAATGTACTGATTTTTTAGAATAAGGTATATCATTTGAGAAAAATGGTATGGTAGTTGCTACAAACCAAATCGTGGTCTTCTTTTGAAGTGACCCTTCATTTTTGGGTATATATTTTACAAAAATGAAATAATTTATTTCGCATTATACAGCATGTGAATAGATGAGAAGATGGTTACTGACTAGGAGCACATCAATTTCGTTTTCAACTATTTAGAATTTTCTTGAATGAAAACTCAAAAACTTTATTTGCCTGTCATTGGATACATTGTGTTGCTTTTGCAATGTACGGTCAATTATTTAGTACGTGCCCAAACGCCCGTTGTGGGAGTTCCATGCTATGTCAATGGTAGCCACACAAACGCAAATAATAGCACCCAAGATGCTTTTGTTGGTGTGTATTACAATGCAGGGCAGGGGAGTAATAGTTTATCTTCGGGGGCTTCTGCAGTTAGCCATTTGGCAAATTTCGGCCAAATTGGTGCTACTTGGGGGACAGCATTCGACGTTCGGATTAATTCATTTTATGCTGCCGCCGCTTTAAAAAGGCATTCGGGCTATGGGCCAAATGGCTCTGGGGCTATCTATGTCATTCCTGCATCAAGTAGCACTCCCACGGCAAGTTTATTAATTGACCTGAATGGAAAAACAGGCCAGTTGCCCAACGGTAGTTCGGTGACTATCAACACGGGTGCTAGCAATGACCATGGGACGCTAGGGGCATTCAGTGATCCAAATGCGGACAACCCAGCCTATGCTTTGGCTGGTAAATCTGGTTTAGGGGATATGGACATTAGCCCGACTCGTAATACTTTATGGGTTGTTAATTTAAGAGACCGTCAATTAATAGAAGTTAACATTAGCAACTCTAGTAATCCAACAGTTGGAAAGGTATATCCTATCAATGCAACATCAACGGGAGTTACCCCTACTGATGGTGAGTTGCGTCCTTGGGGGCTAGAGGTAACAAGCGATGGCTCAGTGTATTTAGGGGTGGTAGCTTCCGCTGAAAACGTGACACCCGCTGCACCAACAACCTCAGGTCCTATTGATCTTTCTTCAACAACAAATCGTGAAAGTGTGAGTAACCGAGCCAAACTAAAAGGCTACGTTTTTAAACTAGATAAAACCACTGGGAATTTTACCCAAGTGGTCGCAATTGACTTGAATTACGCACGCGGAAATCCTGGCGTGGGGAATAATAATACCGCAGAGTGGGTACCTTGGTACGATGATTATACCAATGGTATTCCAAACATTGGAGATGGGTATTTCCAATTATACCCACAGCCATTGATAGCTGATTTGGAGATTTTAGACGATGGCTCGATGCTCATCTCCCTGATGGACAGACATGGATTGCAAACGGGGTCGGAAGGTAATACCCAACCTGGGACATCCAATACCGACGAACGGGTACGTGCCAGCGGCGACGTCGTCAGGGTGTTATCATCGGGGGGAGGGAGTTGGAGTAGCACCATTAGCAATTATTATGGTGATGCCATGTCAAACCTCGAAAACGAAGCAGCCCTTGGAGGTATTGCTTATAAAAGTGGTTCAAATGAGTTTATCGGAGTAACTGTGGATCCTGTTGCGTCAAACAGCAATGGACTAACAGTAATGAGCCTGGCAGGAACCATGATTGATAACCAAGATTTGGTTTCCTACAATGGAGGCGCGGGAGTTGGCGCTAACCCACTTTTGGGTTCAAAAGGATTGGCTTTAGGGGATGTCGAAATTGGGAATGTTGGAGACCCAGAGCCCTGCGTAGTACCCAGTACCATCGGCGCAGCTGTCTCAGCTCCGAGTTGCAGCGGAGCTACTGCCGACAATAATGGTGCTATTGTTCTTAATAGTATAAACAATGCCGACCGATATGGTATCAGTACGGGGGCAACATATTCGGGGCCAACTTATTCGACAGCAACGGCAATTGTTTCGTTTCCTTCAACCTTACAAAATAACATTCCCAATACAGGAGGAACTTACACGATTCGATTTTTCAACGGGGCCGATAACTGTACCAAAGATACAACCATCACAGTAGCGGCAGTAACCTGTACTGCCACTTGCTCTATTACCGTCAAGCCGATGGTTTCGGGTTGTTACCAAAACAATGGCAGCAAGGCCACGGTCAGCGTTGAAGTAGCATGGCAAAACGCACCAGCGGGCGAAACCATCACGGTAACGGGGCCAGCGGGGAGTGTGCCTGCGACTAGAACAATTACACCTGGGTCAATCAGTGTCAATTATGGTTTTGGGGCAACTGGCTCTCAAACTATTGTTTCACCCCAAGTGATTGCTTTTGAAATTCCTGCCAATGGCGCAAGTGGGTTATCGGTAAGTGCCAATTTTTCAACAACGACTTCCTGCTCGGTTACTAGCACCACCTTCAGTGCACCAGCTGCTTGCGAACCGTTGGTTTGTGGGGCTAACCAAACGGGAGGTTCGGTGTTTTTTGATTACAATGCCGATGGGATAAAACAAACGGGTGAAACCCAAGGGCTGGAAGGAGTAACCGTGAAAGCCTTTGATTGTAATGGGGCGCTGGTAAGTACAACCACCACCGATTTCAACGGTAAGTATGTATTTACAGGGCTGGCTGCAGGAAGTTATCCAATTCGGGTCGAGTTTAGCAATTTACCCTCTATTTATGGCAACGGAACGGTCAATGGAGCCGATGGACGGACAACCGTACAATTTGTTACCGCAGCCGACTGCAACGTGGATTTAGGAGTGTTAGATCCCAACGATTATTGCCAAACGAACCCCCTTGTTTTTGTGCCTTGCTTTGTCAACGGTGATCCCTTGGCGGGCGGAGATGCTGGAACGATGGATGCGACTGTTATGTTTGATTATGCCAATACAGGACTTCCCAATCAAACTGGTGGTGGATACGTAGCGCCATCGCACATTGCCAACGCCGTTCAAGTAGGTACTTTATGGGGAACGGCTTACAACCGTTTTACCAAACGAATATTCCAATCGGCCATCTTGAAACGACATGCGGGACTTGGTCCTGACGGAATTGCGGCGATTTATGTAACCGATTTGACAAACCCAGCTTCGCCAGTGGTGAGTAGTTTTATCAATGTGAAAAACGATTTGAACATTGATGTCGAAGACGCTGGAAGCCCCGTGCTTTCAAACGCCGCCCGACTTCTTCCTGCCAATCGTGCAGATGCGTCTAATGATCCTTCCGTAATCTCGCAAATTGGAAAAGTAGGAATTGGGGACATTGATTTGAGCGAAGATGGTAATATGTTTTGGTTTGTCAATGTGTATGACAAGAAGCTCTATTCAGTCAATATTTCTGCCTACAATGCAGACGGTACGACAAAACCAACAGCAGCCGATGCTATTGGCTATACGATTCCTAATCCTGGCTGTGTAGCTGGGGTAGCGCGCCCGTTTGGGTTGAAAATTGTGGATGGAAATGCCTATGTGGGCGTTGTTTGTGATGGAAGTATTTCTCAGAACAAATCAGATCTACGGGCTTACGTATATAAATTGACGGGCTCAACTTGGTCAACTGTGTTTGATTTTCCTTTGACTTACCCCAAAGGCCCAGCGGATACGCATCCCTCTGTGCGAGCTGTAACAGGTTGGTTTCCTTGGACGGATGATTGGAGTACTTACATTGCTACCCTAAGAGACATGGGTGGGAATATCTATAGCTGGACGTACCCCATGCCTATGTTGACCGATATAGAGTTTGACATTGATGGGTCAATGATTTTGGGTTTTGGCGACCGCGCAGGATTAATCGGCGGAAGTGTCAACTATGCCCCAACGGGGAACTCACCGCTGTATTCTACGACGTCGGGAGGAGACTTTTTACGGGCTTATTATTCCAATGGAACATATATTTTAGAAAATGCAGCAAAAGCGGGGCCAACCACGGGGTCAAACCCAACCAATGACCAAGGGCCAGGTTTTGGGGAATTTTATGATGAAAACCTTACTTGGTCTTACAATGGTGGTAACATAGAGTTGGCCCATGCCGAAACTGCCTTAGGAGCGCTTGCTTTACGCCCAGGTTCGGGCGAAATCGTGACAACCGCGATGGATCCCGTGGGAGGTTATAATGTGCCAGCGGACTGGTCGTCCAACCCATTTGATGCAGGGGGAGTTATTAAAGCAAACAACCAAACGGGAGCTAAAAATGGAGGCTATGTGGTGTACCAAGGCATACGTAATAAAGGACTATTTGGGAAATCAACGGGCTTAGGAGATATTGAACTAGGATGTTCTATTCCAACCTACCTCGAACTAGGTAACTACGTGTGGAACGATGCCAACAAAAACGGGGTACAAGACCCTTGTGAAAAAGCGCTGAAAGACATCAACGTAACGCTCTACAAAGGCACGACCAAAATCGCCACGACCAAGACGGGTACCAACGGCGAATATTATTTTTCATCAAAATCAACCCTGACTACGGGAACTTGGGAAGGCACAGGTGCTGATACCACACTTCTACCAAACACAGCTTATAAGTTGGTTTTTGGGGAAGGCCAATTAGTTGCAGGAAAACTAACAGTGGCGGGTTTGGGTCAATTTGACGTAACGCTCAAAGATGCCACGGCCAGCAACGGCAACGACCAAAACGACAGCGATGCGGAGGTAATCAGTGGCGCTTTTTGTATTAATCTTACCACTGGAAATGCAGGAAGTGTCAATCATACTTTTGATGCAGGATTTTATTGTACAAGTCCTTCGATTGGCGCTAGTTCAATCACCTTGACAGCTCCCAAATGTGCGGTTACAGTTCCTCAAAACGATGGAAAAATCAGTTTGAGCATTGCGATAGCTCCTTATGATAAATATAGGACAAAAACGGGAACGGGTGCATGGAGTGGCGATACGACTTACGCCACAGCCACGGCGATTGGTAGCACTTTCCCCAAAGACTTGGTGACAGGCATTAGTAACGCGGGCGCAACATACACGATTCGTTTCTATAACGGCGAATGTTGCTACAAAGACACGACGATAACTATTGCACCAGTGGCTTGTTGTGTTTTGCCCGTAGCCTCAGCGACTCCAAAAATACAAACGATCTGCGTAGGTGGTATTGCTTCAGCCTTCACGGCTACGCCAAGTACGGGCGTAGAATACAAATGGTACGGCCCATTGACAAGCACTTCGGGTAGTTTAGGAACGGCCATTAGTGGTGCTACCAATGCGACGTTTACGCCAACGGGTACAGCATTAACTACCTCAGGAACAAAATATTATGCGGTAGTGGTGAATACGACGGGCGATGTGACTTGTGCAGATACGGCTTTTGTTCAATTGGATGTGAGCAAAATCACGGTTCCCGCAGTGACAGCTCTTTGCCATGCCAACGGTACGCCCGAAGATGGTACAGATGATTACATGACGTTTAGCATCCATGTGTCCACTGAGCCCATGAGCACCAATAAATTTACGGTAACGGCCACGCAAGGCGGGAATCCATTAGTTATAACGTTGTCAAACGGCAGCGCGGCGACAGCAATTAATTGCGGACTGAATACCCCATTACGTACGCCAGCAGGAAGCGCGGGCAAAGGTAGCGTGACCTTAACGATAACGGATAACGTAACGGGCTGCTCGACGACTGTAGTTGTGACCGACCCAGGAACTTGTGCTGTAACTTGCGTGCAAGGAACGCCTAGTACAGTGACGTATGAGTATGGTACCCAAGTGGACATCACAGAGCTAAACTCATTGCCGATTATTATACCAAAGTTTGATGAACAAGGCGGTACGCGGGTGCTAACATCGGTGAAATTAGAATATTTAGTGGGTGGCAAAACGGCCTTTATATTTGAGAATAGGGCAGCCCAATCGCAGTCGTTCAATGCCAAAGCAAGTTCTGAGGCGACGCTTACGTTGGACGGAACAGGCATCGCGACGAATATGTTAGAGATGGCAGTTCCTCAAACGACGTTGCCAGGAGGTATTTTGGTACCAGGGACGGGTAATTGGGCGGGAGATAGTATTCCATCGCCAGTACCCACACCGACAACCTTGGGTCGCATGGAGTCGTGGGTAAGTGATTATTTGACGGTCTTCAAAGACCCTCGGGTGGATGCGCGTTGGGTGACGAATGCGACGGGCGATGCGACGGATGACGATGACATGTATATCAACCCGATGATAGCGGATTCGGCGAGTGGAACGTTTACGTATAATACAGCATTGGCGCTGGCTCCCTTTATTGGGACGGGCAATGTGCCTTTAGAAGTGAGTACGTTATCTGGCCTTAGTTTGACAGGCGGTGGAGGCAACTTGCGTGCTTTACAACGGACGCGGGCGTATGCGAGTGCTAAAGTAACTTATACATTTGAGTGTATCTTGTGTACCAAACCAGTGGCCTTTGCTACGCCGAAAACACAGACGATATGTGCAGGCGGCGCAGCAACAGCCTACACAGCCACGCCAAGCACAGGGGTAGAATACAAATGGTACGGCCCATTGGCAGACACGACGAGCAACCTGGGCACAGCAGTGAGTGGCGCGACGAGTGCAACCTTCACACCGAGCGGCGCAGTATTAACCACGGCAGGAACGAAATATTTTGCAGTGGTAGTAAATACGGCGGGTGATGCGAATTGTGCGGATACGGTATTTGTACAATTGGTAGTGAACGCCAAGCCAGTAATTGCTGATGGAAGTGCCACGATATGCGCAGGTGAGTCGGTGGATTTGACGTCGAAGATTACGAATTATGATACTTATTTGAGTCCAGTGTGGACAGTGGGCACGGCGAATGGCACGGTAGTGACAACGCCAGCCTCAGTAAAACCAACGGGTACGACTACCTATGTATTGGTTGCTCAAAACGCGGCTGGTTGTAAAGACACGGCGAATGTGGTAGTGACGGTGAATGTCAAACCAAATGCAGGCAAAGACACGACCTTGGTGTGTGTGAATGCGACGACCAATACGCTAGCGACGAGTATCACGCTGAGTCCAAGCCCATCGGGAGGAAGCTGGTCACAATTGGGCACGACTCCAACGACGGCGACGATTTCTGGTAACGACGTAACAGGCATGACGGTAGCAGGCACATATCAGTTCATTTATACTTCGGTAGCAGGTTGCAAAGACACGATTGCGGTGACGGTAGCACCGTGCCCAGTTTGCGTAAAACCAAATGCGGGTGCTGACGCAGCGTCTGTATGTCAACCAACGAAAACGGCGAAGTTAACGGCGGTAACGTCGGGCGGCACATGGGCACCGATTGGTAGTCCAGCCAACCCGTCAGCAGCAACGATAGATGTCAGTGGTAATATCAGTGGTTTGAACGCGGCGGGTACTTACCGATTTGTGTACTCAATTACGGGTGGTGGCCAAACGTGTACGGACACGGCGCAGGTAATAGTTTTGGCCAAGCCAGTAATTGCTGATGGAAGTGCCACGATATGCGCAGGTGAGTCGGTTGATTTGACGTCGAAGATTACGAATTATGATACTTATTTGAGTCCAGTGTGGACAGTGGGCACGGCGAATGGCACGGTAGTGACAATGCCAGCCTCAGTAAAACCAACGGGAACAACGACATACGTATTGGTTACTCAAAACGCGGCTGGTTGTAAAGACACGGCGAATGTGGTCGTGACGGTGAATATTAAACCGAATGCAGGCAAAGACACGACCTTGGCGTGTGTGAATGCGGCGACAAATACTTTGGCAACAAGTTATACGCTAGTACCGAGTCCCGCGGGAGGCAGTTGGTCACAATTAGGTACAACGCCAACGACGGCGACGATTACGGGTAACAACGTGACGGGTATGACTATCGCAGGAACGTATCAGTTCATTTACACGACGTCAGCAGGTTGCAAAGACACGGTCGCGGTGACGGTAGCGCCATGCGCAGGTTGCGTGAAACCAAATGCAGGTGCTGATGCGGCGAATGTATGCCAACCGACGAGTACGGCGAAGTTAACGGCAGTGACGACAGGTGGCACATGGGCACCGATTGTCAGCCCCGCCAACCCGTCAGCAGCAACGATAGATGCCAGTGGTAACATCAGTGGTTTGAATGCAGCGGGCACGTATAAGTTTGTCTATTCGGTAACGAGCGGTGGTCAAACGTGTACGGACACGGCGCAAGTGACTGTACTTGCCAAGCCAGTGATTGCCGACGGTTCTGCGACGATTTGCGCAGGTGAGTCGGTGGATTTGACGTCGAAGATTACGAATTACGATACTTATTTGAGTCCAGTATGGACAGTAGGAACAGCAAATGGCACGGCCGTAGCAACGCCAAGTTCAGTGAAACCAACTGGCACAACGACGTATGTGTTGGTCGCTCAAAATGCAGCTGGTTGCAAAGACACAGCGAATGTAGTAGTGACGGTGAATGCCAAACCAAGCGCAGGTAAAGACACGACCTTGGTTTGTTCAAACGGCAATGTACCATCAAGTGTACAATTATCAGCGACGCCGACGGGAGGAACTTGGTCAGCTTTGACGGGCAATCCAACGGGAGCGACCATAAGCAGTTCAGGTTTAGTAAGTATCACCAACGCTACTGCCCAAGGCAAGTCGTTTGACTTTGTGTATTCGGTAAATGGTTGTCAAGATACGGTGAAAGTAATTGTACCTACTTGCCCAGCCCCTTGTGTGGCAACCAGCGTAACTTTGACGGACGCTCCCGTTTGTTCGGCGGATGTACAAACGTACAGCATTACGTTTAGTGTAACCAACAAATTGGGCGTTGTAAAAGTGAACAAAGGCACATTGAGCGGGAACAATCCTTACACGGTCACAGGTATCCCGTCGGGAGCGAGTGTGATCATTACGGACAGCCTGAGTGCGATTTGTAAGTCAGATACGACGATTGTTGGGCCTAACTGTAACTGTAATCCACCAGTTCCAGTGTTGTTAGCCCCAAGTTTGACGGCTTGTATCGGGGATACTTTCCCAACCTTAAAAGCAACGGTGGTGGGACTCTCCACAGTAGAATGGTTTAGCCAACAAACGGGCGGAACGGTATTATCAACAGGATTAAATTACAAGCCAAGTGGCACAGTAACGGCGAATACGGTTTTCTACGCCCAAGCGCGCAGTACTGACCCGACCTGTCCAACGGCTGTAAGTACGAGCCGCGTACCAGCGACAATCAATGCGCAAAGCTGTATCGATACGATTGACTTGGCGTTGAAGAAGTCAATTAATACAAAAATCGCGCGGGTTGGTGATGTGCTGACTTACACGATTAAAGTATGGAACGAGTGGAACAAGAACGCGACGGGTGTAGAAGTAACAGACAGCATCGCTACGACGGTTCAATTTGTGAGCGGCAGCTTTGTGGTAAGTCGTGGTAGTGCGACAATCAGCGGCAACGTGATTAAGTGGAACATTGGTAACATCGCGGCCGCAGGCGATACGGTAACGTTACGCTACCAAGTGCGAGCGACGCAGGCGGGAATTCATTTGAACACGGCTGAAATCAGCAAGACCAATGAGAAAGACAAAGACAGCACGCCAGGCAACGGCAAAGGTGGTGAAGATGACATTGACCAAGAATGTTTCACAGTACCGTTTGAGTTGTGCGCTGGTCAGAAGTTAGAAGTAGGAGTTCCTGCCAATTTGACGAATGTACAATGGTTCAAGAACGGCGGCACGACGTCGGTCGCGACGGGTAACGTGGTGTTGTTCTCAGAAGTGGGAGTCTATACTTTCACAGCGACGAACCAGACGTGCCCAGCCAACGGTTGTTGTCCAGTCATCATCGAAGCGGGTGCAAATTGTTGTCCTGTGGACTTGTGTATTCCTTACACGGTGAAGAAAGTGAAGAAGTAAAAGAGGAGACTATTCTCTCTCTCAATGAGTCCCTCAGTAGGTTGCCTGCTGGGGGATTTTTTCTAAAAACTAAAAATGGTGTGTATAGGAGTGTTTAATAGCAATTAATTAATGTGTTCACGCTGATATGTTTTAGGGGTCATGCCAAAATGCTTTTGAAACATCTTATTGAATTTGATGGCTGAATTATTGCTGTAACCCACCATCTTGGCTACTTCATTGCATTTTAGACCTCTACGTAGCAGCTCGCTGGCATATTCCATGCGTTTTTCGAGGTAAAGCTGGTAAAATCCTTTGCCGTAGTTTCGTTTAAAAAGAATACGAAAAAGACTTGGAGCGATCTTTAGCTTTGCGGATATTTCTATTTCTGAAGGGATAGCTCCCAAGTGCTTCTGTAGGATATAAAACTCGTAAGCCCATTTTATTTTTTCAAGACTGCTCATCTTAGCAAAAACGGGGGTAGGGTTTATTTCGTTTGTGTTGGTTAAAGAAGCGGGTGGTGTTTTGGGAATAGAAATAACAGGTATCAGCGAAGTATGTGGTTGGTACGCAAATTCAAATGAAATCTGTTCTGAAAGCAAAAAGGAAAGAAGCATCGCTGTATCTTTTTGCTCAATTTGAAGACGTACAGTTAAGGTTTGCTTTTTAGAAACATCACTTGGGGATGAGATAAGGTTGCTGTTCATGATTTTTAATGGTTGTTTATTCAAATAACAAGCAACGTTAGTGCAAAAAAGATATAATCAATAGACACTTGGTGATGAAATACACCATATGTATATGAATAAAAGAGAAATAAAGTTTGTCACCCTCAATTGCATTTTATCACCCCGTACTAAAGGGGAACTTCTAAAATTTCCATACCAAAAGTATATATTTGAACAAAATGCAATCCCTGAATGACTATCCTACTTATTGAAGATGATCCCTTTTGGCAAATAAAGATTTTGCTGATGTTAGAAGAAGCAAATATATTGGAGGTAACCAGTACAGGGTCACTCAAAGAAGCGCAAGATTTTTTGAGTGAAACCCAACCAGATTTGGTTTTAGCTGATGTAATGTTGCCTGATGGATTGAGCTATGATTTGTTCAAAGGCTTGAAACGAGACTATCCTGTTATATTTTTAACGGGTTATCCACAGGATGAATTTCTTAAAAATGCGTTATCATTACCAAATACTTCTTTCTTAGTAAAACCATTTCATCCTTTTACATTATTGGGTATGGTTCATGCCATGGTGCCAGAAAACGCACCTGATGATGCCCCTAAAGGGATAAGTTTGCCTGGGAGATTTCGGCAAAAAATATTTTTAGCTTTCGATAGCTTACTTTACATAGAAGCCGATGGAAATTATGTGCACATATATACGGCAGAGCGTAATTATATTTTTAAGCGAACATTACGGGCTATCTTATTCGATTTGGATAAAAGATTTGTGCAGGTACACAGAGCATTTGTCGTCAATAAAAACTATGTAAAACGCCTCGATTTGTCAGCACAGCAAATTATTGTTCAGGGGAAGTCAATACCCGTTGGTCGTTCTTTTCGGCAGGATGTTATTGAAATGTTTGAGCAATAGTTGATATTTGTTCTTTACATTGTAACATCTTGAGATGTCTATGGAAAAACTACTGTTTTTGATATTTATTATTCTCTATTCTAACGTTAAAGATTTACAAGCTTTTACGTTTTCTGACGTACATCCTATTGTTAAAGTAGATAGTCTTAATAAGTGGCTGGAGAATCATAAAGAACCTTCTACAGAACGTCTCAAAAACTTAATTATACTTGAGCGAAGTTACACTTGGTCAAATATCAATAAGCTACTTTCACACACGGAAGAAATCAATAAATTATCAAATCAATTTGATGATGAAGTAGGTCGTGGGGCCTATTTTTACATTAGAGCCTTCTATTTTAATCGCCATAAACAATATCAAAAAGCATTTAGTGAATTAGAAAATGCCATTACTATTTTTGAAAAATTGAAGGATAGTGGAGGGCTACTTCATTGCTATGGTTTGGCCCTGACTTTGCAATATACTCCCTTTGGCGAAAATAAAACCCAAGCAAAGATTTTTAAGAAAAATTACACTGAGTATATCGAGCTGCATTATAAAAGAAAGCCAACTCCCCATAACTATTTATATTACCAAGCCGTCAAACTACTGGTAGAATATGGTGAAAACGGGGCAAAGTCAGCAGAAAAGCTCGAAAAAATGTCAAACCAAGCGATTGATTTCATTAAAAAACAGCCAAAATTGTCGTATGGATATTTTCGAGTGTACATTTTTTTGGCAATAGGATACTATTTTCAAAATCGAACCCTGGACTCCTACCAACTGAATAAAAAAGCGGAGCGTATTCTGGCCCCTAATCAGACCCACGAAAGAGGAGTGATATACTACAATTTGTCAAACGATTGTGTGGAACTCAATAAAATAGAAGAAGGGATAGAATACTGCCGAAAAGGACTAAGTATTGTGGATAAATACGAGCCCCTTCATTATGTATCGAAGAGTGCTTTGTACGGAAATTTACGGACTTTTATGATTCGTAAAAATAGGTTTGAAGAGGTGATAAGCATTGACGACAGCGTATTGAAATATGAGCGCCTGAGTAATCAACAAAGTAACGACATAAAAATGCTAGAGCTACAAGCTAAGTATGAGTTTGATGCGAGGCAAAAAGAAATAACCACATTGAAGGAAACCGAACGACGTAGTTTTATTCTCCTATTGGTCGCAGGGTTAGTTATAATAGGCGTAGGAATTTTGGGGTATAATTTTTATAAAGTAAATAAAGAACTTAAAATCTACACCACTTCACGCGAGCAACTGTTTGGAATGATTGCCCATGATTTAAGAAGGCCTATGCACGCTTTTCACGGTATGACGGAAGCGATTGGTTATTGCCTTAAAAAGAAAGATTATAAGTCGATTGAACGATTAGCACATTCATTGGATGAGTCAGGATTGGCTATTCAACGTATATTAGAAAATTTGTTAAGTTGGGTAATATCTCAGAATCAATTGCTGCCCTATAATCCTACCGAAGTATTGCTATCAGAATTGCTGATGAATGTCGTGGAGCTATACCAAAAAGTGGGGGTTAATAAAAGTGTTCTCTTTGAGGTAACTTGCCAAGAAGGAATGAAGGTTTATGCCGACCCTAACGCCATCGAATTAATTGTTCGGAACCTATTGGACAATTCATACAAAGCGATGATGCCCGAAGGCAAAATTGAACTTTATGCCCATCAGATAGATACAAAATATATTGAGCTAATCATAAGCGACAACGGTAAAGGAATTGATGCCGATAAATTGGCGGTAATTCGTAAGGTATTTTCTAACCCTCAAAAGGCATTTGTGGGAACGCAGGGAATGGGTTTAGGGCTGATTATGGTAGCTAGGTTCGTAAAAAGAAACCGAGGCAGTATCAGTGTCGTCAGCAACCTTAGCGTGGGCACAACTTTCAAATTGCAATTTCCTGCCAGGTTGGCTACTACTTCAAAAGGATAAATTCTTCTATTTTCTCAATTCCTTTGGCAAGTTTGTTGCTAAAAGGGGCTTCTTCTTTTGTTTCAACGGTCGGGTTTGGAACGACGTGTTGTCTATCACCATGTTGTGCATTTCACCACCCTGTAAATGATTAATGGGGTAGATTAGTATGAAAATTGACGGAGTGAGAGTTGTGTCAGACGATGCGTTGGTATGTTTTGGCATTAATTACATAACAAAATATACCACTTAGTTCGCCACTCATTCAAACATTTACTTACCTACTTCGCAATGAAAAAATTATTACGTTCAAACAGGAATAACCTGCTACACGATGCTTCACTGCACCGAGGTGATACCTTTACCGAAAAGTTGCGTATTGCTTTTTTGGCAGTAGCGCTTTGTCTTATTAGTATAGCTTGGAGTGAGGCTCAAACCATTAGTAATTGTCCTACGCTTGCTGCAACGGAGATTGCAGGTAGTGTTTGGAAAGATTATAACTACAACGGAGCCAAGGATGAAACACTTGTTGGTGTACAGGGAGTTACGGTCAAAGCGTATGACTGTAATGGTATTTTGGTAGGCACGGTTACCACCGATGGCAGTGGTAATTACAAATTTACGGGAATGGTGGCTGGGCAAAAATACCGAATTGAGTTTACCTTGCCTGCCATTGTCAGTTCTTCTTATAACTTAACAAAAGCAGGTGCAGGGGGCCGAACCACTGTACAATTTGTACAAGCAGGACAATGTGCTAGTCTAGGAATCGCTAGGCCAGAAGATTATTGCGAAGCCAACCCGCTTTTAGCCACTACTTGTTTTGCCAATGGAGACCCACTCGTAAATGGTACGGCAGGCCCTGACGGAGCTTTGGTTACTTTTGACAACAATAGTATCGGCAATGGTACAGCTACTGGAACCGACCCTGCCACCAAAGCAGCGACGGCCAGCCAAATTGGTTCTTCTTTTGGTATTGCTTGGGATAGAAAAAATAAAAAGATGCTGGTCAGTGCCTTTGCCAAGCGGCATGTAGGGTTTGGTCCATTGGGTGAAGGCGGTATTTATCAGGTAGATTATTCATCAGGTGCACCCGTTGTAAGCAATTGGCTGGATGTCAAAACACTGGGAATTCCCGTTGATAATGTAGGAACTGGTACAACCATCGCAGACCGCAATATAAGCCGTGGTTTGGTGGGTGATAAATTAGCTAAATCACTTGATGCTGCGGGTTATACCGCTGTGGGTAAGACGAGTATTGGCAACATTGAATTTAATAAAAATGCGGATACCCTGTTTTTTGTGAATCTGACTAACCGAACCATCTATGCAATCAATGTAGGCACAAAGACCTTGGCAGGTACGTATCCGCCGCCTACAGTCGCTGGTTGTGCAGGTACATTCAGAATTTTTGCCCTCAAATACCACGAGGGAAAACTATTCATGGGGGGTGTTTGTGATGGGACAACACCATCAAATATGAACTCAAAAGTGTATCGCTTAGATGGTACCACCTGGACGGAAATATTCAGCATGACGATGGATTACTCAAAAGGATATGCTTTTTGGGGTAGTTGTATCAACAACACTGGCTGGTATCCTTGGACAGATACTCCCCCTGCTGCTTGCGACATTCAAGGGGGAGAACGTGGGTTTGTTTATCCGACGCCCATCTTTTCAGATATTGAGTTTGACGTGGATGGTTCTATGATTTTGGCTTTTATGGATCGAACGGCTCACCAAATTGGCTGGCGAAATGCTAGTCCAACAAACATCAATGATACGTGGTCTTCCTTTGTGGGTGGTGATATTTTGCGTATATATAATAACAATGGCACGTATGTATTAGAAAACAATGGGACTGCTGGGCCAAATACGTCAGGAGGAGCTAATAAAGGACAAGGACCAGGTGGTGGTGAGTTTTACTTTCACGATTTCTTGTTCGAGCCCCACGCTGAAACGTCGATGGGGGGCTTGGCGTTTCGCAAAGGTAGTGGCGAAATCGCCCTGACGGCCATGGATCCTTTCGAGACTCGTTACGATAGTGGGGGTATAAACTGGTTCAGCAACTCAACGGGTGCTTCATCGCGAAATCAGGGTTACTACGTCTATGCAGGCCCCGAATCATTCGGCAAATCGGCTGGGTTGGGTGATGTAGAGTATCTGTGTGGATTGGCACCGATTGAAATCGGTAATCGAGTATGGATTGATCTTGACAAAGATGGGATTCAAGACCCATGCGAAGGCTCACTTCCGAATATGAACGTGTCACTATATAAAGGCAATACTCTAATAGCCACAACGAAGACCAACGCACAGGGTGAATATTATTTCTCCTCCAAATCAGCACTTGCAGTAGGAACGTGGAGCGGAACAGGGGCTGATACGGCTTTGCTTACCAATACAGCTTATAAATTGGTATTTGCTGAAGGTCAAAGTACGGCTGGATTAGTAACGCTTTCAGGATTAGGCCAATTTTCAATTTCACCCAAAGATGTTACTGCCAACAATGGCAACGACCAAAACGATTCGGACGTTGCCTTACAAGGTGGTTCAATAGGTATCAACCTGACGACAGGTAGTGAAGGGGCATCAAACCATAGCTTCGATGCTGGGTTTATTCCATTGTCAAGTCCCATTTTTTGTGGTATGCTAATCGACTCATTGACGACTGTACAAAACTCTCTAACCAACGGTCGCGTGTCGAGCGTGCAATCATCGAGTATATTGCTGGGCGGTGAGCGTGATATGAATTTTGTGTCCAATATCCCAACGAGTAGCACCACAACGCTCTTTGAGGTGGGGCCTTACTTTGCAGGCGGCAACGTAATTGAGATAACAAATCAGGCGGCCTCATCAAGCACTTTGACAGTCCAGTGGGATGGCCTTGATGGCGACGCCGTCAACCTAAACCCAACGGGCCTGGGTGGATTAAACTTTGCGGCACTCGGCATCAATCGTTTGAAAGCACAGTTAAATGCTGATTTTCCGCCAAATACCAACGACTCGTTGCAGATACGGTTGGAATTATATACCAATGCAGGGGCAGCATCGCGTATTACCAAGAATTTTAAGTTTACTTCTTCGACGTTCAATGCCATAGAGTTTAAATTCAGTGACTTAGTGCCATTTGTAGGCAGTGGTGTGGACTTGTCGAATATTGGAGCAGTTGTCATGTTCATAGATATGTCTCCCAATACGGTGAGCACGCGCACAGGCTGGGACGTGTTACTGAAAGATTTGACACTAGAATGTTGCACCAAACCAGTGGCGTCGGCCACACCTAGAACACAGACGATTTGTGTAGGCGGCATAGCGTCAGCTTTTACGGCTACGCCAAGTACGGGAGTAGAATATAAGTGGTATGGGCCATTGGCAGACACAACGAGTAGCTTGGGCACAGCAGCAGTGAGCGGAGCAACAAGCGCGACGTTTACACCAAGTGGCGCAGTGTTGACGACGGCAGGTGTAAAATATTACGCAGTGGTGGTAAATACGACGGGTGATGTGAATTGTGCGGATACGGCGTTTGTACGTTTGGTGGTCAATGCCAAGCCAGTGATTGCCGACGGTTCTGCGACGATTTGCGCGGGTGAGTCAGTGGATTTGACTTCTAAGATTACAAGTTACAATACTTATTTGAGTCCAGTATGGACAGTGGGTACGGCCAATGGCACGTTAGTAACGACGCCAAGTTCTGTAAAACCAACGGGTACAACGACGTATGTGTTGGTGGCACAAAATGCAGCAGGTTGCAAAGACACGGCGAATGTGGTAGTGACGGTGAATGCCAAACCTAGTGCAGGTAAAGACACGACCTTGGCTTGTGTGAATGCGGCGACGAATACCTTGGCAACAAGTTATACCTTAGTACCAAGTCCCGCAGGTGGTAGTTGGTTGCAGTTGGGTACAAGTCCAACGACGGCGACGATTTCTGGCAATAACGTGACGGGTATGAGTGTAACAGGAACTTACCAGTTTATATACACGACGACCGCAGGTTGCAAAGACACGGTAGCAGTAACAGTAGCTCCATGTGCAGGTTGTGTGAAACCAAATGCAGGTGCTGATGCAGCGAATGTATGTCAACCAACGAGTACGGTGAAGTTGACAGCAGTGACGGCGGGCGGCACATGGGCACCGATTGGCAGCCCCGCCAATCCAAGCGCAGCAACGATAGACGCTAATGGCAACATCAGTGGTTTGAATGCCGCAGGTACGTATCGTTTTGTTTACTCAGTAATGAGTGGTGGTCAAACGTGTACGGACACGGCGCAGGTAGTAGTTTTGGCCAAGCCAGTGATTGCCGACGGTTCTGCGACGATTTGCGCGGGTGAGTCAGTTGATTTGACTTCTAAGATTACAAGTTACAATACTTATTTGAGTCCAGTATGGACAGTGGGTACGGCCAATGGCACGGCAGTAACGACGCCAGCGTCTGTAAAACCAACGGGTACAACGACGTATGTATTGGTCGCACAAAATGCAGCTGGTTGCAAAGACACGGCGAATGTGGTAGTGACGGTGAATGCCAAACCTAGTGCGGGCGTAGATCAGACAATTTGTGCGGGATCTAATGCCACGCTGACTGGTACTGCCAATACGGGTACTTGGACTGCACAGTCAAATAACCCAGCAGGGGCTACCTTGGGTACGACCGCTTCGGGAGTGGCCTCCGTTGCCTTTACCAGCAGTGCTTCCGGAGCTTATAATTTTATTTATAATATAGGTACTTGCAGTGACACCGTAAAAATAACGGTAAATTCGTGTGAGGCTGCCTGTGCCGACCAAGTAATGGCTTTCAGTGGTCGCTATAACTACACCGTCATCGGAAATGTTGAAAATAGCGGAGAATTGGCTGGGCCAGGCCAATGTATGGATGCTGGCTCTTCAAGTCGAACACTGACTATCCCAACGGGTTCAACCGTTAAAGCGGCTTATCTATACTGGTCGGGTAGTGCAAACAATACGAACGGTAATGTCAATGTTGACAACTCGGTTACCCTGAATGGTACGACCGTAAATGCGACAAGAACCTGGACTCGTACCTTAAATCTGCCGCCCCGTTTGGATTTTTATGGAGCTTTTGCCGATGTGACCTCGCTGGTCACTGCGGGCGGAGCCTTTACCTTGACCAATTTAGATTGGGATAATGCTGGCACTGAGTGCGATTTTGCAGCAGCCTATGGTGGCTGGTCAATGGTAGTCGTGTATGAAAATCCGTCTTTACCACCGTCCGAGATAACCCTTTATGATACATTCGATGGGGTATTCAGCTCGAATGAATTTGACCAAACTACCAAGTTGTGCAATCTTAACCTTTCTCCTTGCATAAAATCTTCTGAACTGACCATTATTAGTTGGGAGGGAGATAGCTATAAAGGTGAAACTACGTTCATTAATGGAGTCAATCAGGGCGATAACTTACTGAACGGACAAAATTCATTTGACGGTACATCAAACTTTAATTTGGATATTGACAAATTCAATCTAAGTTCGATTGTCAACGCGTCAACGAATGAAATCAATTACAGAGTAAACTCTTACAACGTATTCTATAACGGGTCATTCGCTCGAGAGTTTCATATTACAAATGCGTTGGTATTCAAATACATTAAAGATGACCCAACGGTTACGGTAGCCGATGTTTCGGTATGTACTGGAGAGACAGCCACTCTGACGGCTACCGGATGTACTGGAGGAACGATTTCTTGGAACAACGGAACCACTGGTACGACTTTAACTGTAACGAATGTAGTTGTCAATCAAAGTTTTACGGCTACCTGCACCATCAATGGCTGTACTGCTTCCGACGCAGGTACTATCATTGTGAAGGCCAAGCCTACACTGAGTGCTACGCCTGTTTGCGATGCGAGCGGCACTACCTACCGTGTTGATTTTAGTGCTACTGGAACAGTAACTGCTTCGGCAGGAACGGTGTCAGGAAGTTCAGTTGTGAATATTCCTGTTGGTACCAGTGTAACAATCAGAGCCATATTGGATGGTTGTAAGGATTCGACAATTGTCATTTCACCCAGTTGTTCTGTACCAAAAGGTAGCCTCGGTGATTTCGTATGGAAAGATACCAACAACAACGGTATTCAAGATGAAACCACGCCCAACGGTGGTGGTGTCGCAGGAGTTCAGGTGGAATTGTATAAAGTAGGGACTACTGCAGCCATCGCCAAAGATACAACCGAAGCGACTGGTAAATATTTGTTCACTAACTTGGATGCAGGCCAGTATTACATCAAAATTGTAGCGGCATCTATTCCAGCAGGGTGTGCCATTTCGGCGATGAAAGACGTGAGCACTAGCGGTGGTACCGAAGCCAACGACTCGGATGTAGATCCAACGACAGGTCAATCAGGTAACTATGTGATTGACCCATTCGACCCAACGAAGAAAGATATTTTGACAGTGGATGCTGCCTTGTACTCACCTTGCATCAAGCCAAATGCAGGTCCAGATGCGGCGAATGTATGCCAACCGACGAGTACGGCGAAGTTGACAGCAGTAACGGCGGGTGGCACATGGGCACCAATTGTCAGCCCCGCTAACCCAAGCGCAGCAACGATAGACGCCAATGGCAATATCAGCGGTTTGAATGCGGCAGGCACGTATAAGTTTGTCTATTCGGTAACAAGTGGTGGTCAAACGTGTACGGACACGGCGCAAGTGATTGTACTTGCCAAGCCAGTAATTGCCGACGGTTCTGCGACGATTTGCGCAGGCGAGTCAGTGGATTTGACGTCTAAGATTACCAATTACAATACGTATTTGAGTCCAGTGTGGACAATAGGAACAGCAAATGGCACGGCCGTAGCAACGCCAAATTCAGTAAAACCAACTGGCACAACGACGTATGTATTGGTAGCACAAAATGCGGCTGGTTGTAAAGACACGGCGAACGTAGTAGTGACGGTGAATGCCAAACCAAGCGCAGGTAAAGACACGACCTTGGTTTGTTCAAACGGCAATGTGCCATCAAGCGTACAATTATCAGCGACGCCAACGGGAGGCACATGGTCAGCATTGACGGGCAATCCGACGGGCGCTACGGTAAGCAGTTCTGGTTTGGTAAGCATCACCAACGCCACCGCCCAAGGCAAGTCGTTTAATTTTGTTTATTCGGTAAATGGTTGTCAAGATACGGTGAAGGTAATTATTCCTACTTGCCCTGCTCCATGTGTAGAATCAACGATTAGTTCAGCGGCCCCTGTATGTTCAAATGATGCGCAAACCTACAGTTTTACCTTTACGGTCAACAATCAGTTAGGCATTGTAAAAGTGAATAAAGGCACGTTGAGCGGAAGTAATCCATACACAGTCTTGGGTATTCCATCGGGTCAGAATGTGATTATTACGGACAGTTTGAGCGCAATTTGTAAGACTGATACGACGATAGCGGGCGTTAATTGTAACTGTAATCCAGCCTTGCCCCAATTGCTGACGCCAAGTTTGACGGCTTGCATCGGGGATACTTTCCCGACCTTGAAAGCAACGGTGGTGGGACTAGCAACGGTAGAATGGTTTAGCCAGCAAACGGGCGGAACAGTGTTGTTCACAGGTTTAAATTACAAACCAAGTGGAACGGTAGCGGCAAATACAGTCTTTTACGCCCAAGCGCGGAGCACTGACCCGACCTGTCCAACGGCGGTAAGTACGAGCCGCGTCCCAGCGACGATTAATGCCCAAAGCTGTATCGATACGATTGACTTGGCGTTGAAGAAGTCAATTAATACGAAGATAGCACGGGTTGGTGATGTGCTGACTTACACCATCAAAGTATGGAACGAGTGGACTAAGAACGCGACGGGAGTAGAGGTTGTTGATAGTATTGCTACGACGGTGCAGTTTGTGAGCGGCAGCTTTGTCGCGAGTCGTGGTAGTGCGACCATCAGCGGCAACGTGATAAAGTGGAACATTGGCAATATCGCAGCGGCAGGCGATACAGTGACTTTGCGTTACCAAGTGAAGGCGACGCAGGCGGGAATTCATTTGAACACGGCGGAAATCAGTAAGACCAACGAGAAAGACAGAGACAGCACGCCAGGTAACGGCAAAGGTGGTGAAGATGACATTGACCAAGAATGTTTCACGGTACCGTTTGAGTTGTGCGCGGGTCAGAAGTTAGAAGTAGGAGTTCCTGCAAACTTGACGAATGTACAATGGTTTAAGAACGGCGGCACGACGTCGGTCGCGACGGGTAATGTGGTGTTGTTCTCGGAAGTGGGAGTCTATACTTTCACAGCGACGAACCAGACGTGCCCAGCCAACGGTTGTTGTCCAGTCATCATCGAAGCGGGGACAAACTGTTGCCCTGTTGACTTGTGTATTCCTTTTACGGTGAAGAAAGTGAAGAAGTAAAAGCAGTGGATTTTTAGTAAAAGCCCCCATCAAATCAATTTGGTGGGGGCTTTTGGCTTATTTGGTGTATATTCGCCCGTTATTTTGAAAGAAAATATGCTAAAGACAATTGTTAAAATAAGTGATGTAACCAACCTCTCCGATGCCCGTTATTGTGCAGGAATGGGGGTGGAAATGTTGGGTTTTTCGGTGGATGAAACCTCGGAGAGTTTTGTTGACCTTAAAAAATTTCAAGAAATACGCTCTTGGATTTCGGGGGTGCAAATTGTGGCCGAAACCACTTCGACCGATGCCGAAGTGATTTTAGAAAAGATAATGAGCTATCAACCCGATGCCGTTCAGGTGAGTGAAGCAAGCGTGTTGCCGTGGCTTAAAGCCGAGACAATCAAACCCATTATTTTACGAGTAGAAGCCGATCAAGACGTGGACACGGTGGTTGAAATCATGGAAAACAACTTGCAGTATGCGTCTTACTTCTTGCTAGAATCTGCCTCTGAAAGTGCGCTGGACGGCGATTGGCCTGAGTTTTTGGGGACGATTGCGAGCCGTTTTCCCATTTTAATTGGGTTTGGAATTACGCCCGAAAATGCGTCTTCCTTGTCTGAAACGACGCCAATAACGGGCGTTGCTTTACGAGGAAGCGAAGAAATTCGTCCAGGATTTAAAGATTTTGGGGAGTTGATGGATGTACTGGAGGCATTGGAAGACGAATAGCCTTAGGTTGTCCGTTTTTTACACTACTTTGTTAGCGGCGTCATTCTAGTTTTGTGTCAACAAACCACTACTAGAATGACGCCTGTTTTTTCTCGCCGATTTACGCTGCGTTCCTTGTTTGTCGCAGGTTTATTTCCACGATTTAGTGCTACTTCCGATACGTCAACCCAAGCAGTTTTGGTTCGGAAAGGCGAAGGTGAACGCCTTAAAATAGGGGGTTCTACCTTCGACTTTAAACTAAACAAAAACCAAACTGGAGGCAAATTGGCGTTTGCCGAAGCAGTTATTTCGGTAGGAGCGTTAGGAGCTCCGCCCCATCTTCACCGCACGTTTGACGAAATATGCTATGTCTTGGAGGGTACGGTACAGGTGTGGGTTGAGGGAGAAGTAGTTACACTCCATTTGGGAGATTTACATTTGAGACCCAAAGGAAAAATGCACACCTTTTGGAATGCAGGAACAATCCCTGCCAAGTGCCTTGAAATCAGTATGCCAGGGGGGCACGAAGACTACCTGCGCGATTTGAGTCAGGTGCTGGCCAAAGGAACTCGCCCTCAACCCGAAGATTTTGCGGCTTTGGCACAAAAACACGATATTGTGTATTTCTGGGACAAACTTCCCGAAATCATCAAAAAGTACCAAGTTCAGTTGTAATCTAGCCGTATCAAATATGTTTTTACGTGTTTATTCACCATGTTTAGCCTTGCGCTCTTTTGTGAGAGAATACACGGTTATGCACGTAGAAATTGAGCGCGAAAAAGGAATCATTACCAAACCGTTTCCTGCTAGCCCAGACCAGTGTTTGTACTTTTATGCCCGTGACCCCGTCATTAGTCGGAAGGGTGGAGAAACATCTTTATTAACAAATGCGCCAAGCATTATTGTTGGGCCGCAAGTGACGCGGGTGAACCTGGAACTACATCCTAATCACCTCACGGTGGCAGTGGTGTTTCGGCCAGGTGGGTTGCACGCACTTTTGGGGCAGTTTCCAATGACGGAGCTGTTTGACTGTTCGATAGATAGTTCGTTGATTTGGCCAACCGAAATACGAGAGCTTAATGAGCAGTTGGCGGCTACCTCAAATTATGATTTGATGGTGGCTTTGGTCGAAGGATTTTTAGTGCGCCAATACGCTCGACAATCATTATCTCAACTGCCTTTTGACAAAATTATTCACACAATGGTACAGTCACCGCAGGTATATTCGATTGACAAATTGGCTGATATGGCGTGTTTAAGCGGACGGCAATTCCGTCGGAAGTTTTACGAGAAAATGGGGCTAAGTCCCAAAACATTTGCTCGAATTGTTCGATTTAGCAAGGCGTTTCGACTAAAAGAAAAAAATCCAAAACTAGACTGGCTGGATGTAGTCACCATCACAGGTTATCACGATTTTAGGCATTTGGTGCGCGATTTTAAGGATTTTGCCGACGCAACCCCAGCATTGCTGTCGGAAGAAGAAAGTCGTCATCAATTGAAAATCTATACGACGTTGGATTAAAATAAAAAATGCCACCCTGAACAGATAGTCATCGGTGGCATTTTACTTGTGAGTGGGCTGTTAATTGAGGTGGGTATATAATAGCTCTTTCGGAGTTCTTACTTTCTTGAGTTTTGCTAACCAATCGTTGTCTTCATCACGGTAGCCAAGTGCTACGATGGCCGTACTTTTCAACCCCTTTTCGGCCAATCCCAACAACTCATCTAATTGAGCGGCGTTATAGCCTTCCATCGGAGTGGCATCCACTTCTTGGTCGGCAGCAGCTACGAGGCTAATGCCCAGCGCAATGGCAGATTGTTTGGCCGTGTGGGCAAAGTTCTGCTCGGGTGTGTTGGCAAGTACCATGCCCAACAAGCGCTTGCGGTACTCGTCGGTGGCGCTGTCAGGAAGACCTCTTTCGGCATTGGAACGTTTAAAAACGGCATTGATACGCTCTTCTGTGTAGTTATCCCACGCCGCAAAAATCAATAAATGCGAAGCGTCGGTAATTTGAGATTGACCAAACGCGATGGGCTTAATTTTCTCTTTTAATTCTTCATTCGTTACGACAATAATTTCATAAGGCTGCAATCCTGACGAAGAAGGTGACAAGCGGATGGCTTCCAAAATGTAGTCTATTTTGTCTTGTGGCACTTGCTTGCCCGACATTTTTTTGGTGGCATAACGCCACTGTAAGCTTTCAATTAAATCCATGATTTTATATGTTGATACATTTAATGTCTGTACGTAATATACAAGTGTACGTTAGATTTTGTTCCAAATGCGCCATTAAAAACGCATTAAAGGGATTTTTGCAGAAGTAATCTATTGATTAACAGTAGTTTTTGGCGCAAAAAAAAACGGACAATAGTTTCCTATTGCCCGTTTGAAATCGACTGGGAGGTAGTTTACTGTAAAATCACATCAAGAAGGGGCGTAAAATTAGTACCCAAAGCATTGGCATTAATTCCTGGTCCCGAATTTTGCCACGAAAATACCCGACCATCTTTCATCGTTGCCACAAAGCGAACCCGAAGGCGGTCGTTGGCGCGTAAATTAGCGGCGGTTACGCCCGTTTTTGAAAGCAGTTCCGACACCGAAAGTTGTTCTTTGCCATTGAGGCTCGTCAGGGTTTTGACCATCACGCCGTGCGGTGCGGCCGTAGAAGCTGTTGGTGTTACTACCGTACCACGTACGTGACTTACGTAGGCATCTACTTTTGAAATCTCGTCGGCGTTGGCACTTTGGGTCGTAAATGCCATGTTGGCCGAGGCTACATTGGCAAGCGGCACGTTAATAATGTTGATATTGGCCGCCGTTACAGCCGCAGGAAGCGGGTCGGGCCAAGCCACAAAACTAGCCCCGTGCGCAATATCAGGAAACGGGCTTTTGGTCTCACAGCCAGCCAGTGCCAGCACGAAAAAACCGAGGAGGGAGAGAAAATATGTTGTCTTTTTCATAAAAATGTTCTGTTTGTTTTTAGTAGTCCATAGTTGATAGTCCACAGTCGATAGTCCATAGTCCATAGTGAAGGTTTTTGAAATATAATCTATCGACCATCGACTATCGACTAAATCACTTCTGCCAAAAGACTTTTGCGGTTGCAATCACGCGTTGGGCAGGAGCATTGGGGTTCAATTGAAGCTCGCCAGGAACTGGGTAAGGCATCGACTGAGGATAACCACGGTTGAGGTTGGTAAAGGCAATGTTGTCCGTGTTAGGGTCATAAATTTTTGGAAAACCCGTACGGCGAATGTCATTGTACGACTCAAGCCCAAAACCAAAGTTGGCAATCCATTTTTCGGTCATAATTAATTCCAGTTTGCCATTGTCATTGGCGGCATCGAATTTTACCAAAACAGCATCCACGTATTCTTTGATGACGGCAGCCGAAAGGGCAGGGGCACCTCCGCGAGCAGCCGCAGCGTTGACCTCAGTAAAAGCGGCGTTCATTGCATCCGTAAATAATTGTTTTGCGTTGCCCGTTCCGACGCCCGTTTGTGCTAATTCAGCCCTGGTAAACAAGTAGGAATGATACGGTAAAATGCGTTGTGGGCCATCACCACGGGCCGAAGCCCCACTTACGCCCGCTGCCGTTACGCCATTGCCATCGTCGTACCGACCACCGCAGTAATACAACCCAACGATGGTGTTAGACGAAGATTGGTCAAAGCCTTGGTTAGGGCCTTGCGACGAAAAGTAAATCGACACAAAGTTGCCATTGCGGTACTCAACGGGGTTTTGGGCCGTGGGACGAGCCGCCGAAAGTTGGTTGAAATAATAGTACGGAATGCGCGGGTCACGAATGCCATCCAATACGGTATTGAGGGTGCTCGTTCCAAGTAAAATTTCGTGAAAATACGGACTGATGTAATTGTCGCGGCCCGAAGTGGTGATGTTGTAATCTTCACGGAAAATCGGGTTACGGTTATCGGGGGCACTTGATGTACCGTAGTTGAGTGAAAAACTTCCCGCCGACGTCATCAAATCGCCTTCTGCAATCAAGGCATTCACCTGTGTACTCACATTTTGAACCAAACGGATTTGATTATAAAGTTTGAGTTTCAGGGTTTTGGCAAATTGCCGCCAGCGCGTTAGGTTTCCGCCATAAATCAAATCATCGGTTTTAGGGCTGAGCGCCGATGTTTTGGCGAGGTTGGCAATTCCTTCATCAATCATTGCAAAAAGCTGAGGATAAACGTCTTGCCCTTTGTCAAACTTAGGAAAAGGAACTTTGGCCGAAGTACTGGCTTCGGTAAAAGGAATTTCACCCCATACGTCCACCATGTAGCTGAAAGCCATTGCTTTTGTGATTTGGGCAACGCCCGTGTAGGCAAATTGCTGGCTTGCATTGGCTTGCTCAATGAGCACATTTAAGTTTTGTACGGCACGGTACATGTTGGCCCACGCTTGGGTCACGGGAAAATCCTGCCCCGTGATGGCGTATTGGTCGTTATTGCTACGCTGGGTTACTTGGTGTACAAAAACCCCCGCAGGATTGGCCAAGCCCGTTGGTCCAGCCCCGAGTGAGTTGACAATGTCGAGTTGGGCATTGGTAAGAAGTTGACTCGAATTGACCGACGAGGGGTTATTAGGGTCATTGTTGATGTCGAGGTTACACGCATTGAGGAGTAATAGGAACGCAATGAGCGTAATATGGGTGACACTTTTTAAGATTCTATTCATGGTATTTTTAGTTTTGTTGTTAGAAAGTAACACTTAGGTTGACCCCATAACGGCGAACAGAAGGAGCGGCAAATAGGTCGATTCCTTGCGTGTTGCTGTTTCCGAAGGTGTTTACTTCAGGGTCGAAGTTGGAGTGTTTGGGGAAGTTAGGGGCAAAAAACCAAAGGTTGCGACCGCTCAACGTGATGTTGGCCGAACCAAAAGGTGTTTTTGCCAACAAACCTTTCGGCAGCGAATATCCCAGGGTAATCTCGCGCAAACGAACAACCGTGGCGTCCCAAACCGAAAATTCGTTAGGGGCATTGACGGCCAACGAACCACCCGCCGATTGGAACCAAAGGTTGTTTTCCATCACCTGAATGTTGTTAGGAATGGGTTTTCCATCGCCGTCTAACAACGGCTTGAGCGTATTGGCATCGCCAAGAACCCCCGCTACTACTTTAGGTATTTCACGATTTTCGGTGTCTTGCGTTACCCCACGTCCTAACAAGAATTGGTTAGTCCACGAATACAAATCACCGCCGTGACGATAGTCAATCACGCCGCTAAGGGTGAAGCCTTTGAAACGGAAAGTGTTGCTAACTGCCAAGGTAAATTTAGGGTTAGGGTTACCAATGATTTTTTGTTTGGTATCAGGAATGGTCAGACCTGTGTTGGGATTAATGAGGGCGTTGCCGTTCTCGTCGCGGGCTACGGCTGTACCGCGCAATACCCCAAACCACTCGCCAGGGCGCACCACAGGAATGGGCTGATTGGTGTAAATATTACGTAACGTTACTTCTTCAACACCCTCCGCTAAAGTCTCGACGATGTTGCGGTTTTGGGTATAGGCCGTGAAAATATCCCACTTAAATCCATTGGCTAGTTGAATGGGCACCAAAGTAAGTCCTGCTTCAATACCTGAGTTACGAATAGAACCAAAGTTGGTGACAAAAGAAGTATAACCCGATGATTGCGGCAACGAACGGCGGGCGATGATGTCGGTACTCAAACGGTTATAATAGGTCAAGTCCAACGACGCGCGTCCACCAAAAAACTCAAGATTCGTTCCTACTTCTACCTCTTTGGTAAACTCAGGTTTTAAGTTCGGGTCGAAAGCCGAAGCTGCTACCGAAGCACCCGATTGGCCGTTGAACGGATAGTCGTTGTAACGGGTTGAGCCTACCAAGCCAGAGCTTTCACCCAAGTTGATACGGAAGGTATTAAGCACTTGGTAAGGGTCGGCGTCACGCCCTACTTTGGCATAACTTACCCGAAGTTTGGCGTTGCTCAACACATTCGACTTGATACCCAAGGCTTCGGTCAAAATAAAGGAAGCACTTCCCGAATAATAGAAATAACTGCGGTTGTTGGCGGGTAAGGTCGATGACTTGTCATTACGCCCCGTGAGTGTAAGGTACAGGTAGTTTTTGTAACCTAGCGTTAAATCCGCAAAAGTTGCGTACAAACGGCGCTTGCTCATGCCCGTGTTTCCTGTGTTGGGCGTAACGGTGCTGACGTTGGTAATCAGGTCGATTCCCCGCGTGACAATCCCAAGACCATTGACACTCGTTTGGTCAAATTTCCGTTCGTTGTAGTTGGCGCCAATCACCGCTCGAAGGTCAATGTCGGGCGTCAAATCGTGCTTGAAATTTAAGAGTAAGTTATGGTCTTGTTCTCCAAAAGAAATGGCATCAAACTGCATACTTCCAATGCCTTGCGCACCCGAAAGTGACCCTGCCGAAATGCGCTGAAAGCGGTTGTCGTTGTACGTATTATAGCCGCCTTTATAGCTGATATTCATCCAGTTGGTGATGTCGTACAAAAGACTCCCGTTCATCGAAATACGGTTGACCTTGCTGGTATAAATGCTGTTGTTGATTGACCAAAAAGGGTTATCCGCTTGCCCAAATGGGAAGAAGAATACACCGTTCCCAAACGGGTCTTCGTAAGGAAGCTTATCAAGTGGCCAGTTACGAGGCTGTTGGAACATCCGCGCGAGTGGCGACGTCCCATCACCCCCAAAGAGCGGGCTATCCTGAACGGTATTGGTATAGGCCAAGTTGGCACCTACGACGATGCCATTTTCAAGGGTGGTATTTCCGCCAATGCTGATGTTGGTACGTTCAAAGGCCGAGCCAGGGAAAAAGCTTTTTTGGTCGGTGCGCGAAATCACCGAGGTAATGCTTGCTTTTGGCCCTCCGCCCGTGATGCTGATGGAGTTTTCATAGACATTACCCGTACGGAAGAAGTTTTTGACGTTGTCGGGATAGGCTTGATAGGCTACGTTGCCGTTGGGACGAAGGCCGTACTGAGCCGCAATCGCGGGATAGTTGGCCGCGTAGGTGTTGTAACCCACCCAAATAGGAATTGAGTCAACGGGAGCAGTGGTGTTGGTCCAACCACCTGCTGCGTTGTAAATTCGCCCCAAACCAAAAGCAGGGCCCCACGTTCCGTTAGCATTGGCATATACTTGCTGCGAACCTGCCCCATATTTGTTTTGGAAGTCGGGGTAGCTGGCGATTTTTTCGGCCGAAAAAGAAGAATTGTACGTAATTTCTAAGCCTTTTTTAGAAAGTTTGTTGGTGCCCGATTTGGTCGTAATCACAATCACCCCGTTAGCAGCCCGAGTTCCGTACAAAGCGGCGGCGGCAGCTCCTTTTAGTACCGTCATAGAGGCAATGTTGTTGGGGTCAAGGTCGGCAATACGGCTTGAAAAAGCCGCTCCGTTGTCGCGGAAGTTGCCACTTTCGTTGAGGTCGTTGTTGTAAGGAATTCCGTCCACCACAAAAAGCGGTTGGTTCGAGCCAAAGAACGAGTTAGCGCCGCGAATGGTAATGCGCGACGAACTACCCGCAGTTCCCCCTGAACCATTGATGTTCACCCCAGGGATTTTTCCTTGCATAGCTTTCAGCACATCGGGCTCCGATTTCTGAACCAGTTTATCGGCCGAAAGGCGCTCGACGGAATACCCCAAGGTTTTGTTGCTACGTTCGATTCCGACGGCCGTTACGACCACTTCGCCGAGCTGTTTGACATCGTCCGAAAGCGATACGTTGATGGTTGTTTGGCTCCCTACCACTACTTCTTTGTTGGCATAACCAATAAAGCTAAAAACGAGGGTAGCACCGTTAGGAACTTGAATTTGGTAGGCCCCTTCGGCATTGGTAGAGCTACCAGTATTTGAGCCTTTTAAAAGGACATTGACCCCAGGCAGTGGACTGCCGTCTGCACTAGCAGTAACTTTTCCCGTTACGGTGCGGTTTTGGGCGTGGACGAACCCGACACTTAGCAGCATACCAAGCATCAGAAACAATAGATTTTTTTTCATAGATGAACTGGATAATTTGGTTTTTACATCTGTTGCGGCAACTCGAAACAATTGCCACAACAAAGTTCCCCAATTCATGTATGCCAGAAATCACCCGTTTTTAGTGGTTTATTTTCGCTAATGTTATCCGAATGTGAAGTTTGTTTATGTGCTCAATGGGCATCTTTTCTGCGTATTTTTTCAAAAAATGGCTTTCTTTTCCGTAGCCCCTTTCCCCAAAAAACCGTATTTCATTTGGATACCTCCCTCATTTTTAGCTACCCCCATAGTTAGCTACCCCAAAAAAACTTAAATAAAGCCTAACAGAGCTTTTAACGACGCTTTGAGGGGCATTTGCTAGTTTTGTGCCATGAAAACGCCGAAAAAAATGGCGCATATCGGGTGATTTGGGCGATTGGTTTTTTGCAGAACTTTGACCCGAGATTTCAAAATAGACATTCATTTTAAAATTCTCATACGATTTAGTTTAGGTTAAGAACGATAGCCGTAGGACCCTGTCCTACGGCTATTTATATTTGGTAGTTTCTACTTTACTCCCTACTACTTGTATATTTACCTTTTGAAACAGCATACCACTGTTTTTCAAAACACTTAACCGAAGATGATACATTTGACTACTACTCAAATCGAACACCTCGAAACTCAGGTGTTTCCTATTTATTTTAATACTTGTAGGTGGTTTGCGGGAAAAGCGCGTGCTCAAAAAGGCTTTCAAATTCGACATCGTTTGCCCGTGGGCGACGCCGTAATTTTAATAGTAGAGGCTACCTACCACGACGGAGAGCCCGAATTATACCAGTTGCCTTTTGCGGAAGTGGGAAGCGACATGGATGTTCCAGCTAAAGGAATCATTGAAAAAACAGATACCTCACAATGGATTGATGCGATTTATGATGCAGGTTTTAGGCATCAATTATATACCTCTATTTATGGGCAACTTGCACTTTCGACCGACGATGGGCAGTTGCAAGCGACCAAAGGGAGAGGACTTGCGGAGGCAGATGCACCAGAGGTGATTGACAGCCGCGTGTTGCCCGTTGATTCGAGTAACTCGGCGATGTTGTTTGGCGGGAAATACTTTATGAAGTTGTACCGAAAGCTCTTTGACCAAACCAACCCTGAGGTGGAAATGGTGAGTTTTTTGACCCAACACTCTGATTTTAGCAACATTCCTGCCTATGCGGGGAGTATCACGTGGCAACGAGCAGGGCAGCCCGACGTGACGTTGGGCATGATGCAGCAAGCCATTCGGGCCGAAAAAGACAACTGGGCGCTGACGGGCGATTTTCTCAATGACTTTATGTACGGCGTCCCGTCGGGGATGTTTGGTATCAACGAAAGTGTGTTTGAGCAAGTTGGTTTATTGGGAAAGCGCACGGGCGAAATGCACCTTGGCTTGTTTGCCCCTAGCGCTGAAGTAGCTTTTGCCCCCGAAAAATTTGATGATTTTTACCGTAATTTTTTACTAAAACGTCTTACTGACCTCCTCGACCGTCGCTATGCGTTGTTGATTGAAAATTACGATAAACTCGACGAACCTACGCAACGTTTGGCGTGGATTTTTATGGAAGCGCGGGAATTGATTGATGATTTTGCCAACGAAATGCTGACGCGCCCGTTGGATTCGTTGCGGATTCGGATTCACGGCGATTACCATTTGGGACAAGTGCTGACCGACAAGGGTGATTTTATCGTGATTGATTTTGAGGGCGAACCCGAGGCTACCATTGCCGAACGGAAAATAAAACACAGTCCGCTCAAAGACGTGGCGGGGATGATTCGGAGCTACCACTACGCCGTGAGTGCCAAGCTGTTTGAAAGTGCCGAAACGAAGGGAATTTCGTCCGAAAAGCTACAAATCGTTTCCGACCGTTGGTACAAACTCATGCGCGATACTTACATGGATGCTTACTTGGAAGCCTTTGGTTGGCCGCATCCGTTGTTTAAAAGTCAAAACGAAATCAACTTTTTATTGCTGTTTTTCTTGCTCGAAAAAGCCGTTTATGAACTCGGTTACGAAATCAGTTACCGACCATCGTGGGTGAACATTCCCTTGCGCGGGATTGTCGAAGTTATCCGTGAAATCGAGAAATTGAAAGAGCCAACGGTAAGGATTAGCCGATTGGGGATGCAATCCTAGGGTAAGTTTTGTATTTTTGTCGCGTTCATTGATGGCCCATTCATCGCGGTAGGGGTGTATAGTGGTTAGTCTAAAAATCATTGTATCACCTTCGTACCGAGTTTTTCGGGCACAACCTTTTATTTTAATGTCAAAAATTCAATCCATCGTACAGGCTTCCATTGATACAAAAAATCGCGTTTTAGCCGACGAAACTTTACTCAATACCGTGGCAGAAGTAGCTGCTGCGATGACCGAAGCCTTCAAAGCGGGTAAAAAAGTATTATTTTGTGGAAATGGCGGTAGTGCTGCCGATGCCCAACACCTAGCGGCCGAATTTAGCGGCCGTTTTTATTACGACCGCCCTCCCTTGTATTCGGAGGCATTGCACGTCAATTCGTCGTATGTGACGGCTGTCGGAAACGACTACAGCTACGACGTGATTTATTCGCGGATGATTGAGGCGATGGGTAAAGAAGGCGATGTTTTGGTCGGAATTTCTACCTCTGGCAACTCGCCCAACGTCGTCAAAGCCCTCGAAGCGGCCAATAAACTCGGCATGATTACCGTCGGTATGACGGGCGAAACGGGAGGAAAGATGAAAGAAGTAAGTAATTTTTTGATTAATATTCCTTCCAAAGATACCCCTCGTATTCAGGAGTGCCATATCTTACTAGGGCATATCCTGTGCCAATTGGTGGAGGAGAATGTGTTTCCTAAGTAATGACCCAGTAGAACACTAATTACCAATTTTATACATGTCTCTTTTACAAAACAAAGTCGCTATCGTAACGGGGGCTTCTCGTGGAATCGGGAAAGCCATTGCCACTCGCTTTGCCCAAGAGGGAGCTCAAGTGGCCTTTACGTATTTGTCGAGCGTCGAAAAAGGCCAAGCCTTAGAAGAAGAACTCAAACAATTTGGAACAAAAGTAAAGGGGTATCGCTCAGATGCTTCTGATTTTAAATCGGCCGAAGACCTTGTCGCGCAAGTTGTGGCCGATTTCGGCACGGTTGATGTAGTGGTTAATAACGCAGGTATTACCCGCGATGGCTTGTTGATGCGCATGACCGAAGAACAATGGGACGAGGTAATTCGCGTTAACTTAAAGTCGATTTTTAACTTGACCAAAGCCGTTACCAAAGTGATGATGAAAGCTCGTAGTGGGTCAATCATCAACATTACATCGGTGGTAGGTTTGACTGGAAACGCTGGACAAGCCAACTACGCGGCTTCTAAAGCGGGAATGATTGGTTTCACAAAATCAGTCGCCAAAGAACTTGGTTCACGCAATATTCGTTGCAATGCTGTGGCGCCAGGGTTTATCGAAACCGAAATGACGGGCGAGCTTAATGAAAAAGCCATTGAAGAATGGAAACAGGGAATCCCGTTGAAACGCGGTGGTGCCCCCGAAGAAGTAGCCGACTGCATCGTATTTTTGGCCTCTGACATGTCGAAGTACATCACAGGGCAGGTGTTACAAGTGGACGGTGGAATGGTGATGTAAAACATAGATTCAACTTCCCGAAAGCTTCAAGCTTTTCGGGAAGTTTTTATCCTAAGCCTTTTTCTGTAACAAATAAAAATAATGTAGGTTATTGAATCAAAGCGGGTAGCTGATTTAAAATGGACTAATAAATAACCGATAATTCTCTAATGTTTGCAGCCGAGATTATTTTTCAGACACCATATTGGTACGTAGGATTGTGTTTGTTGGCAGGGGCGGCCTATGCTTTTTTTCTTTACCAACCTAAACCTATTTGGAGTAAAACAACCAACTACGCGCTTGCCCTTTTTCGGGGAGCGCTGGTGAGTATCATCGCTTTTTTACTGCTTAATCCGCTGTTGAGAACTATTCAAACTTTCAGCGATAAGTCGAAGGTAGTACTGGCGATTGACAACTCCGAATCGGTAGCGAGCTATGGAAAAAAAGCCCTCGAAGCCCTCGAAAACCTTCGTGAAGCCCTCGCCGATGAAGGAATAGATGTGGCCGTTCAAACCTTAAATTCCGAAAATTACCAAGAAGAGTTGTCGAAAGTGGCTTTTAATCAGCCTACTACCAATCTCGCTGACATGTTGGGAGGAGCAAAAAGCAACTACGAAGGTCGCAACTTGACCGATGTGGTGCTGCTCACCGACGGCATTAGCAACCAAGGACTTGCGCCCACTTTTACCAATTATCCATTCCGAATTCACAGCGTAGGCGTGGGGGATACCTTGCCCAAACGTGACATTAGCATCAAGAACATTGCGGCCAATAAAATTGCCTACTTGGGAAATCAATTCCCAATTAACGCCGATATTGTTGCTAGCGGTTTTCAAGGTCAGACGGTGACAGTGACACTCCGCCAAGGAAGCTCGACGCTGAGCAGCCAACGCGTGACTTTTGGTCAAAAAGATGATTTTAAACAGATCTCTTTTCAAGCTACTTCGACCGTCAAGGGGCTTCAACACTATGTCATCGAGGTGGAGGCGCTCAAGGGTGAATTTACGACCCGAAATAACCGCCGCGATGTGTATCTTGACATCATCGACGGCAAAGAGAAAGTGCTTGTATTGGCCTTGGCTACTCACCCAGACATTAAAGCAATTCGGACAATTTTAGAGAAAAACCTCAACTACGAGGTGGATGTCAAAGTCTTTGGCGTCAATCCGTCGGCTGAAACTTACCCCGACAAAAAATATGATCTCATTATTTTGCACCAATTGCCCGATTTGTTCAACATCGGTGGTGACATTATTCAGCGCTATTTACAGCGCGATAACACGCCTCTTTTCTTTATTTTAGGTTCGCAAGCCAATACTGCCAAGGCTAGTCAGCTTAATTCGGCCGTGACGGTGATGGCAAATCCAGGCCAAATTGATAAAGTGTCGGGGCGGTTTAACCCAAACTTTAATTTGTTAAACCTTGACCCCGAAAAACTCCGTATTTTGGAAAAAATGCCTCCGTTGACCGTCCCTTTTGGTGAATATCGCCTGTCGCCTGGTAGCGAGGTGGTGTTGTACCAAAACGTAGGCAATCTCAAAACTACAAAGCCGCTGTTGGTGCTGAATACGGGTGGTGCCCGTAAATCGGCGGTACTGGCAGGAGAGGGGATTTGGCAATGGCGAATGGAAGAATACGCCTTGACCGAAAAACAAGAAGCGGTGGATGAGCTGCTTCAAAAAGTAATTCAGTTGATTTCGGTCAAAGAAGACAAACGCAAGTTTCGGGTGTATCCTCTAGCCAATGAATACAACGTAGGCGACAAAGTAACGTTTGAAACCGAAGTATATAACGATATTTACGAAAAAACGTACGGACAAAGCATTCGTCTCGAAATCACAGACGAACGCGGAAAAACCCAGCCCTACACTTATACCAATGCCGAGGGAAGTTCGCGTTTTGAGTTGAGTGGTCTTGGTCAAGGGGTATATCAGTACAAGGCAACGACCAGTTTGCAAAACAAAGTAGAATCAGTAACGGGGCAGTTTATTGTGCGTGATTTGGCGCTTGAAACGCTTAACTTGACGGCTGATTATGGGATGCTACGCGCACTTTCCCAACAAACAGGCGGGCAGTTTGTGAAGGCCGACCAAATTGCACAATTGAAAGACTATTTGCTTAAAAATAAGGCTCCTGACCGCCTAGACAGTGCCGAAGACTTGTCCGAACTGATTCAGAACAAGTGGTTGTTTTTCTTGTTGTTGTTGTTGGCAACAGCCGAATGGGGAGTACGAAAGTACCAAGGAAGTTATTAACCATCATAATGCCTCAAATTAGACGACAGCTAGTAATTCTAGTATTGTGCATTTTTACGTTGGGGAAAGAAGAGGCTTTTGCTCAAAAAGATACACTTGCGACCCGTCCCAATTACCGAGCTTTGCGCTGGATAATGGCGGGAGAGAGCGCAGCCTACGTCGGGTCTATTTATGGCTTGAGCAAGGCGTGGTACAAGACCAATGATTTCAGCCATTTCCACGTAAGTGACGATGCGCACGAGTGGCAACAGCTCGACAAAGTAGGACATTTCTTTACAGCTTACCAAATTTGTCGCCATACTGCGGCGCTTTATCGGCAAACCAATGTGAGCCGCAAACAAGCTGCCTTGTACGGTGCGCTTTCTGGTTTTTTGTTTTTGACTCCTATCGAAATTTTGGATGGATTTCAATACCCGACTTATGGTTTTTCACCTTCCGACATGGTGGCCAACGTGCTGGGGCCGTCGTTGTACCTAGGTCAGTATGCACTTTGGAACGAAGAACGCATTGTTCCAAAATTTTCGTTTCACCCCACGCCACTTGCCAAAGTTCGCCCCGAACTGCTTGGGCAAAACCTCAGTGAACAATGGCTTAAAGATTATAACGGCCAAACGTACTGGTTTTCGTTCAACGTGGCTTCATTTATACCAGCCGCTCGCTTTCCAAAGTGGCTTAGTGTGTCGTTTGGGTACGGCATTCACGATATGGTAGGGGCAGAAATCGAAAAAAGTAGGATGTTAGGGTATGACCCTTATCGGCAATACTACCTGTCGTTAGACATAGATTTTCGGCGTATTCCAACCCGTCGAAAAGGGTTAAAGGCATTGTTTTTTCTGCTAAATACAGTGAAAATACCTGCTCCGACGTTGGAATACACGCGAAAATATGGAGTCAAAGCCCATTGGTTATATTTTTAACAATGGCTTATCAGAACGAGGTCTTCTAATAAATACTTAGTGCTTCTTGGTACTTTTTTGGCGTTACCCCAAAATGCTTCTGGAACATTTTATTAAACTTAATGGGATGAGAATACCCTACTCGTAGGGATACCTGCGCTCCCCTGACTCCTTTTCGCAGTAGGTCGGCGGCGTATTCCATTTTTCTATCAATATAAAATTGATAAAATGGTTTGCCGTACGCATCCTTAAAATGTGTCTTGAATACCGATACTTTAAAGTTTAAACGTTGGGCAACAACTTCTAAATTGGGTTCTTCTCCTGCCGACAAATAATGATCAATCATTCGTTCAATTTCCTTCTTTAGAGAAAAAAGACGCTTTACATGCCCTTCTTGTGATTTTGAACCCCCGCCCATTTCATAAGGTGGGTCTTCCATACTAGCTTGATTTGTAGTGTCATAGCTTGAAGGTGAAGTCACATTTACATCGTTAGGTTGGTGGCTCACAACAAAGGGTACCTTAGTTTGTAGTAGTAGTTCTACTACGTGTGGTAATTCCTCTTGCTTAATAAAAATGTTGACATAGGGCGGAGCCACTTGATTGGAAATAGGGTCTATATGTATCATATTACTGGTAGGGTAAACGATTGTAAACTATACTGATTTCAAAAGTAAGGATTTTTTTAAAGCTAAAAAGGGACTACTTATTAAACGGTCTTGAATGGGTATATTAGGTATTAAAACGGTTACGAAACTATACTTGTGTCAATTCTACACTTTTCTAATAGACATATTTTATATGCCTATTAAACACGTTGATATAAATCGAATATACCCTTTAGGTAAACGTTTATAGATTTTCTTTAGGTATTTATTATAATAAGTAATTCTTTTGCCTAAGATTTTTGGTTTTTACCGCTTTATTCTCACCTATGAATATCTTGTTTATCCAATCCAATCCACTGGAAAACTCTCATTTTGAAACCCTGCTTTCTGATTTAGGCTACTCAATCGTTGGTAAAGTTGGCTCTTGTGAAGAAGGACTTGATTTGATTGAAGTAAGTCACGTGGACTTAATTATCGCGACGATTTTCGAAGATGCAACGGCACAAGACAAGGAATGCTTGGGGTCGTTGGGGGCTTTTCACATTCCGATTATATTAATCATCAATGAAGACGTGCCCCAAATCTATGAGAAGGTCGCCAATTTTACGCACGTATTTTATTTAGTAAAGCCCTTTCATACAAATACCCTAGAGAGCGCTATCCGAATCTTATCGCAACAAATCAGGCAAGAACCACAATTTATCAGGGGTACTTCTCGCGGTGAAATTATTGCGATTAAAGATATTCTGTACATCGAGGTAGAACGTACCTACACCTTCATTCAGACCAAGACCAAGCGTTATGCGTTTAAAAAATCGCTTACGTTGTTGAAACAACACCTGCCTCTAGGTCGCTTTTTACAAGTACACCGTAGTTTTCTGGTTCAGAAGATGTTTGTCAAAAAAATAGACTTTGAAAAGAGTCAGGTAGAGCTTGAAGAGGGGCATTTGCTACCAATAAGTCGGCGGGCAAAACATGAATTGCAGTCGAAAAACCTCAATACTATTATTTAGTGGGATATAAGTCTATATACCAAATTTAGCTAGTAAACTTATCGGCTTTGGTTTGTTTATGCGTTTTGGACCCAATGGCTTGCATTACTTCCGTATTATATACTAAAAAATATAATTTGTATTGGTATATAAAAATAGAGGTATTGAAAGTTTAAATAGACCTATTTTTGAAATATAATTAGGTATGGTATATGTATTTTAATTTTAGTACATCAGAAATGATTTATTTTTATTTGCTGCAAAATTTTGAAAATTAATTGATTTAAAGTATCCATTTAGGTTGAATAAATTATGTACTTATTTTAAGTGTATTAATGAATTGTATGATATTTATTTTCCTTTTATTTTATGTAATTATTTTATAATCAGTAGTTTGTGTGTATAAATGTGTCTGAATGTCTATTTTATGATAAATAAAAATAGCTATATGTTTACATAGATTACTTATTTATATGTTGATATTATTTTTTTATAATAATGTTTTATCGTCGGCACCATAATTGCGATTGCTTGTGTTTGTTTCTTTCTTTATGATAGTTGGTGATTGATCTCGTTTGTCGTTTTCTTTAGTATCCTATAAGAAGCCGTATGTATCCTTTTTAGTTAATTGTGTACTTTTTGGGATGGTCTTTGTTACATACTATTCCAAACATTTTACCCATGAAAAAGTACATCTACATTCCTTCTATTCATCCAAAAATCTACAGGTTATTTTGTTTCACAACCTTGTTATTGGGAACAGTCTTGTCTGCGATGGCTCAGGTAACCATTTCTTTGGACTACAAAGAGAAAAATAACCTGACCAGCGTCCAATCGGGAGATAAATACACGCTTCAATTGGATTATTCGATTTCCAGTACGACAGGAAATGCCTCCAATGTAAAGGCCGTTATTAATTTGCCCGATAATATTTATACCGTGGGCGAATTTGTGGGAACAATCCACGCGCCAGTGGCGAACTTCGTTTTTACCAACACGGTAGGCGCCAAAAAACTAACCATAAACTTTGTCAATCCAGTGCCATCGGGCTCGACGGGCGTACTGGAGTTTATTGTCAGAACCAATAACCTGACTACGCCCAACAATACCCAACTTTGTACAACTGCCGAGATAACGGATGGCAGTGGGGCTACTTCGGGGGCTAAAAATCATTGTATCAATGTAACGGCCATCCCTCGGATTTGTGCCTTGAAAACATTACTCAATGGTGGAGCTATCAACAACATTACAACGTATCGGGTGCGGGTCTCGGCAAACGGAGGTTCTAATCCTCTGTTTACCCCCTTTGGAACTTTGCAGGCAACGAATATTACCGTAACCGATAACTTACCCGCCAATGCAGAGTTTATCAGCGCCAAAGTGTATAGCCTTAACGGTACCCAAGTTGGGACAGGAACATACTCCGCAGGGGTGGTTACGGCCGCTATACCAAATTTGACCTTACGACAATACGGCAATGGCACGTGGGAAAGTTTTTATTTTAATTTAGATATACAGGTGAAATTTAACTCACCTACTTTCAACGCATCCGATGTGGTGACCAATACTGCAACGGTCGATTATACGCCTTTTTCAGGGAGTGCGGCTGTGCTCAATAATGGCGACAATGTGGGAGGCAACTGTGTTTCTGATTTAATAGAGACGACCACCTTAGCCAACCCTGTTACTGCTGCGGTATTGGCCAAAGGTGGAAGTGGTAATTACTTTCCAGGGCAGCGATTTTCGTATCCGTGGAGTTTTACAAACACAGGAAACGTTCCTTTGGAAAATGTAGAAATCATCGAAACCATCCCTGCCAATGTTATCATTGACCAAGATGCCGAATACAATGGGGTACGGGTACTTGAGTGGGAGGATATTCATCACATTGAGTACCAGACCAATATGTCAGGAAGTACTTGGGTTGTATTAGCCGCCGCTACGGGTGTTCCTGACCTTCCTTCAGGTACTTACTTTACAAAAATCAAGTTTGTCCTAACAACTCCCTTCCTTCCGAATGCTTCCATATTAGCAGTTAACCAGATATTGCATTTTAAAGCAATTGGAGAGGTAACTGCTGCCGAAACAGTCACTAACTGCATGGAGTGGACAAGTACTTCGGCAGGAATACCCAACCAAGCAGGGCGGACAGTATGTAACAGTTCGGTGACTTTACAACCCCGACCTACTACCTCCAGGGCTATATATAGTGCAGCACATGGGTCAAATTGCGCGCAAGTAGCAGGAGGAACGGTGGCTTTTTCTGGTACGTTACTCGCAGATATAGGGTATTCAAATGGTCTAAATCCTGTCTGTGCTTTATTGATCCCTTCGGGCTCTATTTATGTGCCAGGCTCCGAGACTTTTACCGCTAATAATACGGGCATTACGACCCCGCCTACCTTAGAGATTATTCCTAATTATATCACAACGGGAGGAATACTACGAGATTTATACCGCTGGACATTTCCAAGCGGAACTGTAGTACCTTACGGTGAACGATTCACGGTGGGGGTTTCCGTGAAAATTTCGCAAGCGCTTCCCCCTGGCTCTTATAATGCCGAGTTTATTGCTACCTTCTCCAATGCTTCTGCGAATGCGCCAGACTACAACTTTGGGAATTTTACGGATACAAAGGACTGGGATTTAGACGGAAATACTACTGAGTTGGTAGGAAGAGCTAATACAAATTACGGACAATGTGACATTAATATTGCCGCTTCTGCATCTATGGAATCCATCAAATGGGTCAAAGGGCTGTGCGATGTCGCTTATTCTCGTTATCCTGCTTTTGGCCAAACGGTTCCAGGAGGAGATGCCGACTACCGTCTCATCATCAAAAACACGGGTAACGTAGTGATGAAAGACATCAAAATCATTGATATTTTACCTTTTGTGGGCGACCGAGGTGTGATTGATCCCCAAGGGCGCCAAACCCAATGGCGCCCCAACTTGGCCAATCCAATTTCTGCGCCAACGGGGGTAACAGTTTATTATACAACTGTCTCTAATCCTTGCCGTGATGAAGTAAAGCAACCCTCTGACCCTTCGCCTTTCCCAACGGGTTGTACACCTCCCAACTGGAGCGTGACGCCACCTTTGGATATTACGCAAGTTCAGGCGGTAAAAATTGATTTTGGTACAAAAACATTGATTGGCGGCGATTCGCTGGTTTTCAGTTGGCCGATGCGAGCGCCAGTAGATGCCCCGACCAATGACGAAATTGCGTGGAATTCCTTTGGTTTTGTTGCTACTCGTACCGACAATAATCAACCATTGCTTGCCGCCGAGCCTATTAAAGTGGGGATTAAACTAAAGCCTTTACAGCCTGCACTTTATGGTGATTATGTGTGGATAGATACCAATAAAAATGGCATTCAGGACGACGGAGCAACGGGGGTATCGGGCGTGCGCGTGGAACTTTATAAAGACAACGGCGATGGCGTATCAGACCCTGCTACTGACCTATTTGTTGGCTTTACAGTGACTGATGGCACGGGTAAATATTTGTTCTCTACCTTACAACCAGGTGATTACTTCGCCAAGTTTTATCCACCAGCAGGCTATGTAACCACTACTACCGATCAGGGCGGCAATGACGCTTTAGATTCTGATGGTATCATTACGATTGTCACAACCTTAGATGCAGGCGAGGATGATCGTACGTGGGATTTGGGTATTTATCAAGATACAAACTGTGATGTCAAAATTACGAATTATACGCTTAGTCCATGCGTATGGACAGGTACTGCCAGTGAAGTAACAGTCAATGTGTTTGTAGCTTGGGCAAATGCGCCAAGTGGCCAAAATATCAACGTTACCCTCAATGGCGTAACCCAAACCATTGACCTAACGACAGCCACTTCGCCCGCGTTGGTATCGTTTACACTTCCTGCCAACAATACCGATTATGTGCTCAATGCGGTCTTTAGTGGAACCAGCACATGCAAGGATAGCAAGACCATACGCACCCCGTTGCCATGTCAGCCAGCCGTTTGTGTATTAAATATAGATGCAGTAAACGTAGGTGCTTGCAAAGATGGCAAAGCGCCATTGGATATAGTGGTGTCTTGGTCGGGTAATCCATCGGGCGAAAATATCGTTGTAACTGCGGGAGATTCAACCCGTATCATCAATGTTGCTGGAGGGGTACTTTCGCCAGTGACGGTAAACTTCAATATGCCAAGCAATGGCCAAGTGGATGTGCCCATCAATGTAGGTTTTCAAACAACCACCGCTTGCAAAGACACGGACAAATTTACGCTTCCAAATTGTGTATGTATCAAACCAAATGCAGGAAATAATGTGAGCGTTTGTGCACCAGCTACTACTGCTAAACTAACTGCCGTTACGACAGGTGGTACATGGGCACCGATTGGTAGCCCTGCCAACCCTGCGGCTGCGACCATTGATGCCAATGGCAACGTAACGGGCATGACAGTGGCAGGAACGTATCGTTTTGTGTATTCGGTCAGTAGCCTGAATTGTACGGATACGGCGGCCGTAATTGTGAATGCTATTGTTCCCGTTGCTGCTACTCCACTTTGCCACGCCAACGGTACGCCTGAAGATGGTACGAACGATTACATGACATTCAGTATTCGTGTGTCCACCACTCCAATGAGTGCTAATAAATTTACGGTAACGGCTACGCAAGGCGGGAATCCATTAGTTATAACGTTGTCAAACGGCAGCGCGGCGACAGCAATTAATTGCGGACTGAATACCCCATTGCGTACGCCAGCGGGTAGCGCGGGCAAAGGTAACGTGACCTTAACGATTACGGATAACGTAACAGGCTGCTCTACGACAGTGGTCGTGACCGACCCAGGAACTTGTGCCGTAACTTGCGTGCAAGGAACGCCTAGCACGGTTACCTATGAATATGGTACCCAAGTTGACATTACAGAGCTAAACTCCTTGCCGATTATCATACCAAAGTTTGACGAACAAGGCGGTACGCGGGTATTAAAATCGGTAAAGTTAGAATATTTAGTAGGTGGCAAAACGGCCTTCATCTTTGAGAATAGGGCAGCTCAATCTCAGTCTTTCAGTGCGACGGCCAGTTCGGTGGCAACGATTAATTTGAATGGGACAGACATTGCGACGAATACGTTGGAAATGTTGATTCCACAGACGACGTTGCCAGGAGGTATTTTGGTACCAGCGACGGGCAGTTGGGCGGGAGATAGTATTCCATCACCAGTACCCACGCCAACAACCTTGGGACGGATGTCATCGTGGGTGAGTGATTATTTGACGGTCTTCAAAGATCCTCGTACGGATGCACGTTGGGTGACAAATGCGACGGGAGATGCGACGGATGACGATGACATGTATCTAAACCCGATGATAGCAGACTCAGCGAGTGGAACGTTTACGTATAATACAGCATTGGCGTTGGCACCCTTTATTGGAACGGGAAATGTTCCTTTGAATGTGAGCACGTTATCAGGACTTAGTTCGACAGGCGGTGGAGGCAACTTGCTTGCTTTACAACGGACGCGAGCGTATGCAAGTGCGAAAGTGACTTATACCTATGAGTGTATTTTGTGTACCAAACCAGTGGCAGTAGTTACGCCGAAAACACAGTCGATATGCGTAGGTAGTGCAGCAACGACCTACACAGCCACGCCAAGTACGGGGGTGGAATACAAATGGTATGGCCCATTGGCAGACACAACGAGCAGCTTGGGCGCAGCAGTGAGCGGTGCAACAAGTGCGACGTTTATACCAAGTGGCGCAGCATTAACCACGGCTGGAACAAAATATTACGCAGTGGTAGTAAACACGACGGGAGATGTGAATTGTGCGGATACGGCTTTTGTACGTTTGGTAGTAAATGCCAAGCCAGTAATTAGCGGCGGCAGCGCGACGATTTGCGCAGGTGAGTCAGTTGATTTGACTACGAAAATTACGAATTACAACACGTATTTAAGCCCCGTGTGGACAATAGGAACAGCAAATGGCACGGTAGTAGCAACGCCAAGTTCAGTGAAACCAACTGGCACAACGACGTATGTATTGGTAGCACAAAATGCAGCAGGTTGCAAAGACACGGCGAATGTGGTAGTGACGGTGAATGCCAAACCCAATGCGGGTAAAGACACGACCTTGGCGTGCGTGAATGCAGCGACAAATACTTTGGCAACAAGTTATACTTTAGTGCCAAGTCCTGCGGGAGGAAGCTGGTCACAATTAGGCACGACTCCAGCGACGGCGACGATTTCTGGCAACAACGTGACGGGTATGAGTGTGGCAGGAACGTATCAGTTCATTTACACGACGACCGCAGGTTGCAAAGACACGGTCGCGGTGACGGTAGCGCCATGCGCAGGTTGCGTGAAACCAAATGCAGGTGCTGATGCGGCGAATGTATGCCAACCGACGAGTACGGCGAAGTTAACGGCAGTGACGACAGGTGGCACATGGGCACCAATTGTCAGCCCCGCTAACCCAAGCGCAGCAACGATAGACGCCAATGGCAATATCAGCGGTTTGAATGCGGCAGGCACGTATAAGTTTGTCTATTCGGTAACAAGTGGTGGTCAAACGTGTACGGACACGGCGCAAGTGATTGTACTTGCCAAGCCAGTAATTGCCGACGGTTCTGCGACGATTTGCGCAGGCGAGTCAGTAGATTTGACATCTAAGATTACCAATTACAATACGTACTTGAGTCCAGTATGGACAGTGGGCACGGCGAGCGGGACAGCCGTAGCAACGCCAAGTTCAGTGAAACCAACTGGCACAACGACGTATGTGTTGGTGGCTCAAAATGCAGCTGGTTGCAAAGACACGGCGAACGTAGTAGTGACGGTGAATTCAAAACCAAGCGCAGGTAAAGACACGACCTTGGTTTGTTCAAACGGCAATGTTCCATCAAGTGTTCAATTATCAGCGGCACCAACGGGGGGCACATGGTCAGCATTGACGGGCAATCCAACGGGCGCGACGGTGAACAGTTCAGGTTTAGTAAGTATCACCAACGCCACTGCCCAAGGTAAGGCGTTTGACTTTGTTTATTCGGTAAATGGTTGTCAAGATACGGTGAAGGTAATTGTTCCTACTTGCCCTGCTCCATGTGTAGAGTCAACAATTAGTTCAGCGGCCCCTGTATGTTCAAATGATGCGCAAACCTACAGTTTTACCTTTACGATTAACAATCAGTTAGGCATTGTAAAAGTGAATAAAGGCACGTTGAGCGGAAGTAATCCTTACACGGTATCAGGTATTCCATCGGGTCAGAATGTGATTATTACCGACAGTTTGAGCGCAATTTGTAAGACTGATACGACGATAGCGGGCGTTAATTGTAACTGTAATCCAGCCTTGCCCCAGTTGTTGACGCCAAGTTTGACGGCTTGCATCGGGGATACTTTCCCAACCTTAAAAGCAACGGTGGTGGGACTAGCAACGGTAGAATGGTTTAGCCAACAAACGGGCGGAACGGTGTTATTCACAGGTTTAAATTACAAACCAAGTGGAACGGTAGCGGCAAATACAGCCTTTTACGCCCAAGCGCGGAGCACTGACCCGACCTGTCCAACGGCCATAAGCACGAGTCGTGTACCAGCGACGATTAATGCCCAAAGCTGTATCGATACGATTGACTTGGCGTTGAAGAAGTCAATTAATACGAAGATAGCACGGGTTGGTGATGTGCTGACTTACACCATCAAAGTATGGAACGAGTGGACTAAGAACGCGACGGGAGTAGAGGTTGTTGATAGTATTGCTACGACGGTGCAGTTTGTGAGCGGCAGCTTTGTCGCGAGTCGTGGTAGTGCGACAATCAGTGGCAATGTGATTAAGTGGAACATAGGCAACATCGCTGCGGGAGGCGATACGGTAACGTTACGTTATCAAGTGAAGGCAACGCAGGTGGGAATTCATTTGAACACGGCTGAAATCAGCAAGACCAACGAGAAAGACAGAGACAGCACGCCAGGCAACGGCAAAGGTGGTGAAGATGATATCGACCAACAATGCTTTACGGTACCTTTTGACTTATGTCCAAACCAAAAGTTGGAAGTGAGTGTTCCTGCTAACTTGACGAACGTACAATGGTTCAAAAACGGCGGCACGACGTCGGTCGCGACGGGTAATGTGGTGTTGTTCTCGGAAGTGGGCGTTTATACTTTCACAGCGACGAACCAGGCGTGCCCAGCCAACGGCTGTTGTCCAGTCATCATCGAAGCGGGGACGAATTGCTGTCCTGTGGATATATGCGTACCGTTTACGGTGAAGAAGAAGCGAAAATAAAAATAGCGTAAATAACAAAGGCGGCCATCGGGCCGCCTTTGTTATTTAACGTTGACAGTAGTGGTATCAATTCCAATAGAGTCGGCGTCACTGGCGACATCAAATGCCCTGACAAGCTGTTTTTTCTTGTTCCAAGGGGCAGTCGTGCGGCTTGCCATATCAATGGCAACGCCTATGAAAATGGCAATAAAAACGATGCTAACAATGATAAATATTTTTCGATTTCGGTTCATTAATTTAAAAGTTGGGTGGTGTATCATAACTAATAAACTTTCCTGTTTCGGCAGAAACTTCGCTCCATTGAAGGTTTTCAAATGCAATGGTAATCACGCCACCTTTTACCATAGAATCTATATCGGTATTGGCCAGGTAATCTGAAAAATAACTTGCGTCAGGGTTATGCCCAATAATCATCAAATGTGTACAGTTTTCAGGAGCACGATTGACGGTGTTAATGTAAGACCTTGGGCCTCCGTCGTATAAGTTGCGGGTGCTTTGAATTTTTTCTTTGCTGTAGCCTAATTGTTCGCCCAACAGTTGGGCAGTTTGAAATGCACGGGGTGCCGAACTGCTGATGAGCAAGTCGGGGACAAGCCCTTTATTATGCAAAAAACGACCCATTCGAGTAGCTTCAGCTTTACCATACGCAGAAAGTTCACGTTCAAAATCCTTAAAGAAAGAAATAGAGTCCTCTGCGGTTGCGTGCCGAACAATATATAAGTAGCGTGTCATTGATGAAATGTTTTTGGCAAAAATAGGCTATCTTTGCTGGCTCGCCAAGTGTCGCCCGCATGAAATTTTTTAATTATCTCGCTGCATTCCTGCTATTTAGCATTGCATTTGTTTTTTATCGCTTCGTATTTCAGAATGCAGTCAATGTCCCTTATTTTGATGATTATGCCTATCTGGAATATATTATAAAGTTTACCGACGCCCCTACATTTCAGGCATTTTTACAGGCATTGGAGTTTAAGCACAATGGCCATGGGGTGATTACGGCAAAGCTTGCTTTTTGGGTTGATTACTTGTTGACGGGGCAAGTCAACTACCGAACGTTGATTTTGGCGGGTAGTTTATTAGTAGCTATCCTGTTTGGCTATTTCTGGAAAGTGTTGTCTGTCAATAAATTGCCTTTTTATTTTGTGTTCCCAGTTGGGCTGTTTCTTTTTACGCCTGCGTATCACGAGAATATTTTTTGGGCAGCCGCACTTTGGCAATATACCGCTTCTTTTGTGGTGGGTATTATCACCTATTATTTACTTGCTGTACCTAAGTGGGGTACTTTGGCAGGAGCAATTGTAGGAGGTTATTTGCTAACCTACACCAATGGAAACGGACTATTTGGTATGTATGTTGGGCTGTTGATGCCTTTACTTCAGTATCGTTACCGTGCTGCGTTGGTGTGGTTGTTGGCCTGTATTCTTACTACTGTTGCTTTTTATTGGTACTATCCTTTTGGCTTTGGGTCATTAAATCAGGACAAAAGTTTCAAAAATTCATTGCTTACTTTACTTTCATTTTTTGGCGCTGGGGCGTCGTACCTGCGTGGGCGTTTGCCCGAAGTTGCCGTGCTGGGGGGAGCTATCACTTTGGCGTTGCTCACATTGGCTTCTTGGGTAGGAGGGACGTTTGTGGTTTCGGTCTTTCGTCAGAGGAGTAAAGAGTTGTCCACCTTTTCTCGCCCCACAATCCTGACCTTTTTTACTAAACAACCCGAAAATTTATCCCTGTTGGCATTGTTGGCGTGGTTGCTCATTACGGGCTTAGGCGTAGCCACCGCCCGCGCTGGCCAAGCCTTAGAAACCCCCGCGCGTTACATGATTTATTCGGTTATGGCAATGGTGGCCTTGTATTCGACGCTGCTCATTTTGGTTCCCCAAAAGGTGCGCAATTTTGTGGCTGTTGGAATGACACTTTTTGGCGGGCTTTTTTTCTTGGGAACCTACCTGTTTGCCGCGCCTGAAGTGGTTAACTTCCGAAATTCGCTGGTGGCTGATGCGCTGTCGTTGCGGGCACATGGTCGGGTGAGCGGGAAGTTGGAAACAATGACCAATAGCGTGACCAAAAAATATTTTGATGAGTCGGTTCAACGAAAAATGTACGTTTTACCACTTGATACTTCGTTGACAATTCCGACCACTAGAGCAGACACAACTAAATTGAGCGTAGTTCCTTTTACACATCAGGTGGATACGCTGCCTGCTTATGGTGGAATTTTGATTCAAAAAATAGCAAACTCGTCGATAGCTATCGACCAAAGTCAAGCGAAAAATGCACTGTTTGTTTTGCTTACAAATGACTCTACTTCCTATATTTCGGCGGCCCGTTTGACACCTAGTCATGATCGGAAAGCGTTTCTAAAAACACGTAATTATTTCAAAGAAGGGTTTGAAGCATGGGTTTTTCAAGATAATGTTCTTCCAGGGACCTATCAGCTAGGGTTGTTATACCATGAAAATGGCCAAAACCGAATTGTCTATACTTCCGAAAAACTAGTGGTGAAAAATTACGGGAAATAAGCCGTAACTTTGCGGACTTTTTATTCGAATGCCTACAATATGTCAAAAATAGAACAAGAAATCGCCAAACGGCGTACGTTTGCGATTATTAGTCACCCAGATGCGGGAAAAACTACGCTCACTGAAAAGTTACTACTTTTTGGGGGGGCAATTCAAACGGCAGGGGCTGTTAAATCCAATAAAATTAAGAAAACGGCCACTTCCGACTTTATGGAAATCGAGAAACAACGTGGTATCTCGGTGGCAACTTCGGTAATGACGTTTGAATATAATGACCTGCTTATCAACATTCTCGATACGCCAGGTCACAAAGATTTTGCCGAAGATACCTACCGTACCCTTACGGCGGTGGACTCAGTCATTTTGGTGATTGACTGTGTAAAAGGAGTGGAGGAACAAACCGAACGCCTCATGGAAGTGTGTCGGATGCGAGATACTCCAGTGATTATATTCATCAATAAAATGGACCGTGAAGGGCAAAACCCGTTTGATTTGTTGGATGAATTGGAACAAAAACTCAATCTAAAAGTCCGTCCTCTGACGTGGCCTGTTAATGGTGGGGCGACCTTTAAAGGAGTCTATCACTTGTTGGAGAAACAAATGTATTTCTTCAAAGTCAACAAAACGAAGGTGGAAGATGACGTGGCCTTATTGGAATTAGACTCGTCGGAACTTGACCAAAAAGTAGGTGAGCGCGATGCCAATCAACTGCGTGAAGACGTAGAGCTTATCGAAGGCGTGTATGACACCTTTAACCGAGATACGTATTTGTCGGGCAAGGTAGCTCCCGTGTTTTTTGGGAGTGCGGTCAACAACTTTGGGGTACGTGAGCTTTTGGAGGCATTTTGCCAAATTTCTCCACTCCCAGCAGCTCGCCCTACGAATGTGCGCTCAGTCGATCCACTCGAAAAGAAATTTACGGGCTTTGTATTTAAAATTCACGCCAATATTGACCCGCGTCACCGCGACCGTATTGCGTTTTTACGCGTATGTTCGGGGGTTTTTGAGCGAGGTAAATTTTACCACCATACGCGCTTAGACAAATCGGTGCGTTTTTCCAATCCTTACAGTTTTATGGCTTCTGCCAAAGAAGTTGTGGAGGAAGGATTTCCTGGTGATGTGATTGGTTTGTACGATACAGGGACGTTTAAAATTGGAGATACGTTGACGGAAGGAGAAGACCTACAATACGCAGGAATTCCAAGTTTTTCACCCGAGATTTTCAAAGAGTTGATTAACCTTGACCCTATGAAGTCGAAACAGTTGGAAAAAGGGATTCAGCAGTTGACCGACGAAGGGGTGGCGCAGTTGTTTACGGTACAGCCTGGAAATCGGAAAGTCGTAGGGACAGTGGGAGAGCTTCAGTTTGAAGTAATTCAGTACCGTCTCGAACACGAGTACGGTGCCAAATGCCGTTGGATACCGATGAATACCTCGCGGGCCTGTTGGATTACCAGCGAAGACCCTAAGAAAATTCAAGAATATATCCGTTTGAAAGGAACCCAAATTGGGTACGACAAAGACGACAACCCAGTGTTTTTAGCTGATTCGGAATGGATGGTTCGGATGAATCGAGACAATAATCCCGACATTCAGTTCCATACCACATCGGAATTTAAAGTAACGGCAGGTTAATCAAGAGCGGGGGAAACCCGGCTTTTTTTATGTTATTCAGTCAACGAAGCAGTATAAAAAATAAAAAAGCTGCTCGAAATTCTCGAACAGCTTTCCGACTATATCCACACCATTATTAGTTGTGCAAATATAGATAGAAAACAATTTATTCCAAAAAAAATCCTGTCTTTTTTTTGGGTACCATTTTTGAATTTATTGTTCGGGAAACAAGATTTTTTTTAACTCATTGGGTGTGAAGTTGTTCAGGTCGGAACGAACTATATCGGCTTTGGTTAGAACCTCAGGTTGACCAATTCCCACCGTTTTCATACCTGCTCTTAGCCCAGCTTCAATCCCTGCAACGGCATCTTCAAACACTACGCACTCGCTAGGCGAGATTCCGAGTTCTTCAGCCCCTTTTAAAAAAACTTCGGGGTCAGGCTTGCCTTTGGAGATTTTTGTGCCATCAATAATGGCATCAAAAGCGGATAGAATCCCAATATGTTCCAAAATAGGTTTGGCATTTTTACTCACCGATCCAAGGGCAATTTTTATCCCATCGGCCCGTGTTTGAGCCAAAAATTCAACGACTCCAGGTAGAATATCGGCAGGGGTCATTTGGTTGACGAGTTCTACGTACCACTGATTTTTGAGGGTGGCGTAGGCTTCTTTGGTCACATCGTCGAGCGAGACACCGCCGTGGGCAAGAATGCGGTCGAGCGATTCGGTACGACTGATTCCTTTGAGGCTTTCATTAAATTCTTCTGAAATGTCAAACCCCAATTTTTCGTTGGCCAAACGCCGCCAAGCTTGGTAGTGAAAATGGGCGGTATCTACAATGACCCCGTCGAGGTCGAAAAGAAATGCTTGCATCGTGCAACATAGGTTTTGTGAGGTGCAAAAATACGCGAGAAAAGAATTTGAGAAGTGAGTTATAGGTTTTTCGTTAAAAAAAAGCAATTTGCAACGGTATGTTGAGTACAAGACGAATAGCACCATAAACCCTACAAATACCCTTTAAAATGTTTTTCTTCCACAGTGAAAACTCCTGGAAAAAGGTTATTTTCTGCCTCTGTCTGTTGTGCAGTAGCTCGTGGCATTTACGGGCACAGTTATCTGTTTCTTTTCCGTTTGATGGTGCTGTTTTTCAACGGAATACGTCTAACTTGGCAACGATTCACGTAGGAGGGAGTTATACGGGGGCTGTCGATCGCATAGAGGCTCGACTCGTTGCCGTTAGCGGTGGTCAAAATATTGATTGGACAGCCATTCATATCAATCCTTCTGGTGGAATTTTTTCAGGAAGTTTGTTTAGTGTGTTGGGCGGCTGGTACACCCTCGAAGTGCGCTCGATTTTATTTAATAATGTGGTTCAAACGACCACATTGTCGAGGGTAGGGGTAGGTGAGGTGTTTGTAGTTGCGGGGCAGTCCAATGCCCAAGGGGTCGATAACCACGGGGCAAAAGCCTCCTCAGATGGACAAGGTCGTGTAAAGTATATCAATTGGACATTGCCGTGCCCCAGCGGAATTTGCCAGAATGTGGAACCACCTTTTCCCGTGATTTCGACGTTGAACAACGCAGGGGCAGGGTTGGCAATTGCCCCTAACGGAATATCTCCCTGGGCTTGGGGAGAACTCGGGGATGCCATCATAGCGCGATATAACGTACCCGTTATGTTTTTTAATGCTGCCGCCAATGGTTCTTCGGTAGGGAATTGGAGCCGAAGTGCGGATGGGCTTCCTTCCGTCAATGTTCACGTGGGGATTTTGTACGCGGGAAACCCCAACTTCCCGTATAATTATTTGCGAAAAGCCTTAAATTATTACGGGTCAATGTTTGGAGTACGGGCAGTGCTGTGGCACCAAGGCGAGTCAGATACGCACAAAAACAACAATGCCGACCCCAACGACAATACTTCGGCCAATGAATACCGCGATAGCTTAAAACATGTGATTAGCCGCTCGCGTAATCATTCGGGTAAAATTATGCTCCCTTGGGTAGTGGCAAGGGCTTCTTATTTTAGTGTAGCCGATGCCAACATTATTTCAGGCCAAAATCTTACAATAAGCCCTGCTGATAAAATTTTTGCAGGTCCCGAAACGGATAATCTACAGACACCTCGCCCTGATGGTGCCCACCTTGAAAATTTGACGAATGGTCAACAAGCTGTCTCTGAGCTGGCATCGCGGTGGAATAGTGCGTTGGATAATTCGTTCTTTGCCAACGCAACTCCCTACAGCGCTACAACGCCTCCCTCGCTGACCCTCAGTTGTTTGAATAATACGTATTCGATTACTGCTCCAAGTGGTTATCAGTATTTTTGGGTCAATGGCAACGGGGCTATTTCGACTTCTTTTTCATCCAGTCAGACGGTAAACGTTGGAGGTGGAAATTATCGGGTGTATTTGAAAGATGCTTCTGGGAATATTATTTTGAGCCAAATGGTCACCGTTCCAGCGTTACCTCCCCAGCCCCCGACCATTACTTCAACGGCATCTACGGTATCTTCGGGTCAAGAAGTGACTTTGTTTGCTCTGGGATGTGCAGGAACCGTGTCATGGTCAGCAGGTTTGATAGGCAATAGCATTGTGCAGCATCCATCGCAAACTACAACTTATTCCGCTACCTGTAGCATTGGAAGCTGCGCTTCGATTTCGAGTTCATACCAAGTCACAGTCTGCGCACAGAATGTGACTGTAACGACTACTTTTAATGCAGGAACAGTAGGGGACGTGAAAGCTTCTAACGCCATTACGGGCGTGAACACGGTAAAAGCGGGCGCTACTATGACGTACGATGCCAAAAACTCAATTACGCTTCAGCCAGGTTTTGTCGCCGAAAAAAATAGCAACTTTAAAGCGGTTGTTGGGCAAGGGTGTGCCAATTGAAAATTTTATGTAACTTTATTATTTTCAGACTATTACTTTGTTTTTTATGGGCGTGTTTTTGATTGTGGTTGGTAGTTTATTATTATGTGTGTTTCTTATCTATAAATACCTCGAACGCAAAATTCGGTACCATCGTCCTGACCATTTCCCTAAAAAAGGACAAGGTCCACTGGCAGGAGCTGCGGGTAAAAAAGTAGTAGTGTGCGTGGGCGATAGCATCACGCACGGCAATGTCAGCGTCAACTACGTGGATATGCTCGAACGCTGGCTGGGAGAGCCGTATTTTTTCTACAATGCTGGGGTAAATTCCGACCTCTCTTATACCCTTTTGGAGCGTTTGGATGAAATCATTGCAACAAAACCCGATTACGTAACGCTGCTAATTGGTACCAACGATGTCAATGCTACCATGAGTAAAGCGGCCTTAAAAAGTTATTACCAATTCAAAAAAATAGCCAAAAATGTAACACCTGATTTTGAAGGGTATCAACGTAACTATACCGAAATTGTGCGTCGCCTCACTACCGAAACCCGTGCGCAAATTGCCCTAATCTCATTGCCAATCATGGGTGAAGACCTTCAAAACGAGGCCAATGCCAAAGCCGACCGTTACAGTGAGTTTATCAAACAAGTCGCTGAGCGCGAAAAACTGACGTATTTGCCCGTTCGCGAACGAATGAAGGAGTTTCTACAACAACACCCTAAAAAACTCAAATATACCTTTGAAGATACCCTGAAACTGGTCTATATGAGCGTAGTCAAACACGAACTTTTGGGCCAAGATTGGGATAAAATTTGTCTGTCGCACGGCATGGATTTGAGCCAAGATAACTTGCATTTTAATACCCGAGGCGCGGCAATGATTGCTTCTTTGGCCGAAGGTTGGTTAAAAAAATCGGAATGATTATGCAAAAGCAAGTATGTATCGTTGGGGCGGGGTCTTCAGGGGTGGCAGCGGCGAAAGCCCTCAAAGACCTTGGAATTGGCTTCGATTGTTTTGAAAAAGGCTCTGATATTGGCGGAAATTGGAGGTACAACAATGACAACAACATGTCGTCGGCGTATCGGTCGTTGCACATTAATACCAACCGCGAAATCATGGCGTACAGCGATTATCCGCTCACGCGAGATTTGCCCATGTTTCCGCACCATTCGCAGATTATCAAGTATTTTGAAGAGTACGTTGACCATTTTGGACTGCGAAATTCAATTACTTTCAATACAGGAATTGCCGAAGTTGTGCCCACATCCAATGGCTTGTATAAAGTGACAACCGACCGTGGAGAGGTGAAAGAATACACCCACGTCATTATCGCCAACGGCCACCATTGGAACCCTCGTTTTCCCGATCCACCTTTTGTGGGAACATTTACGGGCGAAGTCTTGCACGCGCATCATTATCGAGTTCCTGAACAAGTCATGTACAAAAATATCCTGATTGTAGGCATTGGGAATTCTGCCGTGGACATTGCTTGTGAGGCAGCTAAACTTCATTCGGGTCGGGTGACGATTTCGACGCGAAGTGGGGCGTATATTTTGCCCAACTGGATTTTGAGTAAACCTTTTGATAGCCTGGCAAATCCCCTAACGGCCAAATTGCCGTTATCAGTGCAGCGTTTTTTACTCAAAGTGTCCCTTTTGCTCGCCCGAGGTCGTCAAGAGGCGTATGGCGTGCCGCTTCCTAAGCGCCCACCCTTGCAAGAACACCCAACGGTGTCGCAGGAGTTGCTCAATTTGAGTGGCCGAGGTTTGATTGATTATAAGTCCAATATCAAGGAGTTTCGCGGAAAAGAAGTTGTTTTTGAAGACGGTACGACCGAAACCTATGACTTGATTGTGTATGCAACAGGCTACAAAGCGACGTTCCCGTTTTTGAAAGACAAAGCGTTTGAGGTGAGTGCGAACAACGAATTTCGGTTGTACAAAAAAGTGATACATCCCGATTGGCCAAATCTATATTTTGTAGGGTTGATTCAGCCATTGGGTGCCATTATGCCGTTGGCTGAAGTTCAAGCCAAATGGGTCGCTAAATTGATAAAAGGAACTTGTCGTTTGCCTGATGTTGCTTCCATGACAAAAGACATCGAACGCGACACCCAGCAGATGAGGCGTCGTTATAACGCTTCGCCTCGGCATACGTTTCAGGTCGATTTTTATTTGTACAAAGAAACCATTGAACGAGAACTGAGGCGAAAGGGAAGTTAACCAATAACTGCCGATTCACACACGTAAGTAGGAATGATACCCGTACTGCGAATGCGAATTTCGGCATCTTCGGCGGGGATGTTTCCTGTCAGTACCAACACGGTATCAAGTCCGAATTTATTCCCACCCGAAATGTCGGTACGGAGCGTGTCCCCAATCATCACAATGTCCTTTTTGCCGAGCGTAGGATTTTGCTCCATCACCCGCTCGTAAGCAAACATAAACATTTGAGCATCAGGCTTTCCAAAACGAATAAACTGCTTTCCCACAATACTTTCCAGCATATCGGCCACGCCACCGATGGCAATCGCAACTTGGGTTTTGGAAGTAGGATAAGTAGCGTCGGTATTGGCCACAATTACGGGGATATTGCGTCGGCGGAGTAAATTAGTGGCTTTGTTGAGGTCGGTGTTCCAATCAAAACCTTCATCGTCGAGCATCACAAGGGCGTTTATATCGCCAATTGCATCTAGGTTTAATTCGCTGATGGATAGGGCTTTGCGTTCCGAAGATTCGATGTAGTGGGCAGAATCCTCTGTTCCCAAATACGCCACCGTTCCCTGATTTACTTTTAATTCCAAATACTCTCTTGCCAACATCCCCGACGAAATGATGTTGTCAGGCGTGATGTCCATCAGACCCATGCGCCAGTATGATTCGGCGAGCTGTTGGGGGCTACGCGAAGCATCGTTGGTCAAAATGTAAAACTGCTTTTGGTTCTCTCTCAAATACGCAAACGTATCGGGAATTCCAGGGATAAGCCCGTGGGAGTTTTTGAGTACCCCAAACGCATCAAAGAAAAAAACTTGGTAGCGGGCGGCAACATCGGCAAAAGAGTCAATCGTAAGCATGGGTAGGTGAGAAAGCTGCAAGGTTTTTAAAACCTTACAGCTTTAGGATTTAAAGTTTAAAGTCCTAATCGTTTTAAAATAGGGTCAACCGAGAACGTATCAATTGACGGGAAATAGGTTTCGTACGCTTCTCGCTGCAATTTTGTGGCGTAGGTACGATGGAAAAAATACCTACCGTATTTGATGACGTAGTTGAGGATAAAAAAGCGATACGCTTCGGGTAGAAAACGAACTTCGCGTTCGGTCAGCGGATAAACCTTGTGGTATTCTTCCAAAAACCACCCAAAACGCTCTTCGGCCAAGGGTTCAATCAGGTAGGAGAAGACAGTTCGGTCACCAGCGTCGGAGCAAACCCTACTGAAAAAGTAAAAATCCATGACCCGATAACTAATACGGAACCAGTCGTAATCCCAGCGCGAAAAAAGTTCTAGTTTTTCCGTAACTGAGAAGTTACCAATGTTCCAATCCAAAAACACGGGCATTGTTTCGACGGCGTTGGCGACCATCTCTTTGCGATGTTTCAGAAAAAGATTGCACTGCCGCCGCAAGGTTTCGATGTGCATTCGATGCTCGTAACGTCCTGTTTCGGTGTTGAGCATACTGAGTAAATCTTGGACGTCCGAACGCAGCGTTTTCGAAGACTTCGGCATGACGGTGCTTACACTGGCACAGGCTTTGTGAAATTTAGCAATCTGAGACCCCAACGTACGGATATGATGTTCTTCCAAACGGCGAGGCATTTTTTCGGCGACTCGAATCGGGTTATAGAAAACCACCCATACATCAAGTCCTTCTTCTTGGTAGCGATACACAAACACCTGATTGTTTTTGACCAACGACTTTGCCAATACGTTTTCAAACGGATACAGCAAGTTATTGGCCAAGGTGTGAATCAGGCGGTGGTCTTCTTTAAAATGCTCAAACTTTCCAAAATACGAAAGTTTGGCAATGACGTGGCCTCCACCTTCAAGGGTCACGCGGAAGACGTGATTGGTGGAAACGCGGGCGCTAATGTCTTCAATTAATTCAATGGGCCTGGTCGAATCGAAATCGTTCCAAGCAGATCTGATTATGGAAAGGTAATCTACAAAACGCATGGCGTTGCTTTATATTCAGGTAATAATCTGTGATGCTAATCCCTTCAATTCTAATCCTCCAAACGTACCCGAACTCATCATAAGTAAGTTTTTATTTTTCCATGACAACGAGGTCAGGAAAGCTTGTAAAGCGTCTTTATCGGTAAATACTTCGAGCGATGGGCGCTGGAAAGCGGCTTTTACCTCTTCTGGTTCGATTGGCTCAAGGCGCTTGTGGGCGAGTGTATGGGGGTTGTAATACACGACTGCTACGTCGGCAGCGTCGAGTTTGTGGGCGTATTGTCCCAAAAAGTTTTTATTCAAACTACTAAAGGTATGCAATTCTACGCAGGCAACCAATTCGCGCGTTGGGAATTGCGATTTTGCGGCTTTGGTGGTAGCTTCTACTTTAGAAGGTGCATGGGCAAAGTCTTTGAACGCGGCCGAATGAGCGTTTTTAGCCAAGGTTTCCATGCGATTCGCCGCTCCTTTAAACGTCTGGATGGCGCGGTAAAATTGCTCTTGTGTGAGTCCTACTTCTTCGCATACGGCCAAAGCCCCGCTAATATTTTTCATGTTGTGTTCCCCAAAAATCAACAAAGGAACATCCCCGTAGGCTTGCGTTGTCAAAAACGTTTGACCATTGACAATCTTGTGCGGATGAACATTGTAAGGAACTGGGCGTACGTCCACGCGCTCATTTTTGCCAATGACATCGAGCATATCGTCGGTTTCGTCAAAGACCAACACCCCAGATTTTGACAAGGAATCTGCCAATTGTTCAAATTGTTGAACGTACCCTTCCCACGTAGGGAATACGTTGTAATGGTCCCAGGCAATACCGCTAATAAGCGCAATGTGAGGATGATAGTGCAAAAACTTAGGGGCAAGGTCGGTAGGAGAAGCAGGGTATTCATCTCCTTCAACGACGATTAAAGGCGCTGACTTGGTAAGTTTGACCATTGTTTCAAATCCCTCCAATTGAGCGCCAACCAAGTAATCGAACTGGCGGTTGTTGACGCGCAAAGCGTGGAGTATGATTGATGTGATGGTCGTTTTGCCGTGACTGCCCGCAATCACCACGCGCTGTTTGTTCTGACTTTGTTGGTAAATATATTCTGGATAAGAATAAATTGGTATTCCTAATTCTTGGGCACGTGCGAGTTCGGGATTGTCTTTTCGGGCGTGCATTCCGAGAATGACGGCATCAAGTCCTTGGTGAATTTTTTCGGGAAACCAGCCGATTTCAGCAGGAAGCAAACCTAATTTTTGGAGTCTTGAAGACGCTGGGTCATAGATTTCGTCGTCCGAACCCGTAATTTGATAACCCTGACGGTGGAGGGCAATGGCTAAATTGTGCATTACGCTACCACCGATGGCGATAAAGTGAACTTTTTGACTCATTTTGAAGGGCGAATAATTAAGTTTGCAAAAATAACTGTAAACTGTAAACTTCAAACGTTAATCTGTAAAGTGCCCCTATTACTTAGCATAGATACTTCGACCCGCGGCTGTTCGGTGGCGCTCCACCAAGATGGCCAATTGCTGTCCAACTACGACCTTCTAGCCGAAAAGTCGTCTTCTGGAATGCTCACGACTTTGATTTACAATGCCGTAGAACAGGCTGGATTTCAGCTTGTTGATGTCGATGCCTTTGCCGTAGCAAAAGGTCCAGGCTCTTACACGGGGCTGCGAATAGCTGTCTCGACGGCCAAAGGGTTGTGTTTTGCGTTAGATAAACCTTTGATAAGTGTCAATACCCTAGAGGCGATGACGCTACAGTTAAAGTCGTTTTTTCCTGCCAATTACTTGTTTTGTCCGATGCTAGATGCTCGCCGTATGGAAGTGTATTGTGCAGTGCTGGACGCCGAACTGCATTTTGTGGAAGCGACCCAAGCCAAAATTATTGATGAACAGTCTTTTCATGAATTACTTACGGAGCGTTCGGTGGTTTTCTTTGGCGATGGTGCCGAAAAATGCCAGCGGATATTGGGACAAAATCCGAATGCTCATTTTCCTGCAGCCGCGATTTTTCCTTCGGCCAAAACGGTGGGACAACTGGCTTGGAAACGCTTTCAAGATCAGCAATTTGAAGAAGTGGCTGCTTTTGAGCCTTTTTACTTGAAAGATTTTATGGCTACTACGCCCAAACCCAAATCATACTAATTGACCAGCAAAGTCGTTAGACAACAAAACGTCTCGTCTATCTTTTTGTACATGAAAAAATCAATAGCCACTCGTTCATTTTTGGCAGCAGCAACCTTTGCCGCTTTTCAAATTTTCACCCATTGTTCCAAAAAAGAAGACCCCATGCCAAGGGGAATTGATGCGGTGTTTGTTGGAAGCAGTGACAATAAATTATACGCACTTAACTCCAAAACGGGCGCCAAATTGTGGGAGTTTGCCACCAAAGGCACGGTTCACTCTTCGCCAACCTTGGCCATTGGGATGGCGATTGTTGGCAGTTCGGACCAAAATATTTACGCGGTTGACTTAAAAACGGGCGCAAAAGTATGGGAGTTTGCGCTGGATATGGGTATTTCATCCGCACCCACAGTTTCGGGGAATACAGTCTATGTAGGAATGGGGGGAACGTCGAATTTTACCTCAAAACTATACGCCTTGGATGTCGTAACAGGAGCAAAGCAATGGGAGTTTGTAGCCGATGGAATCAGTATTTCGTCGCCGACGGTCGTGAATGGTAAAGTATATGTAGGTGGTTTCAATAATTTGTATGCCCTCGATGCCAAAAAAGGAACAAAACTGTGGGAGTTCGGTACGGGAGCGGGCGTAGATTCGTCGCCGTCGGTGGTAGATGGAGTGGTGTATGTCGGTAGCAATGATTACAACGTCTATGCACTTGATGCTGAAACGGGGGCTAAAAAATGGAATTTCTCGACGGGAGGAGAAGTGAGTTCGTCGCCTACAGTATCGGGCGGGAGTCTGTATATTGGTAGTTTTGACCGAAAATTATACGCAGTAAATAGCCAAACGGGTGCTAAAATTTGGGAATTTAGAACAGATGGACCAGTTTTGTCTTCACCGTCGGTAAGCAATGGCGTGGTATATGTGGCGAGCAACGACCACAAAATGTACGCAGTAGATGCCAAAACGGGCGCTAAGAAGTGGGAGACATGGTCCACCAATCGCATCCAAGCCTCGCCCGTAGTGACGGATAGTTTGGCTTACGTAGGAGGAATCGACGGGCGCTTTTTTGCCGTTGACGTCCAGTCGGGTGCCAAAAAATGGGAATTTCAAACTGGAGGCGCGGTATATTCATCGGCGGCGGTGTTGAGTAGTTCGGCCAAAACCTATTTTTCGGGTGTAAGCGGCCTTCAGCAATAAAAAAGAGAGTGAGGAGGGTTGCTCACAAACGTGAAGAGGGTTGCTCACAACCCGACTGATTGCGTAATTGTCTCAATAGTGCATTGGAAGAAATCCAAACGTGAAGAGGGTTGCTCACAACCCGACCCACTGCGTTCTAGTCCCGATATTTAATTGGAAGAAATCCAAAAGAAAAACAGAAAGCTTGAACTTTTTTAACAAGCATTTCTGTTAGCCTAAAACCAACTCGAAGGGGTCGCCTTGGTTTTGACAGCGAGTTGAAGCAATACGTATAAGCACGTCGGGACGTGTGCGCGAGTCCTGTTAAAAACACGCATAAACAATAGCTGGCAATTATAGCTACGCTATGGCTGCTTAATCCGGAGTGATTAACCATTAGCCATCGTTCCTCCAACTTCCGTCTTGCTGGTTGGGTCAAGGGGCGTCGAACCGCGAGACTGGCCGCGCTAACGTTGCTAACACGCGGTAAGACACCAGCAAATAAGGCATTGGCTCAGGTCTGTTTTGAACCTTACCGAAGCTCGAAAATCAAATCAAAACTAAGCGTGTAGAAGGCGTACGGTTTCCTTGTTCTGGACGCGGGTTCGACTCCCGCCGACTCCACAAAAACCCTCAAATTGACGAAATTTGAGGGTTTTTTGTTTAAAAGTGCCACCTCAAGTTCACCCTTGAGGCTGATTAAATTAGCCCCGCAAAACCGCATAGGCCTCAATTTGCTTTTGATTGATTTTGTTGCGGTATTGATCACCAATCGGAATCTCTTGCCCTGCCCGTAGCACGACTTCATTTCTTCCCACTTTAGCAATGGCATTGCGATGTACCAAAAAAGAACGATGTACGCGTAAAAATATGTCTGGTTTAAGTTTCTCTTCCAATTTGGTAATTGTCCCTGCGGGCATAAATACCTGTTCGGGGGTGACAATCTGAACAAAATTTCCTTCGGCTTTGATGTATAGCACGTCCTTATAATGAATTTGTACGTATGCCTTATTTTCCCAAATGTAAAAATATGGTTCGACGGCTTCGGGGGCTTCGGTCAATCGTTGGCGGGCTTTTTCGATGCTTTTAAAGAACCGAGGAGGCTCAATAGGTTTTACCAAAAAATCAAGCGGGGAGACTTCGTAACAATCTAAAGCATAGTTCTGATGGGCTGTGACAAAAATAACCAGAGGGGGACTGTTTAAATTTTTGATAAACTCTAACCCAGAAATTGGCGACATTTCAATGTCGCTAATTATCAGGTGTATAGAGGCGTTGGCGATGTAGTCGTAAGCTTCTAGGGCTGATTCACAAGCGGCAACAAGGTTGAGAAGTGGGTTCATCTTGACCAAACGCGTGAGTATATCTCGCCAGTCGGGAGAGTCGTCAATAATCAGAGTGTTAATTTTCATAAGAATGAGTTACTGGTTTTTCACAAGTGAGATAGGCAGTTTCGTCAGCAAAATCGAAGGGTTTGTCATCTTTCGATTTTTCGATTTTCTTTCTTCTGCATAGGCTTATATGTTTGTTATCACAACAGCAGAGCGTAAGCTACCACAAAAGTAAGACTTTAAATGTTGCAACTAACCTAGGGTGTATTTTTTTAGAAAAAAGACACGAATTTATGTTTTAATGGCCATAAAGGTGACTTTATTAGGCATAAGTGCTTTGTTTAAAATAACCAGAAAATCATATTTATTCACTTTAAAATAAATTGAAAATGAGAGAAGAAGGAAGACAAGAAGAAGGAGTTGTTAAATGGTTTAATGAGGCCAAAGGCTATGGGTTCATTGTACCTGAAAGAGGGGCGGATGTATTTGTGCAACATACTGCTCTCTTAATGGAAGGGTTTAGAACCCTTAGCGAAGGCGATAGAGTTGTATTTTGAGGTGATTGAAGGGCCAAAAGGAATCCAAGCTAAAAAATGTTGTTAAAATAAGTGGCAGCTATTAAAGGTTAATCTTCCTTATCTGTATGATAAAGCTATTTTTCGGAATATAAATGACTTTTTGAAATTCGACGCAAAGCCAAAATACGATAACAGCGGCCAGTACCCATTATTTTAAATATAAATCATTAATGGAAAATTACCTTTTAAACAACTTAATCGTAAGAATATCGAATCCTTCCCCAAACTTTGAAGTTTCCAATAGAACGTTACAATGGTTCATCGATACCACAACCCCCAACTTATTGGTAGTTGCGAAAGGGGATGAGTTGGATGCGATTGAAATGATTTTAAATGAAATTGCTATTGAGTATATTAACACAGAAAAGTTGTGGATATTTCTTGTCGATGGGGTTAAAGCTAACATTTTGTCCCCTGACACTACTCCTACTATGCAAAATGCTTGGGTGCTTACAGATTTTGTTGAATACCCAGAGTCTGAGTCATTTTATAAAGCTAAAAGAGGGCTCAAAATAACCAAAAAACTTCTTAAAGAGTGGTTGGACTTTCAGATGAGTTTTATCAAAAAGTATTGCTATGGCTTTAATGATGAGAGTTATCAACTATACACAAATTATATAGTTGTTACTAATAACAAAGGAGAGTACAAAGTTTGGATAGCAACAGTTGAAATCCCACAAGGGTGGGAAGACGCTGGGCTTTATTGCGACAGAAGCAGAATAGAAGCTGTTGAATGTGCTAAAAGGTATCGTAATGAATACCTTGAAGATATGGAAAGAGTAAAAGCGGAACAGCTCGAAAAAATTGCCCCATACAAAGAGGTGATTATAGACATTATAAATAGTTTAGCTGGTGGTAAACCCTATGACGATGATACTATTATTAAGAAAATTTTACCAAGTTCAAATGAGGTTGTCGCAGCTCAGTATTTTCATCATCATTTTGATTTTTATCGAGAATTTCATGAGATGAATTTAGATGAAAATGTAACTATAAAAGACACAATTAAGACACTACGGGATAATATGTTGAATGTGTTTGTACGTAGGTATGAATCTAATTAAAGTAATAAAGACTTTTTGAGTTCTTTATTGTTGGATAGTTTATGAATTTATTTTTAGTGTTATAATTCAATTAAACAAATGTCAAAATTTACAACCACTCACGAGATTAATTGCACACCAGATAGGTTTTGGACAATTTTCTTTGACAAACCAACGATTGAAAATCTATACTTGAACTCTTTAGGTGTTATAGATATTCAAGTTGTAAATCAATCAGAATTAAGCACAAGGTTTTTTCAGAAATTAGGTGTAAAACCTAAAATGAATTTTCCTGACCCACTTGCTAAATTGATAGGAGAGGAATATCGTTATACTGAAGAAGGAACGCTTGATAAAACTAGCAATCTTTTTACCTGGAAATGGACACCTAGTACATTAGTGGATAAGCTTAAAATTGAAGGTGTCCTACGTGTTCAACCAATAGGGGATAGTAAAGTACGACTTATCAGTGATGTAACTGTAGAGATTAAGGTCTTTGGAGTAGGCAGTCTTATGGACAGTGTATTTGAGAAGCAAATTAGAACAGATAATGAGGCTAAAGCAGTTTTCTACAATCAATTAACTGCTGGCTGAAGTTGAGTCAAACGCAAAGCCAAAATGCGATAATGGCGGCACTATTCTAAATTTTAGTTTTATGTATTTTAATGATTTTATAGGCACAATGACGCTTTGTACTGATGTAAAAACACCAGAGAATTGGCTAGACTGTGATGGTAAAATAATGCCTATTCAAGGAAATGAAGCGATATTCAGTTTGTTAGAAACCCGCTACGGTGGCGATGGATACAAAGATTTTGCTCTCCCCAAAGTGCCTAATTTAGGAAATGCACGCTACATCATTTGTGTGAAGGGTGATTTCCCGTCCCGTTCGTAGTCAACATGGCAAATGTTTATTCTTACTACTACTTTTTTACAACCAAAAAAATAATCAACAATGGCAAGAAAAGGACAAATTGCGCTTTTCGCAGGAAATTTTACTCCCAAAGGCTGGGCCCTTTGCAACGGCGAAAATGGTACGCCGAATATACCTGATATGGTCTATGATGAATATGATAATACGATTTCATATTTCGTTGCTACAGAAGACCATGAAGATTTTTACTTGGGTTTTATTTATCCAACTGCAACAGATTTTGCACCGAACGGTTGGTCATTCTGTGATGGTCAATTAATGGACATAAATCAAAATACCGCTTTGTTTAGTTTGTTAGGGCCAACCTATGGAGGTGATATGAGAAAAACGTTTGGTTTACCCAAAATAGCAAAACTCAAAACTAACAATGCAACAGATAGTGGTAAAAATTTTATCCGCTACATAATTTGTACGAGAAGTGGAGGTTTTCCTTGGCGCTCGTAATTAATCCGTAGTATTTCCTTTTCATTCATTCACGATTCAAGACATTATGGACAATCAAAGAATTCTTGACCTTACAGGAGAAGATAAAACAATCTACAAAGTTGTGGTCAATCACGAAGAAATGTACAGTATATGGCCTGCTGACCGCGACAATGCGTTGGGTTGGCGAGATGAGGGCAAAACAGGGCTGAAAGGAGAGTGCATTCTGTACATTCAAGAGGTATGGACGGATATGCGTCCACTTAGTTTACGAAAAAGAATGGAAGGGGATATTTGAAAGAGAGGTAAGGCTTTCAATTAAAGAGGATTAAACAAAATTTTTGCACTCTGGTAAGCCAAAAGGTAGTGATACTTGCTCCGTTTTTATTAACCAAAAAATCGAAGATTATGAAAGTATTAGTAGTAGATGATTATGCAACTATGAGACGTATTGTACGTAATCTGCTGACACAGATTGGTATGACAGATGTCGAAGAAGCATCAGATGGAATAACTGCTTTACAACGCCTGCGCGAAAACAAGTACGGTCTTGTTATTTCAGATGACAATATGGAGCCAATGACAGGCCTACAATTACTTAAAGAGATTCGAAACGACAGCAAATTGAAAGGTACTCCTTTTATAATGGTGACAGCCGAAAGTTCGACCGAAAAAGTCATTGCTGCAAAGCAGGCGGGAGTTAATAATTACATTGTAAAACCTTTTAACGCCGAAACACTTAAACAGAAAATGGAGAGTGTTTTGGGGATATTTTAAGAGGTTTACGCCAAGCCTTCTTCCGATTTATTTCACTAATGATAGGATAGTTAGTAGAGTGAAAATTTCAGGGTATTTGTCACACCCACACATTTATGACCTTTACCAAACGATGAAAACAATCAGAATTACCCAGATGGATGGCACGCTTATTCATGAACATACAAGCGATGCTGCAACGTATAAATCGGCTGTTGAAGAGGCTTACGCACAAGGGAAATCTTTTGTAAAAGCCAATTTAGCCTCCATGAACCTCACAGGGATTAACCTCAGTGGAGCTGATTTCACAGGTGCCTATCTCAGCAAAGCTCAATTAGTCAATGCGAATTTGAGCAACGCAAACTTTACCAATGCTGTCTTGATACAAGCCAATCTACGCGGCGCTAATATGACAAATGCGAACATGACGAATGCGAATACGCTCGGCGCCAATCGGTCGTAGTTGGCGGGCTAGTTTGTTACTCATTTTTGGGACTATTCTACCTCTACTTTTTGCCAGCTAAAAGAAAGGGGTAGAATAGTCGCATGTAGATTTCTGTAGTAAAAAAGTGCCTTTTATCGAACAAATTGTGCTCCTTTGCACTTTTATAAGTAAATGTTTTTGCCCCAAGTAAGGCACACTTTTACTTTAAAAAGTGTTAGGTGAGTATGATGTCAGACAAACTAGAAACAACAGGGGCTTCTTCCCTTTTTGACCACGGCTTACATCCACTTTCTGCGTGGCAAAGCACCCGTGAGTTAGGCTTTGCGGCGGCGCTGTGGCGGCTTCCACACCAAAAAGACAAACACCTCATTGTCAATTTTGGGTCAGAGCTCCCTCGTACGCGAATGACGCTTGATGAACTGCCCGCGGGCTTTGCCATGAGCCCGTTTCTAAACATCGAAGGAGATAGTTCGCTCTTTATTGAAGCCGATTTGTATTTTCGTTTCGATGAACACGGAGATGTGACGTTGGAGAAAGAAAGCGCCTTTTTGTCTGGTTCCAACCGTGAAAAATGGTATAATCATTACCGAAATCGCCCAACGAATGCTTCTCCATTGGTGGCACATTCTGTCAGTTCACGCCAGCCCGAGTTGCCGAGCTTTGTGTATTTGGATGCGGTTCAAAAAGCAGTGAAGGCGATTGAGGCAGGAGAATTCAAAAAAGTTGTTTTTTCGCGGGTAAAACAGGTGGAATTGGCAACTGATTTTACTTTTTCAGAAGTCTTTGAACGCCTGTGCGAAAAATATCCAACTGCATTCGTGTCAATGGTGTATTTGCCGCAGCTTGACCAAGTTTGGTTGGGCGCCACGCCCGAAACCTTGGTAAGTGTTGATAAACAAGGCATTTTTCGGACGGTATCGTTGGCGGGTACGCAGTCGGCTTTTGATGCTTCGGGCGCGCCGATTTCCGTCAAAAAAGCGGCTTGGACTCAAAAAGAGATTGAAGAACAAGCCTTGGTAGGGCGTTACATTATTTCGTGCTTCAAAAAAATTCGGGTTCGTGAATACCTCGAAGAAGGCCCAAAAACGGTCGTCGCTGGAAATCTCATGCACCTTCGAAGCGACTATTTGGTGGATACCAAGACAATAAATTTCCCTGAACTGGGAACGGTGATGTTGGAATTGCTCCATCCGACATCGGCGGTGTGTGGGATGCCCAAAATGGAAGCATTGGCGTTTATTCAACAACACGAGGGCTACGACCGCGAGTTTTACAGCGGGTATTTAGGCCCAGTAAACGTAGGAAACGAAACCCATCTGTTTGTGAATTTGCGTTGTATGAAGATTCAAAATAATGTGGCAACGCTCTACGCTGGCGGCGGAATCACGGAAGATTCAGAGCCAGAAAAAGAATGGCAAGAAACCGAAATGAAATGCCAAACGATGCTTTCGGTGTTAGGCTAAAAACAATCCCTGCTTCTTTGGGGTTTTATCAGTAATTTTGTCGCGTTAAACGGGTGAGACTTTCCACTCACTGCAAAATGAACTCTTGCTTATGACAATCATCAACGACACTGTATCGCTTCAAGACGCGATTAAGTCGTATCAATACGCTAACTCGTTGACCGAGTATTCTCGCCGTAAAACCATCACTGTCAACATCGGGGGTGTTCCTATGGGTTCTGACTACCCAATTCGCGTACAGTCCATGACTACTGTTGATACTATGAATACCGAAGGGTCGATTGAGCAAGTCATTCGGATGGTGGAGTCGGGTTGTGAGTATGTGCGCATCACGGCACCAAGCGTGAAAGAAGCCCAAAACTTAGAAAATATTCGCAAAGGATTGCGCGCACGCGGGTACGAAGTGCCACTCGTTGCCGATATTCATTTTACCCCAAATGCTGCCGAACTAGCGGCGCGTATTGTGGAAAAAGTGCGCATCAATCCAGGAAATTACGCCGACAAAAAACGCTTTGAAATCATCGACTATACCGAAGATGAATACCAGCGTGAATTGGAACGCATTCGTGAAAAATTTATACCATTAATAAATATTTGCAAAGAGTACGGAACGGCCATGCGGATTGGAACGAACCACGGTTCGTTGTCTGACCGTATCATGAGCCGCTACGGCGATTCTCCTTTGGGAATGGTGGAGTCGGCGTTGGAGTTTTTGCGGATTTGCGAGGAATTTAACTACGACCAAGTGGTACTTTCGATGAAGTCGAGTAATCCTTTGGTGATGGTAGAAGCGTATCGTTTGCTTGTTCACCGACTTGATGCCGAAGGATTAAAACCGTATCCGTTGCATTTAGGCGTGACGGAAGCAGGTGAAGGCGAAGATGGTCGTATCAAGTCGGCCGTTGGCATCGGAACCTTGTTGGAAGATGGGTTGGGCGATACCGTTCGCGTTTCTCTAACCGAAGACCCCGAATTTGAAGCCCCCGTAGCAAAATCGCTCGTTGACCGATATACCCAACGGGCGCAAGTAAGCAAACCCATCGCGCCTTTGGTTGCTTCACCCATTAATCCATTCCAATACAGTCGCCGTAAAACGCAGGAAGTCTATAATTTCGGGGGCGGAAACGTGCCACGGGTGATTGCCGATTTTTCACAAATTGCTGTCGAACAATACGAAGATTTGCGCAGTATTGGCCATTTCTATTTGCCCGTTCCCGACAAATGGAAAATGAACGACATCGGCGCCGACTTTGTCTATTCAGGTGCGCGCCCCGTGCCGTTTATGTTGCCCATGGGATTGAAAGAAATCATGGATTACGAAACGTGGAAAACCCAGCCCGACCGCGAACATAAGTTTCCTTTGTTTACGCTTGATGAGTTCATTGTTGCCGAAGAACAAAGTTCCATCTTGAATTTTGTGAAGGTGGACACAAGTACGCCGTTGTCAGTCGAAACGCTTGGGAATATTCCAGTAGTTTTGGTACTAGAAAGTCAAAATGCGCACGCTATGCCCGAAATGCGTCGCTTTATGATTGATTTAATGGATAAGAACGTGACTATTCCTGTCATTATTCAACGTACTTATTCAGGAAACGATTTTGACGAATTATCGCTTTTTGCCGCGACCGATTGCGGAGGATTATTGGTGGATGGAATCGGGGATGGAATCATGCTCAGTGCTGTGCAAACGGATTTAGCATTGGCAAAACAACAAAATAGCATTGGTTTTGGCATTCTTCAAGCGGCTCGTACGCGGATGTCAAAAACGGAATACATTTCGTGTCCGTCGTGTGGACGAACATTATTTGATTTGCAAGAAACCACCGCCATGATTCGCAAACGTACCGATCACCTCAAAGGAGTTAAAATTGGTATTATGGGTTGCATTGTAAATGGTCCAGGTGAAATGGCCGATGCTGATTACGGATACGTGGGGATTGGTAAAGATAAAATAGCCTTGTATCGTGGCCAGCAGGTTGTCAAAAAGTCGGTGACTGCGGCGGCGGCAGTCGATGAATTGATTAATTTAATCAAAGAAGACGCCAAATGGTTTGAACCCGAAGCGTTGGAGCTAACTTAATACAGTACAGAAATGAAAAAAATTGTTGAATTTTTGCAGTTGGGAGAAGTATTCGGATACTTTCTGCGGGTGTTTCAAAAACCAGACCCTTCGCGGCCTAGTACGACTTCTCTCCGCGTGATGCACGGCATCAACCGTATTTCTATCGTCATGTTTTTATTTTGCCTTGGCGTGATGTTGTATCGCTTTTTTACAAGATAGGTTAGGAATGAACATTGAGACCTTACAAGCGTATTGTTTGTCGAAAGCTGGTGTGACAGAGGAGTTTCCGTTTGGAGACGAAACGCTGGTTTACAAAGTAGTGGGAAAAATTTTCGCACTTAGCTCGCTCGATTCAACTCCTTTGAGTATCAATCTTAAATGCGATCCCGAACGCGCCCTTCAGCTTCGTGAAGAATACGATTGTGTGCACCCAGGTTTTCACATGAACAAAAAACATTGGAATACTGTGGTTGTGGATGGCTCAGTCAAAGATGCCCTCATACGAGAGTGGATTGATCATTCATACGAACTTGTAGTGGCGTCGTTGCCCAAAAAAACGCGTGAACAATTGAGCTAAAATGAACATTGCAGAGACAAGACAACAACTTCTAAAAGATATTCAGCAGATTCGTCAAACCGTTTCGCTGGAGTTTAAAACGCTTTCAGAAGCGCAACTGCTCTGGAAACCAGCCCCCGAGCGTTGGGGGATTTTGGAATGTTTGGTTCATCTCAATGCAGCCAGTCAATACTATACGAACCAGTTGAAACTTAAATTTTCACAAACGCCAATCCGCTCTTCTGCAACGGACTTTGAGATGAGTTTCAACGGTAAAATGATGCTTGGTTTTGTGGATCCTGCATCGCCCCGAAAAATCCCTTCACCTGGAATGTTCAAGCCCAAACCGTATCATTTGGATGCGCCAAAAGTGTTGGAAAGGTATTTTCTGATTCTTCAGGATTTAGAAAATAGCATTCAAAGCTCCGAAGGTGTTGATTGGAATCAAAAAATTATTTCTCCTTTTACGGCTTTGCTCAAGTTTCGTTTGGGCGATGTCTTTCTGTTTGTGGTAGCACACCACCAACGTCACCTCAACCAAGCGATGCGTGTAAAAGAAGAATCATCCTTCCCGCATTAATTTCAGAAATGTGCCTTTTTGAGCGAATTAGGGCGTTTTTGATGAAAAAGGTTTAAAATTAAGTAAATTTACAATATTGTATAACTTCCTGTATTTGAGGTGGTTATGTGAATTGTGTTTTGTTTTGGCTAAGAAATTGCATTATTTTTATTAGTTTTTTGATTATTTCTGTTGTGTTTCAGGGTAGAATTACTAAATTTCGGCCAAAACACGCTGTTTTAGGCGTTTAGGACACTTTATAAAACCAAAAACCGTCAATTATTATGGCAAGATTTGATGAAGTCAAGAATCTCGTGTTAAGCCTTGAAGCTGACTTTGATAAATTCTACAGCAAGGGTAACCAAGCAGCTGGAACACGCGTTCGCAAAGGAATGCAGGAGTTGAAGAATTTGGCCCAAACAATACGTTCGGAAGTACAGAGTAGCAAGAATGACAAAGAGTAGTTTTTTATTCTAACTCCTAAAAGCGGGCTTGGCATACCAAGCCCGCTTTTTTAGTTTAGCTACCGAAAGTTTGTGCAATTTTCATTGCTACTGCCATATCGCCTTTAATTTTGAACTTACCCATCATGTAACCCATCATTGGATTAAGGTCACCATTAATGAGGTCTAAGGCGTTTTTAGTAGTGATTTCCATGGCACAGTCCGTTTCCAAGTCTTCGTTTGAGACAACGTTCGGAACTTGCTTCGTGTCAACAAACACAACACCTTCGTCGGTGACAAACTTGAAGCTCGCATCAAGGCCACTGTCAGTGCCAACCAGTGTTTTTACTTTCTCAGTAAGAGTTTGTAAGCTCATAAAATTGGTTTTTAGTAAAAAAAAACAGAATTTGGAAAGCAAAATTAGTAGTATGCCGTATATTATCGACAGAATAGAATATAAATCCAATTTTATGAAGCCCTTTGTCCTTGTTTTTGCCTTATTTTTGAGTAGTTTGAGCATATTTGCTCAGAAAAAAATTATTAAAACCGACCAAGCCCCTGTTCCAATCGCCCCCTACAGTCAAGCAGTAGAAGCCAATGGTCTAATTTTTGTCGCAGGACAAATAGGATTGAACCCACAAACTCGCCAGCTGGTCTCAGGGGGCTTCGAAGCTGAGGCGACACAGGTGATGGAAAATATCAAAGCAATACTCCAAGCAGCAGGTTTGACGATGGACGATATCGTCAACACAACTATTTACTTAAAAGACGTAGCATATTTTCAAAAAATAAATGATATTTATGGGAAATATTTTAACGGAAACTTTCCCGCCCGTACCACCGTTGGGGTCAATAACCTCCCAGGGGGAGCCAGTGTCGAAATTGCGGTTGTTGCCCTCAGAGGACCAAAACGTAAATAAATGCGCTAAAATGAATGTTTTTTGCAAGACCTAAAAATTTAATAAAATTTTAATTGCAAAAACTACACGGATAGTTTATATTTGTCTATTATTTTATTTTTTAACCTACTTTTTGAGAACCATGAGAGAGTTGACCAAAGCCGAAGAACAAGTAATGCAAATCCTATGGGATTTGGGCAAAGGCGTAGTATGGAATGTACTGGAGCGTTTTCCGACGCCAAAACCAGCCTACAATACCATCTCTACCTTTATCCGAATTTTGGAACAAAAGGGTTTCATTGCGCACCGCCCGATTAGTGGTAAGACGTACGAGTATTTTCCAATTATTTCAAAGGAAGATTACCGTGCCTATGAAGCTAATAAATTGATGTCCAATTACTTCAGCGGCTCAGTGAAAGACTTAGTGTCGTATTTTGTTCAAGACAAAGACCTAAGTGTTCAGGATGCCGATGAAATTATTAAGTTGCTTCAGGAAGGCGGTAAGTAATCGCATTTCACAGGCGTAAGCCTTCTTCTGTTGGCGGCAATCGCGTCGCTTCAAGCTCGTAACTTCCCGAAAGGTAAAACTTTCGGGAAGTTCAAAACACCATACTATTTCTAACTTAACCTAAGCCATGTTATTCTTTTCTTATCTCCTCAAAGTCAGCTTTGGGCTAGTGTTGTTCTATGCCTTATATTGGGGTTTGCTGCGTAAGCATACCTATTTTACCGCAAACCGCATTTATTTGTTACTGGTCATGGGGCTCTCATGTCTCGCGCCTTGGGTAGTGCTTCCCGAAGCGGCGCATGAGCAAGTACCGATGCAAGTAATGGCGCTAGGAACCGTCAGCGGAGGTGTTATTCAGGTTGAAAAACCGCCGCTATTCACCCTCGAACAGGGCATTTTAATGGCCTATTTAGTCGGTGTTTTGTTTATGTTAGGCCGATTGATTTGGCGACTTTCTCAAATTTTCAAGATGGTTCGTGCAGGTGAGCACCAACCTTTTGGAGACTGTGTACTTGTGACAGTCGATGACTCGTCAATGAGCTCTTTTTCTTTCTTTAATTACTTAGTATTAAACCAAAAAGATGCCAGTGCTTACGGGCAAGTAGTTGTAAGTCACGAGCTTGTGCATATCCAACAGCGCCATAGCTGGGATTTACTATGGGTCGAAGTGGTTCAAGCGCTCTTATGGTTTAACCCAATTTTGATTTTTTATAAGCGCTCGCTTAAAGAAATCCATGAATTTATAGCCGATGAAAACGCGACCAATGGTGATCGTTTAAGCTATGCCTATACGTTGGCTGGCTACGCACTGGGGGTATCGCCACAGACATTAACAAATAATTTTTTTGATGTAAAACAGTTAAAAAGCAGAATTGCCATGTTAACGAGAAAACGTAGTTCAAAATGGGTACTGGGCCGTTACTTAATGGTTATCCCCGTTGTGGTTGGTTTGGTTGTATTGGTGGCGGCCCGTAGCGCTACTCCAGTACAAACGTTGGTAAGTACAGGTGAGGAGTTTGTGGTAAGAGGAAAAGTAGTAACGTCTGACGGTAAAGGACTGCCTGGGGTCAATGTCGTTGTGGTGAACTTACAAAGAGGAACAATCACCGACGCACAGGGAAATTATGCGATAAATGTTGCTCGTGGGAAACAATTGGCTTTTTCTTTTATTGGATTCAAAATGCAGGTAATTGATGCTTTGCAAGGAGAACAAAATGTAGTTATGCTCCCCGAAATCGCAGAACTGAAAGGAGTTACTGTCGTTGGTGAACCCATTCCATCACAAAGTAGTGGCGGGCGTCAGGTACAGGGTGGAAGCACTGCTCCAACAATGTCGAAAGAAGGAGTTATTTTTACAAAGGCGGAAGAAAACCCTGAGTTTCCTGGTGGCGTAAGGGGGCTGGGTGATTTTTTATCTACTAACCTCAAATACCCCGCCGCTGCCCGTCGTGCGCATGTAGAAGGAAAAGTATTTATAGAATTTACGATTGATGAAAACGGAGTGGTGAAAGACCCGCGTGTCGTAAAAGGGATTGGTTTTGGGTGTGACGAAGAAGCAATGCGTATCATGGGTATCATGCCCAACTGGACGCCTGCCAAGCAAAACGGTAAACCAGTGGCTATCTCATATCAATTGCCAATTGGGTTTGAGTTTGGAAAAACGGCTGCAAATTCAACACTTACGGATGGCCCCGTAAAAATTATTTTTAATGGAAAGGGAAGCCCTTTTAAGGAACAACCACTTTACATACTGGATGGTAAAGAAATAAATTATGAAGAACTTGAAAAGAAGCTAAATCCCAGTGAAATTGACAATATTTCGGTATTGAAAAACGAGTCGGCAACGGCGACGTATGGTGACAAAGGGAAGAATGGGGTGATTATTATTACCACAAAAAAGAAAAACTGAGGGTACTACTTTCGGGAAGTTAACCAAAGATGAGAAAGCGAAGGTAGCAGCCTTCGCTTTTTTGTTGTTAATTTGCGGTTGCTGAAAGCGAAAGTCGCTTACGGCGTGACAGACACACAAAAAATGATTGAAACTCGTGCTTATGCCCGTGCTGGGCTTCTAGGAAACCCTTCCGATGGATATTTTGGGAAAACAATTTCAATTTCGGTGCGCAATTTTGGCGCTTCTATTACGCTGTACGAATCGCCTGAGTTACAGATTGAACCCCAAGTACAAGATACTCACATTTATAAAAACATCTTCCACCTGCGCGATACCATCAGTACGCTTGGCTACCACGGAGGTGTACCGCTGGTGAAAGCGTCCATTAAAAAATTTGTAGAGTACTGCGATAGAGAAGGGATTAAACTTTCCAATAAAAACTTTACCGTTCGCTACCGCACGACCATCCCGCGCCAAGTAGGCTTGGCAGGTTCTAGCGCCATTGTGGTAGCTACACTTCGGGCGTTGATGCAGTTTTACAAAGTTGAAATTCCGCAGCCGATGTTGCCGACTTTGGCCCTCAAATCAGAAGTGGAGGAATTGGGCATTACGGCAGGTTTACAAGATCGGGTTATTCAGTGCTACGAAGGCTGTGTCTATATGGATTTTTCGAGAGACCTCATCGAAAAACAAGGCTACGGCTACTACGAACCTCTTGACCCTCGAATGTTACCCAAATTGTACATTGCTTATAAAACTGACCTGAGTAAAGTGTCGGGAAAAGTACTGAATACCATTCGTGAGCGATGGGAGCAAGGCGACCCGCACGTGGTTGGCACGTTGCAAAACATTGCGGGAGTAGCAGAACAAGGCTGTGACGTTATCAAAAACCAAGATTTCAAACGTTTGGGTGAATTGATTAACCAAAATTTTGACTACCGCGCCCAAATCATGACCATCACCGACCGAAACCAAGCGCTTATCGACACCGCTCGCGCTTGCGGGGCTTCGGCGTCGTTTACGGGTTCGGGTGGCTCTATAATTGGAATTTACCGTGACGAAGAAATGCTCAATCGTCTTTTTATCGAACTTAAAAAACAAAACGCGCGCGTTATCAAACCTTTTATAGTTTAAATGGTTTCAAGGTCATGAGACCTGCACAAACGCGTACGTTCAATGATACTTTATTAGCCCCTTTTCGCTTGGTGGGAGACCCTGCGGCCGATGATGTTGTAATGGCCGTGGCTCAACAGCAAGGCCGAGAGGGGCTAGCTGCTTTTATGCGGTATTTGGGCGACTTAAAAAACGTTTCGCTCGCCGAACAGCTTCCCGAAGTCGTTCATTTTTTTGAACAGCAGGGGCATTTACCTCGCTGGACCGACCCTAAAAAAATGGCGCAAGGCATGGCTTTTTTTTGGAAGCACGAAACCGAAGTTGCGTTATTATTGGGCTGCTATTCACTCCCGTATTGCTACGCTGCTGCCAACGGTGCTCAAGTACTTTGGTTGACCGAACGAATCAAAAAAGACACCTATAAACGGCTAGAAGAGACGGGCGAATTTGTGTTTGAAATCATGCAGGAGCGTGATTGGCGCAACGGCCGTAACGTGATAAAAGTACTTAAAATAAGGCTGATGCACGCCGTTGTTCGGTATTTTACCAGCCGCTATGCCCAGTGGGATTCGGCTTGGGGGCTTCCCATTAACCAAGAAGACATGGCAGGGACAAACCTCGCCTTTTCGTATATCGTTGTTCGAGGGTTGCGGAAAATGAACGTAAAGACGGAAACAAATGACGAAGAATCATATTTGCACTTTTGGGATATAATTGGATACCTACTGGGCGTCAATGAGCGCCTTTTACCCATCGATTTGCGCGAAGCATACCACCTAGATCGGGCCATTTATCGCCGTCAATTTAAGCCATCAGCAGCAGGGAAAGGGCTGACCCAAGCCCTCACGAAAGTGCTTCAAAATCAGGTACCTACAAAACAGTTACAAAACTTTCCAATCGCGCAGATGCGTTTTCTTTTAGGTAAGGAAGTGGCTGATTTACTGGAGGTTCCAGAAGTGCCTTTGGAGGACATTGTTGTCCGTACATCGACCCGTCTGCCGTTTTTGCAATTTTTATTCCGAAATAATACCCCAGACTCCGACGTACTTAAAACCTACCTGCGAAAATAGTAACCGACATAAAATGATAATATTTATGTCGGTTATGTTGCAAAAAATACCTTGATTGACGTATTATTGTACTTTCTATCCTAACCGCTAAATTATGAGAAAAACTCTACTACCTATTTTGGGTATATTATTGTCGTGTCATATCACCTTTGCCCAAAATTCTGCGGAAACCTATTACGAAGAAGGACTTACGAAGCAGACCAAAGGCGACGTAGCAGGTGCCATGCTGGCTTATACCTCTGCTATTCAGGCCAATCCCGATCACGCGCCTAGTTACTATCAACGGGGTTTGTTGAAGGTTTCGCTCAAAGATTATCGTGGCGCCATGCGCGATTATGATGAGGCCATCGGTATTACTTCCAAAGATGCCAAAGCCTTTTTATACCGAGGTATGTGCCGAGTTATTCAAGATGATTTGGGAGGAGCGTTGCGCGACTTCAATTCTGCCATTGAGCTTAATCCCAATGAAGCAAAAGCATTGTTACAGCGCGGCCAAATCTGGTTTAAAATGGAAGACCAACGCCGTGCCATGCAAGACTTTGACAAAGGACTGGTATTAGAGCCCAATAACGCGCAAGCGTGGTATAGTCGCGGGCAGTGCAAAATTGGCGTAAAAGACTACAAGGGAAGTATTACCGATTTTACTAAAGCCATTGAGCTGGGCTATAATGCTGCCTATGCAGGTAGAGGAAATGCACGTACCAACATGAACGACTTGAACGGCGCGATTACTGATTTGTCAAAAGCTATTCAATTGAACGCCAACGATTCAGAGTCGTTTTATTACCGTGGATTAGCGCGTAGCAAAATGGGTAAGTTTGCAGAAGCACTGACCGATTTTAACGAATCGGTGCGAATCAACCCACAAAATTACATGGCCTACTACGGGAGAGGGGTTTGTAAAGTAAAACTTGGGCAACCCAAAGAGGCTGTGGCTGATTATAACTTAGCCATCGAAATCAACGGTGCGTCGGCCAATACGTTGCCTTATTATAACACCTTGATTACGGAAAATACCATCAAATTGTTGGACGTTATTGTCACAAAATACACCCAACCTAAAGACCTATCGCCAGGTCGTCCAGAGGTGTATTTGTCGAGAGGAATTGCTAAAAATACAATCGGTGAAGGAAAATCTGCGGTTGCTGACTTAGACAAAGCTATCGAGATTGAGCCTACCAACGCCGATAGTTATTTTATTCGGGCGGTGGTGAAATCATCTTTGGGAGATCAAAAAGGCGCATTGGTGGATTGCAGCAGCGCGATTAAACTAGCACCACGCCACGCCGAAGCCTTTTTCTTGAGAGGAGTCATTAAATTTTCATTGCTCGACAAAAACGAAGCCTGCTACGACTTTAGTAAGTCGGGAGAATACGGTTTCGTTGAAGCGTACAACGTGATTAGCCAGCTTTGCTCTAAGTAGGTTTATTCGCCTGTGTTCTTATGGGAGAATGTACCTTAACAAGTTCATTCTATGTTTACTTCTCTTTCAGAACTGGCCAAAATGATAGACCATTCGTTGTTGCAACCGCACCTGACCGATGCCGAATTGGAAGCAGGTTGTGCGTTGGCATTGCAATACGATGTCGCCACAGTTTGTATCAAACCCTACTACGTAACACGCGCCGCCGAACTTCTAAATGGAAGTAACGTTGGCGTCTGTACCGTGGTAGGGTTTCCTCATGGTGGGAATACCATCGCGATGAAAGTAGCCGAAACCCGACAGGCTTGCAAAGACGGTGCCACCGAAATCGACATGGTGGTAAACGTAGGAAAAGTGCTAAGTGAAGATTGGCGCTACGTCAAAAAAGAAATCTACGCGATTCTGAAAGAATGTCACAAACACGGGGCCATTCTAAAAGTTATCTTTGAAAACGATTTTCTTCCCAAAGACAAATACAAAGTGAAGCTGTGTAAAATTTGTAGTACGCTAGGGGTTGAATTCGTGAAGACTTCGACGGGATATGGATATACTAAACAACCAGACGGCAGTTACAATTACAAAGGTGCGACGGAAGCGGATATCCGTTTGATGCGCAAAAACTGCACACCTGAAGTTCAAGTAAAAGCTGCAGGAGGAATTCGGTCGTTGGATGAAATGCTCAAAATGAAGGCGCTCGGCGTGACGAGGATTGGCGCTACCGCTACCGTTGTAATGCTTGAAGAAGCTAAAAAACGACTGGGACTGGCAGCCTCAGAAATACAGACGCCTGTGGCCGATGGGTATTGATATTGATAAAAAAAGCAGTTAATTTTGATAGAATTGTCAAGATGAACAGCTATGTTAAAGAAAATCAGTGTTTTGTTGGTTTGTATGTGGGGTATCGCTTCTCAAGAAGTAGAAGCTTTCTCGCCCGATTCGCTATGGCGTACGATACGCCACCGTGCGTTTGCAGACTATGATGAAGAACTCGTATTTCATGACCGTAAAAAACGTTTTGCCACGTTAAAACACTTCAGTAAGAACGGGACTTTACTGGTTGAAACCAACTTCAAAGACTACGCAGAGGGCATTCGTCAAGGGTTTTCGAAGGGATATTACCCAAGCGGGAACCTCTATTGGCTCGCAGATTACCGCGACAATAAACTTCACGGTGAGCTGCGGGTATATTATGAAGACGGAGGTTTAAAGCGTCGGGAAACGTACCGATCGGGGTTTCAAAAGAAAAAACACTGCTACGACAGGGATGGTAATGAAATTCCGTACTACGAACTGGCGGAAAAAGCAAGTTTCCCTGGTGGAGATCGGGCGTTGCAAGCGTATTTGCAAACCAAACTAAACGAGTTTGTTGCGGGTAATACTTCGCAAATCTATAATTTCGAGATTTACATAGAAGAAGATGGGAAAGCGGTGTTACACAAGTTTACCAACAGTCATATAATGACGATAAACAAGTTGACGGATATTCTCACAGATATGCCCAAATGGAAACCTGCCCGCTACGATAAAAATCCGCAGGGGGAGATTGTCCCCATCTCGCTTCTTTTTCAAAATGGTAGGGTGCATCTAGCGGCATTACATTAATGTGAATCAAAGTGTTTATTATTGATTGTATCTTGAAAATCTACAAGTTATGGGCAAGAAAGTTAGTCTATTGTTGGTGATTTTGTGGGGAATAACGCTTCAAACAATTCAAGCCTCTTTCCCTGATTCGTTGCAACGTGCCGTTATTCGTCGGGAATTTGTTGACCACGACGAAGAACTGACATTTCACGACCGCAAAAAGCGGTTTGCTACCCTTAAAACGTATAACAAGCAAGGAACCTTATTGTCCGAAACCAACTTCAAAGATTACCAAGCAGGGATTCGCCAGGGGTTTTCGAAGGGATTTTATCCGACGGGACAATTGTACTGGATTGCCGACTATCGCAACAATGACCTTTGGGGTGAAATGCGCGTTTACCACGAAAACGGTGAGCTAAAACGCCGAGAGACGTATTGGGCAGGCTTATTGAAGGAAAAACATTGTTATAATGAGGAGGGAGGGGAAATAGATTACTACCCGTTTTCGGAAGCTGCTGCTTTTCCTGGTGGGGATTATGCATTTCAAGCGTATTTACGCTCAAAACTGAAAGATTTACACATTGGCTCGGAGACGTCATTGTTTACTTTTGAGCTGCACGTGCAGGCTGATAGTGTAGTGGTTTTGCGTCAGTTTAGTAAAAGCGAGAAAATAACGCTGCCTCGAATGGCGGAGATTATCAAAGATATGCCTAAATGGCTACCCGCTCATTATGATAAAGTACCCCAAGATGATATTGTAGTCGTTAATTTGGTATTTAAACGAGGCATGGTGTATCTTTCTAATTTAACCCTTGATTTTGCGGGCGCCAACCATAAGAAGGGATCGAATTCTGCGCAAACAAAAGACATAAAAGAACAAACTCAAGAAATGAATTATCGTAAGCAGCTACAACCTTCCGAGAATGGAGGGGGCGTACAGACGTTGCGAAGAAGACAATAAAAAACGAGGCTGCTCTTTTTGAGCAGCCTCGTTACTTTTATTTTAACGCGAACTTTTCAAGATAAGTACTTGGTTTTGTACCTCATAGAGGCTTAACATCTAGGTAGTGCCTAAAGGCACATTTCTTGAAAAGGTCGCGTTATTTTACTCAGCTCCGCGTTCTGCCATCACTTCGGCGAGCGGGCGAAAACCCGCAGGAACTTGTTGCGCTTCGTCTTCGGGTGAATAAGGATACACTTCCAAAATAGGCGTTAGGTTCACGTCCGTGATTTCATAAGGAATCAACATCGTCGCCAAACTCTTTTCAATACGTTCGATGGCTTGCTTGGGGTTATCGGCATTGACAAGCATGTAGCTGATGATTTTTTTCTCCTTCACCGAGCCGCTGCTATCGTCGATAGAGACGTAAAATGTTTTGCACTTAAACCATTTTTCCCCGCCTTCATCCTCAAAATGAAATACATCCGAAAGTTTCATTTTGGTAAGGCTACTTATCTGAAAGTCAGGCGTGTTGTCGGCTACAATGCGGTAAATTCGTGCTTCGGCATCAGTATATGAAACCGCGTCCACAAGGTAGGCTTCCGAAATCGTCTTGAGCGCGCCGTTTTCTTGTTCTTGTTGGTATTTGATTTTTCCTAAGTACCAGCTTGGCATATTTTACAGTTTAAAGTTTCCAAATTTGGGGCGTAAAGATAACAGAAATTCTACTTGAGGTCTTTTAAAATCTCTTCGATGGCGCGGTCGAGTTGGGGGTCTTTGTCGGTGAGGCGGTCGGTGAACGTTTGCTTGATGTAAATGTCAGGCGTGACACCTTCTTGCTCGATGTTTTTGCCATCAAGCGTATAACATCCCCACGAAGGCAAACGATAAAACGAGCCATCGACGAGCCCTTTGCCCGACGTAAAAATAATCCAACGATAGGTTTCGGTACCAATGATTTTACCCAACTTGAGGGCTTTGAAACCAGTAGCGGTCATTTCGGCATCCGAAAGCGATTGCTCGTTGATAAGCAACACAATTGGCTTGGCCGCTACCCCAAAATTGGGTTGAGGCGTGGGTTTTCCTTCGCGGTATTTCCACTGCAAATAAGGCTTTTGCGACAAGAAATTAAGCACCAAGTCGTGAACGTTTCCGCCTGTGTTGTAGCGCAAATCCAGGATTAAAGCATCTTTTTTGTACCAATCGCGGGTCATATCGTGGACAAAACGCTCGTATTCGCCCATGCCCATGTCTTTCATGTGCACATAGGCAATCCGTTTTTTACTTTTTTCGTCCACGTAATTTTGGTTCCAATCCATCCATTCATCGTAGAAATTTCCTGATAAAGAGCCTCTTGGATGCACTCTTACCGTATAGCTAGAATCGACGTTACTGCGACGGAACGTCAGCGTAATTTCGGTATCAGACGAAGGTTTGGTAAAATACACGTCGCGGTTTTGGAGCGAGTCTATCGCTTCACCGTTGACGTGCGTGAGGATGTCGCCTTTGCCAATTTTCTTACCGTGTTTGTCGGCGGCACTACGTTTAAGAATGCGGTCAACGACAAACGGACGCTGATTGTCAAAAAGAATGCCCGTTTCCATTGTGCGAGATTTGTAGAAAACCTCTTCCTCTTTGCCGTTGCTGTAAAAGCCTAAATGAGAGGCGTTTAGCTCGCCTAGCATATCGTTGAACAGCGTCCGAAAATCATCGCGTTGGTTGAGATAAGGCAAGTACTTGGCGTAACGGTCGCGCAGGGCTTTCCAGTCGGCACCGTGGAAGGTTTCATTATAAAAATTCTCCTCTACACTCGCCCATGCTTCGTAATACATTTGCCGAAACTCCTCCTCCAAATTGCGACGGAAGGTAAAGTCAATCGAAATATCCTCAGCTTTGCCCGATTCTGGCGTAAATTTTTTGAGTTTACCGTTGATGAGCAAATACGATTTATCGCCTACTTGTACCCAATCGTACCCCTGAACGCCGTCTTCCACTTTCTCGGTTTTGGGGGCTTTGAATGGTTCGTAAGTTGTTTTCCAAAGCTTATTTTCTCCCTCACTGTGGTCAGAAACGTAGATGACGTAGGTTTTGTCGTCTTTTTGAAAAACAGTGGGAGAGCCTTGTTGACCAAACGACGGCCCTACTTGCTCCATGCGCTCCCAAATGTCGGCTAGGTCAATCTCAATCGGTTTGATTTCTTTCTTGGTTTCTTTTTTAGGCTCGGCAGGGGTTGCTGCTTTCTTTTTCTTGCTCGATTTTTCGGGCGTTTTGGCCGCCGTAGCGGTCGAATCTTTTTTGGTTACTTTAAACAAATCTTCCCATTTGTCGCTGCGGAACGGGTCTTCGATTTTGGTGAGTGCCAAGCGGTAAACTTTCACATTACGCGGGCCAAACGGATAACCTGGGTTAATACGGTCGGACTCAAAATAAATGTACTTGCTATCGGGCGACCACACAGGTGCCGATTCCGAAATACCCGTGTTGGTGAGATTAATGGTCTCGTTTTTGGTGAGGTGATGAAGAAAAATGTCTTTTTCAAAATCGCGGTAAGCCGTAAACATCACGTATTCGCCATTGGGTGAGAAGTAAGCATTGTCGTTATAAAACCCCCAAAGCTCATCTTTCACAATCGTCTTACTTTCAAGGGTTTTGAGGTCAAGCAGGCGAACCTCGTTGCGTCCGCTCAAATACACGCCCGAGTTGCGGTCTTTGTTGAAAATAATCTGACGGTTGTTTTGCGTATCCGTTGTAAGTTGTTTGAGCGTTCCTTTGCCGTCTGCTTTGAGGGTAAACCAGTTTTGGTAGCCACCCACGGTTTGCCCCACCAATAGCGTCAAAGTATCGGTCAACCACTTTACTTCCTGAACGCGCTCGTTAGGAGTGGTTTTGAGTTGTTTAATGTATTTGCCTTCAATGTCCGACACAAATAATTCTCCCCGAGAAACGAACGCCAACTTTTTGTTGTCAGGCGCGACGTCGAAGGCTGAAATAGATCCACTTACTTTAAAATCTTGCCATTTGGTCAACGTAAAATTCCGAACAAGATTGATTTTGAGCGGAGTAGCGGCTTTGCTTGCGACGTCATACACCCAAGGTTGGTAGTCTTTTTCAAAAATAACCTTACTGCCGTCGGCGCTTACCTGAGGGCGTTTGATGGATTCTTTGAAGGATGTCAACGCCGTTTTTTGACCGTTGACGAAGGTGTATAAATTGTATTCTCCGTTGGCTTCGTCTGATACAAAATAAATCGTACCGTTTTTGTCAACCGTCGCCCACATGTCCTTACCACGGTAGTCGGTGTAGCGTTTATAGGTGTTGGTTTTTAGGTTATACGACTGAATATCAGGGTTAAAGTCGCCTTTGTAGCGTTTGCGCATGGCTTGGTTATCGCTTTCCCAGGTGTCATTAAAAAATAACTCACCCGTTGGACTTTCGGCAACGTTGTGCGTACGGTTGAAATAGTGTTTAAAAACGCGTTTGGGCGTTCCTCCCAAAATCGAAACCGTGTAGGTAGTACCTCCGTTTTGTACACCTGATTCAAAATAAATGGTTTTGGAGTCCCAGGACCAGGCTTCCACGAAATCGTAAGTGCTGTGGTAGGTCAATTGGCGAATGGTTCCTCCTTCCAAGGGCATCAGATAGACGTCAGCGTTGGCATTTTCAGTACCCGTAAATGCCAACCATTTTCCATCGGGAGAAATCCGTGGGTTCGATTCGTTGCCCTGCATGGCGGTCAGGCGCGAAGTGATGCCAGAATTGAGGTCGGTTTTCCACAAGTCAGATTCGTAGGAAAAAATGGCCGTTTTGGCGTCGGGACTTAGGGTAGGATGGGTAGCAAAGTGCACATTCGACTGGGCAATGGCTGCACTGGTCGCAAAAAGGCTGGCCCACAACAGGGGTTTAAACATGGCTATACGAGGGTTGATGAGTAAAAAAGATTAGAAAGCCAAAAATAGTGAATCAAAGTGAATAGAACAGGGATTTGTTTGAAACCTATCCGTTGCTTTTGGATTATAAAAGTGATTTTTTAGAATCAGGAAGAATAAACCTCTGGTATGTAAAATTAAATCTTCTCTACGCTTGAAATAGGCAATTTATCGTGCCATCTTTAAAGGCTGTTAATGCCTGCATTACTTCATCTGTCCTAACCAAACTAACTCATGTACTTCAAACGTCTGCTTAGACCGCTTGCCGTTTCTACCATTGCTCTTTGTGCGGCAACGACGTACGCCCAGAAAATCGACGAAGCGTACAACCAAAAAATCAAAGAATACACTACCGACCCGCGCTTTTTGCCCTCGTCGGTGCTCAACCTACCCGACGACCCCAAAGTGCCCTCGCCGCGTAAACACTTTGGCGAGATTGTGGGTGCCCCTGGGATTTTGCACAACACCACGGCCATTTATGGCTATTTTCAAAAATTGTCGCAAAGTTCGCCTTACCTGACCATGCAACAGGTAGGGACAAGCGAAGAAGGTCGCCCGATTCATTTGGTGGCTATCGGAAACGAAGACGCCATGAAACGCGTGGCCCACTACCAAAAACAGCTTTCGCTGCTGGCCGACCCGCGCAAATTACCCGCTTCGGAACTGGAAAAAGTGTTGGGTGATACTAAATTGGTATATTACATCAACTGCGGGCTTCACTCGCCTGAGATGGGTTCGCCCGAAATGGTGATGGAGTTGGCCTATCGCTTAATCACCGCCCAAACGCCTGATATTAAAGCCGTTCGGGATAATATCATTGTGTTGATTAACCCCGTATCGGAACCCGATGGCTGGGACAAACAAGTGGATTGGTACAACCGCTACACCAAAGACCGTAAAAACTATGATGATGGCTTCCCACGCGTGCCGTATTGGGGAAAATATACCTATCACGACAACAACCGCGATGGTTTACAGTCGTCGCAGGCGTTGACCAAGGCCATGTACAAAATTTACTACGATTGGCACCCTACGGTGATGCTCGATTTGCACGAGTCGGTGCCGTTGCTTTATATTTCTACGGGAACAGGGCCGTATAACGATGCCATCGACCCCATCACCATTGGTGAATGGCAAACCATGGCCAATCACGAAATGACAGCCTTGGCATCGCAGGGGTTGCCAGGGGTGTTTACGTGGGCATTTTATGACGGATGGAACCCAGGTTATGCGTTTTTTATTGCCAATAATCACAACTCTGTCGGACGCTTTTATGAGACGTTTGGTAATGCAGGTGCCACGACGTATGTGCGCGATTTGGCAAACCAAAAGTATTCAGGTGACCCCGTAACGAGCAAAGAATGGTATCGGCCCAATCCTGCTACCGAGAAAGTGAATTGGTCGTACCGAAACAACATCAATTACATGCAAGCAGGCGTACTGGCAGGCTTGACCTATGCTGCCAATAACCGACGGTTGTTGTTGACCAATTTTTACCAAAAAGGAGTAAATGCTATCCAAAAAGGAAAAACCGAATCGCCAAGGGCGTTTGTCATTCCCAAAAAACAAAGCGACCCAGTAATGGCGGCGTATTTGGTCAATCAGTTACGTGTGCAAGGAATTGAAGTCCATAAATCGACTTCGGATGACTATGTGGTGTTGTTGGAGCAGCCTTACCGTAATCTAGCGGTGTCGTTGTTGACTAAGCAAAACTATCCCAAAGAAACCAAATACCCATCGTATGATGATATTGCGTGGACGCTCGGGTACCTGAATGGAGTTGACGTCAAAGCTCTTGACAACGTCACGTATGCCGCAAGCGACCTTACCCTCGTGAATCAAGAAGTGAAATATACGGGTAAAGTGGAAGGAGAGGGTACAGACTATGTCCTCAATTACAAAGCCCAAAACACGGTGCTGTCGGCCTTGTATTGGCTAAAATCTCAGAATAAATCGAGCAAGGCAGTAGTGTTAGATGCCAAAACTACCCTGAGTGGCATAAAAGATACTTTGGCAGCGGGATCGGTGGTGTTGCAAGGAATCACGGCCGAACAAGCTAAAAACATGACAACGCAGTTTGGACTTGACCTGACCGCGACCAAAGCGACGGCCAACGTGAAACAACACGAAGTGACCCTCCCACGAACGGCCATTTACCACAGTTGGTTCAATACCCAAGACGAAGGATGGGTGCGTTTTACCTTTGACCAACGCGGGATTCCCTACACTTCCATCGAAAAAGATGATTTGAAGGCGGGCGATTTGCGCAGTAAATACGACGTGATTGTGATTCCTAAAATGCGTGGTACGGGCAGTGATTTTATTCACGAAATTGATAAAAAGTTTGGGCCATTGCCTTATACCAAAACCCCCGAATTCCCTTCGCACGGGTTTCCTGATTCCACTCCTGACATGACGGGCGGGCCAGGCTTTGATGGCATGAACCAACTCAGAATGTTTGTGGAAGCAGGTGGCGTATTGGTGACTTTGGACAACACTTCTGCGATGATTGCGGAAACAGGAATTACCCGCGATTTAGATAAAGTAGAAACGCCAGGGCTTTATCATCCAGGTTCCATTGTAAACGTTAAAGTACGTAAGTCGGATAGCCCGATTGTGTACGGGTTTCCTGAAGTATTCCCGATTTTCAAGGGTATTTCACCGTTGTTGCAGACCAAAAAGTACAACCGTGACATGATGGTGCTTCAATATGGCACTAAATCATTGAAGGAAGATGAAGAGTACAACGGCCCCATCATGGGATTACCTGACAGAACAACAACCAAAGAAACTGCGCCTGCCAAACCTAAGAAAGAAGAACCGTATGTGCTTTCGGGAATGGTAAGAAATGAACAAACCATCGTGGGTCACGGCGGAATTTTCAACGTTCCCGTGGGGGCAGGTCGTTTGGTAGCGTTTACGTTTAATCCGTTGCATCGTTACATCAACCTTCACGATGCGCCAATGGTTTGGAATGTACTCATCAACTGGAATCGTTTGTAAAACAACGCCTTTTGTCATATCTCTATGAAATCACTTTTTCGCTTCTTGTTGTCGGGAGCGTGTGCCAGTGCCCTCGCGTTGACGGCACAGGCCCAGCAAATTGACGAGCCTTACAACCAAAAAATCAAAGAATTTACGACCGACCCGCGCTTCCTGCCGTCGTCGGTGCTGGATTTGGTCAACGACCCCAAAATCCCGTCGCCGTTGAAGCAATTTGGGCAAATTGTCGGAGCGCCTGGCGTGCTGCATCGTACGGCGGATATTTACGGCTATTTTCAAAAATTAGCCCAAACGTCGCCGAACATTGTCAACGAACAGATTGGAACTACCGAAGAAAATCGTCCCATTCAAATGTCCGTTATTGCCAATGCCGCCACTATCAAGCGCCTCGACCATTACAAAAAACAACTGGCACTTCTTGCTGACCCGCGCAAAGTAAACCCTGCCGATGTGCAAAAAATCTTGGGTGACAGCAAAGTGGTGTATTTCCTGAATGGTGGAATGCACGCTTCCGAAACGGGTTCGCCCGAAATGCTGATGGAATTGGCGTATCGTTTGGTAACGGGACAGTCTGACGAAATCAAAGCCATTCGCGACAACCTGATTGTGATTATTAACCCCGTATCCGAGCCCGACGGCTGGGATAAGATGGTGGATTGGTACAACCGTTATACCAAAAAACGCACCAATTTTGAGGACGGAATGCCTGCTTCGCCACCGTATTGGGGAAAGTATGTCTATCACGACAACAACCGCGACGGCTTACAGGTCTCGCAGGCCATTACAAAGAGTATTTTTAAAGCCTATTTCGACTGGCATCCTACGGTGATGCTCGACTTACACGAGTCGGTGCCTTTGTTGTACATTTCAACAGGAACAGGGCCGTACAGCGAAGCCGTGGACCCCGTAGCGATTGGCGAATGGCAAATTATGGCCGACCACGACATGACGACGTTGGCAGCACAAGGGCTTCCTGGGGTGTTCAACTGGGCGTTTTACGATGGCTGGTACCCTGGCTACGGCATTTGGGTAGCCAACAACCACAACTCCGTCGGGCGTTTTTACGAAACCTACGGCAATGCGGGCGCGAATACCTTCATGCGTGACTTGGCCAATGCTAAATTTGCGGGCGACAACGTGACAAGTCGCGAGTGGTACCGCCCGTATCCTGCGACCGAAAAAGTGTATTGGTCGTTCCGAAACAACATCAATTACATGCAAGCGGGCGTATTGGCTTCGTTGGGATACGCAGCAGCGAATGGCAAGCTACTGTTGAAGAATTTTTACCAAAAAAGCTTGAATAACCTGTCCAAAGCAGCCAAAGACGGCCCTAAGGCTTTTGTGATTGGAAAACAGCAACGCGACCCCGCGATGGCAGCGTATTTGGTCAATCAGCTACGTACCCAAGGGATTGAAGTACACAAAGCCGAAACGGGTAAAAATCAAGGGGATTATGTGGTGTTGTTGAACCAACCGTATCGCAACTATGCGTACTCGTTGTTGACCAAGCAAAACTACCCGAAAGAAGCCAAATTTCCGCCCTACGACGCGATTGCGTGGACGTTGCAGTACCTCAATGGCGTAAATGTAACCCAACAAGATACCCTCAAATACGAATTGTCGGACTTGAAATTACTTACGGCGGATGTGAAGTACGACGGAAAAATCGAGGGAGAAGGAACGTACTATGTGGTCAATTACAAAGCGCAAAATACGGTATTGCCTGCCGCGTATTGGGCAAAATCGCAGAATGCTAAAACCATTGTGTTAGATGCCAAAACCACACTGGAAGGTCGTAAAGACACGTTGGCGCAAGGAGCGGTGGTGTTTTCGGGCTTGTCGGCCGACCAAGCGAAGCAATTGGCGGATAAGTTTAGCGTGGATTTGATTTCGACCAAAACCATGCCGTCGGTGAAGCAGCACGAGGTAAGTTTGCCGCGCGTAGCGATTTACCATACGTGGTACCAAACCCAAGACGAAGGCTGGTCGCGCTATACGTTTGAACAACGCGGTATTCCTTACACCTCGATTCATAAAGACCATTTGAAAAAAGGCAACTTACGGTCGCAGTTTGACGTGATTTTGGTGCCTCGCGTGGGCGGTACGGGAGCCAACTTCTTGCACGAAGTGGACACCAAATTTGGCCCCATGCCTTACACCAAAACCGCTGAGTTTCCGTCGCACGGCACACCAAGTAGCACCGACGACATGACGGGTGGCCCAGGTTTTGAGGGAGTTGCGGAATTGAAAAAGTTTGTCGATGAAGGTGGGGTATTAATAACCCTCGACAACTCATCGAGCATCATGTCGGACTTGGGCATTGTGCGCGAATTGAAACGGTACGAATCGCCCACTTTGTTTCACCCAGGTTCGATTATTCAGGTGAAAAACCGCAAGCCTTCGCATCCAATTATGTATGGTTACCCCGAAACCTTCCCTATTTTCAAAGGACAAGGGGCATTGTTGCAAACCGAAAAGCGCGACCGCGACATGATGTTGATGCAATACGGCACCAAGCCACTCAAGGAAGAAGAAGAATACAAAGGATTGATTATGGGAATGCCTGATAAAAAAGAGGTAAAAGACCCCAAACCCGCCACGCCGAAGCCTGAACCGCCATACGTTTTGTCGGGGATGGTGCGCAACGAGCAAACCATCATCGGTCACGGTGCTATTTTCAACGTACCCGTAGGCAAAGGCCAAGTGGTTGCGTTTACGTTTGACCCACTTCATCGTTACCTTAACCACCACGACGCGCCACTTTTGTGGAATGCGATTTTAAATTGGAACGCATTGCGGTAATTCTGCTGAGTTCAGGGCTATAAGGTTTTTGAAACCTTATAGCCCTAGAATTTGCCCCCCATTTGTTACAAAATTCCTTAAAATTTGCCCCTTATTTGTTACAAAAAAATGTAAATTTGCTTATAATTTGTTACAAATATGGGCAATTTTCAAAGAAAATTAGAACAAAAAATTCTAGATTGGAAGGAAAAAAAGAATCGTAAACCACTGATTTTGAGGGGAGCACGGCAGGTTGGTAAATCTACTCTTGTGAGGGAGTTGGGAAAAAGTTACGACCATTTCATACAATTGAATTTAGAAAAACCCAACGACAGGCGTTTTTTTCAGAAAGAACGAGAGGTAACTGAGATATGGCAACAACTTATTTTTGAGAAAGCGCTTCCAGATAGACCGCAAAATACACTTCTTTTTATTGATGAAATTCAGGAGATTCCGCACGTTATTAAGCAGTTGAGGTATTTCTACGAAGAAATTCCGCAGCTTCATGTCATTGCAGCGGGTTCATTGCTTGAATTTGCTTTGGGTGATGTGGGTTCATTTCCCGTAGGACGCGTCGAAGAAATGGTGTTGCATCCATTTGATTTTGAGGAATTTTTGATGGCTACTGGAGAAGAAAATGCCTTAAAAGCGTTACGACAAATACCTTTGCCTTCGTTTGCTTACGACAAACTGTTCGACCTATTTAAAAAGTATGTAATCATCGGTGGTATGCCCGAAGTTATCCGACAATATGTGGCATCTGGTGGAAAGTTGACGGGTTTGAAAGGCATTTATGCATCTATTTGGGAAACGTACAAGTCAGACGTGGTCAAATACGCGCACAATGCGACTGAGGCAAAAATAATGCGATTTGTCATTGAGTCGGCGCCTTTGGTGCGAGATCGTATCAGTTTTGCGGGTTTTGGAGGGTCTAACTATCGTTCGAGAGAAGTGGGTGAAGCGTTTAGGGCCTTGGATTTGGCCAAAGTCATTTATTTGATTTATCCTACTACTCAGGTTGCGCCGCCTCAACTGCCCGAAATTTCACGTAAGCCTCGCTTACAGTTTTTGGATACAGGCCTGCTCAATTATGCCTCTGAGATTCAGGCGGAACTACTACAATTAGACGACCTCAACGATTACCATAAGGGCTTTGTGGTTAATCACTGCATCACGCAGGAACTGATTGCACAGCATAATGAAGTGTTTTTTAAGCCTCAATTTTGGGTAAAAGAAAATGCGACCTCTAATGCCGAAGTAGATTTGACCCTCAAATGGCAAAAATACCTGTTGCCCATTGAGGTAAAATCAGGAGCTAAAGGAAGTTTACGTTCACTTCATGAGTTTATGGATTTGACCGACCACTCCTTAGCCATCCGATTTCTAAGAAATGAGGCAAACATCGAAACTGTCACAACCCGCCAAGGGAAGCTGTTTCAGTTGCTGAATCTGCCTTATTTCGCTATTTCGCAAGTGGAGAAGTATGTTGAGTGGGCGGTGAATTCTGGTATAAGCAATTGGAAAGCGTAGTCATTTAGATAGCACTATTTTAGGCCACTAATTCGTTGTTTTAAAAAAGCCACATACTTATGAAAAAGCTCCTACCCATTCTATGTTTATTCTTGCTATTTGGTTGCAAAAAGCAGGCTGATGTTCGTCCTTCCGAAATTTTTAAAATTTTGCCAAACCACTCCATTGCCTTGTCGTCCAGAAACAGCCAAAGTTCATTTTTGGCGTATCGTTTTGAAAAGACGGGAAACAAATATGTGGGGTATTATGAAAAAGACATTATAGGGGATTTGGCCTGTGATGATTGCGGAAACCCTTTTATTGCGTTTGAGTTTGACCCGACCCTTTCAACTTTTTCTTATACGACGACTTCGGACTTTGAGAATGCCCAAGCAATTAATGGGATGACGAGTAGCTTTTTTGGGGCGTGGGCGAGCCGTATCGTTTCGAGCAAAATTGAGGGCAAAAAAATGGATAACAACACTTGGTATATAATCCTAAAAGTCAAACAGCAAAACCAATCAGAAGAAACGACGCTGGATGGTTACTTTCGGAGGTTTGATTAACTTGCATTAAATAAATGTCTAAATGGGACTTAAAAAAAATGAAAATTAAGCAACTAATTCGTTTTGACTGGGCCATAAAACAACTTTTGAGAGATAAGGCCAACTTTGATATTCTTGAGGGTTTTTTGTCGGAACTACTCAAAGAAGATGTTAAAATTAAGCAAATATTAGAGAGTGAAACCAATAAAAAAACTGATGATGATAAACATAATCGGGTGGATATTTTGGTGGAAAATTCTAAAGATGAGTTAGTCATTATTGAAATTCAAAATAGCAAAGAATATGATTATTTTCACAGAATGCTATTCGGAACTTCTAAAGTGATCACAGAGCACATGAAAGAAGGGGATGCGTATTCAAAAGTTAAAAAGGTCATTTCGATTACAATTGCTTATTTTGACTTAGGACAGGGGAAGGACTATGTTTATCATGGAACAAATGTGTTTAAGGGGATACACAAAGGCGATGTTTTAGTGCTTTCAGATAAACAGATTGCTTTATACAACAAACAAGAAGTACACCAGATTTATCCCGAATATTGGGTAATCAAGGTGAGCCAGTTTAGCGATCGAATCAAAGATAAATTAGATGAATGGATATATTTCTTGAAAAATTCGGAGGTGAAGGATACGTTTTCTGCCAAAGGGTTGAAAGAAGCAGGGGAGAAATTGGACAAGATGAGATTATCGGAAGAAGAAAGAATAGAATACAACGTCTATCTTAAAAGATTACGCGATATTGCAAGTGAACAGCATACCCTCATGGCAGATGCTCTTGACTTAATAATGGCAGAAGAAAGGGGAATTCAAAAGGGGATTGAGAAAGGGATTCAACAAGGAATTGAAAAGGGGATTGAGAAAGGACTTCAACAAGGAATTGAAAAGGGAATTGAAAAAGGCCGTGAACAACAACAAATTGAAATGATTATGAGACTAGACAAAAAAGGTAAATCCACTCAAGAAATAGCTGATTTGCTTGATATAGACCTTAAAGAAGTGACAAAAACTCTTGGAAGTTCAAGGTAATAGAAATTGTTCGGAGTCGTTTAGATATAGCTAAAAACCTGCTCGAAAGTCTTACTCTTTCGAGCAGGGAAAGTTTTTTACTCATTCTTCAACACATTTGCGGGATTGGTGCGGGCGGCTTTTAGGGTTTGAGAGCCGATAAGCACAACTGCCAACGCCAAAACAGACCAAAAACCGACCGTTAGTTCCCAAAAATGGATAGGCTGGTGGTAGGCAAATTGGGTAAGTACCAATTTATTAAACAACAAATACGTGCTAGGTAAGGCAATGGCCGCCGAAAGTACCAACAACCCCAAAAAACCTTTGCTAAGAAAATAAACCAACGAGGGCTCATTGGCTCCCAGCACTTTACGGATGCTGATTTCTTTGAGTTTGGTTTCGGTCGTAAAAACAACCATGCCAAACAAGCCTAAGGAAGCAATGCAAACGGCTAAAAAGGCCAGAAATCCAATGACTTTCACAATAACCGAAAATTGGCGGTAGGCTTCTTCGATTTGGTCGTCGTAAAAACGGGCATCCAAAGGGTGAACCTTGTCAATGCGTTTCCACACAGCTTCAATCTGCGCCATGGTGGCGGGCAAGTCTTTGGAGTTGATTTTGAGGTTAAGGTTGCCTTCGTTGGGGGAATAAAAAAACACAAAAGGCTCAATGCGGTGTTCGACCGTTCGGTAATGAAAGTCCTTGACCACCGCGATAATGGTAAACTTTTTCCCGTCGAGGGTTTTGATTTGTTCTCCGATTGCCTTGGTCGGATGGCCACCACCGATGTTGAATCGTTTTATGACTTGCTCATTGACAATCACTTCCGAACTCTCTTCGCTTTTAGCTCGTGGTGTAAAATGCTGCCCCGCAAGCAGCCGATGCCCGTGTAAGGGCAAATAGCGTTCGTCCACGTAGTTTTGGGCGATGTTGGAAGAATCGTCGGGCTGTTGGTACTTAATCATGGTGCCATACACGCTTCCTAGGCTGGTGACAAGTCGAGAAGTGGAAATGTCGGTCAAGCTTGGGATTTCGGCCAATTCTTTCCGAATAACTTCGCTTTTGTTGCCTTGTAGGTTGATATTCAGGATATTTTCGGTGGAAAATCCAAGGTCAAAAACGATAAAATGTTTGTATTGATTATAACCAAGAATCGTAGTAGTGATGAAAACCAGAGAGAACGTATATTGAACAACGATAAGGGCTTTGCGGAGATTAACGCGGCGGAAAAGGGGCACCGAAGAAGCGTCTTTTAACACTTGAATGGCTTTGATACGGGCAAAAAATAACGCAGGTAAGAAACCAGCAGCAATGCCAACCAAGGCTGATAAACCGATAAAATACAAGATGATTTTGGGCGAAAGTTCCAGTGAAACGAGTTCGGTAAGCTGAGGTGCTAGACCCAAAAACTGGGCTCGTAGCACCAGAAAAAGTACAAACGCCAACAACAGCGCCATCAGAGAAATAAGCACCGACTCGGTAATAAATTGTAGCAAAACGTGTTCTTTAAACGCACCAACGATTTTGCGAACACCCACCTCCCGCGCTCGGCGAAGCGACCGCGCGATGGAAAGATTGGTGTAATTGAAACAGGCCGACAAAATGATAACCAGTACCAAACCTGCCAGTATCCAGATGGTGATTTGGTTCATGGTAGGGCCACTGGCATTTTCCAAGCGATTGCCAATCGTAATGCCGTTTAATGATTGGGGGCTCAACTGAATTTGCTGATTTTTAAGTTGTTTGTTTTCCGACAAACAAAGCTTATCGAGGTTTGCTTGCAGGGTTTCAAGTGAGCTGTTTTCGGGCAATAACACGTAGGTATAATTTGAAAAAACATTGCCCCAATTCATAAAACCGCCGTCAAAATCGGGTTTTTGGAGTTCGATACTGGCGAAAGAAACCAAGGCGTCAAAACGTAAGTGCGACAGCTTGGGAATATCTTTCATGACGCCCGTAATGGTGTATTCGGTGGTATCAAATCGAATGCTTTTGCCCAGCACGTCGGTGTCACCAAACAGTTTTTGGGCGGTTTTTTCGGGCAAAACAATCGTGTAAGGATTTTTTAACGCGGTGGCAGGATTACCCGAAAGCAGCGGAAACGTAAAGACTTTAAAAAAGGACGCATCCGCCCATAAGCCTCCTAGGGGAAGCGTGGTTTCGTTTACTTTGGCATCCCCGCCGAAACCCCGCCGCAATAGCGTCACTTGCTCTACGTTAGGGAATGTTTCTTGAATTTTTTTACCCGCCAATACCGACCCCGAGGCAAGTTCAATGGAGGGTTGCCCAGCGGGTTGGAGTGAGGTGTTGATACGGTAAATACGGCTCTTTTTTTCGTGAAAATCATCGTAAGAAAGCAAGTCACTCAAAAATGAAATCATCAACAATCCCACCGACATGCTGATGGAAAGTCCGATAATGTTGATGGCTGAAAAGAGTTTGTTGCGAACCAAACTGCGTCGTGATGTTTTAAAATAGCTGTTAAACATGATGGTATAAGTAAAAAATGAATAAAAATTAGGCGCACGGAGGGTGTACAATCGAATAAACTTCAGGACGTCTATCCAATAAATAAAACGGGCGTAGTGAAGACCGCGGCGTTGAAGGTTACGCTCAAAAAATTCGTAGAGGTCGCCTTGCAAATCTTCGGCGAGCTCGGGGCGACAATACCATTCCAAGAGTCGTTGTGCATTGCGGGGAGGTTGGGGGAGAGTGCTCATACTGCGCCGCCAAGGTTGAGGTCAGGGATGATTCGCCAGAGTCCTTCACGGATTTCACGGGCGTTCACTAGGGCAATTTTTCCTACTTGGGTTATTTCATAATAACGTTTGCGTTTGCCGCCGCGAGCGTTGGTGGCTTCACCCAAAAAACTTTTGGCTAAGCCCTTTTCTTCCAGCCGATTAAGGACAGCGTGAACAACGCCTAATTTCGCGGCTCTTCCCGTACGTTTCTCCAATTCGTCGCAAATGGCCACGCTGTAGGCTTCGCTGGCTAAGGCGGCAATCGTAAGTAACACCAACTCTTCAAACTCGCCCAAATTTGTTCCCTTCATATATCAATTTTATTTATTCTGTAAATGTATGTAAAATGGGTTTAATAAATTCACTATTTGTATGTAAAATATTTTTCTTCTTTCTTATAAACACATAGGGAACATTAGCATAAACACATAAAAAACATAGCAGTCTATGTATCCTATGTGAAAATCTATATGAACTATGTGTTTACCTTTAAAATGTTGAACAGTTTAAAAACTCCACGTGTTTTTCGCGGCATTGTACGGCTCGATGGAAAATTTGATACCGTTGCTAACGCCAAAAGTGTTTGATTGGCCGATGACGTAATACGCTCCCAACCGAATCCGTTCGCGGCCCAATTTGAAGATACGATTCAACCCAAAATACAATTCCGAATACTGGAACTTGCGTTCGGGGACGTACAAAAAGCCACCTCCTGCCATTTCACGGATTTTGGTTTTGTTGAGCAATGGGATTTTACTCGTCAAGAAGCCGTTGAATTGATGCACGTAGTGCGTCTCCAAATGCCAATCGAACACAGGAAACGTCTGAGGAATGAGCTGATAGGTGTACATGGCAGGCGAGAAAAAGTAGCGGTCGCCACCCCGCATGTAAGAATAATCCATCACTGCCAAACTTGTGGTATCCAAGAACTTACCCGCACTGATACGGTACTCCGACGTGCCGATGATACCTACGTTAAAAGTCTGCCGTACTGAGGCCGACAACTTGGTGTAAACGTTGGTGTTTTTGCCCGAAACAGGCCAAGCGCGGTCGATGTTTAGGCTAAACGTAGGGTAGTTGGACCCCAGAATGACTTTTTCGTTGGGTTCACGCAAGTAAAGTTGGCGTGGCGTATAGTCAATACCGAAAACGGTTCGGTAGATGTGCGTGGTGGGGAAAGGTTGAGGGGCATTATTGCTAAAAATGCGGTCGCCGAGCGAGCTAAACTGGAAATTCGACAAATCGCGACGGGTCTCGTAATAGGCTTGGGCGCTGAAATAAAAGCCATTGAAAAGCTCCGTTCGGTGCATAAGATTGATGTACTGATTTCGGTAAAAATTGCTTCGACGAGCAATGTCGCTAATCGTCGCCGCGCCGTTGATGACGTTGAACCCTGAGCCCATCGCCAGACTGATGTTAGAGACTTTGAGGGGATTGTAAAAATAGCTAACACTCACAAAACCAATCACATCCTTGTTCTTAAACCCATAGCCTAAGTTGCTGTTGACCCAAAGTTGTTTTCGGTTTTCTTGGCGTTTGTAAAAACCTGCTCCGTAGCGTACCCGCCAGCCGCCAATGGCCAACGGGTCAACCAGCCCCAACACGGGGTCGAAGTGCCAAGTGGTCTTTTTTTCGCGGTTGATGTGCCCCATGCCCAAATACACGACTTTGGGAAACGTGATGCGGTTGAAAATTTTATCAACGGAATCCAAATACGCTTTTGAGTTCACCAGCGCTTCGAGCCGTTCTTTTTCCTTGATAAACTTCTGTTCGTCGCGGGTCAATGGTTGTGGGCGAATTTGTTCCCAAAAAGTGGTGTCGCGTTTGTAGGCTTCGGCGGTAGTGACGCCTACTTCGTCCCCAAAAAAGCGCTTTGGTAAGGTCAAATCAAAGGCATAATCGGACTGCAATACTTCGGTTTTGCCCGTTTTTTTGGTATTCCCTTCTTTGACTTTCCAGTGGTACGTAACCCGCGTTGGAATCCAGCGGTTTTGTACATTTTCAAACTGCTGTTTTACGCCAAATTCATCGTAACGCAGCAATCCTCGCTTGGTGATTTGAAGGTCAACGTTACGCAAAACCCATTCATCCTCAATGACTTCGATGGTGCCTTCGTAGAGCGCGTTGCCCAGCTCGCGAGGAATGACTTTTATTTGGTATATTTTGTAAGGGCCGTCGATGTAGTACTTCAACAGCTGAAAACGGTAACTCAAAAACGTCAGGTCGCTTAGGGGTGAGGTGATTTCGTTATCGCCGATTTTGGCGATTTTTTGGTGATTTTGGTAAAAGTTAAACTCCCCGTCGGTCACCGACTTAAAAAACAACGTACTCTGGTCGCCCAGCCGCTTGACCGCTTCGCGCTCTTCTTTTTGTTGTCCTGCCCGACTTTGGTGCCGAACTAGCTGACATTCAAAGAGATTTAATTTGGGAATGCTGTCGGTAATGACAGGTTTTTTGAGGGCATCTTCGACTTTGGCGGGGGTATCCTCCTCTTTTTTGGGAGCAACTTTTTTGGTTTCAAAACGCTCTACACTCTTGATATAGACCTTCGCACGGTAGTTTTGATACTGCCTGAGGAGCGAATCTTTGCGCTGGAGCACCTGCTTGATGACCTCGTACGAATAATCTCGTTTTTTGACCTTGACCACCACCTCGTCGAGTTGCTTTTGGTCTATTTTTAGGTACACGTTTCTGACAAGGTCTTTGGCCGCTACCACTTCAAACACCTCCGTTTGGTAGCCCATCGACGACACCGAAATGCGGTTGAGTCCTTCCAATAATTTGAGTTGATAACGCCCTTCTTTGTCGGTGACAGTGCCCGTATTGGCATTTACGACGCGAACCGTAACCCCAGGAAGTGGCTCGTTGGATTCGGAATGAACAAACCCCCGAAGTTGGTAAAACTCTTGTGAAAAGGCAGTAGTGGCAACAAGTAGAAGGCAGAATAGACGTAAAATAGTTCTCAAAACGGTGGCTGGTTAGGTAATGGCTGCTAATTCCCTAACGCACAAATCGGCGTTTATGCTATATAGAGGTTGAAAAATTCGTCGTTTGGGTGTGAGGTGGTGAGGTGGGTGGGGAGAGCGGGTAGGGTGGAAGGCGTTGCGGTGCCAGTATTTTAATAATTATGAAAAGCGCATGAACTAAAAAACCATGTTTTTTGCGTAGTTTTGTTAAAACTAGAAATTACCATGAGTAAAAATAACGTAATGACCTCAAATCGTGACTTACTTTTAGCCTGTGCTGGAAGTATCAGCGATGAAACCGCCGACGATTTACAAAAAACTGTTCGGGAAGAGTTTAGTAAAATTGAGGGCGAATGGTGATGGAAAAAGTAGCTTTGGACACAAATGCCGTTATAGAGATTATGAGAGGCAATTCAAAGATGTATGTTTGGTGAAGAAAAATAAACGTAAATTATTGCGGATAAATAAAAGCTATAGTAGATATAAAAACGATAATAATGAAGTTAGAATTGTGATATGAAAATAAACTTAAATCCAAATAAAGATGAATTTTCTGAATTCTTAGTTGCAAGTACACTTGAATTTATATCTGAATTCAAAGAACCAACTGCTATAGGTATTGAATTATCAATTTCAAAAAAGACAATTTCAGTACATTATAATTATGAGCTACAGATTAATAAGCTAGACAAGAGCCCACATCAGTTTGAAATTCTCAATTATCGTCAAACCCAATTTGAATTTGGAATTCCAAATAAGTATGGACTAGTTTATGATATGCGACTATGGACAGGAGTTAGAAATGCGACAAGGAAATTAAATCTTCCCACAGTACTATGTTGTTTTGAAAATTCTTTGGAAAATTATTTTGCAATTGAAACAGAATTGGAACTATTTGGAAGGTATATTATTAAGTTTTTTAGAGATGATAATTTAGAGTATTATAACTGGTATATTAATAAATTTACTGGAAAAACAATGGAAGAAATAGAAAATGAAATACCTAATCATTGGCTTCCAGAATTAAGGAAAAAACATCTCGAAGATGCTATTTTTTTTAATAACTTAAGCTCAGAACAGTTATCCTATCTAAATATTTTTATTAAGCAGTTAATTGACGTAACAGCTATGAATGTAATGAGAGCAATTGATGAGAATACAGGAAGCGAAGATGATTTAATCGATATAAACATTAATAAAATTAAGGCAACTGATTTGCCAATGATTGGAAATGGGAATCTGTCAGGAGAATATTTGGATTGGTGTGAAAGGTTTAGTGATTTTGGTCCTACTGCTTTTTTATAATAATGAATTTCATTGACTCAATAAATGTTAGCCAAAAAAGTAAAACCAGCATAACAATGCACTGGACGGGCATATCGGTCGTCCGTCGCCAGTGCCGCCCGTTAGACACAATTAAAGGAAGTACATCAGATATATCCCGAATATTGGGTAATAAAAGTAGGTATGTTTGGAAATCGGGTAAAAGATAAATTGGACGAGTGGATATATTTTTTTAAAAATTCAGAAGTTAAAGATAGCTTTTCAGCGAAAGGGTTAAAAGAAGCAGGAGCGAGACTTGATGAAATGAAACTTTCAGAGAAAGAAAGGAAAGAATATAACGCTTATTTAAAAAAACTGCGGGACATTGCCAGCGAACAACACACAAAAATGGCAGATGCCCAAGATTTGATAAATCAAGGAATAAATAAAGGAGAAGAAAGAAAGGAAAAAGAAATCATACTCGAAATGAGCAAAGAGGGCTTTTCAATTCCTCAAATTGCAAAAATTGTAAAGAAATCAGAGCAGGTGGTTCGGCAAATTATTGAAGATCAATTGAATAAATAAATCCGCCCAGTAAAGCATCTATGCCTATTTGCGGCAAAACCCACCCGCAAGGCTCAACGGCGGCGGGCTGCCTCCATGTTTTCAGAAGTACGACGAACAAAGAATTAAGAGCAAAAATTGCCTCAAACCACACCTCGTTGCATTACTTTCTTCCGCAACGAGTAAAATAAACAGCGACCTAAATAAAAAGCTATATATTTGGATTGGCTGGTTATTACTTTGCACTACTCTCCCAAAAGTGGTGGAAACTTTCGGAAAAAAGATAAGCGTTTAAGGTTAGAGATTGGACAAGCAACAATAGAGGTTTCACCCTAAAATAAAAACGAATGAAATTAAATGCTTTTGTTAGTGTATTGATAAGTGCCCTTGTCGTAGTAGCAATGAGTAACATACATGCTCAGACCAAATCAGATACAACAAGCATCGAAAATATTGTGAATGATGAAGTAAGTGCTTGGAACAAAGGCGACGCAATCAATTATTCAAAACACTTTGCTGAAGACGGTACTTTTACAAATATTTTGGGAATGTTTTTTACAGGGCATCAATCCTTTGTCGCGCGACATGACGATATTTTCAAAGGTAAATTTAAGGATACCAGGCTTGAGATGAAAATCGTAGCACTAAAATTCGTTCGACCCGATGTTGCCCTTGTCGAGTGTCTTACTTGGACATCAGGTTTTTTAAATGGCCCTTTACCAGGTACGGTGTTGGACGATAAGGGGCGTCTTTGTACACGATTATTACAGGTAATGGCAAAAACGGATGGCGAATGGAAAATTATGACGTATCACAATGTTGAGGTCAAAAAATAACCCGTTATCTGCTAATTACCCTAATTCTGTGACATGTTTAGAAGAAGCCGTGGAAAACTAATACCTATTGAAGTGAAATCTGGGGCAGATGGTCGTTTAAAATCAGTGGAAGGAAAGCCCTATACTGTGAACTACCTTCCCGAAAGTTTTGAGACTTTCGGGAAGGTAGGCGCTTACCTCATATTAATTTACTAGCTTTGTAAATTATTGATATTCAGATGATAAACCTGTAGGGAAGGATACCTTTTCGCGAGTCAAAGACGGGGACGCAAAAATAAGTGGGAATGGGAATGTAGAGGTTTTAAGAAAAACGTAAACTCCTTAACTTGCACCCCCAAAACTCAGACATCTTTCACAGTACTTGCCAACCCCATGCGTTTTACTCTTAGTATCTACAATTTAATAGAAATAATCGCGGTTTTTCAGGGGTATATCTTTGCCATTTTACTCATCATCAGAGCAAAGAAACAAGAACGTTATTCCGATTATTGGTTGGGTTTACTGTTAATCACCATTAGTACGTATATGTTGCGGTATGCGATGGCTGATATTGTACCCGAAAAACCCAATTCTTTTATCATTCGATTGATGTCGTGCAGTTATATGGCGGTGGGGGTATGTATTTTCCTTTATTTTAAGACTCAAATCAATAGTCATTATCGAGTTACTCGGAAGGATTTAGTGCATTTTCTGCCTTTTTTCCTGTATTTTATTCTGTTTTGCATCAATTCTGTTCAAATTTTTCGACACCATGGTAAGTGGGAACGCCCGCTATTTTTCCAAATAGCAAGCTGGTTTTTTTATACCTATCGAACCGTCGGTACAATCGTTTATTGGTATTTATCGTGGCAATTGTATCAAAATTACCGAAAATGGCTACCTACCGAACGTTCTGATACTGAGGGGGTGCGTTTTGTCTGGTTTAAAAGATTTCTGATTGCCATCGGGGTTTTGATATTTTCGGGTATTGTGCTCAATTTCATTGATGTTTTCATCTTTACAACTCCCCTATGGCTTGATGCGTTTCAAGGGATTTTGGTGGCTATTTGTATTTACTATTTGAGCATAGAGGGCTATACTTATTTTCAACCAGAAGGTTTACGATACGGAACTACAAACGAAAGTATTGAAGAAACCACAACAGATCATCAACAAACCGTAATGATTGCCAAAATGCCACCGCAAGAGATTGAAATGTGGAAAAATAAAATTTTAGACTTGTTGCAAAAAGAGCGTTTGTACCTTCATCCTGAATTAACGTTAACAGATTTCTCACAGCATTTGCAGACGCATAACAAGCTTATTTCGGGTGTTATCAACGAAGTTTTTGAAAAAAATTTCAATGATTTTATCAACGAATACCGGGTCAATCTTTTTAAAGAAAAAGTAAATGACCCCAAGTTGAAACATCTCACTATGTTATCCATTGCATTAGAATGTGGTTTTAATTCAAAATCTACGTTCAATCGGGCTGTAAAAAAAGCTACAGGTAAGATGCCTTCAGAATTTTTGAAATAAATCTGAAAAAAGCGAGAAAATGAGTGTCAAATCGCGATTTAAAGCGATTTTAGCCCGAATGACAAGGATTTTTGTGCCATCATTCAAATTTAGTACACGTTAATCTTTGTAAATTATGAAGAAGTTGAGTCGCTTCTGCATCGTTTTCTTGAGCCTCTGTTTATTGAATTGCTCAAAGAACACTATCTCTGAAAGTACCCTCTCTACTGCCGAAGATTTAGACCTTAGTTTCAAGGCTTTATCCCAAGATATGCTCTTTGCAGGTTTTGCGGTAACGGTCGTTAAAAAGGATAAAATCTTGTTTCAGAGTGCGTATGGCCAGGCCGATATGGCTAAAAACGTTCCTTACACCAATCAAACTTTACAACCTATTGGTTCTATTAGCAAAACTTTTGTCGGTGTTGTTTTGATGAAAGCCATTGAACAAGGACATTTTACACTCGAAACGCCTATCAACGATATTTTACCTTTCAAAATTACTAATCCGAATGTCCCCAACAGTATTATTCGAATAAAACACCTCGCTACGCATACATCAGGCATTGTCGATGATGAGAATGTCTATCTAAACAATTACAGCATTTTAGCAGGTGAAAATACCAGTAGACCTATTGCCCAACGTATGATAAAAGAATTGAAGGTAGGCCAGAATGGTAATGTTTGGTCATTGCCCGACTTCCTGAAAGCCTACTTCACTGTGGGCGGACAATTTTACCAAAAAACCAATTTTTTATCCGCAGATGCTGGTACTACTTATAGTTATTCCAATATTGGAGCTGCTTTAGCTGCGTATTTAATAGAAGTAAAAACAGGAAAATCGTATGCTGATTATTGCACTGAAAACATTTTCAAGCCTTTGGGTATGAACCAAACTACCTTTACTATTACGCCCGATAGTCGTTCCAAAATGGCTATGCTCTATTTTGAACGTAATAACCCGTTCCCTTTTTATAAAATGGCCACCTATCCTGATGGCGGATTGATTACTTCCAATGAAGACTTGAGTAAATATTTTGTTGAAATGATGAAAGGACTTTCGGGAGAATCAACCTTCTTAAAAAAAGAAAGTTTTGATGTGTTGTTTAAAAAACAATTTGAAGTTGGAAAAATGCCAGCCCAATTTGATGGAAAAGAAGATAATTCGGGTATATTTTGGTTTTATTTTAAAAACGGACGCTTAGGGCACACAGGCGGTGATTTTGGGGTGACGACAATCATGGCGTTTTACCCCGATACCAAAACAGGTTTTATTTTTTTGACTAATACAGAAACTGAATTGATAGACAATGCTGACCCTATTAAAAAACAGTTGAATGTAATTACAAGTAATATCAAAGAGTTTGAAAGTCATAATTGAGTAGTTGAAAGCTTGTTGTCCTACTTATTAAGGACACTTGGGAATATCAATGGTTAGTAAATAAAAAATCAATAAATTGCAGTTAAAACCACTAACACAGTTAATAAAAGTATGAAATTTAATATATCTGACTATCCAAGTTCGTATTTATCTGTCGCTTTTGAAAAGGGAGAGAGATTAATTACTGAAAAAGGCGTATTGATATTTTGTGACGGTGAATATTCATTTGAGAACAAAGTTGAGATTGAGAGTTATCAAAATTGGGTTGCTAAATTATTCGGAAAAAGTATTTCTTATAATATTTATACCGCCAATGAAGCATTAAAAATGGCCTTATCGCCAAAAGACAGTTCAGAGATTTTTAAAATTGACGTTTTCGAAGATAATCCTGTGCTTTTTGAGCCAAATTTACACTTTGCAAGAACCATAAATTTAGAGGTTAAATTAGAGAAAAAAGATTGGAAAAGTACTCTAAATGATGGGCTAAAGTTGAAAACTTTTGGAAGTGGAACCGTATTTTTAAAAGGATATGGAAAAATTATATTACAAGAAATAGAATCAGAGAAACCTGTGTACATTGATGAGGATGCTCTGATTGCATTTGAGGAAAGACTTGAAGTTAAGACCATATCAAAAGGCGTGAAAGAACTGCTTACGAGTGGAGAAGGGTTCATTTATTCTGTAAAAGGGAAAGGTAAAATATGGTTACAAACAAGGCAAAAAGGTGAAGATTCAAGTAGTGGTGGATTAATAGACGGAATATTTAGCTTTTTAAAATAAACGTGTTTTGCCCCAGCCTTGGTAAAAAAGCCCAGAAATCACCCCCAAATTCCCCTTCGCTTTGCTCCGTTAGACTATAATCCCCACGTGAACTACCTTCCCGAAAGTTCTGAAACTTTCGGGAAGATGTAAAAAAACGCGGTGACCTACTGAGAGGCCACCGCGTGGAGCATATAAGAGAATAGGCTATTTATGCTAAATCAAAACGGTCGAGGTTCATCACCTTCGTCCAAGCGGCTACGAAATCGTGCGCAAATTTCTCGTGCGCATCTTCACAAGCATACACTTCGGCGATGGCACGAAGCTCCGAGTTTGAACCAAAAATAAGGTCAACTCGCGTCGCTGTCCATTTTGGCTCGCCCGTAGCGCGGTCGCTGCCTACAAATACGTTTTGCGCATCCGACGTTGCTCTCCAAGTCGTTCCGAAATCAATCAAATTAACGAAGAAATCGTTGGTAAGTGTCTCAGGACGGTCAGTGAATACGCCGTGCTTCGATTTGCCAGTATTGGCATTGAGTACGCGCAAACCACCCACCAACGCCGTCATTTCTGGCGCTGTCAAAGTCAATAATTGCGCTTTGTCAACGAGCATTTCTTCGGCTGAAACGGTGTACTGACCTTTCGAGAAGTTGCGGAAACCGTCAGCGATTGGTTCCAATACATCAAACGACTCAACGTCGGTTTGCTCTTGTGAGGCATCGCCACGACCTGGTGTAAACGGTACTGTAATGTCAAGCCCTGCGTTTTTAGCTGCTTGCTCAATACCCGCACTTCCACCCAACACGATAAGGTCGGCGATCGAGACTTGCTTGCTCGATTGCGTGCTGTTGAAAGACGCTTGGATACCTTCTAACACTTCCAATACTTTCGCCAATTGTGCAGGATCGTTGGCAGCCCAATCCTTTTGAGGAGCCAAACGAACGCGGGCACCGTTGGCACCACCACGTTTATCGGAGCCACGGAAGGTCGAAGCCGAAGCCCAAGCCGTAGAAACAAGTTCAGAAACTGACAAGCCTGATGCTAAAATTGCAGCTTTGAGTGAAGCAATGTCTTGGTCGTCAATTAGTTCGTGCGTAACAGCAGGGATAGGGTCTTGCCAAATTAATACTTCTGCTGGCACTTCTGGGCCAAGGTAGCGAGCACGTGGCCCCATGTCGCGGTGCGTCAATTTGAACCAAGCACGCGCAAACGCGTCAGCAAATTCATCAGGATTTTCGTAGAAACGACGAGAGATTTTTTCGTATGCAGGGTCAAAACGCAATGCTAAATCGGTCGTAAACATGATAGGCGCGTGGCGTTTCGATGGGTCGTGGGCGTCTGGTACGCTATCGGCACCCATGCCGTGCTTAGGCTTCCACTGGTGAGCGCCCGCGGGGCTTTTTGTCAATTCCCACTCGTATCCAAAAAGATTCCAGAAATAATTGTTGCTCCACTTGGTTGGCGTTGAAGTCCATGCGCCTTCCAAACCACTTGTAATGGTATATTGAGCGTTACCTGTTTCGTATGAGTTAAGCCATCCCATGCTTTGTGCGGTAATGTCAGCACCTGCTGGTTCAGCTCCTACGTATTGGCCTGGGTCAGCGGCACCGTGCGCTTTTCCGAAGGTGTGACCACCCGCAATCAACGCAACGGTTTCTTCGTCGTTCATGGCCATCCGTCCAAACGTTACGCGAATATCGTGCGCCGCAGCAAGCGGGTCTGGATTACCATCAGGGCCTTCTGGGTTAACGTAAATCAACCCCATTTGTACGGCTGCCAACGGATTTTCCAAGTTGCGCTCACCTGAGTAGCGGCTATGAGGGTTGTTGCTTAACGCCAACCACTCTTTTTCTGCTCCCCAATATACGTCCTCTTCGGGTTCCCAAATATCCTCGCGACCACCACCAAAACCGAACGTTTTGAAGCCCATTGATTCGAGGGCGCAGTTACCTGCCAAAATCATCAAATCGGCCCAAGAGAGTTTTTTACCGTATTTCTTTTTGATTGGCCAAAGCAACAAACGCGCTTTGTCGAGGTTGCCGTTGTCAGGCCAGCTGTTGAGTGGTGCAAAACGTTGCGTTCCTGTACCTGCTCCACCACGGCCATCAGCTGTGCGGTACGTACCTGCGCTGTGCCACGCCATACGGATAAAGAATGGCCCGTAGTGACCATAGTCGGCTGGCCACCAATCTTGTGAGGTGGTCATCAATTCGAAAAGGTCGTTTTTAACCGCTTGTAAATCGAGTGATTTGAACTCTTCGGCGTAGTTAAAGCCTTTGTCCATTGGGTTCGACAACGTAGAGTGCTGACGAAGAATGTTCAATTTCAACATGTTAGGCCACCAGTCGCGGTTGGTCATACCCTTGCCGCCTACGCCTTTTGTTGTTAGTACTGCCCCAGAAAATGGGCATTTGCTTTCGCCATTACCATTGTGATGTACTGAATCCATCTGCTTGAGGTTGTGGTTTGAAGTGGTTTGTTGTTTCTGATTTTTTACCAAAAGTAGAGCTAATTGTGCTATCTATCAAATTGATATTTTCTATATTTGTATAAATACTGTCTATAATGAACTTACAACAATTAGAATACATCATCGCCGTTGATACCTATCGCCATTTTGTAACGGCGGCCGAAAAATGTTTTGTTACGCAGGCGACCTTGAGTATGATGATTAAAAAATTGGAAGACGAGCTTGGCGTCAAAGTTTTTGACCGAAGCCGACAACCCGTTGTTCCGACCGAAATTGGGAAAAAACTGATTGAACAAGCCAAAGTCATCTTGAAAGAAACGGCTCGTATTCGCGAACTCGTCGAATCGGATACGCAACACATGCAAGGAACGCTAAAAATCGGGATTATCCCGACGCTTTCTCCGTACTTGATTCCGCTTTTTTTGCCTTCTTTCTTGCAGAAATATCCTGAGATAAAATTACAAATTCACGAGTTAACAACCAATGAGATTATTCGACAATTGAAACAAAATCAGTTGGATGCGGGATTGTTGGCCATTCCTTTACAAGATACGGACATTACGGTTCAGCACTTGTTTTACGAGGAGTTTGTGGTATATACGGCCAAAACAGATCAGTTGCTGACCAAAAAGTATTTGTTGCCCAAAGACATTGACCTCAAACGTCTTTGGCTTTTGGACGAAGGGCATTGTTTGCGTAATCAAGTGATTAATTTGTGTGAATTGAAAGTGCAAGAGCGCCATTTTCGTCAGGTTGATTTGTCTTCGGCGAGTATCGAGACGATTAAAAAGATTGTTGAAATCAACGAGGGCATCACGGTTTTACCTGCATTGGCGGTCAATGATTTGAGCGAACAAGAAAAAAATAACATTCGCCATTTTCAATTGCCCGCGCCAGTGCGGGAGATAGGCATTGCGAGTTTTCGGTATTTTGTCAAAGAAAAGTTGATTGAAGCCCTCAAAACCGAAATCTTGGCCCACATTCCTGAACAAATGAAGACCAGCAACCAAAAACAAGTCATTGATACGGGGTTGGTGTAGGTTGGTTTTGGGTCACCACATAGAAAACATAGAATTTTTCACAATAGAAAACATAGCTAATGTTGCCTATGTGTAAATCCTATGTTTTCTATGTGTTTAAAATAAATGCAGCGATAGAGCCTCAAACCGAAAACCCACAAATCGCTAAATAACGGGGATTTATCAACAAAACTCCCTGAAACGCCCCTCCAATCGTCCAGTTTTCTCATTTTCTTATTACTTTGTGGAGTGAATTGGGTGTTCTGCCCGTATTGACCACAAACAAACTAAATATCCTAATGAGAAAACTGTTACCGCTCCTAATCCTGGCGCTTGTATGTCATCTTGGGTGGGCGCAAATCCCGTCTCCCAAAGAGCATTTTGGCTTCAACATTGGCGACGATTACATGCTTGCCAACTACACCCAAACCGAGGCTTATTTTAAAAAATTGGCCACTTCTGACCGTGTTAAATTAGTAAACATTGGTAAAACAGAGGAAGGCCGTGACCAACCTATGTTGATTGTGACGTCGCCCGAAAACCATAAAAAATTGGCGCGTTTTCAAGAAATTTCGACCAAAATGGCGCGCGCTGAGGGACTTACGGATGCCCAGGCGCGTGAGCTTGCCAATGAAGGTAAGGCCATTGTGTGGATTGACGGAGGGATTCACTCCAACGAAACGGTGGCTTGGATGCAGCTCATCGAAACGGCTTATCAGTTGGTTTCGCGTAAAGATGCAGAAGTTAGTCGTATTCTTGATAATGTGGTAATTTTGATGACCCACATCAACCCCGACGGTCAGGAATTGGTTGCCAATTGGTATATGCGTAACGCAACGCCTGAGAAACGTTCGTTGGGACAATTGCCGCGCTTGTATCAAAAATACGCGGGTCACGACAACAACCGCGATTTCTTCATGTTGCAGTTGAAAGAGACACAAAACGTAGGTCGCCAATTGTTTGTTGACTGGATTCCGCAAATTATGTACAACCACCACCAACGTGGGCCTGCGGGGTCGGTATTGGCGGGGCCTCCGTACCGCGATCCGTTCAACTACGTATTTCACCCCTTGATGGTGACAGGAATTGATGCCTTAGGCGCGGCGATGATTAATCGCTTGATTGCGGAAGAAAAACCTGGTTTTACGCGTTTGGGCGGGTCGGTTTTCTCAACTTGGTACAACGGAGGCTTGCGTACAACGACGCACTTCCACAACCAAATTGGTTTGTTGACCGAAATCATCGGTGGGCCTACACCCGAAACAGTGCCGTTGGTGCCTAACCGTTTGATTCCGAACGGAAATACACCTTTCCCCGTAACACCTCAAAAATGGTACTTCAAGCAGTCAATTGACTACTCGGTATCGTGTAATTATGCTGTGTTGGACTACGCCGCTCGTCACCACGACGAATTGTTGTATAATATATATGTAATGGGTAAAAACTCCATTGAGCGTGGTAGCAAAGATTATTGGACGCTTTCACCCAAAAAATCGGAAGCCATTGTAGAAGCCCAGAAAAATGATAAAACCGAAAAACCAGCGGCTCCTGAAGCACCCGATCCATTCGGAATGCGTGGTGGAATCCCTGCCAAGTACTACGATCAAGTGTTGAAAGACCCTAAAACACGCGATGCACGTGGCTATATCATTCCTGTGACTCAGTCAGACTTCGCAACAGCGACGAAGTTTGTGAATGCGTTGATTCGTACGGGTATTCAAGTACACAAAGCTACGGCCGATTTTACGGTAGAAGGCAAAACTTACCCAGCAGGTTCGTTCGTAGTAAAAACAGCGCAATCATTCCGTCCGCACGTGTTGGATATGTTTGAACCGCAAGATCACCCGAACGACTTCCCTTATCCAGGTGGTCCTCCAACGCGTCCTTACGATGCCGCAGGTTGGACGTTGGCTTACCAAATGGGGGTGAAATTTGACCGTATCTTAAACGGTTTTGATGGGCCTTTCCAAGCCATTCCATACGGAGAGCTTCAGTCAGTAACGGGCAAAGTGGATGCAGCTGCCCCAGCTGGTTATACGTTGAGCAGCCAAGCCAACAACGTTTACATTGCCGTGAATGATTTATTGAGTGCTGGTATTCCAGTATTTCGTTTGCCGCAAGGGGCAGGAAGCGCGGAAGCAGGTGCTTTTTATGTTCCAGCTTCGTCAAAAGTAAAACCATTGTTGGAAAAAGCAGCCAAAGAATTGGGTGTTGATGCCGTGGGAGTAGCCAAAAAACCTACAGGGACGTTGGTGAAAGTAGCTCCTTCGCGGATTGCTTTGTGGGATACTTACGGTGGTTCGATGCCTTCAGGTTGGGTACGTTTGTTGATGGAACAATACCGTTTCCCAATGCAAGTAATTTATTCTCAAGAAATAGACGCGGGCGAATTGCGTAAGAAATTCGACGTCATTGTGTTTGTTACGCGCGCTATTCCTGCGCCACCAAGTGCAGGTCGTGAAAATGACCCTTACGCCGCTTTTGCGGGAGGTGAGCCTAAAGCGGATGATATTCCAGCCGAATATCGTGCGTCGTTGGGACGTATTACGGTCGATAAGTCGATTCCACAATTGAAGAAATTTATGGAAGAAGGTGGAAAAATTGTAACCATCGGTACCAGTGCCAACTTGGCGTATCACTTAGGAGTACCAGTGCGTAATGCCCTTACCGAAATGACGAATGCGGGGGTAGAGCGCCCGTTACCTGCCGAAAAATATTACATTCCAGGAAGTTTGTTGCGCGTAACGCTTGATTCGACGCAGGCCGCTACGTGGGGAATGGCCAACCAAGCCGACGTGTATTTTGACTCAAGCCCTGTGTTTAAACTAGCCCCTGCGGCGGTTGCCAAAGGCGAAGTAAAACCGTTGATTTGGTTTAGTGCCGACAAGCCACTCCGCTCAGGATGGGCGTGGGGACAAAGCTACCTACGCGATGGGGTAGCCGCTTTTGAAGCACCCATTGGCGCTGGAAAACTCACCGTTTTTGGTCCAGAAATTACCTTCCGTGCGCAATCACAAGGAACGTTTAAGTTGCTGTTTAACCAACTTTATACGACCAACTAACGTTTAGCTAGCTTCGTTCAAAACGCCAAGTTACTTCGGTAGCTTGGCGTTTTTTGTGAAAAAATCACAGGAAATATCCAAAAAGTAAAAATTTTTCAACGGTAGAAGCGTTGGCGAATGTACTTTTTTTTCTATCTTGCTCGCAAGTCTTAAATGCTTAAACCTCAACGTTAACGATTATGAAAAAAAGAAAATCCATCTTCTTACTTCACCGCTGCCAATAGCACTTTAAAGCGGTTTTTTCTCCTTTTTTCTGTCCATTTAGTACGTTTCTAGAACGTATTGTTTGGTCGTATCTGTTTATTTAACAATTAATACTCAACGCTTTATGTCTTACAGTAACTCGCAAAAGAATTTGCCACGGGCAATTAGTTTACTTCCTCCCGTTGAATTTGCTACCCAAGGGCTCGATAATGAAGAAAGTGGGGCAAAAACCTACGTTTTGCCAATTCACGGGCAAGGGGTATTCCTGTTTTCAGTCATTGAACCGTCTAACGTGGAAGGAGAAACTGTATCCATTTCATTCTGGGATACTTTTTACAAAGATGGCCTTCGCTTTACCTTTGGCGTTGGTACGCTAGAGTTGTCGCGTATTTCGGAAGAGACCCCTTTAGCAGCCGTCAATACGGGCTTTGTTCAGAACAAAAATGCGTTTTACTGGATAAGTCTTGATGCACACCAACGCGCCATTAAGTTTGGGGTGGGTGAAGCGCGGTTAGAAACAATGTCGTTTCAATACGTTTTAGAAGGAAAAACGACCGACGAAAACCATGAATTAGTGCGCTTTTTGGAAAAACTCACCACAGTGAAAGTACCTTCAGTTGATTCTTTTAAACCTCTCAAATTGCTGCGCGACCCCATTGTGCAGTCGTCACCTTTGAGGGTAAAAAATACGGAAGAATTGACCATGGGAGACATTGCCAACAATTCGTTTTTGCCTAAATCAAACCTTTCGCCCATTGCCCAAAAACTGTACGATAACGTAGCTGGTAAGCGCTTTGTGCTTGATGATGAGTCGTTTCCGCAGTTTTCGCAAGCCATTGAGTACAGTATTGCCAATCCAAACGGTTGGTGCAATGCCACACTTATCAAAAAAAGCGGCGAGTTTGGTGAAAAGAACCTTAATAAAACCTATTTGCGCATTACCTTGGGAGTCAACAGTGGCGAGTCGCCTGGTGTACCTTACGTGATGGAAATTTGGCCCCCAGGGCATTATTCTCCCATTCACAACCACGCGGGAGCCAATGCCATCATTCGGGTGTTGCACGGGGCGATTTCGGTCAAACTTTTTCCATTTTTAGGGACTGACGATGAAGAAAGCGTCGCAGGTTTTGCGGTGGCTACGTTTTCCAAAGATGATATTACGTGGATTAGTCCCGAAATGAACCAAATCCACCAGCTCAAAAACCTTGATGGCAACGTCGAAACCTGCATTACGATTCAGTGCTACATGTACGATGCGGAGGATCAAACGCACTACGATTATTTCGACTACCTTGGAACAAAGGGGAATACCGAACATTACGAGCCCGATTCGGACGCTGATTTTGTTTGGTTCAAAGCCCAGATGAAAAGCGAATGGGAAGCCCATTTGAAGGAACAAGAAGAACAATTTCTCAAAAGTAATTTATAACCAAAAACCCGTCTCAACCGTATGAATTCTCAACGATTTACGAACACCTTGGCCATAGCAGCCGTGGGTGGATTAATGATGCTCGCCTGTAAGACTGGCTCAGAGAAAACTACTTCTTCGGCTTCCGAAGCACTCGTTATCACGAGTTCAGCCGCGGGAAATTTCCCGAGCTATTGCCCCATTTTTCCCGTTCCAGCTGGCACCAAAGACACCTTTTCGCTCAGTCAGGCGTATCCTGACACGTTTGATGTGAACGCAGCGGAACCTTGGATGGAGGTGGATTTTCGAACCGATTACCAAAAGTACATGAAAACCGTTCTATCGTATGCGATGGAAGGCAATTTGGAGGTGGACTTTAACGTACAAAAAAATGCCGTTCGCCAGTGGTACAGCGCGCCTTGGATGCACGACGACGGCAAGCGGCCTGCCGAAAAAGGCCAAAACTCAGGTCGGGAGTGTTTGCACGGACTCACGCGCGAAATCACCATTCCTGTCGGCACTTTGGCGGCGGCTCAAACCGTGCCTTATCAGACTTACGCCATTGCTTTTTATAATCAACCTGGAGGATATACCATTGGAAAGGTGTGGAAAAATCCAGACAAACCAGCGGTTAAACAAAGTACATTTCCTGAAGGAACAGTGGCTTTTAAGTTACTTTTTACCGAAGCAGATACCACGCAAGTGCCTTATTTGGCTAATTCTAAAAAGTGGAAGGCCAATATCTTTTATCCGTACAATGCCTACGCCGAGCGTGTCAACAAAGATGTACGTTTGTTGCAGCTCGACATCGCCATCAAAGACGAACGCGCTACCGAAACTTCGGGCTGGGTCTATGGGACATTCATTTACGATGCGTCACAGTCGGGCTCTTCGTGGGTGGACCGAATGGTACCCGTGGGACTCATGTGGGGTGATGATTCGGGCGATTCGACAATGTTGAATATTTCCAATAAATATAATCCATCGCTCAAGCAAACGGTTATCAACCAGAGCTTGCTAACTGTGCCACCTGCGGGTTCTAATAAGGCGTACGTGACGCACCTCGGGATGGGCGGGCGCATGAACGGCCCCGTGGACAACCCGATTTCTTCGTGTATTTCGTGCCACGCGCGGGCAGCCATCAGCGATGAAGGTGTACCTGCGAGCATTGCCAATTTTGGGGCTAAAAAATACACGTACCAAGATTTTCAGACCTACTTTAGTACCATTCCATGTGGGGTGACGACGATTACTCAGAAAGATTCAAAAGGCAATGAAACAACCTTTACAACGGGCGATTATTCGTTTCAGTTGGTCAATGGTATCCGTAATTTTATGGCCCTTTTACCACCACCTGCGGCCAAGCAAGGGATGCTTCGAGCGGCGAAACGCAAACCGATTCCAATGGTAAGCCGCGATGGTAGCGTCGATTTGGATTAGGCATTGGTAGTAGCCCCCTCCAAAGGCCTTGGAGGGGGCTATTTTTTGAATTCAAGTCTAAACGTTGTCCCCTCGTTGAGTTTGCTCGTGACCACAATGTTGCCGCCATTGGCTTCCACCAATTCCTTCACCAGTACCAAACCGAGTCCTGTTCCTTTTTCACGATTTGTTCCAACCTGAGAAGTTTGTTTACTCAATTGGAATAAACTCTTTACCTTCTCTGGCGACATTCCGATGCCTGAGTCTTTTACTTCAATAAAGATAGCATTTTTTGTTAAAGTATAATTTAGTAGTACATCATTTCCAGGAAAGCTAAACTTTAGAGAATTATGAAGTAGATTCCTAATGATGATAATAAAATGGTTCTTGTCAACAGAAAGTTGGTTTTCTAAAGTTGTTAAATTTTTTATATTAATATTTTTGTTTTTAAATGATTGAGCTAAAATTCTTGCCTCATCTTCAATGATAGAGTGAATGGAAATTAGTTCTTTCTTGGGAAAAAAACCGCCAAGTTGCGAGACCGACCAGTGCAAAACATTTTCCAGCATATCATACACCATACCAAGCTGAGAAGTAAGGCTTTGCGCTGATTCTTTAAATTCTTCTTGGCTCAATTCACCCCAATTGACCAACATCAAGTAATTTTTTAGTCCAATGATAGGTGAGCGTAAGTCGTGGGAAAGAATAGCAAAAAGTTTGTCTTTGGTAGAATTGATTCCTTGAAGTTCTTTCTTTCTGGATTGTTCTTTGCGGTAAAAGTGGTAAATAGAGCCACTTAGCACCAATATTAACAAAGCGACGGCGACTGCTAAATAGGTAAAAAGCTGTTGTTTTTCTACTTCTTTTTGTTTGATCGCCACATCACGTTCAGCTTCAGCTTGAATAACTTTTTTACCTGTATCGTCCGTAAGTCGTTGGATTACTTGCTCATTTTCGATGGCATGAAATTTTTTATGGCATTCGAGGGCAAGTGCGTACTGTTTTTGTTTTTCGTATATTTCTGATAAAAGTTCAAAAGCCATGCCTTTTGCGGGTAGATTAAACCCAACTGTATCGCGAAGCGATGCTACTTCATTGGCATACTTGATGGCTAAGTTGGGGCGGTCGTTTTTGAAATAGATGGAGGCGACAATTAGTTTTTCGTCTAAATCAAGGTTCGTTGCTGAGATTTTGTCCACTAAAGCCATTGTTTTGGCGTGATACAGCGCTTGTTCTTTTTTTTTATCGGGGTGATTTCTCAGGGCATCTACCAAACTGTTATAGGCAGTAATCTTGGTAAAAGGGTCGGCGTTGGTTCGTTCCATTAGTTTAACAAGTCGTCGATTCACAGCGACTTGTTCATTCCACCTTTTGTCGTTTTCGAGGTTTTGTGAAAGAGAAATGAAAGGGCCATCTACGGGATCAGGGGCTTTTTCGAGGTATTCAATCGCCGTGTACATAACTTTATACATTTCGGGGCGATTGTTTTGGTGGTGATGAATGATTCCCATGGCGTAATAAACCCAGCCAATAAACAGGTTATTTTGGGCATTTTCGGCTTCTACCAACGCTTTTTGCAACCACTGAAAGGCCGTTGACTCATCGACTTTGCCGTACAGATAGGTAAGTGCGGTGTAATGAACAGCTTTAAAGCGGTTTGCTTTGTCGTTGTGCTTTTTTGCCAATTGGTAACCCTCCTTGTAAAGTGGTAGCAACTCATCGGCTCTATCGGTATATTTTGTCGGCTTTTCGGAAAACAAAATCCGCAGTTTCGCGGTGTCTGAGTTTGCTTGTTTGAAGGCGGCTGCGAGTTCATCAAAGCTCGGTGAGGTTTGGGATAAAATGTCGAATCTGACACAGAGAAAGAGGATAAATAAAAGTCCAGTTTTTTTCATGAACGCTTTGGTGGATAGTAACCAACAAATATAATACAAGGCCACCACTTCTTTAAAAGACATTCGGTATTTCATTGAAAGGGTAAAAGATAGTAGGGGACTTGGGGTCGTTTTTTTGTTTTTATTGGTTTGATAAACAGGTATTTATGTATTTATTTGTACGCAATTTTTTTCCATAAATAAATACAGATCAATAGCATAAATCGCTACGCTAAGTAGAATAATGAAATAAGAAAAATAAGGGTTAACCCTTATATCTTTTGGTTTTTTTTTGCTATTTATTTGTAGCTTCAAATTTAATGCAAAACAATTATGAAGCTCGTTTACCAAATCTTCCTAACTCATCAAGTCTTTAGACCTGCCTTGGGCGTGGTCTATACGCCTCCCTGGTCTTATACAGAACTGGATAACTCACTAATAACGCCTATTCAGGAGAAAATTTAATCTTACTATTTCCTACGTATGAAAAATTTTATTTACGCGCTATTCCTAGCAGCGTGCTGCTACGTTATTGACCTTAAAGCCCAAAGTGAGGGGCAACAAAAACTTACTAAATCATTTACTTTTTCAGGTTCAGTACACACTATTGTAAATGGTGTGTATGAATTGAATGGGGTAAATAGACTTGGCCAGCCTCGCTATACGCATACCTCAGGCGATTATGAGGTGAACTACGACGGCAAAGGAACGTGGTGGTTAAATACCGATAAAAATTTGTCGGGAGGGCCGAAATACTACCGTGCTCCAGGCAATGAGCAAGGCCCGCCGAGCACAGGTTGGGTGGACAATGAAGGCCATTCGACGCAGGTACATTTTGCGGCAAGCCCTCAGAATGTGGCTTACGAAGCCGCCCTCCTTGCCGAAAAAAGTGCCCGCAAGGCAGTTGTAACGTACGCTCCAAGAGAAGGTTCTGATGACATAGATCCCAATCAGGTAATCAAGGTAGCACACGTTCCTGCCACGCAGGTTTTAAACAGGGATATGCCTGCCGCCGCAAAGCAGCTGAAAGCGGCCAGAGCAGCAAATACCACGTTTTACATTTATAATCTACGCATAGGCTGGTATCGGATCAATGACGACGGTGGGGGCTGTAACTTTTCGGGTGAAAACCCTGACCCTCGCTACAAGGTAAGAACTAGCAATGGTTTATCGTTTTCGCAGACTGTTAATGTCGGTGATGACAAACCCTGCGGATGGCAACGGATGGTTGGTGATGGCAGATATATGCAATCAGGCAACTTTTCAACGACCTCGGCCGCTTCCCCTTTTAAGTTTGACATGAACATAGATGCTTGGGAAGAAGATGCCTGTGGTGGTGACAATGACTACAACGACGATTGCCTCACCAACGATGATGATCACCCAGCTTCTACTTCCACTACGGTGACGATTGACCCCTCTAAAATGAATTTGGGGTATAATTATTTGGATATTGAATGGTCAGGCAGCGGTGCACGTTACGGTTTGAGTTTAGAATGGGAACTGTTGGCAGCACCCAAAATTGTGACACTTTATTCGGATGCTAACCTTTCGGGACGGACGCAACACATTGGCGAGGGCGATTATAACTTCGCCTCATTGGCTACTGGAGTTGGTAACGACAACGTTAGCTCTATGGAAATTGCTCCAGGTTATAAGGCACTCCTCTATAACAATAGCGATTTTGGAGGCTACCCGATTGACTTTAGAGGTACTGTGAACTTTGTAGGAGGCCCCAACGACCGTGCTTCTTCAATCCGAATTGTACCTGACGATAATTTGCCAGGAAATAATAAAACCTTGCTTATCTACTACAACGGCTCGGGGAAATCCCTAGAGTTTCAGTTGCAACGCTTTGCTACAAAAGTGAATGCCGACCAGATGGTTTTCATTAAGGGAGTAGGAGGAGATAATACGGATAATACTTCCTACAACCAAGACAACCTGAGGTACCAAGAGGGAGAAGAGGTAAATCGGTATGAGGGCTTTGATGCTTTCAATCCGTTTCCTACTACCTTTTACTCCCGTGCGAAAGTGTTTAAAAATGACAATTTCGGGGGCGGTATGTATCGTTATTTCTTTGGGGTTGACATGGACTACGATGGTAGCGTAACGGCTGGTTACGAAGATGAAGATTCCTACACGGCGGCTGCCAACGTGATGCGCGTGCTTCGGCGCTACAACCTGAAAGGTTACGATCGTATTGTGATTTCAGGCCATAGCCGTGGGTCTGCCGTAGGTATTTCTTCCTTTTTATACGGAATAAAAAAAGCGCTAGAAAATGATTCCCAATTTGCGGAATTTAATGGCGTACTCAACACGGTGTTAGGCAGCGCGGCTACCATCAACGTAGTTGCCTTGGACCCAGTAGCAGGAGCCGATACCCCTGGTTTGCGAAATAATTACCACATGGGTGATACTTGGAGAGCCAGAGAAATTTATCAGTGGTTAAAGGGACGTTTTTCTAATATCAATTTTTCCGAACTTTATGCCAATGGTGGTCGAATGTTGGAAGCGGATGAATTATTGGGGATAGGTAGTCTTTTGCCAGGTCAAACTTTTGACCCATCTCCCAACTACTTGCACGTTGAGCCAAGCAATGGGGTACAACGTTACTGGCTCGGTTATCGCCACAGCTCAATGGTCAATAAAGAAGAAAAATGGTCGGGGCTCTATGATGCCGCAGGAATTCCACGCCCTTGGTTGCATACCGCAGATATGCTCAATTCGGCTTTTTATGACCAGTCTTTGTTCCGTAATCATACGCATTGGTACAATGTTTTTCGCAACAGCGACCAATTAGCGTGGTTGAAAGCCTTAGAATTGTATGGTTGTACCGATTCGCCTAGTGCTCAAGCGGGTATAGATCCTCTTGCAGAACCAGACGCTGATTTGGAATTTAAACATTACCATGGTACGCGCCACAAAACCTTTAATAACTCGGATCAGTCGCCCGTCAACATGGATGATTTTGTGGGCAACAATAACATTAAGTTTCATTGTTCTGACGAGTCGCAGCTTCCAACCGCAGAGGAAACCCATACGTCTAGCAACTCCCACACCGATAGCGACGGATGGACCCACTACTGTAGTTGTAATGGAAAACGTTTGTTATCGTTGAAATTAGGTGGTACGGGTGCCAGCGTTCCAGACAACGCCGTGTCGTTGAAAGAATCGTCAAGCAACTATTTTGTCAACAAAGGGCAAGGGTTTATTACGAATCCGAACGGTGCCGTCATTATGTCACGTAGCTGGAATGTAAACCCAACTACACAGCCCAGTGGTAACGTAGGCGTGCGGTATTACTTCCGACAACGCGATTATGATAACATAAATACGCATTTAACTATTTTGAAAAACCTGCCTGCGTTGACGGGACTTAACCGATTGTTTTTTTACCACGCAACAAGCGGGGCGGCTCATGCGCGGGTAGCGGACATTCCAACAGCTAGTATTTTGCAAAATGGTTCGCCAGCTTCAACCAGCAGTTGGGTGCTTGGAAATACCTTACGTGGTGATTATTACGCAGAGTACCAAGCTACCTCCTTATTGGGAGGAAGTGGAGGTGGTGAAAAATGTGCCACTCCAGCCATGGTGACAATAACCGAAAATTCGGGTACTGCCAACGACGGTACGATTTGTGAAGGTACTAGCGCTATCTTAACCGCCTCTGGAGGAACGGCGTATTCGTGGAGTACAGGCCAAAATTCAGCAGTTATCAATGTTGCCGTAGGGGGTACATATACCGTGACAGTGTCAAATGATCAGGGTTGTTCGGCTGAAGCGTCAGCCACGATTACCGTTACCCCTGCTTCGGTGGGCGGTACAATCACGGGCGCACAGTCAGTTTGTACAGGTACAAATTCAACAACGCTAACGTTGTCAAATCAGGTAGGGACGGTTCAAAAATGGCAGTCTTCGTTGACTTCTGATTTTGCTAGTCCAACAGACATTACCAATACAACGACTAGCCTAACCGCAACCAATTTAACCCAAACGACCTATTATCGGGCGGTAGTACAAAGCGGTATGTGTGCAGCCGCATTTTCTGCCACTGCTACCGTAACGGTCAACCCAGTCACGGTAGGAGGTACTGTTTCAGGCTCGGCTACGGTATGTACGGGTACGAATTCGACCACATTGACCTTGGCAGATAAAGTGGGTGATGTTCAAAAATGGCAGTCGTCGTTGACCGCTGATTTTGCGAATCCTACGGACATTAGCAATACAACGACTAGCTTAACCGCAAGCAACTTAACGCAAACGACCTATTATCGGGCAGTGGTAAAAAGTGGGGCATGTGAAGCCGCGTTTTCTTCGACGGCAACCGTGACTGTTGACCCTGCCAACGTAGGTGGTAGCCTTGCGGGCTCGGCCACGGTTTGTTCGGGGACAAATTCGACGGCATTAACGCTATCAAACCAGGTAGGAACTATTCAAAAATGGCAGTCGTCGCTGACCTCTGATTTTGCGAGTCCTGTTGATATTACCAACACAACAACCAGCTTTACCGCGACTAACTTAACGCAAACGACTTATTATCGGGTAGTGGTAAAAAGTGGTGTATGTGACGCCACTAATTCTGCTACCGCGACCGTGACGGTGAATCCTGTTTCGGTGGGTGGCACTATTGCGGGTGCAGCCGTTTGTTCAGGAACAAACTCGACGACATTGAGTTTGACGGACAAAGTGGGTGACGTTCAAAAATGGCAGTCGTCGTTGACTTCTGATTTTGCCACGCCTATTGACATTGCCAATACAACGACGAGCTTAACCGTAACTAACTTAACGCAAACGACTTACTATCGGGCGGTGGTAAAAAGTGGGGTATGTGATGCCGTTAATTCGGCTACGGCTACCGTAGCGGTAAGCCCCGTGACGGTAGGTGGTAGCCTTGCAGGTTCGGCCACGGTATGTTCAGGGACAAACTCGACTACATTAACGTTGTCAGGGAAAGTAGGGGATGTTCAAAAATGGCAGTCGTCATTAACGGCTGATTTTGCGAGTGTCGTTGACATTGCCAACACGACGACGAGTCTAACGGCGAGCAACTTAACGCAAACGACTTATTATCGTGCAGTAGTGAAAAGTGGCGTATGTGAAGCCGCGTTTTCTTCAACTGCAACCGTAACGGTGAATCCTGTTTCGGTAGGTGGAAGTATTGCAGGTTCGGCTACGGTTTGTTCAGGAACGAACACAACGACATTGACCTTGTCAGACAAAGTAGGGGACGTTCAGAAATGGCAATCTTCATTGACGGCTGATTTTGCTAATCCTACTGATATTGTGAATACAACAACAAGCTTCGTCGCGACAAACCTAACGCAAACGACTTATTACCGAGCAGTGGTAAAAAGTGGCGTATGTGATGCCGTTAACTCGGCAACGGCAACTGTAACGGTGAATCCTGTTACGGTAGGTGGTAGCATTGGTGGTTCGGCTACCGTTTGTACAGGTACGAACTCAACAACCCTAACGTTGTCAGGTAAAGTAGGTGATGTTCAAAAATGGCAGTCGTCACTGACCGCTGATTTCGCTAATCCTACTGACATTACCAATACAACGACCAGCTTAACCGCGAGCAACTTAACGCAAACGACCTATTACCGAGCAATCGTGAAAAGTGGCGTATGTGAAGCCGCGTTTTCTTCGACGGCCACTGTGACGGTTGACCCTGTCAACGTGGGCGGGAGCATTGCAGGTTCAACTACAGTTTGTGCAGTGACGAACTCAACGGCATTGACCTTGTCAGGTAAAGTAGGCGATGTTCAAAAATGGCAGTCGTCATTGACTGCTGACTTTGCGAGTCCTGTTGATATTGCCAACACGACAACCAGTTTCACGGCTACGAATCTAAACCAAACGACCTATTATCGGGCAATGGTCAAAAGTGGCGTATGCGAAGCGGTGTTTTCTTCGGTGGCAACGGTAACGGTGGATCCCGTTTCGGTAGGAGGTAGCATTGCAGGTTCTACGGCCGTTTGTACGGGTAGCAACAGCACGGTATTGACATTGTCAGGCCAAGTGGGAACAATTCAAAAATGGCAATCGTCTTCAAACGCCGACTTCAACGGTGTGATTGATATTGTGAATACAACTAATCAGTTGACTGCAAATAATTTAACCCAAACGACCTATTACCGTGCAGTAATCAAAAGCGGTGTATGTTCGCAGGCAAATTCGGCCACGGCAGTAGTCCTGATTCATGTCAAACCAACAGTCACTTTATCAACCCTTCAACAAACCTTAAATGAAGGGAATAACCGTGAACTTTGTGATACAGACGCAAATCCTGTTAATAGTTTACAGTTTAGTGTTACGGGTGCGTGTGTTACTGGTTTGCCTGTTTGGCGCAGTCAAGTTGGAAATGGTGCATGGAGCGAATGGTCACCCAATGCCCCAGTTTCCCAATTGTCCAATAACCAACCCCACCGTTACCAAGCTGCTTGCGACGCTAGTTGTCTAATGACGTACACCAGTCCAATCGAAGTGAAAATCAACTACCGCGCTTCCATTCCACAGAATGTGTCGTTGGTGGCTGATGGGACAACGGTGAACGTTGGAGAAACCAAAGAAGTTTGTAACATCGAAGGCAATGCCCTTGTGTTCAACGCGACTTGTGCCGCAGGAGAAATGCTTCTTTATTCGGTGGACGGCGGAGACTACAGCAGTATTCTTCCCGTACAACAAGTAGATGGTCAGTACCACAATTACCGCGTACGTTGCCGCAAATCAGACGGAACCGCGTCGTGTGTAGAGAGCGAGTCGGGTGTCATACGCTTGCGAATTACGAATTTATCACAAGTTCCTGTGGCAAGTTTGAACGTAACCAATGGTTGTGGCACGGCAGTAGCTTTCAGTGGAACAACAAACTGTGGCAATTTGACGACAGTTTGGTACAATGCTGCGACCGATGCAGTGATATCAACTTTACCAAGTCAAACACCAAGTGAAACGACGTCGTATTATGCGCGTTGCCAAGCTGCAGGTGGCTGTTTGAGTGAAAAAAGTAACGTGGTGACGTTTACGATTGTACCTGTCAATGTAGCGCCTGTGGTCAACGTAAGCTCGGAACTTGTATGTACGGGAACAGAGGTGACAGTTTCGACGACCTGTCCAGTGGGTACAACCGCATTGTGGAATACGGGCGTAACCGAGAGTAGCTTTAAAGTGTCATTTATAAATGTGACTAAACAAGGTTATTCGGTACGTTGTGTGTCGCCAAATGGTTGCCAAAGTGCGGTGAGTTCGGTAAAAGAGGTGAGTTGGAAGTCATTTGAGCTGACGTTGATAAATATCGGTGAGAGTAAATCAGCGGTAAAAGCCAACGACCGCGCGGCGTGGGCGAGTCAGTTCATTACCAGAGACGGCGGCCCTGAGTTGGAGCAAAGCACGCAGCAAAATCCGACTTTGTATTACGTCGAAAATGCGAATAAAATGGCACCTCGTTATTGGACGATCAACGTAGAAACTTGTGGATTAGGGTCTAACGGATCGATGACGTTTGACATGTTGGCGACACCAGAGACAGGCTTAGTCCGCTCATTTAACACGCACGAGAACAATGCGCCTTACTTCATGTACGCCAACCGCGAAGGCTGGACGGAATTGTACGGTCAGAATCACCCTGCGTATGGTTTTTACCAAGACAATGGTGCAGGTGCTAACGTATATGATGCAGGGTTACCGAAAGGTTTGTACAAATTGGGTATTCGTTATTGGGATATGAAAGGCTGGGGCAGCATTTATCCCTCGACGCGTAAACCGCAAGGCAACGTGTTGGCTTATCAAGAATACTGGTTCAGAATCCAGTCGAAAGATGGCATTGGTGTGGGCGCTGCGAGAGTTTCGGGTTTACCGTTTACTGTTGAGGGTGGGCAGCATTCTGCTTTAGAGTTTGCCACAGTTCTACCCAACCCCGTCACCAACGTGCTTCGCTTGAGAGTGCAAGAAAGTAAAGGTCAAGTAGTGCAAACTTCGTTGACTGATGCTACAGGCCGTGAGGTGTTGCGTCGTCAATTTGTGCCCGAAACGAACACGCATCAAGAAGAGTTTGGGGTAAGTGAGTTGCCGACGGGTATGTACTTCTTGCAGGTAAAATCAGAACTTACCCAAAGCACTCTAAAAATTATTAAGCTTTAAATAAGATTAGCTTCAGACAATTTTAGAGTTATTTATTCACAAAAAGGCACCGATAGACTTCGGTGCCTTTTTGTGTTATTGGGTTTGGAAGGCTGAGACGTTCGTTCATTTCAATACTGGCTAGATATTTAGTGTACGATTAGAAGGGTTTAGTGTACGAAAAAAGGTAGTTCATGGATTGCGGCTTTTTCTTCTTGTATATCTGCTCTTAATAGACATATATTTGTTGGATATATTTTGTACAAATAGTATATATTTTTTCTTAAAAAATTGTTTTATTCTCATTTTTTAACTATGTCTAAATTTTACTTGCGTGTATTTTGGTATCTGGTATTTTGCTGCTTATTAGGCATGGCACAAGCTCAGACTACAACTCAACAATCTCCCACTTCCTCGACAAGAGCAGCTGCGACTTGTACGTTTACTCCCAGTAATATCACAGTATCGTTTCCTCCAAACGTAGGGGGAACTTATGGATTTAGTGGGCCTTCTTATGCTGCAGTAACGTACACTCCTGATGGTTCGCTTAATGGTGCCCCCAAATGGTCTGTTACAAGTTTAGGACAAACTTATGTCCTTCGATGGTCTGGCGCTCCTAATAATCGTTGGGAAATTCTTCATGTAGGTGCAAATTACGTAGCAGCTTATAATTCAAGCGGGAATATCAATACTCTTCCTTGTGCAAGCACTAATTGGATAGTAGATGAAGAATACGGTAGTGCAATTGTACTTGGGGGCGGGTGTGGTTCTCTTACTGCAACAACCGTCACGCCTAGTGTATCAGTTAATGGAAGTCCCAGTGGGGCTATCCCCATAGGCACCTCAGTCACTTTTACAGCTACCCCTACCAATGGCGGTACAACTCCTTCCTATCAGTGGAAGAAGAATGATACTAATGTAGGAACTAATAGTGCGACCTACTCGGACGCTACCTTAGCAAACGGAGATAAAATTAAGGTGGTGATGACCAGTAGCGATGCCTGTGCCTCACCTTCGACAGCTACAAGTAATGAGCTTACGATGTCGGTGACAACTGTACCTTCTTCCTATACGATTTCAGGGGCTTGTATATCAAATACAGCCATTTTAACTCTAAACGGTACGACTAATGATAAGCCGCGTTATACTAAGATGGCTCATTCAGATGTATTTTATGTAGCAGGTGTATATGACCCTGCACGATTAGATATTTATTGGATGAGTAGTACGTCGCGTTGGGTAATAGATTTAAACAATTCAGGAACTGACATTCTATATTACAATACTACTAATTCGGCTCAACCACCAACCACAGGATGGGTGAATACTGATCCAAACAATAACTGTCAGATTATAAACGGTCCATTTACGATAACAACGCAAGCCTCATGTACGAATCCTACGGCTTACAATGTCACGGGTACAGGCTCATATTGTGCAGGTGGTGCTGGTGTAACGGTTGGATTGTCGAACTCAGAAACAGGAGTCACGTACCAATTAAAAAATGCCAGTAATGCTAATGTTGGTTCTCCAGTGAGTGGTACAACGGGTTCTCCCATTACTTTTGGCAATCAAACCGCAGGGACATATACGGTAGTAGCCACTAGGACAAGCGGCAGCTGTACGGCTACGATGACGGGGAGTGCAGTGGTTACTGAGAATGCAGCGGTCAGTCCATCGGTGTCTATTGCATCTAGTGACGCGGATAATAGCATCTATGCAGGAACAAGCGTCACTTTTACAGCTACCCCTACCAATGGCGGTACAACTCCTTCCTATCAGTGGAAGAAGAATGATACTAATGTTGGAACCAATAGTGCGACCTACTCGGACGCTACCTTAGCAAACGGAGATAAAATCAAGGTGGTGATGACCAGTAGCGATGCCTGCGCCTCACCTTCGACAGCTACAAGTAATGAGCTCACGATGACGGTAAATGCGGCTCCCGCGGCTTTGTGTATTACAACGGAGTGTACGGGTGTAAGTGGAAATTATACCAAAGGAAGTGATTATAATGGTCGCCCAACCTATACTAGAGGCGGGTACTCTATTTTTCAAGCAGACCAAAGCTGGTTTTTGGTTTCTGGAGAAGTGGGCGACCGTACTGAAATTATATATGAAGCACTTTCTACAGCTCAAGTACCCCCTACTGTGGGCTGGGGAAGTAATATTTGCGAAGAGATTGACATTACAATCGACTTGGCTGCTTGCCCTTGCGTGAATCCAAACACGTTTACCGTATCAGGCGGTGGAAGTTATTGCGCTGGTGGAACGGGTAACTTTACGATTTCTTTGAGCAATTCAGAAACGGGAATTAATTATCAATTGAAAAATGGTAGCAATAACGTTGGTTCTCCCAACGCAGGAACGGGTGCTGGACTTACGTTTGAAAATATCTCTGATGCAGGAACTTACACAGTAGTGGCTACCCGAGTAGCGGGCGGTTGTTCTGTTACCATGACGGGTAGTGCGATAGTATCAGTTATTAGCCTTCCAAGTTCGTTTAACGTCACAGGCGGTGGTCCTTACTGTGCAGGCAGTGCAGGTTCTGAAGTAGGTTTGGCGAGTTCCCAAACGGGGGTGAATTACCAATTGAAGAAAGGTGGTAATAATGTGGGAAGTTCGGTAGCAGGAACAGGTAATGTTATTTCTTTTGGTAACCAAACAGAAGCTGGTACTTATACTGTAGTAGCAACCACAGCAACAGGAGGTTGTACTTCGACCATGGGAGGCAATGCAGTTGTGAGTGTCATAGCTTTGCCAACAACATTTGCAGTCACAGGAGGAGGCAGCTATTGTTCTGGTGGAACAGGGCTATCAGTTGGCTTGAGTGGTTCTGAATCTGGTGTAAGTTACCAATTGAAGAAAGGCGGTGCCAATGTAGGAAGTGCCGTAGCAGGTACAGGCAGCGCGCTTTCGTTTGGTTTGCAGACGGGTGGAGGCACTTACACAGTGGAAGCCTCGAAAGCGGGGGTAAGTCCAGCGCGCATTGGCGTAGGAGCAGGAGCCCCACCAACAGCTACCACGTGTACGCAAGCCATGACAGGGAGTGTTGATGTAACGGTGATTAGCCTTCCAAGTTCGTTTAACGTCACAGGTGGTGGGCCATATTGTGCAGGCAGTGCAGGTTCTGAAGTAGGTTTGGCGAGTTCCCAAACGGGGGTGAATTACCAATTGAAGAAAGGTGGTAATAATGTGGGAAGTTCGGTAGCAGGAACGGGTAATGTTATTTCTTTTGGTAACCAAACAGAAGCAGGTACTTATACTGTAGTAGCAACCACAGCAACAGGAGGTTGTACTTCGACCATGGGAGGCAATGCAGTTGTGAGTGTCATAGCTTTGCCAACAACATTTGCAGTCACAGGAGGAGGTAGCTATTGTTCTGGTGGAACAGGGGTATCAGTTGGCTTGAGTGGTTCTGAATCTGGTGTAAGTTACCAATTGAAGAAAGGCGGTGCCAATGTAGGAAGTGCCGTAGCAGGTACAGGCAGTGCGCTTTCGTTTGGTTTGCAGACGGGTGGAGGCACTTACACAGTGGAAGCCTCGAAAGCAGGGGCAAGTCCAGCGCGCATTGGCGTAGGAGCAGGAGCCCCACCAACAGCTACCACATGTACGCAAGCCATGACAGGGAGTGTTGATGTAACGGTGATTAGTTTGCCAACGGCTTACAATGTGACAGGCGGCGGCCCTTTTTGCCCAGGCGAAGCAGGGGTGCCTATCGGTTTAGCGAGTTCCCAAACGGGGGTGAATTACCAATTGAAGAAAGATGGTAGCAACGTAGGCAGTATAGTAGCAGGGACGGGCAGTGCGATTTCGTTTGGCTTGCAGACTGTCGCGGGAGTCTATACGGTCGGAGCCGCTACTGCAACGGGAGGTTGCGAAGCTATGATGATTAGTAATCAGATGGTTATTGTGAAATCAGCCCCCACAGCTTTTAGTGTTACTGGAGGAGGTAATTTCTGCCAAGGTGGAGCAGGAGTATTGGTAGGGTTAAGTGGTTCAGAATCGGGGGTCACCTATCAATTAAAGAAAGACAATGAAGCCATTGGAAGTGCTGCAACAGGAACAGGAAGTACAATTTCGTTCGGTAGTCAAGCAAGTACGGGTACTTATACCGTATTGGCAACAAAAATGGCCACCGCTTGTACGAGCAATATGACGAGTAGCGCTGTGGTAGCCTACTTTTCGTTGCCCTTGGCGACGATAAGTGGCACGACTACCGCTTGTAAAGGCGGGGCAGGGTCAATACTAACGTTTACAGGGAGCAACGGAACAGCCCCCTACACGTTCAGCTATCAGTTGAACGGAGGAACAGTACAGACCGTGACGACGACAGGCGGTAGTTCGACTGCGACGGTGAGTCAATCGAGTAGCGCAGAAGGCGTATATAATTATACGTTGGTAAGTGTGAGCGATGTGAACTGCTCACAATCTCAGAGTGGCAGTGCGGTGGTGCAGGTTCAGACCAAACCAGTGATTACTTTGTCAACGCTCCAACAAACCTTGAATGAAGGCAACAGCCAGACGTTCTGCGATACGGATGCAAATCCCGTTAACGGTTTACAGTTTACGGTTTCGGGTTTGTGCGTGGTGGGAAATCCCGTCTGGCGAGTGCAAGTAGGTAGTGGTACATGGAGCGACTGGTCAACGACAGCCCCAGTTGCCCAGCCATCCAATAACCAACCCCACCGCTACCAAGCGGCGTGCGATGCAAGTTGTCCAAGCACGTACACGAGTCCGATTGAATTGACGATTAATTACCGCGCATCAACACCCCAAAATGTGTTGTTGGTAGCGGATGGAGTGAGTGTGAATGCAGGTGAGACGAAAGATATATGTAATATCGAGGGCAACGTGCTAACGTTCAATGCGACCTGCGGTGTGGGAGAGGTATTGCTTTATTCGGTGGATGGTGGTGATTACGGCAGTGTGACTCCAACGCAGATGGTGGATGGCCAGTACCACAATTACCGCGTACGTTGTCGCAAGTCGGACGGGACAGCTTCGTGCGTGGAGACGGAATCTGGGGTGATGCGTATTCGCTTAACGAGTATGTCGATGGTGCCATTGGCGAGTTTAAATGTGACGAGTGGTTGTGGTTTGGCAACAAGTTTTATTGGTACCTCAAATTGCGGGTCGATGAGTACAATTTGGTACAATGCGGTAACAAACGAAGCATTAGCAGGTTTACCAAGCCAAACACCGAGTGAAACGACATCCTATTATGTTCGTTGTCAGGCTACTGGTGGTTGCATGAGTGCAAAGAGTAATGTGGTGACTTACACGGTGGCTTCGGTGAGTGAAGTGCCAGTGGTAGTGGTAAGCGCCGACGTAGTATGTACGGGTGTGGATGTAACAGTATCCACAAGCTGCCCAGCAGGGTCGAGTGCCTTGTGGAACACAGGTGTGACAGAGCCTAGCTTTGTGGTATCTTTTGCGAATGTGACCAAGCAGAGCTATTCGGTACGATGTGTGTATGCGAATGGTTGTCAGAGTAGTGTAAGCGCAACAAAGGAAGTAATGTGGAAGGCGTTTGAGTTGACGATTATCAACATTGGAGAGTCAAAGTCGGGTATAAAGACGAATAGTCGTAGCGCTTGGGCCAATCAATTTGTGACGCCAGATGGTGGTCCAAGTTTAGATCAAAGTACGCAAGAGAATCCGACCTTGTATTTTTCAGAGAACTTGAACAAGACTGCTCCCCGTTACTGGACAATTCACGTGGATGCGTGTTCGTTGGGCGAGAGTGGCTCATTGACGTATGATTTGTTAGCCGTTCCCGAAACAGGCGTGGTACGTTCTTACAATACCCACGAAAATAGTGCTCCGTATTTTATGTTTGCCAACCGTTCAGGATATACGGAGTTATACGCTCAGAATCATCCGCTTTATGGTTTTTATGAATCGAACGGGGCAGGTAGCAACGTCTATGATGAAGGCTTTCCCAAAGGCTTGTACAAATTAGGCATTCGTTATTGGGATATGAAAGGCTGGGGCAGTATTTACCCCTCGACGCGTAAACCACAAGGCAACGTGTTAGCCTACCAAGAATACTGGTTTAGAATCCAGTCGAAAGATGGCATTGGTGTGGGCGCAGCGAGAGTTTCGGGTTTACCGTTTACTGTTGAGGGTGGGCAGCATTCTGCTTTAGAGTTTGCCACAGTTCTACCCAACCCCGTCACCAACGTGCTTCGCTTGAGAGTGCAAGAAAGTAAAGGTCAAGTAGTGCAAACTTCGTTGACTGATGCTACAGGCCGTGAGGTGTTGCGTCGTCAATTTGTGCCCGAAACGAACACGCATCAAGAAGAGTTTGGGGTAAGTGAGTTGCCGACGGGTATGTACTTCTTGCAGATACTAACGCCTGACAAACAAGCTACGTTGAAAGTAGTGAAGGTGAAGTAAGTGATGTGCTAAAAAAAGTAAAGGCTATCTCTAATTTTAGGGATAGCCTTTGGTGTGAATAACTATTAGTCGTTTCAAATGAAAAATAGCCCTTTTTTGATTTTTTCGGTATTATGTCTTAGTCTTTAATTATAATATTAATTTAAGTATTCTAATTTTTTATTTCACCATTCCACTTATTTTTAACCACTTATTCTCAACTTTTTATGATGTATTTTTCTTTCAGCCAACCTTTTCATGCACTGAGTGCCTTTTTTAGGCGACTTCCCCTGTTGCTATGGAAACACGCTATTTCCGTTCCGTTCCTAGTATGCGTATTGGTTATTGGGCTTCCCAAAACACAGGCCCAAGCGCCCATCATTACAACTCAGCAGGGCTACCCGAATGGGCAATCACTAAGTGATATTGCCTATGGTAATGGTACGTATATCGTAGGGTTGAACAGTTCTACGGCACTATTGGGTAGTCTGTACACTTCTACTAATGGGACTACTTGGAGTAAAATTGAGAGTGCAACCATTCCGACTGATATGTACTTTTCTGGGGGAGGAGCTTATGGCAATGGTGTGTTTGTATTTGCGGGTAATGCTGGTAAAATCATCACATCCTCAGATAATGGCGCTACTTGGACTTCGCGAACTAGCGGCACAACGCAAAATTTGAAAGATATTCAGTTTTTAAATGGGGCATTTTATGCTGTGGGGTCTGAAAGTACTGGTACGGTTAATTTCCAGAATAACGTACTTCTTTATTCCACCGACGGCATTACCTGGACAAAAGTTTTGGAAGTGCTCAACAGTAACCAAGATTTCAACAGCATTGCCTATGGGGGCGGAGCCTATGTGATGGCATACTCAATCGCTGCTTCGGGTGGTATGTCCATCTACCGCTCTACCACGGGAGCTTCGGGGTCGTGGACTTCTCAGTCTATCGATGCTCTCGAGTCAGGTACCAACGGTGTGGATTTCGCCAAAGATCGTTTCTTTATTTTTGGGGTAGGAGGCAAGGTATATACCTCCACAAACGGCTCAACGTGGACCAATATATCTTCCAACATCATTAACCTTCCCAACAGTACTACCTCTAACTTCGTAGGGGCAGGTACCCAGTTCTCGCAAGCCGTGAGTGATGGCACTACGTATTACCTTTACGGAACACATCAATATTATGCTAGTAACGGCACCGCACCAGCACCTTCACCCAATTGCGTGATTACCTCAACCGATGCGATTACGTTTACTTTGCAACCTAAAAGTGTTAGTGCAACGGTTACTGAGGCTGCTTACCTAAGTGGTAAATTTTTTATGAGTACTAGTTCAGGTCCCCTTTATTCCACTGATGGAATAAATTATACTTATCCTAGTGGTAGTTTTATTGGTATAGCTAGTAACGGTACTGGATATGCCTTGGTGGGGCAGGGGAGTAACAGCGAAGGGGTCGTCTTTAACTCCACTAACTTCTCGTCTTTTTCTCAAGCGGCAGCGCTGCAAAATACATTTAGAACCTTACTTACTGCGGTTATTCATGACGGTAGCAAATATGTAGCAGTTGGACAAGGCGGTACGGCTGCTACCTCTGTAAACGGTACCACATGGACGGTGGGGAATACAGGCTACACCGATGGTACGGATAACCTGAACAGTATTGCCTATGGCAACGGAGTCTATGTAGCGGTTGGTAATCAGGGAAGTATCTTACGGTCTACCAACGGCACAAGTTGGTCGCAAATCTCCAAAGATCCTAGCGCGGGCAGCAACTATAACTCTGTTCGTTACCTAAATGGGCGGTTTATCGCCGTAGGAGGAGGCCCCAATGTTTCTACTGGAATAGGACGAATTAGCTATTCTATGGATGGACAGAATTGGACTACGAATAGCTATGCCCCAACGGCAACATTTCAGGACATTGCTTACGACGGTACAAACTATTTACTTATTGGACGTATCCATAGTGCAACAGCTGCCAACCGCGTTTTCTTTTCTACTACCACAACTGATATTACCAGTAGTTCCCTCTTTACTTCTAATGTGACCGTCCCGACAACCAGCACAGGAGGAGTTGCATTAGGAAATGTGGGCTTGGGAGCACTTGCTTATACTAATGGAAATTTTGTGGCGGCAGTAAATCAGCAAGCCACTCCGTTTAATGCCTACGTTTTGGTTTCCAATAGTGGCGGTACATCGTGGACGGCCTATGATGCGGGAACAACAAGTCGCCTACGTGGGGCTTTTGCAGAGAGCAATAAAGTGCGCATTGTTGGTTTCAATGATGTAAAAGTTACTGTTGAAGTTTTCAATGCCAATTCTACCCCAACCGTCAACCTCTCCGTAAGTACCAACACAGGTACGGAAGCAGCGGCGACCTCCATCACCGTCACGGCTACGGCCTCTGCCGCAGTGTCGGGGGCTCAAACTGTAAACCTTGCTGTATCGGGCACTAATATCACCACTGGTGATTATACCCTCAACAATACTACGACCAATAACGTCACCATTACCATCCCCGATGGTGGTACAACGGGTATAGCCACCTTCAAAGTAGTAGATGATGCCTTGGTAGAAGGTATCGAAACGGCCACATTGACCCTCAGCAGCCCTTCTTCGGGTATTACGTTGGGTAGCACCACTACCCAAAATATAAGTATTACCGATAACGACAATGCTCCCAACGAAATTCAAGTATCTGGAGGGTGTTTGTCACAGCCTGCTGTTTTAACGCTTCAGGAGACACTGATGAATGGCAAAGTTTGGTACCGAAAAAGTAATTATACTAGCGCAACCGTGAGCGGGGATGTGTACTCCAATGTTTTCCTAGATGTTTACTTTTCAAATGGAGATTGGATTGTGGATGTAAATGCGTCTGGACAAGCAATTGCCTACGTTACGTCATCAGCAAATGTACCTCCCTATTCTTCGCAAACAGCGTGGATAAAAGTAGCGGGTTGCGGTGGCTCGACCGACGTTGTTGTTGGTCCCGTAGTGGCGTGTACGACTCCAACGGCTTATAATGTCACGGGTACAGGCTCATATTGTGCAGGCGGTGCTGGGGTAGCGGTTGGATTGTCGAATTCAGAAACGGGGGTGACGTATCAATTGAAAAATGCGAGCAATGTTAATGTCGGCTCCGCAGTCAATGGAACTACAGGTTCGGCCATTACCTTTGGTACTCAAACAGCTGGTACATATACTGTTGAAGCGACTAGGACAAGTGGGAGCTGTACGGCTACGATGACGGGGAGTGCAGTGGTTACCGAGAATGCAACGGTGCCCCCCTCGGTGAGCATTGGGTCAAGTGATGCAGATAATAGCATAGATGTAGGGACAAGTGTTACGTTTACGGCTACGCCTGTCAACGGTGGAACGACTCCAATTTACCAATGGAAGAAGAATAATGTAAATGTGGGGAGCAATAGTAGTACCTACGTGGATGCGAATCTGTTGAACGGAGACGTGATTACGGTACAAATGAGCTCAAATGCGGCTTGTGCCTCTCCTACAACGGTAACTAGCAGTGGTACGACGATGACGGTTATCTATCCATCGGCGATATGTATCACGACGGATTGTGCAGGGTTTAACGGTAACTATACGAAAGGGAGTGATTTTAACCGTCGCCCGACCTATTCAGATGGGACTCATACGGTATTTCAAGGGAATTCAAGTTGGTATTTGGTGACAGGTTCAGCAAGTAATACTCCAAGTGCGATTGAATTTGAGTCGGTTTCGACCTCGGCACTTCCCCCCACGACAGGTTGGGGCGCCAATGAAGACGGGAACTGTCCAGATGCTACCTTTTCATTAGCGGTTGCAGCTTGTCCATGTGTAACCCCGACGGCGTACAACGTGACAGGCGGAGGCTCATATTGTGCAGGCGGCACAGGTGTAGCGGTTGGTTTATCAAATTCGCAAACGGGCGTTAATTATCAATTGAAGAAAGACGGTAACAATGTCGGCAGTGTGGTAGCAGGCACGGGTAGTGCGTTACCGTTTGGGAATCAAACGGGAGCGGGCACCTACACAGTAGAAGCCACGACTACGGCAGGCGGTTGTGCGGCGACCATGACGGGCAGTGTGACGGTAACGGTGATTAGCTTACCGATGGCGTACAACGTGACAGGCGGAGGCTCATATTGTGCAGGTGGCACAGGTGCAGCGGTTGGGTTATCAAATTCAGAAACGGGCGTTAATTATCAATTGAAGAAAGACGGCAGCAACGTCGGCAGTGCGGTAGCAGGCACGGGTAGTGCGTTACCGTTTGGGAATCAAACGGGAGCAGGCACCTACACAGTAGAAGCCATGACTACGACAGGTGGTTGCACGGCGACCATGACGGGGAGTGTGACGGTAACGGTGATTAGTTTACCGACGGCGTACAACGTGACAGGCGGAGGCTCATATTGTGCAGGTGGCACAGGTGCAGCGGTTGGGTTATCAAATTCAGAAACGGGCGTTAATTATCAATTGAAGAAAGACGGCAGCAATGTCGGCAGTTTGGTAGCGGGCACGGGTAGTGCGTTACCGTTTGGGAATCAAACGGGAGCGGGCACCTACACAGTAGAAGCCACGACTACGGCAGGCGGTTGTGCGGCCACGATGAGTGGTAATGCAGTGGTAACGGTGATTAGTTTACCAAGTTCGTTTAACGTCACAGGCGGCGGTCCATATTGTGCAGGCAGTGCAGGTTCTGAAGTTGGTTTAGCGAGTTCCCAAACGGGGGTGAATTACCAATTGAAGAAAGGTGGTAATAATGTGGGAAGTTCGGTAGCAGGAACGGGTAATGTTATTTCTTTTGGTAACCAAACAGAAGCAGGTACTTATACTGTAGTAGCAACCACAGCAACAGGAGGTTGTACTTCGACCATGGGAGGCAATGCAGTTGTAAGTGTCATAGCTTTACCAACAACATTTGCAGTCACAGGAGGAGGCAGCTATTGTTCTAGTGGCACAGGTGTAGCGGTTGGTTTATCAAATTCGCAAACGGGAGTTAATTATCAATTGAAGAAAGATGGCAGTAACGTCGGCAGTACGGTAGCGGGCACGGGTAGTGCGTTACCGTTTGGGAATCAAACGGGAGCGGGCACCTACACAGTAGAAGCCACGACGGCCACGGGCGGTTGTGCGGCCACGATGAGTGGTAATGCAGTGGTAACAGTGATTAGTTTACCGACGGCGTACAACGTGACAGGTGGCGGCTCTTATTGCGCAGATGGTGTAGGAGTAGCGGTGGGTTTATCCAATTCCCAAACGGGGGTAAATTACCAATTGAAAAAAGATGGTAGCAACGTAGGTAGTGTGATGGTAGGTACGGGCAGTGCTTTTTCGTTTGGCAATCAGACGGGAGCAGGCACTTACACTGTAGAAGCTACCACGGCGATGGGCAGTTGTGTGTCGAGCATGACAGGTTCGGTGACGGTAAGTATCGACGTATTACCTACTGCCTTTACAGTGACAGGAGGAGGTAGCTACTGTCAAGGCGGAACAGGGGTATTGGTTGGTTTAAGTAGTTCCTCGACAGGCATTAATTACCAACTCATGCAGGGAAGCACTGTGGTAGGTAGTTCATTGTCAGGTACAGGTTCAGCCTTGTCATTTGGTTTACAAATGGTAGCTGGCACGTACAGGGTGATAGCAACGAACGCAACGACGAACTGTACCTTAGGTATGACGGGCACTGCACAAGTGGCGTCTTACCCGTTGCCCTTGGCGACGATAAGTGGCACGACTACCGCTTGTAAAGGTGGGGCAGGGTCAACACTAACGTTTACAGGGAGCAACGGAACAGCCCCCTACACGTTCAGCTATCAGTTGAACGGAGGAACAGTACAGACCGTGACGACGACAGGCGGTAGTTCGACTGCGACGGTGAGTCAATCGAGTAGCGCAGAAGGCGTATATAATTATACGTTGGTAAGTGTGAGCGATGTGAACTGCTCACAATCTCAGAGTGGCAGCGCGGTGGTGCAGGTTCAGACCAAACCAGTGATTACTTTGTCAACGCTCCAACAAACCTTGAATGAAGGCAACAGCCAGACGTTCTGCGATACGGATGCAAATCCCGTTAACGGTTTACAGTTTACGGTTTCGGGTTTGTGCGTGGTGGGAAATCCCGTCTGGCGAGTGCAAGTAGGTAGTGGTACATGGAGCGACTGGTCAACGACAGCCCCAGTTGCCCAGCCATCCAATAACCAACCCCACCGCTACCAAGCGGCGTGCGATGCAAGTTGTCCAAGCACGTACACGAGTCCGATTGAATTGACGATTAATTACCGCGCATCAACACCCCAAAATGTGTTGTTGGTAGCGGATGGAGTGAGTGTGAATGCAGGTGAGACGAAAGATATATGTAATATCGAGGGCAACGTGCTAACGTTCAATGCGACCTGCGGTGTGGGAGAGGTATTGCTTTATTCGGTGGATGGTGGTGATTACGGCAGTGTGACTCCAACGCAGTTGGTGGATGGCCAGTACCACAATTACCGCGTACGTTGTCGCAAATCGGACGGAACAGCTTCGTGCGTGGAGACGGAATCTGGGGTGATGCGTATTCGCTTAACGAATATGTCGATGGTGCCATTGGCGAGTTTAAATGTGACGAGTGGTTGTGGTTTGGCAACAAGTTTTATTGGTACCTCAAATTGCGGGTCGATGAGTACAATTTGGTACAATGCCGCAACAAACGAAGCATTAGCAGGTTTACCAAGCCAAACACCGAGTGAAACGACATCCTATTATGTTCGTTGTCAGGCTACTGGTGGTTGCATGAGTGCAAAGAGTAATGTGGTGACTTACACGGTGGCTTCGGTGAGTGAAGTGCCAGTGGTAGTGGTAAGCGCCGACGTAGTATGTACGGGTGTGGATGTAACAGTATCCACAAGCTGCCCAGCAGGGTCGAGTGCCTTGTGGAACACAGGTGTGACAGAGCCTAGCTTTGTGGTATCTTTTGCGAATGTGACCAAGCAGAGCTATTCGGTACGATGTGTGTATGCGAATGGTTGTCAGAGTAGTGTAAGCGCAACAAAGGAAGTAATGTGGAAGGCGTTTGAGTTGACGATTATCAACATTGGAGAGTCAAAGTCGGGTATAAAGACGAATAGTCGTAGCGCTTGGGCCAATCAATTTGTGACGCCAGATGGTGGTCCAAGTTTAGATCAAAGTACGCAAGAGAATCCGACCTTGTATTTTTCAGAGAACTTGAACAAGACTGCTCCCCGTTACTGGACAATTCACGTGGATGCGTGTTCGTTGGGCGAGAGTGGCTCATTGACGTATGATTTGTTAGCCGTTCCCGAAACAGGCGTGGTACGTTCTTACAATACCCACGAAAACAGTGCTCCGTATTTTATGTTTGCCAACCGTTCAGGATATACGGAGTTATACGCTCAGAATCATCCGCTTTATGGTTTTTATGAATCGAACGGGGCAGGTGGCAACGTCTATGACGAAGGCTTTCCCAAGGGCTTGTATAAATTAGGCATTCGCTATTGGGATATGAAAGGCTGGGGCAGTATTTACCCCTCGACGCGTAAACCGCAAGGCAACGTGTTGGCTTATCAAGAATACTGGTTCAGAATCCAGTCGAAAGATGGCATTGGTGTGGGCGCTGCGAGAGTTTCGGGTTTACCGTTTACTGTTGAGGGTGGGCAGCATTCTGCTTTAGAGTTTGCCACAGTTCTACCCAACCCCGTCACCAAAGTGCTTCGCTTGAGAGTGCAAGAAAGTAAAGGTCAAGTAGTGCAAACTTCGTTGACTGATGCTACAGGCCGTGAGGTGTTGCGTCGTCAATTTGTGCCCGAAACGAACACGCATCAAGAAGAGTTTGGGGTAAGTGAATTGCCGACGGGTATGTATTTCTTGCAGATACTAACGCCTGACAAACAAGCGACGTTGAAAGTAGTAAAAGTGCACTAGACCAACGCTAATTTTAGCCCAAAATAGAAACGGGGGTAAGAGAGAACAAAGGTTCGCTTTTATCCCCGTTTTTGCATTTTAGAAGAGAAAAATAGTCCTAAAAGTGTTTTTTTAGGATGATTCAAAAAATGGACTAGATTTTTATGGATAATTAGTGTTCACTTATCGTATGTATGCTATTTTTGGAATTCCATAACCCAAAATAGTATGTTATATAGAATCTTGCTTGTAATTGCAGTTTATTGGATTGCTGGAGGAGGTGCGATGAAATTGCATGGCCAAGAAGTTTTTTCTGCAAGCGAGAAGCGTGTACACTATTTGATTGACTTTTCGTTTCAATTTGGCGCTGATACTCAGGTAAGCCGCTATAAGTCAGAATTGGATAGTATTCAAAAAGTGGCAAAAGAAGAACGAGACGAACGGTCGTTGGCTTATCTTGATTTTCTTAAATTGCGTTTAAGTGAAGAAATCGCCCCAACGAAGGAAGAAAAAAATAGCTATACCAAGAAACTAGAAAAAATTACCCAAACTACGCCTTACGATGATTTGAAAGCTTATTCGTTCTTTTGGCGCGGATGGGTGGCGTTTAACAACAAAGATTATAGCACGGGGCTTCCGCTGTTGTTTAAAGCTCGAAAGCTGCTCGAAGAGACGTATTTTGGTAAATTTCCGCACAGCATTTACTATTATATTGGTTTTTTTGCCATTTACTACTTCTTTGAAGACTATAAAATGGCGGCTTTGCACTGCCAGATTGCGCTCAAAGAACCTCCCAGTGCGGTGTTTTCGCCCATGGGTATTTATAATAACTTGGGGCTCTGTTACCTCAAAATGAAGCAATACGAGAAAGCTGAAAAGGCATTTAGAGAGGGCGTTGTAGCGGCAAAAGCGAAAAAAAACGTCAATTACGAAGTACTGATTCGGGGGAATTTGGGTAATTTACTGAGGCTGATGGGTAAGTACAAAGAGGCGCTTCCCTACCTGTACGAAGAAGCCAAAGTAAATGAAAAAGCCATACCAGAAAATGCGGCCATCAGCCGATTATACATTGCCAATGCCCTCCTTATGCTTGATTCGGTGGATAAGGCCAAGGCATACATTGCTCCGCCTGCGTTAGTTATGCCGTACTGGACGTACCCAACCTATGATTTGATTCGATTTGAAACGCTGGCTTTGTACCATGCCAAGATGAAAAACTTTAGCTTGGCAAGTACCTTCAAAGATTCATTGTTGGCCCTAAAAGACACGCTGAAGGTGAAGCTGGATTATAAAAAAGTGGTGGTGTTGGAAAGTAGTTTGCAAGCCGAAAAATACATCAATGAACGGAGGACTTTACAAGTAGAAGTAACCAATGAACGTATGCTTCGCAACGTGATTATTTTTGGGCTTATTGTGGTGTTTTTGGGCGTGGTGTATTGGCTTAACGAGCGTCAAAAACAAGAAAAGCGCCTTCAAATGGAAAAACGCCAGCGAGCAGAAGAAATGCTTGATCATGCCAATCAGCAACTGGAGCAATATTTGGTCAACATTAAGGAAAAAAATGAGCTCATTGAAAAATTTTCGACGCAGTTTGAAAGAAATAATCAACGCCCAGAAATGAATTTTGAGGTGGGGAAAACCCTTGAAAACCTGCAACAAAGTGTACTACTTACCGAAGAAGACTGGCAAAGCTTTAAGGCGCTTTATGAACAAGTGTTTCCCTATTTCTTTTTTGATTTAAATAAAAAATATCCTGATTTAACGGCGGCAGAAGTTCGGCTGTGTGCCTTAGATAAGCTCAATCTTACTGATAAAGTAAAGGGAACCATGTTGGGCATCTCGGCTGATTCTGTCAAAAAAACGCGTTATCGACTTCGAAAAAAATTCCCTTCAATACTAGAAGGGAATACAGATTTGTAGTGTGAGTTGGCGATTTATATAGTTGAAAGTCACTGTTTTATGGTTTTTGATGCCTTGTCCGCTCGTAGAATGTATCTATGCTAAATGGATATAACACAGGTTTACCCAAAGGCTTGTATAAGTTAGGTGTTCGATATTGGGACCAAAAAGGCTGGGGAAGCATCTATCCTTCTACAAGAAAACCGCAGGGGAACGTGTTGGCGTATCAAGAATATTGGTTTAGAATCCAGTCGCGTGATGGGGTAGGCGTAGGCGCCGCGAGGGTAGCGGATAGCGAAGAGGCAAAAAGCAAGGGGCAACTGTTGAGTCCGCTAACGGGTCTTTCGCCATAGTTCTGCCCAATCCAGTCACAAACGTTTTGCGCTTAAAAATTCAAGATAGCAAGGGGCAAGAGGTGCAAGCTTCGCTGACGGATGCTGTGGGTCGTGAGGTGCTCCATCGCCAATTTGTACCCGAAACCAATACCCACCAAGAAGAGTTTGGGGTAAGTGACTTGCCGACGGGTATGTTTTTCTTGAAGGTAGTAACCGAAACAAAGCAAGCAACGCTGAAAGTGGTGAAGTTATAATTTTGAGACATAGTATAACAAAAAGCCCTCTCCGACTAATACGGAGGGGGTTTTTCTGTGATATGACTACTTAGGAGGTTGAAATGGTTTTTGTTTCTAATAGTATGTTTGTTAGTAAGCTTATTAGGGTTTTTAGTATATAAATAGTGTGTTAACAATAAGTGTTGAAATTGCTCTAGTAAAAGGGTAATACAGGATAAATTATTGAAAAAATACTATTTTTTTGAAAAAAAATTAAGATAGAATTTTGTGTCAAATTTTTTTCTTTTCATCACCACTTCAAACCTATCCTATCATGAGTATATTACTACGCTTTAAGCAGCAGTGGCGTAAGTTTTTGTTGTTGTCAGTAATCGCATTGATTGGTATTTCGCAAGTTCTTTTTGCTCAAAATATCTCTTCTGGCGAGCCAGTGCAAGTAGTAGGGAAATTTAATGGATACGCTACTACGCCCTACAATTCTGATTATCGAACCATGTCGTTCCGTCGAGTTTCGACCTCAACAGGCACTCCTACCGACGGCCGTGGGCAATGGGCCACGACAATCAACGTCCAGCCAACGGGAGGAAATATCACCCCCTTAAATATGACGGGCGGTGGAGGGGAGGGCTTCCTCTTTATTTCGGGCCCATCGGGGAATCGTTTTCAAAACAAATGGACTTTTTCGGGTGTGGGGCAAGGGGCATTAAATGCTATTAATAATTTTTCGGCTTATAATTCTGGACAAGATATGGGGCTGAATATGAGTACAGCAGGGTATTATACTTTTGTTTTCAATGATGCAGGATATACCGCCACCAACGCCAAATTTTACGTCGGACTTACCTCGGCTGCACCCATTTCCATTAATTCAGTAGCTACTACCCCTGTTAATGATGGGTCAGGGACAGTTCAAATCACAACTTCGAGTGCAATTTCACCCGAAGAAAAGGTTTTTGTTCGTTATAAGACAGGGGTAAATGACTTCTCGGGGAGTACGTCAATCGTTGAGGCAACTGGTTCTGGGACAAGTTATTCAGCCACTATTCCAGCACAGCCCAATAATACAACAGTTTGGTACTATGCTTTTACTTCAACTCGTACGTTAAGTCAATTATCATCCGATTCTGAGGGAAATAAAACTCTTTCGGCATTGCGCTACAATGATAATTCGGGCTCAAATTATTCCTACACTACCTGCGTTTCGCCTGCTCCAACGGCGACGACACCACAGTCTTTTTGCTCGGCGAGCAACCCAACCGTCGCAAACCTTGCTGCAACAGGTACATCGATAAAATGGTATGATGCTGCTACCAACGGAAATTTATTGGCCACTACGACCGCCTTATCTTCTACCAATTATTATGCTTCACAAACAATCAATGGCTGTGAAAGCAACCGTACCTTGGTGACTGTAACCATCACAAGTAGTGTAACTCCTTCTGTTTCGATAAGTGCTTCTACTACAACGATTTGTTCGGGGACAGTAGTTACATTTACACCCACACCGACCAATGGCGGAGGTTCGCCCAGTTACCAATGGAAAAAAAACGATGCTGATGTCTCTACGGGGAGTTCGTTTGCCCCCAACAATTTGGTAAATGGTGATAAAATAAAAGTGGTGATGACCAGCAACGATGCTTGTGCGAGTCCTACCACGGCAACCAGCAATGAAATTACCATAACAGTAGAAGAGACACCTGCCAACCCAACAGCATCAGTGACGCAGCCTACTTGTACTACTTCGACGGGAAGTATCACGATTACGGCACCTTCAAGTGGTGTTTTGTATAGTTTTGACAACGGTACAACCTTTGGTGCTACCAATGTACTTACGGGTCTTTCACCCAATTCCTATTTATTAAAAGTAAAGAGTTCGGGGGCGGGGTGTGTATCGACAGCGACTACGGTAAATGTCAATCCTCAACCAAGCTCTCCCTCTGTCTCCAACGTATCGACGACATTACCCGTCAATTGCAGCGGAGGAACTATTACGATTACTGCTTCGGGGGCTACCGAATACTCCATCAATGGAGGGACAAGCTACCAAGTAAGCAATACGTTTTCGGGTTTAGGCTGTGGGGCATATGCTGTCAAAGTACGCAATGCAAGCGGTTGTGAAGCAACGTATTCAAACAACCCTGTGGCATTTTCGGCACCTGCGACAGCCACCTTTTTGATGCAAGGTTTCAATTACGATTTCCCCAAAGCAGGGGCAGGTTTTACGTGGGCAGATACGCTCCGTTTGAAAGCCGCTTGCCTCAAAAAAGCAGGCTTTACGCACCTTTGGTTCCCTGGTCACTATGGCAAAGGAGCGTACAGTTCGGGCTATGACCCTCGTGATTTGTACATGGGCGAAACTACTGGAATGGGAACTCCTGCTCAAATTAGAGCCATGATTACGGAGTTAAATAACCAAGGCATCGACCCCATGGGAGATTTTATCTACAACCACCGAGATGGAGGGTCGGCGGAGAAAAATCCCGCAGTTGAGGAGTACATTCAATATAAGGCGGGAGGGGCGAAAAAGCCATATCCGTCTGACCGTTATCATGTAGTGATTCCGTTAGGAGGAACTTCTGGGAATGGAGCAGGAGATTATTACATCAATATCAATTCCCGTTCAGGAACGTACAGTGGCTCAAAGTACATGTTTTACGCAACTACGGCTTCCAAAGGGGGAAGCCGATGGAGTCCGTTGCTTTCGCCCGATGGTGTAGCAACTGAACAAACGGGAGCATTTACTGTTGATTTGGGAAGAAATTACGAAACAACCATTGACAATAATGGCGATTCTGATGAATTTAAAGTGACGATAACCACTGCCGATTTTAATGCCGCTGGGGATCAGTTGATTATCTATATGGTCAATACCAATGGATATGCCGACCAGAGGATTTGGAAAGTATGGAATGGTACCACCGACTTGGTAGGAAAAAGTGGCGGAACGGCTGCGGAAAATGTAGCTAATGTCTATAACGACGTGGTTGAATACCATACTTATACCGACTTTTCAAACATGCCGAGTGGGCTGGGAAGCATGAACTGGGATTACTTCCGCCCCAATTATAACCCAGTAATGACGGGAACTACGGGCAACTGGAACGTTGATTGTTTATGCCCCGATTGGAGCCAAAACAGCATGGATTATTTCTACGATTATGACCATTTGCAGACCAAAACGACGAATGCACTCATTGATTGGACCAAATGGAATTTTACCAATTTAGGCATTAAATCCATTCGTATGGATGCTGTTAAACACTTTGATCCGTCGTTTTTTGGGAATATGCTCAACCAACTCAATGCCTCTGGAAACGTCCCTAGTATGGTAATTGGCGAATATTACGATGCCAACCCGTCGGTGTTACAAGGATGGATAAGGGATGTCTATAACAATGGTTTTAATTCGAGTTTGCCAGCTTCTACTCAGCCCCGCGTCTTTGATTTTACCCTCCGCGAAACTCTCCGCAATTTTACCAACAACCGCTTGAGCGCAGGCGATGTTCGTCAAATTTATACATCGGGTTTAGTGGGGGGAGGTTATTTGAGTTCCAATAACGTTGTTACGTTTTTGAATAACCACGATTTTAGAAATAACTACGGAGCCAACGATGGCGGGGCGTTGGTTTGGTACGACCCTATGTTGGCATATACCTATCTTTTGACAAATAATCAGATTGGAATTCCTACCGTTTATTACGATGATTACTACGGGTATCCTGCTGCCTCTTCTGCGCACTATCGCAGTTACATGCCAACTACATTAACCCCCATGAAATGCGAAATCGATGCGTTGATGGATGTGCACAAAAAGTATATTTTTGGTTCTCCAAGTTTGACCCGCTTGAATGCAAGCGGCAGCGGTTATTCAGGAAATTATTCATCGGGTTCAACGGATAAAGCGTTGATTTATCAATTGCAGGGGCCTAGTAGTACTAATAAAGACATTATCGTAGCGATTAACTTTAGCGATTCTCCTTTAAAAGTAGATCACCCTATCAATACCCGAGGCGGGGCTATTGCTACAGGCACTCGATTTACGGATATGCTCAGAAGGTCGTCGTTCCCGTATGCTCAAGTCAATGCTAGTGGGCAAATTTATATCGAATTGCCTGCCCGAAGTTATTCCGTTTGGGTACAAGGTTCGGATACACCTATCACTCCCAAACCTACTGCAAGTGCCAATACGGGAGTTTGTGTAGGTGGGACTTTAAACTTGACGGGAGGAGTTGAAAGTAATAGTACGTTGACGGATGTTTCTTATAGCTGGTCTGGTCCAGATGGTTTTACTTCAACGGCTCAAAACCCTCAATTGACAAATGTAACTGCTGCCAAAGCGGGAACTTACACTCTGACGGTAAGATATAACTGTGACTTTTGCCAAAGTACATCAACAACGGTCAATGTTTCAATCAATGCTCAACCTACGGTGAGTACACCATCGACGAGTGTGTGTGTTGGTTCAACAATTACTTTAAGTCCAACCAGCGGCGGCACGTGGACAAGTAGCGACGATACGAAAGCGACAGTAACCAACGCAGGAGTTGTAACGGGTGTAGCAGCTGGGAGTGTGACGTTTACTTTTACGGAAATAGCATCGGGATGCAGCGCCACGACGAGTAGCGTGACGGTGAAAGCGAAACCTACGGTGAGTGTGCCATCGACGAGTGTGTGTATTGGTTCAACAATTACTTTAAGTCCAGTCAGCGGCGGCACATGGACAAGCAGCGACGATGGCAAAGCAACGGTGACAAACGAAGGAGTTATAACGGGTGTAGCAGCAGGCAGTGTGACGTTTACCTTTACAGAAACAGCATCAGGGTGCAGCGCCACGACGAGCAGCGTGACGGTGAAAGCGTTGCCCACGGTGAGTGCACCATCGACGAGCGTGTGCATTGGTTCGACAATTACTTTAAGTCCAGTCAGCGGAGGATCGTGGACAAGCAGCGACGATACGAAAGCCACGGTAACCAACGCAGGTGTAGTGACGGGCGTAGCAGCAGGGAGTGTGACGTTTACATTTACGGAAACAGCATCAGGATGCAGCGCGACGACGAGTAGCGTGACGGTGAAAGCGTTGCCCACAGTGAGTGCACCATCAACGAGTGTGTGTGTGGGTTCAACCCTAACTTTAAGCCCAACCAGCGGAGGAACGTGGACAAGTAGCGACGATGGCAAAGCAACGGTGACAAATGCAGGAGTTGTAACGGGTGTAGCGGCAGGCAGTGTGACGTTTACTTTTACGGAAACAGCATCAGGGTGCAGCGCTACGACGAGCAGCGTAACGGTTAAGGCATTACCTACGGTGAGTACACCATCGACGAGTGTGTGTATTGGTTCAACAATTACTTTAAGTCCAGTCAGCGACGGTACTTGGACAAGCAGCGACGATACAAAAGCCACGGTAACCAACGCAGGTGTAGTGACGGGCGTAGCAGCAGGGAGTGTGACGTTTACCTTTACGGAAACAGCATCAGGATGCAGCGCGACGACGAGTAGCGTGACGGTGAAGGCATTACCCACGGTGAGTACACCATCGACGAGTGTGTGTATTGGTTCAACAATTACTTTAAGTCCAACCAGTGGAGGGACATGGACAAGCAGTGATGATACAAAAGCGACGGTAACGAATGCAGGAGTTGTAACGGGTGTAGCGGCAGGGAGTGTGACGTTTACTTTTATGGAAACAGCATCAGGATGCAGCGCGACGACGAGCAGCGTGACGGTGAAAGCGTTGCCTACGGTGAGTGCGCCATCGACGAGCGTTTGTATTGGTTCAACAATTACCTTAAGTCCAACCAGTGGAGGGACATGGACAAGCAGTGACGATGGCAAAGCAACGGTGATAAATGCAGGAGTTGTAACGGGTGTAGCAGCAGGGAGTGTGACGTTTACATTTACGGAAACAGCATCAGGATGCAGTGCGACGACGAGCAGCGTGACGGTGAATTTACCAGTGACTCCAACGTTTTCACAGCTAGGGCCTTACTGCCCAATGGCTTCACCTGGGATACTTCCATTGACCTCATTAAACAGTATAACGGGAACTTGGAATGCACCAATTAGTACAGCAGCGGTTGGTACAACTACCTATACGTTTAGCCCAACACCAGGGCAATGTGCGACGACGGCCACCATGATGGTGCAAGTTAGCTCATCGGCAACTCCGACATTCACGCAGTTAGGGCCTTATTGCCAAGGTGAAACACCAGCAATTTTACCTACTGTTTCAACCAACAGCATCGCAGGGACGTGGGATGCAGCGATTAATACAGTAAATGCAGGTTCGACAACATATACATTTACCCCTACACATGGCCAATGTGCAGTATCTACCACAATGAATGTGGTAGTCAATTCACTTCCAACGGCCTCAGTGAGTGGCACAACGACGGTATGTCAAAACAGTGCTTCACCTATGATTACGTTCACGGGGGCAAATGCGACGGCGCCTTATACCTTTACTTACAAAATTAACGATGGAGCGCCACAAACGGTGACAACCACGAGTGGTAACAGCGTGACGGTAACAGCTCCAACGGAAACAGCGGGGACGTTTGTGTATAGTTTGGTAAGTGTCTCAGAAAGTTCCTCGACGGCTTGTAGCCAAGAACAAATGGGCAGTGTGGAAGTTAAAGTGCAGGGTAAGCCTACGATTACGCTGACTACGTTACAACAAACCTTGAATGAAGGCAATTCACAAGTTTTGTGTGACATTGATGCGAATCCTGTGAACGGTTTACAGTTTACGGTTTCGGGTGCATGTATAGTTGGAAGTCCCGTTTGGCGGTTACAAGTGGGCAGTGGCGCGTGGAGTGATTGGTCACCCAGTGCACCAGTTTCCCAGCCGTCCAATAACCAACCCCACCGCTACCAAGCGGCTTGCGATGTCAACTGTCCCGTGACGTACACGAGTCCGATTGTATTGACGATTAGTTACCGCGCATCGATTCCTCAGAACGTATCAATGATTGCCGACGGCATGACGGTGAATGAAGGGGAGACGAAAGAAGTATGCAATATCGAAGGAAACGCGCTAACGTTCAATGCGACTTGTGGTATTGGAGAAATCCTTCTTTATTCAGTGGATGGGGGTGAGTATGGCAGTGCTGTCCCAACGCAGTTGGTGGATGGTCAGTACCACAATTATCGCGTACGTTGCCGCAAGTCAGACGGAACAGTGTCGTGTGTGGAGACAGAATCGGGAGTGATGCGTTTGCGAATCGTGAGCAGTTCGTTGACGGCCCCTGTGGCGAGTTTGAACGTGACGAGCGGCTGTGGCAATCCCGTGGCGTTTAGCGGGAGAACAAATTGTGGTGCGTTGACGACTGTTTGGTACAATGCCATTACAAACGTAGCTTTACCAAATTTGCCGAATCAAACGCCGACGGAAACAACGTCTTACTACGCTCGTTGCCAAGCGGGAGGCGGTTGTTTAAGTGAAAAGAGCAACATGGTGACTTACACTGTAATACCTGTTGGGGTAGCCCCTGCAATTACGGCAAGTCAAGACATCGTTTGTACGGGAACAACGGTAAAAATCTCGGCGAACTGTCCTGTAGGAAGTCAAACGTTTTGGAACACGGGGGTAACGGCTTCAAGTTTTGAGGTGTCGTTCAGCAACGTGACCAAGCAGAGTTACTGGGCGAAGTGTCTTTTTGAAGGTGGTTGTCAAAGTGCAGAAAGTGTTCGCAAGGATGTGTACTGGAATGCTTTTGTGGTGACGTTGGTCAACGTAGGTCAGACGAAGTCAGCGATAAAAACCAACGACCGCGCGGCGTGGGCGAGTCAATTCATCACGCGGGACGGTGGGCCTGAATTGGAACAAAGCACGCAACAAAATCCTACGTTGTATTACGTAGAAAACACCAACAAAGTAGCCCCTCGTTACTGGACAATCAACGTAGAAGCGTGTGGATTAAGCACGGATGGCTCATTGACTTTCGACATGTTGGCCACGCCCGAAATGGGGGTGATTCGTTCGTTCAATACGCACGAGAACAACGCGCCATATTTTATGTACGCTAACCGCGAGGGTTGGACGGAGCTTTACGCCCAAAATCATCCCGCGTACGGATTTTACCAAGACAACGGTGCAGGAGGTAACGTATATGATTTAGGGTTACCCAAAGGTTTGTACAAATTAGGCATTCGATATTGGGACCAAAAAGGTTGGGGCAGCATCTATCCTGCAACGCGTCAACCGCAAGGTAACGTGCTGGCCTACCAAGAATACTGGTTCCGTATCCAATCGAAAGATGGGGTAGGCGTTGGAGCAGCGAGGTCAGCGGAGAGCGAAGAGGCAAATGGCAAATGGCAAGGGTCAGATAACGGAAAACAGCTAACGGATAACGGAGCCTTCGCGACCGTTATGCCTAATCCAGTCACGCATACGCTTCGCTTGAAAGTGCAAGATAGCAAAGGGCAAGTGGTGCAAACTACGTTGATGGATGCAACGGGTCGAGAGGTAGTGTGCCGTAACTTTGTTCCTGAAACGAACACCCACCAAGAGGAGTTTGACGTGAGTGAATTACCAACGGGAGTCTATTTTATGCAAGTACGATTCGAGAATAAGCAGGAAACATTGAGAGTTGTAAAGGTACATTAAAATCGAGCTAGTTTCGGCTCAAATAATGATAGGGATAAGGGAGAAAAGGGTTCTCTTTTATCCCTATTCTATTATTGAAACCATTAATAACGGTTTCGAAAATTAGCGTTTTGGTAATAAATGAAATGATTGACTAAGATTTTAAAAAATTAGTTTTTGGTTATTTGTTTGATAATTAAATGGAAAAATGCCAAAAAAATGGTTTGCTGCCTTTTTGGCAATTGATAAATACAAGAAATATTCATAATGTGTCGTTTTTGAACAGGTATTTCCGCATTTCTTTCTAGAACTAAACAAAAAATATCCTGATTTGACGGCAGCGGAAGTACGTTTAGCGGCCTTAGATAAGCTTAATTTGGCCGATAAAGTAAAAGGAACCATGCTGGGGATTTCGGCCGATTCGGTAAAAAAACGCGTTATTGGCTACGTAAAAAATACCCTTCATTGATGTAAGAAGTAGCTGTTTGAGGCAATGATTAAGAGGGGAAAGTAAGACACTGGAGGACGTAAAGGGATTGGCTTTGCGCCCACTTTGCTTATTAGAGCACCTCTTAGTAGCCGAGTTTGTGTTTTTAACATACTGAAAAATAGGTTGTTGTGAATTGTCCACCAAATTGTCCACCAGCTAAAATAGCACTTGTGAGAAAGGGAGTACTATTTTATGATGATGACCTTAACTCATTCTCACCATTAACGCTTTTCTATTCTGTACCATGAACCGATTCTACTGCAAGACCCTTGCACTCTTTTTTTTTGTTTTAGGACTAATGCTGACTTTTGGAAGTCATGCTCAAACCGTCCGCTATGTAAAGGTAGATGGTATGGGCGACGGCCTGTCGTGGGCTACTGCTTCGTCGGATTTGCAAGCGATGATTAATGCTGATGGGGTACAGCAAGTATGGGTAGCAGCTGGTACCTACAAACCAATAAGAGCAGCTGATGGTACTTTAAACCCTAGTAATATACGGGCTACTTCTTTTAAAATGAAAAGCGGGGTAGCCATTTACGGAGGTTTTGCAGGGGGAGAAACAACTCTAAATGACCGTAATTGGAGAACAAATGCCACTGTATTGAGTGGTGAGCATCAAGGGGATGATGATATTGAAAATAACAGTTATAATGTTGTTTTAAATTTTGGTAATGGATTGAGCAGTACGTCAGTGCTTGATGGCTTTACCATCACTGGAGGTAATGCCAATGGCCAATTTATTATAATAAATGCTTATGGTGGCGGAATATGTAACTATGAGGCGGGCTCACCGACCATCATTAACTGTACTTTCTTTGAAAACGAAGCAAATTTTGGAGGTGGAATATATAACTTAAAATCCTCTACTAATTTAATCAATTGTGTTTTTATAGGAAATCAGGCTAGATTTGGTGGGGCAATGAATAACATTGAGGCTTCTCCAAGCGTTGTAAATTGTAGTTTCTCGGGTAATAGAGCAAACAATAATGGAGGGGGAGCGGTAAGTTGTATAATGAACTCTTATCCGAGTTTTAAGAACTGTATTTTATGGGGTAATAGCAGTGAAATATATAAGGATGAGAGTAGTACTGCTATTTACACAAATACCTTGGTCAAAGGCTTGGTGGTCGGAGGCTTCCAAGGTACGGAAGACCCGCTGTTTGTCGGTCAGCCTGCGGTAGGGCTTGGTACATCGGGAGATTTGCGCCTGCAAGCCTGCTCACCTGCCATTAATGCAGGAAGCAATACTGATAACACTGTTACGATTGATTTAGATGGTAATCCGCGCAAAGTAGGTGTAATAGATTTAGGTGCGTACGAGTATCAATCAGTTCCTACGGCAATTTTACCCACGGTGGGAACCTCCAATCCCACTACTTGTGGTGGCTCAAACGGTAGTATTACATTGGGTGGATTTATGAGCAATACCCTTTATTCGGTTGCTTACAAAAAGGATAATACGGCGGTTTCGGCGACTAACTTTACCTCAAATAGTAACGGAGTGATTACATTAACGTCTTTGGGGACAGGTAATTATACAGATATTGTAGCTACGTATGGCTCATGTGTTAGCCAGGCTGCCACGGCTAGCCTTCAAGACCCTGCTAAGCCAGCGCTTGCGTTGAGTGCAATTCCAGTCGTTTGTGCGGGGGCTACGAGTTTTACGATACCTTATGGTAATGAAACGGGGTCGCCAAACAAGTATTCGATTTCTGGAACGGGTATTGTCGCGGTTAGTGATGGCAATTTGTCGAATCCCATTACGGTCACGCTGAGCAGTCCAACTTCGGAGAGTTCGATTTCTTTTGTCCTCACGGTAAAAAATGCGACTACCAGCTGTGAATCCAGCACTATTACAGGGTCGGTAACGGTTAACCCTGTGAGTGTGGGCGGCGTGGTGAGTTCGGCCCAAACGATATGTTCGGGAACAGCTCCAGCAGATTTGAGTTTATCAGGCCAAACGGGAAGTGTGGTGAAATGGCAAAAGTCGTCTGATGCTAATTTCAGCACTCCAATTGATATAGCTTGGACTGCAACGACATTGCCGAGTGCAACAATTGGCAGCTTAGCGGCAGACACCTATTTCAGAGCGGTGGTGAATAGTGGCGTATGTAGTGAAGCGATTTCAAGTACAGTAAAGATTACAGTCAACCCAGTAAGTGTGGGCGGCGTGGTGAGTTCGGCCCAAACGATATGTTCGGGAACAGCTCCAGCAGATTTGAGTTTATCGGGTCAAACGGGAAGTGTGGTAAAATGGCAAAAGTCGTCTGATGCTAATTTCAGCACTCCAATTGATATAGCTTGGACTGCAACGACATTGCCGAGTGCAACAATTGGCAGCTTAGCGACAGACACCTATTTCAGGGCGGTGGTGAAAAGTGGCGTATGCAGTGAAGTGATTTCAAGTACAGTAAAGATTACAGTCAACCCAGTAAGTGTGGGCGGCGTGGTGAGTTCGGCTCAAACGATATGTTCGGGAACAGCTCCAGCAGATTTGAGTTTATCGGGTCAAACGGGAAGTGTGGTGAAATGGCAAAAGTCGTCTGATGCTAATTTCAGCACTCCAATTGATATAGCTTGGACTGCAACGACATTGCCGAGTGCAACAATTGGTAGCTTAGCGGCAGACACCTATTTCAGAGCAGTGGTGAAAAGTGGCGTATGCAGTGAGGCTTATTCTTCTTCGGCGTTGATTCAAATTCACCGAAAACCTACAATTACGCTGTCGATGCTCCAACAGACGCTTAATGAAGGTAACAACCCAGTTCTTTGCGACACCGATGCCAATCCTGTTAACAGTTTACAGTTTAATGTTACGGGTTTATGCGTTTCGGGGTCACCTGTTTGGCGTAGCCAAGTTGGCAACAGTACATGGAGTGATTGGTCAACCAATGCACCAATTTCCCAGCCGTCCAATAACCAACCCCACCGCTACCAAGCAGCTTGTGATGTCAACTGTCCCGTGACGTACACGAGTCCGATTGTATTGACGATTAGTTACCGCGCATCGATTCCTCAGAACGTATCAATGATTGCCGACGGCATGACGGTGAATGAAGGGGAGACGAAAGAAGTATGCAATATCGAAGGCAATACGCTAACGTTCAATGCGACTTGTGCTTCGGGAGAAATGCTGCTTTATTCAGTGGACGGGGGCGATTACAGCAGTGTGGTTCCGACGCAATTGGTGGATGGCCAGTCCCACAATTACCGCGTACGTTGCCGCAAATCCGACGGAACAGTTTCGTGTGTGGAGACAGAATCGGGAGTGATGCGTTTGCGAATCGTGAGCAGTTCGTTGACGGCCCCCGTGGCGAGTTTGAACGTAACGACTGGTTGTGGCAGTCCCGTGGTGTTTAGCGGGATAACAAATTGCGGTGCGTTGACGACGATTTGGTACAATGCCGTTACAAACTTGGCTTTACCAAGTTTGCCGAATCAAACGCCGACGGAAACGACGTCTTACTACGCTCGTTGCCAAGCGGGCGGTGGTTGTTTAAGTGAAAAGAGCAATGTAGTGACTTACACAGTGATACCTGTTGGGGTAGCCCCTGCAATTACGGCAAGTCAAGACATCGTTTGTATGGGAACAACGGTAAAAATCTCGGCGAACTGTCCTGCAGGAAGTCAGGCGTTTTGGAATACGGGGGTAACGGCTTCAAGTTTTGAGGTTTCGTTTAGCAACGTAACCAAGCAGACCTACTGGGCGAAGTGTCTTTTTGAGGGTGGTTGCCAAAGCGTGGAAAGTGTTCGCAAGGATGTGTACTGGAATGCTTTTGTGGTGACGTTGGTCAACGTAGGTCAGCCAAAGTCGGCGGTAAAAGTAAACGACCGCGCGGCGTGGAGTAGTCAGTTTATCACGCGCGATGGCGGTCCTGAATTGGAACAAAGTACGCAACAAAATCCGACGTTGTACTACGTAGAAAACGCCAACAAGGTAGCGCCTCGTTACTGGACAATCAACGTGGATGCTTGCGCCTTGGGCACGGATGGCTCGTTGACCTTCGACATGTTGGCGACGCCCGAAATGGGGGTGATTCGTTCCTTTAACACGCACGAGAACAACGCGCCATATTTTATGTACGCTAACCGCGAGGGTTGGACGGAGCTTTACGCCCAAAATCATCCCGCGTACGGATTTTACCAAGACAACGGTGCAGGAGGTAACGTATATGATGCAGGGTTACCCAAGGGTTTGTACAAATTAGGCATTCGTTACTGGGATCAAAAGGGGTGGGGCAGCATCTATCCTTCTACAAGAAAACCGCAGGGGAACGTGTTGGCCTATCAAGAATATTGGTTTAGAATCCAGTCGAAAGATGGTATTGGTGTGGGCGCAGCGAGGCAAGTGGCAACTGGCAGTGGGCAAGTGGCAAAGGGCAAGGGGCAAGGGGCGGATAACGGAAAACAGATAACTGATAGCGTGTCTTTCGCCACCGTTATGCCTAATCCAGTCACGCATATGCTTCGCTTGAAAGTGCAAGATAGCAAGGGGCAGTTGGTGCAAACTTCGTTGACTGATGCAACGGGTCGAGAGGTAGTGTGCCGTAACTTTGTTCCTGAAACGAACACCCACCAAGAGGAGTTTGGCGTGAGTGCGTTACCGACGGGGATGTATTTCTTGAAGGTGACGACGGCTGAAAACCAAGCGACTTTAAAAGTAGTAAAGGTACACTAAGCGTAATCTGCGTTATCGCTAAATTTAAACAGGGGGTAGGGGAGCGTTAAAGTCTCCATTATCCCCTGTTTTATTATTTGTGGCTTTGATTATCAGTCTCTACTACTTCGGCTGTCTAAACGTACCATTATGAAAAGACGTATAGTTAGACTCGTAGCTTTAATGACCCTGCTTAGTTTTTTGAGGATGCTGCTCAAAGAGTCTAATATGGGAAGGATATTTTTTTAATACATTGATAATTAGGTAATTGGAAATTGTCCACCCCGTTGTCCACCCCCTAAAATAGCTATTTTGAGGGCAGTATGTCTATTTTGTAATAAGTACTTAAATATAATATGCCCATCGAATTTTATGAAAACTTTTACTTACCGTTTTTTGGTGCCCTTCTTATGCTTCATGCCCATGCTATTGCGTAGTCAAGTGGTGATAGTGAATTGGAATGGCAGTGTCAGCCGTGATTGGAATGTAGCTGAAAACTGGACACCAAGTGGTGTTCCAACTGCGAACAAAGAGGTGGTTATTGGTTATACGTCAGATGTAAATTCTCCCATCATAAAGGCGGGAACAGTGGCGTTAGCCAATAGTGTGCAAGTAGAACTTGGGGGTCGATTGACAATTGAAAGTGGAGCAAGCCTTACCATTGATGGAGGTAGGCCATCTCCGTCACCTTCCGCTTCGTTCTTAAATTTAGGTACAGTTGAAAACAGTGGCGTTATTCGCATAGACCCATCGAGCAGTAGTGTTTCTTATGGTATCTACACACAAGACGCTGACGTCTCTCCTGGAAAGTTTACCAATAAGTCAGGGGGGGAAATTTATATTGATGGAACTACCAGTGCAGGTCTTTATGCGTTCGATGCGCTGTTTGTTAATGAAGGTAAGGTATTTGTAGGAAGCAATAAAGCGGTGGGAACAAACGGCCTATTAATTACAAATGCTGTTGAGAATAAAAATGGGGGAGAAATTTATCTTTATAAGTTTTCAAGTACCGGGCTTAACATAGATAACACTTCGAATAGTACTGCTACTTTTACCAATGCAGGGAAAATAGTTATTGATGCTGATAATGTAACTAACTCAACTGGGGTTGATAATGACGGTAGTATGACAAACCAGTCAGGTGGAGAAATTTATATTGATGGAATCGCAAGGTTTGCTTTTTCTCACAGGAAAGGTACTTTTACCAATGATGGAAAGGTCGTTATAGGTGCCAATGACCTAAGTGGTATCCGTGCTTTCTCAAATAGTGCTAATGCCGTTGTAAATAATAATGCAAGGGGAGAAATTTATGTTGATCGATTTACTAGTGGGGGCATTGGATTGGAAAATTTTGGAAGTTTTACCAATGCTGGGAAGGTTGTAGTCGGGTCCAATAGTAGCACATCGGGCGCAACTGGCATAAGTAATCAAAGTAGTTTCCTCAATCATTCAGGGGGGACAATTGCTATTGACCGAACTTCGAATAGTGGATTATCAAACGGCAATGGTACGTTTACTAACGAGGGGAGCATAACAATTGGAGCCAATGGATTAGTTGGATTCTATGCTATCATAAACAGTGCGACGTTTAATGCCAACGCGGGAGGCGAGATTTTTCTTGATGGGAGTAACAGGTCTGGCTTGTCCAATGTATCTTCAGGTAATTTCACTAATGAAGGCAAAATAGTGATTGGAGCCAATGGTAATGTGGGAACAGATGGTGTACAAAATGACGCAACTTTCGCTAATAAACTGTGCGGGGAATTGAGGGTAATGAGGGGTAAATTAAGAAATTTAGTTAGTAAAACATTGACCAATACTGGATTGGTGTATGTGGTAAATGAGTTGGATAATCAAGGAACATTTACCAACGATGGCGTACTTCGTTACGGAACACTTTCAGGGGTAGTGACTAATACTTCTGCTTCGTCCGTTATTGTTAACAGTCATCCCACGACCCCTATGTTTAGTTACGGAGGGTCTTACAACGGCTCCATCAATATTTACACGGATGAAGCGGCCACCCAATCGGCGGGAACTTTTAGTTTACCCAATAATTTTAATCCTTTGGCGTCGTTTTCGACGGGGATACGAACGCTCTATGCCAAAATTACCAACGGAGGATGTAACTTTATCGTGCCCTTTAGCTACTTAGTTTGTAACAGTACACTGATAGCGGGAAGTACCACGGATCCTACCTCATGCGGCGGAAATCAAGGAAGTATTGCCTTCACGACGACTAATTTGCCCGATGGGAGTAATTATTTACTGAGTTTTTCAACCACCTCGACGACTACGAGCCCCAAAAGTGTGAATGTTGGGGGAAATAGTTTTACCCTGAGTGGACTTACGGCTGGTACCTACAGTAATTTTGTGCTTTCGGCACTGGGTTGTAGCATTCCTCTTGCTTCCTCAAAGGTATTGGCAGATCCTCCGTTGCCAACCGCAACAATTGTTAATAACAACAGTCCCGTTTGTGCAGGCGTAAATGCTACTTTTACTGTCATTGGAACCAGCGGTGCTACCCTGACATATACGCTAACTGGACTGACAGGTGACCAAACGTTGGTTTTGACGGGAGCCAATCAAGCCATCACGCTCAATAACCCCTCAGCAGATGTAACCCTTACGTTGGTAAGTGTGGCCAAAAGCAATTGCCTTGTGGGCTTGACAGCTACCAGTACGGTGACGGTGAATCCGTTGCCGACGGCGACGATTGCAGGTGGAACGACGGTATGTAAAAACGTTACTTCGCCCAAAATCACGTTAACAGGGGCAGCGGGGACAGCGCCATATACATTTACGTACAAGATTAATAATGGTTCAGAACAAGAGATAACGACCACGAATGGCAACAGCGTAAACCTAGATGCGCCGACGAGTGATGTTGGTACGTTTGAATATGTTTTGGTACGCGTAAAAGATGCTTCATCAACGGCGTGTAGTCAAACGCAAATGGGAAGTGCGATGGTGACGGTGAATCCTTTGCCGACTGCGACGATTTCGGGTACGACGACGGTGTGCCAAAATGGGGAATCACCCAAAATTACCTTTACGGGAGCGGTGGGGACAGCGCCGTACACCTTCACTTACAAGATTAATAATGGTTCAGAACAAGAGATAACGACCACGAATGGTAACAGCGTAAGCGTAGATGCGCCGACGAGCGAAGCAGGCACGTTTGAGTATATTTTGGTACGCGTCAAAGATGGTTCATCAACGGCGTGTAGTCAAACGCAAAGTGGTAGCACGACGGTGACGGTGAATCCTTTGCCGACGGTGACGGTCACGGGTGGAACGGCGGTATGTAAAAACGTTGCTTCGCCCAAAATTACCTTTACGGGAGCGGCGGGGACAGCGCCGTACACCTTCACTTACAAGATTAATAATGGTTCAGAACAAGAGATAACGACCACGAATGGTAACAGCGTAAGCGTAGATGCACCGACGGGCGAAGCAGGCACGTTTGAATATATTTTGGTGCGGGTAAAAGATGCTTCATCAACGGCGTGTAGTCAAACGCAAAGTGGTAGCACAACGGTGACAGTTAATCCTTTGCCGACGGCGACGATTGCAGGTGGGACGGTGGTCTGTAAAAATGCTGTTCCACCCAAAATTACCTTTACGGGAGCGGTGGGGACAGCGCCGTACACCTTCACTTACAAGATTAATAATGGTTCAGAACAAGAGATAACGACCACGAATGGTAACAGCGTAAGCGTAGATGCACCGACGGGCGAAGCAGGCACGTTTGAATATATTTTGGTGCGGGTCAAAGATGCTTCATCAACGACTTGTAGCCAAGACCAAAGTGGTAGCGCCATGGTGAGGGTGAATTCTTTGCCGACGGCGACGATTACGGGTGGGACGACGGTATGTAAAAATGCTGTTCCACCCAAAATTACCTTTACGGGAGCGGTGGGGACAGCGCCGTACACCTTCACTTACAAGATTAATAATGGTTCAGAACAAGAAATAACGACCACGAATGGTAACAGCGTAAGCGTAGATGCGCCGACGAGCGAAGCAGGCACGTTTGAATATATTTTGGTGCGCGTAAAAGATGCTTCATCAACGGCGTGTAGTCAAACGCAAAGTGGTAGCACAACGGTGACAGTGAATCCTTTGCCGACGGCGACGGTCATGGGTGGAACGGCGGTATGTAAAAACGTTGCTTCGCCCAAAATTACCTTTACGGGAGCGGCGGGAACAGCGCCATACACATTTACGTACAAGATTAATAATGGTTCAGAACAAGAAATAACGACCACGAACGGCAATAGTGTAAGCCTAGAGGCGCCGACGGGCGAAGCAGGCACGTTTGAATATATTTTGGTGCGGGTCAAAGATGCTTCATCAACGACTTGTAGTCAAGACCAAAGTGGAAGTACGACGGTGACAGTGAATCCTTTGCCGACGGCGACAGTCATGGGTGGGACGACGGTTTGTAAAAACGTTACTTCGCCCAAAGTCACCTTTACGGGAGCGGTGGGGACAGCGCCGTACACCTTCACTTACAAGATTAATAATGGTTCAGAACAAGAGATAACGACCACGAATGGTAACAGCGTAAGCCTAGATGCACCGACGGGCGAAGTTGGCACGTTTGAATATATTTTGGTGCGGGTCAAAGATGCTTCATCAACGGCGTGTAGCCAAGACCAAAGTAGAAGTGCGACGGTGACGGTGAATCCTTTGCCGACGGCGACGGTCACGGGTGGAACGACGGTTTGTAAAAACGTTACTTCGCCCAAAGTCACATTTACGGGAGCGGTGGGGACAGCGCCGTACACCTTCACTTACAAGATTAATAATGGTTCAGAACAAGAGATAACGACCACGAACGGCAACAGCATAAGCCTAGATGCACCGACGGGCGAAGTTGGCACGTTTGAATATATTTTGGTGCGCGTCAAAGATGGGTCTTCGACGATGTGTAGCCAATCCCAAAGTGGCAACACGACGGTGATAGTCCAAGACAAACCGACCGTTGCCCTAACGACGTTGCAACAAAGCCTAAACGAAGGTAATTCTCAAGTTTTGTGCGATAGTGATGCGAATCCAGTGAACGGTTTACAGTTTACGGTTTCTGGTTTGTGTGTGGTGGGCAATCCCGTTTGGCGAGTGCAAGTGGGAAGTGGAGCTTGGAGCGCATGGTCAGCCAATGCACCAGTTTCCCAGCCGTCCAATAACCAACCCCACCGCTACCAAGCGGCTTGCGATGCGAGTTGCTCCGTGACGTACACGAATCCGATTGAATTGACGATTAATTATCGTTCAACCGTTCCGCAGAATGTGACTATGCGAGTGGATGGCGTAACAGTTTCCGTGGGCGAGACGAAGGAAGTGTGTAGTTTGGTGAATATACCTCTAGTATTTACTGCCAATTGCGGGTCAAATGAAGTGACGCTTTATTCGGTTGATGGCGGTGAGTACAGCGCAGGTGCGCCCGTTGGTTTGGTGGATAATCAGTATCACAACTACCGTGTGCGCTGCCGTAAATCAGATGGAACACCTTCGTGCGTGGAATCAGAGTCGGGTGTAATGCGGTTAAAGTTGGTGACGATTCCAGCGGCACCGACGGTATCATTGTCATCGACAGCGAGTTGCGACGCGACCGCAAGTTTCAGTGGGCAGTCAACGTGTGGAAGTTTGCGGACGATTTGGTACAATGCGACCACAAATGTGGCTTTGCCAAGTCTTCCCGCCACCGTTTCAAATCAAACGACCTCGTACTACGCGCGTTGTCAGACGGAAACTGGTTGTGTAAGTGAGAAGAGTAATGTGGTGACGTTCACTTTAACGCCAACGCAAGTAGCTCCCATAGTTACGGTATCACAAGAGATTGTTTGCACGGGAACGACAGTCACGATTTCGGCCAATTGCCCCGCAGGCAGTACCACGAGGTGGAGCACAGGGGTGACTACCCCAAGTTTTGAGGTAGCTTTCAGCAGTGTGACCAAGCAAACGTATTGGGCGAAATGTGTTTTTGAGGGTGGTTGCCAAAGTGCGGAAAGTGCACGCAAAGATGTGTATTGGAATGCTTTTGTAGTGAGTTTGATAAACATTGGTGAGTCAAAATCGGCAGTGAAGGTAAACGACCGTTCGGCGTGGGGGAGCCAATTTATCACCCGTGATGGTGGTCCTGAGCTAGATCAAAGTACGCAAGTGAACCCAACGCTCTATTATGTTGAAAATGCAAATAAACTAGCTCCTCGTTACTGGACCGTTAATGTGGATGCTTGCGCCTTGGGAACGGATGGGTCATTAACTTTTGACATGTTAGCGACGCCCGAGACGGGCGTGATTCGCTCATTCAATACGCACGAAAACAATGCTCCCTACTTTATGTATGCCAACCGTGAAGGCTGGACGGAATTGTACGCACAAAACCATCCAGCCTACGGTTTTTACCAAGACAACGGAAGCGGAGGCAACCTTTATGATGGAGGGTTACCGAAGGGTTTGTACAAATTAGGCATTCGATATTGGGATATGAAAGGCTGGGGGAGTATTTATCCCTCGACGCGTAAACCACAAGGCAACGTGTTGGCGTATCAAGAATACTGGTTTAGAATCCAGTCGAAAGATGGCATTGGTGTGGGCGCAGCGAGGCAAGAGGCAAGTGTGCAAGAGGCAAAGGGCGAGGGGCAAGGGGGATTCGCAATTGTCATGCCGAATCCTGTTACAAATGTTTTGCGCCTGAAGGTTCAAGAGAGCAAGGGGCAAGAGGTGCAGACTACGCTCATGGATGCTTCGGGACGGGAAATTTTACACCGTCAATTTGTGCCCGAAACGAATACGCACCAAGAAGAGTTTGGGGTGAGTGAGTTGCCGACGGGAATGTATTTCTTGAAGGTAACGACATCCGCAAAACGGGATATTTTGAAAGTGATAAAGTTGTAATTTAATAAATAGTCCCGCAGGAATTATATACCTTTAGTAACTGCGGGACTGTTTTGTCCAAAAAAAACGCTTAATTTGAGGATAAATATCCTTTGGAAATGCGTTTTTTTTGGATTTTTTATTTTTACTCGACCCTACTTTTTGCTCAACAAAGTCAATGGCGTTCCATTACAACGGCCGATGGACTTTCTCATGGTACTGTTTTTGACTTACTTCAAGACCAAGAAGGATATGTTTGGATGGCGACAAAAGCGGGCCTCAACCGCTACGATGGCTATAATTTTAAAGTTTTCACTACCCATACTAGCCCTTCTTATGCCATTACTTCTAACCAAACGACGGCTCTCTACGAAGACCACCACCACCGCCTATGGATTGGTACCGAAAGCGGTGAATTGAATTTGTTTGATGTCAAAACGCAACGATTTTTCCACTGTTTTTTGACCGATAAAAAAAATAAACTTCCTGCCGTCAGGCAACATATTTATTGTATTTCTGAAGACAGTCGAGGTGATATTTGGGTAGGAACTTTGACGGGCGGAATTTATAAAATCACGCTCCCTGATGATTTAAAAAAAGGCGATTATCCCGATAAAGAAGATTTTACAGATCGTGTTGAGGTCGCTTTTTTGAAGACGAACCTCGCCTCGACCATGCGGGTGAATTTTATCAAACTTCTCAAAAACAAACAGCTGTTAGTGGGTACCCAAGCAGGCTTTGGTCGTATCGACTACCTCAATCATCAATACATTCCCATCAAAATAGAACCTGCTGGTACTGGGCGTTTCTTAAATATGTACGAAGCACCCGATGGTACGCTTATCCTTACGCAGCCCACGCAGGTATTGGCGTATAAAGACAACAGAACAACCGTACTTTATTCTAAGGATAACCAAAATGGATTGCCTTTACAAATACGCATTGACGATTTGGGAAACGTCTTTATTTTGGAAAATACACGACTATTTAAAGCCCATTATACCCAACTTACTCCTGATATTACCGCGACAATCCCTACCTATCAATCAGATAATTTTGTGCTATTTTCGGGATTAAAAACTGATCATAGTGGTAGTGCTTGGGTTAACACAGGCGGGTATGGGCTTTTAAAGGAGGCCAATGATTCTCAACGATTTAAACATTATTTTAAGGGGCGAAGCATTTGGGTTGGGTTTCAGGATACGTATGACCGTTGGGTAATTAATAATTTTAAAGCGTTTTATCTTGTCACATCCACAAATTCTCAAAACTTACCCCCAGACCCGACCTTTAGAGATACGCACGCCATGATTGAGGATGGTAAAGGAGGTTATTGGCTGTTGCAAAATGACGCGGCAAATTTTTCAAAAATGGCTCTCAAACGCCTCGAAAAAGAACTGAAAGTGGTTGAAGAGTATCCATTAGAAGTGCAAGGAGTAGGAGAAAATTTGGGAAGATTGTATAAAGATAAAAAAGGAAATCTGGTTATCACGGGCATAGGTTCTTTCATTATCAGGTTTGATACGCTTCAAAAACGATTGGGATATTATTCCTACGAAAAAATTGTTCCTGCCAACGTAAAGGTAGTGTCTGCTTACTGTGATGGACAAGGAACGTGGTGGTTGGGTACGCAAAACGGACTGCTTCAAGCCATGTCTCATTCCAAGGGTGGCTACCAATTTCGTCTTTTTAAGCACCACCCAAAATACGCTACTACCCTTTCTGAAAATCAAGTATCAATGATGGTGGACGACCCTTATAAGCCTACTACCTACTTGTGGGTGGGAACGCTCGGTGGCGGCCTCAACCGAATGAACAAAACAAAAGGCACTTTTGAGCACTTTACCGTCAATGATGGTTTGCCCGATGATTACATCGTTGGAATGTTGCCCGATGACAATAAAAACCTGTGGTTGAGTACCTATCATGGCTTGGTACAGTTTAATCCAAGAACGTTTGTGAGCGCCAACTTTACCTCCAAAGATGGGCTTCAAGCCGATGAGTTTGCAGTAGCTTCTTGTTTTAAAACAAACCGTGGTGAATTGGCTTTTGGGGGAGTGAACGGCTTGACGGTGTTTTCGCCAACGGCTTTACAACGGACGAAAGCGAGCCAACTGCCGAAAATCAATCAGTTGAAAATCAACAACCAAGAAGTGATGTCAGGCGACGAAACCGAGATTTTAGCCCAAAGCATAGAGCAAACGTCGTCTATTCAATTGGCGCATGACCAAAACCAAGTGACGCTCAGTTTTTCGTTGATTGATTTAGAAAATGCTCCCAAAAATCGTTTTCGTTACCAACTGTTGGGTATTGACAAAAAACGGATAGAAGCAGGGACAACCCATTCGGTGACGTATTCGCAATTACCTTCTGGAAGCTATACGTTTCAGCTGACTGGCTCTGCCGATGGCAGTCAATGGAGTACGCCTGTGGAATTGAAAATTACCGTAAATCCTCCTCTTTATCGTACTTGGTGGGCCTATTTTTGTTATTTGAGTCTCGTTTCTTTGATTGTCTATCGCTTGTATTTGGCGCAATTGAACCGAGTTCGTTTGCAAGAACAACTGCTCTATAAAAACAAAGAAGCCGAACGTTTGGCGGAATTAGACGCGATTAAAACCAACTTTTTTGCCAATATTTCGCACGAGTTTCGTACGCCGTTGACCTTGATTTTGGGGCCAATGGAGCAAATTATCCAGGAATACGAGGCCGATGTTCGCTTTCCCATCATTCAACGGAACGCCAGTCGCTTGCTGACTTTGATTAATCAGTTGTTGGACATCAGTAAGTTGGAAGCGGGACAAATGAAGCCAGAAATTACTTCGACCGAATTGGTGCGTTATTTCCGAACGTTGATGGGGGCGTTTGTTTCTTTGGCCGAAAGTCGTCGGGTACGTTTGGACGTGTCTCAAAATCAGGATGAAGTACGTGGGTTTATTGACGAAGATAAAGTCGAAAAAATCGTCACCAATTTGCTTTCTAATGCGTTGAAATTTACGGAAGCTGGCGGGAAAGTGACGGTCGATATACAGTATATTTCCCGCACTGGGAGTAGGGAGGTTATGCTTACTGTCTCGGATACGGGAATAGGGATAAAACCCGCGCAGCTCGACAAGATTTTTAACCGTTTTTACCAAGTCGAAGCCGACCGAAAACGAGGTTACGAGGGAACGGGCATTGGGCTGGCCTTGGTCAAGGAGTTGGTTGATGTATTGAAAGGAACCATCGTGGTTGAAAGTACAGAAAATGTAGGAACAACGTTTCGGGTACGATTGCCCATTGATGAAACAACTTGGAAGGACTATTTAACTGAACAAACGAGCGAAAGTCAGCAAAAATTACAAGCAAATGCGCTGGATTACAGCAGTTTGTTGCCTTTGGTGGAAGAGCCGTCGGTCAATAAAAAACGCAATCAGTTGGCTGTCGAGGAAGAGGGAGAAGTGTTACTCATTATTGATGATAATGCCGATATTCGGGCGTATGTACGCAGTATTTTTGAAAAAGAGTATCAAATAGTAGAAGCAGCCGACGGGCGAGAAGGGCTTGATTTAGCGATTCAGACCTCGCCCAATATCGTTATTTGTGACTTGATGATGCCTCGCATGGATGGGTTTGAGTTTTGTCGCCACCTCAAGTCCGACGAACGTAGCAGCCACATTCCCGTGGTGATGCTGACGGCCAAGGCCACGCTCGAAGACCGCATCGAAGGTTTTGAATTGGGGGCTGATGAGTATTTGACCAAACCCTTTCACAAAACCGAACTCCAGAGTCGGGTGAGAAACTTGCTCCAAAAGCAGGAAAAACTACGCCACTATTTTAGCAGTAAAACCCTCGAATCAAAACCGACCAAGCTAAAACCCACCGAAGTAAAAACAAGTACGGTGGACGAGTTATTTTTGCAAAAAGTAAAGGCGGTGCTGGAGGCAAACCTTTCAAACAGTGCGTTTGGCGTGGTCGAATTTTCGACGGCCATGAACATGAGCAAATCGCAGCTGAATCGAAAGTTGAATGCGCTGTGTGATTGCTCCAGCAATGAGCTTATTCGGGAGTTTCGATTGCAACGCGCCGCCGATTTGCTCCGCGCCAAAGCAGGTACGGTTTCGGATATCGCCTATCAAGTTGGATTTGAGCACCTTTCGTATTTTTCCAAAAGCTTTCAGGAAAGATTTGGTACGCTGCCGTCGGAGTATTCTTAAATTATACTTTAACCAAAAACGAGCCTTCAATGCGAATTGAGGGCTTTTTTTGTGCCCTGCGCCGAATGTGTTAAAGAATGCGCCGTTTGTGCTAACACTGGTGCGTTTCAGTTACGCACTTTTGTAACGGCTTCTTTTATTTCTCACGTTAAATCAAAAACTCTTTAAACAAAAAACATCATGTGTAGCGTATCATTTTTTTCAGGTACCAGTTACTCAGGTAATGGTAAAGCCTACAATGGCCAGCAAGGCCAAGCCGATTTGGGAACGCAATATTACAAACCAGATAATAAGGACGACCTCAAAAACGACATTCAGTCGGTACAGACCGATGCAAATGGGTGGGTTATTGTATTTGATCAGCAAAACTACCAAGGGAATTTCCTACTCATACCTCACAATTCAACTATTACAGATTTGGAAGCATATCCTCGTGGAGACGGTGGGGATTGGAAAAAGCAAATCCAAAGCTTTCTTATGTACGATGCCCAGCCTGGCTTTTGGAATTTTAACCCGCCTATGCCGCAAATCAACGAAGCCACTTTTAGTCAATTATTTCCTGATTCGTACGAAGACGACAAACTAGCGGGGGCGGCCATTGCCTATAACATTGAAGACTCGGTGTATCGGATTTATATGCCTACGTTTTCGTGGAGAGATATTAACTCTACCTGCTATTATGTTCATTTAGACCACGAAAACACCGCCGCTACCGACGACCACGCCGAATTTTATGCGGTTTTTGACAACAATGGAAACCTAACCGACATTCAAAATTTCAATTGGTCGGAAGGAGGGGCTTTTAACATAACCAGCAATGCCGTTGATGCCATCGAAGACATTGTGTCGCTGACGGGTGATCTTTTGGACGTGGTTACCGATGGTGTTTCGACAGAAGTAGCCGATGTGTTTAATGACGTGTTTAGTGTCAGTTGTAAGATTTTCAATTTTGCTTGTGGGCAAATTTACAAGTACACCGACAACGGTGGGGTGTTCTACTTCCTTCCTGTCATTATCCACACCATCAACCGCCTAACCTGCTCCGTGGATGCAGGAACGGTAGATTAATGTGCCCAATTCATCTCTCATCCCCTTAATTTTAACACAATGCAATTCAATAATATCACTTTCGAAAACGCCTTAGATACCTATAATTCAACCGATTTGGTTCTACAGGGGCCTTGGATCCCTTGGCAAGGTTACACAGGTCGCAACAATGAGGTACTACAATATACGTACAATACGCAGTCTTACCGAACTTGGAACCAAGAGTCTTCTCAAACAAACGTTCCGATTACTTCCCTAAATTTGGGATTAATGGTGTCGTGCAAACTAGACTGTGTGCGATCAGAACAAGATGACCACATTATTATTTTGGTAGGTTTTATGTTGGATAATAATGTACCTAAAATTTGTTTTGCCCAAGCCTTGGTAGAATTTACCGACGGTACTGCGCCCAATATCAATACAGGGCCAATTGCCTCAGGCGATATTTCACAAGGCATTTATGACGCTATTAATAACCAAACCCACGGCCTAGGAACGGGGCGTTCAGACTTTCCGTACATCGCCAAAGCGAATATCGACTGCATCGTTGCTTCGGTAAGTTAACATCCCAATCCTGTAAGCGTTTAATAAAAAAAGCCCTTAAAAAGCCTCGTTTTGAGGCTTTTTTTGTGTCCTGCGCCGAATGTGTTAAAGAATGCGTCGTTTGTGCTAACACTTGCTAGGCTGAAAACCACACATTTGTTTCTGTCTTATCCAATTCACTCTACTCATGAAAAAGCTCTTTTACCTCCTAGTTTCCCTTTGGTGTGTACAGCCCGTTTGGGGACAAAATTCTTTCTTTGGTAACCTGAAATCGGATGCTTCAAGTACGGTTTTTCAACAATCTCCGTCAGCGTTTCAATATACCAAAAAAGCAAGAATGAGTCAGCCAGTTTTGTTGGCCGCCAACCCATTTGAAGCGGGGCCGCGCGCGCACGCAGCAACCATGACTCCCCCGAATGCCAGGGCACTTAAACCTCTCAGTACAATTACTGTAACGACATTGACAGACCAAGTAAGCGTCAATGGCCAATGTTCACTTCGGGAGGCAATCGCCAATGCCAACAACGACGCCGCCACCAATCCCGACTGCGCAGCAGGCTCGGGAGCGGATGTGATTGTATTGAATGCAACAGGAACCTATACCTTGGGAGGAACAGAGCTTTCCATCACCAGTGCTATTACCATCCAAGAAGGGTCGGGGGTGTCGGCAACTATTAGCGGTAACAACGCCTCACGCGTTTTTAACATTTCTACTACTAATGGAAATTTGACGCTTAATGGGGTGACAGTGGAAAATGGGAGTACAACAACAGCGGGAGGATGCATTCAACTGGGAGGGTCTAGTGGTGGTTCGTTAACTTTCGAAAACGGCGTTCTGCAAAACTGTACAACTACCATTAGTGGTGGTGCTATAGGAAGCTTCGGCAATGTTCATTCCATCACCATTACCAACTCAACCCTGCAAAATAATTCATCTGGCTTCAATGGGGGAGCTATCTCGCAGGCAGGAACCACCTCTACGCTTACTGTGAGCGGTTCAACATTCAGTAATAACCGTGCAGGGACAGCAGGCAATGCGCAAGGAGGAGCGGTCTATTATTCAACAAACACGGGTGGTTCGATGAGTATTAGCAGTAGTACTTTTACCTCTAATTTAGCTCAATCTACCTCTTCAGCTGCACGAGGTGGTGGCCTTTATTTCAGTGCCAATGCAGGGGCTACAGGAACTATCAGTACCACAAATTTTACGAGTAATCAGTCCCTAGGCGGTTCGTCTGAAAACAACGGAGGAGCAATTTATAAAGCGGGAATAGGCTTGCTAACGCTCAGCGAATGTGGTTTGAGCAGCAACAGTGCTAATTTGTATGGTGGAGGTATTTTCCTAAATCAAGGGGATATTGGAATGCTCCGCTCGACCCTTTCAGGTAATGTAGCAACCAATAGTGGTGGGGGAATTGCTAACGTCAGCAGTGGAATTCTTACGCTTATTAACAGCACTGTTTCGGGAAATACGGCTGGTGCGAACGGTGGAGGCATACAGGATACCGAATTGGGGAGTCCGACTATCTTGCGAAACTGTACTGTTACCAATAACACGGCTGCTGTAGGCGGTGGAATGGCCATGACGACGGCGCAGGGCCTTGCAGATGTTGGAAATTCAATCATTGCAGGAAATACAGCGACCACTTCTGCCCCTGATTATTCGGGGGGGATTAATTCGCAAGGGTATAATCTTTTCAGTAGTAGCAGTGGTATCAGTGCTGGTTTGGCAGGAACAGATATTGTTAACGCATCGCCAGGGTTAGCGGCTTTGGCCAACAACGGTGGCCCCACCCTGACGCACGCCTTGCAAGCAAGCAGCCCAGCTATTAATGCAGGGAGTAACGCCCTCGCGGTAGATGTAACTAACGGGAATACAACCTTGACTACTGACCAGCGTGGGTCGGGATTTGTGCGACAATTTGGAAGTAACGTTGATATTGGTGCCTTTGAATCAGGTTGTATAGGGACATTGACGGTCAACGACTTGGGTGATGCAGGTGATGCCACTCCTGGCGATGGCGTATGTGCTACCTCGGGCGGGGTTTGTACGTTGCGTGCTGCTATTCAGGAAGCCAATGCGCTTACTACTTGCGGCACTGTCGCAATAACCATCACGCCCACGGGTACTATTACGTTGACAAGTGCCTTACCAGCTATCGACCATGACCTGAACATTACGGGGGCGGGAGCAAATGTATTGTCGGTCAGTGGCGCAAACTTATACCGTCCTTTTACCATCAATACAGGAAAAGTAGTTGCTATTTCGGCCTTGACCCTCACCAACGGTTACGATGCAAGCCAAGCAGGGGCTGTCCAAAATTCTGGTACTTTGACAATGGCTAATTGTACCGTAAAAAGCAGTAGGGCACCACAAGGAGGAGGAGTTCAGAACGACGGGGTATTGACCATGACGGGTTGTACCGTCAACAGTAATACTTCAACGGGTGCGGGGGCAGCTTTTGCCATGTATGGAACCACAACTACCCTTGTTAATTGTACTGTAAGTGGGAATACTGCAAGTGGTACAGGGGGTGGCTTTTTGGTTGGTTCGGGTACATTAAATTTGACCAATTGCACCGTAACGAACAATACTGCTACTGATGGTGGGGCAATGAATTTATCGGGTTCAACCCATGTGCTCAAAAACTCAATCATTGCGGGAAATACTGCCACTAATACAAGTAACGAGAATATTGTGGGTTCGGTAAGCGCTTCTAGCTCCTACAATCTAATTGGTGTAGGAGGTGTAGGAGGGTTGACCAACGGAACAAATAATAATCAAGTGGGGATTGCGAATGTCTATCTTGATGTATTGGCCGACAACGGTGGACCGACCCAAACCCACGCTTTGTTAGCCAATAGCCCAGCACTTGACAAAGGTGCGGTGGTAGCAGGGCTTACCACCGACCAGCGCGGTCAAGTTCGTGCCTATGATATTTCTACCATTGCAGCGTCAAGTGGGGGAGATAATAGCGACATTGGAGCATACGAAGCAATTCCATCGTGTAATACCGTTACCCTTAGCCCATCTTCGTTGCCTAGTGGAACGGTTGGTGTCAATTATTCCCAAAGTATTACTGCAACGGGCGGGACAGCTCCCTATACTTACTCCGTCACATCGGGTAGCGTGCCAGCGGGGCTTACTTTGCAAAGTGATGGAACATGGAGCGGTTCGCCAACGGGAGGAGGTACTTTCAACTTCACTGTTACCGCTATTTATGGCCTTGGCTGTTCAGGTAGCCAAGCATATACGTTAACTATTAATGGATGCTCAAGTGCCCGTACCTTTACCGTAAATGATACAGGAGATGGTGCCGATGCCAATCCTGGGGATAATACTTGCGTTACGGCAGGAGGGACTTGTACCCTTCGCGCAGCAATGCAAGAAATTATGGCCTCTGGAGGTTGTTCTAATACAATCAATTTTGGCGTAACGGGTACGATTAATCTCGCGACGGCCTTGCCAGACATTACATTACCTTTGACCATCAATGGAGGAGCAAGTGGAGTAACCATTAATCGGAACAGTGGGACTGCTTTTCGTATTTTTACGGTTAATAGCGGGGTCGTATCCTTTAACAAATTGACGATTAGCAACGGTAGCGGTGTGGAAGGAGGGGGCATCTATAACGCCGCTACCCTTACGCTCACGGAATGTGTGCTCAGTGGTAATACGACCACTGGAGCTCGGCCACTGACAGGCGGAGGAGCGGGTATTTTCAACGCGAGTACGGGTGTGTTAACCTTAAACCGCTGTGCTGTAGTTAATAACATTGCCACGGGACAAGCGGGCAACGGTGGCGCAGGTAGTGGCGGTGGTGGCGGCGGCCTTGGAGGAGGAGTTTTAAACAACGGAGGAACGGTTAATATTACCAATACAACTTTTTCTGGAAACCAAGCAGTTGGTGGAACAGGGGGTGGAGGTACCAGCGGATGTTGTATTGGAAACGGTGGTTCTGGTGGTGGTAATGGTGGTGTAGGAGGTTCGGCCCTCAATGCTACACTCCCCACAGCGGGCAACTTCGGTGGCGGTGGCGGCGGTGGTGGAAACGGGTACAGTGGTGCTGCTGGTGGACGCTTCGGTGGTGGCGGCGGTGGTGGCCAAGCAGCAGGAGGCGGGACAAGCGGCGGTGCCGCAGGTTTCTTAGGAGGTAGTGGTGGGGCAGGAAGCTCTTCGGTTTCTCGCAACGGTGCGGGTGGCGGTGGCGGTGGTGCTGGGGGAGCTATTTTTCAAAATGGCGGTACAACAACCCTTTTAAACGTTACCATTGTCAATAACACGGCAACGGGAGGGGCTGGAGGCACTTCCTCCAACGGCTCAAGCAATGGAGGTGCAGGAAGTAGCCGTGGGGGAGGTATTTACAACGAATCAGGTACTGTAACGTTAAAAAACTCAATTGTGGCGGCCAATAACGCGCAACAAAGCAATTATGCCGATTTTGATAACAATAGTGCTGCTTTTACGACCAATGGCTACAACCTTTTTGGGAGTAGTTCGGGTGCGCCTACGGGTGGTTCGCAAGACCAAAGCATTGCTTCAAGCAGCGTATTTACGACGGCAGTAAGTGCTTTGGGGTATTTTGGGGGAGGAACGATACCGTCACATAGACTCTTGTCAGGTAGTCCAGCAATCGATAAAGGAAGCGCGGCGGTCAGTGTTGACCAACGAAACCTTACCCGTCCCGTCGATCAGCCTGGGGTCAGCTCTGCCCCTGGAGGCGATGGAAGTGACATTGGAGCACTGGAAGCACAAATCTGTTCAGGTGCAGTAGCAGTTTCTCCAAGTACCATATCCACCATTGGTTCTGGTGCTCCATATAGTTTAACATTGAGCGGAAGTGGCGGAACTGCCCCTTACTTTTTTAACTTAACCTCGGGTAGTTTACCTACGGGACTCATCCTGTCGCCCACAGGAAGTTTATCGGGTACTCCGACCGTTAATGGTACTTACAATTTTACGATTCAAGTTTCTGACAACCTTGGTTGTGTCACCGACCAAGCTTATACGGTGGTTGTATTTTGTCCAACCATTACCACCCATCCTGTCAGTCAGGTGATTTGTGGCGGGTCAACGGCGACCTTGTCAGTGGCAGTTGATAACTCAGCAGGGGTAAGCTATCAATGGCGAAAAGGTGGAGTAAATATCGACGGAGAAACGAATAGTACGCTTGCTATCTCTTCTTTTTCGGTGGCCAATGAGGGTAGTTATGACGTGGTTGTAAGTACGGCTGCTTGTGCCATGATTCCTTCAAATGCCGCCACTTTGACCCTTGCTGGTACTACAACAATGACCAATGCCATGCCGTATTGGGGAGGGCAGTTGAACGGAAATCAGTTTCAAGTGGGTACTGTCAATAGTAGTGGTTCAAATACGTGGCCATCAACGGAGCCACCTGGCAATGTTTTTGACGGGACATTTGCCAAATCGCTCATTCGAGTAACAACCAATGCAGGGTATATTTTTACCCCCGCAAGTTGCAGTCAATCAGGGCGAGTTATCAATTCTTTTAGAATTTACACTGCCAACGACACACCTGACCGCGACCCCGCAAGTTACGCACTGTATGGCACTAACTCGGCGATTTCAGGAAATGGCCCCTTTGATGCTACTCAGTTTACTCTTATTGCTTCGGGCGCTCTTTCATTGCCTTCTGGCAGAAATACAAGCACGTTAGACAACGCCAATTCGCAGTTGGTGAGCTTTACAAACACCACGCCTTACACTTCGTTTATGTTGGTCTTTCCAACCATTAAGAACCCTGGAGCCACAATAAGCACACAAATTGGGGAGATTAAATTGTACCCCGAAAATAACCAACCTACCTTAAATACGACGACCGTAAGTATTATTCAAGGAGTAACTGCCACAGGTACTTCAATTGGCAGTGCTACATCAGGTACTACACAAGCGCCTAATACCCTTACGACGGCTGTCAGTAGCGATGGAACAAATTTTGGCTCGTCGGCTACGTTAAATGGAGTAACGCTCAATAATGTCGTTGTGGCAGCCGATGGAAATGTAACGGCGAATGTGAATGCTTCATGTACGGCTACAAATGCTAACTTCACCTTTAGAATTACAAATAATCAAAGTCAGAGTGTTTTGGCTACGGTGACAATTAACGTCACTGCCAATTCCGCCCCAACATTGACGTATGGCAATGCTTCTGCCAATACGGGTACAGCCACTACGGTCAGTCCTGCAACGGGTCCATCTGATAATGGAAGTATTTCAACCATTGCGCTACAAAGTGTTTCGCCTGCTACTTCACCTGCAACCCTGACGGTGGACAACGTAACGGGGGTAGTGACAGTACCAAACAATGTACCCGCAGGCGTTTATACGGTCACCGTTCGTGCCACAGACAATTGTAATAGCTTTACCGATGCTACTTTTACGTTGACCGTTCAGTCGGCCGACTACACCATTTCTACGGCAAGCAACGTGCTCACCATCACCGATATATCAGGCAATGGCGAAACGCTGAATATTTCCGAAAGTGGTAGCAATATTCGTTTTAACGTATCAGGCCGTACGTATTCAATAAACGGCGGAGCAATTACCCCATTTACTACTCCTGCGGATGTGGCGCTTGCGGGAATCGCCAGCATAGTGGTAAATACTGCCAACGGAAATGATGTAATTAATGTAGCCTCATTGAGTGCCACTCTTCCCAACTTGACCGTCAACGGTGGAGTTGGTGATGATCAAGTCAATTTTAATGGAGACATCAGTTTTGCCTCCAATGCCAATCTCGATGTGGATTTACAAAATGACAATGCTGCCCCTGGGGTAGATGCGGTTACATTTGCCTCTAATGCCAATGTTGTACTTTCGGGAACGGGTACGGCGGTAATAAAAGTGAGCAAAAATGTAAGGTTCAATAGCGGTAGCTCGCTTGAAACAAATGAAGGTAATTTAACCATTGAAGCCAATCAACAAGCGGTACCAACCACTGGAGATTTTTACGGTGTTGATGTTAACGCAGGAACGATAAGAGCCAATTCAACAGGGGGAGTATTGGTGAAAGGCAAGGGAGGGGATGATTCTGGCTCCAGCCAAATGGGTGTATTTGTACAAGCAGGAGGGGCTATTAGTGGTGGAACGAGCGCTGTTGTTACGGTGGAAGGCATAGGTGGAGGAAGTACATTTGCCAATAATACTGGAGTTTTTATTTCTGGTACAAACAGCCAAATTACTTCAGCAGGGGCCAATGTGTTTGTCACGGGTCAAGGTGGAGGAAGTTCGAATTCTAGTGGTAATTCTGGCGTTGGTATTGTCGGAGATGGAAAAATTACGGCTGGAGGCAGTGGTACAGTAACTGTTCAGGGTATGGGTGGTATAGGAAGTGGTGGCGGTAATACGGGAGTCCTTGTGGATGCTCTAGGTCTAATCACATCCTCAACTGGTGCGGTTAATGTAACTGGGGTAGGAAACGGAGCGAGTACAGGAATTACCGTTAGAGGAATGATTACGGCAGGAACAAGCGGCAATGTGACTATTGTAGGTACGGGTGGCAGTGCCGCAGTAGCAGGTTGCTCTGGGGTATTGATTAACCATGCAAATGCTCAAATAACCTCTACTGGGGGAAATGTAAGTATTTCGGCTGCTGTAAATAATAACTTTAGTATTGCCTTTGATTTGCAAGCAGGGGCTGTTACGACTGCAACCAATGGCGGTACTATTTCAGTGACTGCTAATAATATGAATATCCTATCGGGGACTTCTATCAGTACAAATGCCCTTGGGAGTGTTACATTGGTACCAAAAACCAACGGAAATAATATCAACTTAGGGAACGGCGAAACCATCGGTATCGCGCTAGGGTTGTCAGACGCCGAACTCGACAGAATTACAGCTGGAACCATCAACATTGGTGATGCCAATACGGGGGCGGTGACCTTGGGTTACTTAGTACCAATTAGCCATACCTCAGGTAATTTAAACATTACTTCTGCAGGAGATATAACATTAAATGATCATTTGAATGCTGGAACTGGAAATGTCCATTTTACTAGTACCAATTTCCGTTCGCTTTCTGAGGCTACTGATGTGAGCGGTAATACAATAAGTTTTAACACGGGGAACAATTTGAAAATTGATATTGATGGCCCCACTGCTAAAATAGATTACTACCCACTCTATGTCAATGGAATCATTAATTTGACTGGATTAAATCTAGTTTTGAATAATTCTCCGATGTTTATTCCAACTGGCAATCAGGTCTTTACTATTGTCAATAATGATGGTACAGATGCAGTCATTGGTACGTTCAATGGGTTGACCCAAGGCGCGATTCTTACCAATTTCTTAGGAAGTGGATTGAATGCAATCCTATCGTATTCAGGTGGAGATGGAAACGATGTGGTGATTACAGTACAATGTCCGATTGTATCTGTGCCCGTGGTAGGTACAATAACGCAACCTACGTGTACGACACCGACGGGGAGCGTAGCGTTGAGCGGTTTGCCATCGAGTGGTCAGTGGACATTGACGCGTAACCCTGGGTCGGTCACTAGTACAGGCAGTGGCTCGGCGACGACGGTTTCAGGCTTAGCTTCAGGAATATATACCTTTACGGTGACCAATGATGCAGGTTGTGCATCGGTAGCAAGTGGGAACGTGGAGATTAATTCTCTGCCATCAACGCCAAGTGCGCCCGTGGTAGGTACAATAACGCAACCGACGTGTTCGACACCGACGGGAAGTGTGGTCTTGAGTAGTTTGCCTTCGAGTGGTCAGTGGACGCTAACGCGCAACCCTGGGTCGGTGACTAGTACAGGTAGTGGCTCGGCGATGACGGTGTCGGGCCTGGCCTCAGGCACGTACACCTTCACGGTGACCAATGATGCAGGCTGTACATCGGTAGCAAGTGGGAACGTGGAGATTAATTCTCAGCCATCAACGCCAAGTGCGCCCGTGGCAGGTACAATAACGCAACCTACGTGTACGACGCTGATGGGAAGTGTGGTCTTGAGCGGTTTACCATCGAGTGGGACATGGACGTTGACGCGTAACCCTGGGTCGGTGACTAGCACAGGCAGTGGCTCGGCGACAACGGTGTCGGGCTTGTCCTCAGGCACGTACACCTTCACGGTGATAAATGATGCGGGCTGCGTATCGTTGGCGAGTGGGAATGTGGAGATTAATTCTCAGCCATCAACGCCAAGTGCGCCCGTGGTAGGTACAATAACACAACCGACCTGTGCACTGGCCACGGGAAGTGTGGTCTTGAGCGGTTTACCATCGAGTGGTCAGTGGACGCTAACGCGTAACCCTGGGTCGGCGACTAGCACAGGTACGGGCGCAACGACGACGGTTTCAGGCTTAGCTTCAGGAATATACACCTTTACGGTGACCAATGATGCAGGTTGTACATCGGTAGCGAGTGGGAACGTGGAGATTAATTCTCAGCCATCAACGCCAAGTGCGCCCGTGGTAGGTACAATAACGCAACCGACGTGTACGACATCGACGGGTAGTGTGATTTTGAGTGGTTTACCATCGAGTGGGCAATGGACATTGACGCGTAACCCTGGGTCGGTCACTAGTACAGGTGCGGGCGCAACGACGACGGTTTCAGGCTTAGCTTCAGGAATATACACCTTTACGGTGACCAATGATGCAGGTTGTAAATCGGTAGCAAGTGGGAACGTGGAGATTAATTCTCAGCCATCAACGCCAAGTGCGCCCGTGTTAGGTACAATAATGCAACCGACCTGTGCATTGGCCACGGGGAGCGTAGCGTTGAGTGGTTTACCATCGAGTGGGCAGTGGACGTTGACGCGTAACCCTGGGTCGGCGACTAGCACAGGTACGGGCGCAACGACGACGGTTTCAGGCTTAGCTTCAGGAATATATACCTTTACGGTGACCAATGATGCAGGTTGTACATCGGTAGCAAGTGGGAACGTGGAGATTAATTCTCAGCCATCAACGCCAAGTGCGCCCGTGGTAGGTACAATAACGCAACCGACGTGTGCATTGGCCACGGGGAGCGTAGCGTTGAGCGGTTTGCCATCGAGTGGGACATGGACGTTGACGCGTAACCCTGGGTCGGTGACTAGCACTGGCAGTGGCTCGGCGACGACGGTGTCGGGCTTGGTCTTAGGTACGTACACGTTTACGGTGACCAATGATGCAGGCTGTACATCGGTAGCAAGTGGGAACGTGGAGATTAATTCTCAGCCATCAACGCCAAGTGCGCCCGTGGTAGGTACAATAACGCAACCGACGTGTTCGACACCGACGGGGAGCGTAGCGTTGAGCGGTTTGCCATCGAGTGGTCAGTGGACATTGACGCGCAATCCTGGGTCGGTCACTAGCACAGGCAGTGGCTCGGCGACGACGGTTTCAGGCTTAGCTTCAGGAATATACACCTTTACGGTGACCAATGATGCAGGTTGTACATCGGTAGCAAGTGGGAACGTGGAGATTAATTCTCAGCCATCAACGCCAAGTGCGCCCGTGGTAGGTACAATAACACAACCGACCTGTGCATTGGCCACGGGAAGCGTAGCGTTGAGTGGTTTGCCATCGAGTGGTCAGTGGACATTGACGCGTAACCTTGGGTCGATAACTAGCACAGGCAGTGGCTCGGCGACGACGGTGTCGGGTTTGGTCTCAGGCACGTACACCTTCACGGTGACCAATGATGCGGGCTGCGTATCGTTGGCGAGTGGGAATGTGGAGATTAATTCTCAGCCATCAACGCCAAGTGCGCCCGTGGTAGGTACAATAACGCAACCAACGTGTACGACGCTGATGGGAAGTGTGGTCTTGAGCGGTTTACCATCGAGTGGGACATGGACGTTGACGCGTAACCCTGGGTCGGTAACTAGTACAGGCAGTGGCTCGGCGATGACGGTGTCGGGCTTGTCCTCAGGCACGTACACCTTCACGGTGACCAATGATGCAGGCTGTACATCGGTAGCAAGTGGGAACGTGGAGATTAATTCTCAGCCATCAACGCCAAGTGCGCCCGTGTTAGGTACAATAACGCAACCTACGTGTACGACACCGACGGGGAGCGTAGCGTTGAGTGGTTTACCATCGAGTGGGACATGGACGCTAACGCGCAACCCTGGGTCGGTGACTAGCACAGGCAGTGGCTCGGCGACGACGGTGTCGGGCTTGTCCTCAGGCACGTACACCTTCACGGTGACCAATGATGCAGGCTGTACATCGGTAGCAAGTGGGAACGTGGAGATTAATTCTCAGCCATCAACGCCAAATGCGCCCGTGGTAGGTACAATAACGCAACCGACCTGTGCATTGGCCACGGGGAGCGTAGCGCTGAGTGGTTTACCATCGAGTGGGACATGGACGTTGACGCGTAACCCTGGGTCGGTGACTAGCACTGGCAGTGGCTCGGCGACGACGGTGTCGGGCTTGGTCTTAGGTACGTACACCTTTACGGTGACCAATGATGCAGGCTGTACATCGGTAGCAAGTGGGAATGTGGAGATTAATTCTCAGCCATCAACGCCAAGTGCGCCCGTGGCAGGTACAATAACGCAACCTACGTGTACGACACCGACGGGGAGCGTAGCGTTGAGCGGTTTGCCATCGAGTGGGACATGGACATTGACGCGTACCCCTGGGTCGATAACTAGCACAGGCAGTGGCTCGGCGACGACGGTTTCAGGCTTAGCTTCAGGAATATACACCTTTACGGTGACCAATGATGCAGGTTGTGTATCGTTGGTGAGTGGGAATGTGGAGATTAATTCTCAGCCATCAACGCCAAGTGCGCCCGTGGCAGGTACAATAACGCAACCGACGTGTTCGACACCGACGGGAAGTGTGGTCTTGAGCGGTTTGCCATCAAGTGGGACATGGACGTTGACGCGTAACCCTGGATCGGCGACTAGCACAGGTACGGGCGCAACGACGACGGTTTCAGGCTTAGTTTCAGGAATATATACCTTTACGGTGACCAATGATGCAGGCTGTGTATCGTTGGTGAGTGGGAATGTGGAGATTAATTCTCAGCCATCAACGCCAAGTGCGCCCGTGGCAGGTACAATAACGCAACCGACGTGTGCATTGGCCACGGGGAGCGTAGCGTTGAGCGGTTTGCCATCGAGTGGTCAGTGGACATTGACGCGTAACCCTGGGTCGGTCACTAGCACAGGCAGTGGCTCGGCGACAACGGTGTCGGGCTTGTCCTCAGGCACGTACACCTTCACGGTGACGAATGATGCAGGTTGTACATCGGTAGCAAGTGGGAACGTGGAGATTAATTCTCAGCCATCAACGCCAAGTGCGCCCGTGGTAGGTACAATAACGCAACCGACGTGTGCATTGGCCACGGGAAGCGTAGCGTTGAGCGGTTTGCCATCGAGTGGTCAATGGACGTTGACGCGTAACCCTGGGTCTGTCACTAGTACAGGTACGGGCGCAACGACGACGGTTTCAGGCTTGTCCTCGGGTACGTACACCTTCACGGTGACCAATGATGCGGGCTGCGTATCGTTGGCGAGTGGGAATGTGGAGATTACTGTGTCACCTAGCAATGTAAGCATCACAACGGCAGCAAGCCTTCCTATTTGTGCAGGAGCAACTTCTTTCACAATACCCTACACGGCTACGACGGGCAACCCAACAAGCTATTCGATTACTGGATCAGGCATCACTTTAGTAACTAATGGTCTGCTCGCATCAACGCCAATTGTAGTGAATTTGAGTGGTCCAGCGACGGGTAATTCGATTACATACACACTGGCAGTGAGTAATGCTAGCGGCTGTGTTTCGCCAAATGTGACGGGAAGTGTGGCAGTCGTAGGCCCGCCAACGATTTCGTTGAATACGCTTCAACAAACGCTAAATGAAGGCAACTCTCAAACTTTTTGCGATACTGATGCCAATCCAGTTAACGGCTTGCAGTTTAATGTTTCGGGTTCGTGTGTAGTGGGCAATCCCATTTGGCGAGTTCAAGTTGGTAGTGGTGCATGGAGCAACTGGTCAGCGACAGCCCCAGTTTCCCAACCGTCCAATAACCAACCCCACCGCTACCAAGCGGCTTGCGACGCCAATTGTGCTTCGACCTATTCGGGCGTGATAGAATTGACGATAAATTACCGTGCTTCCGTTCCGCAAAATGTGTCGCTGTTGGTGGACGGGGTAACGGTTGCCGTAGGGGAGACGAAGGAGGTGTGTAGTTTGGTAAATATGCCTCTTAGTTTCACAGCTAATTGTGCCGCTGGTGAAATCATTCTTTATTCAGTCGATGGCGGCGAATACAGCGCAGGAGTCCCTGTTGGTTTGGTAGATAACCAGTTCCACAACTACCGCGTACGCTGTCGCAAATCAGACGGAACGCCTTCGTGTGTGGAATCTGAATCAGGGGTAATGCGCTTAAAATTGGTGGTAATTCCAACAGCTCCGACGGTATCTTTGTCATCAACAAGCAGTTGTAACCCATCAGCAAGTTTCAGTGGACAATCGTCTTGCGGAAGTTTGCGGACAGTTTGGTACAATGCCACAACGAATGTTGCTCTGCCAAGCCTGCCTTCGACTGTTCCCAGCCAAACGACCTCGTACTATGCTCGTTGTCAGACGGAAAATGGTTGTGTGAGCGAGAAAAGTAATGTAGTAACGTTTACGTTAACGCCAACGCAAGTTGCTCCCGTGATTACGGCAAGTCAAGAGATAGTTTGCACAGGCACAACGGTCACGATTTCAGCCAATTGCCCCGCAGGAAGCCAAACATTCTGGAATACGGGCGTCACTGCGCCAAGTTTTGAGGTGGCTTTCAACAACGTGACCAAGCAAACGTACTGGGCGAAGTGTCTATTTGAAGGTGGTTGTCAGAGTGCTGAAAGTATGAAAAAGGACATTTACTGGAACGCTTTTGTAGTGACGTTGATAAACATCGGCGAATCAAAATCGGCGGTAAAGCCAGCGAACGATAAGTCGTTGTGGACAAGCCAATTCATCACCCGCGACGGTGGCCCCGAGCTAGAGCAAAGCACGCAAGTGAATCCGACGTTATTTTACGTAGAAAACGCGAACAAAATGGCTCCTCGTTACTGGACAATCAACGTAGAAGCTTGCGGATTAAGCACCGACGGCTCATTGACCTTTGATATGCTAGCGACGCCAGAAATGGGGGTAATTCGTTCGTTCAACACGCACGAGAACAACGCACCATATTTCATGTATGCCAACCGCGAGGGCTGGACGGAGTTGTACGCTCAAAACCACCCTGCTTACGGCTTTTACCAAGACAACGGTGTGGGTGGTAACGTATATGACACAGGGTTACCCAAGGGTTTGTACAAGTTAGGCATCCGTTATTGGGATATGAAGGGTTGGGGTAGCATTTACCCCTCGACACGTCAACCACAAGGCAACGTCTTGGCCTACCAAGAATACTGGTTCCGTATCCAGTCACGAGATGGGGTAGGCGTGGGAGCAGCAAGGCAAGGGGTAAGTGTGCAAGAGGCAAGGGGCGAAGAGCAAGGGTCGGACCGTCGCACGGCAATTATTCCCCCATTGGGGGGCAGGGGGCTGGCTGTTTTCCCCAACCCCGTCACCAACATCCTGCGCTTAAAAGTGCAAAATAGCAAGGGGCAAGTGGTGCAAGCGGCGTTGATGGATGCTTCGGGTCGGGAGGTGCTGAGTCGTCAATTTTTACCCGAAACCAACACGCATCAAGAAGAGTTTGGGGTGAATGAGTTGCCAGCGGGGATGTATTTCTTGAAGGTAAATACTTCAAAAAACCACGCAACGCTGAAGGTAGTGAAAGTGGGGCAGTAAGATTGGATTAGCATACATTCGTTGCCCAAAATGAAATATGAGTTTCATTTTGGGCAACGAATGTAATAACGTGACAGATGAAATTAATGGGTTTTATTCAGGAAATCGTTCATCAAAATAGCCTACAAACTGCCAAATTTCGAGTATTTCATTGATACCAACAGGGTACGGGGCATATCTTTCGTTGAGAGATTTTAGGACAAGTACGCCCTTGTCATCTAAGTAGTTAAATGCCTTTTTTAGTACAACACCTTCGTCGGAAGTGACAATCAAGCAAAGGGTGCCATTTTTTATACTGCCCCAGTTATCCATGTACTCTCCAAAAACAACGGAGCCGCTTCTGAGAGGTGGCATTGAATCACCCACGTAGGGAAAAGCCCTGTATTTACGGTCGCGTGATAAAAAGGGCATCTGGAAAACGGGAAGTTTTTGCACATAATCAACATCGCCGTAACCTTGGGTATAACCACCCAATGCCCTGACGGGCACAAATTCAATGTTTTCACGGGCAGTGCTATCTACGGTGGTGACCAAAACTCGGTCAGTTGTTTTGTGCCGAGCAACAGGCTTTATTTTCTGACTACAATCTATTTGGAGAAAATCATCAATGGAAACATTAAAATAGGCGGCTAATTTTACCAAATCACCGAAATTGGGCTCAGAACGCCCTACTTCGTAAGCGGCAAGGGTGGATTTTTTGATGCCAATTTCGTCGGCCAAACGCTGTTGAGAAAGTTTAGGTGCCAATTGATTACGTAACCAAACCAAATTTTGGGCAAAATAAGTAATTGATTTCATGTATTGCTGTTTAAAATATATACGCAAAGTATAAATAAAATAGACAAAAATCAAATTTTAAACTACCTTGAAAGTAGATGGATGATTTCAACGTGCCATAAGTCAGTTATCTCCACCATGTTTACTAACTTTGGCCTGATGTTTTTCGCTTTTACTATGCCACGGAATAGAATTCAGATATTGTTGTTGTTTTTGTTTCTAGCCTTTTTGGGTTCGTTTGTAAGGGCGCAATTGCTGGACTTTCCACAACCTGAACTTTTTACTAATCAACAGGGCTTACCACAGGGATTTGTTTCGGGTATTGTACAAGATAAACAAGGATTTATCTGGATGGCTACCCACGATGGCCTCTGTCGATACGACGGTAACCGTTTAAAAGTTTTCCGAGAACAGGGAGATACTACTGGAAAATCATCCATACCCTTTTCTAGTCTTTACTCTTTATTGCTTGATCATCAGGGACGTATATGGATTACGTCGGAACAGGGGGAGCTGGTTATGTTTGATCCTCTCACCGAAGTTTTTACCGACATCTTGAAACAACTAACCCACCTGAAGGTACCTTATATAGGTGCCAGACATTACTACCCCGACCGACAAAACAGGCTTTGGATGGCCTTTGAGAACAATGGTTTGGTATGCTATGACATGACGACTCGGCGTGCCCGCTGGTTTCAGCACCGCGATGATCAACCGCATTCCATAGGTTCAAATCACATACGTTCGGTATTACAGGATCAGCAGGGAACGATTTGGGTTGGTACATCGGATGCAGGTTTGGAACGGTTCGACGAGAAGATGGGCTACTTTCATCATTATCGCCCCAACTCTCAGACACCCCTTGCACTGCCCGAGCTGGCCATATATGGAATGGCCCAACGACCCTCGGGGGAGTTGCTATTGGGTACCCATCATTATGTCTGCCAGTTCAACCCCAAAACAGGGCATTTTCAATCCCAACGATTGCCTAACGAAGATAAAGCGTCGCCAGAAGATCATCACTTATGGGGTATTCATTTTGTAACCGATAGTCGGGGAGAAGTTTATTTTGATCAACGGAATAGCCTGTTTCGCTTTACTGACTTGGCAACTATTCAGTTGGTGACCAATTTTACGTTAAAAACTGGTTTTTGTACCAGTCTGCTCATTGATCACTCAGATGTCCTCTGGGTCGGAACCAACGGTTCGGGAGTCCGCAAATACGATTTACGGGCAAATAGCTTCCAAACGGCTCGTTATCAACATGGTTTTCAGGAAGATGTGTTTGTTCAAGGGTTGCGTCTGCCAGCCAATCAGACTCGCTTGGGCCAAAACACAGACCCGTATAAGTTTCGCTATACGCTAGATCATCAGGGAGGTCTTTGGGCTAATAGTGGTACATCGACTATCTATCATATCAATACAGCCACGCACAAGGAGCAGCGGGTTGACTTTCCCATTCCCTTTGTCCAAACGATTACGCCGATGGCGACCGATGAGCAGGGGCGTGTTTGGCTGCTACAATGGCAAAAAGATGCCCATTACTTATGGTATTATGAACCTGAAAAACGTCAGTGGATTCGTTCAGAGCATCATTTTAAGGTGGATTCTCCTACTGAAATGATACAGATGGTGGCCGACAGACAAGCATTTTGGCTTGCCACGAACAATCAGGGGGTGTATCGGTTTGACCGAAAAACGGGGCAATTAAGGAAGTATGTTCACCAGCCCGACCAGCCTACTTCGCTCAGTAGCAATACACTTTACTGTTTAAGCGCAGACCCCGCGGATTCAAATCGGCTGTGGATTGGTACGTTTGGCAAAGGATTGTGTGCGTTCGATAAGCGGTCGGGGCAGTGTCGGCGGGTTACAGAGCAGGATGGTTTGCCCAACAATGTAATTTATTCTGCCCTTCCTGATCAATACGGAAATCTGTGGATTGGCACCAACAAAGGACTATGCCGAATGAACCGTATAACCTTTCAGGTCCGAAATTTTACAACTGAAGACGGGTTGCTGGCCAACGAATTTAACCGCTTTCATTACCTTCACCTACCCAATGGAAAAATCATCATGGGAGGCATAGAAGGCATAACGTCGTTTTGGCCAGCTCAATTACGGGATGATTCATTTCAGCCCAGAGTGGAACTAACCGAGTTGTACGTCAATAATCGGTTGGTTGAGCCCAACCCTCAGTCTTTTCTTAGGTCGCCTATTCATGCCACTCATGAAATTATATTACCCTATAATCAGAATTTTTTGACGGTATATTTTGCCGCTTTGCAATTCAACTTGCCAGGCAAAAATCACTATCGTTATAAGCTGGAAGGCGTGGAAGATGATTGGGTGGAAACGAGTCAGCCGCAGGCCATTTACACCACGCTGGCACCTGGGCGCTACACGCTGTTGGTCAATGCCTCCAATACGTCGGGTATTTGGAGCCCCTACGTGCGCCGATTGACCGTTATCATCACCCCTCCTTTCTGGACTACTTGGTGGGCTTATGTGCTGTATGTACTGGTGGTGGCGGGTAGTCTCTGGTACGGTATTCGGTTACGACTAAACCAATTGCAGTTGCGGCAGTCGGTAGCGCTTCGTCAGCAGGAAGCGCGGCAATTGCGTGAACTCGACGAAATAAGGTCTCGTTTTTTCACCAACGTAACGCATGATTTTCGTACTCCGCTGACCCTGATTCTTTCGCCAATGGCTGGCTTGATTCAAGAATTGGCGGGTACGCCCTACGTCAAGCGCTTGGAGTCGATTAGCCGCAATGCCAAGCAGTTGTTATCCCTGATTAACCAATTGCTAGATTTTGCCAAACTCGACGCCAACGTGCTGACGGTTCAGGAAGTACAAGGGGATATCGACCAGTTTGTAGCGCAGACCGTCGGATTGTTTCAGGAAGAAGCCACCCAAAAAGGCATCGTCTTGTCGGTTTCGTCGGCGGTTGGTGGTACTTATTGGTTTGATGAAGAAAAGCTTGGGCGGATTATTACCAATCTAGTGGGGAATGCGTTGAAGTTTACGCCAAAGGGGGGACAAGTTACGGTTTCGTTGGGTGCTTCTACCGACTTGGAACTGGTGGTGTCGGATACGGGTGTGGGCATTGCAGCCGATAAATTGCCGCTGGTTTTTGACCGTTTTTTTCAGCAGTCGGCTGATGTAGCGCTGGACAATCAAGGAGAGGGAGTTAGTCCTAGAACTCGGATGGGTACTGGGATTGGGCTGGCGTTGGTGAAAGAATTGGTACAATTGCAGCAAGGGCACATTGCCGTGGAAAGTACCCTTGGCCAAGGGGCAACCTTTCGGGTGAGGCTCCCTTACCGACGGGCTGACCAACGTTTGGTTGCAGAGGTGGTGGAAGAGCCCATTGCGGAGGAGTCATCATTGGCAGATTTATCGATGTTATACGAAAATCATAGCGAACCCCCGCATCTGCTGTTGGTAGAAGATAATGCGGAACTGGCAGATTTTATTGTGGATAGTTTACCCGCCTTTTACCGCATCAGTCGGGCGGTTAATGGAGCCGACGGGTTTGAAAAAGCATTGGCGGACTTGCCCGATTTAATTATCAGCGACGTGATGATGCCCGTGATGGATGGCTATACGTTCTGTCAAAAAATCAAGGAAGAAGAGCAGACCAACCACATCCCAGTCATTATGCTAACGGCTAAAGTCACTTTTGAAAATCGTCTGGAAGGTCTCACGCGGGGAGCTGACGATTACTTGACCAAGCCATTTCACGTGCAGGAGTTGACGTTGCGTGTTCACAATCTGCTCGAACGCCAGCGTCGGTTTCGTGAGCGGATGCGGCAAGAGTTGGCACGGCCTGTGGCCGCCAAGCCCGACCAACCCAACGAAACGCAGGCTACAGAGCCAGTGGAGCTTGATTCATTTCTGGAAAAACTATACGCCATCGTCGAAGAAAAATTGGACGATTCGTCGTTGAGTGTGGAGCAATTGGCCGAACAACTCAATTTGAGCCGCAGTTCGTTGCACCGTAAAGTAAAAGCACTGACAGGTCTGGCTACGGGTGACATCATTCGTATCTATCGACTCAAACGCGCTACTCAATTTCTACAACAGGGGTATAATAGTTCCGAAACAGCCTACTGCGTCGGCTTTGACAGCCCTCAGTATTTTGCTAAGTGTTTTCGGGAACAGTATCAAATGACCCCCAGCGAATTTGCCCGATTGGGCTAAATGCCCCAAAAAAGCGTGTTTTGGGGCACGCTGCAACCTCAGTTACCACATTTGCAACCTGATTTACCATCCTTTTTGGGGCTTGGTCAGACCTTTGTGTCCGAAAAACGGGTCTTTTATTTACTTCTCTACAACTGGTTTTATATCAACGTGGATGGCAGTGATGAAGCGTCCTGTCTCAATGAGAAACTCTAAATTAATTGTTGGTAAATTCCATGTTGAAACCAAGCCTCTCACATCGTGTAGCCACGATTGATTTTATTCGGGGACTAGCTCTGTTGGGCATTCTGTTGATCAACGTACAGACCTATGCGTTGTTTACCTTGCTCCGTCCTGAACAGGTATATAAGCTAGGATTAGACCAGCCAGATACCTACGCACCCGCCCAATTTTTTGTTCATCTTTTGATAAAAGGGCAGTTTTATACGATTTACAGTTTTCTTTTTGGGCTAGGTTTTTATTTGATGAGTGAAAAGAATACCCACGCGGGGCTGGATACAAATCGGTTTTTCAAACGACGTTTATGGATATTGTTGGCTTTGGGGTTGCTTCATGCCTTTATATTTTGGTTTGGCGACGTCCTGCACAAGTATGCGTTGTTAGGGTTTACATTGCTTTATTTTAGTAAAAAGTCGGTTACTGTGTTGGGTAAATGGGTCATTGGACTGGCTGTTTTGGGTGCCGTGCTTCAGACTGTACAGACCTTGGCGTTTCCATCTACGCCATCTGAGCAAGCGGCCAGTCAGCAACAGTTCGATGCGGTCGTCATGCAGGTGGTCGCTACTTGGCAACAAGGTTCGGTTTGGGAGGTGATGAATCTGCAAAGTTTGGGGGTGGTGATGCTGCATGTCATGGCTTTCAAGCACGGTTTTGCCAGTTACTTGCACTACGAGATGATGTTTTTATTGGGTTTGATGGTGGGAAAACTACAACTGTTTAACCGACTGTCTGAAGTTAAAAATCAATTTTTACGAACGGCTTTTTGGCTATTCCCAATGGGACTGATGTTAAAAGCGGTTGCCAGCTTGCCCGTTTTTGGCGTTCACCTGCCTACAGCCAACTCTTTACCCTACGAATCCTTGATTTTTTCACTGGCCGACTTTCTAGGAACTCCTTTGTTGACGGTAGTCTATCTGATTGAACTCGCTATGCTTTTCAACCAATATCCCAATCGTGTTTTCGGTTGGATTGCCAATGCGGGTCGGTTGGGGCTGACCAATTATCTGATGCAAACCCTGTTGTGCATGGGACTTTTTTACGGCTATGGTCTAGGCTTGTCGGGGCGACTGACCCTGCTCGAATCGCTGGTTGTTGCGGTCAGTATCTATGTTTGTCAAGTTGGCTACAGCAACCTCTGGCTGAAGTATTACCGACAAGGGCCTTTAGAAGGGCTTTGGCGAAAGCTCACCTATACCCAGAAGCCATTTCCTAAACACACTTAATGAAGGTTTGATCGACGTATGCGATTACGGCATACCAAAAATAATTTGCTTAAAATCAATTAATTATGAAAAGAAGTGTCTTAATTTTTGCTCTGTGGGCTAGTCTGCTTGGAATTGCCCATGCGGCCACCTTTACGGTGAGCAACACCAATGACAGTGGCGCAGGTTCTCTTCGCCAAGCCATTCTTAGTGCCAATGCAGATGCAAGTGCAACGGCGGCTACCCCGCATCAGATTAATTTTACGGTATCCAATGGGTCAACCATTACGGTCATCAGTCCCTTTTTGGTGATTACGAATCATGTTAGCATCAATGGATTAGGGGTAGCAAATCTGACAATTAGCGGAGGTGGTACCTCACGTATTTTTTGGATACAAAATGGTACCATTACCATTCAAAACCTTACCCTGGCCAATGGCTACGCCAAAGGGGGTGATGGTAATGGAGGAGGTATGGGTGCGGGTGGAGCTATCTTTATGCACGAAGGTAAAGAAGGGGGGACTGGTAGTATTCATTTAAGTTTAATCAATGTTAACCTTAGCAACAACCGAGCAGTAGGAGGCAATGGTACAGGTTCGGTAGATGGTGGTGGTGGTATGGGTGGCAATGGCGGTGCTTTTCCTGTTGTCTCAAGCGAATTTACGTTCTATTACGGTGGAGCAGGCGGTGTGTTGGGAAATGGGTATGCTGCTGGAGGTAGTGTGACCAATGGCGGAGACAATATTGGTGGTACCAATGATGGAATCTCTATATTTGGCAACGGTGGAAATCGTGGTACAAGTGGTGGTACCGGTGGTTTTGGCGGCGGCGGTGGTGGTGGCACAGTCGGTGGCCCTGGTGGTTTTGGCGGCGGCGGTGGTAGTGGCACTACAGGCGGCCCTGGTGGTTTTGGTGGCGGTGGTGGTAGGGGTAATACAGCGGCGAGAGGTGGTTTTGGTGGCGGCGGTGGCAGGGGTTTAGTAGGAGCGGACGGAGGTTTTGGTGGGGGTAATAATGGAGGTGGTGGTATGGGCGCTGGTGGGGCTATTTTTGTCGCGAGCGGCAGATTGAGTTTAACTGGTGTCAATTTTACCAATAATAATGCAACCAGAGGAAATAATGGTGCCAAAGGTTATGGCGGGGCATTTTTTGTATTCAACTTGACCCATAATGGTGGAAATCCAGCACCAGGGACTACTAACTACCCAGCGGTGACGATGTGTAATGTGGCGTTTAGCGGCAATACTGCCGATGACGATAACAGCACTTATACCAATAATGACAACATTTATGCCAGTAATACTTCCAGTCTCAGCCCTACTGGTTATATCAGTAGCAACGCAACGACTATTTGTGCAGGAGGCAGTGTTCAACTTAGTTTCACTTCCCCTTCGGGCACGGGGCCTTTTGATATTGTAGTCAATGGTATAACGTACAATGATGTACCAAGTGGCTCCGTGTTTCTTACGCGAACTGAAGGCACTCATTTTACGGGTACTACCCATTTTAACCTCACTCAAATCACGGATGCCAATAATTGTGTCATCAGTGGCTTGGCGCAAACTACCACGGTTGATGTCAATAATGTAAGCGCAGGCAGTATTTCTGGTGATCAGACTATTTGCGCAGCGGGTGATCCTAGTAATTTTAGCTCAACGACCAATGGGTCAGGGGCTGGTACGATTTCCTACCGTTGGGAGAAGAGTACCACAAATTGCAGTAGTGGTTTTTCGACCATCGCGGATGCAACAGCTTCAACGTATGATCCGCCTGCACCATTAAGCCAAACGACTTACTATCGACGTGTGACTATTTCTACGCTAAATGGGGTCGCTTGTGAAGCCATTAGCAACTGTGCAACAGTGATCATTAATAATGTAAGTGGAGGTGATGTTGCTGGTAATCAGGTAGCTTGTTATGGCGGTGACCCAATAACACTTACTTCTACTAATCTCGGTTCGGGCAGTGGTACGATTACTTACCGCTGGGTAAGTAGCACTGTGGATTGCGTTTCTGGATTGACCCCTATCATGGGCGCAACGAGTGCAGACTATGACCCACCCGTTGGTATTACTCAAAACACTTATTTTCGTCGGACTACCATTTCTACTTTAAATGGGGTTGCTTGTGAAGCGATTGCACCAGATTGTATAGTCATTGTCGTGCTTAGCCCACAGGGAGGAACGATTGCTGGCGATGAGACGATTTGCTCAGGGGGTGACCCAGCGGCTTTCACCAGCAGTGTTGCTGGTTCGAGTCATGCGGGTACCATTACCTACCGTTGGGAAAGCAGTACGACGAATTGTAATAGCGGCTTTAGCCCAATTATGGGTGCAACAGAAGAGACGTATAATCCACCTGCCGGTATAATCCAAACGACTTATTTTCGGCGAGTAACGATTGCCACCTTCAATGGTGTAGCCAGTGGTTCCTGCGAAGCGGTGAGTAATTGTGTAACCGTCACGGTAACCTCGGTAAGCGCAGGCAGTATTTCTGGTGATCAGACTATTTGCGCAGCGGGTGATCCTAGTAATTTTAGCTCAACGACCAATGGGTCAGGGGCTGGTACGATTTCCTACAGCTGGGAGAAGAGTACCACAAATTGCAGTAGTGGTTTTTCGACCATCGCGGATGCAACAGCTTCAACGTACGATCCGCCTGCACCATTAAGCCAAACGACTTACTATCGACGTGTGACTATTTCTACGCTAAATGGGGTCGCTTGTGAAGCCATTAGTAACTGTGCAACAGTGATCATTAATAATGTAAGTGGAGGTGATGTTGCTGGCTCTCAGGTAGCTTGTCATGGCGGTGACCCAATAACACTTACTTCTACGAGTCTCGGTTCGGGCAGTGGTACGATTACTTATCGCTGGTTAAGTGGCACAGCGGATTGCGTTTCTGGATTGACCCCTATCATGGGCGCAACGAGTGCAGACTATGACCCACCCGTTGGTATTACTCAAAACACTTATTTTCGTCGGACTACCATTTCTACTTTAAATGGGGTTGCTTGTGAAGCGATTGCCCCAAATTGTATAGTCATTGTGGTGCTCAATCCGCAGGGAGGAACGATTGCCGGCGATGAGACGCTTTGTTCAGGTGGTGACCCAGCCGCTTTCACCAGCAGTGTTGCCGGTTCGAGCAATGGGGGTACCATTACCTACCGTTGGGAAAGCAGTACGACGAATTGTAATAGCGGCTTTAGCTCAATTATGGGTGCAACAGAAGAGACGTATAATCCACCTGCCGGTATAATCCAAACGACTTATTTTCGGCGAGTAACGATTGCCACCTTCAATGGTGTAGCCAGTGGTTCCTGCGAAGCGGTGAGTAATTGTGTAACCGTCACGGTAGCCTCGGTAAGCGCAGGCAGTATTTCTGGTGATCAGACTATTTGCGCAGCGGGTGATCCCGGTAATTTTGCCTCAACGACCAATGGGTCAGGGGCCGGTACGATTTCCTACCGCTGGGAGAAGAGTACCACAAATTGCAGTAGTGGTTTTTCGACCATCGCGGATGCAACAGCTTCAACGTACGATCCACCTGCACCATTAGGCCAAACGACGTACTATCGACGTGTGACTATTTCTACGTTAAATGGGGTCTCTTGTGAAGCCATTAGTAACTGTGCAACAGTGACCGTAGGCGATAACCAAGCACCAACAATTACTTGTCCCGCCAACATCAGCGTCAGCAACGACGCAGGTCAATGCTCGGCGGTGGTGACATACACAGCACCCGTAGGCAGTGACAATTGCTCAGGCGCAACGACGACACAAACGGCAGGCTTGGCTTCTGGCGCGGCATTCCCCGTAGGAATCACGGCAAATACGTTTGAAGTAACGGCATCGAATGGACAAAAGACAAGCTGTTCATTCACCGTAACGGTCACCGACGCGGAAGCCCCAAAGATTACTTGCCCCGCCAACATCAGCGTCAGCAACGACGCGGGTCAATGCTCGGCGGTGGTAACATACACGGCACCCTTGGGCAGTGATAACTGCTCAGGCGCAACGACGACACAAACGGCAGGCTTGGCTTCTGGTGCAGCTTTCCCCGTAGGCACAACGACAAATACGTTTGAAGTAACGGCAGCAAACGGACAAAAGACTAGCTGTTCATTCACCGTGACTGTTACAGACGCGGAAGCGCCAAAGATAACTTGTCCTGCGAATATCAGCGTTAGCAATGATGCGGGTCAATGCTCGGCGGTTGTAACATACACAGCACCCGTGGGCAGCGATAACTGCTCAGGAGCAACGACGGCGCAAACGGCAGGCTTGGCTTCTGGCGCGGCTTTCCCCGTAGGCACAACGACAAATACGTTTGAAGTAACGGCAGCAAACGGACAAAAGACAAGCTGTTCATTCACCGTAACGGTCACCGATACGGAAGCGCCAAAGATAACTTGCCCTGAAAGTATCAGCGTTAGCAATGATGTAGGTCAATGTTCAGCGGTGGTAACATATACTGCACCCGTAGGCAGTGACAATTGTTCAGGAGCAACGACGACACAAACGGCAGGCTTGGCTTCTGGCGCAGCTTTCCCCGTAGGAATCACGGCAAATACGTTTGAAGTAACGGCAGCAAACGGACAAAAGACAAGCTGTTCATTCACCGTGACGGTTGCCGACACGGAAGCACCAAAGATAACTTGTCCTGCGAATATCAGCGTTAACAACGACGCGGGTCAATGCTCGGCGCTGGTGACATACACAGCACCCGTGGGCAGCGACAATTGCTCAGGCGCAACAACGACCCAAACGGCAGGTTTGGCTTCTGGTGCGGCTTTCCCCGTAGGCACAACGACAAACACGTTTGAAGTAACGGCAGCAAACGGACAAAAGACAAGCTGTTCATTCACCGTGACTGTTACAGACGCGGAAGCGCCAAAGATAACTTGTCCTGCGAATATCAGCGTCAGTAACGACGCGGGTCAATGTTCAGCGGTGGTGACATACACAGCACCCGTAGGCAGTGACAATTGCTCAGGCGCAACGACGGCGCAAACGGCAGGTCTGGCTTCTGGCGCAGCTTTCCCCGTAGGAATCACGACAAATATGTTTGAAGTAACGGCAGCAAACGGACAAAAGACAAGCTGTTCATTCACCGTGACTGTTACCGACGCGGAAGCGCCTAAGATAACTTGTCTTGAAAATATCAGCGTTAACAATGACGCGGGTCAATGCTCGGCGGTGGTAACATACACAGCACCCGTGGGCAGCGATAATTGCTCAGGCGCAACGACGACACAAACGGCAGGTCTGGCTTCTGGCGCAGCATTCCCCGTAGGCACAACGACAAATACTTTTGAAGTAACGGCGTCGAATGGACAAAAGACAAGCTGTTCATTTACCGTGACTGTTACAGACGCGGAAGCGCCAAAGATAACTTGTCCTGCGAATATCAGCGTTAGCAATGACGCGGGTCAATGTTCAGCGGTGGTGACATACACAGCACCCGTAGGCAGCGATAACTGCTCAGGAGCAACGACGGCGCAAACGGCAGGCTTGGCTTCTGGCGCAGCTTTCCCCGTAGGCACAACGACAAATACGTTTGAAGTAACGGCAGCAAATGGACAAAAGACAAGCTGTTCATTCACAGTGACAGTGGTTGATACGGAAGCACCAAAGATAACTTGTCCTGAAAATATCAGCGTTAGCAATGATGCGGGTCAATGCTCAGCGGTGGTAACATATACTGCACCCGTAGGCAGTGACAATTGTTCAGGAGTAACGACGACACAAACGGCAGGCTTGGCTTCTGGCGCAGCATTCCCCGTAGGAATCACGACAAACACGTTTGAAGTAACGGCAGCGAACGGACAAAAGACAAGCTGCTCATTCACCGTAACGGTCACCGATACGGAAGTGCCAAAGATAACTTGTCCTGCGAATATCAGCGTCAGCAATGATGCGGGTCAATGTTCAGCGGTGGTGACATACACAGCACCCGTGGGCAGTGATAATTGCTCAGGAGCAACGACGGCGCAAACGGCAGGCTTGGCTTCTGGCGCAGCTTTCCCCGTAGGCACAACGACAAATACGTTTGAAGTAACGGCGTCGAACGGACAAAAGACAAGTTGTTCATTCACCGTGACTGTTACTGATGCGGAAGCACCAAAGATAACTTGTCCCGCGAATATTGTAGTCTATGAAGGTATGCTCGTGACATACGTAGCCCCCGTTGGTACCGACAATTGTGCAGATGCAGTAACGATCCAGACGTCAGGTTTGGGAACAGGAGTGCTGTATCCTGTAGGAGTTACGACAAATACTTTCAAAGTGACAGCAGCGAATGGCCAGACGACGGAGTGCTCGTTTACAGTGACAGTGATAAGCAAACCAACAATTATTTTAACAACGCTCCAACAAACGCTTTCCGAAGGTAATTCTCAAGTTTTGTGCGATACGGATGCCAATCCAGTTAATGGTTTGCAGTTTACAGTTTCGGGTTTGTGTGTGGTAGGTTCGCCCGTTTGGCGTGTACAAGTTGGCAACAATGCATGGAGCGATTGGTCTCCCAATCCACCAGTCACCCAGCCGTCCAATAACCAACCCCACCGCTACCAGGCGGCTTGCAGTGCTAATCATCCAGTAACTTACACTTCACCAATTGAATTGACAATTAACAACCGCGCTTCCGTTCCACAAAACGTGTCATTGCTGGTGGATGGCGTGACGGTTGCCGTAGGTGAGACGAAGGAAGTGTGTAGTTTGGTGAACGTGCCTCTTACCTTTACTGCCAATTGTGCCACTGGCGAAGTGATTCTTTATTCAGTTGATGGTGGAGAATATAGTACAGGAATTCCCGTAGGTTTGGTGGATAATCAGTTCCACAACTACCGCGTGCGCTGTCGCAAATCAGACGGGACTCCTTCTTGTGTGGAATCGGAGTCTGGCGTGATGCGGTTAAAATTGGTGAATATTCCATCAGCACCGAGAGTGTCTTTGTCATCGACGAGCAGTTGCGACGCGACAGCCAGTTTCAGTGGACAATCAACTTGCGGCAGTTTGCGCACGGTTTGGTACAATGCCACCACGAACGTGGCTTTGCCAAGCCTTCCCGCCACCGTTCCAAGCCAGACGACGTCGTACTACGCTCGTTGCCAAACTGAAAATGGTTGTTTGAGCGAAAAGAGCAATGTAGTGACATTCACTTTAACACCAACCCAAGTAGCGCCCGTGATTACGGCAAGTCAAGAGATTGTTTGCACGGGCACAACGGTCACGATTTCAGCCAATTGCCCCGCAGGAAGCCAAACATTCTGGAACACGGGTGTAACCGCACCAAGTTTTGAAGTCGCTTTCAACAACGTAACGAAACAGACTTATTGGGCGAAGTGTCTTTTTGAAGGTGGTTGTGAAAGTTCGGAAAGTGTTCGCAAGGATATTTATTGGAATGCTTTTGTGGTGACATTGATAAACATCGGCCAAAGCAAATCAGCGGTGAAGGTAAACGACCGCGCGGCGTGGTCGAGCCAGTTCATCACCCGCGACGGTGGTCCCGAATTGGAGCAGAGTACGCAGGTGAATCCGACCTTGTATTTTGTAGAAAATGCTAACAAACAAGCTCCGCGTTACTGGACAATTAACGTAGAAGCTTGCGGATTAAGCACCGACGGCTCGCTTACCTTCGACATGTTGGCGACGCCAGAAATGGGTGTGATTCGTTCGTTCAACACGCACGAAAACAACGCGCCGTATTTCATGTACGCCAACCGCGAAGGCTGGACGGAGTTGTACGGACAAAATCATCCCGCTTACGGATTTTACCAAGACAACGGAGCAGGAGGTAACGTTTACGATGCAGGTTTACCCAAAGGCTTATATAAACTAGGCATTCGCTATTGGGACCAAAAGGGCTGGGGCAGCATTTATCCCTCGACACGGAAGCCTCAAGGTAATGTCTTGGCCTACCAAGAATACTGGTTCCGTATCCAGTCACGAGATGGGGTAGGCGTGGGAGCAGCACGCGCAGCGGATAGCGAAGATGCAAAAAGCGAAGGGCAAGGGTCGGATAACGGAAAACAGATAACTGATAACGGCACCTTCGTCACCGTTTTGCCCAATCCTGTCACAAATATCCTGCGTTTGAAAGTGCAAGCGAGCAAGGGACAAGTAGTGCAAGCAGCGTTAACCGACGCTTTGGGTCGGGAGGTGTTGCGTCAGACGTTTGTTGCGGAAACCTCAAGCCATTTGGAAGAATACGAAATAAGCGATTTGCCCAATGGTGCTTATTTCCTCCACGTGCGCTCAGCATCAAAGCAACAGGTACTTAAAGTAGTGAAAATAAAGTAAGTACAATTTCTGTATTTTTGAAAAGGGCAAGACGGCATCGTTCTTGCCCTTTTTTGTTGTATTTTTAGTGGATTTTTGAACAAATACGACTGGGGTCAGAGGTTAAAATTACGGAATGAAAGGCTTGTTTTTTTGTTACTTATTCTTGATTGGGGTGTGGGCAAATGCCCAAGATGTGCTTCTTGACCCCAAAAAAGACGAAATAGATGCCAGTTCTCGTGTCGGGATTGTAGAAGATAAGTTGTCGAGCTGGTCGTTTGAACAAATCCAAGAACGTTTATTTACCCAAAATAAGAGTAAGCATATTTTAATCCCTTTTTCTAATCATACTTTTTGGATAAAATGTAAGTTAAAAAATGCGACGGCCGAACCACAAAAGTGGGTTGTAAGATGGGAAAACCCCCTGACCGAACGCATTGATTTTTACGTTCAAGCAACCCCCAATGGCAGGTTTGTCCGTTTTGAAAAAGGGAGTTTTCGAGAAAAACATCACAGTTATATTTTTGAAAATACGCCTTCTCTCACGCTTTCTTTTGCACCGCATCAAACCCAGACCCTTTACCTCAAAGTAGTTAATAAACGGGGTATTTTTTCACGCCTTGTGCTTTTGCCCACCGATGCCCTCGAACGCACCAAATACAGTTCCATTCAGCGGTGGAGCATACTCGATGGAAGCCTGTTAATTCGCCTTATTTACACCTCCATTTTGGCCTTATTTGTCATTAAAGACCTGTCGTTTAAGCGGTATTCGGCCTTCATTTTTATCCGTACGTTTTCTTTCTGGGGCATGATAGGGGTGCTTGGCGGGTGGTTGACAACCTACCCCTATTGGGCGACTATTGCCAACAACGTTGCCATATTTATGTCTCCCATTGGCTACACGTTTGCTATTCGCTCGGTGGTCGATATTCGTTCGTTCCCGTCGTACGTGGTCTATCTTCTTCGCGTTGTTTTGGGCTTAACGGTGGTGTTTGCTTTGTTGATTTTGTTTGATTATCAGTGGTATTGGCTAAAAGGGGCGGTGTTTTTAAACCTGGGTAGTCAGTATGTATTGTTGGGCATCATTGCCGTAGCATCTTATCGTCGTTTCCGTATCAATTGGTCGTATGGAGTCCCACTTTTACTCGGCGTGGCGAGCTACTCGCTCGTTCTTACGCGCTTGTTGGGGGGATTACAATGGGCAGGGCTCTTTGAGCTAGCGCTGTTATTTTTTGTATTAGAATTGTTGTTTTTTGGGCTTTATTTGGGGCGAATTATTCGGACTTACGAGGAGGAACAGCTTACTATTAAAAAAGAGTTGTACTTCAAAAAAATCCAAACCAATCAGCTCCAAGAACTTGATGAGCTTAAAACCAATTTTTTTGTCAATATCTCGCATGAACTTCGTACTCCATTGACCCTCATTGGGGGATACATGGAAGATTTGCGGCGACAAAATCCTCAAAATCAGGTGTATGAAATTGTGAGTCGTAATGCTCAGCGCCTTCTTGTGCTTATCAATCAACTACTTGATTTGAGCAAACTTGAAGCGGGACAGTTACAGGTTACACTTACGCCACTTCGGTTAGATACGTACCTAAAAACGCTGTTCAGTGCTTACCAGTCTTTGGCCGAAAGCAAGAAAATTAGATTTACATTTTACCAAAGTCAGGAGAAAGTTGTGGGAGAAGTGGACCAGGACAAACTGGAGAAAATTATTACAAACCTTCTTTCCAATGCCTTTAAATTTACCGACGCTGGAAAAAGAGTAGAGGTAGGTGTGGAGTATGCCCTGTTGAATAATCGCTTGATTATTAGTGTGAAGGACGAAGGAGTGGGTATTCCCAATGATAAATTAGCGCAAATTTTCAATCGTTTTTACCAAGTGGAGCGCCCAAATTACGCCAAATACGAAGGGACGGGGGTTGGGCTAGCGTTGGTAAAAGAGTTGGTCAACGCCCTGAACGGAACCATACAAGTGCAAAGTAAAGAAGGCAAGGGTTCTGTGTTTAGGGTTGAACTTCCCGTTACGTATAAGGATGATGTTTCAATCGGCGGGGAGTACCCACAAGCACCAATGAATTGGGCTAGTGTAGAGATTAAAACGGAAGAAACCAACCCCAAGCATGACGTAGATTTGCGGCTGCTGGTAGTGGATGACAACGCCGATATACGCCAGTACGTTCGGTCGATTTTTGCGAAAGATTATTGGGTTGTGGAGGCTGAAAACGGAAAAATAGGCGTCGAAAAAGCCCTAGAAATGACCCCAGACATCATTATCAGCGATTTGATGATGCCCGAAATGGATGGCTTTGAGTTTTGTAAACGGCTTAAATCGGACGAAAAAACGAGCCATATCCCCATCATTATGCTATCGGCCAAAGCCAATTCCGAAAGTAGAATTGAAAGCTGGGAGTTAGGCGCTGATGATTATTTATTAAAGCCCTTTCAATCGGAAGAAGTGCGGGTGCGGGTGCAAACTTTATTGGAAAAACAAGCCCGCCTGAGAACGTATTTTAGCGCGGCGGTTGGCACAGAAAAACCTGCAACGGACACCGAGGAAGCCTCAAAAGAACGAGGTTTTTTACTTAAACTCTATGCGCTCGTAGAACAACGAATGAGTGACTCCGAGTTTACGGCTGAGCTTTGTGCCAAAGAAATGGGAATGAGCCAAAGTCAGTTGCTAAGAAAACTAAAAGCGCTGACCAACCAGACCATCAATGAATACATTCGAGATTTTCGTTTGCAGCGGGCGGCAGATTTGTTATCCCAAAACGAGACAACAGTTTCGGAAATAGTATATGAAGTAGGGTTTACGAATCTGTCTTATTTTACCAAAATGTTTAAAGAAAAATACGGAAAACTTCCCAGTGAGTTTTTTACTCAGGAAGAGTAAATGAGAGGGCCATTTTAGGGGCTTTATGAAGTAAAAAAAGCCATTTTTAGCCCATTTAAAGCCAAATGCCGAATATGTGTTAATAAATGCCGAATATGTGTTAAGCCTGTTTTGAAGTAACTATTTATCTTTACTCGCAAATTAAAACACATGAAAAACTTTATATACAAAAGCACCATTTTTGGATGGATAGTGCCCTTCATTTTGGGAATAGGAAGCGTGGTTGCCTCTCCTATAAAAGCATCAAAAGTCAATACGCCGCCTACCATTACGGCCAATACCATTTCTGTACCTGGTGGAAGTGGGGGAATTGAAAAAGAGATTGCCACGGCACTCGATGGCGAATCGGACAATTTGGAAATAACGGCATCTAACCTACCTGCTAACATAACCCTGACCAACATTGAGAATTCGGACGGAACAGTCACGGCACTCGTGAGTGTGGGCTGTTATGTGTCTGCGGGGGCGTATAGCGTAACGCTTACCGTCAAAGACCCCGAAGGAGCATCGGCTACTGATGAGTTGACCATCAATGTTACCGCCAACACCATGCCCGTATTAGCCTATGCCGCCACCGCATCAGTCAATGGTGGAGGAAGTATCACCATTAATCCAACCGCTGGTCCGTCCGACAACTCAAATGATTTTACGGTAGGCGTTGGTGACCCAGGGACGTTTACGGGCGATATTGCTGTGGACCCTGTTACGGGAGTGATTACGATTACGAATGCTGCTCCCGTAGGTACGCACCAAATCACGATGAAAATTTCGGAAACTTGCGAATTTGAAGAAACCGCTACGTTTGAATTAACTGTTAATAATAACAATCCCACTATTTTAGGGACGACAATTGGTCGCCAACAAGGGACTTTGACAGGACTCAATGCGACGATTGCAACTGTTAATGATGTTGAAACAGCGGTAGGAAGCCTCAGCGTAACCGTAATAACTCCACTTCCTTCTGGGATAAGTATTTCAGGGATTACTAATGTGAATGGGACGATAAATGCCAACGTGCGAGCAAGTTGTTTTGCAGCAATTGGGGAAAACACGGTTGGATTAAGGGTAACAGATGGCAACGGTGGTACAGCCACGGCTAATCTGATTGTGAATGTGACTGAAAATTTGCTTCCCACCATCACTTATGGTAATCAAACGGTAAATATGATGGGGGGACTTACGGTGAATCCTGCGTCAGGCCCTTCGGACAATGGGGAGTTTGGAGCTATTAAAATCACGGATCCAGATGGATATACGGGCGATATCGACGTTGATTCAAATACAGGAGAAATCTCTATCAGCAATGCCGCTCCTTTGGGAACGCATACCATTACTGTAAGAATTATGGATAACTGTGAAGTAACCAATACAACGACATTTACCTTGACCGTTACCAATGCCAGTCCCACTATTCAAGGGACAGTAATCAGTCGCCAACAGGGTAGTGCCGAAACGGTATCGACGATTGCCAACGTTGATGATACGGAGACTGCAAAGGGAAGTTTGACTGTAACGGCTACTACCGTTCCAATGGGTATTTCGGTGTCGAATATTACCAATACCAATGGGGTTATCAGTGCAATGGTGTCGGCGGGGTGTTATACCAATATTGGAGAAAATACGGTGGTTTTGACCGTGATGGATGAGGACGGAGGTACTGCAACGGCCAATTTGATAGTGAATGTGACTGCAAATTCACTTCCAATCCTGAGTTACGCTAACAGCACAGTCAGTGTAGCAGGTTCAACAACGATTAACCCCGCTACTGGCCCCGCCGACAATGGCACCTACGGAGGACTAACGATTGAAGACAAAGGGACTTTTACGGGAGACATCTCGATTGACCCTACTACTGCGGTGCTTTCAGTGAGCAATGCAGCTCCACTAGGCGTACACACCATTACGGTGAAAATATACGACAACTGCGAAGAATATACTGAAACAAGTTTTACTTTGACGGTCGAAGGCTGTACGTCCACCCTAACGGCAGGGGCGGTAACCAATCCAACAACTTGCACAAGTCCAGTGGGAAGTATTGCCTTCACAACCAATCTGCCTGATGGTGATTATACGTTAAACTTTACGTCGAGCGCGGGCGCAACCACAAGTCCCCAACCTGTAAAAGTGGCGGGTGGTGCTTTTTCGTTAGGAGGATTATTGGCTGGTACGTACAGCAACTTTTCGATTACCTCATTGGGATGTACAGCTTCGGCTATGTCATCTAAAGTCATTACGGCCAAAACCCCTCCTACGGCTACGTTAGCGGGCGGAGGAGAGGCATGTCAACAAAGTTCGGCGCCATTGCTGACCTTTACCGCCACCAATGGTAGCGCACCTTATCGTTTTGGTTATCGTATCAATGGTGGAAGTGTTTTGTATCTTGAAAGCGCAAATGCCGTGGCTACGCTCGCTCCTTCGACGCAGGTAGCAGGAGTGTTTATATACACATTAGAATCGGTATCGGATGGAAACGGGTGTAGCCAAGCGCAAAGTGGTAGTGCAAAACTGACGGTCAATTACCGTGCTGCTGTGCCGCAAAATGTCTCCTTGTCAGTAGATGGGGTAACTGTTGCGGTGGGTGAAACCAAAGAAGTCTGTAGCCTGTCGAGTGGAACTCCGTTGACATTTAATGCAACTTGTGCCGTAGGAGAAATAGTGCTTCATTCGGTGGATGGGGGGGAATATAGTGTAGTTATTCCCGTAGCCTTGGTGGACAATCAGTTTCACAATTACCGCGTGCGTTGCCGAAAATCCGACGGAACTCCTTCCTGTATAGAGAGCGAATCGGGTGTTATGCGTCTAAAATTAATAGCTATTCCTTCGACCCCAACGGCTAGCTTGTCGCCAGAACGGAGCTGTAACCCCGCTGCAAATTTTAGCGGTCAATCGACTTGTGGAAGTTTACGAACGATTTGGTACAATGCCACTACCGATGTGGCATTGCCAAGTTTACCAAGCACTGTTCCTACTGCGACGACGTCCTACTACGCCCGTTGTCAGACGGATAATGGTTGCGTGAGCGAAAAGAGCAACGTCGTGACGTTTACGCTCATTCCAACGCACATTGCGCCAGTAATTACTGCGAGTCAAGAGATTGTATGTACAGGAATGACGGTGAAAGTTTCGGCCAACTGTCCCGCAGGAAGCACCACATTTTGGAACACAGGCGTAACCACGCCAAGCTTTGAGGTGTCGTTCAACAACATTACCAAACAAACCTATTGGGCGAAGTGCCTTTTTGAGGGCGGTTGCCAAAGTTTAGAGAGTATTCACAAAAATGTATATTGGGATGCTTTTGTGGTAACCTTAATCAACGTAGGTCAAAGCAAGTCGGCAACAAAGCCAACCAACAACCGCAGTGAGTGGGAATTGCAGTTTTTAACCCGCGACGGTGGTCCCGACTTGGTAGCGAGTACGCAGCAAAATCCAACTTTATATTTTGTTGAAAACCCCAATAAAACGGCGCCACGTTATTGGACGGTCAACGCCGATGCTTGTGCATTAGGTACTGAGGGTTCTTTGACTTTTGACCTGTCAGCGACACCCGAAACGGGCGTGATTCAGTCGTATAACACCCACGAAAATACCGCGCCGTATTTTATGTATGCCAACCGTGAAGGTTGGACGGAATTGTATTCACCCAACCACCCAGCTTTCGGTTTTTACCTAGATAATGGGGCAGGAGGTAACGTATATGATGCAGGGTTGCCCAAAGGACTGTATAAATTGGGTGTTCGCTATTGGGATCAAAAAGGGCTTGGCCTTTACCCCGCAACGCGCAAACCGCAAGGCAACGTACTTGCCTATCACGAATATTGGTTTAGAATCCAGTCGAAAGATGGAGTAGGAGTAGGAGCAGCGAGGACAGCGGAGAGCAGTGGGCAAGGGGCAATAGGTAAATGGCAAGAGGCAAAAAGCAAAGGGCAAGGGTCAGATAACGAAAAACAGTTAACCGATAACGGGTCTTTTGCTTCGGTCATGCCCAACCCCGTCACGCAAATGCTCCGCCTTCAAATCCAAAACAGCAAGGGACAAGTAGTGCAAACTACGTTGTTGGATGCTGCTGGCCGTCAGGTGTTAGGGCGGAGGTTTGAACCCGAAACCAACACACACCAAGAGGAGTTTGGCGTCAGCGAATTGCCAACGGGCATGTATTTCATGAAGGTAACAACGTCTGAAAAAAGTGTGTTGTTGAAAGTAGTGAAATTGTAGCATTTCAATTGCAATAAAGCCCTCGACTAACTTGTTGAGGGCTTTGTTATTGCTTTGTGGATTGGTATCTAATCGATTAATTGAGGTATGCTTTTATTCAAAAAAGTAGAATGAAATACCAAAATGATAAATAATTTTGTAGTAACGGTATTTGATTTTGTTTTCTTAGACTAAAATGTTGTTATTGTTCTTGTTTTCATGAAAAACTATCCATAAACAACTTAACCAGTCTTGTATGAAGCATATTTCCTTCCAAAAAATGCAAGTTTCCTTGCCTAAACTGTTTTTTTTCGCCCTTTTTACTTGTTTGTCTTGGGCTACACAAGCACAAAATGAAATACAAACGGCTACTCAGTATCTCACTGAAAATGCTACAAAGCACAAGCTATTAAAGCAAGATATTGACAGAATGACCGTATCGAGTGCTTATTTATCGCCTACGACTGGTTGGTATCACATCTATTTTAACCAAACCTTTGAATCGGTTGAGGTTTATAATAGTTTGTTGAGTTTGGTTGTTAAGGATGGACAAGTCCAACACACGACGGGTAGTTTTGTTCCTAACATAGAAGCATTGGTTAACCAAGCGCCAATTTCAGTATCTCCGATACAAGCATTGCAAAAGGCAGCCCTAGAGGCCAATTTACCAATAAATACCCCAATCCAAATCAGGGAAATTAGTAACACGCCACTTGCTGATGGTACGCCAGGGAAAATAGTCTATCAATCTGCAAGTATTTCGGATGAAAATATTGTTGTAAAAAAATATTGGTTTCCTTACGAAGTACTTGAAGATGGAAAGCCACATGTAAAGGTAGCTTTAACGTGGAATGTGCAGTTTTTGACCAAAGACCAGCAAAATGGTTGGAGCATGCACATTGATGCTCATACGGGCGAAACCATACGCAAAGTAGATGAAGTGATTCACTGTAGTTTTGGGATGGTACATCGGTCGGGTGCTCCTCACGATTGTTCTTTAGAACACGGATCCTCTGTAGGAACTAATGCTGTTCTTACTCCCAAAGCAACACTGGCACCTGATAATACCTATAATGTTTTTGATTACCCATTAGAGGCTCCTACTTTTGGAAGCCGTAGCCTTGTAGCTTCTCCATACGACAAGTTTGTGCCCTTAGGAACTGGCCCTGGCGCAACCAATGGTTGGCATTTTGATGGAACGACAAATTATACAACAACCAGAGGGAATAACGTTTGGGCGCAAGAGGATGCTAACAATAATAACGGTACTGGATATAGCCCCACATCATCTACATTAGATTTTAACTATCCTTATACACAAGGACTAAGTACAGCAGCCGCTAACAGAGATGCCGCTATCACCAATTTATTTTATTGGAATAACCTTATTCACGATGTTCTGTGGAAATATGGTTTTGACGAACCTAGTGGTAACTTCCAAAATACCAACCAAGGGCGAGGTGGGAACGGAAATGATTATGTTTTTGCCGATGCGCAAGATGGAGGTGGAACCAATAATGCCAATTTCTTTACGCCAATCGATGGACTTAATGGCCGAATGCAGATGTACCTGTGGACTAATTCGGGAAGTTATCAGCCAGATGGCGATTTTGATAACGGAATCATTACTCACGAGTATGGGCACGGTTGGTCAACTCGTCTTACAGGAGGACCCAATAATTCGGCCTGTCTTCAAAATGCAGAGCAAGGAGGAGAAGGTTGGAGCGATTATTTAACGTTGATGCTGACGACTGACTGGTCATCACTGACAGCGACCGAAGCAAGCGGAAACATTCCTCGCGGTATTGGTACCTACGCTCTTAAACAAGCTACAAACGGAGCAGGTATTCGCCCTTATCGATATGCTTACTTTAACCAAAATACCAATACAGTCAACAGTGCTGTGACCTACGCAGGCGTGGGTAATACCGCTACATTTTCTTTGCCTCACGGTATTGGCTCGATTTGGGCCACCATGCTTTGGGATATGACGTGGGAGATTATCCTCCAAGATGCTCAAATAGTGAACAATATTTACTCGACGCCATCCAATGTAATGGATATGAAAGGGAATATTGCTGCGCTTAAATTGGTAAATGAAGGGTTGCGTTTACAGCCTTGTAGTCCTAGTTTTGTACAAGCGCGTGATGCTATTTTGGCTGCTGATGGGCTATTGTTTGGCGGGCGTTATCGCTGTGCGATTGGGAGAGCGTTTGCTCGTCGTGGCTTAGGTGCTTTGGCTTCTACGGGGGTATCTACCAACGACCGAATTGTAACTGAAGATTTTACTCCAATCTCTGGAGCATCACTAAACTCCCCCGTTGCACATACTGTTTGTTCTAATCAACCTTTTAATTATACAGCAACTACACCTACAAGTGGAACAACTTTTAGCTGGACGCGTGATGCCGTATCTGGTATTAGTAATACCGCAGGGTCGGGGAACTCTGCAGCTGTGAGTGAAACTTTGGTCAATACCTCTCCTTTGCCTGTAACCGTCAAATACCGTTTTACATTAAACCCAGCTACCTGCCCAGGCAATGTTATTACCCAAGATGTAAATGTGATTGTGACTCCTACTGTGGCAGCAACGGTACCAGCTTACAGTGTTTGTCAAAATACCGCTGTTCCATCAGGGGAAGGACTGGTTTCTCCTGCTGTATTGGTTAATTCTGTTAGTGGGCTTCTTTCTATAACCGATACCTATGTAAGAGCAATGAATGACAATTCCACCGTATATGTTGCTACGCCTGGGTCGCAGTCTCACTATAAAACAATCACTTTTGTAGCACCCAACACTGAGGCTGTTACTTTTGAGGTTACTTATGCTGGGGTTTATGATAGTGATACGTATCTTTCATTATACGAAAGTTCATTTAATCCAGCAGCACCCGCTACCAATTTTTTACGTGGAGATGATGACATCGACTATAATGGAGGAAATTATCGGTCACAATTTACGCATAATCTAGTAGCTGGAACCACTTATATATTAGTGGTTGCTTCATATTACAATTTAGATCCAGGACCGTTCATATTACAGTCAACGCCTGCTGTATTTTCAACAGGGCCTACGCAGTGGTATTTAAATGCCTCAGGGGGAGCGCCATTGGCTACAGGAAATGTTTTTAATCCAGTAGGTGTGTCGGGTTCTGGAATTGCCAACACAGCGAGCGCGGGTGTCACAACTTTTTATGCGGCGAGTCCATTGTTGTCAGAATGTCGAACACCAGTAACATTTACGATTACTCCAACGCATAGCATAACGTTAACGTCGGTAGCTTCAACAGAAACCCAAACGGTATGTACTAATACAGCTATTACTCCCATTACGTATTCGTTGGGAGGTGGTGCTACAAACGCCACGGTCACTGGTTTACCTGACGGCGTCACCTATTCGGTAAATGCGGGTGTATTGACGATAAGTGGGTCACCTACTACGGTAGTAGGCAGTCCGTTTAATTATAATATTACTACCACGGGCAATACGTGTACGGTAGCTACTGAGTCTGGTACTATTGCAGTGAACACAACGCATAGCATAACACTCACGTCGGTAGCTTCAACGGAAACCCAAACAGTCTGTACCAATACGGCTATTACTTCCATTACATATTCGTTGGGAGGGGGCGCGACAAATGCCACGGTCACTGGTTTACCTAGCGGCGTCACCTATTCGGTGAATGCGGGTGTATTGACGATAAGTGGCTCTCCTACAACAGCAGCAGGTAGCCCATTTAATTATAACATCACCACTTCAGGCAGTTCCTGTACAGCAGCCACAGAGTCGGGAACTATCACAGTTAACTTAGCGCATAGCATAACGTTAACATCAGTCGCTTCAACAAAAACCCAAGCAGTTTGTATTAATACAGCTATCACTCCCATTACATATTCGTTGGGAGGCGGTGCGACAAATGCTACGGTCACTGGTTTACCTAGCGGTGTCACCTATTCGGTAAATGCGGGTGTATTGACGATAAGTGGGCCACCTAATACGGCAGTAGGCAGTCCATTTAATTATAATATTACTACCACAGGTAATACGTGTACGGTAGCTACTGAGTCGGGGACGATTACGATCGGAAACGCTCAAACAATTACCCTTACCTCTCCTAGCGCGACGGAGGCTCAGACGTTATGTGTAAATACGGCCATTACCTCAATCGTATATACACTCGGGGGGGGAGCTACAAACGCTACCGTTACAGGTTTACCTAATGGAGTTACCTATTCAGTGAGTGCGGGGGTACTTACAATTAGTGGTTCGCCTACTACGGCTACTGGTAGCCCATTTGGCTACACTATTACTACTACTGGTAGTGTTTGTACACCTACGACCAAAACGGGTACATTGACAGTAAATGCAGCCCATGGAATCGTCTTAACATCTTCTCCAACGACAGAAACGCAGATTGCTTGTATTAATTCTGCCATTGTTCCGATAACGTATGTCTTGAGTGGAGGTGCAACAGGCGCTACAGTGACAGGGCTGCCAACAGGTGTTACGAGTGCAATCAACGGAGGGGTTCTTACAATTTCAGGTGCGCCTACGACAATTTCAGGTAACCCATTTAGCTATTCTATCATTACCACGGGGAATGCTTGCGCAACGGCTAGTGAATCGGGCACCATTACAGTTCAAACTAAACCAGTATTAACACTCTCAGTACTTCAACAAACCCTAAACGAAGGTAATAGCCAAGTAATCTGTGACATAGATGCGAATCCTGTGAATAGTTTGCAGTTTAACGTTTCGGGTACTTGTGGTTCTGGCTCGCCTGTTTGGCGTGTTCAAGTAGGTAGTGGTGCATGGAGTGCATGGTCGGCGACAGTACCAGTTTCCCAATCATCCAATAACCAACCCCACCGCTACCAAGCAGCATGTGATGCCAATTGCCCAACGACTTATACTGGTGCAATTGAGTTGCAGATTAATTACCGTTCGTCGGTACCACAAGCCGTATCTATGGTGGCCGATGGTGTGACCGTTGCTGCTGGTGAGACAAAAGATGTCTGTAATGTAGAAGGAAATGAACTGACATTTAATGCCACATGTGCCGCTGGGGAGGTTTTAATTTACTCAGTCGATGGGAGTGAATATGGCACAACAGTACCAACCCAATTGGTGGATGGCCAATACCACAATTACCGTGTACGTTGTCGCAAATCAGATGGAACAAGTTCGTGCGTAGAAACGGAGTCAGGAGTAATGCGATTACGATTAATTATGAATTCAATGACCCCTGTAGTTAGTTTGAATGTGACGAGTGGTTGTGGGAACTCAGTAGCATTTACAGGTACTACAAACTGCGGAGTAATGACGTCTATCTGGTACAATGCAACGACGAATACTGCATTACCTAGCCTTCCATCACAAACGCCAAGTGAAACAACATCCTACTATGTTCGCTGTCAAGCTGAAGGTGGTTGCTTGAGCGGGAAAAGTAATGTAGTAACTTATACGGTATCGCCTGTCAATACTCCGCCAGTAGTCATAGTAAGCTCGGATGTAGCATGTACAGGAACGGAAGTGACGATATCAACTAACTGCCCTGCAGGAACCAGTGCACTTTGGAATACTGGTATCACAGAGGCGAGCTTTAAAGTAGCGTTTGCAAATATAACCAAGCAAAGCTATTCAGTTCGATGTGTGTCATCGAATGGCTGCCAAAGTGGTGCGAGTGCGACCAAAGATGTTTATTGGAAAGCTTATGTTGTGACATTAATCAATATCGGGGAGTCAAAATCATCGGTGAAAACCAACGACCGTGCTGCTTGGGTTAACCAGTTTATCACGCGAGATGGTGGCCCAGAGTTGGAACAAAGTACCCAACAAAATCCGACGCTATTTTTTACAGAAAATGTTAACAAGATAGCCCCACGTTATTGGACAATTAACGTAGATGCTTGTGCGTTGGGAACAGATGGTTCGTTAACGTTTGATATGCTGGCTACCCCTGAGACGGGCCTTCCACGCTCATTCAACACGCACGAGAACAATGCTCCGTACTTTATGTATGCCAATCGCGAGGGTTGGACAGAATTATACGCGCAAAACCACCCAGCCTACGGTTTCTACGAAAACAATGGCGCAGGAGGTAATGTATATGATGCAGGTTTGCCCAAAGGTTTATATAAATTGGGTGTTCGCTATTGGGATCAAAAAGGTTGGGGTAGTATTTATCCATCTACTCGTAAACCTCAAGGAAATGTCCTTGCCTACCAAGAATACTGGTTCAGAATCCAATCGAAAGATGGGGTAGGAGTAGGAGCAGCGAGGATGGCGGAGAGCAGTGGGCAAGAGGCAAACGGCAAAGGGCAAGGGTCAGATAACGAAAAACAGTTAACCGATAACGGGGCTTTTGCTTCGGTCATGCCCAACCCCGTCACGCAAATGCTCCGCCTTCAAATCCAAAACAGCAAGGGACAAGTAGTGCAAACTATGTTGTTGGATGCTGCGGGCCGTCAGGTTTTGGGTCGGAGGTTTGAACCCGAAACCAACACACACCAAGAGGAGTTTGGCGTCAGCGAATTGCCAACGGGCATGTATTTCATGAAGGTAACAACGTCTGAAAAAAGTGTGTTGTTGAAAGTAGTGAAATTGTAGCATTTCAATTGCAATAAAGCCCTCGACTAACTTGTCGAGGGCTTTGTTATTGCTTTGTGGATTTACTCCTAGCCCCTTATTCACAGCCAACCTTACCAAATTCACATTTAGCCATTGTTTGTTGAAAAATCGACAGATATTTGACCTATCAAAGGTCTTGCTATGAAAACAATGCGCTTATTTTGGTTTACTTTTCTTCTGATTTCTTCAAATCTTTTTGCCCAAATCAACTGGGGAGAGTATTCCCAAAGTTTTCCGCAGGGAGCGTTGGATAAACCCGAAACGGTGGCATTGATACTCACAATTCCTAAAACCAACAATTCTTTTTGGGTAACTCAAGAATATAGTCCGCATTTTCTAGCCATAGAAAAAGATGCGTCGTTTACCAGCATTCGCACTTCTAATATCGTCGCTCGCACTACGTTTGATAATTCAAATGCTCATTTTTTCTTACATGGCGTCGATAAAAACAATGCCCAAGACTACGAGTTTCGCGTCATGGAATACCCCAGTCAACAGGAGCTTGTTCCGTGGAAAGACATTGGTCAGTTTACGGACGAGGCAGTGATAAAAAGCTCTGCTCTTCCCCAAATGGCCTATTTGGGTGGCTATAAAACATCGTTGGGTAAGGGACTTATCGTGGACGTTCGCAAGAAGGGGGCAAAGAAAATAGTAGCCACTAGCATCGTGGCGTGGGAGACGATACGGCCTGCGGCAACGGGTGTTTTTACGTCCGAGAATCTGGATGTTTTTTTGCAAAAACTCCAATATCCTTGGGCTCGTCCTACTTCAAAGCATGTAGTGAATTACTCGTTAGATAATCTTCAACTACCTGCCAACAATACTCATTTGATATTTACCCTAAATGCGGAGATTTATACCAAAAATCAGGTTCAATATCAGCTCATTCACAACGATAAAATCGTTCGCCCGTGGAGTGACAACGAGTACGACAATAGTTTTATCTGGCTCAAAGATTTTTCACCAGGGCGGTATAAAATTCAAATCTGTTACGCCGTTCAACCTCAGCACGTTACTGAATACGCTTTTGAAGTAGCTCCTTATTGGTACCAAACATGGTGGTTTAAAACCGTCATTGCAGGAATCGGAATGGTGGTTATTAGTCTGGGCGTTTTTATCTATTTGTTGATTCGTCAGCGACGACGGACTCAGCAAGAAATGGAGCACAAACAAAAACTCCAGTTGGAACTCAAGGCGTTATACGCACAACTCAATCCTCATTTTATTTTCAATGCCCTTAGCTCCATTCAAGGACTTATCAACCACCAAAATTTAAAGGGGGCTAATGATTATTTGGCAGATTTTGCCCAACTCCTGCGTGAAACACTGACCCAAAGTAGTCAACAAGAAACCTCGCTTTTTCAAGAATTACAAACCATGGAAACCTACCTAAAATTGGAACAACTACGGTTTGGGTTTCGCTATTCTATGGAAGTCGATACACAACTGGATGTATATGCAACCAGCTTACCACCCTTACTTTGGCAACCCTTGGTCGAAAATTCCATCAAGCATGGAATTTCGGTTTTGCAGGAGAAAGGAGTCATAAGTGTGCTGTTCCAACAAAAAGGAGAGGCGTTGTGCTTAACAATTAGGGATAACGGACGGGGTTTTGACACACAAATACCAACAACGGGTTTTGGTTTAAAACTCACCAAAGAGCGAATCGCCCTGCTGAATCAACTCAATCCCGAACAACCCATTTCGCTTACAATCGAAACTCCAGCCGATTTAGGCATGCAAGTGACCCTCACTTTTAACCACTGGTTTGTATGAAAGCAATCCTTATCGACGACGAGCCTCACAACTTGAGTAATTTACAGTCGCTTTTGACGACGTACTGTCCACAAATTGAGGTATGTGCAGTAGCCAAAAATGCCGAAGAAGGTAAAAAAGCGCTTTACAAACACCAGCCTGACCTCCTTTTTTTGGATATTCAAATGCCACAGCAAGATGGTTTTGAGCTACTTAGGAGCCTAACTGAATACGACTTTGAAGTAATTTTTGTGACTGCTTACGACCAATACGCCATCAAAGCAATGCGGTTTTCGGCGGTAGATTACTTGCTCAAGCCCGTGTCTATTAGTGAGTTACAAGCCGCTGTAAAACGAGCACTTAAACAGCGAGAATTAAAAATTCAGAACCAACAAATCGGGCATTTGATGAAATGGCTTACTTCTCAAGCTCAAAAAGAAGAGCTACAAATTGCGCTTTCGACCTTGCAAGAAACTCGTTTTGTCAAAACCAGTGAAATCATTCGCTGCGAATCGTCCAACAATTACACCACGTTTTTTTTGAAGGAAGGCACCACGTTGGTCGTAAGCAAACCTATTTACGAATACGACGACCTTCTGAGTAGTCACGGTTTTTTGCGCTGTCATCAGTCGCATTTGGTGAATAAATCCTTCATTAAAAGCTGGAAAAAAGAATACGGCGATTTTTTACAACTCGCCGATGGTTCGCAAGTACCCGTGTCGCGTGGCAAAAAAGATGCCATCAAGAGGGCGTTGAACCTCTGAGCATTCAAAAAAACAGTTTCCCTTTTCTATCAAAAACTCTATTTACACTGATGAAAAACGTATCAGCTACCCTTGTTATGCTCTTTTGGGGCTATTTAACGCTTTTGGGACAAACTGCATCTCCCGTTCGCTTGTCGGAAACGTACGAGTTGGCAAACATTATTTTGGCCCTGACCGATTATGGAAAAACAGATCCTTGGGAGGTATCGCAGCAATCGGCTTATTACCAAGAAGTGCGCACTTATTTTGATGCCTATCGTCATCATCCATTGTTGACCAAAGTCAATTATTCGCGCCAACAATGGCAAAACTACCTCAGTTTTCGCACCGATTCGTACGCCTTTATTTTTGATGGCTCTAACCATCTTATTCGCAAAATCGCTTTTTCGGCCAATTCGGGTTTTAATCCTTTTGAAGAAAATTTGGCGCTGATTGAAGATTTTGTGCAAACCACTCGTTTTCGTCAATTTTATACCAACCATATTCCTTACTACAAGGGGCTTGCTTCGGCCTATTTGGTTTCGCAGCGGTATCCCGAAATGCTTCAATTTTTAGAAAACGAATTGGGAAAACAACCTACCCTCAGTTCTTACGCGATTGTCATGTCACCCTTGGTCGGACGGATGAACTGCCACCGAGTCGTCGAAGGTGTTGGCACCGATTTTATTACCCTTCCGTCGTTTATTCTCATGGGTAAAACCCTCCAAACTACCAGCGAAGAAGAAATTGCTTCGGGTACTCACATGTTGTTTACTGAGCTAGACCACGCGTTTGTCAATCCAATGACCGAATTGTATCAATTGTTGGTCAAAACCCACTTTTCAAACCAACGTTGGGATACAGGCAGCGGATATGAAAAAGATAGCCTTGCTACTTTTAATGAATACATGACGTGGGCAGTATATAATTTGTACGTTCAGCACTATTTTCCGAGCGTTGCTAAGAAAGTCAGCCTCGAATGGGCCATGCAAAACGAGACGCGCGGGTTTTATGCTAGTAATCTGTTTAACAAAGAATTAGAAGCAATGTATCAAAAACGAAAAACAGGACAAACCCTCGAAGATTTGTACCCTCGTTTAATCAAACGCCTTGGTAAACTTCAAAATCGTGTCCAAAAACCAGTCATCCAAAGCTCTAATTTATCCGACAAAAATCTTTCAGATACAGTAGCGAAATTTGTGGTGTATTTTTCCGAACCCATGATAAAAGCAGATTCATTCGACGTCATTATCGCGACCGAAAAAGAAGGAAAAGTGTCCAAAGAGCGACAAGTAGAAGTGTCTAAAAAACAAGGGCTATCGTGGTCTAAAGACGGAAAAAGCGCCCAATTTACCCTTCATTTGGTTCATGGCTTGAATTATGTTTTCTTCAACGTTCCTTGGCAAACCAAGACTCCACTTTGTGCCCAAACGGGAGTTTATTTGACTCCTTACAGTCAGCTAAAAACAACCGTAGCGCACCAATAATCAGCAAATTGACTACTTTTCTACCAACGTAACAACACTTTTTCCTTTGATAATCAATGATTTTGAAGAAAGAGATGTTGGGCGTAAGTCTTCATTTTCGGAAGTCGTAAATGCTTCCCAACGGCTTCGTTTTTTGGAAGTTACGTTAGGTTGTATAGCGACTGGAATATCACTCGTATTGACAAGTACCGTTACCAATCGCCCATCGGTATTTTTGTAAGACGATGCGTACAACGCTTGATTGGTTTGGCTTAACGTTGCATCTACCCGCACAGCTCCTGGACGAATAAAACGGCTGTAGTTTCCCAACGCCCAAAGCATTTTGGACGACTGAAAATTACCGTCAGTTTTATTTTTGTCGATATAAATCAGGCCGTCTTTGTAATTGTAAGGCGAAATAGCCAGCCACCAATGCCAAGCCGTCGCGTTGGCATTGGTCAGGTCGTTGTGAATCAATTTTGCCACGTACAACGCAGGACTCATGCCAAGGTCTTTGCCTGAGCCATTGATTTCGCCGCCATTGTCCCCCAAAATGCAATATTCCGACATCCAGTAGCGTAACTCTTGCTGCTTGTTGAGTTCGGTAAGTACTTGTTTACGAACGTTGACCGCCTTGTCATAAGGCGAAGACGTAAAGTAACTATGCCCCGAAATAGCCCGCGTCAGTTGGGATAAATCGCCAAGATAATCGGGAGAGTTTTTGTCAAAAAATGCCTGAATTTGAGTGCCTTTGCCCGCGCGACCATGCTCAGAATACAAAAACTCCAGTTGACCTGCTTCCGCTACGTTGATTTGGGTCGATAACTTAGCATTTACCAGAGCTTTGTTCAAGGCACGGCAAATGCCCGCTATTTGCTGGTTATAAAAGGGCGTTCCTTCTTGGCCTCCGTCGCTCCAATCCCACTGTGGTTCGTTGACAGGGCTGATGTAGTTGAAATTTACCCCCGTTTTTGCTTGAATTCCTTTTAGACTTTGGGCCATAAAATCGGCAAAATCGCCGTATCGTTCGGGGTTAAGGTTGGTGGTTTTATTGGTAGCGAAGCCTTTGCCATTGGTTGTAAATGAAACGGGAGGACTGTTGGGGAAAGCTAAAAAATAGGGCACTCCCCGTTGTTTGGCTGCTTCTAAAAACCAGCGTTGCCCCGCCTGTTTGTCCCAATCATAAGTACCGTCGGGGCGTAAAAAAGACTCCGCCCGCCGCCATTCGTCTTTGATTCCGCTATTGGTGCCTTGTTCGGCCGTTCCAGCCCCAAGGTTGAAGCGCCAAAGTGAAAGTCCAATGCCTTTGGGTTGTCCGTTGGTCGATAATTCACGGCTAAACAACAAATCGGCGATGGCATTGCGTTTGGCATCGGGCCACTGTCCCACAAACTGACAAGACCACGCATCGGAGGCGCCAAAATGCTCGATGGTTTGGTACGTGACACTAGGATTTATGACGATTTGAACAGCCGAACCCAAGGGTTTTTCTTTTTGGCCATAACTCGTTAGCCAGCAAAACAAAGCAAGTGCATACAGAATAGGTTTCATAACTCTATAAGTAGAAAGGAGTACGTTTTTACCGTCAATGTAATCCTCAGCCGAATTTGAAAAGCTAACTCAAATCTTTTTTTAGTAGAGTAATTTTAGTAAAAAAACGATTTTTAAGTACATCAATTTCACCTTTTCTATTCAATTCGATGACGACAGAATACCAATCGCCGAAAGACCGTGCCTACGTAGAAACGCTCATTAATGCTGCATCAAAAGAAGCCGCCGCTTTTTTAAACCTAAAATATACTGCCGAACGCAAAGACGGTGTGATTCCAATCAAGTACCGTGAACTAATGTCGGTGGCCGTAGCCCTCACTACGCAATGCGCTTATTGCATAGAGTCGCACATAAAAAATGCCGTTGAAGCAGGAGCTACACGGGAAGAAATTGCCGAAACGGTATTTATCGCAGCCGCACTTCGGGCAGGAGGAGCCGTGGGAACGGGGCTACTCGCCATGCGTCTTTTTGAAGACGAAAAGAAAAACGTTACAACTTAAACTTGAAACGTCCTTTCTTAAAATGGAGTTGTTTACCTTGCTTATTGACAAGATGAAGTTCAAACTTCCCTTTTAACGCCCCTGTTTCCGAGTCGTATTTTGTAATGTGTATCCAACTTTTGCCCACAGCCCTAAAATCATCTACCACACTGACACTTTCTCCCTTGAGAATATGGGCTCCGTCGGGGTTGGTTTGGAAATGAGCCAGCCTTGCTTTGGTGTCGAGAGAAGGCAAGCACGGATCTGGATTACCCAGATCGTATTTGCCTTCTGCCAAAGGAATAATGAAAAAATCTAGGTGTTGCTTTGCGTGACAATTTTGAGGGCATCCCGTAGGTTTAGATGTGCGAGTCAAGTCAAACGGAATGTCGGTGGTGGCGCCAAATCCAAACCTTGGAAGTGAACAATTCTTTATTTTTTCTTCGTTGACAACGTTCCCTTGTCCCATACCGTACCAACGTTTATTGTCTAATTTCCCCGAAATTGTAAATGAACGGTAACAACCTGAACATACGAAGGCTAACAAAAGGCAGCAGTAGCTGACAAAAGAATTGGATTTCATGTCTTATGGAAGAATTAAATGGTTGGATGGATTTGGCTAGAAAAGTACCAAAAACGCTTCGCTATTGCTAGTAATATCTCTGAAAACCAAAAAAATGAGTTTGGGTTTTTCATGGAAAGAAATAAGCGGAGTGAGCGTTTTCAATCTAGTTGAGTATGCACCTGCTTCTGCTTCCTTTTTAAGGAAATCTGTTCACAACATGCTTCAAAAACCCCTCACACCTTTTTTTAAAAAGAGTTTTTATTGGCTATTTTTTGCCATTTCCTTGAGTTCATGGAATGTTTTTGCCCAAACATCCTACACTACTGACGCCAAAATCTTGGCTAAAGGGCAGCAACTTTTTCAGGCCAATTGCTCCACTTGTCATAATTTCCTTCAAAAAGGAATAGGGCCAAGCTTAGAACGAGCTACGACCGAATTACCCGCCGATTGGCTGAAAAAAGTCATCCACAATGCCCCTGAGGTGCTTGCCAGCGGGGATGCCCGACTAACCAAACTTTTTGAAGACTATAAACAAGTGATGCCTCCCTTTACGCAGCTCAAAGGTGCTGAAGTTGAGGCTATTTTGGCTTTTATTCACAAAAATCAAAAGGAATTAGCCCGCGACAAAGAAGCGGTAGGTGCGGTGTTAGACCCTTTGCCCGAAAAGATTAAAAAGGAAGGTTGGCAAATGCAACTTCGCTACCTCTCGACCGCACCTGCCACAGGCCCCAAAGCTCCCTTGGCACGCATCAACAAAATGCTTGTTTTGAAAGGTGAAAAAGACCGCGTTTTTGTCTCTGATTTGCAAGGAATAATATATGAACTCATTAATAATCAGTGGAATATTGCCTTAGATATTCGTAAAGAACGGCCCCAGTTTATTTCGTCTCCAGGCTTGGCAACGGGCTTAGGGAGTTATGCTTTTCACCCCGATTTTTCCCAAAATGGCTTGTTATACACCACGCACACCGAAAAAGCAAAAAGTGCTTTGGCCGATTTTCGATATGCAGATTCCATCAAAGTTACTTTGCAATGGGTGGTTACGGAGTGGAAAATCGCCAATTCGGGCACGATTCCTTTTTCGGTAAAGGGTCGTGAGTTGTTTCGTATCAACATGGTTTCGCCCATTCACGGAATGCAGGAAATTACTTTTAACCCACTTGCCAAAGCAGGGGATAAAGAATACGGGTTGATGTACATCGGCATTGGTGACGGTGGCGCTTCCGAAAACGGTTTTCCTAATATTTGTAATAGCACCAACGGAGCTTGGAGTTCGGTGTTGCGTATCGACCCGCTCGGGAAAAATAGCCGAAACGGTCGTTATGGTATTCCTGAAAGTAACCCTTATGCCAATGCCACTTCACCAACTACCGTCAAAGAAGTGTTTTGTCGAGGGTTTCGTAATCCCAACCGTATCACGTGGAGCCCTGATGGAAAAATGCTCATCACTGACATTGGACAAACCAACATCGAAGAGTTGAACCTTGGAAAAGCAGGGGCAGATTACGGCTGGCCCGACCGCGAAGGAACTTTTGTGATTAATCCGCGCGGACGCATGGACAAAGTGTTTCCGTTGCCCGCCAACGAACCTTCTCAAAAATATACCTATCCCATCATGCAGTACGACCACGACGAAGGGAAAGCCATTGGGGGAGGTTTTGTGTATCAGGGCAAAGCTAATCCTGATTTACAGGGTAAGTACGTGTTTACGGATATTAATAACGGACGGGTGTTTTTGGGAGAAAATGCGCAGTTTGTTCAAGGGAAATATGCTCATATTGAAGAGATTGAGCTGTTGATTGACAACCAGCCTGCCGACTTTTTTCAATTACTTTCTCCCGCCAAACCCGATCCACACATTGGCGTTGGGTTAGACAACGAAATGTACGTTTTTACTAAAGCCGACGGAAAACTTTATCAAGTAGTAGGCTTTTCACGCAAGGCTAAATAAGAAGAATGGGATGTTGTGAGCAGTTTTGGCTCCAACATCCCATTCGATATTCGTTTACGCGTATTTCGTTAGTTGCTTTCCTCTATTTTTTGGTCGCAAATGGAAACGTAACGGGGTACAAAATAGCGCCGTCAAACTCCCGAATAAAAGTCGAAAACTGTTTTTTCCCTTCTTTTAATTCAATGATACGAGCGCCATTTTTGGTACGCAAATAGGTATTTTCGCTTCCCGAGAAACATCCGTACGTCAAGGCGATTCCGTAATATTCTACCAAATAATCATTGACGTGGTCGTGCCCTACAAACGTCCCTAGCACGTCTCCCGATTCTACCATCGCAGTAAACATCCCTGAATTGATACTTGGCGGACACTCATTTTCGTAACGAACGCCACGGCGGCGATTTTTTATGTTATCAAACGCCATTCGGTATTCAGGCAACGGAATATGAAAAAAGGCCAAGGCGGGTAAAGTATCTTTCTGGGTTTCTTTGAACTTGGCACTGGTTTTCCGAAACCAATCTACTTGATTATGATTAAACCAGCCGTAGCCATCTACCCGATGTTTTATTTTTGAGTATGCGTGCGAATCCATCGCGTAGAGAATCGCCGCGTTGGCGCCCGATTTTCCCTTCACGGTAATCGCTGCATTTAAGTAACCATCTACCCCTGGAATCGACGGAATTTTATTCAGTAGATAAGGCTTAGTTGCTACGTAAGCAGCTACTTCAGCCCGCTTCATTTCGCTTTCGTCATCGTGATTTCCTAACGTAACGATATACGGAATTTTACGCGAAATCACCACTTCCAGCACTTCGTCCCAACCTTGTTTGGTAGGAGCGCTGACCACCACATCACCCGTAAAAACCACCAAATCAGGCTTTTGTTCGTCGAGCGTGGTGCGCATCATCGAAATGGATTTTTTGGAAGGTTCTGCCCCCGCCTTGTAGTGCAAATCGGTAAACTGAACAATGCGGAAAGTACTATCGGAACGGAATTTTAATTCTTGGGCCTGAACGGCAGAGATGATAAATAAAAGAACGGCAGAGAGTGAAATAAATCTGTTTTTCATATAAATGGTTAAGTTAGACAAGAAATTACGGATGTGGATTTAATACGTTTTAAAAGTAAAAGTGTCCTATTTGTAAACGCTTTATATTTGTGCCAAAAATAAAACAAGGGAAATTAAGGGAATGTTATCAATTAGCCGTACTATCTTTACTCTCATTAATGAAGTTGTTTCATCAAACCGTCATTCCTCTTGAATTTCACCGACGAGATTATAGACGCCCTGTCTATTGATTGCCTTATTTTTGGATTTAAGGATGCGCAGCTTTCCATTCTTTTGGTCAAACACGGAATCGGTCCGACCTTAGGCCAGTGGGCTTTGCCAGGAAGTTGGATAAAATACAATGAAAGTATCGACGAGGCCGCAGGGCGCATTTTGTCATCACAAACTTCCGTGGAGAATATCTATTTAGAGCAGTTTAAAACTTTCGGGGAAGTCCGTCGATTTTCTCCTCGAAGGGTAATTACGATTGCTTATTACGCCTTAGTAAATATCGAAAAATTTGAGCTACATCCTGGCCCTACCGAAGCCGATGTATCGTGGTTTAACATCCAAGAGGTGCCGACCATGCCTTTTGACCACAATAAAATTTTCGAGGACTGTCTTAGATTTTTGAAACACAAAATACAGCACGAACCCATCGGATTCAATTTACTTCCTGCAAAATTCACGCTTTTACAATTGCTCGAACTCTACGAAGCGATTCTTGGACAAAAACTCGATAAATCGAATTTTAGGAAGAAGTTTTTGAAAATGAACCTATTGGTTGACACCCAAGAACGCCAACAAGACGTATCGCACCGTGCCGCGACCTTGTATCGGTTCGACGAAAATGTGTATAACAAGCTCCTAGAAAAAGGATTTACGTTTGAAGTATAACCCTTGGTCTGACTGTCGTCTGACCAAGGGTTTCGGTCAGACGACAGTCAGACCCACAAGGGCTACAGGTCAGACGGTAGTCAGACCGAAAACGGCTACAGGTCAGACGATAGTCAGACCGAGGGTACTGTTACTATTGTCTTTCGGTCTGACTATCGTCTGACCGAGTGTATGGCTCAATGGGTTGAATCTTACCTTCTGCATCGTAAAAAATCTCCGTCATTTTGATACTTCGGAGGTGCGTAACCCCTTCTGACAGGCTCGAATCATGGTAAAAAAGATACCATTTTCCCGCTACTTCACAAATTGAGTGATGCGTTGTCCAGCCTACGACGGGTTGAAGAATTTGGCCTTGGTACGTAAAAGGCCCGTAAGGCGAATCACCCGTGGCATAGCAAATGTAGTGCGAATCGCCCGTCGAATACGAGAAATAATACTTGCCATTGTAGCGGTGCAGCCAAGGCGCTTCAAAAAAACGACGCTCATTGTCGCCAGCCAACAACAAATTTCCTGCTCCATCCAAAATTTGTACGTCTTTTGGACTTTCAGCAAACTCCAATAAATCGTCGGTTAACTTGGCTATTTTTGGACAAAGTGCCACTTCGTGCGCTAATGGCTCTTGATTTTCAGCGTCATAGACGTTCTCGCGATACTTTTGTAATTGTCCGCCCCAAATTCCCCCAAAGTACAAATAATAACTTCCATCGGCGTCTTCAAATACCGCAGGGTCGATGCTGTAACTGCCTTTTATTGGTGATTTTTCGGCCACGAAAGGCCCTGTTGGTGATGTTGAAACGGCCACCCCGATTTGAAAAATTCCTTCGTGGTTTTTGGCAGGAAAATAAAGGTAGTACTTGCCGCCTTTGTGCGCGGCATCGGGCGCCCACAACTGCCGTTCGGCCCACGGAACATCCTTTACGTGCAGTGCTATCCCGTGGTCAACCACTTCACTATTTACTGATTCCATCGAAAAAACGTGGTAATCTTCCATGCCAAAATGATCGCCGTTGTCGTTAAACGGAATCCCTGCGTCAATGTCGTGGGAAGGATAAATATAAATTTTCCCGTCAAAAACGTGCGCCGATGGGTCGGCTGTAAACAAATGCGAAACCAACGGTTGAGAAATTGCTCGTTCGTTAAGTTTTTCAAAATCAATGTGTTCGATGCTATCTTCTGGCATTGTTTTATTTTTTATTAATTGCTGTAATCAACTTTTGTCACTTCGAAGAAGGAGAAGCCTAACACCTACCGCTGACGTTTTTCCTTTAAATCTGCTTCAATTTGTACTTCCATCGTTTTGTTGATTTCGTACCAAAACAACAAAGCGACGCTTACGAGAAAAATTAATCCTGGATAAATACTCACGGCCATTTTTATACCGTTGACAGCCCCTACCGTTTGTTCGGTTTGCTCGGCTACATACCCATAATTTGATAAAATTCCTGCACCCAGCGACCCGCCAATACTGAGCCCCGCTTTCAGACCAAAAATCATGGCAGAAAAGATAATGGCGGTAGCGCGGCGGTTGTTTTTCCACTCCGAATAATCAGCTACGTCGGCAATCATGGCCCAAAGCAGCGGAATCGTCACGCCATAAGTAAAACCGTGGAGAATTTGGGTGAAAAAAACGAGGCCGATACTGTCTTTGGAATAAAAATTAAACATCAATAAACACAGCGCCGACAGCGCCAAGAAGATGCCGAAGATGTTTCGTTTGCCAAAACGGTCGGCCAGCGGTTTAGAGAACATGATTCCGACAATCATAAAAATAATTCCACCCGCATTAAAAACGCTGTTGGCCGAAGTGGGGGCATCTTCGGGCCACTCAAACTTTCCTAAGCCTAAACCCGTAATGGTGGCGTTTAAGCCCCGAATAAAGTCGTTAAAACCAATGGAATCGAGGTAAGCCGCTTGGGCAGCGTGGTCGAGGTAGTAGTTAAAATAATAAATGTACATACCGCCTTTGAGGGCTAAAGTGACAAAAATGAGAATAGTCACCAACAGCATAATAACCCAAGGCTTGTTCTTAATGAGGTCAGTTAAATCTTGCTTAATAGAATTTTTTTCTTCAACGGGCGGTACGATACGCTCTTTGGTGGTTAAAAAAGTAATCCAAAAACAAATCACGCCTACAATGGCAAAAAAGAGCATCACTTTTTCAAACCCAACGGCTTTGTTTCCGTGTCCCAACGACAACGCCAAAGGAAGAAGCAACGATTGGATGATAAATTGGGCAACCATCACGGCCACAAAACGATAGGAGGAAAGACTATTTCGCTCTTTCATGTCGCCCGTAATGACGCCACTTAGCGCCGAATACGGCAAGTTGTTGGCCGAATACACAATCACAAGTAAAAGATAGGTGGTGAGGGCGTAGATAACTTTGCCCGTGTCACCAAAATTAGGCGTAGAGAAAGCCAACAAAGAAATAATCCCAAAAGGTAAGGAAGTCCAGATAATCCACGGACGAAATTTTCCCCAGCGCGTATTGGTGCGGTCAGCAATGAGGCCCATCAAGACATTAAAGAATGCACCCAACAAACCTCCCACAAAAATGATGATACTGGCCGTACCCGCAGGGATTTTGTAAACGTCGGTGTAGAAATACGCCAAAAAGGTCATTAAAGTCTGAAAAATGAGGTTGGCAGCCAAATCTCCTAGACTGTAACCGATTTTTTCAATGACCGAAAGTTGCTGATTACTGGAATTCATTGGTAGTGTCCGTTAAAGGTTGATTGGAAGCATAAGTAGGGTTATGGTATTTTTTACTATAATATATTGGTAATTTTTTTAGCCTCAAAAAAATAAATTATATCTTATTGTAGAAATTACCATAAGATAAAGAAACTTTATTACTTTTGTTGGACTATTTACAAAAAATCTTTGTTTGGTTATATTAGCTCGATTTCATTATGGCTTCTTCAGTTCAAGACCATGTTCTATGGAAATCATATCGAGAAGGCGATAAGCAGGCGCTTGGCATGATTGTCGAGCGTTATTATCGTACGTTGCGGCGCTATGGTCTAAAGTTTATGATTGATGAAGCGGCGGTGGAGGATTGTATTCAGGATTTATTTTTGCAATTGTGGCAAAATCGGCTTCAAATTAATGACACCTGTTCGGTCAAACATTATCTGCTGAAATCGTTGCGGAGTCATATTATTCAGTTTTTACGGATTGAAAACCATTTTACCCACCAAGAACCCGACTGGGACACAGCTTTGCCGAAAGAAATTGACGTTGAAACGCTTCTTATTCAGGAAGAAGTGGCTTTGTTTCAAATCAATGAACTCAAACGACAACTAGACACGCTGCCTGCCCGCGAACGCGAAGCGCTATATTTAAAGTACTACGAAAACCTGTCGGTGGCAGAAATTGCTGAAACGATGAATGTCAACCGTCAGTCGGTTTCTAATTTTCTTCAAAAAGCACTGGCCAAATTGCGTAGCCGTTGGTTGGTTGCTCCCCTTTATTGGCTCATTTGTATTTTTTTCTAAAAAAATTTAACCTTCGTTAGGGTATCTCGTTTGGGTATCTTCATACTATCATTAAAAATAGTAGAAAAGTACCAAATGAAATCATTTCCCAATCCCTATTCTGTTACCGAACTGCTCGAAGATGAAGCTTTCCAGCGATGGATGAAGGAGAGACGTCGGGAAGACCGTTGGTTTTGGGAAGAATGGCTTCAAGTATATCCCGAAAAAAGAGATTTGTACGAACAAGCCGTTGCGGCTTTCCTGTTGATTGAAGGTAAAGAGGATAATCTCACGGACGACGAAGTAGCCCTAAAAACGGACCAAATTTTGGCCTCAATTCCCGATGAATCTTTCAATAATATCAAACCGCTATTGGGTTGGACATGGGTGCGCTGGGTAGCAGCGGCGATTGTGATTGGCCTTGCCACTTGGTATCAATTCTTGCCTAAGCCCCAAGATGCCACCTTAACGTCTAGAAATGAAGAAAAGGCATTGGAGGAAGGAAAGTGGACATTAGTAAATAATACGACTCAGCAGTCAATGGTTGTATTGTTGCCCGACAATTCTTCGGTCGTATTGTCGCAGGGGAGTAGTGTGCGTTTTCGGAAAGAAATAAGTAAAACCAAACGAGAAGTGTTTTTGCAAGGCGAAGGCTTTTTTGAAGTAGCGAAAGATGCCCAAAAACCATTTTTTGTTTATACCAATCGTCTCACTACCAAAGTGTTGGGGACAAGTTTTCAAGTACGTTCTTTTGAAGGAGAAACGGTGTCATTGGTAAAAGTAAAATCGGGGAAAGTGGCGGTCACGTCGGTGGCAGCCCCCAACAAACCAACTTTTCTGACCGAACATCAGCAGCTGAGTATTGTCACCAAAACAAACGAAGTAATTCAAAAAACGAGTGACATTTTAGCCGATAACCCCGCTGCCATCGTCAATCAACAGTTTACGTATGAGTTTGCGCCCGTTTCAGAAATTTTTGGCCAATTGCAAGAAGCATACCACCTCCCGATTCAGTACGACCACGAAAAACTACAATCATGCACGTTTACGGGTCAACTTAATGATGTGCCATTTCTTGAAAAAATCCGATTGATCTGTCTTACCATTGAAGCAACCTATGAAGTCGTTGATAATAAAGTGATTATTTACAGCCAAGGCTGTCGTTAGTTATTGTTCATTCATTCTTTAACCTATCTATTAAAAAATATGAGTTAGATTCTATCTCTTTCCTTTCCCCAAAAAAGAAAAGCGATAGTGCTCCCAACACTATCGCTAGTACTACTCTGAAATGTGTTTACCAGACACATTTAGCCGTTAAGGCGAGCAATTGTTTTTGTCATTTCTACCAAAAAACAACAAAACGAACAAATGTATGGATTCCCATTTATTTAAACACAACGTTTGGATTAAGATTATGAAAATTTCAGGTCTTCAGTTCTTGCTTGTGCTCTTATTTTTCAAAATAAGTTTTGCCCACGATAGCAAAGCGCAAGAGTTTTTGAACCGCCGCATTAGTTTTTCGGCCCAGAATCAAGATGCTGAAGTGATTATCAAACGCATTGAGAAACTAGCAAAAGTGCAATTTCTGTTTAGTCGCGAAGTGGTACAATCGAAGCGTAAAATCACTTATCAAGCCAATAATGAAGAACTTTTTGGCGTATTAGAGCACATTTTGACCCCGCTCAACCTTACTTACGAAGTAGTAGGACAACAAATTGTAATCAAACGGCTGCCTGCACCGTCCACCCCCTCGCAAGAAAAACCTTCTGAAGCAGCAAACGTTTCCGACATAAAACTCATTGACATTGCGGGACGTGTCACAGGAGACGATGGTCAAGGATTACCAGGCGTAAGTATTCAGGTAAAAGGGACAGTGAAAGGAACCAGTACCGATGCCAACGGTGATTATAAACTGTCACTTTCTGATGCCAACGGCGTTGTGTTGGTTTTTTCGTACGTTGGGTACGTTAGCAAAGAAGTAACACTTGGGGCACAAAAAATTGTCAATATTCGGTTAGAAGCAGATAATAAGACCCTCAATGAAGTGGTGGTAGTAGGCTACGGTACGCAACGCAAAAGAGATATTACAGGTTCGGTGGTGTCAGTAAACGAAGCAACTTTGAAAGAGGTACCTGCTCCCAACCTTTTGAATCAACTCAAAGGCCGTGCTGCAGGGGTTTCTATTGTAAGCAATGGTTCGACACCAGGTAGCCAAGCCACGATTCGTATTCGTGGAAATCGCTCAATTACGACGGGTAATGGCGATGGTCTTGATGGCCCACTTGTGGTGGTGGATGGTATTCCATTTGGTGGACTCAATGACATTAACCCCGATGATATTGCCAACCTAGAAATCTTAAAAGATGCCTCCGCTACAGCCATTTTTGGTTCGAGAGGAGCGGGAGGGGTTATTTTGATTACGACTAAAAGAGGAAAAACGGGCAAGCCTGTACTGACTTACGACGGGTATCATGGCGTGACCAGCATCATGGGAAAATACAACGTCATGAACGGCGAGCAGTATGCTAGATTCAAAGAGCAATCGGCGGCTTTGAACACCCAAGGCGCAGGAACAACCGCTTATCCACTCACAGAGGAGGAAAGAGCGAACCTCGCCGCAGGCGTTTCGACTGATTGGCAGGATTTGTTGTACAAATCTGGTTTTAACACCAGCCACCAACTTGGCCTGCAAGGTGGGGTCGAAAACACGCAATATGGTTTGGGAATCGGGTATTTCAACGAAACGGGTATCATGCCCAACCAAGATTTTCAACGGATGAATATCCGCGCTACCATTGACCAAAAAATTGGCAAACGCGTAAAAATTGGGTTAAATACCATCAATACTCTCACGTACCGAAACGACCCTGCGGGTGGTGGCGTTCCGACGGAACTGGTGCGCCTTTCGCCGTTGGTTAGACCTTATAATGAAGACGGAACGGTCAATTTGAATCCTAAAAAAGGAACCATTGAAGCCCAAGCCGTGAGTCCGTTGACGTTGATTTCGCGCGGGAATGACATCCTGTCAAACGAACGCTCTATCCGTACTTTCAATAGCTTATATGCCGAAGTAAATATTTTAGATGGTCTCAAGTACCGTTTCAATGCAGGTTTGAATTTTAGCCAAGTGCATTTTAATGGCTATGGCCCCCCAAATACTTTTGTAAATACAGGGGTTGATCAAAGTGTATCAAACGCGGATATTAGAAATACGGAGTATTGGGACATCAACATGCAGCACTTGCTGTATTATGACAAAACGTTTGCCCAAAAGCACAAAATTGGATTGACTGCCCTTTATGAAATTACCAAAAATCACAACATTGGAAGTAGTTTCAACGTAAGAGGTGTTCCTGCTGATTATATCAAAACGGCCAACTTCTCATTGGCTTCTGGACAGCCAACGGGTAGTGGAAGTTATGCCGAAACGGGGTTATTGTCGTACATGGCTCGGTTAAACTATACCTTCAATGACAGATATACGCTGACGGCGACTTTCCGCCGCGATGGTTCTTCTACACTATCGCCAGGCAATCAGTATTTTAACTACCCCGCCATTGGTTTGAGTTGGAATATCATTGATGAGCCATTTATGAAAGACCTTGCTGTTTTCTCTAATTTGAAATTGAGAGGTGGTTGGGGTATTTCGGGTAACCGCAACGTAGGTGCTTATGCTACCTTAGGGGCACTTTCAACGGGTTATTACAACTTCGGAACAACGACTGCGGGTCAGGCACTTGCTTATACTGTTACGAGTCTTCCCGCAAGTGATTTGGGTTGGCAGTCCACCTCTCAATCTGATATTGGGTTAGAAATTGGATTATTTAACAACCGCATCACGGGTTCGTTTGATGTGTATTATCAAAAGACAAAAGACATTTTGCTTTCGGTAAATTTACCTCAAAGTAACGGTGCAGGTTCGACCCTGAAAAACCTGGGAAGAACCGAAGGTAAAGGGCTTGAGGCATCATTGACGTTTGATATATTCCGAAACAAAGGTGGTTTCAATTGGAGTGCGGATGTTACCTATTTCTTAAACCGTGAAAAAATCACCCAGCTTACTACTCCTACCGAGCTAGATAATAAAGGTAACTTCTGGTTTGTAGGGCACCCGCTCACGGTTATTTATGATAACAACAAAATCGGTATTTGGCAACAAGCGGATTTGGACAATGGAACGTTGAGAAAACAAACATCGCCCGTCCAGTTGCCTGGTGAAATCCGAGTTGAAGACGTCGATAACAACGGAATAATTGATGCCAACGACCGTAAAATTATCGGTAATTTCCAGCCCAAATGGGAGGGAGGTCTGACCAACAGATTCAACTACAAAGGCTTTGACTTATCTATTGTTACTTTCGCACGGATGGGTATGAAAGTAGTTGTGCCTTACTTGTCGGGTACGTCGGGTGGAGGTTCTGGTTTTGGCTTCCTAAATCAAGGACGTTCCAACCAATTGGTGATGGATTACTGGACACCAGAAAATCCAACCAATGCCTTCCCACGTCCAGATGCAGGCGGTGGTGTGCGTAACTTTACTTCTACGACTTCGTACCAAGACGGTTCATTCATTAAAATGAGAAGTATCAACTTAGGTTATACGGTTAGTGGAAAAACCCTCACCAGATTGGGGGTGTCTTCTGCCCGCATTTATCTAAACGCTACGAACCCTTTCATCATTTATTCGCCATTGGTGAAAGCCAAATTGGCGGTTGACCCAGAAGGAAACGGCTACGGTAATACCATTCAAGGAGGTAACTTTAACCGTTTTGTGACGGTCAACCTCAACAACCCTCCAGTGCGTCAATACACCTTAGGTTTGAATCTTAAATTTTAATTCAAGATGAAAAAGATACATAGTTTACTCATTGCCTTCACGTTACTTTTCTGTCTAAGTTGCGGAAAGATACTGGAAGAGCATCCTCAGTCGCAGATTGTTCCTTCTTTCTTCAATAGTCCTTCGGGGGTATTGGGAGGAATTGCGGGGGTCTATAATGAAATCCGTGGTCAGTGGGGAACTGAAGGCTTTTCTTCTGAAATGCAAGCAGGTACCGACGAATTTATCCAAGGAGCTAGTAGCGGTGGTGGTGCAGTACACACTTTAAATGGGCTTAACAGTACCAATTTTGGTTCTGCATGGGCGGCTGCTTTTACGTCTATCAATACAATAAATGGAGTATTGAAATATGGCCAGAGTATTGATTTGCCAGAAGCCACCAAAAAACAATATTTAGCTCAAGCTAAGTTTTTGAGAGCGTTTTGGTATTTCTATTTGGTACAAACGTGGGGAGATGTGCCGTTGCATACCGAATTTATTACATTGCCTTCGCAAAGTGCCAAAAGAGACCCAGCGTCTGAGGTTTATAAATTGATTATTCAGGACTTTACGGAGGCTGCGGCCAATTTGCCTGACAAACCAACCGCTCCGTTTTTAGGAAAGGCGGCGACTAAACCTGCGGCCTTGTTTTTCTTGGCAAAGGCATATTTGACACGTGGTTGGTTGACAAACTCGCAAGCCGATTATGCAGAAGCTGCTAAAATCTCGAATGATTTGATTGTCAATAAAGCCACATATGGCTTAGAATTGTGGCAAGATTTTGGGGATGCGTTTGTTCCTGCCAACGATTATGGCAAAGAAACACTTTTTGTAAGCGATCACTCAAATGATGCCAAGTTTGGTTATTATCGATTGGGTGCGGGTGAAAGTGGTGGGTTTGCCAATAATTTGACTCCTTGGTTTACCAACTGGAATTATCCAAACAACAGCGGTATCAACTCTTTTGTGAACGCGTCTGGTGTGCTGGTCAATTCTGGTACTTCAACCATGATTCGCGATTCTTACTATGGCCGTCCTTACCAGCGTCTTCGTCCCAACAGCGTTAAGCAGACGTCGGGAGAAAATGCAGGAAAAAATTATTTCCTTGACCAAGCGTTTGTTAAAAGAGACATTGACTCACGTTTTGCCAATACGTTTTACACCGTATATATTTCCAACACGACTGTGACTAACACGCCAACGGCCGCAAACAACAGACGCGGTATTGGTTATACAATGCAAATGGGGGTAGATACGGCCGTTTGGATTACTGATTACGAGGTGGTAGGTGCTCCTCAGTTTAACGGAACGCGCCCTTTCAAAGGAATTATTGCGCCACCAAGCTTATGGAAAGCTGATTTATATCCTGCCATTAAAAAACACATGGATCCAAGCCGTGGCAGTAACTTCAACGACCCTTCGACGCGGCCAGTAGTGATTACTCGTTTTTCTGAAGTGTATCTGATTGGCGCTGAGGCGTATTTGATGTCGGGTAACAAAGCCAAAGCCGCGGAACTTCTCAATGTGGTTCGCCAGAGAGCTGCATATCGTAAGACAAACACTGCGGCGCAAAATGCTGCGGCAGCAACTGCCATGACGATTACGGCCGATGATGTAACGGTTGACTTTATCTTGGACGAAAGAAGCCGAGAGTTGTTTGGCGAATGGATGAGATTTCAGGATTTGGTTCGTACCAAGTCTTTGGTACGCCGCTTACAAGCTTGGAACAAGGAGACAGGGCCGTATGTGAAAGATTTTCATGTGTTACGGCCAATACCTCAATCGCAAATAGATCGTACTGTGGAAGGGCCAGCGTTTCCGCAAAATCCTGGCTATTAGAGTAGTAGTTAGCAAATTAAAAGATAGATAAAGAGAGCGTTAGAGATGTAAGTGGCATTTGCCACTTACATCTTTTTTTAATCTTTCAATTATTGTATTTGTATATTTTATGAAATAAATATAACTTTTTATCTTTGCTAAATCAGTTATCTCTTTCTGAATAAATAAAATCGGTAGTGGGAACAGCACTATCTTTTTTGTAACCATAAATGTGTCATATTTACACATTCCTTTTGTCTTGTAAACGTATTATTAATGAAACAGTTACTGTTATTTTTCTTATTGGTTGTATCATCATTGGGTTTTGCCCAACCATCCCAAAACCTCAAACTCTGGTACAACAAACCTGCGGGGGCCGTCTGGGAAAATGCCCTGCCGATTGGAAACGGGCGGTTGGGCGGCATGGTCTATGGCAATGTTGGCAAAGAAACGATTCAGCTGAATGAACACACCGTTTGGTCGGGTAGTCCCAACCGCAACGATAACCTCGACGCGTGGGCGTCGTTACCCCAAATTCGCCAGCTGATTTTTGACGGAAAACAAAAAGAGGCCGAGAAACTGGCTAATAAAACCATTATTACCAAAAAATCACACGGGCAAATGTTTCAGCCCGTCGGGAGTTTGCAGCTGACGTTTGACGGCCACGATAATTACACCGATTATTACCGTGACCTCGACATTGAGCGGGCCGTGGCAAAAACGAGCTATACCGTCAACGGGGTTACCTACACCCGCGAACTGTTTGCGTCGTTGCCCGAACGCGTGTTGGTAGTCCAGCTTACGGCAAGCAAACCTAATGCGCTTTCGTTCCGCGCTTCCTATACGACTCCTCAGGCAAAACCTGTCATCAGCGCCAATGCCAACGAACTTACAATCTCAGGCACTACCTCCGACCACGAGGGTGTGAAAAGCATGGTGAAGTACATGGGTATTGCGAAAATCAAAACCAACGGTGGTACGGTCGCCGCCAACGATACCAGCCTTACCGTACAAGGAGCGACTTCGGCTACTATTTATATTTCGATTGCCACCAATTTCGTCAACTATAAAGATGTTTCGGGTGATGAAAAAGCCCGCGCTTACGACTACCTGAATAAGGCATTTCCTAAACCATACGCGGCCCTGCTGGCGCAACACGTTGCCGCTTACCAACGCTATTTTAATCGGGTCAAACTGGATCTTGGTACTACCGACGCTGCCAAACTCCCGACCGATGAACGGCTTAAAAACTTCCGCTCGGTCAATGACCCTCAGTTGGTTACGATTTATTACCAGTATGGTCGTTACTTATTGATTTCGTCTTCGCAGCCGAGCAATAAACTGGAATCGGGGCAGCCTGCCAACTTACAGGGCATCTGGAACCACCGTATGAAACCACCGTGGGACAGCAAATACACCATCAACATCAATGCCCAGATGAATTACTGGCCTGCCGAAAAAACCAACCTGTCGGAGCTGCACGAACCGTTTTTGAAAATGGTAACGGAGTTGTCGGAAACAGGCCAGCAAACGGCGCGCGAAATGTACCACACCCGTGGCTGGATGGCGCACCACAATACCGACATCTGGCGGGCAACGGGGGCCATCGACGGCGCTTTCTGGGGCATGTGGCTCGGTGGCGGAGGCTGGACGGCCCAACACTTGTGGGAGCATTATCTGTATAGCGGCGACAAAGCGTATCTGACAAAAATTTATCCCATTCTGAAAGGCGCTGCCCTTTTCTACGCCGATTTTCTGATTGAACATCCCAAATACAAATGGCTGGTAATCAACCCTGGAAGCTCCCCCGAAAACGCCCCGCAAGCCCACGACGGTTCGTCGCTGGACGCGGGTACGACGATGGACAACCAGATTGTGTTCGATGCCTTCAGTACGGTGATTCGGGCAACGGAAATTCTGAAAAAAGACGCTGCATTTGCCGATACGCTCAAGCAGTTACGAAATAAACTGGCACCAATGCACGTGGGCCAATACGGTCAGTTGCAGGAATGGCTCGACGACGTGGACGACCCCAACGACCACCACCGCCACGTGTCGCACCTCTACGGTTTGTTCCCTTCCAACCAGATTTCCCCTTACCGCACCCCCGAATTATTCAATGCGTCGCGGACTACCCTCATTCACCGTGGCGACGTTTCGACGGGCTGGAGCATGGGCTGGAAAGTAAACTGGTGGGCCAAGTTGCAGGACGGCAACCATGCCTATGCGTTGATTCAGAATCAGTTAACACCCCTTGGTGTCATCAAGGAAGGCGGCGGAACGTACAACAACCTGTTTGACGCACACCCACCGTTCCAGATTGACGGCAATTTTGGCTGTACGTCGGGCATTACCGAAATGCTGATGCAAAGTGCCGACGGAGCCATACACCTGCTGCCCGCACTGCCCGATGTGTGGCCTGCTGGCAACGTGGGTGGCCTTCGCGCCATCGGCGGTTTTGAGGTAACGGACATGCAGTGGAAAGACGGCAAACTGACCAAACTGACCGTAAAGTCCACCTTAGGAGGCAACCTAAGGGTACGCACGCCGAATGCCCTCAAACTTACCAGTGGCGGTAGTTTGAAGCCTGCAACGGGCGAGAATCCGAATGTGTTTTATGTCACTCAGAAAACCGCCCCTGCGGTCATTTCGGCTAAAGCCAATGTCGCGCCTCTTTCGTTGAAAGAAACGGTGCTATACGATGTGTCAACGCAGGCAGGAAAATCGTATGTCTTTGTTGCCCAATAAATTAACGAACAGAATACTTAAATCATAACCATGTTGAAAACTGCATTCACCACCTTTTGCCTTGCTTGTGTAATGGCATTGAGTCCACTTGCTCAAGCCCAGAAAGTTACTTTAAACAACCCGATTCTAACGGGTTTTTATCCTGACCCGAGTATTGTCAAAGTCGGGACTGATTATTACAGTGTGCATTCCACGTTTTCGTACTTTCCGGGGCTGCCCATCATGCACAGCCGCGACCTGAAAAACTGGAAACAAATCGGCAACGTCATTAGCCGTCCGTCGCAAATGGATTTTATGGGCGAGCGGATGAGTCGTGGGCTTTTTGCTCCTGCCATTACGTATTACAAAGGCATATACTACGTAACCTGCACTGATATTGACCATGATGGGAACTTTGTGGTGACTGCCACCAACCCAGCGGGACCGTACAGCAACCCCGTAAAACTTCCACAAGTCAGGGGCATCGACCCATCCATTTATTTTGACGAAGCTACCGATAAAGCATACATCGTTTACAATAGCGATGCTCCTGATAATAAACCACTTTACCCGGGTCATCGCACTGTTCAGATGTATGAGTTTGATTACAAAAACTTAAAAACTATCGGAGAAAAAAAGCAATTGATAAACGGTGGGGTGGATATTACCAAAAAACCAGTTTGGATTGAAGGCCCACACATTTTGAAACGTAATGACTGGTATATTCTTTATTGTGCAGAAGGCGGAACGTCCGTGAATCACTCGCAGGTGGCTTTACGCAGCAAAGATATTTGGGGGCCGTACGTGCCGTTTGAAGGCAATCCTGTATTGACCCAAAGAGGCTTACCCGCCGACCGCCCCAACCCGATTACTTCGGCAGGACACGCCCAGTTCATTGAAGGCCCTGACGGCAATTGGTATTCTATTTTCTTGGCTGTTCGCCCTTACGAAGGTGATTTCTACAACACAGGTCGCGAAATGTTCATTGCTCCGCTCACATGGGTAAACGATTGGCCGATGATTGAACACGGAGAAAAAGCCATTGAGTACAAGTATGCGACTAACATCAAAGAAGTAAAACAGAAAGGCGCTTTGCCACAAAACGGCAATTTTGCATATACCATGACCTTCGACAAAGGACTCGACCTTTCGCTCATGCACTTGCGAACAGTTGATAGTAGTTCATTTAAAACTTCTAAAAATGGTTTAACGCTTACACTCAAGCCTGAAACGATCTCAGAGTTGGGCAATCCATCTTTTGTGGCCAAACGCCAGCAACACATGTATTCAGTAGCTGAAACAGAGTTGAATTTTACGCCAAAAACTGAAAAAGAAAAGGCGGGTTTGGTGATTTATCAAGACGAAAGCCATTTTTACTTTTTGGCAAAATCTATCAAAGATGGTAAAACACAAGTGGAATTATACAAAAGTGTGCATCGCAAAAAAGAAGTAGAATTGATAAATGCGCTACCCGTGGGAAATGGCAAATTGAATTTAAAAATAACGTCAAAAGCCGATAAAGTTGATTTTGAGATTTCTGAAAACGGTAAAACGTACAAAATCGTTGCCGAAAACTTAGATGGTAAGCACTTATCTACCAAAGTATCAGGTGGATTTATTGGCAATGTGTATGCTATGTATGCGACTTCGTCGGGAGAAAAATCAGACAACTCAGCTTCATTTAAATTCCTGAAATACAGCGGTAATGATCCTGTATTGAAATAATGTACCCTTGGAAAGGTTCAAAACCTTTCCAAGGATGAAATGAAATACAGTGGCAATGATCCTGTATTGAAATAAAAAATATCTAATCTTGGAAAGGTTCAAAACCTTTCCAAGGATTAAAAAACAATGCCTTGCGAACCTTACTAACACATACCATAACCGCTTTCCTGCTCAGCTTTTCGGCATTCGGGCAGATGCAACCGTTCACCCTTCAGGAGGTGAAGGTGACAAGCGGTGCTTTTAAAAACGCGCAGGATGTGGATATGCGGTACATCCTGTCGCTGAACCCAGATAAGCTGCTGGCGCCATACCTCATCGACGCAGGATTACCCCTGAAAGCCGAACGCTACGGCAACTGGGAAAGCTCGGGACTGGACGGCCACATCGGTGGGCATTACCTGTCGGCGCTGGCCATGATGTATGCCTCGACGGGCAATGCCGAACTGAAAAAGCGGCTCGATTACATGGTGGAGCAACTGGCTCAGTGTCAGGCCAAAAACTGCAACGGCTACGTAGGCGGTATTCCTCAGGGAAAGGTGTTTTGGGAACGGATTCACAAAGGCGACATCGACGGCAGCAGTTTCGGGCTGAACAACACGTGGGTGCCGCTCTACAACATTCATAAGTTGTTTGCAGGCTTGCGGGATGCCTACGAATTTGCGGGTAATCAGCAAGCCAAACAGGTATTGGTCGGTTTGGGGGATTGGTTTGTCGAACTCATACAGCCGCTTTCGGACGACCAAATCCAGCAAATCCTTCGTACCGAGCACGGGGGCATGAACGAGGTTTTTGCCGACCTGTACCTGTTGACCAAAAACCAAAAGTATTTGACCACCGCCCAGCGTATTTCTCACCGCGCTATTCTGAATCCGTTACTGCAAAAACAGGACAAACTGACTGGTTTACATGCCAATACTCAGATTCCGAAGGTGATTGGGTTTGAAAAGATTGCGCAACTGACTGGCAATAACGACTGGTCGGAAGCGGCGCGTTTTTTCTGGCAAAATGTAGCCCAAACCCGCAGTGTGGCCTTCGGCGGAAACAGCGTGCGGGAGCATTTTAACCCGACAACTGATTTCAGTTCGATGCTTAAATCGAATCAGGGGCCTGAAACCTGCAATTCGTTTAACATGCTGCGGTTGAGCAAAGCGCTGTTTCTGGACAAAAACGACCCGTCTTATCTCGACTTTTACGAACGGGTTTTGTACAACCACATCCTGTCGAGTCAGCATCCGCAAAAGGGTGGCTTTGTGTATTTTACGCCCATTCGCCCCAACCATTATCGGGTCTATTCGCAACCCGAAACCAGCATGTGGTGCTGCGTTGGTTCGGGCATCGAAAACCATACCAAATACGGTGAACTGATTTACAGTCATTCGGCCAATGACCTGTTTGTCAACCTGTTTATCCCTTCCACCTTAGACTGGAAGGAGAAAAATATTCAACTCACCCAAAGCACGGAGTTTCCGTACAAAAACCAGACAGAACTGGTGCTGAAACTGACTAAATCACAGACGTTTGCCTTGCAAATCCGTTCCCCGAAATGGGCGGAAAATGTTGAGGTTTTGGTCAATGGGAAAAAGTATCCTGTCAGCGCCCAGCCCGCACACTACATGAGTATTGAGAAAAAATGGAAATCGGGCGATAAAGTGACGGTGCGTTTTTCGACCTCAACCAAACTGGAATACCTGCCCGACAACTCCAACTGGGCGGCGTTTGTGCACGGGCCGATTGTGTTGGCGGCGCAAACCGCTAAAACCGATTTGGTCGGGCTGTTTGCCGACGACAGCCGCATGGGGCACGAAACCAAAGGGAAACTGTACCCCATCGACAAAGCGTACGCGTTGATTGGCAATGCCGACTCCTATCTTTCAAAAGTGAAACCAGCTGGTAATCTGACCTTTACCCTCGATTCGCTGACGCTGCAACCGTTCTACGAAATCCACGATGCCCGTTACCAGATGTATTTCCAGACTTTTACGCAGGCGGATTTTGATGCCCAAAAAGCAACCCGACGTCAGCAGGAAGCCGAGGCATTGGCACTGGAAGCCCGAACGGTTGATAAGGTGAATTGCGGCGAACAACAACCCGAGGTAGATCATGCGTATAAGGGCGAAAAAAGCGACTCGGGCTACGACGACGACGGCCGTTTCTGGCGAAATACTCGCTCGTACATTTCGTATCAGTTGCAAAACAAAGAGTTGGCGGGCAAAACGCTTGAGATTCATTTTTCGGGAAATCTGAAAACGGAGGATGTGGGTATTTTTATCAATGATCGGGCTGCGGAATTACTCGCCGTAAAAGACAAAGTGATTACAGTAAAAACCGATGATAAAGAACTTGTTAAGCTAAAAATTTCCTCCGAAAATGGCAGGCCGACGCCACGGTTTTTTCAGATAAGATTGGTAAAATAAATATCTATTCTTTTAGCAATTAACGATAACAAAAATGACGTACAAACGAAATTGTGTCAAAGTAACACGGTCTATCCTCTTGCTTGTAGCAGGCTGGCTCTTCAGCCTTTCAGCAGGTGCTCAATCCAATTTTTCCAGCAAACTTATTGGTGTAGGTGTTGTGGTCGCCGATATTGACCGAGCGCTCGATTTTTACGTCAACGGCATTGGCATGGTAAAAACTGGAAGCTTTACTATCAATGAAGAATTTGGCAAACGTTCTGGACTTACAAACGGTGTTGCGACAAACGTAACCGTCCTTAAACTAGAAAATAGTCCCGAAGCCAACGAATGGAAACTCATGAGTTTCGGCAAAAAAGCGGCTCATCCCATGCCCAAAGTCATTCAGGATGATACGGGTATGCAGTACATTACAATCAATGTAAAGTCCTTAAAACCAATCATTGAGCGATTAACTAAACAAAATGTTGCCTTTTTGGGGACTACGCCCACGCCACTAAATAAGAACGCTCATTTTGTACTTGTTCAGGACCCCGACGGCAACTTTGTTGAGCTTATCGGGCCGCTTGAATAATGCAAAAATCAAATCAGGAATATGACAAAACGTTTCTTTTTTACTCTTTATATTACCCTTCTGGGATTATTAATTTCAAGTACGGCCACGGCACAAACCGCCCGCAATCCCATCATTTATGCCGACGTGCCCGATTTAGCCATGATTCGCGTCGGGAAAACGTACTACATGAGCAGCACCACCATGCACATGAGCCCTGGGCTGCCCATCATGAAATCAAACGATCTGGTCAACTGGCAGATGGTCGGGTATCTCTATGACACGCTGGCCAATGTGCCTTCGCTAAACCTCACCGACGGGAAAGGAACGTATGGACGAGGTTCGTGGGCGAGCAGCCTGCGCTTTCACAAGGGTACTTACTACGTGACGACGTTTGCCCAAACCACGGGAAAAACCTACATCTGGTCGTCTAAAAACATCGAAAAAGGGCCTTGGAAAGTTGCCACGTTTAAGCCCTCTTACCATGACCACACCCTGTTTTTTGATGAAAACGACAAGGCTTATTTAATTTATGGCGCAGGGAAACTCAAATTGGTGGAACTCAACGATGACCTCACGGGCGTCCGCGAAGGGACAACCGAAACGGTGGTGATTGAGAATGCCAGTTTGCCAGCAGGGAATAATATCATGCTGGGCGCTGAAGGCTCTCAGCTTTTTAAACACAACGGTAAATACTACCTCTTCAATATCTGCTGGCCACGGGGCGGTATGCGGACGGTGATTATCCACCGCGCCGACAAAATCACGGGGCCGTGGGAAGGTCGCGTGGCGTTGCAGGATTTGGGCGTGGCACAGGGTGGATTGATTGATACGCCCGACGGTCGCTGGTTCTCGTACCTGTTCCGCGATTACGGCGGGGTTGGCCGCATTCCGTATTTGGTGCCTGTAACGTGGGAAAACGGCTGGCCTGTGTTGGGCGTTAACGGAAAAGTCCCCGAAACGCTGGATTTGCCAGCCAATAAATCGCTCATTCCCAGTATTGTAGCCTCGGACGAATTTGCCCGCAAAAAAGGCGAAGCCGCCTTGCCGTTAGTGTGGCAATGGAATCACAACCCTGACAATGCACTCTGGACGGTAGCTGAACGAAAAGGCTTTTTGCGTTTAAAAACGGGACGGATTGATACGTCGTTTGTTCTCGCCCGCAACACCCTCACCCAGCGTACCATCGGCCCCGAATCGACGGGCTCGACCTTGCTGGATGCCTCTAACATGAAAGAAGGTGATTTCGCGGGGTTGGGATTGTTACAAAAGAATTTTGGTTTGGTGGGGATAAAGGTGGGTAAAGGGAAAAAATCAATCGTTATGGTGAGTGCCAATACGGGAAAACCCGTTGAGATTGACAACATCCCGCTTTCGCAAAACACGCTGTACGTCAAGGCGGAATGTAATTTCAAGAACCGCGCCGACATCGCTCATTTCTTTTACAGCCTCGACGGCAAGGTTTGGGCGAAAATCGGTGAGCCTCTGAAAATGCCTTATACCATCCCGCATTTTATGGGCTACCGTTTCGGGTTGTTCAACTACGCTACCCAATCCACGGGCGGCTTTGCCGACTTTGATTATTTCCGAATAGAAGACAAGATTACGGCGAAGGAATAGATACTGACAGTCTGCCTGAGAAACAGAGTATTCAGCGGACTCATATAAACCACATAGTTACATAGGGCACAAAAGGGAAAAAAATCTATGTTTTCTATGTGCCTATGTGGTAAAAAACTTTTGTTCTGGCGAGAAACCCAAATAAGCTTTTTAGGGTGAAAGAATTTAAAAAAACATTAGCGAAATGAAGTACCTTTTTTATTGGCTGATATTGAGTTCTCTGGGTATTAACGCCCAAACCATCAGCAGTCCTGATGGCAAACTGGTGGTTAATCTTACCTTAGACAACGGAAAGCCCTCGTATAGTATTTCTTTAAATGGCAAGATGTTCCTGACTAAATCGCCGCTCGGACTGAAAACCAACGTGGGTGATTTTTCGGAGAATTTAGTACTGGTAGATGCTAAAACGAGTGTTCAGAAAATTGACAATACCTATGAACTGCCCAACATAAAGCAACGAAAGGTACATTATGTGGCCAATGAAGGGGGATTTGTGTTCTCAAAAAACAACGTAGATGCTTTTCAGGTGACGTTCAGGGTGAGTAACAACGATGTGGCGTTCCGCTACAAGGTGTATCCCCAAAAACAATCCCGTAGCTGTGTGGTCAACGAAGAAGCATCGGGCTTTGCCTTTCCGAAAGGAACCACCACGTTTTTGTCGGCTCAAAGTAAGGCCATGGTGGGTTTTGCCCGAACTATGCCAAGCTACGAGATTCCTTATACGGTCGATGATACGTTGGGAAAAAATGGCAGAGGCAACGGATACACCTTTCCGTGTTTATTCAAGGTCAATACCAACGGTTGGGTGTTGATTTCTGAAACGGGCGTGGACAGCCGATACTGTGGCAGCCGACTGATTGGTCATTCAGATGGGTTATATACCATCGGGTTTCCTATGCCCGACGAAAACAACGGCAACGGAACTTCCGCGCCGGGGATCCCGCTACCTGGCGAAACGCCGTGGCGCACCATTACCGTTGGCGAAACATTGGCGCCGATTATCGAAACAACCGTACCGTTCGACGTAGTAGAACCCCGTTATGCGGCTTCGCAGTCCTATAAATATACCAAAGGCTCATGGAGCTGGATCATCGGCATGGACGGCAAAACAGTCTATGACGAACAGAAACGCTACATTGATTTCAGCGCAGCGATGGGCTACGAAACCATTCTCGTGGATGCCCTCTGGGATACGCAGATTGGACGGGAGAAAATAGCAGAATTAGCGAAATACGGCGCGGGTAAAGGGGTTAGTTTGTATTTATGGTACAACTCCAACGGCTACTGGAACGATGCTCCGCAAGGCCCGAGAGGGATTATGGACAACACCATTGCCCGTCGGAAAGAGATGGCGTGGATGAAAAGTATTGGCGTGAAAGGCATTAAAGTGGACTTTTTCGGCGGCGATAAACAGGAAATGATGAAGGTCTATGAAGACATTCTCTACGACGCCAACGACTACGGTATCCTGTGCATTTTTCATGGCTGTACCCTGCCGCGAGGCTGGGAACGGATGTATCCAAACTACGCAGCAAGTGAGGCCGTTCTGGCCAGCGAAAACCTCGCCTTTTCGCAGCGGAGCTGTGATTATGAGGCATTTAACGCCACGTTGCATCCATTCATCCGCAACACCGTCGGCAGCATGGATTTTGGCGGGAGTGCCCTGAACAAATTTTACAACGCCAACAATACGCCAAACCGTGGCTCAAAGCGGGTAACGTCGGATGTGTATGCGCTGGCAACGGCGGTATTGTTTCAGAGTGCCGTGCAGCACTTTGCGTTGGCCCCCAACAATTTAACAGACGCACCAGATTGGGCCATTAATTTTATGAAAACAGTCCCAACCACGTGGGACGAGGTTCGCTATATTGACGGTTACCCTGGGAAGTATGTGGTACTGGCGCGTCGTCATGGAAACAACTGGTATGTAACAGGTATAAACGCCCAAAAAGAAACCCTGAAACTAACCGTCAAACTGCCCATGATTGCGGCAGGGGCGGAACTCAGACAGTACACCGACGACGAACAACTGAACGGCAAAGTTAGTACTTCAAAACTACTGAAGAATCAGGAAGTTAACCTGACGATTCCGACGAATGGCGGCGTACTGATTGTGCAGCAATAACAAGGAAAAACCCTTAACCAAAATCATGAAAAAATTTCAATCAACCCTGTTTTTAGCGCTGACGCTTTTGCTTTTGGGATATAGCGCCCACGCTCAGGATCCCAACTTCCACATTTACCTCTGCATCGGGCAGTCGAACATGGAAGGGCCTGCCCGCATTGAGCCGCAGGATACGACCGTTGACAACCGACTTCGGTTGCTGGCCGCCGTGGATTGTCCTGAACTGGGGCGGACAAAAGGCAACTGGTACACGGCCAAACCACCGCTTTGTCGCTGCAATACCCGTCTTTCACCCGCCGATTATTTCGGTCGGACGTTGGTAGCCAATCTGCCGCAAAACGTCAAAGTAGGCTTTGTGCACGTGGCCGTGGCGGGGAGTAAGATTGAGATTTTTGACAAAAAAGACTATAAAATGTACCTCGACACCTCGGCCAAAGAAAGGCCGTGGATGATTAATATGGCCAATCAATACGGCGGAAATCCGTACGAACGATTGGTTGAAATGGCGCGTTTGGCGCAAAAAGCGGGGGTTATCAAAGGCATTTTGCTACATCAGGGTGAATCCAACACAGGTGATAAAGGTTGGCCGATGAAGGTCAAAAAAATCTACGACGATTTGCTGACCGACTTGAACTTACCCGCCAACTCATTGCCGTTGCTGGCGGGCGAGCTGGTCAATGCCGATCAGGGCGGCAAATGTGCGAGCATGAACCCCATCATCGCTACCTTACCGCAGGTGATTCCCCAAGCCATTGTGGTTTCTTCCAAAGGCTTGCCCGCCGTTCCTGACAAACTGCATTTCAGCAGCGAAGGCATCCGCATTTTTGGCAAGCGCTACGCGGCTGCTTTGTTAGCGTCGCAAGGCAAGAAAATCGACATCGACGAAAGCAGCATTGCACCGCCTGCTCCCGTAAAAGTAGAGCAGGGCTTACTACAAGGCAGCACCGAAAACGGTTTATCAGTTTATAAAGGTATTCCTTTTGCCGCCCCGCCCGTGGATGCGCTTCGCTGGAAAGCACCGCAACCTGCTGCCAAGTGGGAAGGAGTTAAACAAGCGACCCAATTTGCCCCAGCCCCTTATCAGGGCGGGAATCCGCCTTCGGGCAAAAGCGAAGATTGTTTGTACTTAAACATCTGGTCGCCTGCCAAAACCGCCAATGAAAACCTGCCCGTCATGGTCTGGATTTACGGCGGCGGATTTAGCTTTGGTGCTACCTCCGAGCCCGTAACGAACGGTGAAAAACTGGCAAAAAAAGGCGTAATACTCGTCAGTATCGCCTATCGGGTCAATCAAATGGGCTTTCTGGCGCATCCCGAACTGAGTGCCGAAACACCCCAAAAAACGTCAGGAAACTACGGCTTGCTGGACATGATTGCGGGTTTGCAATGGGTGCAAAAAAACATCAAAGCCTTTGGGGGTAATCCTGACAAAGTGACCATTTTCGGCGAATCAGCGGGAGGCATTGCGGTGAGCATGTTGTGTGCTTCGCCATTGGCAAAAGGACTTTTTCACGGCGCGATTTCGCAAAGCGGCGGCTCGTTTGGCCCTGACCGACTCACTACCTACCCCGGAGAAAACATGAAGCGGTTGGCGTTGGCCGAAAAACAGGGCGTTGAATTTATGCAGAAAGCAGGGGCTACGTCATTGGCCGAACTTCGCGCCTTGCCCGCCGACAAGCTCCCATCGGGTTTTGGCAACCCCGGAGGCTGGCCCATCGTCGATGGCTACGTCATTCCCGACGACCAGCATGTTTTATACCAAAAGGGCAAGTTTAACCATACGCCTGTGTTGATCGGCTACAACTCCGACGAAGGGGCGAGTTTTATGCCGCCAAAAACGCCGAAAGACTACATCGAAAGCACCACCAAACGCTACGGGCCTTTTGCCGAAAAACTAATAAAAGCCTATCCCGTGGACGAAAACAGCGTTCCCAAAACGGCGCGGGATTTGGCGCGTGATGCGGCTTTTGGCTGGCAAACGTGGGCGTGGGCAAACCTCCAGTCCCAAAAATCCAAAGACAAGGTTTATTACTATTATTTTGACCAGCACCCTGAGCACCCCGCAGGCTCGGCAAAGTTTGGCTACGGCTCACCCCACGCGCAGGACGTTGCTTTTGTGTTTGGGAACCTCAACCCCGCCGACCAGAACCGTACGCCAACCGACGGAGATATGTCGGAAACCATCATGACCTACTGGACAAACTTTGCTAAAAACGGCAACCCTAATGGCGGGAATGTGCCGCAATGGGAGGCCTTTTCTACCAAAAAACCTGCGGTCATGTATTTCCAGCAAAAGGCGTTTATGGGGTCTGTTCCGAGCGAAGATGCCATGAAAGTACTCGATAAATATTTTGAATGGAGAAGAACGCCCGAAGGAAAAGAATGGGCTAAATAGCGAATCAAATTACGGCGTAAACGATGAAAAAAAGACTTTTTATATTATTCTTTTTAGGGCTTTCATTCTACACTGGTTTTGCGCAGAATGAACCAAAACCAGTGGGGCCATTACCTACCGAGAATCAGTTGCGGTGGCAAAAAATGGAATATTATGCCTTTGTGCATTTTTCGGTCAATACCTATACGGATATGGCTTGGGGTTTTGGAAACGAAGACCCGAAGATATTTAATCCCGAAAAACTGGATTGCCGACAATGGGCCAGAATCTGCAAGGAAGCAGGCATGAAGGGAATCATTATTACTGCCAAACATCATAGCGGTTTTTGCCTGTGGCCGTCAAAATACACCGAGTATTCTGTCAAAAATTCGCCGTGGAAAAACGGCAAAGGGGACATCGTGCGCGAAATGGCCGATGCCTGTAAAGAATATGGACTGAAATTCGGGGTGTATTTGTCGCCCTGGGACCGAAATCATCCCCAATACGGTAAGCCTGAATACATCACTTATTTCAGAAATCAACTTACAGAACTGCTTACCAATTACGGCGAGGTTTTCGAAGTATGGTTCGATGGCGCCAACGGTGGTTCGGGCTACTACGGCGGCGCGAATGAAACCCGTAAAATTGACGCAAAAACCTACTACGACTGGCCAACTACTTACCAGCTTGTCCGCAAGTTGCAGCCTAAAATGGTGATTTGGAACGACGGCGGCGACCGTGCCGACTTGCGCTGGGTGGGTACCGAATCGGGCTACGTGGGCGAAACCAACTGGAGTTTGTTGAATGCCACAGGCGATGTACCCGAGCAAATGTTACGCCACGGCGTTGAAAATGGCAATGCGTGGGTACCTGGAGAAGTGAATACCTCGATTCGGCCAGAGTGGTTTTACCACGAACGCGAAGACAGAAAAGTAAAAACCTTGCCTCAGTTGCTGGATATTTATTACCATTCAATCGGGCGAAACGGTACACTTCTGCTCAATTTTCCGATCATGCCCAACGGCCTGATTCACGAAAAAGACGAAAAAGCAATTCAGGAATTGACAAAAACAATCAAAGAAACATTTGCCCATAATCTGGCTAAAAATGCGGTAGCTTCTTCGGAACAGGTACGGGGCAAAAACGCCCGTTATGGGGCCAATAAGGTGATTGATGGTGACGAGAATTCCTATTGGGCCACTGATGACAACTCAATCACGGGCTCGATTACGCTGGATTTTAGAAAACCTACAACCTTCAATCGTTTTCTGGTACAGGAACCTATTCAGTTGGGGCAACGGGTAAAATCGTTTAGTGTGGAAGCATTTGTGGACGGGAAATGGGTGCCCATCGCGAAAGAAACCACCATTGGCTATAAGCGTATTCTGAGATTCCCGACCATTGAAGCTACTAAACTGCGGTTCAATGTATTGGATGCCAAAGGCTGTCCGCTTATTTCAAACATTGAAATTTATAAAGCCCCCATCGTTCTGACGCCGCCAACCATTATGCGCGATAAAGAAGGGCTGGTTCAGTTTGTGTCGGGAGACAAAGAGTCGGTCATTTATTATACAACCGATGGCAGCACACCTACCTCTTCATCGGCCAAATATACGTCCCCCGTCAAAACGGATGAGGGCAAAGCAGACATCAAGGCCATTACGTTTAATCCGTTTACCAATCAGGCCAGCATAGCGAGTGAAGAGAAATTTGATATTTCCCGCAAAAACTGGAAAATCCTGAGTACCGAAGACGCAAATGCCAACAAGCTGCTTGATGGCAATCCGAGTACGTCGTGGCATCAAAAAAGAAACCAACCGATGCCAGCAGAATTGGTCATTAATTTGGGGAAGGTAGAACGTCTTGAAGGTTTCCGCTATTTACCTGCCCAAAACTGGTGGGAAGAAGGAAGCATCATTACCAATTATCAATTTGATGTTTCGCAGGACAATACGGACTGGAAAACCGTCAGTGAGGGTGAATTTTCCAACATTAAAAACAGCCCGTTTTGGCAAATCAAACCCTTTGCCCCCGTTTCGGCGCGGTACATCAGGTTTCGGGCGCTGAAAAACACACAGGAAAAAACAGCCTCAGGGTATGCCGAACTGGACGTAATTACGGCTAATTAACTTAATACCAAACATTACTATGTATCCCAAAACCACCTTCTTAACCCTTGTTTTACTTGGTATATGGCAGTTTTGTACTGCCCAGCCCACCTCAAGACCCGTCATTGTTTCGCCCGAAGTACATGCTGACAATTCGGTGACGTTTCGGTTTTATGCGCCTGCGGCCAAAGAAGTGAAACTCAGTGCGCAGTTTGAAAAATCGCCTTTGGCCATGACCAAGGATGACAAAGGGGTTTGGAGCGTTACCACTGCGCCCGTGAAGCCTGATATGTATCCCTACGCCTTCAATGTCGATGGTATTTCGGTGGCCGACCCCACCAATTCAGCGCTTTTTCCCAATGAAGGTTTTCAAAATAGTGTGGTCGAAATTACGGGAAACACTCCTTTGGTACATACCCTGCAAAACGTCCCTCACGGCACGGTGTCGTACCGATATTACCAGTCGGCAGAGTTAGGAACGCGGCCCGTGGTGGTTTACACCCCTGCTGGCTACGAAGCAAACCCAAAGGCTTCTTATCCAGTGCTTTATTTGTTGCACGGTACCACCGATACCGAAGAAACGTGGACAAAAGTAGGCCGTGCCAATGTGATTCTTGACAACCTGATTGCGCAGGGCAAGGCCAAATCCATGATTATTGTAATGCCCTACGGACGGGCTTATCCTGTCATCAGCAAGTCGTCGGGTAGTTTGCGAAACTGGGATAATTTACAGGAATTCAAGAAGGACTTTTTCGGCAATTTGATGCCGTTCATTGAGAAAAATTACCGCACCCTCAACGACAAAAACAACCGCGCTATCGCAGGATTTTCGGGCGGGGGAGGCACCACGCTGTACTTTGGCCTGAACAACACCGACCAATTTGCCTATGTCTGTGGGTTTGCCCCGGGTATGCTCAAAAATGAGTTTGACCGCAACAATGAGGTGTTTTTTAAGAATGCCGCACAGGCCAATAAGAACCTGAAATTATTCTGGATTGGCGTGGGCAAAGAAGATGGATTATATGCTGTCAATCAGGAATATATGCAGGTACTTGACCAGAAGAAGATTAAGTACGAACGTCTCATCACCGACGGCGGACATACGTGGATGAATGTAAAACACTATTTGAGTGTCATTGCGCCTAAGCTTTTTAAATAGTAAACCAATACACCCTTAACCAATCAGTAAACCAATGAAAATCGTTACACTCTTTAAACAGCTCAGCCTGCTTTTGCTGATTCTCGTTCCCTTTGCAGGATTGGCCCAGCCACCGCGCGGCCCGTTTGTGATTTCGCCCAAAGTCAATTCTGACAAAACCGTTACCTTTTCGTACTTAGCGCCAAATGCCAAAACGGTGCTGTTGGGTGGGAGTCAGTTTGGGCAAGCCGATGTGCCGTTGACCAAAAACGCGGAAGGTGTTTGGTCGGTCACCGTTGGCCCAGTTAAGCCTGATATTTACCCGTACAGTTTTAAAGTGGATGGTGTTACGGTGATGGATCCTGCCAATGTCGCTTTCTTTCCTAACGAGCGATTCAAGGCCAGTCTGGTCGAAATCCCGTCGGATGAACCTGCCATTTACGCGTTGAAAAACGTCCCGCACGGCTCCATTACCTACGAATATTATCCGTCGGTTGAAGGCTCAACGGGCACGGTTGTTGTCTATACACCAGCGGGTTATACCAAAGAAACCGCCAAAAAATACCCCGTCTATTACCTCATCAGCGGTACGACTGATACCGAAGAAACCTTCTGGAAAGTGGGCAAGGTAAACCTGATGCTCGACAACATGATTGCGGCGGGCACGGCCAAGCCCATGATTGTGGTGATGCCGTACGGGAATCCGCTGGCGAAAATTGCCGAACAAACGGGCAAAGACAAACCTGCCGATGTGATGAGCCGCGACGGCGAGGATGCCCTGCGCCGCATGAAACTATTTGAAACCGACCTTGTGTCCCACGTCATTCCGTACATCGAAAAGAACTATCGGACAATCAACAACCGCGATAACCGCGCCATTGGCGGCTTTTCGCGCGGGGGTGGACAGACGCTGCGCACGGCGTTCAACAACGTCGATAAGTTTGCCTACGTGTGCAGCTATGCTTCTTACATTTCGCCCGCTGAGATGGACAAAAGCTTTACCAACATCATTTCCAATCCTGCGAAAACCAACAAGGATTTTAAACTGCTTTGGTCGGGCATCGGCACCGATGATTTTCTATACAAAGGCACGGTCGAGTTTGAAGACTACCTGAAAGCCAAGAAGATAAATTACAAGAGCTACGTCATCGACGGCGGCCACACGTGGATGAACGTGAAGAAGTACCTCAATGAGACGTTGCCTGTTTTGTTCAAATAAATCACCCAAACCCATGAGCAAAGCCGCATTTTTCTCCCTTTTTCTCGGGTTCGTTTACGTGAGCGCACTGGCCCAGCAGCGTCCACCTGCCATCAGTTCGCCCAACGTCCATGCCGACAACAGCATCACGTTTACCTATTTTTCCCGAACGGCGCGTGAGGTAAAACTGTCGGGTGAATTTTTGAAAGAACCCGTTTTACTGACTAAAGACACCTCGGGTATCTGGCGGGTGACGGTGCCTCCCGTTACGCCCGATATTTACCCGTATAATTTTACCGTGGATGGGGTAGGCGTCGCTGACCCCAACAATACGCAGATTTTTGCCAATGAACGATTTAAGCGGAGCATCGTAGAAGTAAAAGGCGATAAGCCGCTGGTTCACAGCCTTCAAAACGTCCCGCATGGTAAAGTGACGTACCACACGTATTCTTCAAAAACGCTGAATACAACCCGTCAATTATTGGTTTATACCCCACCCAATTTTGACGCCAGCGGCAAGACAAAATACCCCGTGTTGTACCTGATTCATGGCGGGTCGGATACCGAAGAAACGTGGACCAAAGTAGGGAGGGCCAACTTCATTGCCGATAACCTCATCGCGCAGGGCAAGGCCAAACCGATGATTATTGTGATGCCCTACGGCAACGTTCGCCCCGCTCCGATGGCCGATTTTACCAAAGACGTGGTGAACGACATCATTCCGTTTGTGCAGGCTAATTACCCCACCCAAACCGATAGCAAAGGCCGCGCCGTAGCAGGGTTTTCCGTAGGGGGCGGGCAAACGCTGAACATTGGTTTTACCAATACTGACACGTTTGCCTACATCTGTTCGTACGCGCCGTACACCGCTACCGACGAGTTCAAAAAGAACTTCACCGACTGGACACCCGACGCCGATAAAGTCAACAAGCAGCTTAAACTGTTCACCATCAGCGTAGGAACGGAGGATTTTCTCTACGAAAGTGTGAAGCAAAACATCGCCATGTTTCAGGAAAAGAAAATCAAGGTCGAACCGCTCATTGTGTCGGGCGGGCACACGTGGATGAACTGTAAGTTGTTTTTAGCCAATTCATTACAGCAAATTTTTAAATAAAAACAAACCCTTATGATGATGAAAAACCGCATATTATCAACTTTTATGGCTTCGGCACTGTCCATCGGACTTTGTCAGGCCCAAGTCGCCGAGGACTTCAAACCGTCCAGCCTCAACCAACCGGGTCAGGAATACCCGATGGTTAATTCTCAAGGTTACGCCCGTTTCAAAATCGTAGCGCCTGCCGCCGACAGCGTGCGGGTAAGTCTGGGACTTGGCGGTAAAGGAGGAACAAAACTCGCCAAAGCCGAAGACGGCACGTGGATGGGGACCACCGATGGGCCGATGGACGAGGGCTTTCATTATTACAACGTCAAAATTGACGGAGGAAAATTCAACGACCCGGGCACGCTCAATTTTTACGGCTCGGTGCGCTGGGAAAGCGGTATTGAGATTCCTGCCAAAGATCAAGATTTTTATGCCCTCAAAAACGTACCGCACGGGCACGTACAGCAAGTGCTTTTTCCGTCGCCAAGCACGGGCACTTCGCGTCGGGCGTTTGTCTATACGCCTGCGGGTTATGAAAAAGGGAAAGATAAATACCCTGTGTTGTATTTGCAGCACGGCTGGGGCGAAGACGAGACGGCATGGATGAATCAGGGACGCGCCAATTTAATCATGGACAACCTGATTGCAGAAGGGAAAATCAAGCCGTTTATCATCGTCAACACTTACGGTATGACCAATGAGGTGAAGTTTGGGAAAATCCGTGAATTCAAGATTGAGCCCTTCCAGACGGTGTTAATCAACGAGTTGATTCCGTACATCGACGCCAATTTCCGTACGTTGGCCAACAAAGACAACCGCGCCATGGCGGGCTTGTCGATGGGCGGCATGGAAACCAAAATGATTACGCTCAATAATCCTGATGTGTTTGCGTACTACGGTTTGTTAAGCGGTGGCGTATATGCCCCGACCGACATCACCGACAAATCGAAAGTAAAGCTGATTTTCCTGAGTTGTGGCAGCAAAGAACGCCCCGACGGCGTCAAAAAAGCAGCGGAAGAACTGAAAGCGGCGGGCTTCAACGCGGTGTCGTACGTTTCAGAAGGCACTGCGCATGAATTCCAGACGTGGCGTCGGAGTTTGTACCAATTGGCCCCGATGTTGTTCAAAAAATAACACCAAAAATCAGATGAGAAAAACGGTTCTGCTGTGTCTGCATGGTTTCCTTGCCCTGACAGCTGCCTTTGCGCAGCAACCACGCCGCACGCCCGAACAGGATAGCCTGATGGCACGGATGCAGCGAAAAACAGCGGCCGACCATCGGCAAATGCTGAACCAGCTAGGCATCCAATCGCTTCGTTCGGGGCCATCGGGCAACCCTTCGGCACCCAATGCCGCCAATCGGGACGAAGCGAAGGTGCTGCCTTATACATTACCCGATCCGTTGGTACTCAAAAACGGAAAGAAAGTAAAGTCGGCCAAAGATTGGGTTGCTAGCAAGCGGCCTGAATTGGTGGAAGATTTTGAACGGGAAGTTTATGGTCGATTGCCCGCCGTCATTCCGAACGTAAACTGGCAGGTAGTGTCGGTCAAAGATACTACCGTTGGGAATCAATCCATTAAAGAAAAAACGCTGCGGGGTGTGGTGGAGAATTCGGCGTACCCATCCATCAGTGTCAACATTGAACTGGTGTTGGCAACTCCTAAAACTGCGTCGGGCCCCGTCCCCGTGGTCATGGAATTTGGCTTTATCCGTTCACCGTTTGGAAATAATGCTCCCATTCAGCCCATTGGGTTAGGGTCGGCGGGCGAACCTACGTGGAAAGAGCAACTGATTTCCCGAGGTTGGGGATACGCCATCCTTGTGCCCTCCAGCATTCAGGCCGACAATGGCGCAGGGCTGACCGAAGGCATCATCGGCCTGTGCAACAAGGGGCAATTCCGAAAGCCTGACGATTGGGGTGCATTGCGGGCATGGGCGTGGGGTGCCAGCCGCGCCGTTGATTATTTTGAAACGGACAAGGACGTTGATACCAAGCGCATTGCCATCGAAGGGCTTTCGCGCTACGGAAAAGCCACCGCCGTCGCCATGGCCTTTGAGCCTCGTTTCTCGCTGGCTTTCATTGGGTCATCAGGGGCAGGTGGCGCTAAGATTTTACGTCGAATCTTCGGCGAGCAGGTCGAAAATCTGGCAGGTTCGGGCGAATACCATTGGTTTTGCGGCAATTTTTTGAAGTACGCAGGGCCGCTCACGCCGCAGGATATGCCCGTCGATGGTCACTCGCTGGTGGCGTTGTCGGCTCCCCGTCCCGTTTTTATCAGCTCAGGCTCACCACAGGTGGAAGGCCAGTGGGTGGATGCCAAAGGGATGTTTCTGGCGGGTGTCCATGCGGGACCTGTGTACAAACTATTTGGCAAAAAAGATTTAGGAACCTCCGAATTTCCCCGCCTCGGCACTCCGCTGATTGACGGAGAAATAGCGTTTCGGCAACACGCAGGCGGACATAGTACAGGCCCCAACTGGAGCACGTGGATTGCGTGGGCCTGTCGCTATTGGGGCGACTGTAAATATTTTGAATGAAGTAGAATGGAATAGAGTTTTACCCGCAGATTGGTGCAGATTGAGAGCCGCAGACAAGCGCAGATTCATCGTTTTAATAAGCTTTTTTCAGCGAAAATCTGCGTTTGTATTTTTCAGCGTTCTTCTGCGGGAGAAAGAAAGAAATGAAATTGTTTATCTAATAAGACGTTCAGTATGAAGCATTTATTGTATTTTAGTTTTGCACTTTTCGGCCTTGTGGGCGGTTTGCACGCTCAACCTACCGACAAAGAAATGCCCAAAAGTTTTGATCAGGTCCGAGCGGGCATTGCCATGGGTAAACTAGACACGGTGAAGTACGAATCTAAGACGGTTGGAAGTACCCGTAAAGCGCTCATTTACACGCCGCCCAATTTTAATAAAAAGACCAAATACCCAGTGCTGTACCTACTTCACGGTATTGGTGGCGACGAAAAAGAATGGCTCAAAGGAGGCAATCCACAGGTGATTCTGGACAATTTGTACGCCGACGGCAAACTCGCGCCGATGATTGTGGTGATGCCCAACGGCCGCGCCATGAAAGACGACCGCGCGGTGGGAAACATCTTTGACAAAGACAAAGTCGAAGCCTTCGCAACCTTTGAAAAAGACCTGTTGAACGACCTGATTCCGTTTGTGGAGAAAAAATACCCGACGCTCACCGACCGCGAACACCGCGCCATTGCGGGCTTGTCGATGGGCGGCGGGCAATCGCTGAACTTTGGGTTGGGCAATCTGGACAAATTCGCTTGGGTGGGCGGATTTTCTTCGGCGCCCAACACCAAAGTTCCGCAGGAATTAGTGCCCAATCCCGAAGACGCTAAGCAAAAACTGAAACTGCTCTGGATTTCGTGCGGCGATGCCGACGGGCTCATCACGTTCAGCAAACGCACCCACGATTATTTATACCAAAACAGCGTACCGCACATTTATTACCTCGAAGCGGGTGGCCACGACTTTAAGGTGTGGAAAAACGGGTTGTTTATGTTTTCTCAGTTTTTGTTTAAACCCGTCGATACAGCATCGTTTCCTTCGTATTCGGTGCTGGGAACCCCTGCGGCAACCAACATCCGCAACGGCAAATACCCGCAGATTCTGCCTGATAACCGCGTAGTTTTTAAAGTTAAAGCACCTCAGGCACAGAAGGTTCAGATAGACTTGGGTAAAAAATACGACATGGTAAAAGACACCGCAGGCTTCTGGAACGTGACAACCGATGTCATCAGCCGTGGTTTCCATTACTACTCGCTCATCATCGACGGGGTAGCCCTTGCCGACCCTGCCAGCGAATCGTTCTACGGCATGGGGCGCATGGCCAGCGGCATCGAAATCCCGTACGAAGGCAGCGGATTTTATACCCTTAAAGACGTCCCGCACGGCGACATTCGGATTAAGAAATATTTCTCGAAAGCCTCTAACGCGTGGCGCGAAATGTACGTGTATGCACCTCCGGGTTATGACAAATCTTCTGAAAAATACCCCGTGATGTACCTGCTCCACGGCGGTGGCGAAGACCAACGCGGCTGGGCAACGCAGGGGCGTACGGACGTGATTCTGGACAACCTGATTGCCGAAAATAAAGCCAAACCGATGTTGATTGTGATGGTGGACGGGAATTTCTACGGCAACGGCGGCGGTGTGGCAGGCTTTGGGATGCAGCAGTTAAACCAGTTTGAAAACGAACTCAAAAACGCCGTCATCCCGTTTGTGGAAGCCAATTTCCGCACCCTGACCAACGCCAAAAACCGTGCGTTAGCTGGTTTGTCGATGGGTGGTTTGCAAACATTACACGCTGGCGTTCGTAACTCCGATATGTTTGGCTACCTCGGGGTATTCAGTTCGGGTTGGTGGTCAAACAACACCAAACTATCTGATCCTCAGTACGAATTTATGCAGGCCAATAAGGACAAAATCAACGCCAACATCAAACAATTCTGGATTTCGCAGGGAGGTAAAGAAGACATCGCCCACGCCAATTGCCAGATTATGATGAAGAAGTTCGACGACATGGGCATCAAGTACCAGTACAGCGAATACGCAGGCGGGCATACCTGGCCCGTTTGGCGGCATGATTTATTCGGATTTTCTCAGCTGTTGTTTAAATAAACGATGGTCTGGGATGTAGAGTAGGAGTTCCCTTCGGCTTCGCGCAGAATACAATTTCTGATTATTAGTATCTGTGTGAAGCCGAAGCCAGATAAGTAAAGTAGTTGGTCCAAAATCATGAATAGTGAGCGAATTTTGAAAATATACTTATAAGTGAAAGTTGGCTTGTTTTTAAAGAACCCAAATGATGAAAAGCTTACAAAAATTATTCTCTCCACTTTTGGCATTGAGCATTCTGCTTGGTGGACAAACTTTTATACATCAAGCCATTGCGCAGCCCCCTGGTCAGCAAAGAGCACCGCTGCCACCAATACCTATAAAAGGTGACACTACACATACATTAACAAGGCACTTCAAATTGGCTACCAACACTAAAATAGCTCCCTATGCCAATGGTTTTATTCATAGGTGGTTGGTGTTAGAACCAATCAAGAAAGACATAGCAAGAAATAATATCTTCACCGACAATTACTTACGCAGTGAGTTCAAAAACAATAATTTTTCGGAAGATTATTTAATGATACCCAAGGCTGGTGAAATGGTAAAGGTTGGTAATGAGTCTCTCAAGTGGTATGCTCTGGATAGTAAAACCTTTAATTTTAATTTGTTCAATTTTTCCTATGACATCAACAAACCAAAGTATGGCTTACTTTTTTGGTTGGTTACCGTCATTGACTGTTCAGAGGAAATACAGAATGTAAGGATGACTGCTGGATGTAATTCGGGAGGGATGTTTTGGCTCAATGGTCAAGAAGTACTGATGCTCTCAGGTGACAGAGATATGATAGTTGACAATGTGGCTTCACCATTATTAACCTTAAAAAAGGGGAGAAATATTATTCGGGGAGCCGTAATTAATGGCCCAGGGATGGCTAATTTTTGCCTTCGTTTTATTGACAAAAGCGACAAACCTGTCAAAAATATCAGTATCAGCAAAGATTAAATTCCAATCAAAATATTAACACAGAAATGAAATGTAAACTAATTGTTTTTTTATCAGTACTACTTTCAACTACTGTATTAGCTCAGGTAGGCAAACCTTTCATCCATGACCCTTCAACGATTGTAGAATGTGACGGAAAATTCTACACCTTTGGAACAGGTGGCGGAGGGTTAATATCAGAAGATGGCTGGACGTGGTTTGGAGGTGGTGTCAGGCCAGGTGGGGGCGCTGCTCCCGATGCTATCAAAATTGGTAATCGTTATCTGGTGGTTTATGGGGCAACTGGTGGTAGTCCTTCGCACAAAGGTATTATCTATACAATGTGGAATAAGACACTTGATCCAAAATCGCCCGACTTTAAGTATTCTGAACCCGTAATAGTGGCTACCTCTGATGGTTACGAAGAAAACGATGCCATAGACCCTGGTATCATGTTAGACCCTACCACAGGTCGCCTCTGGTTAGCTTACGGTACCTACTATGGATTCACTCGCATTATTGAGCTGGATCCAAAAACAGGAAAACTCAAAGATGGAAATAAACCTGTAGATGTAGCCATAGTTTGTGAGGCTGCTGATTTGATATATCGCGATGGTTGGTATTATTTGCTTGCTACCCACGGGAGCTGTTGCGATGGTGCAAACTCAACGTATAATGTAGTAGTGGGTCGTTCTAAAAAAGTAACTGGGCCTTACGTTGATAATGTAGGTAGAAGCATGATGGAAGGTGGTGGTAAAATGGTGGTGGCTACGCGTGGGCGACTCATAGGCCCCGGGCATTTTGGACGAATAATTCTTGAAAAAGGTGTTGAAAAAATGTCAATTCATTATGAGGCAGATTTAGATCAGGGTGGTCGCAGTGTATTGGGTATCCTTCCCATTGTCTGGAAAGATGGCTGGCCGATAGCGGGTGAAAAATTTAAAGAGGGAACTTATGAAATAGAATCGGTCAGAAGAGGATATGGTTTAGAACTCGCCGTAGATTTTAGCAGGATGGCTGTTGCCCCGCGAGGCTTCAGCCAAGCCAATACCGAGCCTATTAAACCAGTGCCTGCTCAGGAATTAGCTGATGTGATTAAAAATTGGCCAACAGGTAACATTAATGTACGCATAGGTGATTACATGCATCGCCCTCACCAAAAATGGACCATTACCGATGCGCCTGACTCTACTGGTTATTTAGGCGGTCCTTATTACAAAATTGTATTAGCAGGTACTGAACGAGCATTATCCGCAACCGCAGATGCTCAGGTAATAACTGTCCCCGTTTTTACAGGTAGTCCAGAACAATTATGGCGAATAGACCAGCTAACGGATGGTACCTATCGAATCATGCCCAAGGTCGTGCCAAATTCGGGCAAAAAACTGGCATTGGTATCATCAGGAGATAGCACACCGATGCTTGCCGAATTTGACTTTGAAAGTGATAATTCTAAATGGAATTTCAGGGTGCATTAATTGTGCTCTGTAGAGCTGATAAGCAAATGTATAACCGTTTTTTCAATAAATGTTTCACTCAAAAACCCCCAATTAATCCAATGAAAACCTTATTCTTTTCCCTGATTTTATCAATCGCCAGCCTTGTAGCCATGGCGCAAAATCCTATTGACGGCAACTGGAAAGGCAGCCGCGAAACGCCTAACGGTACGTTTGAGGTCAATTATACTTTCAAAGTAGAAGGCGACAAATTGACTGGCACGTGGAAAACGCAATTTGGCGAAGCCACAATCGAAGAAGGCAAAGTAGAAGGCAAAAAAATCTCTTATTCCATCTCTTTCAACGACCGTAAAATGAGCTACACAGGCGAGTTGGTTTCGGAAAAAGAGCTGGTTGTAAAAAGTGAGCGCGGTGAGATGAAGCTCGCCAAGCAGTAGTTATTTATTCATTAACCCAATAATCAAATGTTTTCAAAAAAAAGTGTGAAGGCTGTAAGTACGGCCATTCTGATGGCGGGAGCGACCACTGGTTTTACCCAATCCATTCCGTCGTTGAAAGATACCTTTAAAAACGATTTTGGCATCGGGACGGCCTTGAACAATGGCCAGATTGAGGAGCGTGACCCTGCGATGACCCAATTGATTGTGAGCCAGTTTAACATGGCAACGCCCGAAAATGTGATGAAATCGGCGTTAATCCATCCAAAATGGGATACCTACGATTTTGTCGTGCCTGATAAACTGGTTGCTTTTGGTAAAAAACACAACATCAAAATCAATGGTCACACCCTGATTTGGCACAGTCAGTTGCCATCGTATATTCGTGGTATTCACAGCAAAGACTCCATTCAGACGTTTTTCAACGACCACATCAAAACCGTGGCAGGTCGCTACAAAGACAATATCTTTTCGTGGGACGTGGTGAACGAAGCCTTGAACGAAGACGGAACTTTGCGCAAAACTGTTTTCCTAGATTATCTGGGTGAAGGCTACATCGCCGAAGCTTTCCGCCTCACGCAGCAGGCCGCGCCGAATGTGGAACTGTACTACAACGATTACAACAACGAGCAACCTGCCAAACGCGCGGGCTGCATCGAGCTTATCAAAAAAGTACAAGCGTCGGGCGCGCGCATCGACGGCGTGGGGATTCAGGGTCACTGGCACGTGGGTAAAGTACCGTTCAAGGACATTGAAGAAAGTATTTTGCAATACGCCGCGCTGGGCTTGAAGGTGATGTTCACTGAGCTAGACATTGAAGTGCTTCCCCGCAACTTTCAGGGAGCCGATGTCAACCAGCGCATGGCCAGCAATCCCAGCCTAAATCCTTACACGGCAGGCTTGCCCGACGAGGTACAGAAGCAGTTGGCGGCGGATTATGAAGCCTTATTCAAATTGTTTTTGAAGCATAAAGACAAAGTTACCCGCGTGACATTGTGGGGTGTTAACGACGCGAACAGTTGGCTCAACGGCTGGCCCGTGCGTGGTCGTACCAACTACCCGTTGCTTTTTGACCGTAATAACCAGCCAAAACCAGCGTTTTACTCGGTTGTAGCGTTGAAAAAGTAGGTAAAAGTTTTACAATAGGTGGTTTCGGATGCGTATCTAAATCCTAAACCATCTATTGTAATAAGACATATTTAGGGTTGTTTTTATTTGCAATAAGATTGCTTTTGGGTAGATTTAGGTATATTTGATTCTTTTCTCAAATGAGGTGGGATGAAAATGAAAAACTACATAAAGCTATTTTTCTTCTTTGTAATTGCGTTTTATGGCTTTCCTAAGCAGGGTATTTCTCAAGAAATTGTTTTGTCGGAAGACCAAAAGATTCCGAAAAACATTACTTCTTCCATTGAAATTTTAAAGGATTCGACGGGCAAACTGACGTTGGAACAAGTGGCAGCGATGAACTTCAAAAAGTCGCCCAAAGACCACATTATTTTTCCCTATTCTGATGATATATTCTGGGTGCGATTTTCCCTAAAAAATACCAATGCTACCAATAAAGACTGGATTTTGGTATGGACAAACCCTTTGGTGGAGCAGTTGGATATTTACATTTCGGATACGACGGGACAAAAATTTTCGCACAAACAACAGAAGATTTTGACGGTTGAGAAAGAGAAAAAACTCATCGATCAAGACCCGACCTTTGTCGTTGACCTTAGCCCCAACCAACGCAAAAACATTTACGTCAAAGTAACCAGCAAACGCGGCCACTATATGACTTTGCGGCTGCATTCAGAAAAAACATACTATAAATCAAAACTAGAGGGATATGCTGGCCAAAGTTTCTTCAACGGTTTGGTTATTTTTCGTTTGTTTTTGGTACTTACGCTTAGTTTGTTCATCATCAGCAATTTTGCATTTAGGCTATATTCGCTGCATACCGTCATCAAGACGTTTGCTTTTTGGGGGTATCTCAATATCGCTGGCCCGTGGTTTACGGACGACCCCGACGTTGCTAAAAAAATTGATTTTTTGTTCTACAACTCCGTGACTCTAGGCGGTGGAATCTTTGTGTATTTTACCCAAATCAAGGGGAAATTCTCGAAAATTCACACCTTCATCGCCATGAGCATTATTGGACTGACCATCTTCGAGAGTATCATTGTTTTTGTTGATTATCAGTGGTATTGGCTCAAGTTGGGGGTGTATAGCATCATCATTTCGGCGACCTATTTTTCTTGTTTGTACCTCTATTCCATCGTCAAAAAAATATCTATTGAAAAATACTACGCCATTCCTTTTATTTTGGGGATGATCAGCTACGCCCTGCTGTACATTCGACTGTTGGGCTGGATTGAATACGAACCCGTGTATTCGATTGCGTATTTGTTGTTTTTGGGGGAAATTTTCGTTTTTGTCATTTTCCTCGGGGGGATTTTTCGTTCTGCGGAGCAAAAACTTCATTTCAGCATTGAGCAAAACAGCCGTTTGAAAGAACTAGATAACCTCAAAACCAGCTTCTTCGCCAATATTTCCCACGAATTTCGGACGCCCCTGACGCTGATTTTGTCGCCTCTAAAAGACCTGCGGCGAGAGTTTCCAGAACGGGATATTTTTCGACTAATGCAGCAAAACGCCGAACGATTGTTGACGCTTATCAATCAATTATTGGATTTGAGCAAACTGGAGGCGGGAAAAATGGACATGCAGTTGCAAAGAGCCGACTTAGCTCAGTTTCTAAACTATTTGTTTGCTTCCTTTGAATCGCTCGCCCAAAACAAGAAAATTCTTTTTCAGTACGAGCAAAGTCAGTTGAGTTATATAGCTGATTTTGATCAAGATAAGGTTGAAAAAGTTGTGACGAACCTCCTCTCGAACGCGTTTAAGTTTACGCCCCCAAGTGGACGAGTACAGGTACGGGTCGATTACCAAAAAACGCAGCTTGTACTGAAAGTACAAGACTTTGGTATTGGGATTGACTCACAGCGTTTGCCACGCATATTTGACCGTTTTTACCAAGCCGATAGCGGCAATAACCGTACGTATGAAGGAACGGGCATTGGGCTGGCTTTGGTGAAGGAGTTGGTGCAAGTGATGAAAGGGAGCATCCATGTAGAAAGTAAAGTAGGTGAAGGCTCTGTTTTTACGGTGATGTTGCCGATGTTGGAAGAGAGTGCGGCAGCCAACAATCAGGTGATTGTACCCATAAATATGCCAAAGGAACAAACACTTTTGGAAGAAGAGTTACTTATGGAAACGCCCACCAATGATGGCAAAGAGGTGCTGTTGATTGTGGAAGATAACCCCGAACTGCGGGCCTACATACGGGAGATTTTTGCCCCCCATTACTATTTATTAGAAGCAAGTGACGGACAAGAAGGGTTGGAAAAAGCCATTGAAGAATTGCCCGACGTTGTTATTTGTGATTTGATGATGCCTCGGCTCGACGGTTTTGGGTTGTGCAAAGCCATAAAACAAAATGAACTCACGAATCATATTCCGATTGTGATGCTGACGGCCAAAGCTACCCTGGCCGACCGTTTGGAAGGCTTGGAACTTGGTGCTGACGATTATTTGTCGAAGCCTTTTGATCGGGAAGAGTTGCAGGTGAGGGTTCGGAATTTGATAAAACAACGCCAGGTTTTACTTCAAAAATATACGAAAGACAGGGCATCTGAATTGGCGCAGCAAAGCCAAATGGAGGAAGAAATAGCGCTTAAAAATCGCATCAGTGATGAGCAATTTATGCAACGCTGCCACGAAGTACTCATGCAACATTTGGGAGAAAGTGGCTTTGACGTGGAGCGTTTTGCGGAGATAATGAACGTTTCGTCGGTGCAGCTTCGCCGCAAGTTGAAAGCCAGTACGGGGCAGGGAGTGATTGAATATTTGCGGAATTTTAGACTTGAAAGAGCCGCCGAAATGCTCGCCAATCAGACCGCAACCGTGTCGGAAGTTGCCTACAAAGTGGGCTTTGAAAGCCTGTCGTATTTCTCAAAAGTATTTTTTGAAAAATATGGAAAAAGTCCTTCCGAGTGGCTATAAACGGCATTTTGTTCAAAATGAGTTAAAGAAAGTCAAAAATGAGTTAATAAAAATTGAAATCCCCTCTGAGGGGATTTTTTTTTTGTTCAAAATGAGTTAAAGAAAGTTCATTTTGAGATAACACTTGTGTCTCCCAAATCCTGAATTTTGGGTATCACTTTAACTCATTTCAATCATGAAAAAACTACTCGCATTATTATGCGCTACAGCGATGATGCTCGGATGCACCAAAGAAGAAAACGTAGCACCCACCTACACGGGGGCGTCGCAAAATATCGGAAACGGTAAGGCGTATTCTTGGATTAAATTCACGACCGACAACAAGCCATCTTCTTTGGGCTTCACCATGACCAAAGGTGCGCTTGATAACCTACCGCACGGAGGAATCGCACTGGTGTTGAGCTTGCCCAATGAAGCGGTGGGGCAAGTGCCTTTTGACCACATCATGCTCGACTACCTACACACGGGACACGAGCCGCCAGGCACCTACGACGTAGCCCACTTTGACATGCACTTTTACATTCAGCCGTTGGCGGAGCGGAAGGCGATACCAGCCTATCCAGTGGCTCCTGCTAAATTTGACAACCTCCCTGCGGCAGGCTATATTCCTACCAACTATATCCGCCTCCCTGCGGGTGTTCCTGAAATGGGGGTTCATTGGGCCGACCCTGCGTCTCCAGAATTATCAGGAAAGGGTAAGTTTACCGAAACGCTTATTTATGGTTCGTACGACGGCAAGATGACGTTTATGGAACCCATGGTAAGTCACGAGTTTTTGAGCAGCAAGCCGAACTTGACCAAATCAATGCCACTACCGACCAAGTTTGCAAAGGCGGGCTACTATCCGATGAAATACAGCATCAAGCAAGTGGGCGACGACATCGTGGTGAGCCTCGACGACCTAATGATGATGCAATAACCAATCGTTTTTTCAATACCCTACTCATAATCTTTCATGGTAGAAAGGGAAGGAGGTTTCTGGGAGCATTTGACGAAATGTTTCTACCTCCTTTTTCTACTACCGATTCATGTTAAACTCATTTAAAAATTTTCTACCCATGAAAAACTTATTTACACTTACATTTTGGGTTAGTATCATAGCCAGTTTGAGTTCATTAGCCCAAAACCCCGATATTAATGTCAAATACTTTTCTACTAATGTTCCCAATAATGCTAGTGCAAGTACTACTTATGGAACGTCTTTTGGCTTAATTCCTTTGAATAATGTTACGTCCACTACCGAGTTGACGATCGAAAACAGGGGGACTGGTACACTTACCATTTCATCGATTAACATCACTGGAACAGCGGCGAGTGATTTTACAGTGACCAATTCACCAAGTACAACGCTTGCCCCTAATGCTACCACTACCCTGCGAATTACTTTTAATCCTTCCGTTGCTGATAGAAGAAATGCAACAGTTACGATCACCAGCAATGACCCGGACGAAAGCCCATTTAGGATTAATCTTTTTGGGACTGGAATAGAGCCCGAGATTGATGTTGTAGGAAACGGGTATTCAATTGCTAATGGTAGCTCAACGCCTATTACCAATAATCATACCCATTTTGGGGCAGAATTTGTAACTGGAGGCTCGATAGTTCGGATTTTTACCATTGACAACAATGACCTTGCGCCCCTTAATCTTACAGGTACGCCAACAAAAGTAGCGATTACAGGTACCCATGCGTCCGATTTTACGTTGACTGCGGCGCCGTCGTCACCCATAGCACGTTTTGAATCCACAACGTTTCAAATAACATTTAATCCTTCGGGAAACGGGGTACGAACTGCACTCCTGACCATTGCCAATGATGATGAAGACGAAAATCCTTATACGTTTGCGATTGAAGGAGTAGGCACGGCCCCATCTCCATCGGCTGACTATACGATTTCTACCGCTAATAATACCATTACTATTGCCGATGTCAATGGCAATGGAGAAACCATGGAGGTAAGCGAGAGCAGTTCAAATGTGAGGTTTTTTGTCTCAGGGCGAACATACAGCATTGACGGTGGCCCCGTTACGCCATTTACAACGCCTGCTAATATATCCCTTTCTAATAAAACGGGTATTGTCGTAAATACCGCTGCGGGCAATGACATCATCAATGTCGGTGCTTTTACAACACCATTGCCCAGTCTGACGATTAATGCGGGTGTTGGCGATGACATTGTTAATATGAATGGTAACATCACTTTTGCGGCAAATGCAAACCTGGATTTAGATCTACAAAATGATGACGGTTCCCCTGGTAGGGATGTGGTGAACATTGCCGCAAATGCTAATGTGACCTTAACTGGAACGGGTAATGCTACCATAAAAGTAAGCCAGAATGTTTTTGTAAACGCAGGTGGAGGGCTAACGACTGCCAACGGTAATCTCCTTGTAGAAGCCAACCAGCAAGGTACACCTACCAGCGGAAATTTTGCAGGAGTACGACTGAATGGCCTAAATGCGATGTTTCGGGTGACTGGCAGCGGTTTACTCACAGTAAAAGGGAAAGGGGGCAATACAGGGAATGATACCGAAGGCATTTATTTGATGAGCGGTGGGAAAATTTTAGGTGGAACCAACACCGTAACTTTAGAAGGTATTGGAGGTCCTACCAGTGGGTTCGGAAGTTACGGGGTACTTTCAGGTACATCAAGTGAAATGAGTTCGACTGGTGGAAACATTGTTATAAATGGCACTGGCGACGGTACTGGAGTCAACAGTTTTGGGCGTGGTTTAGGGTATAACGGGGTATATGCTGGCGGTACAATTTCAGCAGGCGGTCAAGGCAATATTACAATAACAGGGCGAGGAAGCTTAAATTATACGGAGGAAGGGTCAGTTGGGATTGATATGAGAGCTTTGGTAACTACTGCTGGAGGAAATATAACTTTTAACGGATACGGAGGAGGGTCGGGTAACTCTCGTGCTTGTATTGGAGTTATAGTAGTTAATTCAGTTGCACCTGGGGGGATGGGTACGTTAACGATTTATGGCGAAGGTGGTATTGGCACGGGGACATCTAACTTTGGAGTTTACGTAGCTCATTTAATTACGAGCAATGGAGGTAACATAAGTATTACAGGAAAAGAAGGGGGGAGTAGCACCTCTTTTGGGGTTTTAGTTGGAAATACAGACTTAAGCGGATTAAATGGTGAAATCAATACAGTCACAAACGGTGGGGATATAACGGTGATTGCTAATAGCGTTGCTTCAACGACGGATGATCAAGCGTTAATAAGGTGTCATCCGTCTAACAAAGTTACTTTTTTGCCGTTAACCAATGGAGTAGGAGTTAATTTTGTTGCTACCAATGACGTGGTTGGAGGGCCAATAACCATCTCTGATTTTGAATTTGACAATATCATAGGAGGGGCTATTCATTTTGGCGATGCCAACACGGGCACTATCAATGTGAATGAAGCTATTACCCACGCTGCTGGTAATGTTTATTTCACTACTAGTCAAGCTCTAAACCTGAATCAGTCATTTGGAGCAGGTACAGGTAATATTGCTATTAATGCAGCTGGGGGGATTAATCCTAAGTCCACAACCGTGGACTTGAGCGGTAATACCATTTCGTTTACTTCTGGCAATAACCTTAATATCGCCATCGGCGGCACAACGGTCAATACAGAATATGACCAGTTGAATATACAGGGAGCGATTGATTTAAGAGGGTTGAACTTAGTACTTTCGGGTAGTTACGTTCCCGTTGCTGGAAATACTTTTACCATTGTCAACAACGACGGTACCGATGCTATCGTAGGTACGTTCAGTGGTCTAGCACAGGGAGCAATGATTCCTAATTTCCGAGGAAGCAGCCTCAATGCGACGATTAGTTACACGGGAGGAACTGACAATAATGACGTAGTGATTACGGTGGAAGCGCCTGCTGCGCCTAATATCAATATTAAAGGCAATGGATTAACTATTGATAATGGCGATACCTCACCTAGAACCGAAGATGGTACTGATTTTGGTAACGTTGACATTTATTCAACAGATCCAGTCGTACGTACGTTTACAATTGAGAATACGGGAACTGTTGATTTGGTCATTCCAGCAAATGGCATTACGAAATCGGGCGCGGGTGATTTTGGTATCGGAACGGTACTTTTACCCCTTACCATCGCTCCTGGCAGTTCTGCTACTTTTCCCGTAATTATAGATGCCAGTGGCAATGGACGGAGAACTGCGACAATCAGTATTCAGAGCAATGATCCTGACGCATCTCCTTATACCTTTGACGTGACGGCCGTGGGGGTTTCGCCAGAAATTAATGTAACTGGACTTGGACAAGACATTCTTTCAGGGGATACAACTCCTTCTACGCTAGATGATACCGATTTTGGTTCGGTCGATGTAAATTCGGGAGTTGTGAGTCATACTTTCACCATCCAAAACACGGGTGGCACGGGAGGCGATTTGTATATTAATACTGGCGCCATTACGATATTTGGAACCCATGCCAACGATTTTTCTATCAGTGGCATCACCTTACCTGCTACCGTAAGCCCAGGACAATCAGTGACCTTTGTGGTTAATTTTAACCCAGCTGCAATAGGGACAAGAACCGCCACCATCCGCATTGCTAACAATGATTTAGGTGAAAGCCAATATCGTTTTGATGTACAAGGGACAGGGATTACGGCGGATTACACCATCAGTACGACGGGCAATAACCTTGTCATCACCGACGTAACAGGCACAGGTGAAACACTGGAAATCAGCCAAAATAGTAGCAATATCCGTTTCGATGTAACAGGAAAGACGTTTAGTTTGAATAACGGTCTTGCCACCAACTTCCCTGCGGATGTACCTTTGAGTAATTTAGCAAGCATCACGGTCAACACCGCCAATGGCAACGACATCATCTACGTCGGGGCATTTACAACCCAATTACCTTCATTGACTATCAACGGCGGCACGGGCGATGACGAAGTGGCTTTTGAGGGTAGTATAAACTTCGCCAGCAATGCCAGTCTTGATTTGGATATGCAAAATGATGATGCCAACCCAGGTATTGACCGAGTTTCTTTTAATTCAGGAAATGTTATTCTTTCAGGGACAGGAACTGCTACTCTGAAAGTAAGTAGAGATGTTTTTGTTGTCGCAGGTGCATCCGTACAAACATCTGATGGTAATTTAACTATCGAATCAAACCAACAGACTACACCCACCGCAGCTAGTTTTTCAGGAGTGAATGTAACAGGAACCATACTTGTAAACGGTACAGGAAATCTTTTGCTAAAGGGGAAAGGAGGTAATCTCACTAATTCGAGCCAAAGCGGAGTTGTGGTTTCCACAGGGGGCTTAATTCAGGGAGGAGCAACAGGAACAACCACCATTATTGGTACAGGTGGTGCTTCAAGTGGTTCTTTCAACCGTGGAGTAGTTGTCACAAGAGCTAACAGTAAAATTACATCATCAGGAGGTAATGTGAGTGTTACGGGTCAGGGTGGTGGTAGAGCTACTGCAGCAGAGAATGACGGAATTCTTGTATTTGATGGAAGTCAAATCTCAGCAGGAGGCACAGGAACAGTTACGGTTATTGGTACTGGCGGGCAGAATAGCACAGGTGATAGTAACTTTGGTGTTTCTGTTAGAGGTACAAATGCTCAAATTTTTTCCAATAATGGTCATGTATCAGTTACTGGAAACGGTGGGGGACAAACAAGTGGCTCAAGTACTTCAAATGATGGTATTGTCTTAGCAACCACTACTAAAATTATGGCAGGTGGCAGTGGCAATTTATCTATAACAGGAACAGGAGGCTCCACATCGGGAGGTGGCAACGATGGCGTGGTATTGTCGGGTGAATTGAGTACCACTGGTGGAAATATTACCATCTTAGCCAATGGTAATGCCACACCTGGAAGTACAGGCGGAACTCACACAGGTATGACTATTGCTACGGGTGGTTTAGTAAATGCAGGTGGTACAGGAACAATATCCCTTACTGGGAATGGTGGGTCATCTGCTGGCTCAAATAATTGGGGTATATACATGACAGGAGGTGCGGTTTCCACATCAAATGGAAATATCCACCTTATCGCAAACGGAAAAGGTACGGAAGGAAATAATAAAGGATTAGATATTATTTCTGGTACTATTACAGCAGGCGGACAAGGAAACTTATTAATAGAAGGTCAGGGTTCTTTGACCGCTATTAATTCTGGAAATATGGGTGTGGAGATAAGTGGAACTAATTCGACTGTTGCTACTAACAACGGTAATATTACCATTACGGGATTAGGAGGTGGTTCAGATGAACAAGGCGTTAATATTGGAATATATGTACATAATAGTGGTAAAGTTAATGCAGGCGGTTCGGGTAATGTAATTTTAAACGGTTCGGGGGGGGCTTCAAATGGTGAAAGCAATGTGGGAGTGAATGTAGGTAACAACGGAGTTATAAATACCCAGGGAGGAAATATTACCATTACAGGTATTGAGGGTAATGGTACATTTAATTACGGTATAAACCTGCAACCAGGTGCAACCATCAGCACTGCCAGCAATGGTGGAAATATCCGATTCAACACCAATAGTTTCTATGCAGGTGAAGATGAAGTTAGCAATAAAACAATTTCCACTACTGCCAGCGGTACTATTACCATCCAACCTCGTACCAGCAACACTGCCATCAATTTGGGTGAAATTACAGACCCAACTACCGCAGGAAGCAGTCTGAATCTTAATGATTTTGAGTTAGACTACATGACTACGGGTACGCTCATCATCGGCGATGTCATGAGTGGTAATATCACTGTTTCGCAACCCATCACCAGACCAGCCAGTACCAACGTCCAACTCATCAGTGGCGGCGATGTCATCATCAGTGGAGGAAGTATGAATACCAACGGCGGTACGCTCTTACTCGATCCAGGTACTTCACCCAAAGCCGTGAAACCTACCTTCAATGGTACGGATGTCATTGCGAGTACGCTGTCGTTTAACAGTGATTTAGAAATCACCATCAACGGCACTACCCTTGGCAATGGCACGGGCAGTACCTACTCTCAACTCAATGTGGAAGGCGCAATCAATTTGACGGGGGTAGATTTACTTTTGGCAGGTACGTATATGCCCATAGGTGGTGAAATTTTTACTATTGTCAACAACGACGGTACAGATGCCATCACGGGTACTTTCAACGGCTTAGCCGAAGGGGCTACTATGCCTAATTTCCGAGGAAGTAATCTCAGTGCGACCATTAGTTACACGGGAGGGACGGGAAATAACGACGTAGTGATTACAGTAGGGCAAGTATGTCCCACGGTATCCAACGCGGGGCCTGACCAAACTCCAGCCTGCGGTACAACGCAGGTGACGTTAGCGGGTAATACACCGACGGTCGGAACGGGTGTTTGGAGCGTGGTAAGTGGCACGGGCGGAACGTTTGGAAATGCCAATAGTGCTACCTCAACTTTCACGGGTGTTGCGGGCAATAGTTATGTATTGCGCTGGACAATTAGCAATGGCCAGTGCAGTGCCTCAACGGATGATGTGGATGTGACGTTTACGCAGACTCCCACGGTATCCAACGCGGGTCCTGACCAAACTCCAGCCTGCGGTACAACGCAGGTGACGTTAGCGGGTAATGCACCGACGGTCGGGACGGGTGTTTGGAGCGTGGTAAGTGGCACGGGCGGAACGTTTGGAAATGCCAATAGTGCTACCTCAACTTTCACGGGTGTTGCGGGCAATAGTTATGTATTGCGCTGGACGATAAGCAATGGCCAATGCAGTGCCTCAACGGACGATGTGGATGTGACGTTCACGCAGACTCCCACGGTATCCAACGCCGGTCCTGACCAAACTCCAGCCTGCGGTACAACGCAGGTGACGTTAGCGGGTAATGCACCGACGGTCGGGACGGGTGTTTGGAGCGTGGTAAGTGGCACGGGCGGAACGTTTGGAAATGCCAATAGTGCTACCTCAACTTTCACGGGTGTTGCGGGCAATAGTTATGTATTGCGCTGGACAATTAGCAATGGCCAGTGCAGTGCCTCAACGGACGATGTGAATGTGACGTTTACGCAGACTCCCACGGTATCCAACGCGGGTCCTGACCAAACTCCAGCCTGCGGTACAACGCAGGTGACTTTGGCAGCTAATGCACCAACGGTCGGGACGGGTGTTTGGAGCGTGGTAAGTGGTACGGGCGGAACGTTTGGAAATGCCAATAGTGCTACCTCAACTTTCACGGGTGTTGCGGGCAATAGTTATGTGTTGCGCTGGACAATTAGCAATGGACAATGCACTGCCTCAACGGACGATGTGGATGTGACGTTCACGCAAAACCTCGCTCCACCAACAATTGGCACAATTACTCAGCCGACTTGTACTTTGCCAACAGGTAGTGTGGTGTTAAATGGTTTACCATCGAGTGGGACATGGACGCTGACACGTAACCCTGGTGCTGTCACTAGCACAGGCACAGGCGCAACGACGACAGTATCAGGATTGTCCTCAGGAACCTACACCTTCACCGTAACCAATGCCGCAGGCTGTACTTCTGGGGTAAGTGGGGATGTGGATATTATTGCGCCACCTAGCAATGTAAGCATCACAACGGCAGCAAGCTCACCTATTTGTGCAGGAGCGACTTCCTTCACAATCCCTTACACGGCTACGACAGGCAACCCGACAAGCTATTCGATTACGGGAACAGGTATAACTTCAGTAGCTAATGGTTTGCTCACATCAACGCCAATTGTGGTTAATTTGAGTGGCCCAGCAACGGGTAGTTCGATTACTTACACCCTGACGGTGAGCAACGCGGGGGGCTGTGTATCGCCAAATGTTACAGGAAGTGTAGCAGTGGTAGGCCCGCCAACGATTTCGTTGACTACGCTTCAACAAACGCTAAACGAAGGCAATTCTCAAGTTTTGTGCGACACGGATGCGAATCCAGTTAACGGTTTACAGTTTGGGGTTTCGAGTTCGTGTGTTTCGGGGTCACCCGTTTGGCGAGTTCAAGTTGGTAGTGGTGCATGGAGCGATTGGTCGGCGACAGCCCCAGTTTCCCAGCCGTCCAATAACCAACCCCACCGCTATCAAGCGGCTTGTGATGCCAATTGCGCTTCGACCTATTCGGGCGTGATAGAATTGACGATTAATAACCGCGCATCCGTTCCGCAAAATGTTTCTTTATTAGTGGATGGTGTAACGGTTGCCGTAGGTGAAACCAAAGAAGTCTGTAGCTTAGTGACTACTACGCTCACATTTAATGCGAACTGTGCTGCTGGCGAAGTGATTCTTTACTCAGTTGACGGTGGCGAGTACAGTGCAGGAGTTCCCGTAGGTTTGGTGGACAATCAATTCCACAACTACCGCGTACGCTGTCGCAAATCAGACGGAACGCCTTCTTGTGTGGAATCTGAATCAGGGGTAATGCGCTTAAAATTGGTAACGATTCCAACAGCTCCGACGGTATCACTTTCATCAACAGCGAGTTGTGATGCGACAGCCAGTTTCAGCGGTCAGTCAACCTGCGGAAGCTTGCGGACGATTTGGTACAATGCCACCACGAATGTGGCTTTGCCAAGCCTTCCCGCCACCGTTCCCAGCCAAACGACTTCATACTATGCTCGTTGCCAGACGGAAAATGGTTGCGTGAGTGAGAAAAGTAATGTCGTAACGTTTACGTTAACGCCAACGCAAGTTGCGCCCGTGATTACGGCTTCGCAAGAGATCGTTTGCACAGGTACAACGGTCACGGTTTCGGCCAATTGCCCCGCAGGAAGCCAAACGTTCTGGAACACGGGCGTCACTGCGCCAAGTTTTGAAGTGGCATTTAGCAACGTAACCAAGCAAACGTACTGGGCGAAATGTGTTTTTGAGGGTGGTTGCCAAAGTGCTGAAAGCATGAAGAAGGATGTATATTGGAATGCTTTTGTGGTGACGTTGATAAACATCGGCGAATCAAAATCGGCAGTGAAGCCTGCGAATGATAAGTCGTTGTGGACAAGCCAGTTCATCACCCGTGACGGTGGCCCCGAATTGGAGCAGAGTACGCAAGTGAACCCGACGCTCTATTATGTTGAAAATGCGAATAAACTAGCACCTCGCTACTGGACAGTGAACGTGGAAGCTTGCGGATTAAGCACCGATGGTTCGCTTACCTTCGATATGTTGGCGACGCCAGAAATGGGCGTGATACGTTCATTTAACACGCACGAAAACAATGCACCATACTTCATGTACGCCAACCGCGAGGGCTGGACGGAGCTTTATGCCCAAAACCACCCTGCCTACGGTTTTTACCAAGACAACGGTGTGGGCGGTAACGTATATGACACAGGGTTACCCAAAGGTTTGTACAAATTGAGCATTCGTTATTGGGACCAAAAGGGCTGGGGCAGTATTTATCCTTCAACCCGCAAGCCCCAAGGCAACGTGCTGGCTTACCAAGAATATTGGTTCCGCATTCAATCGCGAGATGGGGTAGGTGTGGGTGCAGCAAGAACAGCGGAGAGCGAAGTGGTAAATGGCAAAGAGCAAGGGTCGGATAACGGAAAACAGCTAACTGATAACGGCGTCTTTGCCACCGTTCTCCCTAACCCTGTCACCAACATCCTTCGCTTGAAAGTGCAAGATAGCAAAGGGCAAACAGTGCAAGCTGCGTTAACTGATGCTTCGGGTCGGGAAGTTTTACGTCGCCAATTTGTGCCAGAGACGAACACCCACCAGGAGGAGTTTGGGGTGAGGGAATTGCCTACTGGCATGTATTTCTTGAAGGTGACGACGGCTGACCAACAAGCAACGCTAAAAGTGGTGAAGGTAGAATAGCTTTTGCCTAAACAAGCCATGATAAGGGAATCCAATTAAGTTTGGATTCCCTTTTTTGTAAATAAAAAGCACCTAAAAAGAATATGGTATATCTTTGTAGGTCTATGCAAGGATATAAAAATGAAACTCAAAACCCTAATTAACGTTAGCTTGCTTTTTTTACTGGGTATTTTGTCGGTAAATGCGCAATATGAGCGCTTTTTACACAAAGACTACCGAGGAAGAGCTAAAGAGTGGGGTAATTTTTGGGCCGAAAAAACCGTCAATGTCCAATACGATTCGGCGTTATTTTTTAAAGAACTTTTGGGAATTCGCCAAACAGCGATAGCCCACAAAGACGAAGGCTTAGAAATGGATACGTACATGGGAGAGTTGAGTTTTTTTCTGTATCGAACAAAGTATTCTGACCAATTAGCGCTCAGCGTTCTAAACCGTACGTTGAAGATTGCCCAACAAAAACGTTTATTGCAAGAAGCTTCGGTCGAAAAACATTTTGGGGTGATGTATTTTCATCGGATAAAAAATTACGAATTGGCTTTTGAACATTTTTTGCGCATGTACGAACTGGTCAAAAACGTAAGCAAACGCACCTTTCCAGATAAAACCAACTGCCTCAAAGAGTTAGCCTCTGCCTATTACTATTTTGACGATTATCCTAAAACCATTGAGTTGGCCAAAGCTTCCATCCAAAGTGAGTTAGAGGCGGGAGAAACGGCGCATTTGTGCCGAAATTATGACTTGTTGGGGGTTTGCTTTAGAAAACAAAACTTATTAGATTCTTCGGATTACTATTTTAAAATGTCATTGCAAGTTTCTATTAGTCAGCGAGATACGTCATGGTTGGGAGTTAGTTACGGTGAACTCGGTTTGAATGCTTTTGCCAGAAAAAACTATGAACAAGCCGAGGCGCTTCTTCGTCGGTCACTTTCGATGGTTAAATTAAAAGAAGAATGGCAAATGGTGGTAAAGGTACAGACAGCACTGGGGGCGATTGCGCTCTTAAAAGGCAAAGACAAGGAAGCCCAACGACTGTTGTTGGAAGCTAAAAAATATGCCAGTAGTCAGCGAGAATTTGAGCTTTATAATGTAGTTTATCCGTGGTTACTGAAATTATACGTCCAAACGGGTCAGCCGCAATTGGCCATGATGTATTCTGATTCGGCAGACTGGGTGAAGGATAGTTTGCAACGACAATTTAGTGCCCGTAAGATTTTGCGAGCCGTGCAAGCCAATCAGCTACGCCAGCATCGTGCGGAAATGACTAGCATTGAAACCCAACGTGCTTTAAAAGAAAAAGAGCGAAATGGCGTATTGTTGCTGCTGTTGGTTGGCTTTGGATTGGCGGTTTACGTTTATCAAAACCAGCGGAAAAAACACTTACAAAATCAATTGATTTCGGTGCAGCAACTGCAAATAAAAGAAAAAGAGCTTGAAATGGCCAAGCAGCAACTGCAACATTTTACGCAGCGCGTTTTGGAAAAAAATGAATTCATTGAGCAACTACAAGGAGCGACCATTTTGACCGACGAGCAATGGGAGGATTTTCGTGCGCTTTTTGAGAAAGTCCACGGGGGGTATTTGCGTCGGGTGAAGGAGAAATTTCCTACGCTTACGCCCGCCGAGATTCGTTTTATTGCTTTGGCAAAATTGCAATTGTCCACCAAAGAAATGGCTACCATGTTGGGAGTCTCCCCCGTGAGTGTGCGCTCTATTTGGTCGCGTTTACGTAAAAAAGTACAGCTTCCCGAAGAAGAAAGCCTAGAAAAATGGCTGGAAATGATGGGTGAATAGACCCGTTTTTATTGCTTCGTAATGTCTCCTCAGAAGACGACTTCTTTTGCTTTTTTCCTAAGTAAGAGTGTTTTTGGTTTGTAATGAGTTGATGATAAGCGAGTTGTAAATTGCAACGTTTTTGCAACGCTTAAAATTTGGCGTTTAGGGGGCGCATTGGGTAGCTTTAACTATGTCAATGCCGAAACTATATCGCCAACCCAAGTTTGTGCTACTACTGCTGGTACTTCTTTTTGGAGTGTTGGTGGCGGGGTGTTGGTATGGTTACCAAAAACAATTGAAAAACTTTGAAAAACAACTCTACGACCTCCAACACAAGATGCAAACCCAACGCTTTATGAACTCAAAATTACTTCTCTTTACCCTGCTTCTTTGTATTTGTTCTTTTGGGCTTTTGGCCCAAGTGACGCCGCAGGGCAGCCTGAGCGGCAACGCCATCTGCCCCGGCGCACAGGCTACCCTTACTTTTACCGCCACGGCGGGGACGGGACCATTTACGGTACGTTATACCGACGGCAATGCCATCCGCACCCAAACGGGGGTGACGAGTGGCACTCCTTTTAACGCTATAAGCAAAACCACCACCACCAAAACCTATACCTTGCTGAAAGTAACGGGGGCAGATGGGGGGACGCGCAGCAGCGGTTTTACCGATGCCACGGGAACGGTTACAGTTAGTCCCCGCCCCGATTTGAAAGGCCTGACTTTATCCCCTATCGCTCCCGTGTGTGCGGGCTCAAATGCGAGTTTATCGCTTAGTGGATTTGAGCAAACCCGTAGTTTTCAACCCAAACCACCCATCAGCACCTTGACCAATGGTGCCCTTTCAGTGTATTCGGCAGACTTGGACGGCGACGGGGACATGGACGTGTTATCGGCTTCTGTCACCGATGACAAGATCGCGTGGTACAAAAACGACGGCAGCGGAGGATTCGGGCCGCAAATCATTATCAGTACTTCGGCAGACTTTCCCACTTCCATACATGCGGCAGATTTGGACGGAGATGGAGACTTAGACGTACTGTCGGCTTCTATCTATGACGATAAGATCGCTTGGTACCAAAACAACGGCAGCAGCGGATTTGGTCCGCAAAACGTGATCAGTAACTCAGCAAACGATGCCAATTCAGTGTATGCAGCTGATTTGGATGGCGACGGGGACATGGATGTGTTATCAGCTTCCATCAATGACAGCAAAATCGCGTGGTATGAAAATAACGGCAGCGGAGCATTCGGTCCGCAAACAGTAATCAGTACTGCGGGTTCAAGAGCTCAGTCGGTATATGCCGCAGATTTGGATGGTGACGGCGATATGGATGTGCTGTCGGCTTCTTCTAATGACGATAAAATCGCGTGGTACCAAAACAACGGCAGCGGTGGGTTTGGGCCGCAGAACACAATCAGTACCGAAACCGACGGGGCTGCCTTTGTGACTGCGGCAGATTTGGACGGCGACGGCGATATGGATGTGCTCTCAGCCTCTCAAAATGACAACAAGGTGGCGTGGTATGAAAATAACGGCAGCGGCGGATTCGGAGCACAGAACATCATCAGTACCTCAGCAGGTGGAACCGCATCGGTTCATGCGGCAGATTTGGACGGTGATGGGGATTTGGACGTGCTCTCGGCGTCCGGGCTAGACAACAAGGTTGCGTGGTATGAAAACAACGGCAGCGGCGGATTCGGTTCGCAAACTGTGATCAGCAATACGACGGGCTTTGCCTACTCGGTGTATGCGGCAGACTTGGATGGCGACGGCGACATGGATGTGCCAGTGGCGGCCTATCATGGCGACCGAATCGTATGGTTCGAAAACCGTACACCCTTAGGCAGCAACAATGCCACGGTGACCTACACCATCGGTGGTGGCATTCCCCAAACAGTGACCGTTCCCGTGAGTGCGGGCAGTGCCTCCCTTACCTTGACGGCCCCTAAAGCGGGGCTGCTGACCTTACTCAAAATAAGTAACGGCGGCCCTTGCGCCACGAGTACGGGTAAAACCACCCAACTCCGCCACCTGCCACGCCCCGATCTGAAAGACCTGACGTTGGGAACTATCGCTCCCGTGTGTGCGGGCTCAAATGCGACCCTGCCCCTCAGCGGTTTTGTCCAAACTCAGAGTTTTCAATCTAAACCATCTATCAGCACTGTTGCCAACGCGGCTATTTCGGTGTATGCGGCAGACTTGGACGGCGACGGAGACATGGACGTTCTGTCGGCTTCTTTGGGTGATGACAAGATTGCGTGGTATAAAAACGACGGCAGTGGTGGGTTCGGAGCACAGCAGGTAATCAGTACCTCGGCCAATGGAGCTGCTTCGGTATATGCGGCAGACTTGGACGGGGACGGAGATTTGGATGTGTTATCGGCTTCTTCCAATGATGACAAAATTGCGTGGTATAAAAACGACGGCAGTGGTGGGTTCGGAGCACAGCAGGTAATCAGTACCTCGGCCAATGGAGCTGTTTCGGTGTATGCGGCAGACTTGGACGGCGACGGAGACATGGACGTTCTGTCGGCTTCTTTGGATGATGACAAGATTGCGTGGTATAAAAACGACAGCAGTGGTGGGTTCGGAGCACAGCAGGTAATCAGTACCGTCAATGGGGCTGCTAAGGTGTATGCGGCAGACTTGGACGGGGACGGAGATTTGGATGTGCTGTCAGCCTCTGTAGTTGATGACAAAATCGCGTGGTATAAAAACGACGGCAGTGGTGGGTTCGGAGCACAGCAGGTAATCAGTACCGTCAATAGGGCTGTTTCGGTGTATGCGGCAGACTTGGACGGGGACGGAGACATGGACGTTCTGTCGGCTTCTTTGGATGATGACAAGATTGCGTGGTATCAAAACAACGGCAGCGGTACTTTCACGGCTCAGCCCTCTATCACTACCTCCGCTGACGTGGCTGAATCGGTGTATGCGGCGGACTTGGACGGGGATGGGGATATAGACGTGCTGTCGGCTTCTTCCAATGATGATAAAATTGCGTGGTATAAAAACGACGGCGGCGGCACTTTTACGACTCAGACCTCCATCAGCACCTCGGCGAGTAGTGCCCGATCGGTATATGCGGCGGACTTAGATGGGGACGGGGACATGGACGTTTTGTCGGCGTCAGTCAATGATAACAAGATTGCTTGGTACGAAAACCGCACGCCTTTGAGCGGCAATGCCCAAGTCATCTATACCATCAACGGCGGCAGTACCCAAACGGCTCCCATCACCGTCAGCAGTGGCAGTGCCTCAGCCGTCATAGCCTCACCCGTCAGCGGTACTTTGCAACTCTCCAAGATTACGGCATCTAGCGGCTGTGAAACTGCCGTTTCCTCGTCTACGTCCCTGTCGATTGACCCCGTCAGCGTGGGAGGGGTGGTCAGTGCCCCGCAAACCATTTGTACCAATACCTCTCCCGTCGATTTGACCTTGAGCGGGCAGGTGGGCAATGTAGTTCGATGGGAAAAATCTGTTAACCATTCTTTCAGTAGTCCCACCCCTATTTCCTCTACATCAGTCACTCTAACGAGCGCGATTATCGGCAACCTCACTGCCGATACTTATTTCAGGGCCGTGGTCAAAAGCGGGGTGTGCTCGGAGGCTACTTCAAGTTCTGTATTGATTACGGTGAATTTATTACCGACGGCTTCGATTTCGGGGACAACGACGGTGTGTAGAAACACTCCATCGCCTACCATTACTTTCACGGGAGCAAATGCAACAGCACCCTACACGTTTACCTACAAAATCAACGATGGAGCGCCGCAAACGGTGACAACCACGAGTGGCAACAGTGTGACAGTGGCAGCGCCGACGGGGACGGCGGGCACGTTTGTGTATAGTTTAATAAGTGTCTTAGAAAGTTCAACGACGGCTTGTAGCCAAACGCAAACGGGTAGCGCAACGGTGACGGTGAATCCTCTGCCCACGGCTACGATTTCGGGCACGACGACGGTTTGTAGAAACAGTCCATCGCCTAGCATAACCTTTACGGGGTCGAACGCAACGGCACCCTATACGTTTACCTACAAAATCAACGACGGCCCAGCCCAAACGGTGACAACCACTAGTGGCAACAGCGCGACAGTGGCAGCGCCGACGGGAACAGCGGGGACGTTTGTGTACAGTTTGATAAGTGTCTCGGAAAGTTCCACGACAAGTTGTAGTCAAGAACAAAGCGGTAGCGCAACGGTAACGGTAAACCCTTTGCCTACGGCTACAATTTCGGGCACGACGACGGTGTGTAGAAACAGTCCATCGCCTAGCATCACCTTTACGGGGTCGAACGCAACGGCACCCTATACGTTTACCTACAAAATCAACGACGGAGCACCCCAAACGGTGACAACCACGAGTGGCAACAGTGTGACAGTGGCAGCGCCGACGGGAACGGCGGGGACGTTTGAGTATAGTTTAATAAGTGTCTTAGAAAGTTCAACGACGGCGTGTAGCCAAACGCAAACGGGCAGCGCAATGGTGACGGTGAATCCTCTGCCCACGGCTACGATTTCGGGAACAACGACGGTGTGTAGAAACAGTCCATCACCCAACATCACCTTTACGGGGTCGAATGCGACTGCACCCTACACGTTCACCTACAAAATCAACGATGGAGCACCCCAAACGGTGACAACTACGGGTGGCAATAGCGTGACAGTGGCAGTGCCGACGGTGACGGCGGGGACGTTTGTTTACAGTTTGGTAAGTGTCTCGGAAAGTTCCACGACAAGTTGTAGTCAAGAACAAAGCGGTAGCGCAACGGTAAAGGTAAACCCTTTGCCTACGGCTACAATTTCGGGCACGACGACGGTGTGTAGAAACAGTGCTTCACCTATGATAACGTTCACGGGAGCAAATGCAGCGGCACCCTACACGTTTACCTACAAAATCAACGACGGAGCACCCCAAACGGTGACAACTACGGGTGGCAACAGCGTGACGGTAGCAGCGCCGACGGGGACGGCGGGGACGTTTGTGTACAGTTTGATAAGTGTCTCCGAAAGTTCCACGACAAGTTGTAGTCAAGAACAAAGCGGTAGCGTGGAAGTCAGAGTACAAGGCAAACCCACAATTACATTGACAACCTTACAACAAACGTTAAACGAAGGCAACAGCCAAACTTTCTGCGACACGGATGCGAATCCTGTTAATGGTTTACAGTTTAATGTTTCGGGTTCGTGTGTGGTGGGAAATCCCGTTTGGCGGGTACAAGTTGGAAGTGGCGCATGGAGCGACTGGTCACCTAATGCCCCAGTATCCCAATCGTCCAATAACCAACCCTACCGCTACCAAGCGGCCTGTGATGCGAGTTGTCCCGTGACGTACACGAATCCGATTGAATTGACGATTAACTACCGCGCATCCACGCCACAAAATGTGTCGCTAGTTGTTGACGGGGTGACTGTAAATGTGGGGGAAACCAAAGAAGTATGTAATATTGAAGGCAATGGGATAACTTTTAATGCGACCTGTGGTGCGGGAGAAATCCTGCTTTATTCGGTGGATGGAGCCGAGTACAGCAGCACGCTTCCAGTACAGTTGGTGGATGGTCAGTACCACAATTACCGCGTACGTTGCCGCAAGTCGGACGGAACAGTTTCCTGTGTAGAGACCGAATCGGGGGTGATGCGTTTGCGAATCGTGAGCAGTTCGTTGGTGGCCCCCGTGGCGAGTTTGAACGTGACGAGCGGTTGCGGCAGTCCCGTGGCGTTTAGTGGGATAACAAATTGCGGAGCTTTGACAACGATTTGGTACAATGCCGTTACGAACGTGGCTTTACCAAGCTTGCCGAACCAAACACCGACGGAAACGACATCGTACTACGCTCGTTGCCAAGCGGGCGGTGGTTGTTTAAGTGAAAAGAGCAATGTAGTGACTTACACCGTAATACCTGTTGGGGTAGCTCCTGCAATTACGGTGAGTCAAGACATAGTTTGCACAGGCACAACCGTCACAATCTCAGCCAATTGCCCCGCAGGCAGTCAAACGTTTTGGAACACGGGTGTAACTACTTCAAGTTTTGAAGTGTCGTTCAGCAACGTGACGAAGCAGAGTTACTGGGCGAAGTGTGTTTTTTCGGGTGGTTGCCAAAGTGCGGAAAGTGTTCGCAAAGATGTTTACTGGAACGCGTTCGTAGTGACGTTGATAAACATTGGCGAGAGCAAATCAGCGATAAAAACCAACGACCGTTCGGCATGGACAAGCCAATTCATCACGCGTGACGGCGGCCCTGAATTGGAACAAAGCACGCAGGTAAATCCGACCTTGTATTTTGCAGAAAACGTCAACAAAACAGCACCTCGTTACTGGACAGTCAACGTAGAGGCGTGTGGATTAAGCAATGACGGCTCGTTGACATTCGATATGTTGGCGACGCCTGAGACTGGCGTGATTCGTTCATTCAACACGCACGAAAACAACGCGCCGTATTTCATGTATGCCAACCGCGACGGATGGACGGAGCTGTACGGACAAAACCACCCTGCTTACGGCTTTTATCAAGACAACGGTGTGGGTAGTAACGTATATGATGCAGGGTTACCCAAAGGTTTGTACAAATTAGGCATTCGTTATTGGGATCAAAAGGGGTGGGGCAGCATTTATCCCTCGACCCGCAAGCCTCAAGGCAACGTTTTGGCTTACCAAGAATATTGGTTCAGAATCCAGTCACGAAATGGAGTAGGCGTAGGAGCGGCGAGATCAGCGGAGCAAGTGGCAAGTGGGCAAATGGCAAGAGGCGAAGGGCAAGAGTCAAATGGCAAAGAGCAAGGGTCGGATAACGGAAAACAGATAACTGATAACGGCACCTTCGCCACCGTTCTGCCCAACCCCGTCAGCAACATCCTCCGCTTGAAAGTGCAAAATAGCAAAGGGCAAGTGGTGCAAACGTCGTTGACGGATGCTTCGGGTCGGGAAGTGTTGCGTCGTCAGTTTGTACCAGAGACCAACACGCATCAAGAGGAGTTTGGGGTGAGTGAGTTACCGACGGCAATTTACTTCTTGAAGGTGACGACAGAAACACAACAAGCAACTTTGAAAGTGGTGAAAGCACCGTAGTAAGGGGCAAGTGAGGCAAGGGGCAAGATGCAAAATAATGCAAGGGGCAAATTGGCAAACTTTTCCCTTGCTAACTTGCCCCTTGCCTCTTGCTAACTTGAAAACTTGCCTCTTAAAAACTTCACTTGTCAGTAAAATGCTTCATTGCCCAGTGGAGAAGTATGTTTTTTTCTTTGGGTAAATTTAACTTTTGAATGATGTTTGAACGGTGCTTTTCTACCGTTTTTTCCGAGATAAATAGTAAATCACCGATTTGCTTGGAGGTTTTTTGTTGTGCGATGAGTTCCAGTACTTTCTTTTCGGCAAAAGTCAACTCTTCACTTTCGCTCGTTTGGTGTTTGTTTACTTCTTTTAGAATCAATTTACTCATGTATTTTCCACCTTGCGCAACGGTTTCCAAACACAATTTTAATTCATCTTCTGAACCCTCTTTGAGTAAATAACCTGATAAACCTAAGTTTTTGGCACGTTTGTAAACCGTGGCCTCTTTGTGCATCGTAAACAAAATGACTTGCGTAGAAACGCCCCGCTGATGTAATTTTTCTAATACTTCTAAACCATCCATTTGGGGCATACTAATGTCCAAAATCGCTATTTTTGGTTGGTGCCTGACAATCCACTCAAACGCTTCTAGTCCATCGGTACAGATGTGCACAACCTTGTACCCCAGCGACGTCACAAACGCCTGGGTGCCGTAAAGGGTAAGGGGGTGGTCGTCGGCAATTAAGACACTCATTGGGTTTTTCTTTAAAACGTTGTTTGTCATTTACTTAGCTATTTCTACGTCAATCACTGAGCCTTCTGATGATGACTGTATGTGGGTAGATCCTCCAATAATTCGGCTGCGTTCTATGATGTTGTGAAGTCCGAAAGCATCGGTGCTCGACAGGGTTTTGGCAACGTCAAAACCTACGCCGTTGTCGCGGATTTGTAGGTGTATTTTTTCGGCAGATTCGGTCAAGGTGATTTTGGCCGCGTATGCTTTGGCATATTTGATGATGTTGGTCAATGCCTCTTGGATGATGCGGTAGAGCTGTAATTCAGCTTGCGGACTCAGCGTGCCTTGGTAGTCAAACTCGGTGCTAACCATCAGGTTGTGTTGTGCCTGAAACCGCTCTATCAATTGTTCGATGTTGGGCTCTAGCCCAATTTTGTCAAACATCACGGGGTGCAAGTTTCGACTAATGACCCGAACGTCGTTGATGATTTGGTCAATCTTCGTATTGATCACCTCGGGGTCTTGTTTATCATTTTTTTTGAGCGACAACAGTTCGTAGTTGATGCTGTCGTGCAAATCTCCCGCAATTCGCTTTCGGTCTTCTTCGGTTTTTTCTAACAGTTGTTTGGTATAATGTAAATTTCTTTCTTTCTCGGTCTGCAATTGTTTTTTTCGTTGCCATAAAATGAAATACGCCACAAAACCCGAAAGTGTCACTAAAATACCAATGAGTATGAGGTTCTTTTGTTGTTCATTCTTTAAACTTGACTGGTAGAGTTTTTCGTTGATTTTATTTTTTTCTTGTTGGTATTTTAATTCACGGTCTTTGAGGGCCGACAAATGCTCTTCTTGCTTATAAACGGTATTGAGCGAATCATAGATTTTGAGGGCGTTGAAAGCCGCTGAAATATTCCCTAGGCGCTCATAGGATCGGTACAGCTCTTCGTAGGTATAAAGCCCGTATTTGGTAATTTTGCAGGAGTCGGCGGCTTTGATGGATTGGGCGGCGGCTTTGCGCATCCCTGCTTCGTCGCCCATTTTTTCGTAGAGTTGAATGAGCTTGGTATAAATCATCGGCACGTCGCAGGTGCTGCTGCGTTGGAGGTGCGTTAGGGCTTCGTAGTAGCGCCGTTCGGCATTGGGGTAGCGTTTTTTCAAATACAGCAAATACGCTTCCTGCATGTTGATTTTTGCGCGCTGCTCTTCGTCCAAATACTGGTAGTTGGTGCGGGCAAGCTGCTGCATTCGCTGGTCGGCCTCCTCGTAGCGGTGGGTATCAAATAAGACATACGCTTTTTGGCAGGAAATGTTGGCTTCAAAATAGGCGCGGTGGGCGGTTTTGCGGCCATAAAACAAGGCGGAGTCTAGCTGCTCCAAAGTGGTGGTGTAGTCAAAAAGCCGTTTGTAGGTGTGCGAAAGGTACAAAAAAGCGTAAAAACGGTCTTCGTTGGAGGTCGTTGGGGCATCAATCATGCGGCGGAGCAGGACAATCGACGAATCGTAGCGGAAGGCGTTGTTGAGCACATATACTTCAAGTCCTAGCTTATTTATCGACGGTTTAGGCAGCGGACTTGGGGTTTCTTGCCCCCAAACGCGACACAAACTGACCATCCAAAACAAATAAAAGTAGCCGATTTTCATAACCTAAAAATAAGGGTTAACCCTTATATCTTTTTGTTTTTTTTTGACAGACCTTTGTGCTGTACATACAATTACCCTACTTTGTTATAACTTCAGCCTACCTCACCCCCAACCCCTCTCCTTTCTGGAGAGGGGCTTTTTTGCTTTGGGTGACTTTGCAAGTCTCTTTCTTTCAGAAAAGTGCTTTTTTTATGGAGTGACTTTGCAAGTCCCTCTCCAGAAAGGAGAGGGATTTAGGGTGAGGTGACAAAATCGTTCTTATTGGCATATATTTCCCTTAAAAAGTCATAAAAGTATCCAAAAAATAAGGGTTAACCCTTATTTTTTCTCGATTTTTTTTGCTATTTATTTGTGGCTTCAAATTTAACGTACTACGTATATGAAGCTACATTATCTTTTAACACGTTTAAAACACCCCAAAATCACCTACCTCACCAGCTTTTTGTTGCTGCTAGGACTGGGGTTGAGCCAGCCACTTTGGGCGCAAAAAATCTGGACGGGAGCTGCAGGAACCAGCGACTGGAATACCGCCAGCAACTGGAGCCCAACGGGTGTTCCTACGGCTACCGACGATTTGATTATCCCTGCGGTATCATCACCACGGCTTTACCCAACCATCATCACCACCGATGCTACCGCCAAATCGGTAGTTTTAAACTCCAACACTTTCCTAACCATTGCCAACACGGGCAAGTTGACCTTAAATGGTACAGGAAGTGGTGGAAAATCAATTGATAACCTTGGAACCATCGAGAACAACGGTCAATTGGTAGTGAGAGTGAGAGATGAAAGTGGATTGGGTGCTACGGGGCTTTCAAACGGAGGAACGATTAAAAACAACGCAGGTGCAGTCATTGCCGTGGATAATTTTCCTAATGGAATAATCATAGACAAAACCAGTGCATCATTTATCAACGCTGGGACGATAAACATCGGCAACAGTACTAATGGTCTTAGAGTTGATATTGGGAGCTTTGACAATATGCTCGGGGGGATAATCAACATTGACAATTTTAGTACCACTGGAATTAACCTTTCGGCTGGCACTTTCCGAAACTATGCGACCATCACCATTGGAGCCACTGCGGGAGGTTCTTTTGGGATGAGGAACACTGGAGCTACTTTTATCAATGACGGTTGCAGTGCCTTGCTGTCGCTTCAGTCTAATAGTAGAATTTTTAGCGGTTCTGGCGCTACTTCAAGCAATTCAGGGACCATCATCGAAAAAGCCTCGGGCAACAGCAACATCACCGCTAACACGGGCTTGGTGCAAAACCTCAACGGCGGCACGTTTGACGTGGGTGCGGGGCCACTCCCTGCCTTGGTAGCGGTTGGGGCTGCTCCCACGACTTTCAACGGCGGCGATGGCTCCATCAAAATCAAAGGCTTGCCCAACGATACTTACGAGCTGACTTACAGCAAGGACGGCGGTAGCCCTACCACCAACAGCGTGGCAGTGACCACCAACGAAATCACGATTCCCTCTTTGGGCGTGGGGACGTATGCCATTACGGTGAAGGGAACCACCTGCAGCACGCTTGAATTTAGCTTGTCGGCCTCGGTCGAAAACCCCACGCTGACCTTAGGCACAGCTACCGAACCAACGACTTGCACGGGCACGGGGAGCATTGCGTTTACGAGTACGGGCTACGGCGGTACTACCCAAACCTTGAGTTACCGTTACCAAGCCAACGGCAGCGCCACGGCCGAAACCCGCACGGCTTCGGTGAGCATTGCAAATGATGGCAGTTTTACGTTAAGTAACCTTCCCGTTGGTATTTACAGTCAGTTTGCGATTGGGTTAATTGGCGCTACTGGAAGCCGTCTAATCAATGTCCTTGCTGACGAAACTACGTTGGTATGGACGGGCTGCGCCAACGGTGAGTGGCACAACGCCGCCAACTGGAGCAAACTAACTGTCCCCACCGCCACCGACGATGTGGAAATCAGCGCCGTATTATCACCACCGCTTTACCCAACCATCAGTACCACCGATGCCGAAGCCAAATCAGTGTCTATATTTTCCAGCGCTACCCTGACCATCGCTAATTCGGGAAAGCTGACCATTAACGGATTTAGAAATGATAGATCTTTTACCAATAATGTTGGTGGGATTTTTGAAAACAACGGTCAGTTGGTGTTGGGAAATGAAAGTGCGCTGGGAGCTACAGGGATAGTAAACTTTGGAACTTTTAACAACAACGCTGGGGCAACCATTTCGGTGGATAATACATCCAGCACTGCAATAAATAACGCTGCAAATGCTACGTTTTCCAATGCGGGGACGGTGAATGTGGGCCAAACGCAGTCGGTAGGTGCTAGTGGTATTGTATGTGTGGGTACATTTGAGAATAAAACAGGGGGCGTGATAAAAATAAGCCGATGCACAAGTGCGGCGCTGTCTGTTGATACGGGCATTACTTTCACTAATGCAGGCACGATAAATATAGGTAATGTGGGAATAGTTCTATTTGGTATTTTTAATCTTGGTAATGTTGACAACAATGTGGGAGGGGAAATCACCGTTGATAATTTTCCTAACGGTATCGGTATAGAAAATAGTGCCAGTGGGGTTTTCAGAAACTATGCCAGCATCATTGTTGGAGGCATTGCAGCGGGCGTAAACTCACGCGCATTGAATAACGTGGGTACGTTTTCAAATATAGGCTGTAGTTCTTTGCTGTGGATTAAGTCAAATAGCATAATAACAGGAACAGGCACGACCAACAACGCAGGGGTGATCATCGAAAATGCTACGGGCACTAGTACCATAACGACCAACACTGGGTTGGTACAAAACCTCAACGGAGGGACGTTTACCATTACCCAATCCGCCACATCGGTGCCTGTCTTGGCCCCCCTTGGCGTTGCTTCCTCCAACTGTCCAACTAACAACAATGGCAGTGTGTTACTTGTAGGCGTAGAGCCCAATACGGAGTACATCGTTACGGTAGGCGTAGGAGGCACTCCCCAAAACCTGACGTCCAATGCCAGTGGGCAGTTAAGTGTGGGTAATTTACCAATCGGTACGCACACCATTACCTTCAAAAAAGCCTGTTGGTTGCAAGCCGTCACCATTACGGTTGAGGTATCAGCGGCAAGTTTGACAAACGGAAGGAGTACCCGTGGAGCGACTTGTACAACAGCGGGACTTCTTGTCTTTGATACCAACCTAGGCTTTACGGGTACTTTCAGTACGTATCCTGCCACCTACAAACGCAACGGCGTTAGTCAATCGGGACAAATGGAAGTTTTTAATCTAGGTGGTGGAAATACAGCTACCATCAGCGCATCGGAGGGGTATTATACCGACATCAAAGTGCAATACGGCACCTGTGAAGTAGCGTACGCAGGGGCGACGATTTATGTGGCAGGAGCCGCTTCTCCTAATACAATCACTCCTCCAACTACCTGCGCGGGAACTAACGGAAGTCTGTTATTCACTACTTCAGCCAATGTTGGGACGTATTCGTTGAGCTATAAAAAGAATGGTAATACAGTAACAACCGATGTGACTGTAGCAGGGAGTAGGGGGCGTCAGTTTACCCTGTCTAATTTAAGTGCGGGTGTTTACACCGATTTTGCGTTTACGGCTGGGGCTTGTAACGTCACCTATTCACCCATTATCCGTATTGGCGATTTGCCCAATCCTGCCGTAAGCGGTACAACGGCCGTTACTACCGTGGGGGGCAGCGATGGCAGCATTCAGTTGTCGGGCTTGGCGGTGAGCAAAAGCTACAGCATTAGCTATCAAAAAGACGGTGGTACGGCCGTTACCACCACCGTCAGTTCCGATGCCAATGGCAATCTTACCATCGCCAATTTGGGCGGAGGAAGTTATACCAACATTATTTTAACCATCAACGGTTGCAGCAGCAGTGCGCTTTCGGCCACGGTGGGTGCGCCTGCGGCCGCTTATACGTTTGCCTACAGTTCAACGGTGCCACCGAGTGGTTGCGGCGCTATGGACGGAGCGCTGGTATTTACCACCAATCTACCCGTAGGCACCAACGCATATACCTTAGAATACACTTTCCTTGCTAGCCCTGGCAGTGCTACTGTGTCGGTGACGGCGGGCAGCGGAGGCAACAATACCTTTACCTTGTCGGGATTAAGGGCTGGGGCATACCGAGATTTTAAGATTGTGTATAACAGCACCAATATTACGATTGCCGACATTCTTACCCTATCAAACCCCAACAAACCGACCTTTGCGGTGGGCACCAAAACACCACCGAGCGGCTGCAACACCACCGACGGCAGCATTCAGTTGACGGGTTTGGCGGCGAGTACCAGTTACAGTGTCAGCTACCAAAAAGACGCCAGCACATCGGTGACGGCGACGTTGAGCAGCGATGCTTCGGGGAATTTGGAGATTAGTAGTTTGGGGGCAGGTGCTTATACGAACATTAAAGTGACGTTGAACAACTGCGTGAGCGACGCCGCCACGGCGACGTTGAGCGCACCGACGTTTACGCTGACCCAAACCAGCAGTAGCAACCCTACAACTTGCGGCGCAACGGACGGCACGCTTTCGTTCTCAACCAGCTTGCCAATGGGGAATTATACGTTGAGTTACAAGAAAGGAAGCGACGCGCTTTCAACTCCTATTATGGTAGGTACGTCGCGCGGACGGGTGTCGGCGGGAGGCAACACCTTTGTTCTAACGGAACTTGGCGCAGGTACTTACAGCGATTTTAAAATAACCTATACTGGCTGCGAGGTGACCTTGGCGGGGCCTTACACGCTGAATGCCCCTTCGTTGGCGACGGCCAGCGTTGCGGGTTCAACCACGGTTTGCCAAAACGCAGCTTCGGCTACCATTACCTTTACGGGCGCAAACGGAACGGGTATTTATACGTTTGGCTACCGCATCAACGGTGGGCCGCTGCAAAGCGTTTCGTCGGCCAGTGGCGCCAACACCGCTACTTTGACGCAACCCACCACTACCGCAGGCGTATTTGTGTATGACCTCGTGAGCGTGTCGGCTGCCAATTGTAGCCAAGCGCAAACGGGCAACGCCACGGTGAAGGTACAAGGCAAACCGACGATTACGCTGACGACCCTCCAACGCACCTTGGTCGAAGGTAATTCCCAAACTTTGTGCGATACGGATGCCAATCCAGTTAACAGTTTGCAGTTTACGGTTTCGGGTTTGTGTGTGGTGGGAAATCCTGTTTGGCGAGTACAAGTAGGGAATGGCGTATGGAGCGACTGGTCGGCGACAGCCCCAGTTTCCCAACCGTCCAATAACCAACCCCACCGCTACCAAGCGGCTTGCGACGCGGCTTGCCCCGCAACTTACACGGGGCCGATCGAATTGACCATTACTGGCCGTGCTTCGGTACCGCAAAATGTGTCGTTATTGGTGGATGGCGTGACGGTAGCCGTAGGCGAAACCAAAGAAGTGTGTAGTTTGGCAAATACAACCCTCACATTTAACGCCAATTGCGCTGGGGGAGAAGTAGTACTTTATTCAGTTGATGGCGGCGAATACAGCGCGGGCGTTCCAACGGCTTTGGTGGACAATCAGTTCCACAACTACCGCGTGCGTTGTCGCCAATCGGATGGCGCTCCTTCGTGTGTAGAATCGGAGTCGGGGGTAATGCGTTTAAAATTGGTGGTCATTCCTTCTGCACCGACGGTTTCGTTGTCATCAACAAGCAGTTGTAACCCATCGGCCAGTTTCAGCGGTCAGTCAACTTGCGGAAGTTTACGCACGGTGTGGTACAATGCCAGCACTAACGTGGCTCTGCCAAGTTTGCCATCAACCGTACCAAGCCAAACGACCTCGTACTATGCACGTTGCCAAACAGAAAACGGTTGTGTGAGCGAGAAGAGTAATGTAGTGACGTTTACCCTAACGCCAACGCAAATAGCGCCCGTGATTACGGCTTCGCAAGAGATTGTTTGCACGGGCACAACGGTCACAATTTCGGCCAATTGTCCCGCAGGTAGCACCACGAGCTGGAATACAGGTGTGACCACGCCAAGTTTTGAGGTGGCCTTCAGCAACGTGACCAAGCAAACGTACTGGGCAAAATGTCTATTTGAAGGTGGTTGCCAAAGTGCTGAAAGTGTCCGCAAGGATATTTATTGGAATGCGTTTGTGGTGACGTTGATAAACATTGGCGAAAGCAAATCCGCCATCAAAACCAACGACCGCTCGGCTTGGACGAGCCAGTTTATCACCCGCGACGGTGGCCCAGAGTTAGAACAAAGTACGCAAGTAAACCCGACGTTGTTTTACGTAGAAAACGCCAACAAAATGGCGCCTCGCTACTGGACGATTCACGCAGATGCGTGCGGCTTGGGCACAAACGGTTCATTGACCTTTGACATGCAGGCCGTACCCGAAATGGGGGTGATTCGTTCTTTCAACACGCACGAGAACAACGCACCGTATTTCATGTACGCCAACCGCGAAGGCTGGACGGAATTGTATGCGCAAAACCACCCTGCCTACGGATTTTACCAAGACAACGGCGCGGGTGGCAACTCATACGATGCGGGTTTACCCAAAGGTTTATACAAACTAGGCATCCGCTACTGGGACATGAAAGGCTGGGGCAGTATCTTCCCATCCACCCGTAAACCGCAAGGCAACGTGTTGGCTTACCAAGAATACTGGTTCAGAATCCAGTCGAAAGATGGAATAGGTGTAGGCGCAGCGAGGACAGCGGAGAGCGAAGAGGCAAATGGCAAAGGGCAAGGGTCGGACCGTCGCACGGCAATTATTCCCCCATTGGGGGGCAGGGGGCTGGCTGTTCTTCCCAACCCCGTCACAAACATCCTTCGCCTGAAAGTGCAAGAGAACAAGGGGCAAGTGGTGCAGACTTCGCTGACGGATGCTTCGGGTCGGGAGGTGTTGCGTCGTCAATTTGTACCCGAAACCAACACGCACCAAGAAGAGTTTGGGGTGAGTGAGTTGCCAGCAGGAATGTACTTCTTGAAGGTGACAACGGCTGACCAACAAGCGACGCTGAAAGTGCTAAAAATGAATTAAAATGTAGTAGCTTTAATATCGTAGTGCTTAGAGGGCCTCCAATTTTTGGAGGCTCTCTTTTTTGTAAAAATGGTCGAAAAAGGGTTTTTTGTAACTATCTGATAATCAGCGAGTGGAACATTAGAGCAAAAGAAATGGAACATTAGAGCAAAAGAAAATTTGGTAAATGGAACATTAGAGCAAAAGATGGAACATTAGAGTTAATACCATTCGGGGGGTGGAGTGTATGTTTGTGGCGATAGGAAATTCGATTTCCAAACATGCACAACCTTTACAATTCGACCATGAAAAAATTGTCCATTCTTTTGTTATGTTGGACTATTGTTCAACAGGCATTTACAAAAACATCCAGAACGCTTGCTCCCTCTGTTGGTATCAGTGTTGTGACCGACATCCCTAATTCAGGGGATTCAGATAAAATTACAACCAGCGATTTTACGCGAAGTATAGCCATGAGTGGGGCCAATACTGGAGGATTGGCCCCACTCTCAATTTATTCAGGTTCTGCTATTATTGATGCTAGTCCCGCACTGGCGGTTACCCGTTATGTCAGGCCTGGTGGCAACGACAGCAATACAGGTACTTCCTGGGCACAAGCTTATCAAACCCTGCAAAAAGCCATTGAAGTGGCTGTGGCTGGAGATCAAATCTGGCTGGCTTCAGGCACTTATTATCCCACCAAGGACAATGCAGGCACCATCCCGGGCAATGGACAGCTCAAAACCTTTTTTATCAACAAAGATATTGCCATTTACGGGGGCTTTAACGGTACAGAATCTTCGCTTTCCCAGCGAAACTGGCGAACCAATATCGCAATCCTGAGCGGCGATGTGGGCACCGTCGGCGATGATGCTGACAATGCGTATCACGTAGTGTATATACAGGGCGTTTCGGCGGCCATGCGTTTGGATGGGGTAGCCGTTACCAAAGGAAACGCCAATGGCGGCGATGCCAATGATTTCAGCAATCCTGCTGTAAGCGGCATCGGTGGTGGTGTATTCGTATATGCCACAGGTGGCATCACTTCGGCACCGACCATAAACAACTGCAGGCTTTACGACAACCAGGCCTCTGGAGGGGGGGGAGCAGGCGCAGCCAGTAAGGTGAGTGGCTCCAGTACGCCTATTTTCACCAATTGTTTGTTTGAAAACAATATTGCATCCCGCCACGGCGGCGCAGTGTTGAGCATGGCGGATGGCGATTTCAGTGGTACTCCATTCTCCACTCCCGTATTTGAACACTGCACTTTTTACAACAACAACGCATCGCTATCTAAAAAAGTGGGGTATTCCAATGCGCTTCAAGGTGGAGGCTCTACGGCTAGTTTTATTAAATGTATTCTTTGGGGAGACCCCACTGGTGACTGTCTGGGCACAGCCAGTTTTTCGGCTATCCGTTTAGAAAACAGCTTGTCTAAAGGTGGTTGCACCTTTGGCCTTACCTGCGTCGGAACCGTTCTCAACACGGATCCGCTTTTTGTAAATGCTGCAGGTGGGGATTTGCGCTTAGCAGTCAACTCGCCCGCAATAGATGGACCTGGCGGCGAGTATTTTACCAGCGCACCCGCCGAAAAAGATTACAACAACAACAACAGGCCGATTGGTTGTTACGATTACGGTGCCTTTGAAACAGCTACCTCAACGGCTACTGTTGTCACCTGCTATCAGGATATGGATGGTGACGGCTATGGAATTGCTGGTGTTACCAAACAATTCTGTACGAGTTGCGGCGAAGGCTGGGCTGACAATGCCCTAGATTGCGACGATAACCAAAACGCTGATCTGCCTTATTCACTCAATCAAAGTGGCACCTTTAGCCCGGTGGCAGGAACGGGTACCTCTGTAACGCTTGGCGATGATGCGGTGAGCAGTACTTTACCCATCGGTTTTACGTTTAGCTTCTTTGGGAACAGCTATACCGATTTTGCGATTAGTTCCAATGGCTTTATAACCTTTTCACCTTTTTCCTCTGGCTGCTGCTCCGGACAGAGTATTCCCAATACGTCTTCTCCCAATAATCTGATTGCTTTAGCCTGGGATGATTTAGATCCTTCTGCGAGTGGTAGCATCAACTACTTCACCACGGGCTCGGCACCCAACCGAAAGTTAATCGTCAATTATGTGGGCATTCCCATTGCTGGGAGTAGCTCCCCTAACGTCACCAGCCAGATCATCCTTTATGAAACTTCCAATTTAATTGAAATTCATTCTACCAATATCAATGGGGTTGACCCCGCTACCATGGGGATTGAAAATGCCAGCGGCACCATTGCCCTCGCAGTGCCGGGTAGAAATAGAGCTGCCTGGAGTGCAACCAATGACTATGTGGCTTTCGTTCCTATCACAACAGGTCAGTTCATCACTACCTTTTATCGCGATATAGATGGCGATGGTTTTGGTAATCCTGCTGTGACACAACAAGCCTGTGCCCAACCTAGCGGCTACGTCACCAACAACACTGATTGTAATGACAATAATGCTTTGGAGAAACCTGGTCAGGTATGGTATAAAGATACCGACAATGACAATTATGTTGAAACAGGTGCAGCGACCATTACGCAATGCTTGCGCCCCGCAGGTTATAAATTAGCCACCGAATTGCAGGCAACCAGCGGCGATTGTAATGATAACAACGCGGCCATCAAACCAGGTGCAACGGAAATCTGTGATGGTATTGATAACAACTGTGATGGATTTACTGACGATGGCTGTAATCCCGATTATACCATCACTACAACTGGTGGTGGCATTATCATTACCGATGCAGTAGGCAATGGCGAAACGCTCAATGTCTCTCAAAATAGCACCAATATTCGTTTTGATGTGACTGGACGTACCTATTCCCTGAATGGGGGAACTACGCTCAGTTTTCCTGCCGATGTAGCCCTCGCCGGAGCAAGCTCCATTACGGTCAATACCGCAGTAGGAAACGACATCATCAACGTCGGTGCATTTACGGCGAACTTACCCTCGTTAAGTATCAATGGCGGCACGGGCGACGATCAGGTTAATTTTAATGGAGACATAACCTTTGCGACGAATGCCAATTTGGATGTGGATTTGCAAAACGACGATGCCAATCCTGGCACGGATCAGGTTTCTTTTACCAACAGTGCCAATTTATTACTCACTGGTACTGGTGCCGCTGTCATAAAAGTCAGTCGTAACATCGTCTTTAGTAATGGCACTGCTTCTCTCGAAACCACCGATGGAAATTTGACTTTGGAAGCTAATCAGCAGGCTACTGCAAGTACGGGCAACTTTGTCGGAGTGGCCGTCAATGGCGCTATTATACGTGTCAATGGCACGGGTACATTGACAGTAAAAGGCAAAAGTGGCGACGACTCAGCCATTAATCAATTTGGAGTTGTTGTACAAAATGGCGGATTGATAAGTGGTGGTACCAGTGGCACTGCTACCATAGAAGGTGCCGTGGGTGCTGCTTCCACCAACGGTAATATTGGGGTAAATGTGACGGGGACGAATGCCCGTATCACGTCTTTGGGGGGCAATGTATCGGTAGTTGGTTTTGGCGGAAGTACGGGGGCTAGTTCTACCTGTCGGGGAGTAGCCGTAACCTCAAATGGAACTATTACTGCGGGTGGCAGTGGCACTGTAACGGTAAGTGGTACGGGTGGTGCAGGCAGTGGTAATTTTAATGTGGGGGTTTACGTGGCAGGAACGGCGAATACTTTGATTACATCCTCGGGAGGCAATGTAAGCGTAACTGGAAACGGTGGTGGTACTGGTTCGGGCGCCAACAATTACGGCATTTGGCAGGAGTTAGGAGGCGCCATTACGGCAGGGGGCAACGGCTTGGTAACTGTGCAAGGTACGGGAGGAGCTACTACTGGAAACAATAACTACGGAATTTATGTGGACGGTGCCAATACCCAAATCACCTCTGGGGGAGGTAATGTGAGTGTAACTGGGCAGGGCGGCGGCGCTAGTAGTTCGCAGTCTAATATTGGTGTTTTTGTTCAAAGTGCTGCAAAAATTACGGCAGGAGGTACGGGTACCGTAAATGTAAACGGGACAGGTGGCCAAACAAGTGGAGGCCGCAATCGCGGGGTATGTCTGAGTAATAACAATGCCCAAATCACGTCCTCTGGAGGGGATGTAAGCGTCACTGGGCAAGGTGGTGGTACCACCGCGGGGGAGGGTAATATAGGCGTTTACCTCACTTCTAATAGCTTGGTTTCAGCCGGAGGCACAGGTGACTTAACGGTGAACGGTACCGGAGCAGCTACAAGTGGAAATGGTAACTATGGAGTTTATCTCATTTCCAGTGCGGTAAATACCAACAACGGCAACCTAAACATTGTGGCACAAGGCGGAGGCTCAGGTAGTTCTATCGCCAACTATGGTTTGGCTATCGTTTCTGGAACTCAAGTTGTAGCAGGGGGTAGTGGCTATGTAAATATACAAGCCAGCGGAGGCAGTGGCACAACGGGCTCGTCCAACCATGGTGCGAACGTAGAGGGTGCGGGAACCCTAATCAGTTCGTCGGGAGGAAACGTAACGATTAACGCAGTGGGCGGCGGTGCCGGGCCAGGTGGCAACAATCAAGGATTGTTTGCTGGCTTTGGTTCCCAGATCAGTGCTGGAGGTAGTGGCACCGTATCGATAACAGGACAAGGTGGTACAGGCACTGGCGGTAGTAGCAATTGGGGCATAAAAATACAAGATACGGATACTCAAATCACTTCAAGTGGTGGCAATGTAATCCTCACAGGAATTGAAGGGAGTGGTAGCAATAGTATTGGCATCAGCTACACCTCTTCAGCAGCCATAACTACGGCCACCAATGGCGGCAACATTACCCTCATTGCCAATAGCATGGACTTGGCGAGTACCATCAGCACGCGGGCAGCAGGGAGCACTGCTTTGCGGCCATATACCAACAATATAGCCATCAACCTCGGCACAGCTACGAACAGCGTCGGCAGCCCGCTTGGCTTGAGTGATACCGAACTTGATAATATTACTACGGGCACGCTCATCATCGGCAATGCCAACAGTGGAAATCTAACGGTTTCTGCAGAAATCACCCGTCCCGCCAGTACCAACGTGCAACTGATTAGCGGGGGTGATATAAATGTGAGCGGTGGTGGTTTCAATACGGGAGGCGGCACATTGCTGCTTGACCCAGGCAGCGCATTGGCGGCTATCAAACCAACATTCAACGGTACGGACGTAACGGCGAGTACGCTGTCGTTAGGGGGCGATTTAAACATTGCCATCAACGGTACTACGGCGGGAGACGGTACTGGCAGTACCTATAGTCAACTTAAAGCGGTGGGCGTGGTGAATTTGGCAGGTGTCAACTTGGTGTTGAGCGGTACGCCTGCACTGGTAGGAGGAGAGACGTTTGTGATTGTGGACAACGATGGTACGGAAGCTGTCGGTGGTACCTTCAGTAATTTTGCTCAAGGCGCAACTTTGTCAAACTTTTTAAATTCAGGATTGAATGCCACAATTAGTTATACGGGAGGGGGCGATAATAACGACGTAGTGATAACGGTGGAGCAAGTATGTCCCACGACGGCGAATGCGGGTCCTGATCAAACCCCCGCTTGCGGTACAACGCAGGTGACTTTAGCGGGTAATGCACCAACGGTCGGAACGGGTGTCTGGAGTGTGGTAAGTGGTACGGGAGGAACGTTTGGCAATGCTTCGAGCTCAACGTCAACTTTTAGCGGGACAGCGGGAAGTACTTACACATTGCGTTGGACGATTACGAATGGAAGTTGTACTTCGAGTGATGATGTAACTATTAGTTTCAACCAAAACCCAACGGTATCCAATGCGGGTCCTGACCAAACTCCAGCTTGTGGTACAACGCAGGTGACTTTGGCAGCTAATGCACCAACGGTTGGTACTGGTTTATGGAGTGTGGTAAGTGGCACGGGAGGAACGTTTGGTGATGCTTCGAGCCCGACGTCAACTTTTAGCGGGACAGCAGGTAGCGTTTACACATTGCGCTGGACGACCACGAATGGAAGTTGTACTTCGAGTGATGATGTAACGATTAGTTTCAACCAAAACCCAACGGTATCCAATGCAGGTCCTGACCAAACTCCCGCTTGTGGTACAACGCAGGTGACTTTGGCAGGTAATGCACCGATGGTCGGAACGGGTCTATGGAGCGTGGTGAGTGGTACGGGAGGAACGTTTGGTGATGCTTCGAGCCCGACGTCAACTTTTAGCGGGACAGCAGGAAGTACTTACACATTGCGTTGGACGATTACGAATGGAAGTTGTACCTCTTCCGATGATGTAACTATTAGTTTCAACCAAAACCCGACGGTATCCAATGCAGGTCCTGACCAAACCCCAGCCTGTGGTACAACGCAGGTGACTTTGGCAGGTAATGCACCGATGGTCGGAACGGGTCTATGGAGCGTGGTGAGTGGTACGGGAGGAACGTTTGGTGATGCTTCGAGTCCGACGTCAACTTTTAGCGGGACAGCAGGTAGCGTTTATACATTGCGTTGGACGACCACGAATGGAAGTTGTACTTCGAGTGATGATGTAACGATTAGTTTCAACCAAAACCCGACGGTATCCAATGCGGGTCCTGACCAAACCCCAGCTTGTGGTACAACGCAGGTGACTTTGGCAGGTAATGCACCGATGGTAGGTAATGGTTTATGGAGTGTGGTAAGTGGTACGGGAGGAACGTTTGGAAATGCTTCGAGCCCGACATCAACTTTTAACGGGACCGCAGGAAGTACTTACACATTGCGTTGGACGATTACGAATGGAAGTTGTACCTCTTCCGATGATGTAACGATTAGTTTCAACCAAAACCCGACGGTATCCAATGCAGGTCCTGACCAAACCCCAGCCTGTGGTACAACGCAGGTGACTTTGGCAGGTAATGCACCGATGGTCGGAACGGGTCTATGGAGCGTGGTGAGTGGTACGGGAGGAACGTTTGGTGATGCTTCGAGTCCGACGTCAACTTTTAGCGGGACAGCAGGTAGCGTTTACACATTGCGCTGGACGACCACGAATGGAAGTTGTACTTCGAGTGATGATGTAACGATTACATTCAACCAAAACCCGACGGTATCCAATGCGGGTCCTGACCAAACCCCAGCTTGTGGTACAACGCAGGTGACTTTGGCAGGTAATGCACCGATGGTAGGTAATGGTTTATGGAGTGTGGTAAGTGGTACGGGAGGAACGTTTGGAAATGCTTCGAGCCCGACATCAACTTTTAACGGGACAGCAGGTAGCGTTTACACATTGCGCTGGACGACCACGAATGGAAGTTGTACTTCGAGTGATGATGTAACGATTACATTCAACCAAAACCCGACGGTATCCAATGCGGGTCCTGACCAAACCCCAGCTTGTGGTACAACGCAGGTGACTTTGGCAGGTAATGCACCAACGGTCGGAACGGGTATCTGGACTGTGGTAAGTGGTACAGGTGGAACTTTTGGCGATGCTTCGAGCCCAACATCAACTTTTAGCGGGACAGCAGGTAGTACTTACACATTGCGTTGGACGATTACGAATGGAAGTTGTACCTCTTCCGATGATGTAACTATTAGTTTCAACCAAAACCCGACGGTATCCAATGCAGGTCCTGACCAAACCCCAGCCTGTGGTACAACGCAGGTGACTTTGGCGGGTAATGCACCAACGGTTGGGACTGGTCTATGGAGCGTGGTGAGTGGTATGGGAGGAACTTTTGGCGATGCTTCGAGTCCGACGTCAACTTTTAGCGGGACCGCAGGTAGCGTTTACACATTGCGCTGGACGACTACAAATGGAAGTTGCACCTCTTCCGATGATGTAACGATTAGTTTCAACCAAAACCCAACGGTATCCAATGCGGGTTCTGACCAAACTCCCGCTTGCGGTACAACGCAGGTGACTTTGGCAGGTAATGCACCGATGGTTGGGACTGGTTTATGGAGTGTGGTAAGTGGTACGGGAGGAACGTTTGGAAATGCTTCGAGCCCGACGTCAACTTTTAGCGGGACAGCAGGAAGTACTTACACATTGCGCTGGACGACTACAAATGGAAGTTGCACCTCTTCCGATGATGTAACGATTAGTTTCAACCAAAACCCGACGGTATCCAATGCGGGTCCTGACCAAACTCCCGCTTGCGGTACAACGCAGGTGACTTTGGCAGGTAATGCACCGATGGTTGGGACTGGTCTATGGAGCGTGGTAAGTGGTACGGGTGGAACGTTTGGAAATGCTTCGAGCCCGACGTCAACTTTTAACGGGACCGCAGGTAGTAGTTATACATTGCGTTGGACGATTACGAATGGAAGTTGTACTTCGAGTGATGATGTAACGATTAGTTTCAACCAAAACCCAACGGTATCCAATGCGGGTCCTGACCAAACTCCAGCTTGTGGTACAACGCAGGTGACTTTGGCAGCTAATGCACCAACGGTTGGTACTGGTTTATGGAGTGTGGTAAGTGGTACGGGTGGAACGTTTGGCAATGCTTCGAGCCCGACGTCAACTTTTAGTGGGACAGCAGGAAGTATTTACACATTGCGCTGGACGATTACGAATGGAAGTTGCACCTCTTCCGATGATGTAACGATTAGTTTCAACCAAAACCCAACGGTATCCAATGCGGGTCCTGACCAAACTCCAGCTTGTGGTACAACGCAGGTGACTTTGGCAGGTAATGCACCGATGGTAGGTACTGGTTTATGGAGTGTGGTAAGTGGTACGGGAGGAACGTTTGGCAATGCTTCGAGCCCAACGTCAACTTTTAGTGGGACAGCAGGAAGTACTTACACATTGCGCTGGACGACCACGAATGGAAGTTGTACTTCCAGCGATGATGTAACTATTAGTTTCAACCAAAACCCGACGGTATCCAATGCAGGTCTTGATCAAACCCCCGCTTGCGGTACAACGCAGGTGACTTTGGCAGGTAATGCACCAACGGTCGGAACGGGTATCTGGACTGTGGTAAGTGGTACGGGTGGAACGTTTGGCGATGCTTCGAGCCCAACGTCAACTTTTAGTGGGACAGCAGGAAGTACTTACACATTGCGTTGGACGATTACGAATGGAAGTTGTACTTCGAGTGATGATGTAACGATTACATTTAACCAAAACCCGACGGTATCCAATGCGGGTCCTGACCAAACCCCAGCTTGCGGTACAGCGCAGGTGACTTTAGCAGGTAATGCACCGACGGTCGGAACGGGTTTATGGAGTGTGGTAAGTGGTACGGGAGGAACGTTTGGCAATGCTTCGAGCCCAACGTCAACTTTTAGCGGGACAGCAGGAAGTACTTACACATTGCGCTGGACGATTACGAATGGAAGTTGTACATCTTCCGATGATGTAACGATTAGTTTCAACCAAAACCCGACGGTATCCAATGCAGGTCCTGACCAAACCCCAGCTTGCGGTACAACGCAGGTGACTTTGGCAGGTAACACGCCGATGGTTGGAACGGGTATCTGGAGTGTGGTAAGTGGTACGGGAGGAACGTTTGGCGATGCTTCGAGCCCAACGTCAACTTTTAGTGGGACAGCAGGAAGTACTTACACATTGCGCTGGACGATTACGAATGGAAGTTGCACCTCTTCCGATGATGTAACGATTACATTTAACCAAAACCCGACGGTATCCAATGCGGGTCCTGACCAAACTCCCGCTTGCGGTACAACGCAGGTGACTTTGGCAGGTAACACGCCGATGGTTGGAACGGGTATCTGGAGTGTGGTAAGTGGTACGGGAGGAACGTTTGGCGATGCTTCGAGCCCAACGTCAACTTTTAGTGGGACAGCAGGAAGTACTTACACATTGCGCTGGACGATTACGAATGGAAGTTGCACCTCTTCCGATGATGTAACGATTACATTTAACCAAAACCCGACGGTATCCAATGCGGGTCCTGACCAAACTCCCGCTTGTGGTACAACGCAGGTGACTTTGGCAGGTAATGCACCGATGGTTGGGACTGGTCTATGGAGCGTGGTAAGTGGTACGGGTGGAACGTTTGGCGATGCTTCGAGCCCGACGTCAACTTTTAACGGGACCGCAGGTAGCGTTTACACATTGCGTTGGACGATTACGAATGGAAGTTGTACTTCGAGTGATGATGTAACGATTAGTTTCAACCAAAACCCAACGGTATCCAATGCAGGTCCTGACCAAACTCCCGCTTGCGGTACAACGCAGGTGACTTTGGCAGGTAATGCACCGATGGTCGGAACGGGTCTATGGACTGTGGTAAGTGGTACGGGTGGAACATTTGGCGATGCCAATAGTGCTACCTCAACTTTTACGGGTGTTGCGGGCAATAGTTATGTGTTGCGCTGGACAATTAGCAATGGACAATGCACTGCCTCAACGGACGATGTGAGTGTGACGTTCACGCAAAACCCAACTCCCCCAACAATTGGTACAATAACGCAACCGACGTGTGCATTGGCCACGGGAAGCGTAGCGTTGAGTGGTTTGCCATCGAGTGGGACATGGACGCTGACACGTAACCCTGGTGCTGTCACTAGCACAGGCACAGGCGCAACGACGACAGTATCAGGATTGTCCTCAGGAACCTACACCTTCACCGTAACCAATGATGTAGGCTGTACTTCTGGGGTAAGTGGGGATGTGGATATTATTGCGCCACCTAGCAATGTAAGCATCACAACGGCAGCAAGTGCGGCTATTTGTGCAGGAGCAACTTCTTTCACAATACCCTACACGGCTACGACGGGCAGCCCAACAAGCTATTCGATTACGGGAGCAGGCATTACAACTGTAACTAATGGTGCACTTACATCAACGTCCATTGTAGTGAATTTGAGCGTGCCAGCGACGGGTAGTTCGATTACTTATAGCCTTGTTGTGAGTAATGCTAGCGGCTGCGTATCACCAAATGTTACAGGTAGTGTAGCCGTTCAAAACAAACCAACAATTACTTTATCCACGTTACAACAAACCCTAAACGAAGGCAACAATCCAGTTTTGTGCGATACGGATGCCAATCCTGTTAACGGTTTACAGTTTACTGTTTCGGGTTTGTGTGTGGTTGGCAATCCCGTTTGGCGAGTTCAAGTTGGTAGTGGTGCATGGAGCGATTGGTCGGCGACAGCCCCAATTTCCCAACCGTCCAATAACCAACCCCACCGCTACCAAGCGGCCTGCGACGCCAATTGCGCTTCGACCTATTCGGGCGTGATAGAATTGACGATTAATAACCGCGCATCCGTTCCGCAAAATGTTTCTTTATTAGTGGATGGTGTAACGGTTGCCGTAGGTGAAACCAAAGAAGTCTGTAGCTTAGTGACTACTACGCTCACATTTAATGCGAACTGTGCTGCTGGCGAAGTGATACTTTATTCAGTTGACGGTGGCGAATACAGCGCAGGCGTACCTGTTGGTTTGGTGGACAATCAGTTCCACAACTACCGCGTACGCTGTCGCAAATCAGACGGAACACCATCTTGTGTGGAATCTGAGTCGGGGGTAATGCGTTTAAAATTGGTTGTAATTCCTTCTGCACCGACGGTTTCGTTATCATCAACAAGCAGTTGTAACCCATCAGCAAGTTTCAGTGGACAGTCAACCTGCGGAAGCTTGCGCACGGTTTGGTACAATGCCACAACGAACGTGGCACTTCCAAGCCTGCCTTCGACCGTTCCAAGTCAGACGACGTCGTACTACGCTCGTTGTCAGACGGAAAATGGTTGTGTGAGCGAGAAAAGTAATGTAGTAACGTTTACGTTAACGCCAACGCAAGTTGCTCCCGTGATTACGGCAAGTCAAGAGATCGTTTGCACAGGCACAACGGTCACGGTTTCGGCCAATTGCCCCGCAGGAAGCCAAACGTTCTGGAACACGGGCGTCACCGCGCCAAGTTTTGAAGTGGCATTCAACAACGTGACCAAGCAAACGTACTGGGCGAAGTGTCTATTTGAAGGTGGTTGCCAAAGTGCGGAAAGTATGAAAAAGGACATTTATTGGAACGCTTTTGTAGTGACGTTGATAAACATCGGCGAATCAAAATCGGCGGTAAAGCCTGCGAACGATAAGTCGTTGTGGACAAGCCAATTCATCACCCGCGACGGTGGCCCTGAATTGGAGCAAAGCACGCAAGTAAACCCGACGCTCTATTATGTTGAAAATGCGAATAAACTAGCACCTCGCTACTGGACAGTGAACGTGGAAGCTTGCGGATTAAGCACCGACGGTTCATTGACGTTTGATATGCTAGCGACACCAGAAATGGGGGTAATTCGTTCATTCAACACCCACGAGAACAACGCGCCGTATTTTATGTACGCCAACCGCGAAGGCTGGACGGAGCTGTACGGACAAAACCACCCTGCCTACGGTTTTTACCAAGACAACGGTGTTGGCGGTAACGTATATGACACAGGGTTGCCCAAAGGTTTGTACAAATTGAGTATTCGCTATTGGGACCAAAAGGGCTGGGGCAGCATTTATCCCTCGACACGGAGGCCTCAAGGTAATGTCTTGGCCTACCAAGAATACTGGTTCCGTATCCAGTCGAAAGATGGGGTAGGCGTGGGAGCAGCGAGGACAGCGGATAGTGAAGTGGCAAGGGGCGAAGGGCAAGGGTCGGATAACGGAAAACAGATAACTGATAACGGCGTCTTTGCCACAGTCATGCCCAACCCCGTCACCAACATCCTGCGTTTGAAAGTGCAAGACAGCAAGGGGCAAGTCGTGCAGACTTCGTTGACGGATGCTTCGGGTCGGGAGGTGTTGCGTCGTCAATTTTTGCCCGAAACCAACACGCATCAAGAAGAGTTTGGGGTGGGTGAGTTGCCAAGCGGCGTATATTTCCTACGGGTGCAAACCGAAAATAAACAAGAAGTACTCAAAGTACTAAAGGTAAACTAAGTGCAAGGGGAGGGGTTTTGGTACCCCTCCCAATATTTGTTAGTAAAACATTTTACATTTTTTTGGTATATTAGTTTTTAGTGAATTGTTTTACATAAGTAAACAATTGATATTCAATGGATTGTGTGATATTTTACGAAATTTTTATAGAAAATAAAGGGGGTTATGAGCAAAATTTACGTTTAATTATATACTACAAAAAGTAATAAAAGTGTCCAAAAAATAAGGGTTAACCCTTATTTTTTCTCGATTTTTTTTGCTATTTATTTGTGGCTTCAACTTTAACGTGCTACGTGTATGAAGCTACATTACCTTATTTCACTCTTAAAAGATTTTAAAATCTCCTTCTTTTCGGCCTTTTGTCGTTGCTGGGACTGGGTTAACTACTTTGGGAGTAATCTAGCTCTTGAACTCCAACAACTAATTAGAAATTCAAAAACAAATAGGCTAAAAATTACAAAACAAATACCTGCAACTAACTGGCTACGGCTACTCGCCTTTCTCATAGCCTTATGGCACTTGCCCAATGCGGTAAGTGCACAAGCAACGCTAAATACCGATTTTGCGCTGCGCAAAACCATCATAACAAAAGGCGATGTGTTAGTAATAGGCAACACTTTAGGCCAAAATGGAGCTGCTGGCGTACCTGCGCCTGTTGTAGGTACAGTAGGCCCATTGGGCACAAATTCATCAGATCGCGGCATTGATGTTTTTTGGCGGTCTAATAGCCCAAGTGCTGGCCAAGCTGAGGCAAATAGCTCCATCACTGCAGCAAATACTAGATCGAGTGCTGTGTTAAGCATTCCATCGGGCGCAACTGTGGTTTATGCTCAATTACAATGGGCGGCATCTACAACTGCTTCTACCACTCCTACTTGCTCTTTAGCGGTAAACACTGAAGCTGCAACTTTAATTACTGCGAATAGATATAGAAATCAAACAACCCCCATAAACTCGTACCAAGCTGTTGCTGATATAACTTCAATTGTAGCCGCCAATCCGAATGCCCTTTTTACGCTTAGCGGGGCAACATTGCCAGCTATTACTAATTTCAATAATGGAAATCTCTTTGCAGGTTGGAGCCTTATTGTGGTATATAAAGACTGCACACAACCTGAAAAACTATTTAAGTTTTATGATGGATTGGAAGTAGTAAATTCTAGTGTTTTTAGTTTCACAACAGATGGATTCACGTATTCTGCTGGCAGTAAAGCTTCAGCTATCATTGGTAGCTATATCGGTAGTAATGCATTAACAGGAGAATCGTTGAGTATCAATGGTGTAAACTACAGCGATAACTTAAATCCAGTAGATAACTTTTTTAACGAAACCTACAGCAAAAACGGTGTCGCTGTTTCAGTAACAGGCGATTTGCCCCAATTAACGGGTACGGCAGGAAGCATGTCACAAATGGATATTGATGAATTAGATATATCAACATATATTAATACTAATGAATCTGCTGTAGTATTTAATACAACTACAACATCAGGATCACCGCTTCTGGGATTTGCTGTCGTTAAATTGCAGGCATCAAACTATGATAACACGAACACTCAGCTAGCTGCATGTTGTATTCCACCCACCATCACCACTCACCCAGCCAATGCCACCGCTACAGTAGGCGGCACGGCCAACTTTTCCGTAGCCGCCACTGGCGATAATCTTACTTACCAATGGCAATATGCACCAATTGGCAGCAGCACTTTTACCGATATTGCATCGGCTACTTCAGCAGCTTATACGGCAAGTGCAACAAAGCCTGGCCGCTACCGCGCCAAGGTATTCAGTGATGGTGGATGTGAAGTATTGAGCAATGCTGCCACACTGAGCAGCCCTGGCTATTTTATACTCCAATTTAGAGGAAACACCTCTTACACTTTTGCTGCCCTTACCGTGGGCGATGTAAACTACACCTACACCACCAAAAATGGACTCAGCGGCAGTGGCAGCTTTAACCAGCCCACTTTTGCCAGTGATAATGTTATTATAAGCACACCCGGTGTAGTTTTGGGCGATACCCTTACCTTAATTATAGAACCTTCAAACTTCAAACGCATTCAAATATCGGGTCCTATAACCCGTAACGAGATCATTAACATTAGCCAGTGGGGCAGTGTGGTGTGGAGCAGCATGAACGATGCGTTTATCTCTTGCTTGAACCTAAATTGTAACGCTACCGATGTGCCCAACCTAAGCCAGGTAACCAATATGAGCGGCATGTTTGCCAATTGCCAAAAGCTAACTGGCCCTGCCAATATTAATAGCTGGAATGTAAGTAATGTAACCGATATGAGCCGCTTATTTTTTCAAGCGCAACTATTTAACCAGCCACTTAATAGCTGGAATGTGAGCAATGTTACCAACATGAATGCCCTGTTTCAAAACGCCTTTGTCTTTAACCAGCCCCTTAACAATTGGGATGTAAGCAAGGTAACCAACATGAATGGCATGTTTTCGGGAAGCACCGCTTTTAACCAAGACATAAGCAATTGGAATGTGGGCAATGTTACCAACATGGCGGCCATGTTTACCAATGCCCGAACCTTTAACCAGCCCCTTAACAATTGGGATGTAAGCAAGGTAACCAACATGAACAGCATGTTTAGCGCGGCCAACGACTTTGACCAACCCATTGGCAACTGGAATGTGGGCAATGTTACCAATATGTTAACTATGTTTTCTCGCGCTACCAAATTTAACCAAAACATTGGCAGCTGGGATGTAAGCAAAGTAACCAACTTTGAAAGTATGTTTGAAGGTGCAAGTAGCTTTAACGGGGATATTAGCAACTGGAACACCATAAGTGCTACTACTATGGCCGTAATGTTTCGTAACGCCTTGGCCTTTAATCAGCCCATTGGCAAGTGGAATGTGAGCAATGTAACTACCATGGGAGGCATGTTCGAGGGGGCTGCCGCCTTTAACCAAAACCTAGGCGCTTGGAACCTCAATGCCAACGTAACTTTTAATCAAATAGGCGGTAACAATGCACGGTTTTTTAGAAATAGTGGTTTAAACTGTGCCAATTACAGCGCTACCTTAATAGGCTGGGCTAATAATCCCAATACACCAAACAATAGATTTTTGAGCGATAACATTGGTCGCACATACGGTACCAATGCCGTGGCAGCCCGTACTTTACTTTTCACAGCAGTAGCCAGTGGTGGTAAAAACTGGTATATTGATGGCGATAGCCCAAGTGGCGCAGCCTGTTTAATTCCTGCCCCCGTAATTGCCACCATCCCCAACCAGGCCACTTGCGACGGGCAAACCATCAGCAACATTGCCATTACCCTCAGTGGCGATGTGGATGGCCTTACCCTTAGCGCCACCAGTAGCAATACGGCCATTACACCTACCTTTACCTTTGGTGGCAGCGGAGTCAACAGAACATTAACTATCACCACCACCGTAGGCCAAGCAGGCGCTAGCACCATTACTGTTAAAGCCACCAATGGTTCGGGCGGTAGTTCAGAAAAAACGTTTTTGCTGGAGTTGGGGAATAAAACCCCAGGCACCTCAAGCGAATTAAAACTCAGGAAATTAGCAGCAGACGGAGTTGATATGGTATTTGACAACCAAGACAACCTGTACATTGGCCAAACTGGTCCAGGCAAAGTGGTTAAAATTCCAGCAGGCACCACCACACCCGTTGATTTTGTGAATGTGCAATCAGCTTCTGGTTTGGCTTTTGATAATAACCAAAACTTATATGTCAGTACGCAATTTGGTAAAGTTTTCAAGATAAATGCAGGTACCACTACCGCTACAGAAATATACGCTTTTACCCCTGCATTTACCAACTCATTCTTTACCATGACCTTTAAAGCCCCTGATACCCTTTATATAGGAGGAACTGGTGGGATTTATAAACTCAGAACAAACGGTGCAGATTTTACCACCGTAAGAACGGGTATTGGCAACGTGTTTGGCATAAGGCGTAAAGACAACGATATTTATGTAACCCACAATAATTCGGTGTTTCGATACCCTAATGGACAAACACCGCCTGTAGCCTATACCTCTACCTCCATGGCGAATTCTCGCGGTATTGAGTTTGATAATGCAGGTAATTTGCTAGTGGGTTCAGGCACTGGCGATTTGTATTCTATTCCGCCAGGAGGAGGCGCTGCCACAGTCTTATTTACTACTACTGGACAAAAGCAAGGTTTTACTAAGAATAGTTTAGGTGAAATGTATTATTTCAATGTGCGCGATTCTACTGTTTGCAAAATCGTTCAAGGGCAAGCCACCTACACTTCCTGCAACGCCAAGCCTGTGTTTAACCCAACTACGCTGGGAACGGTCACGATTTGTGAGCGCAGTACAGATGGCAGCTTGACGCCGATTAGCCTCAGCGTAAGTGATTCCGACGGTACGATTCAAACGACCACTGTCACCAGTAGTAATCCTAATTTAGTGGCTGCCACTAATACAGGCAGTGCTACTGCCGTACAAATAGCCCTCACCCAAAAAGCCAATCAGAGTGGCTCTGCAACCATTACCGTTGAAAGTACGGACGATAAAAACGGAAAATCGTCCCTTAGCTTTACCGTGACGATTAAACCTAATCCCGTAGCTACGGCGACGCCTTCTACGCAAAACGTTTGCTCGGGGGGAGCCATCACGGCGATTAATTTAACGAGCTCATTAACGGGGACTTCGTACAGCTGGACCCGCGACAACACCACGACTACTACTGGTATTGCAGCCAGTGGCAGCGGTAACATTAGCGGTTCACTCACTAACACGACCACCGCCCCTGTTACGGTAACGTTTACAATTACCCCCACAGCCGACGGTTGCCAAGGGGCACCTAAGACGGCCACAGTGGTTGTCAACCCCATTCCCAACGTCGTAGCAACTCCTTCGAGCCAAACAAGTTGTCAGGGCGCCGCCATTACGGCCATTAATTTCTCTAGCAACGTATCGGGAACCACTTATAGCTGGACCCGCGACAACACCACAAATGCCACGGGCATCGCAGCCAGTGGAACGGGCACTATTAGCGGTTCGCTGACCAATACGACCAATGCACCCCTGACGGTGACGTTTACGATTACCCCCACGGCCAACAATTGCCCAGGGACACCTACCACGGCAACCGTGACGATCGGCGATGTAGAACCGCCGACGATTACGTGCCCTGCGAATATTTCAGTCAATAGCACTTCGGGGCTTTGCGGAGCGGTAGTAACTTACACAGCACCTGTTGGATTGGACAATTGTTCAGGAGCGGTAACGACGCAAACAGCGGGCTTGGCCTCGGGTGCTACTTTCCCCGTGGGTGTTACCACCAATACGTTCCAAGTCACAGCAGCTAATGGTCAAACAGCGACTTGTTCGTTTACGGTGACGGTAGTAGATGCCGAACCACCTACCATTACGTGCCCTGCGAATATTTCAGTCAATAGCACTTCGGGGCTTTGTGGAGCGGTAGTAACCTATACGGCACCTGTTGGATTGGACAATTGTTCAGGAGCGGTAACGACGCAAACAGCGGGCTTGGCCTCGGGTGCAACTTTTCCCGTAGGTGTTACCACCAATACGTTTCAAGTAACGGCGGCTAACGGACAAACGGCGACTTGCTCGTTTACGGTGACAGTGGTGGATGTAGAACCACCGACGATTACGTGCCCTGCGAATATTTCAGTCAATAGCACTTCGGGGCTTTGCGGAGCGGCAGTAACTTACACAGCCCCAGTAGGAACGGATAATTGCTCAGGAGCTACAACGACGCAAACAGCGGGCTTGGCCTCGGGTGCAACTTTCCCAGTGGGAACAACGACCAATACATATCAAGTAACAGCTGCCAACGGTCAAACGGCGACTTGTTCGTTTACGGTGACGGTAGTAGATGCCGAACCGCCTACCATTACGTGCCCTGCGAATATTTCGGTGAATAGCACTTCGGGGCTTTGCGGAGCGGCAGTAACCTATACGGCACCTATTGGATTGGACAATTGTTCGGGAGCGGTAACGACGCAAACAGCGGGCTTGGCCTCGGGCGCAACTTTTCCAGTAGGTGTTACCACCAATACGTTCCAAGTCACAGCAGCTAATGGTCAAACAGCCACTTGTTCGTTTACGGTGACGGTAGTAGATGCTGAACCACCTACAATTACGTGCCCTGCGAATATAGTAGTTTGTGAAGGGGCAACGGTGACGTTTGTACCACCTGTCGGCACGGATAATTGTTCTGGTGCTGTAACGACACAGACGGCAGGCTTTCCTTCGGGGACGGTGTTTCCAGTAGGTATTACAACGAATACGTTCAAAGTAACGGCAGCCAATGGCCAAACAACGACCTGTTCGTTTACGGTGACGGTTCAAAGTAAACCTACCATTACCCTCAGTACTTTACAACAAACCTTAAACGAAGGTAATTCTCAAACCTTCTGCGATACGGATGCCAATTCTGTGAATGGTTTACAGTTTAATGTTACAGGTTTATGTGTGGTGGGGAATCCCGTTTGGCGAGTACAAATAGGGAATGGAGGATGGAGCGCATGGTCACCCAATGCCCCAGTATCGCAACTTTCCAATAACCAACCTCACCGCTACCAAGCGGCTTGTGATGCGACTTGCCCCGTGACATACACGTCACCGATTGAATTGACGATTAATTACCGCGCTTCAATGCCGCAGAACGTGTCGTTGTTGGCCGATGGCGTTTCGGTAAATGCAGGGGAAGCCAAAGAAGCGTGTAATATCGAAGGCAATTCCATTACGTTTAACGCGACTTGTGGTGCTGGAGAAATGCTACTCTATTCGGTGGACGGCGGCGAGTACAGCAGTGTTGTACCAACGCAATTGGTGGACAACCAATACCATAACTATCGCGTACGCTGCCGCAAGTCAGACGGAACGCTTTCATGCGTGGAGACAGAGTCGGGCGTGATGCGCTTGCGAATTACGAGTTCGTTGGCAGCTCCTGTGGCGAGCTTGAACGTAACGAATGGTTGTGGTAGCCCCGTGGCGTTTAGTGGCACAACCAATTGTGGAACGATGACGACGATATGGTACAACGCTTTAACCAACACGGCTTTACCAACGTTGCCAAATCAAACACCAACGGAAACAACATCTTATTACGCTCGTTGTCAGGCATCAGGAGGCTGTGTGAGTGAAAAGAGCAATGTGGTTACCTATACGGTGATACCTGTGAGTGTAGCTCCCGTGATTACGGCCTCGCAAGAGATTGTTTGCACGGGCACAACGGTGACGATTACGGCTAATTGTCCCGCAGGTAGCACTACGAGTTGGAATACAGGCGTGACCACGCCAAGTTTTGAGGTGGCCTTCAGCAACGTGACGAAGCAAACGTACTGGGCAAAATGTCTTTTTGCAGGTGGTTGCCAAAGTGCCGAAAGTGTTCGCAAGGATATTTATTGGAATGCGTTTGTGGTGACGTTGATCAACATTGGCGAAAGCAAATCCGCCATCAAAACCAACGACCGTTCGGCTTGGACGAGTCAGTTTATCACGCGCGACGGTGGCCCAGAGTTAGATCAAAGTACGCAAGTAAATCCGACGTTGTTTTACGTAGAAAACGCCAACAAAATGGCACCTCGCTATTGGACGATTCACGCAGATGCGTGCGGCTTGGGCACAAACGGTTCATTGACCTTTGACATGCAGGCCGTACCCGAAATGGGGGTGATTCGTTCGTTTAACACGCACGAAAACAACGCACCGTATTTCATGTATGCCAACCGCGAAGGCTGGACGGAATTGTATGCCCAAAATCACCCTGCCTACGGATTTTATCAAGACAACGGCGCGGGTGGCAACTCGTACGATGCGGGTTTACCCAAAGGTTTATACAAATTGAGTATTCGTTATTGGGACATGAAAGGTTGGGGCAGTATCTTCCCGTCCACCCGCAAGCCGCAAGGCAACGTGTTGGCTTACCAAGAATACTGGTTCCGCATCCAGTCAAAAGATGGAATAGGTGTGGGAGCGGCAAGGACAGCGGAGAGCGAAGAGGCAAATGGGCAAGGGGCAAGGGGCGAAGGGCAAGATGCAAATGGCAAAGGGCAAGGGTCGGACCGTCGCACGGCAATTATTCCCCCATTGGGGGGCAGGGGGCTGGCTGTTCTGCCCAACCCTGTCACCAACATCCTTCGCTTGAAAGTGCAAGAGAGCAAGGGGCAATTGGTACAGACTACGTTGACGGATGCTTCGGGTCGGGAGGTGTTGCGTCGTCAATTTGTACCCGAAACCAACACGCATCAAGAAGAGTTTGGGGTGAGTGAGTTGCCAGCAGGAATGTACTTTTTGCAGGTGACAACTACCGACCAACAAGCGACTTTGAAAGTGCTAAAAATGAATTAAAATGTAGTAGCTTTAATATCGTAGTGCTTAGAGAGTCTCCAATTTTGGGGGCTCTCTTTTTTGTAAAAATGGTCGAAAAAGGGTTTTTTGTAACTATCTGATAATCAGCGAGTGGAACATTAGAGCAAAAGAAATGGAACATTAGAGCAAAAGAAAATTTGGTAAATGGAACATTAGAGCAAAAGATGGAACATTAGAGTTAATACCATTCGGGGGGCGGAGTGTATGTTTGTGAGCGTACAAACGCGGTTTAAAACAACACACTTTTACCCTTTTCTCAACTATGACAAAACTCTCCATCATCGTCATTTTAGGTGTCTTATTACTGCTTTGCTGCATCTAAAAAAACAGACACCCAAATTCATTTTTTATCAAAAACTCTAATTTTTCATGAAACAACTAGTACACTTCATTTGGTTAATCTTGCTCAGTCAGCAAGCGTTTTCCCAAACCATTACTTGGACAGGTGCTACCGATACCGATTGGGCAACGGGCACCAACTGGTCCACGAATGTAGCACCTACGGCTGCTGACAATGTCTTTGTCCCTGGCAGTTTAGCACGTTATCCCGTGTTGAATAGTAGTACGTCCATCAAGTCACTCGCTGTACAGAGCGGTTCTTTGTTAACCATTAATGCCAGCCATACACTTACGATTTCGGGGGCTGGTGTTGGTTATAGTATTGATCTATACGGCACTATCGAAAACAACGGCACGATTGCTGTCACTGCTACTTCTGATGCAGTTTATTTGAATGGAAATGCAAAGCTTAACAATAACACGGGCGCCACTCTCTCCGTTACAACCACGGGTAACTATGGCGTTAAAATCAACAATTCAGGGGTATTTACCAACCAAACGGGAGCTACGGCTACTATCACTGGAAATTCAGGATCCTTGTTTCTTTATGGTGCCAATACGCCCGTAGAAATGGTCAAAAATTACGGAAGAATGAATTTGACGAAACAGATTGAGAAATATTCCGATACGTTCCACAACTACCCGTGCGGCGTAGTAATCCTTACCTCTGGAGACGTGTTTAACAGTGGAGGACAAATCCTCAACGAAGGCTTTTTTAGTGTGCTCGGTGCCCCCGATTTGCTCGCCAATTTGAATGGCCCCGCGGCGGATTTTATCAATAATGGGATTATTTATGTTGTGAATCCTAACCCTTCCTACACCAATAATGCCATCCGAATCTTCAATAACGCTACCACGACCAGTATTTTTGAGTTTGCGGCAGGAAATAATTTGACAGTAGAGGGGATATATAAGAATGATGCAGCTTCGGCCTCGGCGGGTGGTTTCAACCAAGGAACGAATACTTTTACGCCCGTAGGCGTGCCAGGAGGGGTACAAACGCTCTATGCCAAAATCACACGTCCGAGTGGTACTTGTCCCCAAGTGGTTCCCTTTATTATAGATTTGCCTGGGTTTCTTACTCAGCCTTCGGTTCAGTCAATTTGCCCAGGTGAAAATGCCGTTTTTTCAGTAACGAGTACGGGAATCACCAGTTATCAATGGCAAGAATCGGCGGATGCGGCTTTTACTTCACCCACCAATATCTCTACGGGAGGCATTTATACCGTCAGCTCCACGACCGATGCAAGCAGCCTGACCGTTGCACATAATGTCAGCGCTAACGGAAAGTATTACCGATGTGTGGGCAGCCCAGGTGCTATTGCGTCCAACGGTGCTCAATTGACCGTAATAGCGGGCTCAAGTGCTACCATCGCCTATACAGGTTCGCCCTATCTGAATGTAGGAACAGCCTCGGTTACTTTTACGGGTACAACGGGTGGTATGTTTAGTGCAGCGCCATCGGGGTTGTCACTCAACCCAACATCGGGAGAAATTAATTTAGCGACTTCCACTCTTGGTTCGTACACCGTCACTTACAGAGTAGCCTCTTCGGGCGGATGCCCTGATTTTGTAACGACCACGACCGTGGCGATTAGAACCACAGGTAGAACCTACGTATGGACGGGGGCAACTGATAACCAATGGAATAACGTAAACAACTGGCTAGTCGATGGAAATATCCCATCGGTATTGCCCAAGTTTGGGTCGTCTCAGGGTAACCCCGTTCAAATTCCAGTCGTGGGTTCGGGGCGTTATCCCGAGGTCACAACCGCAGAGGGAGCTCGCAAGATAACCATTGCGGCCAATGCCAGTTTGACCATAAAGAACACAGGCAACTTGCAAATTGTGGGCAGTGATACCGACGGCGTAACCAGCGCAGGGACATTTACCAACAACGGAACGGTACTGATTGACTCTTCGTACAACGACGGTTTTGTGAACCAAACGGGCGCGTCCCTCATTAATACGAATTCCTTGACAGTGCGGATGGGAACGGGCAACCGCCTCGAAAACTACGGCAGTATCAACAACAGCGGGACGTTTACCGTGGGCGGAGGAATAGCCACGGCCATTCTCAATCACCCCGCCGCTACCCTGACCAATACGTCCACTTTTGCCGTAAGTGGTGGGTTAACGGGAGGGATGCTCAACCAAGGTACCATTGATAACTCAGGGCAGTTTACGGTAAGCGGGGGTGTTTCGGGGACGTTGTTTATCAATCAAGAGACCGTTACCAACCGCTCGGGCGCAACCTTGAGGATAGGGAACCACGATTCATTGGCTTTTGATAACCAAAAATTGGTAGAAAATGAGGGAAATTTGAATTTAGGCAATGGAAAAGACAGAGCTGCTATTAACCGAGAGGGAGCTACGATTCGGAACAAGGCAGGGGGAACATTGGATGTGAATGCGACTGGCAAGACAATGTTTAGAAACGGCGGCCTCCTTGAAAACTACCATATAGTCACCTTTTCTGGTAGTCCTGATACTTGTTTCTATAACTTACCAACGGGGGAGGTTAAAAATGAGGCTACTTTCGGAGTTGGTAGTAATGGTGGGGTAAATGGGGCGATTATCAACTTGGGTAAATTTACCCACGGCTCAGCTGGAATTTTAGCTTTGAGAGGTATAGGTAATATAGCATTTAAAAACGGCGGTACATTTTTGAGTGCTGCAGGTTGTGTAATCAATTCAGTGTCAATGAATGACCTACTTATAAACCTACCCAATGCCGTATTTGAAAATAAGTGCGCTACTACTTTCGGAAGTTCTCGTAACCCCATCGTCAACCAAGGGCGATATACGCATACGGCGGGGAGCTTTACGGTGGGACAAATGGGGGATGTTCTGCAAAATTCAGATTACGCAGAAATCAATGTGCCTTTTACTTCAACAGGAAGTATGGGAAAGTTTTTTGTCAATAGTGATACGTTGATTTTAGGGCCTCAAACAACCGTCACTACAAGCCCAGACACCTATTCAACACACGGCACACCACTCACCAATACCAGCACGGGTTATGTACATTCGCAGGCTGATTTTACGATTAGGTCTGCTACTACCCTCATCGATAATGCAGGTAAAATGGTGTTGGGCAGTCAGTCAACGCTTATTGGGACAGACATGGGTACGCCCATCATTAATACAGGTGATCTTACCAATGAAGGCACGGCTAATTTTAACCGCTTTGGAGGATATGGTATCAATAACTCAGGAACGTTTACCAACAAAGGGCGTTTTGAAACGGGCAACAGCGACAAAAGCCTTTATAATAACGGAGGTATCATCGAAAACTCGGGTGTTATCGAAATAGATTCTGTGTTTCGGGATGCGGTTTTGCAGGAAGGCAACAGTAGTGTTTTTATCAACACCGCTACGGGACAAATCAACGTGGATTTTGTGTTTGGTAACGGTATCAAAAATACAGCTGGTAATTTTATCAACCGTGGCCAAATTTTAATCGCCCAAACGGATACCGTTGCCCTTTCAGGTATCAACAATGCAGGCATGTTCCAAAACACCAAACTTATGCGCATTGGCGGTGTAGGTAAAATCAAACAGCATGGGGTGTACAATACAGGTATTTTTAGCAATTCGTCCAACAGCCAAGTGTTCTTGCAAAGTGCCGAAGGCTCGGGTATTACCAACCAAGGAGGAACAATCACCAACCAAAGCTGCGCTTACATCGAATCAACTTCTGCCATTCTCAATGCAGCGGGAAGTTTTAGCAACGCAGGAATCATCAAAAAAAGAAACGATAACATCGCCGCTGTCAGTACGATAAGTGATAATTCGGGCAAAATTATCAACGAAGACACCGACGCCTTCAATGTGACGGGAAGCAACAGCGGCGCTACCATCAGCATTACTAGCAGCAGCGCGTCTATGTCGCTGTGCGCCAATACGCGTACCCTCACTGCGACTCCTTCGGGCGGTACGTTTAGCGTTACGGGGCCTGGCTCAGTCGTTGGTAATGTCTTGACGGCTACGGGTGTTGGTACGATTGTCGTTAGTTATGCGTACAACAACGACCCAAGTTGTCCCTACTTCGCCAATCAAACCATCGAAGTAATTTCGACGGAAACCCCCACGGGGCTTCTCACGTGGACGGGCTTGGTAGATACCGACTGGAACACAGCCTGCAACTGGTCGCCAGTAAGTGTGCCTACCGCTACCAACGACGTTATTATTCCAAACACAACCAACAAACCCATCATCAACACCGCCGCCGTGGCCCAATCGGTGGAGGTACAGACGGGGGCAATGTTAACCATTGCTGCAACCAAGAGTCTGACTATCAATGGGTCAAGAACAGTAGCGACGTTTGATGCTGGATTTCACAATGCAGGGACGGTGCAGAACAACGGACAGCTCGTATTGGGAAGCACAGGCAGTGTAGGGGCATACGGACTCTTCAACCGCGCTATTTTTAACAATAATACGGATGGGGAAATCAAGATTGATCGATCAACCGATACGGGTTTGTTGAATGATATTGGTGGTACATTTACAAATGCGGCTAAAATCACCATTGGCGCTGTGGCAAGTGTGGGGGGCAGTGGACTGTTAAACCAAGCTACTTTCAACAACAACACTGGAGGAGAAATAAAGATTGACAGGTCAACACAAGTCGGAGTATTAAACAATAATAATTTCAACAACGCCGCCAAAATCACCATCGGAGCCACGGCAAGTGTGGGAGATCGGGGACTTGTAAACGACGGAGGGACTTTTGCCAATACTGCGGGCGGTGATGTATCCATAAGTAGAGTGACGTCGCCAATTGAAATAGGATTATTTAACACAAATGGTGGTACGTTGACCAACGTGGCTAAAATCAAGGTAGATGGTGCAACCAATGGCATCCATAATTTCAACAGTTCTTTCCAAAATAATGCCAACGGAGAAATTAAAGTTGATAACGCATCGCGTGGGGTATTCAATGAATCAGGCTCTATTACGAACCTTGCCAAACTCAATATCAAAGTTCTGAATAATGGTGGAACTACCGACGGGCTCCTCAACAATAGTATCTTTAACAACAATGCCGATGGGGTCATTGAGATAGATGGCGCAGGCGGTAATTACCTGCGTAATCAGCAGGGGACTTTTACCAACGCTGCCAAAATTAAGCTAGGAAGTTTAGCTGCTACAGAAGCAAGAAAGGGAATTGAGAATAATGCCTTGTTTAACAATAATTTGGGCGGGGAAATAACCATTAATAACGCCAAAAGTGGTTTTGTAAATGCCGAGGGAACATTTACCAATAACGCCCTCATCACCATCACAAGCTCAGGGGAGGTAGATACACATGGCTTGATAAACAGAGACTTAGTGACAAACAATGCCTGTGGTAAAATCATCGTATTAAAAGGTATGTTAGTAAACCGTCCTGGATATACCTTTACCAATTTGGGCCTCGTACAAGTCGTTGATAATCTTGAAAATAACGGCACTTTCACCAACAACGGCGTATTAAAATACGGTTCGCTGATGGGCACTGTGTCTAATACTACTAACTCGTCGCTCATCGTTAACAACACGCCTACGCCAATTTTTACCTACGGCGGTACGTACAACGGTGTTGTCAATGGCATTTATACCGATGAAGCAGCGACGCTTCCAGCGGGGACATTTACTGCGCCCAATGCCTTTGAGCCTTCGGGTTTGCCAGCAGGTTCGCAAACGTTGTACGCTAAAATTACGCCCCAAGGTGGCGCGTGCAGTTATGTGGTGTCGTTTACGTTCAATAACACGGCCCTTGCGCCCGTATTTACGACCCAACCCACGGCAATCACCCGTTGTTCGGGCAGTTCGGCGAGCTTTACGGCTGCCGCTACCAATGCAACAGCTTATCAATGGCAGTTCAATTCGGGCGGTGGCTGGAACAATGTTCCCGCCTCAGCACCGTATGCCAACGGCACAACCGCTACCCTCACAATCAGCAACGTAGCGGGTTTAAATGGCTACCAATTCCGCTGCGTCGCCATCGGAGCAACTGTCAATACCAACTCCGACCCTGCGACCCTGACGGTAATAAGCAAACCAACCATCACTTTAACGACCCTCCAACAAACGCTAAACGAAGGTAACTCCCAAACCTTCTGTGACACGGATGCGAATCCAGTTAATGGTTTACAGTTTACGGTTTCGGGTTCGTGTGTTACAGGTTCACCTGTTTGGCGCGTACAAGTAGGCAGTGGGGCATGGAGTAACTGGTCGGCGACAGCACCAGTTTCCCAACCCTCCAATAACCAACCCCACCGCTACCAAGCGGCCTGTGATGCGAGTTGCCCAAGTACCTACACTTCGCCGATTGAGTTGACGATAAATTACCGCGCTTCTGTTCCTCAGAATGTGTCACTGTTGGTGGACGGGGTGACGGTAGCCGTAGGCGAGACGAAGGAAGTGTGTAGTTTGGTCAATACTAACCTAACTTTCACTGCGAATTGTGCTGCTGGTGAAATCATTCTTTACTCAGTTGATGGCGGTGAATATAGTACAGGTGTGCCCGTTGGCTTGGTGGACAATCAGTTCCACAATTACCGCGTACGTTGCCGCAAATCAGACGGAACGCCATCGTGTGTGGAGTCAGAGTCGGGGGTAATGCGGTTAAAATTGGTGGTAATTCCAGCAGCGCCGATGGTTTCGTTGTCATCGACAAGCAGTTGTAACCCATCGGCCAGTTTCAGTGGACAGTCAACTTGCGGAAGCTTGCGCACGGTGTGGTACAACGCCACCACGAATATTGCTTTGCCAAGCTTACCCGCCACTGTTCCTACAGAAACGACGTCGTACTACGCTCGTTGTCAGACGGAAAACGGTTGTGTGAGCGAAAAAAGTAATGTGGTAACGTTTACCCTAACGCCAACTCAAGTAGCCCCTGTAATCACGGCTTCGCAAGAGATTGTGTGTACGGGCACAACGGTCACGATTTCGGCGAATTGTCCCGCAGGAAGTCAGACGTTTTGGAACACGGGGGTCACTGCGCCAAGTTTTGAAGTAGCGTTCAACAATGTGACCAAGCAGACTTATTGGGCCAAGTGTCTTTTTGAAGGTGGTTGCCAGAGCACGGAAAGTGTTCGTAAGGATGTTTACTGGAATGCGTTTGTGGTAACGTTGATTAACATTGGCGAATCAAAATCGGCAGTGAAACCCGCCAACGATAAGTCGTTGTGGAGTAGCCAATTCATTACGCGCGACGGTGGCCCCGAATTGGAGCAAAGCACGCAAGTGAATCCGACCTTGTTTTACGTAGAAAACGCGAACAAAATGGCCCCTCGTTACTGGACAATCAACGTAGAGGCTTGCGGATTAAGCACCGACGGCTCGCTTACCTTCGATATGTTAGCGACACCAGAAATGGGGGTAATTCGTTCTTTCAACACGCACGAGAACAACGCGCCGTATTTCATGTACGCCAACCGTGAAGGCTGGACGGAGCTGTACGGACAAAACCACCCTGCTTACGGCTTTTATCAAGACAACGGTGTGGGTGGTAACGTATATGATGCAGGGTTACCTAAAGGTTTGTACAAGTTAGGCATTCGTTATTGGGATCAAAAAGGCTGGGGCAGTATCTATCCTTCGACCCGTAAGCCACAAGGCAACGTGTTGGCATACCAAGAATATTGGTTCAGAATCCAGTCGAGAGATGGAGTAGGCGTAGGAGCAGCGAGGACAGCGGAGCAAGTGGCAAGTGGGCAAATGGCAAGTGGGCAAGGAGCAAGAGGCGAAGGGCAAGAGGCAAGGGGCAAAGGGTCGGATAACGGACAACCGATAACCGATAACGGGTCTTTTGCCACCGTTCTGCCCAACCCCGTCAGCAACATCCTGCGCTTAAAAGTGCAAGACAGCAAGGGGCAAGTGGTGCAAACGGCATTAACCGATGCTTCGGGTCGGGAGGTGTTGCGCCGTCAATTTGTACCCGAAACCAATACGCACCAAGAGGAGTTTGGCGTAGCCGACTTACCTAACGGAGTGTATTTCTTGAAAGTAAACAGTGGTAACCAGCAAGTTAACTTGAAAGTGGTGAAGCTTAATTAGAATTTGCTTCGTTGTTAGGATATAAGGCCCTGCTTATCGTTTTGATGAGCAGGGCTTTTTTGTTTTTGGAGTACGTGTACAGTTACTATTTTTGGGGAAGTAAATACCCAATAAAATTTTCTTAACTAGGTATCTATCGCGTTACTTTTTTGAAGTTGTACAAGTTGACAAGGCATGATAAAGTGTAAATTCGTACGTTATTGTTATTTTATTGTTCTTTGTGGGATACATTTGCTGGAAAGTCACGCACAAGATTTGAGGCATCCCGAAGCTTACATTCAGGCGTATGATTCTGCGTACCGTTATCCTTATCCGAAGCGGTGGGATGTGATAGAACTAATCCATCCTGTATTATTTAAACACCTTGGAACGAAAGAGGGGTTACTATTTAGAAACAAAATAGAAGAACTCGCTGCGCGTCATCATAAGGATGAAAAAGGGGTGTTGATTGCGCAAATTTCAAAAATGGATTACCTACAGCGAACCTCTAAAGTACCACTCAGTGAATTTGAAAATTGGTACAAAATGTGCATCAACGAAGCAGAGCGTCTCGGATTTGAAGAGATTAAAGCGAGTTTTGCTTTTTTGTACGCTGCTAACTTGACCTTGAATTACCAAAAAGATGTGCTAGCGCTGTATTACTTGCACAAATCAGTAGAGTACAGTGAGGCCACAAAACACATCATTAGCCCTATCCGTCGGGAGATGCTTTTCGTGGGGCTTTCAAGGATTTTTTACCAATTTGATGATTTTGCGAGTGCCATCAATTACGGAAAAGAAGTAGAAAAATACAATTTAGGGGTTGCGTATCAATTCCTGACGTTGGATGTGATAGGTACGTCTTACCTTAAAACCAAAAGCTATCAAAATGCGCTGCTTTACTTTAATAAAGGGCTTAAAATGTACCAAAAGTTTTTTGCCAAAGACTCGTCGAAGCTGGGCTGGAAAGGTATTTTGGTGGGTAAAAAAGCCCATGTTTATAAAGCCATTGGACAATTGGATTCTGCAATATATTACTATAAAATTGGGATAGAAGATACACGTAAGCATCAATTGCTCGATAATACGTGCGGCTTTGCCATCAATCTGGCCGATATTTACCTCACACAGAAAAAAATCAAGGAGTTAGCGCCATTGGTTACGTTGGCTCAAGAGTCCACTAGAAAACAAGGGAATGAATTTGATAAATTCCAACTCCATCAACTACTGAGTAGGTATTATACCTCTGTGGGTAATTTCCCCTTGGCGCTTCAACACAAGGACTCGACGCGTTTTTGGGATGATGTACTCGAAGAGAGAAGAGGAAAAAATGTGCAAATTCAGGCTGATTTACAGCTAGAAACCGAACGTCGGAGAAATACCGAATTGAGGTTGGTCGAAAATATTCGACAGCAACAAATCAGTAGAATTGTGGCCATCGTCATTGTACTTTTACTGAGCCTGGTCGTATTTGTGCTCATATTGCGGCAAAAGCTACTGATAAAAGTCAAGGAAAAAGAGCTTGAAATTCAGCGACAGGAGGTGGAAAGGCAAAACCTAATCGAGCAAGAAAAAGCCAAACGAGACTTGATCATAGCTCAAATGAAGCTAGAAGAGTTTACCAATATAATCATAGCCAAAAACAGGCAGATTGAACTTTTGCGGGCCGAAAATACGAAGACGGATGATTCGTTCAGTATTCAACAATTGCGCAATAATACGCTTCTCACCGATGAGCAGTGGGAAAATTTCAAAAATCTTTTTGATAAAGTTCATGTAGGCTTTTTACATCAATTGCGAGAAAAAATTCCTGGAATCTCTCCCGCCGAAGTTCGGTGCATGGCGTTGGCCAAGTTGCGACTGGATAATAAAGAAATGGCTTTTTCGCTCGGAATTTCAGTAAATGCAGTTCGTAATGTGTGGTATCGACTTAGAAAAAAAATTGACCTCCCCGAAGATGCTACTTGGGGAGATATTGTAGATATGATTTCTTGAAATTGTATTTCGCTGAAATACAGTTGGTTATGCTTTGTGATGTTTTTGTGATGCTCCCAATTTGGGGAAAAATTGGTAGTAATCTAACCTTGTGCCACAAAATCACTCACTCACGAAAAAACTCTACTGTTTTTTGTAACCAACTTATTCGTATGAAAAAAACGCTATCATTTGTTTCTAGTATTGCCGTTTTACTACTATTGATTGGCAGTACGTACGCCCAAACAAAACGGTTTGTCAAACCAACGGCCTCGGGTACGGGCGACGGTTCTTCTTGGGCCAATGCCAGTTCAGATTTACAAGCAATGATGAACGCCTCAGGTAACGGCGACCAAGTTTGGGTAGCCAAAGGTACCTACAAGCCTACGTCAGGTACTGACCGTACGGTGTCGTTTGTGATGAAGCCAGGGGTGAAAGTATATGGAAGTTTCTCAGGAAATGAAACAACGCTCACCGAACGTACCACGGCAGTGATAGTCGCTAACCCCTCCGTTTTGAGCGGTGACTTAAAGGGAGATGATGTAGTGACTGGAAAGGGAGAAACGTTGGTGATTTCTAACAATAGCGAGAACTCGCAAAACGTTGTACTCAACTGGGACAATGGTTTGACCGCGGACAACTCATGCCTTGATGGGTTCGTAATCTCGGGAGGGAATGCCCTTCAAGGCAGAGGTGGGGGAATGCTTAATTATAACTCGGCTCCAGTACTTCGGAATATTATCTTTAAGGGAAATGCTGCAAGTAATGCTGGGGGAGGTTTGTTTGTCACCGCGTCGTCAGATGCAACCATCACAAATGTAGTGTTTGAACACAATATAGCCGCGCAAGGTGGAGGGATGATGGATATGGCATCTACTATGCGGATTCAAAATGCAATTTTTGTTGGGAACAAGGCGCGCGAGGGCGGAGGGCTTTATGTGTATGTTTCTAAATTGACGATGGTAGGGGTTGTTTTAGTAGAAAATGATGGGAGTGGAGTGTTCTTTGATGAAAGTACCAATTCTTCCAAAATTACAAATACTATCTTTTTTCGTAACAGTCTAAGAGGTAGCACTTTTGCGGAAGGAATAGATGTCAAAATAGTTCCGACAGGAGGATTTGTGTATATCGAAAATTCACTTTTGCAATTAACCAGTGATTTTTATTCAGGTAAGCCAGTTGTTGTCCAAGATGCTAATAATCTATTTGCGATAGATCCCCTTCTCGCTAATAGTGAAGATCTCGACGGTGGGGATGATATTTACCGAACGGCTGATGATGGTTTACGGCTCTCGCTTTGTTCTCCGTTGATCAATGCTGGTACTGACGTAAATAATCAAACGACTGATATTCTGGACAACCCCCGAAAAGTAGGTGATTCAGTAGATATAGGCGCGTATGAAAGGCAAGAAAGTTGGGCACGAACACCGACTGTAAAGGCCATAGATCCAAGTAGCTGTTCTAATGATGGACGTATAATACTGGGCGATTTAGTGGCGGGAGCTGAATATACCTTGAGTTACAGAAAGAATACCGTAAGTTCAGGTTTTTTCCTTGTATCTGCAGATGTGAACGGGCAAGTGATTTTATCGTCACTAAATTCAGGACTTTATACCGATATTCAGGTAGAAAGAATGGGCTGTTTGACGGACAAGGTAAACGTTACCATAAAAGATTCCCCTAGACCATCAATCACCCTAGGGACGATTCCAGAGGTATGCTATGGTGTCCCTTCGTTTGAAATACCATACACATCTACGACGGGAACGCCAGTTACGTATTCTATATCGGGAGACAATATTGTCACTGTCACCGATGCTCCTCTACCAGCTTCATCTATTACAGTAATGTTCTCTACATTGACGAGTTTAAAACAAACACTTGATTTTGTCTTGACCGTTAAAAATGCGAATGGATGCGCTTCCGAAGCCATCATAAATCAAATAAAATTCAAAAGTAGGCCAGAAGCAAGTATTCGAATAGTTGAACCAGATTGCATCAATGACGGAAGTATACAAGTTACATTGAAGGATGAGGCCTTAGCAAAAATTAGTTACTCAGTCGGAGGGACCGATTACGGTGTGGGAGGAACGGTGCCCGTGCCGTTTTCGGAGAAGAATGATACAGCGATTGTCGCTATACCCAAAGGGAATATGTTTTCCAACATATTCTACATCAAGTATGAATTTGATTACTTGAATTGTATTACATCAGGTACGCTACCAGCTAGGCTTACCCTTATCACCAATTGCTGTCCCATCTTACCAACGTTGGAATTACCGCAAACGCTAATATGCGCCAACAGTCCCTTTAGCATGAGTGCAAAAAATATGTCAAGCATGGAGTCATTTGACGTGGCAGGAGTGGATTATGGGGTCAAATTTGTCTATTTTTCTTCTCCTACCAACGATCCTTACACGGGTGGAACGAGCATAGGGAGTGTAGATTTTGCTAATTTACAAGACGACAAACGAACGGCCGTTTTATCAAATAATACCCTTCCTGCGGGAACCTACTACGTATATGCTATTCTGTCCACCCTTCCCAACGACAACACTTGCCGTCCCTATGCCCAGGGTGTTTTGGTCGTCTATCCTAAACCATCGATTTCAACGGTGCCTATCGCTGCCATTTGTGCCACTAACTCGACGTTAGAGCTTCCTTATACCACCACTGCTCATGCCCCTGTTACGTATTCATTGTCGGGCGTTGGTATCAATGCCGTGCAAAATGCACCAATACTTACCTCGTCCTTGACGGCGGCGGTCAGCCCAGGCGCTACCACGATTGCTTACAGCTTGACGGTCGCATCGGCGGTTGGCTGTACTTCTGATGCTGTAACTGGCACTGTGTCCGTCACCCCAACGACGGTAGGTGGAATAGTCGAAGGTTCAACGACATTGTGTGTGGAGGCAAAAACAACGAAACTTCGATTGGTGGGACAAGTAGGGACGATTCTAAAGTGGCAATCGGCTGCCAATGCGTCTTTTAGTACATCCGTCGATATTGCGAATACTACTTCGGAGTTTGTGCCGAATTCCATTGCCCAAAACACGTATTACAGAGCAGTCGTACAAAATGGGGTTTGTGCAGCCCAAACTTCAACAAACGGGGTGGTTGTCGTACAGGTGAAACCAACTATTACACTTTCAGTTTTACAACAAACCTTAAATGAAGGCAACTCTCAAACTTTTTGCGATACTGATGCCAATCCTGTTAATGGTTTACAGTTTACGGTTTCGGGTTTGTGTGTGGTGGGCAATCCCGTTTGGCGAGTACAAGTGGGCAGTGGCGCATGGAGCGACTGGTCGGCGACAGCACCAGTTTCCCAGCCGTCCAATAACCAACCCCACCGCTACCAAGCGGCCTGCGAGGCGAGTTGCCCAAGTACTTACACTTCGCCGATTGAGTTGACGATAAATTACCGCTCTTCTGTTCCTCAGAATGTGTCACTGTTGGTGGACGGGGTAACGGTTGCCGTAGGCGAGACGAAGGAAGTGTGTAGTTTGGTCAATACTAACCTAACTTTTAATGCCAATTGTGCTGCTGGTGAAATCCTTCTTTACTCAGTTGATGGTGGAGAATATAGTACAGGAGTGCCCGTTGGCTTGGTGGACAATCAGTTCCACAACTACCGCGTACGCTGCCGCAAATCGGACGGAACGCCATCGTGTGTGGAGTCAGAGTCGGGGGTAATGCGGTTAAAATTGGTGGTAATTCCAGCCGCGCCGATGGTTTCGTTGTCATCGACAAGCAGTTGTAACCCATCGGCCAGTTTCAGTGGACAGTCAACTTGCGGAAGCTTGCGTACAGTTTGGTATAACGCCACTACGAATGTTGCTTTGCCAAGCTTACCCGCCACTGTTCCCAGTCAAACGACGTCGTACTACGCTCGTTGTCAGACGGAAAATGGTTGTGTGAGCGAAAAAAGTAATGTAGTGACGTTTACCCTAACGCCAACGCAAGTCGCGCCCGTGATTACGGTTTCGCAAGAGATTGTGTGTACGGGCACAACGGTCACGATTTCGGCGAATTGTCCCGCAGGAAGTCAGACGTTTTGGAACACGGGGGTCACTGCGCCAAGTTTTGAAGTAGCGTTCAACAATGTGACCAAGCAGACCTACTGGGCCAAGTGCCTTTTTGAAGGCGGTTGTCAAAGTTCAGAAAGTGTTCGTAAGGATGTTTACTGGAATGCTTTTGTAGTAACGTTGATCAATATCGGCGAAAGCAAATCGGCGGTGAAACCAGCCAACGATAAGTCGTTGTGGACAAGTCAATTCATCAAGCGCGATGGTGGTCCCGAATTGGAGCAAAGCACGCAAGTGAATCCGACCTTGTTTTACGTTGAAAACGCGAACAAAATGGCACCCCGCTACTGGACGATTAACGTAGAAGCCTGTGGATTAAGCACCGACGGCTCGCTTACCTTCGATATGTTAGCGACACCCGAAATGGGAGTAATTCGTTCGTTCAATACGCACGAGAACAACGCACCGTATTTCATGTATGCCAACCGCGAAGGCTGGACGGAGCTGTACGGACAAAACCACCCTGCTTACGGCTTTTATCAAGACAACGGTGCGGGAGGTAACGTATATGATGCAGGGTTACCCAAAGGTTTGTACAAGTTAGGCATTCGTTATTGGGATCAAAAAGGCTGGGGCAGTATTTATCCCTCGACCCGCAAGCCACAAGGCAACGTGTTGGCCTACCAAGAATATTGGTTCAGAATCCAGTCGAGAGATGGAGTAGGTGTGGGAGCAGCGAGGACAGCGGAGCAAGTGGCAAGTGGGCAAGGAGCAAGAGGCGAAGGGCAAGAGGCAAATGGCAAAGGGGCGGATAACGGACAACCGATAACCGATAACGGCGCATTCGCCACCGTTCTACCCAACCCCGTCAGCAACATCCTGCGCTTAAAAGTGCAAGACAGCAAGGGGCAAGTGGTGCAAAGTACGTTGATGGATGCTGCGGGTCGGGAGGTGCTGCGCCGTCAATTTACTCCCGATACCAACACGCACCAAGAGGAATTTGGCGTGAGTGAGTTGCCGACGGGAATGTATTTCTTGAAGGTGACGACGGCTGATCAACAAGCTACTTTGAAGGTAGTGAAGGTGCAGCAGTAAGTCATATTTAACGGAGTAAAATAAGGGGTTGCTTGAATGGCTGTTACATTCAGGCAACCCTTTCTTGTGAAAACAAAAGTAAAAAATATACCTTTTTAGAAGAAAAAAACAAAAAGGCAAAAAAAACAATTTTAGGTTAAAAATAAATTTTGTCGTTATTTGTGTCTCTATTTTACCCGAATGCGCTATTTGCCCTATTTTGACTGTTATGAACTTTAAACTAATTGTTGTCTGCTTTATATTTATAGGTTATCAACAATTGTTTGCACAAAAGGCAATTACAATTAACGACAGTGTGTCGTCACTTCCCCTGAGTCAATTTGCAGGCGTGTTTCGCGACCCTACCCAAAAAATGGGTTTTGCGGAGGTTCAAAAGCAAAAATTTATGCCTGTTAATGCGTCTGCGTTTCAGTATGCTTTTTCTAAGGATGTGTTTTGGTTTAAGGTTCAAATAGATAATCAGAGCCGTCTAAACCACAATAACTGGTACATGGTTTGGAGTGATGGCCTCAAAGACCACGTGGATTTGTACGTACCACAACCCAACGGAAGCGCCCAAATCCAATACGGGGGAATGCTTACGCCGCACGCTCAGAAAAAATACCAAGGGCAACTGCCCGTTTTTAAACTTGGGTTGCTTCCTAAAAATCAGACACTTACGTACTATGTTCGTTTACAGGCCGATGAGAGCGTCGTAGGACAACTTACGTTGATGACCCACCAAGTGTATATCGATCAGGTATCAACGAGTTTGGCTCCGATTTGGATGGAAATCGGGATTCAGTTGCTGAGGGTGCTTTACAACATCATTTTGGCGTTGTACATCCGCAACACTTCTTTTCGTTGGTATGCCTTTCATACAGTCATAGTTACGTTGTCGGTATTGGGTTCTATGGGTTTGATTGGAGCCTATTTTAGTGACATTCCGTGGTTGGCCAAAGTCCTCAATTCGGGTTTTTACCAGCTTATGCCTGCTACTTATACACTATTTATGTACTCATTGCTCCAAGTTCCTTTGCACTTTCCTAAGCTGAAGTGGGTGTTTCTGAGTGTAGTATTTCTGAGTGTGGGACAGGTATTGGCTGTATTGTGGTGGCCGCGCACACATTTGCTCGAATTCAACAATTACTTATTCCTTTTTACGGAAGCCCTCTTGATTTCAACGACCTTGTATGCGATTATTAAGCAGGTGGTTTTCAACCGATACCTACTGATTCCATGCTTTATTACGTTGGTGCCTTTTCTATTTCTGAACCTTCAAGCACTGGGTGTTATCAATTTTTCGTGGACGTACCCGCTCATTTATTTTACCAATTTTATCGAAATCGTCGCTTTATCGTTGGTATTGGGAAAAATTATTGATGTTACTGAAAAAGAAAAAGTTATAACAGAAAAGGCGTTGTTGACGGAAAAACTAGAGGCCGAAAAATTGCAAGAACTAGACGTGCTCAAAACGCGTTTTTTTACCAACGTTTCCCATGAATTTCGGACACCTTTGACGTTGTTGGTGGGGCCTTTGGCAGATTTACGCAAAAAATTCCCCAACGAAGACCTCGTGCTGGTGATGCAACGGAACGTCAACCGACTTCAGGCGCTAATCAATCAGTTGTTGGATTTGTCAAAATTTGATGCGGGGGAATTAAAAGTAGAAATTGAAGAAGGGAATATTTCTCGGTTTTTTTCGTATATTTTTGGTTCATTTGAAACGTTAGCGCAGAATAAAAACCTGCATTTTAATGTCTATCAAAACTACCGCAGTCTAGCCGCGAAATTCGATGCCGACAAGTTGGAAAAAATTACGACCAATTTACTATCCAATGCCTTTAAATTCACACCAACCAACGGAAGGGTAGAGGTGAATATAGAATATACGCCTAAAGATACTACGATAGACGTGGTATTGACGGTTTCTGATAACGGTATTGGGATTGATAGCCAGCGACTACCGCGTATTTTTGACCGCTTTTACCAAGTCGATGATACGTCGCACCGCAACTATGAAGGAACAGGAATCGGGTTGGCTTTGGTAAAGGAATTGGTCGAAATTCTAAAAGGGAAGATTTCGGTGGAAAGTGAGGTAAACAAAGGCACTACTTTTCGGGTAGCATTTACTTTGGCGGCTTCACAACAAAAAAATGTTTCGACGGAGCCAATTTTTGAAACCACCCATACCGAAATGGCCATTTCGATGTTGTTGCCTGAGGAGGGAGTGCACGACCAAAATCTTGCCCCAACGGATGAGCAGCCTGTGTTACTGATTGTGGAAGATAACCCCGATTTGCGACTTTATTTGCGCAAAATTTTTGAGACACAGTACCAAGTCATGGAGGCCAATGACGGCCAACAAGGCGTGGAAATGGCCTTGCAAATAGTCCCTGACATGGTGATAACGGATTTGATGATGCCGCGCCTCGATGGATTTGGAGTATGTGAACGCCTAAAAACCGACGTACGGACGAGCCACATTCCCGTGGTACTACTCACCGCCAAAGCCACCTTGACCGACCGCCTAGAGGGGCTAGGTTTAGGGGCTGACGAGTATTTGCAAAAGCCATTTAATAAAGAAGAATTGTTGATTCGGGTCAAAAACTTACTTCAGCAGCGTAACCTGCTCAGGGAGAAATTTAGCCTGCGTTCGGCGGCATTACCGAGCGAACCTACGGTCGGTAACGAAGTGTCGCAGCAGTTGGATAACCAGTTTATTCAGCGGATACGGTCGGTCATCGAGGCGCATTTGAGCGAAAGTAACTTCGACGTCGAAGGGCTTTGTAAAGAATTGAAAATAAGTCGTACTAATTTACACCGTAAACTAAAAGCCTTGACGGGTACCTCCGCGACGGAATTTATCCGCAAAATACGACTGCAACGGGCTGCCCAATTGGCGCAAAAAGAAACCTTGACGGTTTCAGAAATCGCCTACCAAGTAGGGTTTGAAAGCTTGTCCTACTTCTCCAAATCGTTCCAAGAAGAGTTTGGAATGCTTCCTTCAGAATATGGACGCCCTGTTGAGTAGGTTAGATTTTATATTTTTTCAAAAAGTTGCTATTTTGGGGGGATAACTCAGGACGATGAAATTCTTTATCCGTATAGTAATTGTACTCCTTCTTCCAACTCACTTGCAAGCGCAAGGGTGGCAACCGATAGGGTTATCCGAAGGGCTGTCGCAAGGAATGGTGTATGATTTGGCACAAGACCAACGTGGGTTTATGTGGGTAGCGACCAAAGATGGCTTGAATCGCTACGATGGCTATAATTTTAAGGTTTTCACCCACGACCCCTACAACCCGTACAGTATTTCGAGCAATACCTGCACTGCCTTGCTTTACGATAGCCACGATAGACTCTGGATTGGCACAGAAAAAGACGGCTTAAACTTGTTCGACCCTGTGTATCAGCGCTTTTATCGGATTAGTATTGCCTCACCAAACCAACCTAGCACGGGAAATTATAACATTGTTCAACTCGAAGAAGACACCCAAGGTAATATTTGGATAATGACCGACCAACCCACCGTTCATTTTAAAATAAACATTCCCCCTCGTTTTACGGTCAGCGAACAAGCCACGAAGCAACTCAACATTGGTTCGTTGGGTCCTTCTTATTTTCCGCCTATTTCTCGACATCAACACTCAGGATTACACGGGGCTTGGGGGCAAAATTTGTGCGGTTTTTTGGATAAATGGATTGGCAATAAATCACGAAACCGAGATTTTTACATTCTGCCCGACCACCAAAAAAACTATTGGGTGATGCTAGACCACGAGCTTATTTGTTGGCGAAATGGCATCAAAAAAACAATCCACGTAGCAGAAGGAGATTATAAAAAAATAGGACATTTGAAGGACGGCACCATTGCTATTTGTAACCAAAATTTCCTTTGGTTGATGAAGCCCGAAGAGCTGCTCCAACAAGATAGTTTGACGGCAAAAAATAAGTACTCGACCGTGCCAGACCAAAAACGCGTCAATACCATTCGCATGGATAATTTGGGAAATATCTGGCTAGGAACTAGGGGGTACGGACTGTATAAATTCAACCCAAGAATCAAGCAATTCAAAGCTTATTTGCCCGATTTTTCTCCTTCCTATTTGCTGCAAGACAGTCAAAAGCGCATTTATTTTCACGGAAATGCTAAACCCGCTTACCAGTATTACCAACTCGAAAGTCCTACTTCATTCAAGCCTTTTTCTCCAGATGTTGCTGCTGCTCGCTACAACCACGACTTCTTGTATCAGGACCGAAAACAACAATTTTGGCTCATGGCCAGGGAAGATTCTTCCCGTTATCTTTTTCAACTGTCCAATGAACGAAAGCTTCTTGCTCGCTACCCTTTACCCATGCCCTATACCGACAGACACCTGAGCGTTAGGATGTTGGAAGATAAAAAGGGTCGCCTTTGGCTGGGGTTAGTTGATGGGGTTTTACTGCGGTTTGACCCCCTTGCAGGGCAGTTTAAAAAATTCAGTTATCAATCGCTACTGCCACAACAAGGCTCGACTATTGAAGTACTTTACATGTACGAAGACACCCCCGATGTGTATTGGATTTGTACCCAAAAAGGACTTATCAAAGTCGAAAATATCCTAGAAAACCCCCGATTTAGTCTCTTCAAAAACAATGCTGATGACCGAAATAGCCTCAGCAACGACGTGGTTTCGGGTTGTGTCAATGACCCAATTCAACCCACTAACTACCTCTGGGTAAGCACCAAAGGCGGCGGGCTTGAGCGCCTCAATAAAGCAACGAATCAGTTTGAGCATTTTACCGAAAAACGAGGACTCCCCAATAAGGTGGTCTATGGTGTATTGGTAGGCGATGATAAAAATTTATGGATGGGAACCAATCGGGGTTTGGCTCAACTTAATCCTAAAACGCTGATTTTTAGTAATTTCAATAAGTCAGATGGTTTGCAAGACGATGAGTTTAATACCAATTCCTATTTTAAAGGAGCTTCGGGCGAGTTGTTATTTGGCGGTATCAATGGTTTCAATGTATTCAGGGCTTCCAACATCGCAAGGGCCGCTTCTAAGGCTGAAGTGCGGCTTTTGAGCCTAAAAATCAACAATCAACTCATTGAGGTTGGGGACGAAACGCAGCTTCTCAGCGAAGCCATTGAATACCTGCCTTCACTGGAGTTGGCACACCATCAGAATCAACTGGCCATCGAATTTGGCGTCATGGATTTTACCAACCCCGTAAAAAACCGTTTCCGTTACCAACTAGAGGGAATTGACAAAGACTGGGTGGAAGCAGGAACAACACACATAGCCAATTTTGCCCAGCTTCCCAGCGGTCATTATACGTTGAAAGTCATGGGTACGACCGACGGTGAAAATTGGACAAAACCCATCTCCTTAGCAATTCAAATAAATCCTCCTTTTTATCGAACGTGGTGGGCTTATTTACTCTACTTGACCATTGTTGCTTATGTTGCTTATCGTTGGAATCAAAACCAGCTCAACCGAGTTCGTTTGCAGGAGCAATTGAGTTTCAAAGAAATTGAAGCAGGTCGGATGTCGGAACTTGATGCGTTGAAAACCAATTTCTTTGCCAATATCTCCCACGAGTTCCGTACGCCACTTACCTTGATTTTGGGACCTGTTGAGCAACTTTTGAAAGACCATCCCAGCGACGGTCGTCTTCCGTTGGTTCGCCGTCACGCCCAGCGCCTTCTCGAACTGATCAATCAATTGCTTGACATCAGCAAGCTAGAAGCGGGGCAAATGCTCCCTGAACTTACGCATCTGGAGGTTGTTCGGTATTTGCGGACGCTGACGAGCTCGTTTACTTCCTTGGCCGAAAGCCGTCAGATTAACTTTGTAGTAACTCAAAATCAGGATGAAGCGTGGGGATATTTAGACACGGATAAAACAGAAAAAATCATTACTAATCTCCTTTCCAATGCCTTCAAGTTTACCGAAACAGGAGGAACTGTAAAGGTTGATGTACAATACACCTCTCCCGTTGAAGGACAGGGGGTTATCATTGCCATTTCAGATACGGGTATTGGGATTAAACCCGAAAAGCTCCCCCAAATTTTCAACCGTTTTTACCAAGTAGAATCCGACCAAAAACGGAGCTATGAGGGGACAGGCATTGGTTTAGCGTTGGTCAAAGAGCTGGTTGAAGTCATGAAAGGTTCCATTCAGGTAGAAAGCAAAGTAGGAGTAGGAAGCCAGTTTGTTGTTCGGTTACCTATCGACGAATTGACGTGGAAATCGCACCCAAAAATTCCTGAAAAGGTGTTCGGGCCGAAGAAGGTGCAACTGGAGCCGCATCCGATTTTGTTACCAACACCCGTAGAGGAGACCTCCAACGAAAACGTATTGTTATTGATTGACGATAATGCCGACATCAGGTCTTATATCCGAGGGTTGTTCGAGCCCGATTATCGAATTATTGAAGCCCAAGATGGAGAAGAGGGGCTAGTGCAGGCCATGGCCCACATTCCCAATATCATCATTAGCGATTTGATGATGCCCCGTATGGACGGTTTTGAGTTTTGTCGGCAGTTGAAGAGCAACGAAAAGACCAGCCACATTCCTGTTATTATGCTCACTGCCAAAGCCAACGTCGAAAGTCGAATTGAGGGCTTTCAACTAGGAGCTGATGATTATTTGGTGAAGCCTTTTCATACCGACGAAATCAGGGTTCGGGTCAAAAATTTATTGGAGAAACAAGAGAAGCTACGGGCTTATTTTAGTGGCAAGCAAAAAGTAGCAAAATCCGAAACGGCTGTCATCAATCCATTGGACGTTGCTTTTGTAGAAAAAGCTAAAAAAATTGTAGAACAGCACCTCGGCAGCAGTACCTTTAACGCCGAGCAGTTTAGTAGTGCCATGAACCTCAGCCAATCGCAATTGCTCCGAAAGCTGAAGGCGCTTACCAACTTTACCATTGTCGAATTTATTCGCCACCACCGTTTGCAGCGCGCGGCCGAAATGCTTCTCCAGCGTAACCGCCCCGTTTCGGAAATCGCGCTGGAGGTGGGCTTTGAGAACATGTCGTATTTTGCCAAAGTTTTTCAAGATGAATTTGGAGTGTTGCCTTCCGATTATCAAGGATAACTTCATTGAATAAAATGTGCCAATTCAGTAGAAGTAAAGGATCAAAAAGCCCCATTTTGGGGCTTTTTTTATTCAAATGCTGAAAAAATGGTAGTAGATGCTGAATATGAGTTACCCCAAAAGTGCCCTTACTAAGCATTTTTGTGGAGGCACTCAACCCAACTTTCCTTTAGCATGAAACAGCTCTTTTACCTTTTATTTTTATCGTTACTGGGCCATTCTGTTCTTTCCCAGACGTTTAATCCTGCGGTAACCGCAGTCACGGGGGTTTCCCTCAACTCAAGCTCCAACTCCCACAAGATTGTCAATGGGAAGCCAGCATTGGTTTACAAAAGTAGCAATACAAGCATAAGTTATATTAGAGCCAATAATGCGTCAGGAACCAGCTGGGGGGCTCCAATAATCCTTATTACTGGAGTAACTGCCATTAATGGTTTCTATAACTTAGAAATCATTAATGGGTTTCCAGCTGTTGTAGTGGCTACCACTGAAGGTTTAGTCTCTAAAGTTCGTTATATACGTTCAAATGATGTCGATGGAATTTCTTGGGGGACGTCAGTGGAGGTAAGGAGCTCGACAGGGGCTGGTTTTGCAGACCCAAGTTTAGCCGTTGTTAATTCCAAGCCAGCTATTACCTATAGAACTGGAAGTGTTAATTTGGAGTTTACTATCGCTACTAATGCCAATGGTACTGCCTGGGATACTCCCGTGTTTCTTGCCTCTCTCAATGCCTCCACACCGTCTCTTCAAGAAATAAATGGAGTGCCAGCCATCGCTTATCGTAACACTTCCTCTTTTGATTTGATGTACATGTATGCAGCTGACGCAAACGGAACTGCATGGAACAGCCCAATCACAGTCGAATCATTAGGAAATACGGGAACTTCCCCGATTTTAAAAAAAGTGAATGGAAATCCTGCTATTGCTTTTGTGGGCGATGGTGGTGGATTAAAAAATGGTATTCGATACGTACGAGCCAATGATGTCTCAGGTGCTTCATGGGGAGCTCCAATAATGGTTCATAGCGACCCTAGTAGTAATTTTGGATATAACACTGATCATACAACTATCAACGGGAATCCTGCAATTGTGTATAGTGGTGATGATGCAAGAGTCTATTACATAAGGGCTTTAGATACTAATGGAAATGCTTGGGGAAGCCCTCTCAACATAGCAACTACCTCCTCTGTAATTAGTACTCATAACGTACTTGCTGAGATAAATGGTAGAGCTAGCATTGCCTACTACAATGGTTCTACTAGTTCAATTGGGTATTTACAAGAAAACTGCCCGTTAGGTTCAGCGCCAACAAATACCAATAACCCAACGATTTGTAATAATACCACTGCGTCTTTGACTGCTACCTGTGCTATTGGGACGGTAGCTTGGTATAATGCGAGTGGTACAATGTTTTTGGGAGCAGGTTCGCCCTTTACCACCTCAAATCTAACCGCAAATACCAATTACAGCGTTAGGTGCGAAGACAATGGTTGTACGAGTAGTTTTACTCCTGTCAGCGTGACTGTTAATCCAGTCATTACCTTTACAGCTCCCACTGTCACGCAGCCAAGCTGTAGTACGCCCACGGGAACGATTGTGGTCAATGCTACACCCAGTGGTTCTCTTGAATACAGCATTGATAATGGCAATACGTGGCAAAGCAGTGCGACATTTAGCAACCTAGCAGCGGGTAATTATCGCCTAAAAGCTCGTTTCCAATCCTTGACTAGCTGCGAAGCTACTTACGGAAGTAATCCAGTAACTCTTGCTTCGCCCTTTACGGCCTCGACTACGACGGATACTTGGACGGGCTGCGTTTCAACCGATTGGGCGACGGCGGGCAACTGGCAGGATGGCTCAGTTCCTACCACCAGTGACGACGTGATGATTCCCAATACGACCAATAAACCCGTGATTATGGCAGGAACGGCGGCCGTTGCCAAGACGGTGGAGGTAGCCTCAAGTGCAAGGCTAACGATAAACGCGTCGGGAAGCCTGACCATCAATGGCTCAAAAGTCGATTCAGCTCCTTTCACTTCGGCTTTGATAGTGCGTGGTGGCACATTGGTCAACAACGGCTTACTTGTTCTTGGTAATTCGTCCAGCGTTGGTGACGATGCGGTACTCAACTACGGTACTTTTACCAATACAGGGGAAATTCGTATCGATCGCTTCTTACGGGTCGGATTTTATAATTTAGTTTTAAATTCTGTTAACAATTCGGGCAAAATCCTCATCGACGCAAGCGCACTCGCGGGTTCGCTAGGATTAGCCAGTGCGGGTACATTTACCAACCAATCGGGCGGAGAAATCAACATTAGCCAAACTACATCAACCGCGCTGAGTAGTTCTGGTAATTTTACCAACAGTGGTAAAATCATCTTGGGCGCCAATGGGGCTGTGGGACGGGGTATTGATTTCACTCCATCAACTAATCTTACCTTTTCGAATAATAGTGGCGGGGAAATTATCATTGACGGAACTACCCAAATCGCCATTAGTGTCTCTACTGGCACGTTCATCAATTCCTCCAAAATTACACTGGGGGCTACTGGAAGTATCGGTTTTATTGGGATTTCTAACAGCGGAACCTTCAACAATAACGCGGGAGGAGAACTAAGTATCGACCGTGCTACTTCAAGTAGTATTTTTAATTATGGCACCATAACCAATAATGCTAAAATAACCATTAATACCAATGCAGGTGCGCCCTTTACAGAAATTAATAATCAAGGGAATTTGACTAACTCGGCTTGCGCTACGCTAATTGTGGCTGCTTCTATTAGCAATTCCAATACTTTTACCAATTCGGGTTACTTTAAAGTGACTACGTCAGCGTCACATACCAATGGAAGTTCGGGTTTGGTTAACAATGGTATCATTGAGTATCCCATTGGGAATCCAATACCCAATGTAGTCAATAATGGAATAATTGCTGCACCTTTTTCTGGTTGTAGTCCAGCGCTGCAAATTGGGAGTAGCAATGCGTTGGGTATAGGCACAACTTGGTATCAAGAAGCATCCTTAACGTCGCCATCGGGGACGTATCAATTAGCGTCCAACACCTTTAGTAGCACGCGCAGTTTTCCAGGGACGTACGTTAATTATTTTTCGGTAAATGATGCAGCCAACGGATGTTCATATGTAGCTTCAGTGAGTCATACGCTGAGTGCGCCGCCGACGATTACTACCAGTCCAAGTCCCGCTATTTGCACTGGAGCCACCTCATTCACAATACCCTACTCTGCTCCTTCAGGCACACCGACAACGTATTCGATTTCGGGGGCAGGCATCACTACGGTCAGCAATGCACCGTTGCCTGCCACGCCTATTGTGGTGAATCTGAGTGAGCCAGCGTCGGGGAGTTCAATAAACTACACGTTGACCGTAAGCAGTTCAAGCTCAGGTTGCACGTCAAATATAATAACGGGCAGTGTAACGGTAAATCCACCTCCGTCGGCAAGTATCAATTATGCCAATACACCCTACTGCAAAAGTGTGACATCCGCGGTGGTGACCTTGGCAGGTAGCGGTGGAACGTTTAGTTCAACGACAGGTTTGACGATTGATGTAAATACGGGAACAATTAATCCAAGTGCTTCAACGGCAGGGACTTACACGGTAACGTACACGATTCCCGCGTCGGGCGGCTGCTCGGCGGTTACGGCGACGACGAATGTGGTGATTACTGAGGTTCCAAGTGCAACCATTAGCTACGGCGGCACACCTTACTGTAAAAGTGTGACATCTGCGGTGGTGACCTTAACGGGTAGCGGCGGAACGTTCAGTTCGACGTCAGGTTTGAGTATTGACGCCAATACAGGGACGATTAATCCAAGTGCTTCAACGGCAGGGACTTACACGGTAACGTACACGATTCCCGCGTCGGGCGGCTGCTCGGTGGTGAGTGCGACTGCGAATGTAGTGATTACTGAGGTTCCAAGTGCAGCCATCAGCTACGGCGGAACACCTTACTGCAAAAGTGTGACATCGGCGTTGGTGACCTTAACGGGCAGCGGCGGAACGTTCAGTTCAACGTCAGGTTTGAGTATTGATGCTAATACGGGAACAATTAATCCAAGTACTTCAACGGCAGGGACCTACACGGTAACGTACACAATTCCTGCTTCGGGTGGCTGTTCGGCGGTTACGGCGACGGCGAATGTGGTCATAACCGATGCTCCCATTGCAACCATCAGTTATGGCGGCACACCTTACTGCAAAAGTGTGACATCGGCGTTGGTGACCTTAACGGGTAGCGGTGGAACGTTTAGTTCAACGTCGGGTTTGACGATTGATGCCAATACGGGAACAATTAATCCAAGTACTTCAACGGCAGGAATGTACATAGTAACGTACACGATTCCCGCGTCAGGCGGCTGCTCGGCGGTGAGTGCGACGACGAATGTGGTGATTACTGACGTCCCAAGTGCGACCATCAACTACGGTGGAACACCCTACTGCAAAAGTGTGACATCGGCGGTAGTGAGTTTAACGGGTAGCGGTGGAACGTTTAGTTCAACGTCAGGTTTGAGTATTGATGCTAATACGGGAACAATTAATCCAAGTACTTCAACGGCAGGAACTTACACGGTAACGTACACAATTCTCGCGTCGGGCGGTTGTTCGGCGGTTACGGCGACGACGAATGTGGTCATAACCGATGCTCCCAGTGCGACCATCAGCTACGGTGGAGCACCTTACTGCAAAAGTGTGACATCTGCGTTGGTGACCTTAATGGGTAGCGGTGGAACATTCAGTTCAACGTCAGGTTTGAGTATTGATGCCAATACGGGAACAATTAATCCAAGTACTTCAACGGCAGGGACTTACACGGTAACGTACACAATTCCCGCGTCGGGCGGCTGCTCGGCGGTTACGGCGACGACGAATGTGGTCATTACCGAAGCTCCAAGTGCAACCATTAGCTACGGCGGCACACCTTACTGCAAAAGTGTGACATCTGCGGTGGTGACCTTAACGGGTAGCGGTGGAACGTTTAGTTCAACGTCAGGTTTGACGATTGATGCTAATACGGGAACAATTAATCCAAGTACTTCAACGGCAGGGACTTACACGGTAACGTACACAATTCCCGCATCGGGCGGCTGCTCGGCGGTGAGTGCGACGGCGAATGTGGTCATTACCGAAGCTCCAAGTGCAACCATTAGCTACGGCGGAACACCCTACTGCAAAAGTGTGACATCTGCGGTAGTGACCTTAACGGGTAGCGGTGGAACGTTTAGTTCTACGACAGGTTTGAGTATTGATGCTAATACGGGGACAATTAATCCAAGTACTTCAACGGCAGGGACATACACGGTGACGTACACGATTCCTGCTTCGGGCGGCTGTTCGGCGGTTACGGCGACTGCGAATGTAGTGATTACTGAGGTTCCAAGTGCAACCATCAGTTATGGCGGCACACCTTACTGCAAAAGTGTGACATCTGCGTTGGTGACCTTAACGGGCAGCGGCGGGACGTTTAGTTCAACGACAGGTTTGAGTATTGATGCCAATACAGGGACGATTAATCCAAGTACTTCAACAGCAGGGACATACATGGTAACGTACACAATTCCCGCGTCGGGCGGTTGTTCGGCAGTGAGTGCGACGGCGAATGTGGTCATAACCGATGCTCCCAGTGCGACCATCAACTACGGTGGAACACCTTACTGCAAAAGTGTGACATCGGCGGTGGTGACATTAACGGGCAGCGGTGGAACGTTTAGTTCAACGTCAGGTTTGAGTATTGATGCCAATACGGGAACAATTAATCCAAGTACTTCAACGGCAGGGACTTACACGGTAACGTACACGATTCCCGCGTCGGGTGGCTGCTCGGTGGTGACGGCGACGGCGAACGTGGTCATAACCGATGCTCCAAGTGCAACCATTAGCTACGGCGGAACGCCCTACTGTAAAAGTGTGACATCAGCGTTGGTGACCTTAACGGGCAGCGGTGGAACGTTCAGTTCGACGTCAGGTTTGAGTATTGATGCCAATACGGGAACAATTAATCCAAGTACTTCAACGGCAGGGACCTACACGGTGACGTACACAATTCCCGCGTCGGGCGGCTGCTCGGTGGTGAGTGCGACTGCGAATGTAGTGATTACTGAGGTTCCAAGTGCAACAATAAGTTATGGCGGAACACCCTACTGCAAAAGTGTGACATCGGCGGCAGTGACCTTAACGGGCAGCGGTGGAACGTTTAGTTCAACGTCAGGTTTGAGTATTGATGCCAATACGGGAACAATTAATCCAAGTACTTCAACGGCAGGGACCTACACGGTGACGTACACAATTCCCGCGTCGGGCGGCTGCTCGGTGGTGAGTGCGACTGCGAATGTAGTGATTACTGAGGTTCCAAGTGCAACAATAAGTTATGGCGGAACACCCTACTGCAAAAGTGTGACATCGGCGGCAGTGACCTTAACGGGCAGCGGTGGAACGTTTAGTTCAACGTCAGGTTTGAGTATTGATGCCAATACGGGAACAATTAATCCAAGTACTTCAACGGCAGGGACCTACACGGTGACGTACACAATTCCCGCGTCGGGCGGCTGCTCGGTGGTGAGTGCGACTGCGAATGTAGTGATTACTGAGGTTCCAAGTGCAACAATAAGTTATGGCGGAACACCCTACTGCAAAAGTGTGACATCGGCGGCAGTGAGTTTAACGGGCAGCGGTGGAACGTTTAGTTCAACGTCAGGTTTGAGTATTGATGCCAATACGGGAACAATTAATCCAAGTACTTCAACGGCAGGGACTTACACGGTAACGTACACGATTCCCGCGTCGGGTGGCTGCTCGGTGGTGACGGCGACGGCGAACGTGGTCATAACCGATGCTCCCAGTGCAACCATTAGCTACGGCGGAACGCCCTACTGTAAAAGTGTGACATCAGCGTTGGTGACCTTAACGGGCAGCGGTGGAACGTTCAGTTCAACGTCAGGTTTGAGTATTGATGCCAATACGGGAACAATTAATCCAAGTACTTCAACGGCAGGGACCTACACGGTGACGTACACAATTCCCGCGTCGGGCGGCTGCTCGGTGGTGAGTGCGACTGCGAATGTAGTGATTACTGAGGTTCCAAGTGCAACAATAAGTTATGGCGGAACACCCTACTGCAAAAGTGTGACATCCGCGGCAGTGACCTTAACGGGCAGCGGTGGAACGTTTAGTTCAACGTCAGGTTTGAGTATTGATGCCAATACGGGAACAATTAATCCAAGTACTTCAACAGCAGGGACATACATGGTAACGTACACAATTCCCGCGTCGGGCGGTTGTTCGGCAGTGAGTGCGACGGCGAATGTAGTGATTACTGATGTTCCCATTGCAACCATCAGTTATGGCGGAACACCTTACTGCAAAAGTGTGACATCGGCGTTGGTGACCTTAACGGGCAGCGGCGGAACGTTTAGTTCAACGACAGGTTTGACGATTGATGTAAATACAGGCACGATTAATCCAAGCACTTCAACGGCAGGGACTTACACGGTAACGTACACAATTCCCGCGTCGGGTGGCTGTTCGGCGGTTACGGTGACGACGAATGTGGTGATTACTGAGGTTCCAAGTGCAACCATCAGCTACGGCGGAACACCCTACTGCAAAAGTGTGACATCGGCGGCAGTGACCTTAACGGGCAGCGGTGGAACGTTTAGTTCAACGTCAGGTTTGAGTATTGATGTAAATACAGGGACGATTAATCCAAGTACTTCAACGGCAGGGACATACATGGTAACGTACACGATTCCCGCGTCGGGCGGTTGTTCGGCGGTGAGTGCGACTGCGAATGTAGTGATTACTGAGGTTCCAAGTGCAGCCATCAGCTACGGCGGAACACCCTACTGCAAAAGTATGACATCGGCGGTGGTGACCCTAACGGGCAGCGGTGGAACGTTCAGTTCGACGTCAGGTTTGACGATTGATGCCAATACGGGAACAATTAATGCAAGTACTTCAACGGCAGGGACTTACACGGTAACGTACACAATTCCCGCGTCGGGCGGCTGCTCGGCGGTGACGGCGACGGCGAACGTGGTCATAACCGATGCTCCAAGTGCAACCATTAGCTACGGCGGCACACCTTACTGCAAAAGTGTGACATCTGCGTTGGTGACCTTAACGGGTAGCGGCGGAACGTTTAGTTCAACGACAGGTTTGACAATTGATGTAAATACAGGGACGATTAATCCAAGTGCTTCAACGGCAGGGACCTACACGGTAACGTACACAATCCCCGCGTCGGGCGGTTGCTCGGCGGTTACGGCGACGACGAATGTGGTGATTACTGACGTTCCTAGTGCAACCATCAGCTACGGTGGAACACCCTACTGCAAAAGTGTGACATCGGCGTTGGTGACCTTAACGGGTAGCGGCGGGACGTTTAGTTCAACGTCAGGTTTGAGTATTGATGCCAATACAGGGACGATTAATCCAAGTGCTTCAACGGCAGGGACATACATGGTAACGTACACAATTCCCGCGTCGGGCGGCTGCTCGGCGGTTACGGCGACGACGAATGTGGTGATTACTGAGGTTCTTAGTGCAACCATCAGCTACGGCGGAACACCTTACTGCAAAAGTGTGACATCTGCGTTGGTGACCTTAACGGGCAGCGGTGGAACGTTCAGTTCAACGTCAGGTTTGAGTATTGATGCTAATACGGGAACAATTAATCCAAGTACTTCAACGGCAGGGACTTACACGGTAACGTACACGATTCCCGCGTCGGGCGGCTGCTCGGTTGTTACGGCGACGACGAATGTGGTCATAACCGAAGCTCCAAGTGCAACCATCAGTTATGGCGGAACACCTTACTGCAAAAGTGTGACATCGGCGTTGGTGACCTTAACGGGTAGCGGTGGAACGTTTAGTTCAACGTCAGGTTTGAGTATTGATGCCAATACGGGAACGATTAATCCAAGTACTTCAACGGCAGGGACTTACACGGTAACGTACACAATTCCCGCGTCGGGTGGCTGCTCGGTGGTTACGGCGACGGCGAACGTGGTCATAACCGATGCTCCAAGTGCAACCATTAGCTACGGCGGCACACCTTACTGCAAAAGTGTGACATCGGCGGTGGTGACCTTAACGGGCAGCGGTGGAACGTTTAGTTCGACGTCAGGTTTGAGTATTGATGCCAATACGGGAACAATTAATCCAAGTACTTCAACGGCAGGGACTTACACGGTAACGTACACGATTCCCGCGTCGGGTGGCTGCTCGGTGGTTACGGCGACGGCGAACGTGGTCATAACCGATGCTCCAAGTGCAACCATTAGCTACGGCGGAACGCCCTACTGCAAAAGTGTGACATCTGCGTTGGTGACCTTAACGGGTAGCGGTGGAACGTTCAGTTCAACGTCAGGTTTGAGTATTGATGCCAATACAGGGACGATTAATCCAAGCACTTCAACGTCAGGAACTTACACGGTAACGTACACAATTCCCGCGTCGGGCGGCTGCTCGGCGGTTACGGTGACTGCGAATGTGGTCATAACTGAAGCTCCTAGTGCAACAATAAGTTATTGCGGAACACCTTACTGCAAAAGTGTGACATCGGCGTTGGTGACCTTAACGGGTAGCGGTGGAACGTTTAGTTCAACGTCAGGTTTGAGTATTGATGCCAATACAGGGACGATTAACCCAAGCACTTCAACGGCAGGGACTTACACGGTAACGTACACAATTCCCGCCTCGGGCGGCTGCTCGGCGGTTACGGCGACGGCGAACGTGGTCATTACCGAAGCTCCCAGTGCAACCATTAGTTACGGTGGCACACCTTACTGCAAAAGTGTGACATCTGCGGTGGTGACCTTAACGGGCAGCGGTGGAACGTTTAGTTCAACGACAGGTTTGAGTATTGATGTAAATACAGGTACGATTAATCCAAGTACTTCAACGGCAGGGACTTATACGGTAACGTACACAATTCCTGCTTCGGGTGGCTGTTCGGCGGTTACGGCGACGACGAATGTGGTCATAACCGAGGCTCCAAGTGCAACCATCAGCTACGGTGGAACACCTTACTGCAAAAGTGTGACATCTGCGTTGGTGACCTTAATGGGTAGCGGTGGAACATTCAGTTCAACGTCAGGTTTGAGTATTGATGCCAATACGGGAACAATTAATCCAAGTACTTCAATGGCAGGGACTTACACGGTAACGTACACGATTCCCGCGTCGGGCGGCTGTTCGGCGGTTACGGTGACTGCGAATGTTGTCATAACCGAAGCTCCAAGTGCAACAATAAGTTACGGCGGCACACCCTACTGCAAAAGTGTGACATCGGCGTTGGTGACCTTAACGGGCAGCGGCGGGACGTTCAGTTCAACGTCAGGTTTGAGTATTGACGCTACTACGGGATCGATTAATCCAAGTTTGAGTACGGCAGGGACTTACACGGTAACGTACACAATTCCCGCGTCGGGTGGTTGTTCGGCGGTTATGGCGACGACGAATGTGGTCATCCAAGGTAAACCAACAATTACACTTTTAGCTTTACAACAAACCCTAAACGAAGGCAATAACCCAGTTTTGTGCGATACAGATGCCAATCCAGTTAACGGTTTGCAGTTTAATGTTTCGGGTTCGTGTGTTGTAGGCAATCCTGTTTGGCGCGTACAAGTAGGCAGTGGGGCATGGAGCGACTGGTCAGCGACAGCACCAGTTTCCCAACCGTCCAATAACCAACCCCACCGCTATCAAGCGGCTTGTGACGCCAATTGCGTTTCGACCTATTCTGGCGTGATAGAATTGACGATCAATAACCGCGCATCCGTTCCGCAAAATGTGTCGTTGTTGGTAGATGGCGTAACAGTTGCCGTAGGCGAGACGAAAGAAGTGTGTAGCCTAGCGACTACTATGCTCACATTTAATGCCAATTGTGCTGTTGGTGAAATCCTTCTTTATTCAGTTGATGGTGGAGAATATAGTACAGGTGTGCCCGTTGGCTTGGTGGACAATCAGTTCCACAACTACCGCGTACGTTGCCGCAAATCAGACGGAACGCCTTCGTGTGTGGAATCTGAATCAGGGGTAATGCGCTTAAAATTGGTGGTAATTCCAACAGCTCCGACGGTTTCATTGTCATCGACAAGCAGTTGTGACGCGATAGCAAGTTTCAGTGGACAGTCAACCTGCGGAAGCTTGCGGACAGTTTGGTACAATGCCACAACGAATGTTGCTCTGCCAAGCCTGCCTTCGACTGTTCCCAGCCAGACGACGTCGTACTATGCGCGTTGCCAAACGGGAAATGGTTGTGTGAGCGAAAAAAGTAATGTGGTAACGTTTACGTTAACACCAACGCAAGTAGCTCCCGTGATTACTGCCTCGCAAGAGATAGTTTGCACAGGTACAACAGTAAGGATTTCAGCCAACTGTCCCGCGGGAAGTCAGACGTTTTGGAATACGGGTGTCACTGCGCCAAGTTTTGAGGTAGCGTTTAGCAACGTAACGAAGCAAACGTACTGGGCGAAATGTATTTTTGAAGGTGGTTGCCAAAGCTCAGAAAGTGTTCGTAAAGATGTGTATTGGAATGCGTTTGTGGTGACGTTAATCAACGTCGGACAATCTAAATCAGCGGTAAAGCCTGCGAATGATAAGTCGTTGTGGACGAGTCAATTCATCGCCCGTGACGGTGGTCCCGAATTGGAGCAAAGTACGCAAGTGAATCCGACCTTGTTTTACGTAGAAAATACCAATAAAATGGCACCCCGTTACTGGACAATTAATGTAGAAGCTTGCGGATTAAGCACCGACGGCTCGCTTACCTTCGATATGTTGGCGACGCCAGAAATGGGGGCAATTCGTTCGTTCAACACGCACGAGAACAACGCGCCGTATTTTATGTACGCCAACCGCGAAGGCTGGACGGAGTTGTACGGACAAAACCACCCTGCTTACGGCTTTTATCAAGACAACGGTGTGGGCGGTAACATATATGATGCAGGGTTACCCAAAGGTTTGTACAAGTTAGGCATTCGTTATTGGGATCAAAAAGGCTGGGGCAGCATTTACCCCTCGACGCGTAAGCCTCAAGGCAACGTTTTGGCCTACCAAGAATACTGGTTCAGAATCCAGTCGAAAGATGGAATAGGCGTAGGAGCAGCGAGGACAGCGGAGAGTGAGGGGGCAAGAAGCAAATGGCAAGGTGCAATGGGCAATGGGTTGGATAACGGAAAACAGCTAACCGATAACGGGTCTTTTGCCACTGTTCTCCCCAACCCTGTCAGCAACATCCTGCGCTTAAAAGTGCAAGACAGCAAGGGTCAAGTGGTGCAAACTACGTTGACGGATGTTGCTGGTCGTCAGGTATTGCGTCGGACTTTTAGCCCTGAAACAAATGCTCATTTTGAAGAAATGAACGTCGAAATGCTTTCTGAAGGTTTGTATTTATTACGGGTCATTACAAATGGCAAACAGGAGGTTTTGAAAGTCATTAAGAAATAATTCTCGTAAATTAAATGAGCAAAATTAATTGAAACTTTCCAAGTTTTAGGTACTTATACCTAGAACTTGGAAAGTCTATTTTGTAGTATTATTGGGGACGTTAATTTATTTCCAATCAGAGGGGCTTTGTTGGAAGCGCTCTTGGAATATTTTTGAAAAATAAGAGAGACTTTCAAATCCAACTTTATAAGTAATTTCAGAAACGGACTCGTCGCCATTTTTTAACATCTGAGCTGCTTTATCAAGCCGATAATTTCTTACGTATTCAATGATGGTTTGATTGGTAAGCGCCTTTAGTTTTCGACGAAGTTGAGTGCTTGAAATAGATAAACTTTTAGCTAAATTTTCCATTTCAAAAGCCGAATTACTGATGTTTTTCTCTAGTACATGATTTATTTTCTCTAAAAATTCCTTGTCATGGGTTTGAGATTGAATTTCTGGCTGTGGCTCAGTTGTTAAGAATTTTGGCGCATTGTATTTTTGGCGAATGTTTTCGCGAATTTTTATCAAATTACGAACCCGAATTTGCAATTCATCGGTATTGAATGGCTTAGAAAGATAATCGTCGGCGCCTAACTCAAGACCTACTAGACGGTCTTCAATGGCGGCTTTGGCAGTCAGCATCACGACGGGAATGTGACTTGTTCGCATATCGGTTTTGAGTTGCTTACAAAATTCAAACCCGTCCAAATGGGGCATCATAAGGTCGCAAATGGCCAAATCTGGGATAGTCTCCAACGCTTTTTCTAACCCATCTTTTCCATCTTTTGCCTCAATAATAAAGAACGTTGATTCAAACTGACTACGAATATACGCGCGCAAATCTGCGTTATCTTCTACAATAAGTAGTACGGGGTGCTCTTCCTCGTTTGTCGTTTTATTCTCTAAAACATTGTCAAGAGCTTTAGTAGTATTATTGAAATATAAAGTGTTTGTTACGTTTTCTGGTTTTTTATCTAAAAATTCAGTAGGTATGTTAATGTTAAAGGTAGTTCCTCGACCTAATTCACTTGTTACACTAATAGTTCCCCCTAATACTTCTACTAACTCTTTTACCAATGCTAAACCCACACCCGTTCCTTCATAATGACGTTGGGTACTGTCATCAATTTGATAAAATCGTTCAAATATTTTGGGTAAACGCTCTTTGTCTATTCCAATACCATAGTCTTTGACTTCTATCAATAATGAAGTGTCAGTATAGTCAGCTCGTATCTGAATACGTCCATTTTCGGGTGTAAATTTAAAGGCATTTGAAAGTAAATTGGTTGTGATTTTTTCAATTTTATCCGCATCAAAATACGCAAATTGATGCTCACGACTTTGTTGGTATTGAAACAGAATATTTTTGTCTTGTCCTAGAGATTCAAACGAAGAAAATATATACTGTAAAAATTGGGACAAATCGCCTTCTTGCAATTGAACGTCCATTTTTCCCGCTTCTAATTTGCTTAAATCCAATAACTGCGTAATCAATGACAACAACCGCTCGGCATTTCTTTGCATCATTTGGAAAATAGTACGCCCAGGAAACTCTTTTTGTAAATCTTGGAGGGGAGATAAAAGCAAAGTCAATGGAGTACGAAACTCGTGTGAAATGTTGGTAAAAAATCGGGTTTTTAGGGTGTCTAATTCCGCCAAACGTTCCGCTTCTTTTTGCTCAAATAGCAATTGACGGGCTAATTCTTCCCTTCGAGTTTGCAAGCGATAATAAATAAAATACCCTACCAACAACGTCACAAGTAGCAACAAAGAAACAAACGCAATCCAAAATCGCGAGTTTTGGGTTTGTTGATTGGCAAGTTCAGCTTGTAGTTTTAGTTTCTCAGAGTCAAACCGAACCGAAGCTTCAATCGCTGACTTGCTTAGGTCTTCTTTATTAATTTTACTTTGTGCATCCTGAAATAAAAATTCGTGCTTTAGGGCACTTTTATAGTCGCCAAGCAGGGTGTCGGCAATCATCCTACTCCGATAAATATCACTGTGTGCGGGGTACCATGCGGCTTTGTCGGTGTTGAGCTCGGCCATTTTTATGGCTTGGCTATAATAGTGAGCCACTTCTTCTGGACTTCGTTTATGGCCAGCCACTTGGCACAAATTACTGTACAATTTGGAAAGGTCTTCGTAGCCGTCAGGTTTGAAACGGAGCCGATACCACAGCTCTTTTTTAAAGTAAGGCTCGGCTTCTTTGGGGTTTGGAAAGTGCGCCAAAATGATTTCGCCAATATTGCCATTTAAAGCACCAATCCTAAGGCTGTCTTTGCGAGTACGCACCTGGGCAATACCTAACTGATTGTAACGAATGGCGTCTTTGTATTGCTTTTTTTCGACCAAACACAACGCAATATTGCGATACAACTGAATGCGGTGAAAATCAACGGGGTCGTTCTGAATGTAAGTCTCGCCTTCTTTTAAGTACTTTAAGGCGGTTTCTGGGTCCGAAGCTCGCTTTAAATAATACAAGGCCAAATACGTAAAACGATATCCTGCAAAAGTAAAATGCTCGTAGCCTATTTTCCGAAAGGCCAAATCAGCGGCCAACAAATGGTTGATACATTTGCTGGAAGGGTCGCGGGTCAAGTACAGCGTCACCCCCATGTTATGTTCCAACTCGGCCATTAAAGCTGTTTTGAGTGTGCTTGAAGGTAGTTTTTTAAGATTTTTTGATACATTCTGAAAACGAGGATAAGCGGCTTCGAGGTTCTTTTGCTTACCTCCTAATAAGTAATACGTCTTTAGAAAATCGGCATAAATAGCCAACAACTGATCGTTGGACTGAAGAGCATGCTTTCTTATAATATCAATTTGAGAAAAGGCGGAAGTACTATCTAAGTTATACCAGACGAAATGTTGTAGTAACAAAAGACTATCCATCCGCGCCTGTCCCTGCAAAGACAAGTAGGTGTCGATTTTGTTTTGAGCCTGGGTCTTTTGTATTCCTCCAGCTACTATCCCCCAAAAACAAAATAGTAATGATTTGAGTAAAAGGCGATATACCGATTTGTGTGCCGAAGAGCGTTTTCGCTTCATAGAATACATCGAGTCGTAAAGACAAAAAGTTGGAATGGGTCAGAGGACAAAAATAGACAAAAAAGCGGTATTGCTGCGCGTTTCACCCGTGGTTGTGTGAATTTCACCCATTGATTTTGCCACTTCACCTGCTGTTGAGTTTTGTAAGTGTTGGTTTTCGGGGAATTTTGAACCGAAAACCAACAACAAAAAAGCCATGAAAACAATGTTTTTCTTCCTCCTATTTTTGGGATATTATTCTTTCGCCCAATCTACCCAAATTGTACGCGGAAAAATTACCGATGCTGCTTCCAAAGCGCCCGTGGTGGGGGCAACAGTGGTGGTAGTGGGAAGTAATCCGCTCAACGGAACCACCACCGACGCGGATGGAAATTTTCGTTTGCTAAAAGTGAATGTCGGTAGGGCATCGCTGCGGGTGACGTACCTCGGCTACGAAGACATTTTTGCCAAAGACGTGATTGTTAATGCAGGTAAAGAGGTGGTATTGGACTTGTCGATGACTGAAAGCTTCAAAAACCTCAACGAAGTGACCGTCAAGTACAAACGAAGCGATGACAACAAAGTGGCCAACAACGAAATGTCAACCGTAAGTGCACGGCCTTTTGCTCCTTCTGAAACCCTCAAATACGCAGGAAGTTTGGGCGACCCGTCGCGGATGGCGGCCAATTTCGCGGGCGTCAGTGGTGCCAACGATGCTAGAAACGACATTGTGGTCAGAGGGAATTCGCCTGCCTCTTTGCTGTGGCGTTTGGATGGTGTCAACATCCCCAATCCCAACCACTTTAGCTCGTTGGGTACGTCGGGTGGGCCTGTTTCGATGCTGAATACCAACTTGTTGGCCAAGTCTGATTTTATGTCGGGGGCGTTTCCTGCCGAATATGCCAATGCCCTCGGGTCGGTGTTTGATTTGCGTTTACGAAAAGGCAACGACGAAAAGCACGAGTTCTTGACCCAAGTAGGTTTCAACGGGGTTGAGGTGGGTGCTGAAGGGCCTTACAGCAAAAAATCGAAGGCGTCGTATTTGCTCAACTACCGTTATTCGCTGTTTGGTATTATGTCTAATTTGGGTTTTGACATTGCAGGAACGCCTTATTATCAGGATTTTACTTTTAAAACGGACGTTCCAGTAGGTAAAAAAGGACAATTGTCGTTTTGGACGCTGGCGGGAAAAAGCAACATCACGTTTTTGGGAAAAGACGTGGACACGGAGAAAGGGGATGCGTACGGTGACGAAAATACCAACACCCGCGTCCGTTTTGAAACGGGGATTGCGGCGCTTTCGTACGAGCACCGTTTTACGGACAAAACCTTTGGAAAAGTGACCCTTTCGGCGTCGAGAAGTTACCAAAATTTTAAAGGAGATACCGTAATTTATAAACCTGAAACAAAGGTCATTTCGGAAGAGATTTTGGCAGAACAGGCGGAGTTTACCAACGAAAAGCTGTCGTTGAATGCCAGTGTCAATCATAAAATCAGTGCCAAAGATAAAATTTCGGCGGGGGTGATTGTGGATTTAAATCGCTTTAATTTGCTGAATTCCAACCAGTATCCCAACGCCGTTACGCTCCGCAATACCGACGGCGAAACCATGCTCATCCAGGCGTATGTGCAGTGGAAACACCGTGTTAGCCAAAACTTGACCCTCAATGCGGGGCTGACGGGCTTGCATTATGAACTCAACAACTCGGCGGCGTTGGAACCGCGCGTCGGGCTGGCTTACCAAGCCACCGACCGCAGTACGTTCAACCTCGCTTACGGATTGCACAGTAATTTACAGCCGCTGCTGCTGTATTTTTACCAAACCCAAAATACCAACGGAAGCTACTCATTGACAAACAAAGACTTAGGGTTTACCAAAAGCCACCATTTTGTCTTGGGATATGAGCGTAGTCTCGGAGAAAACCTTCGTTTAAAGTTGGAAGCCTATTATCAGTCGTTGTTTAACTTTCCGATTCAGCCGAGTTTGGGCTATTATTCGGTGCTCATTGAAGGGGTTGATTTTGCCCCAACCAACGTAGGTAACCTCGTAAACAAAGGGACAGGGCGGAACTATGGCCTTGAAATGACCCTCGAAAAGTACTTCTCCAATAATTACTATTTTTTGATAACGGGCTCGTTGTTTGATTCAAAATACAAAGGCAGCGATGGTGTCGAACGCAATACGCCTTTCAATAACCGTTATGTGGTCAATGTGCTGGCGGGCAAAGACATTCCGCTGGGCAATCGGGGCGTGTTGAGCATCAATTGGAAACTTACTTCGGCAGGTGGGAAGTACATTCGTCCCATCAATTTGGAGGCATCGGCCGAGGCTAACACCACTATTTATGACGAATCACGGGCGTTTACGCAGCAACAAAGTGGTTACTTTCGCACCGACCTTAAGATTGGTTATAAACTCAATCGTCGCCGTAGTACGCACGAGTTGGCCATTGATTTACAGAATATTACTAATCACCAGAATATTTTCCAACAAGCTTACAACCCACGCGTAAATAAAATTGGGACGGCTTACCAGCAAGGATTTTTGCCCATTCCGTTTTATCGCCTCACCTTTTAATTTGTCAAATTTTCAAAGTATGAACTCAACAACCATTATTTCAGTCATAGGCGCTACGGGGCGTTTGGCTATACCCGTGGTAAAGGTACTTTTGGCGTACGGCTATCAAGTACGGGCCGTCGTGCGTAATCTTGAAAAAGCCAAACAATCGCTCCCAAAAGAAGTGACATTTGCCGTAGCCGACGTACAAAATGTACCAAGTTTGACCCGCGCGTTGAAAGGCAGTACGTACGTTTATATCAATCTAAGTGCCGAAGAAAATCAGGCGAAAAGTTCGTTCTTCTTGGAGCGAGAAGGGGTCAAAAACATCGTGGAAGCCTGCCAAGCGGTAGGCGTGCAGCAAATTCTGAAAATTGGTGCGTTGGGTGCTCACCCGTCGATTCGTCAGCCCAAGGAGTTTTACCAAAATCAAACCCGCCGCGAAGGGCATCGTTTCATTGAAGAATCGGGTATTCCGTTTACGATTTTTTACCCAACGTGGTTTTTGGACAGCATCGAATGGGCCATCAAAAAAGACACCTTGCAGTGGGTAGGGAAACCCGTGGAGTTTTATTGGACCAATTCCACGGATTATGCCCAATGGGTTGCCAAAGCGGTAGGAAACCCAACGGCTTATTACCAACACTACGTAGTACAAGGACGCGAAAAAATGGACTATGAAGCCGTTTATCAACGGCTAAAAGCCCAAAAACCTTCCCTAAAATTGCAAGTTTTGCCCTTGTGGATGGTTAAAACAATCGGGTTTTTCTCGCCTACTATGAAGAGTCTGGCAGACTTATTCGCCTTTTATGAAGGTACCACCGAAGATTTTCACGGCCAAGCACTTTGGAAAGAACTTGGTGAGCCGAGTACGTCATTGGAGGTGTTTTTTGAAGAAACAAAAGGTATAAATATTCCGTATCTTTGATAAAAAATGAGGAAATTTCGCATGGAACCTCCCTATATCAACGACCGCAAAGCACGGCTAATTGGCATTCCACTTTTAAGTATTTTGCTTCCAATCGTGATGCACAAAGAAGTTTTTACGAGTGGAAACACCAAAGATATTTTTTATTGGATAAGCTCGTGTTTTATGAACACGTTGTTGATTTGGGAGGGAAACCGTGCTATTTTTATTTACCTGCGGAAGAAGTTTCCGCATTATCGCCAAACTGCTCGTCGGTTGATTAGGCAAACCATCTTGGGTTTGACATACACCTTGGTAGTGAGTGCTTTTATTGATTACTTTTTTTGTTCTCAAATCTCCAATTTCGACCGTATCAATGAGGTGCTGATTGGATTTAAAATCAGCCTCATTCCGACCATTATCGTGACGTTGATGTACGAAAGTGCCTTCTTCTTTCAATCCTGGAAATCGCACGTGCAAAAGACCGAAGCCTTGGCTCGCGAAAATGTACAGTCGCAATTGGACGCGCTTAAAAACCAATTAGACCCGCATTTTTTGTTCAATAGCCTCAACACCTTGGCTTCGCTCATCGACGATGAAAATAGCCCCGCCCAAAACTACCTCGACAAGCTATCAGACGTGTATCGGTACGTGTTGGTGAGTCGGGAAAAAAATACCGTGACGTTAGAGGAAGAAATGCAGTTTTTAGACGCGTATATTTACCTCAATAAAATTCGTTTTCGGGAAAATTTGCAGGTCGAAACCCAACTTTCAACCGATAAAAACCAGTTGCACGTAGCGCCGTTGAGTATTCAGATGTTGATTGAAAATGCGATAAAACACAACGTAGTTTCCAAAGAAAAACCGTTGAAAATCAGGATTGTACAAGAAGATGGGTTCTTGACGGTCGAGAATAACCTACAAGAAAAAAAGACTTTTGAAAAATCAACCAAAGTGGGTCTCCAAAACATCATCAACCGCTACCGATTACTCACCGAACAGCAAGTCGAAATCTTGCGAAATGAGTGGACATTTAAAGTAAAACTGCCGTTGTTAGAAGCCTAAATTCATGAAAGCCATCCTGATTGAAGACGAATACCCCGCCGCTGAACGCCTTGAGAAGTTGATAAAAAAAATTGATGAAGAAATCGAAATTTTGGTGGTTTTGGACAGTATCGAAAGCTCGAAACGCTGGTTTTCAACGCATCCTGCACCTGATTTGATCTTCTCGGACATCCAGCTTTCCGACGGACTCAGTTTTGCCATATTTGAATCAATGGCCATTCCTAGCCCCATTATTTTTACGACTTCCTACGACGAATACGCCATCAAAGCTTTCAAAGTCAAGAGTATAGACTATTTGTTGAAGCCCATCAAACCGCAAGAATTGGAAGCAGCGATTACGAAGTTTAAAGAAAGCCAACGGGTTTTTTCGGCCAATGATTACACCTTAAAAATACAATCGCTGCTAGACTCGATGCCTGCCGTGGGGCGAAAGCACAAAACCCGCTTTTTGGTGCCTTACAACGACCAACTGTTGCCCATTCCTCAAGAGGAAATCGCTTATTTTTATACCACCAACGAAATGGTGTGCTTAGTCCGAAGCGACAACCGACAGTTTTTGGTCGATTATACCCTTGAAGAACTGGAACGCTTGCTCAATCCTGCCTTGTTTTTTCGACTCAATCGGCAGTACATTGCTTCGTTAGCCGCAGTTCAGAAGATTCATACCTATTTCAACGGCAAGCTCAAACTCGAACTTCAGCCCGAGCCCTCGCACGACATCCTGGTAAGCCGCGAAAAAGCCCCGCACTTTAAAGCGTGGATGGAGGGGTAGATGAAAAATTATGAATGGGCATCAGTGTGCGTCGTTGAATCCGTCGTTTATGCCAATCGCAAAGGCTGTAATACTTGAAATGGCGACAGTAATAATGATGGCGGTAAGTAGGCTACGAAGGAATAAACCCATTTTGGAGTAGCCAAAGGTGGAAAAATACTGGTAGTAAAACCACACTGAGTAAATCAACGTAAAAAGAGCCACCCCGTCAAAAAAATAGGCATAAGGGATACTATTTTTGAAGAGAGCTGCGAGGAGGGTAAAAACGATAGCGATACACAATTCGCCGCTGACTTTGTAGATATTAAGAACCAAATGCTCGGTAAAATTTTGTTGACTTTTTCTGAAAAAAAGTAGGCTAAATACGGCCAAAACAGGGATTCTAGCGAGGGTAAATAGCTTGGGATATGCCTGCATTAGTTCTCCAAATTTTGTTAATAACCGCTGGTCGTCTGAGAAGTAATTGGTTGTATCTATTAAATTGATTTTAGACATAGTACCTACCAAGTGCCCAATCGTAATGATTAAAATGATGAAGGTAAAATAGTTGAAGTGCTTTACCCTTTTGCCTTGCACATACGCTCTAATGCTGTGCCCAGGGCGAAGAAAGAGCTCTTTGAGGGTGTAGAAAAAACCTTTATCAAGGTGAAAGACTCCATGAACAAGGTCGTGTAGGACGAAATGTTCAAGCGAAAAACGGTGGGTTTTTGCATTCTGTCCGCAATTTGGGCAAAAATTACTTTCTAACGTTTGGTGACAATTTAAGCAATGGTGGCTCATGTGCTTGAGATACTATGGTTTAGGTTTTTGGGCCGCTAGGTAAATGTCAAATCTACTAAATTGGCAATAGAATCCCAAGACTAGGTTCTTCATCTGGGGATTCTATTGAACTATCCTAATGTTTACCCCAACTTCCGTTTCTTGATTTCGTCGTCAATGGATTTTTTCTCCGATGAAACGACTACATACCCAAGCATAAAGAAGACAATAACAGGTAGCAGCGGCTTGTAATTGAAGGTACTTTGACCACCCGTGGCGGCGTCTTTCCCAACGTGGTAGCCAAACATTACACAGGCGAAAAATAGGGTTAAAGTTCCCACTGCTAGGATAATATTATGGGTGTTTTTGATTATTTTTTTCTGCTTGAGCAGTTGCTCGTCGGTCAGGGAGGCTAGTTTTTCTGGTTTCATTGTAGTGGTTTTTGGGAGAGATTTTAAGTTTTATTAGCGAGGTGGGTAAAAAGAAACGAGGCGTTGGTCGTTGTCGAGGACGGCAAACGTGGCAGTGTAACCTGCTTTGATTTTTCCAAAACGCTCACCAACACCCACCACTTGTGCAGGGTAAGTTGAGGCCATTCTAAAAACTTCTTCTTTGGGAATCCCCACTGTTTGGACGCAAAAACGGACGGCATCGAGCAGCGTGATGGCCGAACCCGCCAATTTGCCATCGTCGTTGAGCAGGCGATGACCGTCGTAGTTAGCGGTAAAGTCTTCAAAAACAAAGCGTTGAGGCTCAATTTTTGCCAAAGTAGCGTCCGAAATCAAAAAAAGGCGATTGCCCATGAGTTGCTTGGCAATGCGGATGGTAGCGGAGTCGCAATGGTGACCGTCGGCAATGATGCTGGCGTGCACCGTTGGCGTGTCCCAAATGGCCGAAACTACCCCAGGTTCGCGGCTTTCAAAAGGCCGCATGGCATTGTAAAGGTGCGTTGCCATCGAAATTCCCGAGGCAAAAAAAGTCTTGGCTTGTTGGTAAGTCGCATTGGTATGCCCCATCGAGAGCTGGATATGGCTGTTTTGGAGACGAGCAAGAAGATGGAAAGGCCATATTTCGGGGGCAATCGTCATCAGGGTAAGTAGCCCTTGGCTTTGCTCGATGATTTCCTCTAGTTCGGTTTCGGTGGGGATACGTACTTGCGCGGCGCTGTGCGCGCCTCTCTTTTCAGGGTTGATAAACGGCCCCTCAATGTGTAATCCCAGTACCCCCGTTTTTCCCGCCGCAATGTAGGCTTTGGTCACTTCAATGGCCTTCAAAATCCGTTCCCGAGACGTAGAATATAGGGTAGGGATGATGGCCGCCGTCCCGTCTTGCTGGTGAGTATTGACCATATCATCCAACGATTCGGCCGATAAATCCCGTACCAAAAAGCCCGTTTGCCCGCCGTACAATTGAATGTCAACAAAGCCTGCAGTGAGGTCGTGACTTTGCAGGTCATAAATAGGTAAGTCGGTCGGAATCAATTCCGTAGGTACGATGCGGTCGATGCGGTCTCCGTCAACGACCACGGCGTGTTGGGTAAGGACGGTTTCGCCTGTATAAATGGTGCAATTGGTCAGAGCGTACATGGAATCGGGTTTAATTTGCGAACTTGCCGAAAGATGTGGAACTTTCGGCAAGATTTCTACTGAATAATGAATAAAATTTGGCTTTCCTCGCCGCACATGAGCGGCCACGAACAAAAGTACGTACAAGAAGCATTTGAAACCAATTGGGTAGCACCACTGGGGCCTAATGTCGATGGTTTTGAGCAAGACCTGAGTCGGTATGTAGGTGTAGGCCATGCGGCGGCGTTGTCTTCGGGGACGGCGGCATTGCATTTGGCTTTGGTGATGCTCGGGGTAGGGCAGGGAGATGTCGTTATTTGTCAGTCATTTACCTTTGCTGCGTCTGCCAATCCTATTGTGTATCAAGGAGCTATGCCCGTATTTGTGGATTCAGAATGGGAAACGTGGAATATTTGTCCCGAGGCGTTAGAGGAGGCGATTAAAGGCGAACGAGCCAAAGGGAAAAAAGTGAAAGCGGTGATTGCGGTGCATTTGTACGGTATGCCCGCCAAAATTGACGAAATCGTAGAGGTGTGTGCACGTTACGAAGTTCCCCTCATCGAAGATGCTGCCGAAGGGCTGGGGGCGAGTTGGAAGGGACGTAAATTGGGAAGTTTTGGGAAACTGAATATTTTGTCTTTTAATGGAAATAAAATCATCACCACTTCGGGTGGTGGGGCGTTGCTTTCCGATGATGAAAAATTGATACAACAGTCTCGTTTTTTAGCCACCCAAGCCCGCGACAATGCCCCTCATTACCAACATTCGCAGATTGGTTATAATTACCGAATGAGCAACATTTGTGCGGGAATTGGCCGTGGCCAAATGCAGGTTATCGACGAGCGTGTAAGCCAGCGTAGGGCTAGTTTTGCATGGTACCAACAAGCCTTTGCTGGCGACGAGCGTATTACTTTTCAGCCTGAAAGAGAAGGGAGTTATGCGAATCGCTGGTTGAGCTGTATTCGGGTGGATGCAACAAAAACGAGCGGTGTGACGCGCGAAGTCCTACGAATAGCTTTGGCAGCAGAGAACATTGAAGCGCGTCCGTTATGGAAACCCATGCACCTCCAGCCTGTATTTGAGGGTGCACCTTTCTACGGTGGGCAGATAGCCGAAATACTTTTTGACGATGGGCTATGCCTTCCGTCGGGGTCAAATTTGACTGAAGACGATCTTCAACGAGTCACGAAAGTACTGAAACGTACCTTAGGCTAGGCGGTGATTGCGTTGCAGCACTTGTTTGATTTTTTCGTCACTTTCACCCGTAATAACACGAATTGTCTCCAAGGCAATTCCGTTATCAAAAGCATTCAATATCGTCTTTTCAATACCTTTTTCAATGCCTTTCTCGATGCCTTTTTCAATGCCTTCGGCCATGATTCTATCGTAGGTGCTCATAAAAGTCGTTTTTATCTCTTCTGGTAAATTTTCTTTTAACTGTTCTACCGTCAGTTCGGTCACGCTAAACAAATATACAAACAAACTCATAACAAAGCCAGTTCCGTGGGAAGAACTTAGCGACTCCATGATTCTCGGTAATCGTTTAAGCAATGTTGGCCAATCATGAGAATAGCGTAATAACCCAAGAGTTGCACTCAGTACTCCGTCTCTCAATTGCACTAAGCGTTCGTCTTGCATTTGAATTAAGCTGACAAATTCTATCCCAAACGAAGGAATATACCGCTGGAAAATTGGAGGGTAATTGGGGAAAAAGTCCTCCATTTGTTTTAAACGCCAGCGCTGCCTTCCATGATAGAACAAGAGGGGGACTATGGGGCGGAGGGGTTGTTTGTTTTTTAACTGCTGCCAGTATCCTTCTGCTAAATAACGCATAAGTTGAAAACTCACGCGAGGATCTTTGTATGATTTATGTTCAATCAAGAGGGATATTTGTAGTGAATCGTCGCTATTTTTTAGGTTGACTTCAACGACCACATCGGAAAATATTTCCTCCATGGGTGGAGATAAATACGAATTATTTTGGTGTTGAAGGGACTCTAAATTCAGTAAATACACGACTTCACTAGGAAGCATTTCTTCCAAAAAAGCACGCGCAAGCTGACGGTCAGAGAAAAGTTCTTTGACAAGTTTGTTGTGGGGAGAAGTAATAGATGATTTGTTTTTCATTCCTTACAAAAACTCCATAGGGTTCCAGGCGATGCGGGTATCGTCGTGCCAGGTATTCATTTCTGTAACATCTTCGGCCGACAATTCAAAGTCAAAAACGTCTATATTGGCTGCGATACGGTGTTTTGAAACCGATTTTGGAATCGTGATGGCTCCTTGCTGAAGTGTCCAACGGATAAGCACTTGAAACGTACTTTTGTTGTATTTTTCAGCGATGTTGATGAGCCGCGGGTCATCGGATTTAAGTCCTCGCACCAAAGGCGCATACCCTTCAATTTGAATACCTCGTTGGCGACAGTAGTTCAATTCTTCGGGCAAGTGACAATACGGACTTAGCTCAATTTGATTAACGGCTGGAACGATAGATGTGTGCGGCCAAAGCTCTTCAAAATGAGGTGCATAATAATTGGAAACGCCAATTGCACGGGCCTTGCCATCGGCATAAATTTTTTCAAGGGCTTTCCACGTTTGGATTCGATGTGCACGTACAGGCCAGTGAATCAGGTACAAATCAACGTAATCGGTGTTGAGTTTACGCAGGCTTTCTTCAAATGCTTTGAGGGTTGATTCATAGCCTTGGTCATCGTTCCAAACTTTGGTAGTCAAGAAAATATCTTCGCGCGCTAGACCGCTGTCGCGCATGGCTTGTCCTACTTCAATTTCATTGTGATAGGCTGCGGCCGTATCAATGAGCCGATACCCAAGCTCTAATGCCCACAAAACTGCTTGCCGAATATCGTGGCCAGGCTGAGGGTCATACACGCCGAGTCCTAATTGGGGCATTTCAATGCCGTTGTTTAAAGTGATTGAAGGTATCAAGGTAAATTAGGTTTTGATGATGGTATGATTTTTTTTGGTTACTTAGGCCAAGGCAAACTTCTTGCCTGGCAAGCTTCGGAGGTATCCCTGAAGTTCCAAATTTAGTAAAAGTGGAGACAACTTGCCTAAGTGAATTTGGCTTTCCCATGCGAGTTCGTCAATCTGCATTTCTCCCTTTTGGCGCAGAAGCGAAACGATGGTGCTCTCAGCTTGGGTAAAATGTTCGGGAAGAGCAGGAGGTATGGTCGAAGCGGTACCATCTGGAAGCCAACTGAGTGATTCTAATAAATCATCAACGCCCGTAAATATCTGCGCCTTGTGCGTGCGAATGAGCTGATTACAGCCCGTAGAATACGAATTGGTTAGATTCCCTGGAACGGCAAATACGTCGCGGTTATAATTGTTGGCATATTCGGCCGTAATGAGTGCACCTCCTTTTTCGGCTGCTTCTACGACAATAATGGCGTCAGACAAGCCCGCAATAATGCGATTGCGAGCGGGGAAACGCATAAAATCAGGTTTGGTTCCCAACGGATATTCCGTTAAAATCCCTCCGTTGGCTTGCATTTCTTGGGCAGTTTTGGCGTGAGTCGAAGGGTAAATAAGGTCAAGCCCCGTGGCCATGGCTCCGAGGGTGGGCACGCGGAGTTTGACACAAGCGCGGTGCGTAGCAATGTCGATGCCGTAGGCCAATCCACTCACAATCGTCACTCCTTTGTTGGCCAATCCTTCCACAATCTGTTCGCAGGTATTTTTGCCATAATCCGTTGCTTTACGCGTTCCGACCACCCCCACAAACCGACCTTCGTTGAGATTGAAATTCCCCTTCCCGTACAGTAATACAGGGGCGTCGTAGAGCGATTTGAAACGCGTTGGAAATTCGGGATCAGTATAAAAAAGTAATTTTCCATCGACGGAAGCTAGTTTTTTAAACTCATTTTCTGCTTCTCGAATCCCCTCTTTTTGGAGTATTATTCGCGCCGTCGCGTCTCCAATTCCGTTGACTCTCGTTAGGCTTTTGAGGTTGGCCTGAAAGATTTTTTTGGCACTTCCGAAGTGGGCAATTAACTGTCGAATGAGAATACTGCCAAGGCCGTTTGTCAAATGAAGTGCAAGTTGGTAGATTTTTTCGTCTGACATGAAAGAAAGGAGTTATACCTGTTTTTCATTGGACGAGGGGGGCTTTATTGGGATAGTTTTTGTACGGAAATATTTAATGAAATGGCTGAAATGTTTTATGAAATGGCCTTTTTTCTTTGTGAATTGGTTAGTTTGTTAAATAAAAAAGCGGGTTGTAAGCAACCCGCTTCCCTATTTGGATTGTGAGCAACTCACTGCACTGTTTAATTTTTTCCACCTAAGTGTTCACAATTGACCAACTTATGAATTCCATCGTAAGTTACGGGTACTTTTTCGTATTCGTATGCGATTCGGAGCGGGCGAGTGTGGTTATTGTCGCCCATTGCTACGTCCACATCATCCATGGTAAACTGAGAAGGGTGCTCGTAGCCGCAGGCAACCGAAATCTCCAGCACTTCTTTGGTGAGGGTTTTGGCATAATTGTAAAAACGCTCGCTTTTCAACGTAGGGTCAACCCCTGCTTGCAACCATTTGTTTTGGGTGGCAATACCCGTCGGGCAGCGGTTGTTGTGGCAGACTTGGGCCTGAATACAACCGATTGAAATCATGGCTTCGCGGGCAATATTGATGACATCGACGCCCATCGAAAAGGCCATAATGGCTTGCGCAGGTAAGCCAAGTTTGCCCGAACCAATGAACGTAACGCGGTGGGTAAGGTTGTGCTTTTTGAAAATTTTATACACACTCGAAAACGCATAGACCCAAGGCAGCGAAACGTGGTCGGCAAACGACGGTGGTGCCGCTCCCGTTCCTCCTTCGCCACCGTCGATGGCAATAAAATCGGGGCCTTTGCCCGTTTTTACCATCAATTCGGCCAGCTCTTCCCACATTTCTAGCTTCCCTACGGCGGCTTTAATGCCCACAGGCAGCCCTGTGGCGTCGGCCATGCTTTCGATGAAGTCAATCATTTCGGGAATGTTTGAAAACGCACTGTGCGCCGCGGGCGAAATCACGTCTTTACCCATCGGAATGTGGCGGATGTCGGCGATTTCTTGGGTGATTTTTGACGCAGGCAATACGCCTCCTTTCCCAGGCTTTGCGCCTTGTGACAGTTTCAGCTCCAACATCCGAATGGACGGGTTGCTTTTGGTCAAATCCACCAGTTTTTGCATCACAAAATTCCCATCATCGTCGCGGATGCCAAAGTAAGCGGTTCCTATATTTAGCACTACATCGCCGCCGTTGTTGTGGTAGGGCGAAAAACCGCCTTCGCCCGTGTTGTGGTAGCAGCCAAACTTGGCCGCCCCTTTGTTCAACGACTCAATCGCACGCGCCGACAACGACCCAAAGCTCATGCCCGAAATATTAATCACTTGCTTAGGACGATAGGGTTTGCGGCGACCGTGCGGTAAGCCAATCACCTTTGCCGAAGGCAAAACGTACGGATTTTCGCGGTAAGGGTGGTCTTTGGGGAGGCGTTTGGTAAGCAAAGCGGGCTTGATAAAAATGTACCCTGCTCCATTCACGTCTTGGTCTGTTCCGAAACCCTGGAAATTATTTTCGCGTTTGGACGAAGCATAAATCCACGACCGCTGCCGACGGTTGAAGGGAAGTTCTTCGCGGTTGTTGGCTACAATGTACTGCCGAAATTCAGGCCCAATGGTTTCAATCCAATACCGTAAGTGACCCACCACGGGAAAGTTGTGTTTGATGGTATGTTTTTTCTGATTAATGTCCCGAATGGCAACAATTGCGAGAAAAACAATGGGCCAACACCACCAAGGAATTTGTCCCAAAAAATCAAAAATGGTATTCATGGATATGGAGTTATTAGGGTTGATGATTTGATTCTATTTTAATGCTTCGTAGCCTATTTTGCCGATTTCTGCGATGATGGTTTCGGCCCTGCTAAGGTCGGCACCACGTACAAATATGGAAATAACAAAGGGCTTTTTGGTAAAAATAATTCCTGCATCGCCCCGAATGTAAGTGAGCGTTCCCGTTTTATGGGCAATGCCTACTTGCCGAGGAATGAGCGAAGGCAGGGTACTAGTGTCTTGATTGTCAAGTAAAAACGCCACCATCAAATCACAAAGCGCGGGCGTGGCAACTTTACGCTGGTAAATAAGGCTGAGTAAGCGGTTGATTTCGGTCGCATTCACGTAATTTTCGATGCCTTTGGCCACGGCGGCGGTGTCCATCATCACCCGATTGAGTTGGAGATTGGAAAAACCAAGCGTTTTCATTCGTTCGTTGACGGCTTCGCGCCCTACTTTCCGAATCAAGATGTTAGTTGCAGTGTTGTCGCTTGCCACCATCATCTGGTGGGCAAGTTGCTCGTAGGTAAAAGCTTTGCCTTCACGTTCCTGAAAAATAGTCCCTGCTCCGCCTACTTTGTCGGTGTTTTGAAGGGTATAATAGTCGGTAAGTTCAAAGCGTTGGGCCTTGACTTGCTCCATGACTTCGACCAAAATAGGGATTTTGATGATACTGGCAGACGGCACCCGTTCGTCGTCTCCAAGGCTTGCGTAAGGTTTTCCTTCAAGTGATTCGACGCGATAATTGACCTTTACCGAAGAGGGCAACTTCGCAAGGTAGTCGGTGAGGTTTTGCTCAAGGGTGGGGTGTTGAGCACAAACCGAAATGTGGCTGGTTAATAGCACAAAAAAAATAAGTTGTCGCATTTGAATATCTGATTCTGGCGACAACTTACACAGTCCTCCTATAAAAATCAAGCCTTAGGCGGTTTCTTGTAGCGATGCAACCGCCTTCAGCGAAAAATGATTTTCTAGGTCTTTGCCAATAAACAAACGGAATTCGGTTTTGAATTTGCGGTAATTGTCGTGGTAAAAATCCATCTTTTCCCGCAGATACACCTGCGTTGCCCAAATGTCGTCGTTGTATTGAACCGTTTCGTTTTTCAGGGCGATGGCCATGACGTTTTCTTGGGCGTGAATCTCGCTTTTGAGGGTATTGTTGACGCGTTTAAAATGCTCAATTTCCCGCGCAACACGCTGAAGCGTCTCGGCAAAATCTGTCGCTAAGTCAGTGGGTAAAATGACCTTCATTTCGTCGAGCAAATGCGCAAAAATGGTCACTTCTTCGTTGACAAAATCAATTTCTTTTCCCCAAAGCCGATGTTCAAAATGAAATCGTTGGAGGTCGAATTTAGGATTCTTGGCCATGGTAGTTTTTGTCTTTTAATTTTCTCAAAATCACCCATTTTTATTGATATTTTCCATGAGAAAAGTCATACAGCTGGTTGAGAAAAGTCACGGTGAGGCTTTTTAGAAAAATAAACCGAAGCTTTGTCCACCTAGCAGACAAAAAATCGTTGTAGTTTTACGTTAACTCACAAACGATAACCTCTTCTTTATAACCATGTTTCGACCCTTTTTTTTCTTTTTCTGCGCAAGTTGGCTGTCGTTTAGTACGGTAGCCCAAAATATGAGTAACGTAGCTCGGGATATGATGAATACCGAAGGACTAAAGGTGCCACTTAATGCCAACGTAGGGCTTTTTGGCATCAAAGGGCCGCGCGGGGAAGTAGTCGGAAATCCGTACCTTGATTCTACTTGGAAAGAGGGAAGTATTAAGTTATTCCAAAAAATTGGGCCTCCTGGCCGCGAAGGAGATAGTGTTGCCAACGTGCCAATTCGCCTTGATTTGTACGCCAATGAAGTAGAAATCAAAACGCCTGCCAACGAAATTCGGGCGGTGAGTGGGAGCATGGTGCGCTTTTTTACGATTGAAGGTGCCGAACGCCGCGTGTTTATGAATGCGCGACAATTTCGGGCGGAAGAGCCCGTGCAAGGATTTATGGAACTGATTGCGGCGGGACGAATTTCGTTGGTAGAATATACCAAACTAAACATCATTAAGCCCACCTTCAACGAAGCGCTTGGCACGGGAAGTCGGGATACCAAAATTTCAAAAAGCCCGCAATATTTCGCCGTTCGAGGCAACACGTTGTTTCAGATTGGCACATCAAAAAAGAAACTATTGGAAGCCTTGGGCGACCGCGCCGACGACGTTGAAAAATTCATCAAAAACAACGACCTAAGCATGAAATCGCGGGCAGATATGGCCAAAATTTTTGCCTATTATAACAATCTGTAACGACCAATGACGGGGTAGTGGTCGGAATAAGGAATGTCTCTTCGGGTCTGGAAGTCGATGATTTCCAGCTTTTTTTTGTCAAAAAATTGGTTGTCGATTCGGATAAAGCGCGGTGTATTGCGGTACGAAAACCCAAATCCGTGGCCTTTTTCTTCAAAAGCATTGGAAAGAAGATTGCGAACTTCCCCATAGACATAGCCGTACGGAATCTCGTTGAAATCGCCACATACCAACACAGGATGGGGACTTTTTCGTATCCATTCAAGCAACACATCAGCCTCTTCGGAATGGTGGATAAATCCCATTTTGAGGCGTTGGGTTACTTTTTTAGCTTCTTTTTTGCCTTGTTTGTAGTCTTTATCGAGGTACGCTTCTTTTAATCCACCAAAACGAACAATCATCGAACGCAAATGCAAGTTAATGACCCGAATGGTGTCTTTACGAACCACAATGTCGGCAAAAAGCAAGCCATTTTGGTCGTGAAATTCAACCTCTCCACGATCAATGATGGGGTATTTTGACAAAATCGCCAGCCCCATGCAGTGCTGTTCGCGGGGAGCTATGTCGGGGTGCAAAACGGTATAATACGGATACCCTGCTTTTTTGAGTTGTTTTAAAGTATTCAAATGGGGGCGCGTATCGGAGTTGTAAAATTCCTGATAACACTGGATGTCGGTATCCTGCCCTTTGACCCACTCAAGCATGGCTTGGTTGTTTTCGGGGTGGATGTTTTGAATAAAATTGTAGGCGTCGAACGACATGACGTTGTACGACAAAACCGTCAATTCTTGTTTCTCGGGTGCGGGAGCCGCGCCCCAAGAAAATTGAAAAGTACGGCTCCAAAAGGGAAAACTCAGTAACAGCGCTGCGCCTGAAAGCGACATTTTTGAAGATTTGCGCAGCACAAAGTAACAAAAAATGAGTAGGTGGAGTAGAAGCACTACGGGCAAACTCATCATTAAAAAACCCGCAATCCAATGCCCTGTGAACGTAAAGAAAGCAAGCCCATATACCAATAGCGTATAAATAAAGAATACTTGGTGAAGTCGCCAAAAGAAAGAAGTTGTGGATTTCATTGCGTAGTTTTAGGGCTGTTTTTCGCTTTTGAGTACAAAGTAAACACTTCCTATGAGAAAAATTATTGCATTTGGGGCACTAATGCTGTTAATAAACGCCTGTAATTTCAATTCAAAGTCAGAAGAGGAACGGCTTGCGCAGAGTTACTGTGGTGGTTGTCACGAGATGCCTTCTCCTAGTTTGTTGGACAAAAAAACGTGGGAAAAGGGTGTTTTACCCCAAATGGCGCTTCGGTTGGGGGTAGAACCTGCCCCAACAATGAGCGTGTATGGAGAGTTGTCAACCGACGAAATTATTGCATTTACGCAAGCGAATATTTACCCAGAAACCCCCATTCTTTCCAAAGAAGAGTGGGAGAAAATTGTGAAATATTACGTTACCAACGCTCCCGATAAACTTCCCGATTCGTCGAAAAATTACCCCATTTCAAGTGATTTGGCCTTGTTTGCTCCCAAAACGGATGTTCCAGACGTAGAAAAACTTCCGATGGTGTCGATGCTAAAATTTGATGACAAAACCCAGAAGTTATACGTCGGTACGCGTACGGGAAAGATTCATATTTTGGATGCGCAATTTAAGCGAACTGACTCCATAAACGTGGGTTCGGCGCCATCAGATGTGCACTTCAATACCGATGGAAGCCTCAATGCGCTGGCGATGGGCATCATGGATCCCAACGACAAAATGACGGGAACAATGGTTCAGTACAAAAAAGCGGCTGATGGAAAAAAATGGGATTCAAAAACCGTGATTTCTAACCTTCGTCGGCCAGTGAGTCAGTACGTTACGGACGTGGATGGCGATGGCCACAAAGATATGATGGTGTGCGAGTTTGGGTTTCATTTGGGACAATTTTCGTGGTACAAACAACTGCCTAATCATACCTATCAAGCGTTTCAATTGGACGCGTTGGCAGGGGCGCGGGTGGTTCATCCTTACGATTTTAACCGCGACGGTAAGCTCGATTATTTTGTGTTGTTGGCGCAAGGTGATGAACAAATGGCGGTCTATTACAACCGTGGTGGTGGACGTTTTGAAAAACAAATACTGCATCGTTTTCCGCCCGTATATGGCTCTAGCTACGCCGAATTGGCCGATTTTAACGGTGATGGAAACATTGATATTCTTTATGCCAACGGCGACAATGCCGATTATTCCATGATTTTGAAACCCTACCACGGGATTCGTATTTTCTTAAACGACGGGCATTTACACTTCAAAGAAGCGTACTTTTTTGGCTTAAACGGTGCCGCAAAGGCTATTGCTGAAGATTTCGACAAAGACGGGGATGTGGACATTGCCGCGATTTCGTATTTCCCCGCCAAACCCCAAGAAGGATTTGTGTTTTTGGAAAACCAAGGTAACCTGAAATTTAAAGCCAAAACCTTTGCCCAGCCCCGCCAAGACAAGTGGATGCTGATGGAAAAAGCCGATTACGACCGCGATGGCGACACCGACCTCTTGCTCGGCTACCTCGAACGCCCGCCTTATCATAACCCTGTCAATCAGTCGTTAAGGGGACTTTGGGTGTTGGAGAATAAAAAACAAAAATGACATTTATCATTACTTATTTAGCATAAAAGTGCTGTAAATGTGACGGTTATCCTGTGCTTCGTTAGGGATTGGTTTGTACATTTGGGAGGATTATTTATTCCTCTTTTTTGACCAAAATGTCATCAACCATTCACTTTCTCTTATGAGCACTTCATTCAACCTTCTCCAGTACGGTATTAAAAACAAAGAGACGATTCGCAATGCGTCGCCCGCTCAGTTGTACCAAATGGCCATTTTGTACGAAAAAGTAGCGGCCATTTCTGACAAAGGCGCTTTGATGCTTGATTCGGGCGAAAAAACGGGCCGTAGTCCCAAAGACAAACGCATCATTGAACGCCCCGAAAGTGTCAATGATATTTGGTGGGGGAGTGTAAACATCAAAATGGATGAGCATACGTTCGACATCAACCTTCAGCGCGCCATTGATTATCTCAACACCCGTACGCGGATGTATGTAGTGGACGGATTTGCGGGTTGGGATCCTACGTACCGCATTAAAGTACGGGTGATTTGTACGCGCCCGTATCATGCCTTGTTTATGAACAACATGCTGATTCGGCCAACGCAAGAGGAACTAGCGACCTTTGGCGAACCTGATTACGTGATTTACAACGCGGGCGAGTTTCCAGCCAATCCATACACTACCCACATGAATTCGCGAACGAGCATCGATTTGTGTTTTGAACGCAAGCAGTTTGTGATTTTGGGAACAGAATATGCGGGGGAGATGAAGAAGGGGGTGTTTACGATTATGAACTATATCATGCCCAAAATCGGCGTGTTATCCATGCACTGCTCGGCCAACGAAGGCGCTGACGGCGATGTTTCTTTGTTTTTTGGCCTGAGTGGAACGGGAAAAACAACCCTTTCTGCCGACCCTCATCGCCAATTGATTGGCGACGACGAGCATTGTTGGTCGGCTGATGGGGTGTTTAATATCGAAGGAGGGTGCTATGCCAAAGCCGTCAATTTAAGTGCTGAAAAAGAACCCGAAATTTTCCAAGCCATTAAGTTTGGTACGGTACTAGAAAACGTCGTCTATGACCCGACAACGCACGAAGTTGATTACGACGACACCTCCATTACCGAAAACACCCGCGCTTCGTACCCCATTGAGTTTATTCCAAATGCCAAAATACCGTGCGTGGGTGGTCATCCCAAAAATATTATTTTCTTGACCTGCGATGCCTACGGAGTGCTTCCTCCCGTTTCTAAACTGACACCTGCGCAGGCCATGTACCATTTTATTAGTGGCTACACGGCCAAAGTAGCGGGTACTGAAATGGGGGTCACTGAGCCAACAGCAACGTTTTCTGCTTGTTTTGGGGCGGCATTTATGGTGTGGCACCCGAGCAAATACGCGGAATTATTGGCCCAGAAAATCCAAGAACATAATACCCATGTTTGGTTGGTGAATACAGGCTGGACGGGTGGAGCCTATGGCGTGGGTTCACGGATAAAATTGCGCTACACCCGTGCCATTTTGGACGCGATTCACAACGGCGAATTGGCCAATGCACCTACGGTGGTCGATGCTATATTTGGGCTTGAAATTCCAACCTCGTGCGCTGTTGTTCCGAGTGAATTATTGATTCCACAAAATACCTGGGCAAGCCAAGAAGACTACGTCGCGACGGCGAAAAAATTAGCATCGCTTTTTAACAAAAACTTTGAAACCTATAAAGACGGTTGCTCAGAAGAAATCATCAAGGCTGGGCCATTGGAGAATGTCGAGGGGAGAATGCAGAGTGTCGAATAGCGTGGGAGGGGTGCGCTTGTGCGTCGGGATGCTCTTATGCGTCGGGGTGCTCACACCCCGACGAGTATGTACGTACCGTGCGTCGGAATGCTCACACCCCGACGAGTGCGTACCGTGAAGAGGGATGCTCACATCCCGAGTAACCCGCGTCACAAACCCCTGAATCAGAGACCAACAGTCGGGAACGTTTGCGTAAATTTTATGGGATTTTAGGTAGGATTTTTGTCCCTTTAGGAAGTAAATAAAAAAAAAGGTTGTCTTCTTTAATGACATACTAAACAAAGTTTCCGCTCATGCAACGCAGAGAATTTATACAAAAGTCAATTCTAGCCAGTGCCGCAACGGCTATGTCGGCGAGTAGTTATGCCAAAATAATTGGGGCCAATGACCGTGTACGGGTCGGAGTCGTTGGTTTTTCAGACCGTCACCGTTCGTCGCACGTCGGGCCATTCAAGGAACTTTCCAAGCAAATGAACTTTGAAATGACGGCTATTTCCGACATTTGGAATCGCCGCCGTGATGAAGGGAAAGCCTATTTGGACAAACAATTAGGAGGCAACGTAAAGGCGTTTCGTAACAACGAAGAAATGTATGACGCCAAAGTGGTGGACGCCGTTTTTATGAGTACCGCCGATTTTCAACACGCCATTCATACCATTGAAGCTGTGCAGGCAGGTTGCGACGTGTATGCCGAAAAACCACTTTCGGAAACCATGGAAGACAACCGTGCAGTATTGAAAGCCGTAAAAGCATCGGGTAAAATTGTACAGATTGGTTCGCAGCGCCGTAGTGGAGAGAACTACTGGGCTGCGGCCGATTTTATCAAGTCAGGTAAGTTTGGCCCCATTGTGATGGTAGAATTGATGTGGAACGTTAATCAGCCTGGTCGTTGGCGCCGTCCTGAATTGACCAAAGATTTGAAAGAGTCGGATGTCGATTGGATGCGTTATCAGCTCAATCGCCCTAAAACGGCTTTTGACCCACGTAAATACTTGGAGTACCGTTTGTTTTGGCCGTATTCATCGGGGATTCCAGGCCAATGGATGAGTCACCAAATTGATACTGTACACTGGTTCAGCGGCTTGCCACATCCACGTTCGGCCGTAGCCAACGGCGGGATTTACCAGTGGAAAGACGGTCGTACCAACCCAGATACGTTGACGGTGGTGTTTGATTATGGCCCATTGGATGATCCAAAAACAGGTTTTCAAGTACAATTCACGAGCCGTTTCTCGAACGCTGCGGGTGAAACCAAGGAGTTGTACTACTCAAACGGTGGGATGATTAACCTCGACACCAACGAAATCAGTCCAACGGGTGGTTTGCGTGAGCGTGAAGCGAAAGCGATGGGATTGCAAGCCAACTTGTTGCCAACGATGAAGTTAGAAGGTGCGAAAGTAGAAACCAGTGCCAATACAGGTAACGACCCACTTACGTTCAACCACATCAAAAACTGGATGGAATGTGTGCGTAGCCGTAAGCAGCCAAATGCCCCAATTGAAGCAGGGTACCAGCACTCAATCGCGACCATTATGGCCAATGCAGCCTACCGCACAGGTCAGCGTGTCACGTTTGATGCAAAATCACAAGAAGTATTGGCGGGAGGTAAGCCGTTTAAATACTAATTATTTTTTGCAGGCGCCCGTGGTATAATTGAGAATGCCATACGCTTCGGCAAAGCAAGCGTTGCTGTATGTTTTACCATTGCAACCACAAACGGGCGCATAGCTGAGATAGCAATTAAAGGAGTCAACGGGCTTCTCCACACATTCTGGAGGTAGCTCTTTTTCACAACCTGTCATTGCCAATAAAAAAGTGAAAATCAATAGTAACCGCATAGCCGTGTATTTTCTAAGAAGACTCGCTTTTGGTAAAAATGGTTGGAAATACCACAAAAAAAGTCGCTGATTATCAGCGACTTTTTTTGTGTAAATAGTTGGTTACTTGTGTTTTATTCTGCAACAATGAGGCGAATTCCGTCGAGTTCTTGAATAACAACCGATTTGCCTTTGTGAATGCGTTCGTGCGATTTTGATAGGGCAATCCATTCGGTACCTCGGTAAAAAACTTTCCCTTCGCCGTCGGCGGGGATGTCGATGACTACGGTTGCTTTATCGCCTACATACTCAGAGTACTCAAGCGACTTGTCCGACGATTTTTTGGTGAGTGCTTGAAGCGGTTTTCTAAACGCAAACAGTGACAAAACGGACACGACCGAAAAACAAAATAATTGCGCATTAATCATGGGCAACACGCCTATCCACGTTAACAAAGCAGTTACGAATGCCCCCACACCAATAAAAGCAAATACGAAAGATACTGAAAGTAGTTCTGCTATGAGCATCACTACTCCGACGATAATCCAGATTTGGGTGGATGAGATTTCCATTTCGGGTAAAAATTAATGGTTAATTAAACAGTGAATCTGATGTTGGAATAACAAGCAAAAGTTATTTCTTTTCCTGTTGCTTAACGATGCTCATCGCTGTGGCAATCATCGAAGACATGTCTCCAAAGTTGGCAGGGAGAATCATCGTATTGGTACTTTTAGCTAAGTGTCCAAACTGTTGTACCATTTGTTCGGCTACTTTCAATTGAACGGCATCCATACCGCCTTTTTCTTGAAGGGACGCTGCAATCACCCGAATACTGTCGGCAGTTGCATCGGCTACCGCTTTAATCGCGGCCGCTTGTCCTTCCGATTCGTTGATTTGGCGTAATTTTAATGCTTCAGATTCTAAAACAACTTTTTGTTTTTGACCTTCGGCCTGATTGATAGCGGCCATTTTCTCCCCATCCGATTGCAAAATCAACGCACGGCGTTCGCGTTCGGCTTGCATTTGTTTCTCCATTGCGTGAAGAACGCTTTGAGGAGGGGTAATATTTTTAATTTCGTAACGGAGCATTTTTACACCCCAGCCAATCGCTGCTTCGTCGATGGCTTGCACTACGGCATGGTTAACGGTCGTACGCTCTTCAAAGGTTTTGTCAAGGTCGATTTTTCCCATCTCCGAACGCATGGTGGTTTGGGCCAACTGGGTCACGGCAAATACGTAATCGTTGATTCCGTAGGAAGCACGCTGAGGATCGACCACCTGTAAAAACAAAACGCCGTCCACGCGCACCTGCACGTTATCGCGGGTGATACAAATTTGTTCTGGTATATCAATCGCTTTTTCTTTTAGGCTATGTTTATAGGCGATGCGGTCAAAAAAGGGTACGACCCAGTTGATACCAGGCTGAAGCACTCCGTAAAACTTGCCCAAGCGCTCGACCACAAAAGCGGTTTGCTGTGGAACCACCTTGATGGTCATCCAGACGAGTAAAAAAGCGAGTACAGCGATTATTCCAAACGCAATCATATCTATCAGTAGTTAAGGTTAAATTGTTGAAACGAAAATAAGCGACATTGGGGGAGGATTCAAGTCTTTCGGGATGAAGGACGAAAAATCAGACAGGAACGGCAAAATAAAAGGTGCTTAGAAATTTCTAAGCACCTTTTATTTTGCCTCTTGCAATTTGCTCCTTGCCTTATATTTTCAATTACTTTTCCAAATTTCCATTCACCGTTCGCCAGATTCCTAACGGGTTACCATCTTTGAGCTCAGCGGGGAGAAGGTGTTGTGGAAAATTCTGGTACGCCAATGGACGCACAAAACGCTTGATGGCGTGCGCGCCTACGGAGCCAAAACGGCCGTCGGTGCTGGCGGGGAATGGCCCACCGTGCTGCATTGCCGCGCACACTTCAACACCCGTCGGAACGCCATTAAGAAGAACACGGCCGCACAAAAGGCTCACGGCCGCAATCAAGTCGGCGGCGTTGGCAAGGTCGGCGTCAGTTCCAATGACGGTGCAAGTAAGCTGCCCTTCCAAATGTTCGATAATATCGTTCATTTCGGCCGTGTCTTTGCACTTGATAATCAATGAAAAAGGGCCAAAGACCTCTTGGTGGAGGGCGGTATTTTGTAAAAAGTCGTTCCCATTTACCGAAGCCACCGATGGAATACCGTCTAAATCTTGGTAAGCACCTTCGGTTTCAGCGTCTATTGTCACGGCTTCGTGGCCAATGACTTCACTGCGTTTGCTGCGGAATGCCTTGGCGATTCCCGCGTGTAACATAGGTACAGGAGCGATTTGGCGAATTTCGTTGGCAAGGGTTTTGCTAAAGGTATCGAGTCCTTCGCTTTCTACCCCAATAATCAAACCTGGTTTGGTACAAAACTGTCCCATGCCTCCCGTGATAGAACCTGCGTACATTTTAGCGTACTTGGCCGCTTCTTTCTCAAGCGCATCGGGCAAAAGGAAAACAGGGTTGGTGCTGCCCATTTCGGCAAAAACAGGAATGGGTACAGGACGTTGGTTCGCCAAGTCGAACAGCGCTTTTCCTCCCACGTAAGAGCCAGTGAAACCTACTGCTGCCGTTTTGGGGTGCAATACAAGCGCTTTGCCTACTTCAAAACCTGCTACTTGTAGGTGCTCAAAAAGCCCCTGTGGCATACCCGTTTTTTCAATTGCTTTACGAACTGCACCTGCAACCATCTCCGAAGTTTCGGGGTGAGCAGGGTGGGCTTTTAGAACTACGGGGCAACCTGCTCCCCAGGCCGCTGCGGGGTCAACACCCGCTGTTGAGTACGCAAAAGGAAAATTACTTGCTCCAAATACAACAACTGGCCCGATGGGAACGAGCATATTGCGAATGTCGGGTTTGGGCAGTGGCTGGCGGTCAGGAATGGCCGTGTCGATGGTGGCGTCCACCCACGAACCCTCCGCAACCACATCGGCAATGTTCCGAAGTTGGTTACAGGTACGCCCGCGCTCGCCCGTAAGACGAACCGATGGCAGGTGCGTTTCGCGCATAGCTACTTCAATGACCGCCTCTCCGAGGGCTTCTATTTCGTCGGCAACGGCCCGAATAAACGTAGCTTTTTCTTGGCCGCTTTTGTGGCGGTATTCCAAAAAAGCCGCGTAGGCGCGCTGCATCGCTTCGTTAATCTCTGAAATTGTGGCGTCTTGGTACATGGTATTCAAAAAATAATAAATGTTATGGTGGTTTGATTTATGTTTCGATTACTTTGGTTTTTAAACCTGCCCATTGGTCGTTGGCAGTCTGTCCTAGTAAATACAGGTCAATTTCAGTTTGTCCTACTCTAAAAGCTTGGAAATTTTTTAAATGGGTTTCCAAAAGGCTTTTAAGTTGTAAAAATTGTGCTACCGTTTGGCGCTCTTCTTCTTCATACCATTCTTCTATTGTGGTGACGGGAGTCCAAAAACTTTCGGCTGTTATTTCCTCCACAAAGGTATCTAATGGGATGGAAAGATATACCAATAAGTTGTTGATTGTCAACGGGAATGGTTGTATCTGTGCAATATCAATCCATTCCAAAGGTTCATCCGATTCGCTAGGATACAACAAATTAGGCAATAAATTAGTGACTTCTGTCTGCCATTGCGTCTCAACATCGGAAACAACAGGAGGGATATTCTCAAGATTCTCTTTTTGGATGTTTTCCATTTTAAAATTATCTCTAAATTTGAGCCAAACTTAAAACTTTTTCAAGACAATGTTAGAGCAATTAATGAGTCTTATTCAAGACAATTCTCAGGACGCCATCGTTAATAACCCTGCTATCCCTAATCAGAACAACAATGCTGCCATGCAAACAGTGTTCCAATCGGTCGTGGGAGGCTTGCAAAACGAAGCTCAAGGCGGAAATTTGAGCGGCTTGATGGGCCTTTTGTCAGGTCAAGGCGGACAAGGTGGAAGCCTAATGAACAATCCAATTGTGGCTGGAATTGCTCAAAACGCGATTGGTAGCTTGATGGAGAAATTTGGCTTATCGAACAGCGCAGCAGGAAATATCATTGCCCAAGTTCTTCCAGGGGTGCTTAGCTCAATGATTTCAAAAACAAGCAACCCTAACGATAACAGCATGGACTTTGGTGGTATCATGGGTGCTCTATTGGGCGGACAAGCTCCTCAGCAACAGCAGCAAGGTGGTTTTGATTTTAACCAAATTGGTTATGCCCTTGCTGATGGTAAATTAGATATGAACGACGTGATGCGCATTGGTGGTAGCCTTTTGGGCGGAAACTCAGGCAACGCTGGTGGTGCAGGTGGCCTCGGAGGTTTGTTAGGTGGTCTTTTTGGAAAATAAACCACGAAAGATTCAATGCCACGTTATTGCCTTGCCCTTGATTTAAAGGATGACCCCGCACTAATCGCTGAATACGAAAAGTACCACGAAAAAATTCGCCCAGCCATTCACGAGAGCATTGTTTCCTCGGGGATTACGGACATGGAGATTTATCGGGTCGGGAATCGTCTTTTTATGATAATGGAAACCACCGATGACTTTTCATTTGAAGCAAAAGGTGCTGCCGACGCGGCAAATCCAGCAGTGCAAGAGTGGGAAACATTGATGTGGAACTATCAGCAAGCGTTGCCCATGGCCAAAGAAGGCGAAAAATGGGTGCTGATGAAACATATATTTAAGTTGTAATCAACGACAAATTAAAAAGCCCTCGCTCATCACGAGGGCTTTTTTGTTGGTTTAAAATTGTTTCAAATATTTCTGGGCGTCTTCCATACTTTTGAGCATGTCGTCGCTCACTTGTTCAATTTTGATTTTTTCTTGCGTCAATGCCTTGATGGCTTCTTCGGGAGCGAGTTTTTTGAGCGAATCGCCCTTGTATTGGTGCATCCAGTCCATCATTCCGTCGTCTGCTTTTTTGAGCTGACCGCTTAGCTGAAACGCTTTTTTGAGCGATGATTGAGAAGAGGTGTCTGAGGGATTACTTTGGGTGATGCTATCCAACTGCGCAATGCGCTTACTAATAGCTGACTCCAGCGAAATGAGCTCTCCCATTTTGGGCATCACGGCATCGTGAATCATCATCACTTCTTTTTCGAGCTTGGTGGCTTGGTCTTTTTGGGGATTACTACAGGCGGCTAAAATGCCGAACCCACCCATGAATACATAGCTGATTTTCATTTAGTTAATTTAATAGTGTGAAAATTACTCCAACGTTGTCATCACAATTTGTCCGCATTTTTTATCATTTTTTCCAAAGAAAGGATTCCCTTTTTCATCTTGGGTTTCTGAAAACCAGAATCCGCCGATACCGTTGGCAGCTTTGGGACATGAATAATAATACAATGGTTTGTCGTTGGTTTTGAAGGACTTGATAAGTCGAAATAGGTTTTTGCTGAGGTCACCAAAGTGGTCGCGCTGGTGCGCTACAGACTCAGTTTCGGCCACGTGTTCGGTGTCAAACCCAAGGTCTTGATATACTTTTAAGTAAAATGCTTTTTGAATCGGTGCCGCGCTGGAAAGGTCGATGTTTTCGAGCAAATTAAGTAACAACTTGGCCGAGCGCGACGATTCTTTACCATTATCCATCAAAAGTCCTTGTTTGATTCCCCAGTAGTAGTTGAGGGCTTTAGCAAGGGTAGTTTTGATGACAGGATTGTCAGTCTGTAAGTCAACTTTTTCCCAATCGGTATTGGCAAATTCGGCGAGTTCGGGGGCGGGCGCTGCATCTGACTCGGAAAATCGGGGGTCTTTTACGAACGATTCGTCGTTGAGGGTTTGGAGAAAAGCAATGATTTTTTGTTTTTCTTCCGACGTCAACGCAATTCCTTTTTGCCCATTTTTTATCAAAACAGGGTCCACGGTAGCATTCTTTTCGATGCCCGACGTATAATGCTCAAGCACTTGTTCGAGAGTAGCCAGCCGACCGTCGTGCATGTAGGGTGCCGTAAAAGCTAAATTCCGCAAACTCGGTACTTTAAACTTAAAACGGTCTTCATCGTGCAACGTAATGTCGTAGCGACCTTCATCAGTATTGACGGCCGTAGGAAGACCATTGTTCCTAAACTTAAAGTCCGAAAATAGCACCCCCGAATGACAAGGGGCACACTTTTGTTCTACCAGCGCAAGCCCTTCTTGCTCAGTTTCGGTTAGTGCACTGCCTTCGTTCCGCATCCATTTATCGTAGCGTGAATTGGCTGATACCATCGTCAACATAAATTGAGATAAGGCTTTGAGGAAACGTTCGGTGTTGATTTCGTCGGTACCAAAGGCTTTTTCAAACAGGGCGGGGTAGGTTTTTGAATACCTGAGTTTTTCCAACACATTGGGCAACGACTCGTCCATTTCGGCGGGGTTTTGCAAGGGAGAAATGGCGAATAAATCCAAATGATGTACGCCGCCGTCCCAGCCAAAGTCGGTTGACCACGCCAAATTGAACAACGGCATCGAATTACGTTTGGTCAGTAAATCGTTGATACCGTGGCTCAATGAATGCCCGTGTTGGGTAAAACCTGCCGATTGCTGATGGCAACTCCCGCAACTGACGGTATTGTCTTTGGAGAGCAATGCGTCGTAAAAAAGCGTTTTTCCCAACGCAACTCCCGCAGGCGTCAACGGGTTTTCTTGAAACTTGTAAGCAGGTTCGGGAAAGTGGCTTGGTTTGGTAAAAAGTTCCTCTTGGCGGTTGCCGCAAAAAGACAACAGCAAAAAGCCAAAAGCGGAGACAACAAGGGTAATTCGGGTGTTCATCTTATTTTTGAATGCCTTCGTATGAAAACATGGAAGCGTAATTATCCGCAATTTTGGCCGAATAAGGCCCCGCCATCACCGTCGGATTGGCGGCAAAACTTACGTTCGTAGTGCCCGTAAATAGTTTAGAAACATCGGTAGTAATGCCAAGCGCCACGTTTTTGTCGGCTTTGATTTTTACTTTTTCTTTGCCAAAATTCAACGACGCAACTTTGATATTGTTCAACGTTTTCTTGTCGCCCATCCCGCCAAAAAGACCAATGTGGTACAAGAAAATGGGTTCTTTGCGGTTGCCTGTGAGCGGAATTTGGGCGGATGTTCCTTCCATTTTAACAAAAATATAGCCCGAATTCCACGCCCAATACATGTCCTTGCCATCGCCGCCCACGTCTAAGCAACCTTTGCGTTTGCTTACTTCAGAAGCACTGCGAAGGCTGTCAACGCCAATCACAAAGCTCATGCCTACGTAATCACCTTTGGGGACATTGTTGAGGGTGATTTTCTGTGATTCTGGGTGCTGTTGGCGAATCAAAAAGTAACTTTCGTCTTGGGGAACAACATACGCGCTGCCGTCTTTGCGAAGCAAGCGAAGGTTGCTAACATAGTATTGCAAAAAAGTGATGTTGAACGACTCACCCAAGGCATTGGTATATTTTTTGTCATTAAGAACGACCTCTTCCGTACCCACTTTATTGTGAAATTGGAGGGTAAGCGAACCTGTTTTTTGGGCAAAAAGTGGAGAACAAATGAAAAGCCCTACCACGAAAAGAATATTTTTCATTGTGCAAAAGTATTTTGATTGGTCTGTTTATGAACGTTAGTTTTTTTACGATTACGCCGCCACCACAGCAGAAAGCCCGTTACTGACAAAACGCCAGGGGTAAGCCCAAGGATGACGTACAAGATTTTGACAAAAATTCCTCCGAAATTCCCGACGTGGAGGGGGTGAAAGGTGGCTTCAATTTTTTCCCAAGTCGATAAGTCGGCATAACGGGTTATTCCTACAAATTGCCCTGTGTAGGCATCAAAAACAATGGCATTTCGGCTCGAAAAAAGCCTGTTTTCATCGTTGTAATACCCTCTCACGTTGAACTTACGATGAGGTTGGGTGGGCAAATAAACGTAGTTGGGTGTAAAGTTTGGCGCTTTTTGGAGCGCTTGTTGGTACAAGTTTTGGAGCGAAACCTTGGCCAACGTATTGGTGGGAGTCGGTACGACTTCGTTGTCCCACGTTTTCTTTTCAAAGGCAAAAAGATTCATCCAAAAGCCCGTGAAAAAGACAATAACATTGAGCGCGAGCGACCAAACCCCCACGATACGGTGTACATCGGACGAAATGGTACGCCAGTTTTTACGGTTGATTTTTACCTTGAAAGTCAGCACCTTCCAAATAAACTTACGATACACGACCCACCCCGTAAGAATAGAAACCAGCATGGTCAGACCAAAAATAGCAGTAAGCGCCGCTCCTGGCATCCCGAGGTGGAATGAAAAATGGAATTGAAAAATCCACTCAATCCAGCCCACTTCGAGGTCGTCGCTGCGGCCTTTGCGAAGAATTTGACCTGTGTATTGGTTGATGTTGATGGCGCCTAAATCGTAGGAAATCAGGCGTGTATCGTTCATGTACAGCCGAAAATGATACGACTGTTCAGGGGTTGCTTCGGGGTTTACCCAAGCGATTCCGTCGAGGTTGGGGTATTCGGCCGTGATGATTCGGTACAAACTATCGATTGGCAATGGCGCACCCGTGGGTTTAACGGTCAGGGAGTGGCGGTAAATAATCGGGTCGAGTTCCTCCATGAATACCAAAATAGAACCACTTAACCCGAGCAAGAGTAAAAATACCCCCGTGACAAGGCCAAACCAACTGTGGAGGCGAAAAAGAACGCGACTCAGGTTTCTTGTCATTGCAATTCAAACGTTAGATTGCCCCAGTAACTTTGGTAATTGGCTTCGGGACTATTTTTGACTTCTTCCATGTGGACGGTACTAATCATCCAATAGCCTGCTTTGTCAAGAGTAATTTTCAGCGAACCATCGGCGTCGGTTGAAAGCTTACGGTGCGTTGTTTTTTGGGTGGCCGTTTTGTGCCAAGCTACCACCATTTTATTGCCAAGTGGTTGATTTTTAAATAAAACCTTGACAGTTATTGCTTCCCCAGCTTTCATTTGATAAGGATTGTTGAGGGGAATAATTTCCAGTGGCATCTGCGTGTTTTTCTTGAAGGTATCACTGTATTTGTTCCCCACTTGAATCAATGTTTTGGCACAACGGCGGTACAGTTCCTTAGAAGGCTGGGTAAGCTGCCCCTGTTTTTTGCGCAATTCATAGATATTGTCGATGCCATCTTCCTTCAAATAATCGTTGAATTTGTCGGCTTCGAGGGCGATAAATGAATTTTTAGATTCCATCGTGAGTAAATGAGTTCCTTCGGTAACGAACTTCAATGGAATGGGCAACGAATCGCTTTTGAGGGCAATAGAAGTTAAATCCTTTTTGTCTGTGTCAGAATAATGACTCAACTTCAAAAGTCTTTTCTTGCGATTTGCCCAAATATCTCCCATAAAATCCTCGCCAACAAAGAGTTGTAAGTCAAACAATTCTCCCATTTTAAGCTTGAATTTGCTTGGCATCAACCAAAACTCATGGGCAAACAAACTGGAAGTGATACAAAGCAAGAGCAACGAAAATAGTTTTTTCATTTTGGTATAGTTTGTTAGTGATGGCATTTTTCCATGACCTCGTGGAAACGGTCGTGCAAGGCAAATATCGCCTTTTTAAGCTCATCTTCCGATTTCTTTTTCTTAACCATTTTTGCCAACGCAACCGATTCTTTTTCAAGTGCTTCTACACTTTCTTTGACGCCAGGCTTTTGGTATTTGGTAGGAACGACCGATTTTTTCAAGATGCTCGCTTTGGTGGCCAATTCTTCGGCGTTGGCGTAAAGTGGTTTCAAATTACCTTCTTCGGCAGGGTGGAAGGTTTTGGCCATGACGGCATGATAGTCGTCGAGCTCTGGCCAACTTTCCTGTTTTTTCTTCTCTTGGGCCGATTCTTCTTTTTTGCTTTTCTCGGCATCAATCAACGGTTTCAGGCCCATGTCGTACATCTGCATCATCATCTCTTTAACGATGGGTTCGGTTTTGGTGGCGTTGCCATCAGGATAGATAGGCTTGGGGTCGTATTCGAGGTCAAGTAGCGCTGCTTTGGTGTATTTGTCGCCCATGAGCTCATTAATCATCCCCAGCGCCATGTCCATTCCTGCCGTTACGCCCGCCGAAGTCCAATACTTACCGTCACGCACGTAGCGCTCAGGGCGGTAGGTAGCACCGTACATTTTCATGATTTCGTCGGCACGATACCAATTGGCTGAAACGTTTTTACCTTCGAGCAGCCCCGTTGCCCCCAAAATCCACGCCCCAGTACAGACGCTAGCCGTATAAACAGACTTCTGGTCTATCTTCCGAATCCAATCCAGTACCTCTTGGTCTTGGGTTTGGAAAAATGTCTCTTTAGCCCCCCCTGGAATGATTAGAATGTCCAATTGCTCCACTTCGGCAATGGATTTATCTACTTTCACTTCGAGCCCACGCTGGTTTTTGACGAAGCCTTTGTTTTTGGCAACAAAAAAAATGTTGACGCTCATCAGTTCTGACAGCACCTGATACGGCCCTATGGCATCGAGGGTATTGTAGCCGTCATACACATAGACCCCAATGGTTTTGATGGGGACTTTAGGTTTAGTCATGATGATTTGCATGAGTTCATCGTGACGTTTGGCGATTGAATCGGCCTTGGCGGTTTGAGCAATTGCACTGGTGCAGGCATCGTACATCAGTGCAAGAATAATTAGTATGTATTTCATTTTGAGGTATTTGTTAAAGTATGATAGAATCGCATACAAGGTCAGACGATAGTCAGACCGAGTCGCGCAGAGGGTATGCTATTCATGAGCCTGTGTCGTCTGAGGTCTGACTATCGTCTGACCTGTAATCTAGAATTTACCTGTTAGGGTGATACCCATCATTCTAGGCATCCCCATCATGTAGGAGCCGTACCCAAATGCCATGTAGCGTACGTCATTGAGGTTGCGCGCCCACGCTGCTACCTCAAAATGATTGCTGCTCACACCTGCTCTGGCGTTGATCATACTGTAAGCATCCTGATGATAAGCATTCACAAAATCTAATTGATACTCTCCGATGTATCTGAATTCACCTCTGACGAAAGCCTTGAGGTTTTGGGCAGATTTTGATAAAGGCAAGCCATATTGAACTGCCAACATGGATTGTAAAGCAGGGTTATTAATTGCTTTGTTTCCTTTGTAGTTGATGACCTTATTGGATATGGCATCAAAAAGTTCTAATTTTTTATACTCACTGTGCGAAGTGCTGGCTGTCCAATCAATTTGTAAGTTTTTGATAGGAAGTGCCGAAGCTTCCAATTCCAAACCATAATTATCCATGTCTCCTACATTGAGTGTAGCATAGTTTATGCCGTCTTGCGAGGTGGATACCTGCTGGTCTTTTTGTTGAAAGTAAAATGCGGTAAGGTTGATTTTAAGTCGGTTGTTCAGGAGCGTATTTTTAACCCCCACCTCATAGTTATCCGATTTTTCAGGGTTGTAAGTAGGGTTGGCGGCGTTTCCAAAATTGAAACCACCCACTCGGAATCCTTTCGCGTACGAACCATAAATCATCGAATTTTCTGTCAATTTTTGGCTCAAAATCACCTTAGGAGTAAAGGCATTGAACGTCCTTTTGGCAGTGCTATCGGCGGTCAAGGGCATCACAACTCCGCCTGTTTCAAACGCTGAGTTTTGGGTGAGTTCACGGTGTTCGATGTCATATCTTGCTCCGACTGTAATGTCAAATTTTGGCGTAATGGCATACGTAGCTTGGCCAAAAATTGCCACACCAAAAGCATTTCGCTTTCCGTTACCAATGGAAGAATAGGGTGCGTTAGGATCAAACAAGGCATAATCTTTGTCGAAGTAAGTGGTACTACTATTCTTGCTTTTTTCACCAAATAAGAAAGAACCTACCGTCCATTTGAATGCACTGGTATTGGCGGGAGAAGAAAAGCGTAATTCTTGCGTCCATTGGTTTTGTTTCGACCAAGTCGTAAAGCTAATAAGCTCCGCAGGGCTAAAATCGAAGTCAAATCGTCCTGGAAGCCAAATGTGGTAATCGACAAAAGAGGTAATGGAGGTAAAATTGAAGCGATTTCCAAAGTATTTTACCGCAGCAGAAGTGTTAAAATTGGTTCTTCGTTCGGTGTTGTCCCAATTCCCAAAGACCGTGTAAGGATTGGCCCTAGCGAGACTGTCGGTGGCTGCCCACGGATAGGCACCTTGGTCTTTATCGCTTTCGTATCTTGTGTTTAAGTCGATAGTCCATTTGTCTGATACAATGTATTTTAGGTTTACATTGCCGATGTAAGCGTTGTGTTTATCAAAATTCTTGGTATTCAGAGTAGGGTTATCATAAATCGCTCCGCGACCGTTTGATTGGAAACCTGCATTGATAAATAGCTTATCTTTTATCAAAGGTGTATTGAAACCCGCGCTGTAACGTTGTTGCCCATAATTTCCCAAGTCTATTTCGGCAAACCCGCTGGTCTTGTTGTTTGGTCTTTTGGTAATCACATTGAGTACCCCTCCAAAGGCATTTCGGCCGTAGAGTGTGCCTTGAGGCCCTCTTAAAATTTCTACCCGTTCGATATTACTGAAATTAAGTGGGGCAGAGAAGTAGTCAAATTGATAAACACCATCTACATAAGTAGCCACGGCTTGGTCATTGGAAAAACCCATCGAGCCCCTGATATTCAAAAAACTAGAACCTGTACTATTGCCATGTTCTACCGTGAAAGTGCTTGGCGCCAACGCCGTCAGGTCATTGATTGTCCAGACCCTGTATTCTTCCAGTTGCTTGGCATTTAAGGAAGTAACGGCCAAAGGTGTTTTTTGTAGGTTTGCCTCAACCTTGTCAGCAGTTACGACCACCTCTCCCAATGTTTGGGTATTGTCCAATAAAGTTATATTTACTGTTATGGTTTTATTCGTAAGTTCTACTTGCTGAATTTGAGTAGCAAATCCAATCGCATTGAATTGTACCTGATAAGTACCTGTTTTTAAGTTGAGTGAAAAACGTCCCTCTTTATCAGCGACGGTTCTCTGACTGCTGTTTAATACCGTGACACTGGCTCCTGCAATACCTTCGCTTGCTTGGTTTTTGATGGTTCCTTGGAGGGTTTGAGCTAGGAGGTTGCTAGTAATGAGCAGATTAAAAAGTAATAATTTGAATTTTGTCATCTTAAATTTCAGGTAAAAAAATGTACACATAATCCGCCAAGTTGTTTGCTGGTCAACATAGGGAATGTGTCAGGAGTAAAATGGAAAAAAGGCGTTACAATCACTCAACAAGAGCGATTAGCTAGGTGCATTTGTGAAAGGAAGAAAATTACCCAATAGGGGGTTTGATAAGCACTTGGTCGTGCTTAGAAAGAAGGAAGTGCAAAGGGGCACTTTGGATGACATTGACAACAATAAAATGAGCAGGAAACTCAACCGTAAAGGTGAGTTCCTCGAAGGTATCTTCTACGATTTTTTTGAGAAAAGAAGCGTGTTTTTGGGCTTCTTTAGAGGCGTTATCTTCGGCCAATTGCTGGAGACGTTTGGTTAAATAACATTTGCCGTCGCAGTGAAGCTGAGGTTTGAAGCGATTTTCGCAGAGCTGCTGAACGACTTCATCCTTGCGTAGCTCAAAATCCAAATAAACAAATGGTACAAGCAAGGTTTTGATGCTGACCAAAACCAACAAAAACAGCGCTATGTGCCGTTTAAAAATCATAGAATCAGTGAAATGACGGAGCAAAAGTAAGGAAAAAAAGCACACGTTCCACCGATAGGATAGGGGTCATTCAAGTACTCCTTCCAGAAAAGTAAGTGATACCATAAACACAATACCCAACAGAATGACAATTCCTTGCCCAACCTGATGTTTAAGGCGGTCGCTTTTGTGCAACTCTGGAATTAAGTCGGAAGCAGCAATGTATATAAATCCACCTGCGGCAATGGGCATGAGGTACACCACTGGCAGTGCTAACCAAGAGCCAAATAACAGCGTAAGAAAAGCACCTAAGGTACAGGGAAGCGAAAAAAGAAAATTGTACCAAACGGCTTTGCGGGGTTTGTAACCACCGTAAATCAACGAACCCGTATCACCGATTTCTTGCGGGATTTCGTGAATGATAATAGCGAGGGTAGTGGTCAAGCCAACCATTGGACTCACTAGAAAACTACCCGCAATGAGCGTACCGTCAATAAAATTATGGATGGCATCGCCAATAAGGTTCATTTGGGCAATGGGCTTGACATCGTGGGAGTGTCCGCTTCCACCGTGGTTGCGGATGAGTTTTTCCAAGATAAAAAATACTAAAATAGCTCCTAAAACGAGTTGCAAAACGGTGTCGATGTCGCCTGTTTCTTCGACGGCTTCGGGGATAAGGTGGATGAAGGCATCTCCCAAAAAAACACCCACGGAAAGACTTACAAAGAATTGAAGGTATTTCTGAAGCTTATGTTCGGAGATAAACAGGGCAAAATAACCCACAAGCGCGACAATACTAACACTTAAAGACGCCATCAGGGTCCAAATCCACAGCGTAATTGTTTGATTCATGTTTTCAATTTTTTGACAAAAGTAATCTATATTTGCAACATTGTTGCATTAAGACGAAAAAACTATCTTGCCTGTGATAAAATCATGGATACTTATTGGGCTGACTGGGATAGTGACATGGTACGGTTCTAATCCTATCATCATCACTTGGGATACACTCAAAGATGTAAAATACCGCAAAAAGTTTTACGTAGAAGTGGGCCAGTTTTTCTTGTATCCAACCTTTGGGAAATCGTTAAAAGAACTGGAAGGAAAGACCGTGAGTATCAGTGGTTACGTGATTCCAATGGATACCGAAGGGGAATATTATGTGGTGTCAAAATACCCAATGGCGCAGTGCTTTTTTTGCGGGGGAGCTGGCCCTGAAACGATTGTGATGCTCAACTTTAAGAAAAAACCGCGCCGTATGCGTACCGATGAAAAACGTTGTTTTACGGGACGCATACGGCTCAATGCGGATCGTATCGACGAGCTTAATTTTATTTTAGACGATACCGCTCTTTGTGAGTAAGTGCTTGTTAATTAGGACTTCACCTCGGTGACGTCCAACATGAAATTATGGAGGTCGGTGTTTTTTACAAACGGATTGAGTAACTCACTACCTGGGCCAAACATCGACAACTCCACAAACTCTGCCGTGTGATCCACGCCTGCCCATCCTACGGAAGAAAAAGGCGTTTGGATTTGGGCTAATTTTTGGAAAGGTAACTTTCTGGCGTTGTAAATGCCACCTTCTCCCAACAAATAATAATTACTCAAAATCGTCAATGCTTCCTCGGGTTTGATAACAATTCCTTGGGCGGCTTCGATGCGCTCGATGATTTGGGCGGGGGTAAAATCTTTGGTAATACCGTTCAAAATCCACTCGTTAGACTGTTTGTAGGTCGCTATTTTATCAAAATTAGCATTAGCTTTTGACCCCGACAGCAGGGCAGGAGCAGCATTGCCGTGGTCCGTTGTGAAGATAACGAGGGTATTTTTGTCTTTTTCAGCAAAATCAATGGCGACTTTTAAGGCGTCGTCAAACTGAATTTGCTCGCCAATGAGCGCGCTTACGTCATTGGCGTGGGCCGCCCAGTCCACTTTCCCCGACTCGATTTGCAAAACAAAACCGTTCGGATTTTTTTGCATAATCTCAATCGCTTTTTGGGTCATTTCTGCCAAGGTCGGAACCGTTGCTTTGAGCGTTTCACTCTGCGCGCGGTCAACGGCGTAGGGAAGTCCGTCGTCGTGAAATACCCCTAAAATAGGCTTTTCGGCGGTCAAAGTAGCCATTTCACTGCGGTTTAACGCCACTTGATAACCTGCCGTTTTGAAATCCTGCAACAAATCGCGTTTGTCGCTGCGGCCTTCTTTGGAGAAAGTATTGGTACCACCACCCATCAAAACGTCAAACTTTAAGTCCAAATACTGAACCGCAATGGGCTCCATGCTGCGGCTGTCGGAGTTGACACAAAAGCCAGCAGGAGTAGCGTGGGTAATCGGCACCGTAGTGACGCACCCGACAGCTTTGCGGGCGTCTTTGAATTTGTGCAAAATGGGTTTGTACTTTTCGCCGTTGGGGCCGATGTTGAGAACGCCATTTTTAACCCGTACGCCTCCGCCCCACGACGAGCTAGCCGCGGCCGAATCAGTGACGAGCGAACTGGCCGAAGCTGTATCCATAAAAGACCGTTTGATGCGGTTTTCGTGCATCAACTGAATCCAAAGGCTATGTCGTCCTTGTTGGCGTTGTAGCATGAGGTCGGCCATGTTGAGCGTGCCCGTACTCATCCCGTCGCTCACCATAAAGATGATGTTTTTTACTTTACCCCGTTTTTTCTTGATGGTATCCGCAGGGGTAAAAGGATTGAAAAGTTGGGTTCCGATGGCTGCCAACGAGCCATTCTTGAAAAAATCTCTTCTTCGCATGGTTGGTGTATTATTGTAAATTATACCAAAGATAATACGTCAAATCAGTTTAATGGAACTATGGTAGGTTAAGAAATAATAAACTACTCACTACAGTTGGGGCAGGTACCGATGATACTCAAAATAAAGGTGTTTTCTACAAAGCCTTGGGGCAAGGGAAGGGGAGGAAGTGGCGTTTCAATCCCTGAGATATTCCCGCACTGTTCGCAGGTAAAATGAGAGTTTATGTTGTTTTTTCGCAGCAGAAACCGCTGCCCATTTTCGATGGCAATTCGCTGAATGATACCCACTTCTAAAAAACAAAGGAGTGTACGGTAAATGGTCACGCGGTCGTATTTATCCGAGAGCTTTCGTTCAAGGTCTTGAAAGGAGAGCGCACAAGTGGCTTCCAAAAAATATTCCAATACTTGCTTACGGGTGGGAGTAATTCGCAAACCTCGTTCTTTCAGTAGGCTATTTACAGTGCTCATTTGGTATTTTTCTCTGGAGCGTTCTCGTTGTTGGGATATGCTAGGCTAAATTATGCAACATTGTTGCAATAATAATATTTTTTGACTTTTTTTGCAACAACGTTGCAATGTTGACCTCTCATTTTTTATTAAACTCACCTTCGTATGACTCGATTTTTTACGCTGTTTTTCATTATAACTGCCAGCTTTGTACAAGCACAAACCATAAAAGGAAATGTCTCCGACGCCCAAACCAACGAAAAGATTGTAGGGGCGACGATCAAAATGTTAAACTCAGGAAAAGGTACCACCACGGATGTCGAAGGAAACTTTTCGTTGGAAGGGACGGGCGCGATTCAAGTATCTTTTGTGGGTTACGAAACCCTTGAAATAAAGGTGGTTGAAGGTTTTTTGACCTTAAAATTGCAGCCTTCGGTAGCACAGTTACAGACGGTAGAAGTGGTGGGGCGTGCCCAAAAAGACTACACGTCGGACTATAGTTTTTCGGCGACCAAAATTGCCATTAAAAACAAAGAGTTACCGCAGGCGATGAGTACAGTTACTAAAGAGCTTATTGCCGACCGTGGCGCGTTTCAGCTGGCCGATGCTGTGAAAATTGCCAGTGGGGTTTCGCCTTCGAGTTTTTATAACCAATACAATATCAGGGGAATTAGCCAAAACGAAGAAGGGCAGATTATTAACGGAATGCGGACGCGTCAGTACTATTTTTTGCAACCACTCACGACCAACATCGAACGCGTGGAAGTGCTCAAAGGGCCTGCCTCGGTGACTTTCAGTAGCGTTGATCCAGGCGGAAGTATCAACATGGTAACCAAAAAACCATTGGCCGAAAAACGCCACGAAGTGAGCCTCGCCGCAGGAAGTTTCAGCACGTTGCGGGGTGCGCTGGATTTTACGGGGCCTTTGAATGCGTCTAAGACACTCCTGTATCGCCTTAATGGTGCTTACCAAGAGGCGCGTTCGTACCGTGATTTGGTAGGGAACAAATCGGTCTTAATTTCTCCGTCGTTTACATATTTGCCAAGTAGCAAAACCGCTATCAATACCGAACTGATTTTTTCCAATATGGCAGGAAACCTCGACCGTGGGCAGCCGATTTTTGGGGCAGTGGCGGGACAAACCAACTTAAATAGCACCCCAATCAGCCTAAATTTAGGTGCTCCAAATGACTTTTTTAAGTCGAAAGAGCTGATGTTGATGGCCAATCTGTCGCACAAATTCACCGAAAAAATCACCTTCAATGCCTCGTACATGAAGCAAACGTGGACGGAAGATTTGCAAGAACACCGTACGACCAATGCGTTTGCTAGTGACATTACGGGGGCGCAAGTGACCAGTTTGGTGCAGATGCAATTGGTGCAGCGGAAGCAATTTTGGAACACTGATAACCTCAATGCTTATTTCAATTTTAACTTCGATTGGGGAAAAACTACCCATAAAATGGTGGTGGGCTATGATTTGCAAGGCTGGCACAAGCTCAAAGGAGGTGGACAAAACGCGGCCCGTGGATTTTTGTTGAAAGACGGTTCCGTCGCAAGCAGTTTCACCGTAGCCAACGCTGCTAACTACCAAACCGTTACGATTGGTGGAAAGGTGTTGCCTCGCCCCAACGTGAACTATTTTGACCTCAATACGCCTACTTATACCGTCAGAAATCTGAATGATTACGTGATGAATAGCCGCACGGCCATTCCGTCGGCCCTGACCACTACTAAGGCGGTTTATGTTCAGGAACAATTCAAAATCGGGAAGTTTGCGGCTTTGTTGAGTTTGCGTAACGAATGGTTTGAGGATATCACGAACTACAACGCCCCCAACGAAGGCTCCTTTAAAAACAGTGCGTTGATTCCGCGCATCGGCTTGACTTACGAACTTAACAAAAACATCAATCTGTACGGTACGTACCTCGAAGGATACCAGCCGCAATCCAACACCGTTTCGTTGATGCCAAGCACAGGAGGGTTTTTCTGGACAGCTACTTCGGCCGCACAATTTAAGCCTTTGATAAGCGACTTGAAAGAACTCGGGATGAAGGCTGAGTTGGCAGGTAAACGCTTTACGCTTAATCTGGCGGTTTATGAAATTAACCAGAAAAATATCCTAATGAATGCCAATGACCCAGCGCGTCCTGATTTATTGGTACAGCGTGGGGCCGACCGCAGCCGTGGTTTTGAGATGGATTTGGCGGGATATATACTGCCCAACTGGCAAATCAACGCATCGTACAGTTTTATTGATGCAAAAATTGTGATGGATGCCAACGAATCATTGATAGGACAGCGCAAAGAAAATACCCCAAAACACAGTGGGAACCTATGGACACGGTACAATTTTGGCGGCGTATCGACGCTCAAAGATTTGGGCATTGGGGCAGGAATGAATGCCCAAGGTAGCCGAATTCCTTGGTTTAGTCGTGCGTTTGAAGTACCCGCCTACGCCACGTTTGATGCTGCCATTTACTACACCCCCACCAAAAGTAGCGTACAAATGGCGTTGAATCTCAACAATATTTTTGATAAAACTTACTGGGTGGGAGCTCAAAATTACACCCGTTTGTTTCCTGGAGCGCCCAGAAACGTGATGCTAACAGCGACTTATAAATTTTAAATGACCCACTAAAAGACGTTCTGTGTGTCAAAAACATGGAACGTCTTGTGGACTTAAAGTGATGAGAATCAATACGCTAAAATTACTTTCAAAGCAAGTTTGGAGCAGCAAAACCAAGAATGCCAGTACCAAATGGCTGATTGGGGTGTTTAATGCGATGCTGTTTTTTGCGTTGACAGCGGGATACCAAAACCTACGGCTCCAGCAAGAAACAGTCGAACACTACCGCCACGAAGTTCGGGAGCGCTGGGAAAGTCGTCCCGACAAACATCCCCACCGCATGGCGCATTATGGCTATGTGGCTTTTCGTCAACGTTTTCCCCTCAGTTTCTTTGATTTCGGAATGGATAGCTACCTCGGAAACGCTGTCTTTCTGGAAGCCCACCGACAAAACACGGTCAACTTTTCTGAAGCAAGCCTATCAAATGGTTTGTTGCGTTTTGGCGAGATTTCGGCAGGAATGATTTTACAATTATTACTGCCTTTGTTGCTGTTCTTTTGGGGGTTTGACTTGGTGGCCCGCGAGCGTGAACACGGCACGTTGCGGATTATACTGACGCAAGGCGTAAGCTGGCAAGAACTGTTGCTCGGTAAATCCCTCGGGCTGTTTTATTTGGCGCTCAGTATTGTTGTTCCGTCGTTGATTTTAGGTTTTATTTTGTTGGTAATCAACCCATTGTCTTTGCAAGAGTCGCAAGTTTTTTTGCGATTCTTGGGCCTGATTATTGGGTATTTTATCTACTTTTTTGTGCTATCGGTTATGGCCGTTTGGGTGTCGGCCAAAGCCAAATCGTCCAAATCAGCGTTGACTCAACTGATTGGCTGCTGGTTATTTTTTACTCTGATGCTACCCAAGTTGTCGCAGGTGGTAGGTCAAACGCTGTTTCCTGCGCCATCCAAAATTGAATTTGACACAACTGTCGAGCACGAACTCATCCAACAGGGAGACAGCCATAACCCCAATGACCCGCATTTCAAGGCGATGAAAGATTCGTTATTGGCGGTCTATGGCGTGGATTCCACGCACAAACTTCCCTTCAATTATAGTGGATACGTCATGCGCGAAGGCGAAAAATTGAGTGCTGAAACTTACCAAAAACACCAAGCTGCTTTGGTGGAAATCTACCAAAAGCAACAAGATGTCGTACGTTTTACGGCTATTTTTAATCCGTACATGGCCATTAAAAACTTGTCTATGGCTTTGGCAGGAACGGATTACGCTGCGTATGATGATTTTCAGCGCCAAACGGAAAACTTTCGCTATTCGTTGGCACAGACGTTGAATGAATTACAGATCAAATTGATTAGCAATAAAGTGAAAAGTTCGGCCGATAAAAAAGCGGTTATTAGCCAAAAATATTGGTCTCAATTGCCCGACTTTCGCTACCATTTTTTGACGTGTACGGCGGTTTTAAAACACGAAATTTTTTCAGTTATTTCCTTGGTTTTGTGGGTAGTAGGTTTGTCTTTTTTGATTCGGTATTTTTTTAATCAGTTGAATGATTTTTGACATGAATACACTTTTGTTAAAAAATTTTTTTCGTTCTAAAGGCTTAATGATAGGGCTTTTGTTTTTGCTCGGAGCGGGGTTAGTCAGCTTACACATTGGCAAACTTTTTCTCGATAAAAATCAAGAAATAATTGAAAAAACGGCACACTATCAGCAAGAAAGCATTGCTAGAAACGTAAAATTTCACCCCAAAGAAATAGGACTGCTACTGTACTATGTTCGTTTTGGACTGGTCAACGAAATGTCTCCTTTAGCAGGATTGTCGATGGGGCAGCGCGATGTGCATCCGTCACTTCAAAGCGTTACCATTCGTAATTTAGAAGAACAAAAATACGAAACTGATTTGATGAATCCGATGTATCAGTTGTTGGGTAATCTGGACTTTAGTTTTGTCTTGATTTGCTTTTTTCCGCTCATCATTATCGCTTTTTGTTTCAATCTCATTTCAGAAGAAAAAGAAGGCGGAACGTGGAGTTTGGTGTTAAGTCAATCGTCGCGCCCGTTGTCCATGATAAAGGCGAAAATCCTGATTCGTTACGCAAGCGTTTTGAGTGTGTTGGTGTTGCTGCTGGTAGTTGCTTCGGTATATTTACACCTTCCGCTGGATGCGGCTTTGTTGGCTTTTGCGTTGACGAGTATTCTCTACGTGAGTTTCTGGTTTGCCTTGGCGTGGTTGGTCGTAAGTTTTCAAAAAAACTCCAGTCAAAACGCCCTGATTTTGTTGCTTTCGTGGGTCTTGCTTACGTTGGTTGCACCCGCAACTATCAATGCTTTGACCCTACATTTGTACCCTGTTCCAGAGGCGTTTAGCGTAGTTTTGGAAAGCCGAGACGGCTATCACAATAAGTGGGATGAACCAAAAGAACCGACTGTAGCGAAGTTTCACCAACATTACCCGCAATTCAGCCAATACCAACACCCTGAAGGCAAAGATTACAGTTGGCTTTGGTACTACGCCATGCAGCAAATGGGCGACGACGAAGCCGCTCCCGACGCTCTGGCACTCAAAGAGAAACTTCAAAAACGCAATAGATTGAGCAGTATCGTGGGACTGTTTTTTCCGACCGTTCATGTCCAACTTAGCCTCAATGCACTGAGCTTGTCTGACATGGACAATTACCTGCACTTCCTCGAAAAACTTGAAGACTTTCACGAGCAAAAACGCCTCTATTTTTACCCGAAAATCTTCACCGAAGTCCCCGTAGTTAGCGAAAAATGGGCCGCTTTCGGGTTGGAGTATTACAGGGAAAAAGTAGAGGTTCAATGGCTAAAAATGTTACTTCCTTTGCTGATAATTACTGGATTGTGCTTGGGTTGGGCAAGCTTGAAATTTAATAAAAATGGAAATGAAGAGAATTTTAAATTAAGCTAAAAAATACAACAAAATATGACCGAGATATTCATAACTGATATTCAAACAAAAGCGCAGGCAGACTATGTTTTGAAGTATCTAAAGGCAGAAAACAGTGAATTAAAAGCTAATTATGACCTTAATGAAACAGGCTTAACTTTTCCCTGTGGGCATACAATTTTTAGATTGGAAGCAGAAACTATAAACTCAGAAAAAGTTCTGAATTTAATGAAGAATTGGAAGATTAATGTTGAAATTCTGGAAGACAAAATTTGTAAAAAGTAATTTCGATATGACAAAATTTTGGGAAAAAGCTTTTAAAGAAAAACAAGAAATGTGGGGCCATGTACCCGCAAACTCTGCCGAATTGGCAAAGGATTTTTTTAAAAAGCATCACGTAAAAGATGTATTAATTCCTGGGATTGGCTATGGGCGAAATGCAAAAACATTCATAGAAAACGGCATAAAAGTAACGGGGATAGAAATTTCTGAGACAGCAATTGAGATTGCTAAAAAATATTTTGGTGATGAATTGACGATACATCATGGCTCCGTAACAGAGATGCCTTTTGATAACACATTATATGACGGTATATTTTGTTATGGACTTATTTATTTGTTAGACCAAGATGAACGCCAAAAACTAATTCAAGACTGCTATAAGCAGTTAAAAGACGACGGTTTCATGTTCTTCACAGCAATTACTAAGGCTGCTAAAACTTATGGGCAAGGCATTCAAATTAGTAAAGACAGATTTGAAATGTTTGGTGGTGTAAAAATATACTTTTATGACGATGAAAGTATCAAGGAGGAATTTGGTGATGTAGGACTCTTCGAGGTAACGGATGTAGAAGAAAACTACCCTTTTTATCTGATAAAGTGTAGGAAGGGGATGAATTCACATTTTAAAATGACTTAATCAAACATCAAAATATATGTTACAAGCAAGGAATTTAAGTAAAACCTACGGCGAGCAAACCGCTCTCAACAACCTGACTCTGACCATCCATGAAGGCGAAATATTTGCGCTTTTAGGGCAAAATGGTGCGGGTAAAACAACCACAATCAATTGTTTTTTAGGATTTATTACTCCTACGAGCGGCGAAGTACGTATCAATGGAATTTCGGTCGGAGAAAATGCTCTCGAAACCAAAAAATACTTGGCCTATATACCCGAAACGGTCATGCTTTATGCCAACCTGACGGGGCTCGAAAATCTTGCTTTTTTTTCTTCTTTGGCAGGGTTTCATTACGGAGAAGTGGAACTGAGTGACTTCCTAAGCAAAGCAGGTTTACAAACATCTGCTCATAACCAACGCGTAGGCGGCTACTCCAAAGGAATGCGGCAAAAAGTGGGTATCGCCATTGCCGTCGCTAAAAAAGCCAAAGCTTTATTGCTCGATGAGCCTACTTCTGGCCTTGACCCCAAAGCCTCTAACGAATTTTCGGAGATTTTGCGTGAATTGGCCAAAAATGGTACGGCCGTTTTGATGGCAACGCACGATATTTTTCGGGCCAAAGAGGTAGCCAATCGCATCGGCATCATGAAAGAAGGCAATCTGGTATCGGTGATTGATGCCAAGGATATTTCGGCCAATGAATTGGAGCAACTTTATCTGCAAACGGTGTGAAAAATCTCATCGCTAACAAAGAATTTACCCAAACCCTGCGCGACAGGCGGTTTTGGGTAGCGGGCAGTGTGGTACTGCTGCTACTTTTGGTTGCCACTTGGACGGGCTTTCAAAATTATGAATCGCTGGCGCGGTCGCGGCAGAAGGCCAACGATGCCGCCCGACAAACATGGGTGAATCAACCCGAAAAAAATCCCCATTCGGCGGCGCATTTCGGGACGTTTGCCTTTCGGCCCAAGTCAGATTTGAGCTTTATGGATTTTGGGTTGGATACTTACACGGGCGCAAGTGTGTATTTGGAAGGACACCGCCAAAACGACGCCAAGTTTAGTCAGGCCGAAGATGCTACGTCGCTCATTCGATTTGGCGAAATGACCGTGGCCTTTGTGTTGCAGATGCTGATTCCACTGTTAATTATATTTCTGTGTTTTGGCGCATTTACGCAGGAACGTGAAGAAAATACGCTCAAAATCCTGTTGAGTCAGGGCGTATCCGTTCGGTCGTTGTTTTGGGGAAAAGTGAGCGGTTATGCCCGCGTGATTGCGCTGGTGGTATTTCCCGCCCTCGTGATTGCATCGGTGCTTTTGTTTGCCCAAACGGGCTTTCAACCCGCGGCCGATACCCCGCTTCGAATGCTCTTTTTCCTTGGAATTTATCTTTTTTATTTTCTGCTCATCATTGTGTTGAGCGTCTTTGTATCTGCCCAAAGTGATAGCTCTCGGGCGAGCTTGCTGACGCTGTTGGGAATGTGGATAGTAGCCTGTGTGGCTCTTCCCAAAGCCACGGCCAACGTAGGCGAAAGCCTCTTTAAGGTGCCTTCCAATTATGTTTTCAAACACGAAATTCACGAAGATGTAGAGAAAGGCATTGACGGGCATAATCCCTCCAACGAACGCGCCAAAGCCTTGGAAAAGAAGGTGTTGGCGCAGTATGGCGTGGATTCGGTTTCGCAGCTACCCGTAAATTTTGACGGAATTGTGATGCAGGAAGGCGAAATCTACACGAGTAAGGTCTATCAAAAACATTTCGGAGAGCTGCAAAATACGTTCCAAAAACAAAATAGTTTGGCCGTTTTAACAAGTTTTATCAATCCGTATTTAGCCGTTCGTAATGTGTCAATGGGGCTTTCGGGTTCGGATTATGCCCATTTTTTAGACTTTAAAGCCAAAGCTGAAAACTACCGTTTCAAGTTGGTTGAAAGGCTCAATAATGAGATGAAAACTTTTTCTAAGACGGGCGATTGGGACAAAAAAGTAAGCCGTGATTTCTGGGCAAAAACGCCTGATTTTCAATATCAAATGCCGTCCGTGGGGTGGGTGTTGGCGACTCATTGGGTGTCGTTGGCGGCTTTACTGGTATTTTCGATGGGGTTGTTGTGGGGCATTAACAAAAGTTTGAAAACCCTTAAAATCGTCTGACAATGCAGCAGTTTTTATTAATTCTCAAAAACGATTGGCTGATTTTAAGGCGCGGGAAAGTCCTCAAAATGGTGGTAACGCTGGCAGTGGCAGCGGGTTTGTATTCCCTTTTTTACGGTAAAACAGTCATTGACCGACAGCGTGAGACCATCGTCACCCTCCAAAAAGACGAAAAAACACGCTTAGATTCGTTGGAGGCTTGGGCAAAGTTGGATACATCCATTGCTGCAAACAAGGCCAAGTGGGAAACGGCTACCAGTGCCTACGAAGTAAATGTACCCGAAGGCTATCGGTATGCCATCTATACTCCCTCCGACATTACTCCGCTCTCGATTGGGATGCGCGATTTGTTCCCGTATTATCAGGATGTATGGGGAAGGGCCATCTATCGGCAGATTTTTCAACAGGAAATAGCTAATCCCCAAAAACTGGCGGTCGGGCATTTTGATTGGGCATTTGTGGTGATATTTATTTTGCCATTATTGCTGATCGTGTTGTCTTATAATATGTTATCTTCCGAAAAAGAGCAAGGGACGTATTCGCTTTTACTTGCGCAGCCCGTCAGTTTACGCCAAATTGTGCTTGCCAAACTCAGTCTTAGGGCAGCACTAATGGTTGGATTTTTAGCGGTCATTTCGGTACTTTCGGTTTTTGTGCTGGGTATCAATTTCAGTGAAAACGGCGGTCTTTGGTTGCGGTTTTTTGGGGTAGCCCTTGCTTATGGCTTGTTTTGGTTGGCGGTGATTTTGGCAGTGGTATCGTTCCAAAAGAGTTCGGCATTTAATGCGCTCACGTTGTTGGCGGTATGGATTGTGCTCATCGTAGTTCTGCCTGCTTTCACTCAGCAGTGGCTCACGGTCAGCCAACCAATTGACCGCTCGGTGTTTGAGAACTTGGTACGCGATGAGTATAGTATGGAGCGACCTGATTCGGTTGTATTGAAAGACTATTACGCCCGCCATCCTGATCGCTATTTCCCAGAAGACACCGCCAAACGCGATCCTGAATTACGAGGTTATTATGCCCGTAACGAATGGGTTGATTTGACCTTGGAACCGTTGGTACATGCGTACGAAGCGTAGGTACAGCAACGCGAAGCTATCGTTGAAACCTTGAATTGGTTGCTACCTGCGGTCAATGTACAAGAACTATTCAACGGGCTGGCCAATACATCTACGGCAGCTCACCGCGACTATCTGCACCAAATTAAGGCGTTTCATGGTCGTTGGAACGACTTCTTTTTGCCAAAAACGTTTAAAAATGAACGATTAACCCCGTCGGACTACGCCTTGTTTCCAAAATGGGAATTTCAACCTTTGAACCAACATTTTTCGGTGGCCGTCGGGTTGCTAAAGTTACTTTTGGCAACAGGGTTATTGCTGGGCTTGGGTTGGGTGAAGTTGAAATAAGAGAATGAAGATGTTGTTTCTTCATCTATTCTAACAACTCAGTACAAGAATCATACTAAGAAAAAGCAACAGTAAAAGCAGTAAAGCACTCCATTGTTTCCAATGGAGTACTCGGCTCCGATTTAGCTTCGATTTACTTTGTTTTTTAGCCATAACCACATCTTTTTTTGGTTTGCAGGTAACCACATAGAACACAATAGACGTATAGCAACTTCTATGTGTAATTCTACTGTGTTCTATGTGGTTAAAAATAAGCCTACTAACTATTTATTCAGCGTCAGCACCCACTCGGCCACTTGCTTGATTTTGTCGTCGCCCAGATGCGCTTGGGCAGGCATAGCGGGGCCTTCGCGCTTCTTGCCAGGCTGACGAATCCACCCCATCAACCCATTGAGGTTGCCTTTGTAAATCCCTGCGGCTTCTACCATGCTTGGCCCAACGAGCTTGTCGTTTACCTGATGACAAGCCACGCAGTTCATTTGAAAAATGGCTTCTCCAGGGTGGGTAGCGGCGGCGGTTTCGGTGGTTTTGGGCTTGAGTGCCTCCGCTTGGGCTTCTTTGACCTGTTTTTCGTATTCGGCGGTTTTCTTGGCTACCAACTTACGGTGTGGGTCAATGACGTTGGAACGGTACAACTGCCGCCCCGAACCCATAAATAGTACCACGACGCCCATCGTCAGGGCTATTTTGGTGAAATGACGCCCAAACTGAGCCGCTGGCCCCGTGATTTCTTTCCACAACCATACCATCGCCACAATGGCAATGGATGCTCCCGTGAAAATGACCAGTAGAACATTCCAGCCTAACCCTTGGCTAGGAAGGGTGACGAGTACAATGGGGCCTACCAAAAACTGCACCACCGACCCATAAAACGTGACCGTGTAAAGGTTTTTGCGGACATTGTAACGGCTCAACGTTGGGAATTTTTCTTCAAAATCGAAGTCTTTTCGCCCAAAATACCAGACTAATAACAACCCCGACGCAGCCATACAGGCATTGAGGAAGTGGAGGTAACGGGGGAAAACGTTGGGCAATACCAACGCCGACAGAAACCCTTCTACCACCGACCACTTGTCGGGAAACATCATCAAATTGACGTTGGTCAAAAAAATCAGGGGAACAAATAAGAAAATCGCCACGGCCGTTGCCAAAATGCTGATGTGCAAAAACTTGTTGTTGTCGAGCTTGTGCCATAAAAATTTGTGGGCATAGAGCAACAAAAACGCAATTGTCACCAACGGAATAATCAAAATCCACATCAAACCCGTGAGGGCATTGGCCGTATAGAAATACGTGGTATAGAGCGTATTAATGGCCAGCAACGGGGCGATTCCCATCACAACGGCCATGGATTTATTGACCGTAATGGTTTGGGCTACTTCGTAGGCAAGTTTGTCATAATCGGGCTTGCGAAGACCGAGTAATTGATACACCAGCGTTAAAATAGAACCGCCAACCATGAAGTTGATAAATAAAATATGTACCAAAAACATGGATACCAACACCACAACCAACACCCACTCGGGCACGGGTAGGGGAAGCGGAATGTCCTTCTGGACAATGGTTTGGGTTTGCAAAAGAATGTTTAAAAACATGATGAATATCGTTAGAATGGAAGGTTGATTAACGGACAGCAGCTACGGGTTGCGAAGGCTTAGGTTTGTTAAAACCAAGGCCATCTTGCGCCCCCGAAACGGGCTGAGGGTTGGTTTGCAGCTCTTTGATGTAGGCACAAAGGGCATCCAACTCGCGGTCGTTGCCAGGGAAAGGCGGCATGAAATACCGCGCAGAGTGCATGTTTTTGATGTACCCTTTCAATTGTGCCGTTTCCCAAGGTTTGGTGCCAAACATGTCCGTAAATTTCCCCGTGATGGGATTCACCGCGCCATTGGTGGTGTGGCAGCGGCTACAAGTCAAGATAAATACATCTCGGCCTGCCTCTAACATATTGGCATCCGTCACTTCTTTGTTTGCTACAAAATTGGCGTGTTTCAGCACACCGTCGCGTTGCAGAAGGGGGTAGTCTTCGACCCGTAAGCCGTTGGAATACATGTATTCACCAATGACATAAGGTTTGCGGATAAACTCGCGCAGGCGCTCAAAGTGACCCATCAAGCCCACAATGAGCAAAATACTCACTCCCGCCAACCAAGCAGGTGCGGTTTGTGGGCGAAAATACGACCAATTGGCCATGCCAATCACCAAACCAATCGCGACGATGACAATGATAACGATTTGACTGTACCAGTTTTGAAATTCAAGCGTTCCCATGGCTACGGGTAAGTTGCCTACCAAACTTTTGGGAATCATGTAGTAGTACAGCATGGCTCCTGCGGCGGCCAATGGCCCCCAAATCAAGACCCATTTACTGATAGAACGAAGGGCTATTTTACGAAATTCGAGGTCTTTGCGGGTGTAAATCAGCGTTAAAAACATCGCAATCATGCCGCCCATCGTCATGGCGAGGGGGGTGCGGAAAAACAATTGAGGCAAATACACGGGATTCAAGAAACCGTACAAGAAAGTTCGGTCGTTGTTCCAGTTGCCCGTATCCATCATAAACGATAAAATGGATACGATAATCGCCATCGTAATCCACGAAAAAAAGCTCAGAAATAGCCCGTACTTTACGTGTTTGAATTTTTGTAACAGGTTGGCTTTAAGCTTTTTCCACGTTAAAAAATAAAGCAAAATAAGCACAACTTCAGTCACAAAAACGAGCCATTCAACAAACCAAGCGCCGAAGAAAACTCGGATGAGGCTCGCAATAGAAGCAGGGTTGACCAACGAGGCCGAAAACCAAATACCAACGCCCGTCATGGCACCGATGGTGGTGGTGATAAGAAAGGCGAAAAACAGAATTCGGTACGCCAGCGAGTCCCACTTTTCGGCCAGCTCGGGGTTGATTTTTAGGAGTCTGAACCCTTTGATTTCGAGCATGGTGACTACGGGCATAAGTCCTACTGCCAAGGCGTGATTGATGACGGCATGCAGGACGGCGATAATGGCAATCAAAGCCCGATTGCCAATAAAATCGAGGTGAAAGATTGGAAAATCCACGAGAATAAAGTGTTTAATGAAACCATAGAGATACGGTGCTTCTGCCCTGCTGAAATACGGCAGAGAGAAACCAAGAAGCGCTACACCGAACGACGGAGTAGCGTATCAAATGGACATTAAACGGTACGTGGAGGATGCGGAATTTTCTGGTGAAACAACAAACCTTTTCCCGCCAAATAGGCAAAATCAGCGTTGGAAGCAAAAGCCGTTGGAAGGCAGGCGGGCACTTCGATGGCAACTTCTTCTACAAAAAGATTAAAGACGTAGAGGTTTAGCGAAGCCTGTTTTTTCTTGGTGGGTTCTTGCCCAAAATCCAGTAAGGACAATAGCTGCTGCTTAATTTTTTGCTGTTTATTGCTTACTACCTGCTCCGATTTTGAATACGATTCCTGAAAAGACGTAGGATGGTCAATCGAAAATAGCAGTAGGGCAGTCAATATACTCTGCATAAACATTACTCCAACAATGGCAACAAGAAGCCATCGGCGCAGACGAAGAATCTGGCGTTTGGATAGTTGAGTAATATCTATTTGCAAACCAAGTAGCATGATAGATTGCGGGAATGCCGTAACAAAAATACAAACTACCAGCCAACATATCCTTCGGGAACGATATTTTTTAAGCGTAAATACACAATTACTTGTCCACGGTGGTGTATGATGTGGTTTTCAACGGCATAAATCAGGCGCCACATGGGGATTTCGCCGTTTGTAAAGCCCGTTTTTTCGTACAATTTGGCTTCGGGCAACTCCTGAACGGTTTTTCGGATAAACGCATACATGGCTTTTACTTCGCTGACCACCTGGTCTTTGTTCATGACTTTGGGTAGTTTTCGCTCTTTGAGCGGGTTTACCACACCCGTGCGTCCCGCAATTTGGTTGATTGAAAAAATGACACAGTGGCGCCATTGTTCGGCAAAGGTCATCACGGAATCCGTGGCCTTAAATTGATAAAATTCGGCAGGCATTTGGTCGCAAATTTTAAGGCTATACTTTTCCGACATGTCAAACGCGTCGATAAGTTCTTGACGAAGTTCGGCGGTGCGGTTTTGGGCGTTTGCCACTACCGACGCGCACAAAAGGACTAAAAATAGGTAAAGTTTCATGTTAAAATAAAAAAGTTAAATGCGTTGAAAGGGTATTTTTTAGCTTTAAATCTCCGCCCGAAAGCTGCTGATAAAGAGGCGATTGGTACGTAATTCCTGCCGAAATTCGTTTGAAATAAACTTCTAATCCTGCATTTGCCGTACTTAGCGTTCCACCCGTGAACGTGTTCTTCTGGCCGTTTTTGGTATCGTACCCAAAATGCTCTACATACACGCCCGCGTTGGGCATAACAGTAAGCGACGAAAGCGACAAGGTACGAAAAACCGAAACCGAACCACTGAGGCGGTTGGCAAACCGATAATGATTGGGGTTGGTGGTGTTAATTTTGTAGGAAACGTCCACGTTGGAACCCCATGTTTGGTAACGTAGGTTATAAATCGCGTTCACGACAAAGTCAACACTTCCCGTGCCGAGTTGGAAATTGGCATTAGCTACTTCGGTACCATCTTCCACGTACCGAAACTTGCCCGTTGGGGCTTTAATACCGCCGCCAATGAGGAGGGTTTGGTCGATTTTGTGCGTGGTAGAATCCCAAAATGTGTTCACAATATTGTAGTGAAAAAGAGCCGATACGTCGCCCAATCCGCTGATTTTCTGAGGAGTTTCGGTACGGTAAAGCGTTTGGGTATTCCAGTTGTACGGGACTAATACCATGAGTTGCGTGCGTTTCAAGGGATAAAAACGCGCCCAAAGTTCGGCCGTTTGAAACTGCTCTCGACTGCGAAAAAACGAACTGCTAAGGTGTGATTCGTATTGTTTTACTCGGTAGCGAACCCCCGCAAAACGTAAATGTGATTGTGGTAAAATTCCAAAAAATGAGCCTCCATTGCCACAGCCACAAATATCACAAGCGTGACTTGCGGAGATGGTCATTAAGGTAAGTATCAATGCATAAAATGATTTTTTCATGGTGCAGCAAATCGGGGGTTGGTCAAAAACTCTTGGTCGGTGAGTGTTTTGAGAAAAGCAATGATTTTTTGTTGCTCATCGGCGGTCATCGGGATGCCCAAACGGCCATTTTGTTTCAATAGCGGGTCGAGGCTACCAGTTTCTTTGACCCCTTCGGCATAAAACTTGAGAACGGCTTCAAGGTTCAAAAAGCGTGCATCGTGCATGTACGGGTAGGTCACTTCGATGTTGCGGAGGGTAGGTACTTTGAATTTGTTTTTGTCGGCCTCGTTTTCGGTAATGCGGTAACGACCCAAATCGCCCGTGTACTCGGGCAACAAGCCATTGCTACGAAAACTATGGTCGGTAAAAAGTGCACCGCTGTGGCATTTGGCGCAGCCTTTGTCTTTAAACAGTTGCAAACCAGCCGTTTCGTCGGCGGTAAGTTGGGCTTTCCCTGCCAAAAACTGGTCGTATTTTGAATTGGCCGAAACCAACGTCAACATAAACTGAGACAATGCCTTCAAAAAGCGCTCGGTCGTAATTTCTTCGGTGCCGTAGGCTTTTTTAAAGAGCTTGGGATAGTCTTTTGATGCCCGTAATTTTTGGAGAACGTTGCCGATTTTTTCGTCCATTTCGAGCGGATTTTCAATGGGGGCAATCGAAAATAAATCCAAATCGAATACCCCGCCATCCCAAAAGAACGAATCTTGCCAAGCCAAATTAATCAGCGGCTGGGCGTTGCGGGTGCCTTCTTGGTTGTCGATACCGTGGCTAAACCCGTGTCCGTGGTGGGTGAAGGCATGACTTTGGTTGTGACATTCACCGCAAGAAATGCTGCCGTCGCGCGACAGGATACCGTCAAAAAACAACTGTTTTCCCAGCGCAACTCCGTCGTTAGTGATGGGATTTTTATTCAGGTCGTAAGTCGGCTGCGGAAAAGTGGCGGGCACCGAAAAAAGGGTTTCGGGGCTTGCCTCCCCTCCCAAAAAGGAACAAGAAGCAAGCCAACCCATAAAACTCAATGATACGGCCACGAGCCGCCAGCGTCTGCTGTTCATTCGATTACATTTTGTCGTTGTGAATGTGTTCTACCTTGAACATTTTAGCGTAACCGTCGGCAAAAGGTTTAGCCGCCGCAGGGTTCATCATCACGCTTGTTTTGGCAATACTTGTTCCTTGGCTGAACGTTTGCAGCACGTCCGTCACCACGTGAATTGTGGGGGCAATGTTTTTGCGAACCTGCGCTACGCTGCTACCAAATGAAGCCGACACGGTGCGGAGGTTATTAGCAGTCACTGACGTACGGCCACCAAAGCCTCCAATGTGGAATTGAAACAATTTTGTAGCTGTGGTAGCTGCCGAAGAAATCCCTTCCATTTTGAAGAAAATATAGCCTGAGTTCCACGACCAGTACATGTTGTCGGTGCCGTACGAAGCAGGGTCAAGCACGCCCGTGCGTTGCGATACGTCCGAGATGCTTTTTAAGCTGTCAACCCCAATCATGTAGCTCATCGACGTATAGTCTCCCGCAGGAACGTCGGGCAAAGTCACTGTCAAGGTTTTGGTATCGGCTTGGCGAATCAAAAAGTATTGATTGGGGAATTTAACTTCACTTCCGTCGGCTTTTTTGAGTGAAAAGTTGCTCACAAAATAGTTGAGGGTTGATACGGTAAACTCCTCGCCCAGCGAATTTTTATAAGACTTGCTGCCTAAAACCAATTTTTCGCCCCCTACGTAGTTGTCAAACTCAATGCTGAGGGAGTTTTTGTCATTAGGCCCGATTTCTTCTTCTTTGGTACATGAAACGATAGTAAATGACACTGCCAACGCTATAAGCGCTGAAAATAAGAAAGACTTTTTCATTGGAAATTTTTTGCTTTGAGTGAATATGCGTACAATCAAAAGAGATATTTTAATGCGAACTTTTCAAGATAAGTGCTTGATTTTGTGCCTCATAGAGGCTTAATATTTGTAGAACAATGAGGGTTCATCCGATTTTGTATTCCGTAGGTACACCACTTGTAAGCGATGTTGTGTGCCTACGGCACACTAAAACAAGAAAATAGATTCCTATAACTACAAATAGGTAGTGCCTAAAGGCACATTTCTTGAAAAGTTCGCGATATTATAACTCCAGCCTAAAGGCCTGGGGTTAAAACATCAATTATATCCAGCTTAATTACTTAAGTAACTAAACAAAGGCATTAAAAAACAAATGCAGGGGGGCGCAGCAGTAAGGCGACGAATTCGGAAGTGGTAGGGGGTAGGTAGTGAATGTTAAACACTCGTTCAGCATTTGTCATCTGAACGGGTAAAAACACAAACGTAAGCTCATCAAACACCTCTTGGGTGATTTTTTTGAAGGTATCTTGCTGCTTTTGGGCTTCTTCGCGGGCGTGGCCTTCGGCTACTTTGGTGAGCTGTTTGGCGAGGTAACATTTCCCGTCGCAATGAAGCTGAGGCTTGAAACGATTTTCGCAGAGATTTTTGATAATGAACTCTTTACGCAGCTCAAAATCCAGATACACAAACGGCACCAACAGCATTTTGATGCTGAGGAGAGCGAATAAAAAGTAGGCGATTATCCTCTTGCCGTTCATGGATTGATGTTGAAATCGCCACAAAGATACGCTCACATCCCCCAAAATTGTATGATAAATGTCACACAATTTTTAATTTGACTTGAGGGAGGGGTGGGATAGGTGGTGAAATACATAGCTTACCTCAATTCAGCCAAAGAGGTATTAAAATATAGTCTAAGTTGTTCTTGCTATAATTTTTTTTATTTCCTCAACTACTTGAAACCACATGAAATCACGCTCAGTTTCGGTAAATTCTTTGATTTGTTTATTCCCTTGCTCATCTCGTTTCCCTTTATATTCGGGTCTTAATGTTAAAATCGTGGCTTTGTCATGGGCATTGAAAGCACCTAAATTTAGGCTTTTATCTTCAATCCCTTTAAATAAAGGCATTTCGTACCAATCACATGGCTTGATAACAATGGGGAGAACAGTTTTTCCTTCTGAAATGGCTAGGGGTATTTCCTGTTCGATGATGTAATCTACATTCAAAAAATTGACACTTATCAAACAGATAAAAACATCACAATCTTTGATTTTCTGTTTGATAACATGGTCAAACTTATCGCCTGATTCAATGTCTCTATCATCGAATGTCTCAATTAAATCCCTTCTTTTTAATGTTATCAGGTGACTCTTTAGCTCCTCTTTGTATTTTTCATCGAATTTTGAGTATGAAATGAAAATCTTTTTCATAGGGTATTTTATCTGTTTGTGTTTTGGTAAAAAAAGCTTATAATCTCCCTTTCTAAAAAATTTGCTTTGATAATAAATAGATTGACTGTCTTTGTTATTTTCACTCATGTTTTTCTGACATATAAGTTCCTTAAACCCTAAAGCTTCTTTGTACTTGTTATATACGATTTTCTCAATCGTAAAATCTTTTAATTTTATTTCAAATTCCTCTTCTATCCTCCTCTTTTCTTCCTCTGACTCTGATTCTATATTATCGGGGAAAATAGGAAAATTCATTATCTTATCTAAATTTTTATGCGTTTTTTCGATAAAGGTGTCACTCACACCATATAAACTATGATTATATATTTTCAAAATAGGAAAATTTTCTTTTTTGTCTAAACCGAAGTTTACGTACAGGAATCTTGTTTCGTTTTTGTCATGCAGAAATACATGGTTTTTCTTCAATAAATACATCCATTTATTTTCTTTGAGCAACTCTTTAATAAACTCCAAAACTATCTCAGTAAAGATATTTCCATGGTAAAAAGCACGAAATCTATACTCGAAAATTGGTTTTTGGAAGGTTTTGATAAATAACTCTTCTGGCTTACTTAGTTTTTCTGATAAAAATGCAGGGGCTAAGTATTTGCCATTTTCATTTGGCAGTTTAAAGGCAATTTTATATAGTTGGATAAATTCTATTACAAATTTAAGGTAGTTTACATCTGCAAGAAATGAAACTAATCCCTTTTTCTGAAATTCAATTGTTGGTTGGTTTTCTATTTTGTCTCTTGCATCATCTTCAGTGAAATAAGCGTCTCCTCCGCGTTCTAAAATAAGGAAAATATAGTTGTTAAATTTAGAAATATCTGTGATAATATAATCCTTCAGAAATTGATATTCACTTGCGTTTTTATTACCTTTCAAATCAATAATATCATAGGTATTATGAGCATTTTTTAAGGCTGCCTCAATCCATTCAAGTTTTTCATTATATTCAAATACTATCTTTCGAGGTAAAATACCTAAATCGGTTTTCTCCTTCAAAAACTTTATAAACTCTAATTGTTTTTTCTGAATACCTCTAATTTGAGCTTTACCTCTAAGGTTTTGAAGAAATTTTTCACGGTACCCTGAATCGGAACCTTTCAAAATATCTTTAAGATTATGCTCGTTATCTTTGTAATAAACGATATTTAACTCTTTGAAACTCTCTTTAGTAGATTTTACATTTAGGTCTTGAATTGCTTCTCCGTATTTGTTTTGAATGAGTTGAACATGAATATCATCGATGGTAGAAGCATTATTTTCAATTCTTGAAATTTTTCGAATGGAATCTAACCAATAATCAAGTGGATAGGTTAACTCATTGTCATGAATATAAAATTTATCCTCCCAATCACTGCGAAAAACTAAGCTGTAAACCGTGTTATTAGTGCTAAAATAAGCCCAATGCGTACTATGATAGTAGTCTTGCCCACCAAAGTCGTACCCCTTAATTATAAAACGTTCTTCCTCTTTCTCTTCATCTATTTGGAAAATATTTACACCATGAGTAGAAGGCTCGTCCGATTTAGCAGGGGTGTTTTGAGTGATAATATCGTAAAGTGTAGTTTTTCCTGCACGAGTGTTTCCAATTAGAATGAGCTTGATAAATTTTACTTTTATTTCCTCGTCTTCTTTAAAATAATTTTTGATATAATTTATTATTAACTCTGTCTTCTTAATGTTATCTGTTTCGTCAAATAACCTCAAAAATCCTTCATCGATAGGATTGTTTTGGATATATATGCCTTTATATATAGGGATAGTATTCGTAATAAAATTAAAATTTTTTTCTAGAAGCTTACCCTCTGACCAAATAAAATCAATCAATTCTTTGGTTTCTATTTTATTTCCATCTAAAAAAACTATTTGAGGGTTTTCCAAATCATTTAAAAAAACCATAGATTCTAAATGACAATTACTTAATGATAAATTAATAGTATGCTTTGGTAATTTTAAATTCTCATTAGTTAGTGATGGAATTGAAGAGGCGTGAAATAACTTTAATTCTTTGAGATTCAATAAAGAGGAAAAATTAATTAGTGAAGTGTTGCCCGAAATATCTAAACTTACTAAGGCGGATATTCCTTTTAAAAAATCTAAATTGTTTAGCCCAATTGAGTTTAAGAATAAACTTTTTATATTTTCAAATTGAGCTAAGTTTTTTAAAGACTCGGAGATAAATTTATTGTTTCTGTTTGGATATTCTTTAGAATATTTTGATGCTACATAGGTTACATTGGTGAATTCGTTTAACTCCTGTGGATAATAAGAGCCTAAACATAAGTGTTCTAAGGTTTGAATTTTGAACAAAGATTCGGGTAATTTAGATAACCCCAAATGCCCTAAATCAAGGAAAATGATATTGCCAAATTCATCGTAATTAATATTCTCAGAAAGTAATACGTCAATTTCCTGCTCTAAGGGTTTTAATAATGTTGTAATACTGTTTTGTCTTCTAACTACTGAAATTTTTTCCCGCAACTCCCCATCGAAATACCCCCCCAAAGTTATGTAATCGTTTTCCAGTTTGGTTTCGATAGCATGAAGAAAACGGAGTTTTGGAAAGTGAGTAGGGAAAATCAGTTCATCAAGGCTTGGGCAGTACGACACATCCAACTTTTCTAATTTTAGAAAAGTACCTCTTAATTCTATTTTTTGTAAAACGTCACAACCATAGGTTCTGAGGCTTGCTAATTGGGGGCAATCCTTGAGGGTTAATGTCTTAATCCTATGGTTGGCAAAAAGGTTTAAGTAGTGAAGTGCTGGGAAAGACGCTACACTTAGTCCCTCTCTATCGGTATTACCCAAGTATAAAACTTCTATCTTGGCTTTATTTTTAGTGAGCAACGCTATCAGAGTATCCCATACGCTAGCCTCCCACTCTACATTACTAACATGCAACCCAAACACCTTCCCATCCCAATAATACCGTTTATCGGGGCTTGGAATGTCAACATTATCATCTTCATGTTTGACGGGAGAAAGGGTTACTTTCAGCGTGTCGATTTTCGCTGCTTTTGTAAATCCTTGAGTGTCTAAAAAGGAGGTTAATTCGTTCATGCTAATCTAAAAAAATGACTAATTTTAGGACAAGTAATTGTGCAAAACTACTTGAGACTTATTTGTATATTATAGTTTGACATTCAGGTAGTTTTGCTTTTGCTACCTCACTTGCAAATTTGTCTTTTTACTCATTTAAGTGCCTATAATTCTGTAATATTTAGATGCCTCCTTCGTCGGCATGACAATTGGAAACTCATTTATTTCCTCGTCTCTCCTCACGCTTCATAGATTCGTTTCGGTTTGAAGGGAGGAAAAAGCCAGCCGAAAACCATAGTTAATGATGCGGTTGACGGGGGAGCGGCTGATGCGGTAACGAACACGGCAGTTGATGCGGTCGTTGAAATAGCTACCGCCCCGAAGCACTTTACTATTACCTTTTTGGTTGGGGGCGGGCAGGCCACTTTTGGGCAATTCTGCCAAATTGGCTTTGTAATCGTCTTGGCACCATTCCCATACGTTGCCGCTCATGTCGTACAACCCCAAGGCATTGGGTTCTTTCAAACCAACAGGGAAAGTGGATTTTTTATCTGAATTATCTCTAAACCAGCCTACGTCATGCAAATTATTGGAACCTGCGTATTCGAGTTTGGGGGAGTTCCAAACTTGCCCGCCTGCGGCAGCGTATTCCCATTGGTCCTCAGAGGGGAGGGCAAAACGTCCTTGCAAATTGGGGTAAGTTTTTCGCAATTTTTTATTGAGATTTGGCAAAAATTCATGGGTGATGGCACCCCACAATACTGCATCAACGGGTCGGTGCTTACCAATAAATTCAGAAGGATTTTGACCCATTACGTAATGGTATAGCTCTTGCGTAACGGCAAACCGCCCGATCAAATAATCGTGGTCAAAGGTGATTTGGGTTTCGTCTTCGTCTTCATTGCCTGAGTTATTATCGCCCATGGTAAAGGTTTTGCCACGGGCGGCTACATACACCAACTCTGTGTAGTCGAGGCCAAAGAGTTTAAAATCGTGGCCGTTGAGGTCTTTGAGGGTGTCGCCCTCGGCGTAGGTACGGGTTAAGTCCATGAGTAGTCCAAACAAGCTTTTCCTAACTTGTTCGTAAATTACAATTTTTAAACTAAAACCTCAATCGTAGCTGAGTTTTATTATAATCAAGTCAAGGAGTAGGTGGGGATTCAGCTGTTATGCCGAGCTAAATCCCCAAGAAAAAAGAAGAAATATCCCAACCAAAGTCGTAATTTGGTAGCCTAATAAATCCCACTATTCTATGAAGTATAAAATACGAGCCAACATAGGGCTGATGTTGCTGCTGTGCATGACAAGTTTGGTCGTTTGTGCCCACGGGGTGGACGATAAAACCAAGTCTTTTTTGTTGGCCAACGAAGGGGTCGCTTTTGTCCCTTTTCTCTACATCGGAGCCAAACACATGCTGACAGGCTATGATCATATTCTTTTCTTACTCGGGGTCATTTTTTTCCTTTATCGTCCCAAAGACATCTTGATTTACGTCAGCCTTTTTACCGTTGGGCACAGCCTTACCCTTTTGCTGGGGGTTTTGGCCAACATTTCAATCAATGCCTATTTGATTGATGCCATCATTGCTTTTTCTATTGTCTATAAAGGGTTTGACAACTTAGGAGGATTTAAAGTCCTATTTGGCATTCAGCCCGATACCAAAGTTGCAGTGCTGATTTTTGGACTGTTTCACGGATTTGGGTTGGCAACCAAACTTCAAGAGTTTGAAATGGGCAAAGAAGGGCTATTTACCAACTTAATTGGCTTCAACTTAGGGGTAGAAATTGGTCAGTTTTTGGCGCTCATTTTTGTTCTCCTTCTCTTGCGTATTTGGCGAAACTATGAGAGCTTTCAGCGTTTTTCTACGCTAACAAACACCCTTTTAATGGCCGCAGGTTTTGTGTTGCTGGCTTATCAACTCACTGGTTATTTTTTACAATAAACGATTTTCAAACATCATCGCTATGAATCCACCTCGTTTAGAAGCATCACAAATTGGCAAAGCAGTTGTGGCCGCCCTTGTGTTAGGGGTAATTATATTTACTGGAGCGGTACTGCCCGCCGAATACGGCAAAGACCCGTTGGGAGCGGGGAAGTTGCTAGGACTCAGTAGTCTTTATCAACCTGAGGGGCATCATCATCACCACGTTCATACGGTAGAAAGTGCGCCTACGTACCCAATATTGACAATGGCCGATGCGGGCTCTGACCCATCTATTCCAATGCCGAAAGAAGCCAACAACCCTGCCCCCGAAAAGCAATACGACGAACGGGAAGATAGCGTGACCGTACGGGTATTGGCAGGAAAAGGCATTGAGTTTAAGATGAATGTGTTAAAATATGGAAAGGTAAAATACGAATGGGTGACCGACCATGGCGTATTGTTTTCGGATTTTCACGGGGAAGTAAAAGAGGAACACCCCGACCCGAACAAGGACGAGTTTTTTGAGAGCTACACCGAAGCATATTCCAACAATATTATTGGTACTTTTTGTGCGCCCTACGAAGGCCGACATGGTTGGTATTTTAAAAATAAGAGTGCCAAAGACATCGTGGTCACCATTCGCTTGAAAGGTCAGTACACGCTTTAAAACGCCTTCCCAAAACCTGGGTCGGCAAAGCGGTAGTCTTTCACAAACTGCTCGTCGGAGAGGGTTTTTAAGAAGGCGATGATTTTGGCCTTTTCGTCGTCGGTCATTGCAATGCCGAGTTGGCCGTTAGCTTGTAAAGCAGGGTCTAAGGTATTGGTTTTTTGGACGTTGGAGGCGTAGTGGTTTAGCACTTGTTCGAGGGTACTAAACCGCCCGTCGTGCATGTAAGGAGACGTATAACCGACGTTGCGTAGGCTAGGAACTTTAAATTTGTAGAGGTCGTCGGGGTTTTGAGTGATGCGAAAACGCCCTTGGTCGCTGCTGCGGCTGTTGTCGAGGCCATTGTTACGAAACGATTGGTCGGTAAATAACTCGCCCGTGTGGCAGGTCGCGCATTTTTGTTTAAACAAGGCCAATCCTTCTTTTTCGGTCGCCGTGAGGGCGTTGGTCGTACCGCGCAGGTAAAGGTCGTAACGGGAGTTGTTAGACACCAAAAAGACCATAAACTGCGACAAAGCTTTGGTAAACCGCTCGGTCGTAATTTCGGTGCTGCCAAATGCTTTTTTGAATAATTCGGGGTAGTTGGGGTTTTTGCTATCGCGGAGTTTTTGAAGAACGTTTGGTAGTTTTTCGTCCATTTCAACGGGGTTTTCAATGGGGGCAATCGGAAACAAATCCAGTTGATGCACGCCCCCGTCCCAGAAAAACTCTTTAGCCCACGCCATGTTTTGAATGGGCGGGGCGTTTCTCATGCCAATTTTGTCGTCAATCCCGTGGCTCAAATCGTGCCCATGGTGTGTAAAAGCCACGGCTTGTTGGTGACAGGTTCCGCAGGCAATGGTGCCATTTCTTGATAAAAGTCCATCGTAAAATAATGAGCGCCCTAGTTGAAACCCGTCATAAGTAAGCGGGTTAGACTTCAGGTCATAGACTAGCGGCGGGAAGTAGCTAGGCTGAGGCAGTTCTAGCGTTTCGGTCGTGGGCGTAGTGGGTTCGGGGGGGGATGACGACGACTGCCGACACGCCGCCCATCCAAACAAAGCCATAGCACCGATGACGAGAAACGACTTGTTCATACGTGGTTAATCTTTTACGCCGCCAATGCTAAACATGTTGACGTAGTTGTTGGCAACTGTAGTGGAATAATCGGCAAACATCACCGTGGGGTACTGGGCGAGGCTTACTTTTTGCGTACCGTTAAAAATCTTAGAAATATCACTTACCACTTCAATCACTGGCTGTTGGTTTGGCCCAACGGTTGCAGCTACGCTTCCCAACGGCAGCGTTACGGTACGTAGGTTGTTAAAAGTCTTGGCATTATAACCTCCAAATCCCCCAATGTGGTAGCGGTATTTGCGGTTTCCTGCGGCATCGGCAGCCACTTGAGGTGAAGTTCCTTCAATTTTAAGGAAAATATAACCTGAGTTCCACGACCAATACATCCCGTCGCCGTCGTGGGTAGCGTCGCCAGGGTCAAGCACGCCCGTGCGGCGGCTGATGTCCATGGTGTTGCGAAGGCTATCGACCCCAATCATAAAACGGAGTTCGGTATAGTCGCCTGCTGGAACGCCCCGCAGGGTGATTTTTTTGGAGGCAGGATTGGACTCTTTGATAAGAAAATAACTTGAATCTTGCGGAATGGTATAAAGCGTTCCGTCTGATTTTTTGAGGGAAATGTTGCTGATGAAATAATTGTAGGTAGTTACGCCGAACGTTTCGCCCACGGCATTTTGGTACGACTCTTTGCCCAACACCACGTCTTGCGTGCCTACTTTATTGGCAAAAGACAAGGTAAGCGTATTTTTTTCATTGGGATCTGGGTCAGTTTTGCAAGATTGCAGCGCAGTTGCGAAAATCAAAAGCCCGAAGAATAGCTTTTTCATTGTGCTAGGAGTTTACATTTACGTAAAGATAGTTTTCTTTTAGTAGTAACGCGTTATCGGGCGAAAATGATGCGAGAAAAATAAAATTGTTGTTGGGAAGGTGTTACGCATCCATTTTAAAACACATAGGCCACATAGAATTTTCACATAGAAAACAAATCTAAAGGTCGATGTTGTGGCTTTCTTTGTTTACTATGTGTTTATTCTAATTGTGCTCTATGTGTTTTAAAAGTATCAAAGTAAAGTACTTAGCGGCTCTTACGTTTGGCTAAATGGGCTTCAAGGTCGGTCAATGACAAGGCATTGAAGGTCATGTCTTTGGTCAAACCACCCTTTCGTCCCACGGCTACGCCGTAGTGCATGTCGTAATACCCATTTTTTTCGTGGGCATCGGGGTTGATGGAAAGCATCACGCCTTTTTCCATGCAGTACCGAATCCAGCGCCAATCCAAATCCAACCGCCACGGACTGGCATTGATTTCGATGACGACGCCGTTTTGGGCGCAGGCATCGATAATTAATTTGTAATCAATGGGGTAGCCTGCCCGTGCCAACAATAAACGCCCCGTTGGGTGTCCTAAAATGGTTGTATAAGGGTTTTCGATGGCCCGAAGTAAGCGCGTTGTGGCTTTTTCGAGGTTCATGTTGAGGTTGCTGTGTACCGACGCCACCACAAAATCGAAGGTTTTTAAAATACTTTCGGGGTAGTCGAGCGAGCCATCGCCCAAAATATCGGATTCGATGCCTTTCAAGATTTTAAAAGGAGTCGAAAACTCTTGGGCAAAAGTTTGGTTGAGGCGGTCGATTTCGGCGTGTTGTTGTTCTACGCGTTCTTCGTTGAGTCCTTGGGCATAGGTCGCAGTTTGGGAGTGGTCGGCGATGCCAAGGTATTCAAAACCAAGTTCTTGACAAAAACGCGCCATTTGTTCGAGGCTGTGCTTTCCGTCGGAATAGGTACTGTGGTTGTGCAAAATTCCGCGTAGGTGTTGCCATTCTACCAAGTCTTCGTTGGCGTGGGTGCTGCGCCAGTCAAATTCTCCCAATCCTTCGCGCATTTCGGGAACGATGTACGGAAGCCCTGCACTTTGGTAGATTTCTTCGGCTGACACAAACGCTTGGGCGGTGTTTGCCAAGGATAATAATGTATGTCCCGATGGGGTTTTAGCAAACAAGTGAGCGTGGGCACTGTCCGAAATAAAGCGCTCGTTTTCAAAGCGTTCGGGCTGAACAAATTGAATTTCAACGTTTACTTCTAGCGTCTTTTTTACCTCAATTTCTTCGCCTTGGGGCGGAAGGTCAGTGGCTTGGCTGCGGTCTTGGATTTTGCCACGCCATACAAACGGCGACGATTCTTTAGGATTTTGTACCAACCAACCCACCGAACCGATGATTCGGGCCGCCGCTACGGGCGATTCGGTACCCACAACCAACTGAATCGTTTCCACAATTTCGCACTTACGAGCTACCTCACCAGTGATGGCGATTTGGGCAAAATGAGGCTGCAATTCTTCCAAAATAAGGGTAGCAAGGGCTTCTCCTTTGTCCATGCGAAGTTTCCCCGCCTGACTTCGTAAGAAAGCCATCGAGTCCAAAATCTTTTGCTGCGTCCCTTCTCCGAAGCCTTTCAATTTGGCAATTTGGCCACTTTCGCAAGCCGCCTGCAAGCCTTCGAGGGTTTCGATGCCCAAGTCCCGCCAAATGGTGCCAATTTTCTTGGGGCCAATGCCTTTGATTTTAAACATTTCCAAGACGCCAACGGGAGTTTGTGCCAACAATTCGTCGAGTTCGGCCAAGTGCCCCGTGGCAACAAGCTGCACGAGTTTCCCCGCCATGTTTTTACTAACTCCCTGAATTTTTGTGAGTTCATCGGCCGAAAGACTGGCAAGTTCGGCGTCTTTGAAGCGGTCGAGGTTAAAGGCGGCAGAGCCAAATGCCCGCGTTTTGAACGCATCGGCATTGTGAAGCTCCATTAATTTGACGGTAAGTTCGAGTACTTCAACAATTTCTTCGTTTGACATGGCAGGGTTTGTTCTTTGATTTGTTATCCGTGTAATTGTTATCTGTTAACCGTTATCTGCATTTCGCTGCTCGCTAATATACGATAAAATACCTTCAAAATCAGAGGCATGAAACCACCGAAAATCGCCTTGGTGCTTAAACCACGTCAGTTGGCGTTTGGCGTAGCGTCGGGTATTGCGTTTGAGCAATCGTACCATTTCGGCGTAGTCGTAGGCTCCGTCAAAATAATCGTAAATCTCTTTATAACCAACGGTTTGCAGCGCATTGTGTTCGCGAAAGGCGATGACCGAGCGTGCCTCTTCGACCAGCCCAGCAGCCAGCATTTGGTCCATACGGGCGTCGATGCGGTGATATAATTCGTCGCGGTCGCGTTCTAGCGCAATCTGGATGATTCGGAAAGGGCGTTGAGCGACCTGTTTTTCCCGAAACGACGAATAAGGTTTGCCCGTGAGCAAACACACTTCCAGCGCTCGAACCACCCGTTGGGTATTTTGGAGGTCGTTGGTAGCGCAGTAAACGGGGTCAAGTTGTTGGAGTTCCGCTTGTAACACGGCCAAGCCTTCGGTTTCGAGGCGGGACATGAGTTGGGTGCGTAGTTCGGGAGGCGTTTCTGGCAAATTATCCAGCCCTTCACACACTGCTTTGATGTACAAACCCGAGCCGCCTGTGAGAATCACAATGTCTTTGGTCTGAAACAGCTGTTCCAAAAGTGCCAGCGCATCGCGTTCAAACGAACCCGCGCTGTACAAGGTTTCAATGGAATGAGAGTCAATAAAATGATGCGGAACACCCTTCCCCTTCAATTCTTCCAGTGAAGGTTTAGCCGTGCCGATGGAAAGCTCACGGTAAAATTGCCGAGAATCGGCCGAAATGACTTCCGTTTCGAGCGTTTGGGCAAGTCGAACGCATAAGTCTGTCTTTCCCACTGCCGTGGGGCCAGCAATGACGATAAGAAGTTTTTGCAAGAATTAATTAGGCTTAAAGGTCATTTCCAAGGTTTCTCCAAATACGTTTGTATATGAAACTTGGAGGGTATTTTCGGTGAGTTTGAGGATTTTATAGTTCGTCTCGTTATTTAGCACCAGCTCGGTTTCAGCGGTGTTAAAAGCCCACGTTCCTTTTTCAAAGACTTGGTCGTCTTGCGTACGGCATTTGGTTGCACCTTCGTTCCACTCGTAGTTTTTGTCGGTTTTAAAGACCATGTTGTTGTCGCGCACACAAGGAATGCTTTGTCCTAAAACATCACTACCGTTGATTTTTGAAGCAGTTAGTACCCACGCTTTTGAGGATTTTCCTGCCAAAAGCTCCGTTTTAGAGACATTAGGGTCAGGGGCGGGTTCTTCACCTCCATTTTTGGATAGGTTACATTGACTTAAACCGAACACGGTCATCGCTAAAAATATCCACAAACGAACAAGTTTCATAGCCAAAAAAGTTAAGAATGGTCAAAGTTAATGTTTTTATTTTTGGGAATAATAAGACGAAGGTCGGTTTATAGATTTTTGTTGTGCAAATATACTGCCGAAGTTTGCCGAGAATTGTGTGAAAGCACAATAGTATAAAAGGTGAGCGAAATGATTTTAAGAAAAATGAGTACGAAAAGGCGAATTGTGTCTTTTTGACATAAACCCAAAATAAACCTATCATTTATCAAGAACCCGTTCTTACAATCTGACTTTTTATGACGCTAGGACTAGAAACCCTTGATTACGTAATTTTCCTCATTTATTTCGTTATTGTATCCAGCTACGGCTATTGGGTATATAAACACAAAGGCAAGCAAACCGCTGATTCCAAGGACTTTTTCTTGGCAGAAGGTTCACTTACGTGGTGGGCGATTGGGGCTTCAATCATTGCTTCCAACATTTCGGCGGAGCAGTTTATCGGAATGAGCGGACAGGCTTTCCAGCTTGGGATTGCCATTTCTGTCTATGAGTTGTTGGGAGGAGTGGCGCTCATTATTGTGGCGGTTTATTTCTTGCCCATGTATCTCAACAACAAAATTTATACCATGCCGCAGTTTTTGTCGAAGCGCTACAATGAGCGTTTGGCGACCATTATGGCGGTATTTTGGTTGTTCCTTTACATTTTTGTGAACCTGACGTCCATTATTTATTTGGGGGCATTGAGTTTGGAAAAAATGACGGGCTTTTCATTCATGCCTTGTGCAATTTTCTTGACTACTTTCGCGGTGATTATCACTTTGGGAGGAATGAAAGTGATTGGTTACACCGACGTGATTCAGGTCGTTTGTTTGATTTTTGGTGGATTGGCTACCACCTACTTGGCTCTAGATTTGCTTTCTGCCAAGGTGGGAACGGGTGCAGGCATTATGGAAGGGCTTGGCCTCATTCGTGAAAAAGCAGATAGCCACTTGCACATGATTTTTACCCCAGGCCAATACCAAGTTCACGACGGGCGTGGCGGGTTTATTGATGCCTACAACCAGCTTCCAGGTATTATGATGTTTATCATTGGTGGTCAATGGGTAAACAACCTTAATTATTTTGGTTGCAACCAATACATGACGCAGCGCGCCCTCGGGGCCGACCTCAATACGGCACGTAGCGGTGTGTTGTTTGCAGCTTTTTTGAAAATGATGATGCCTTTCATCGTGGTATTGCCAGGACTTGCAGCTTATGTATTATTCCAAGAAAATGCTGATACGTCGATTGTAAACGGAATTACGCAAAACGGTATCGTCAAACCCGATAATGCGTATCCAGTGTTGCTCAATTTATTACCTGTAGGCTTGAAAGGGCTCGCTTTTGCAGCCTTAACGGCGGCGATTGTGGCAAGTTTGGCAGGGAAAGCAAACAGTATTTCAACCATTTATGTATTAGACATTCACCAGAAGTTTTTCAACAAAAACTTAACTGAAAAACAAACCGTGTGGACAGGGCGAGTAGTAATTGTAATTGCCTTTATTATTGCCTTGATAGTCAGTCCGTTGTTGGCTAATTTTGGCCAAGCTTTTGAATACATTCAGGTTTATACGGGCTATATTTCACCAGGTATTTTGAGTATTTTCTTGCTCGGATTTTTCTGGAAAAAAGCCACTGCCAATGGCGCTTTGGCCGCAGCGGTGTTGAGTATTGCGTTGTCGGCCGTTATCGAAAATCTTTACCCAGCCTTCCCGTTCCTCAATCGTATGGGAGTTGTGTTCTGGATTTGCTCGGCGGTTCACGTAGCGATTAGCCTTGCCCAATCGAAGGGTCAAAACCAAGAAAATGCGTTTGAGGTACGTTCGGAATGGTTCCGCGTAACGCCATCGTTCCGCATGGGTGCCATTGCCGTTATTGTAACTTTTAGCTTGATTTACTGGATTTTCTGGTAGGTCTTTTTGGTTAGCTGTAATGGCCAACGCCGTTGAGGTGAGTGGCCATTACAGCACCGTTTTGCTGTTCCCACAAACGACGATAAGTGCCGACTGGACTCTGCAATAGCGTTTGATGGGTGCCTTCTTCTACTAATTTTCCTTCGTGTAATACCACAATTTTATCGGCATTTTTGATGGTACTCATGCGGTGGGCAATCAAAATAACCGTGATTCCTTCTTGACGCAAGAGCTGAATAGTACGCTGAACATACTGCTCTGAAACCGAATCTAAGGCAGAGGTAGCTTCGTCCAAAATCAGGATGTGTGGGTTTCGGTATAGCGCACGGGCGATGGCCAACCGTTGCCGCTGTCCACCCGACAAATTGGCCCCGCGTTCGCCCAATGTCGTCTGAAAACCATTGGGAAGCCGCTCAATAAAATCGGTGATTCCTAGGAGATTACAGTAAAAAATGAGCTTTTTCATGTCTGGCTCAAATTCGCCAACGGCAATATTTTCGACAACAGTACCAGCAAACAAATCAATCTGTTGGGGTACGACGCTTACCATTTGGCGTAAACTGTTGTTGTCGAGGTGCTTGATGTCGTAATTTCCAATGTAAATATTTCCAGCTTGCAGTGGGTACAAGTTTTGCAAAAGTGACAACAAAGTCGATTTACCACTGCCACTTTCACCCACTACGGCCGTAATTTTTCCTTTGGGAATAAGCAGGTTTAATTTCTCAAAAATCGTTGTTCTCGAACCATACCGAAAAGTCACTTCCTTAAAACGAATGTCGCCGAGCATGTCAATCGTCAACGGGACTTTATTTTCAGTGGTTTCTCGTTCCAAATCCATGATTTCAAACAGTCGGTCGGCGGCGATGAGGGCTTCTTGGAGCGTTTTGTTCATTTCGATGAGCCCTGCGGCGGGGCCCGTAAAATAGCCAACAAGGGCATAAAATGAGAGCAATTCTCCAGGCGTAAGTTGACGGTCGAGTACAAGCCCCGACCCGACCCACAAGAGCAAAATGGTGAAAATGTTGGTAATCAACGCCGCCGCATTGCCCAAATAGAGTGTGCGGGTAGAAGTATGATATACCGAGCGAAGCAACGTCACAAAACGGTTTTCGGTCTTTAGATTGGCGTATTCTTCCAACCCAAAACGCTTGATGGTAGCCACGTTGTTGAGCGATTCGACAAGCTGCGCTTCCAAATCGGCACTGTTTTCCATGAGTTTTCGCTGGGTAGTTCGGTTGATCCGGTTGGCAATCCAGTATGTAAGGGCGTACAGTGGAATAATAGCTGCCATCATCAACGCCAATTTGGCATCGTAGCTAAACATTAACCCAAAGGAAAAAAAGACGATGAAAATATCGACAATCAGATTGAGGGCAACATCATTGATAAAGGCCCTGATTTTGACGGCATCATTAACGCGCGAAATGATTTCGCCCACCCGCATTGTATCAAAAAACGTTTGAGGAAGTTTTAGCAGGTGTTTGTAATAGCCCAAAATCAACTGGGCATCAATCTGTTGGCCTGTTTTTAGGGCAAAAATTGTTTTGGTAGAACCAATAAAAAGTTGGAGTACCATGAGTAAAAGCATTCCGATGCTCATCAAGTTGAGCAAGTTGCGATTGCCTTCAACGAGCACGTTATCCACGATTTTTTGGACGTAAATCGATGTGCCTAACCCTAAAATGGTATAAATAATGGCGCCAAAAAGCGCTTCAATCATCACGGTTTGGTGCGGACGAATCAGTTGCCAAAAGCGAGTCGTGATGGTTACTGATTCGTTGCCTTGTTGAAACTGTTCGTTGGGCAACAAAAGTACCAATACGCCCGTCCACATCGACACAAATTCGTTCAGCGATTTTTTGACCATTTTCCCCACCGCAGGGTCCATGTAGGTGACTTTTTTGTCGGTCACTTCGTAGATGACTACGTAGTGTAATCCCCGTGCTTCCTCACGACCAGCGTCGCTGTCAGAAACCAACGGAACGCTCACGTGGGCAATCGATGGTTTGGGGATTTTGGAGAGGCTTTCGGGCGTACCTTTAACCCCTTTGGCCTGAAAACCAAGGCGGTTAGCGGCTTCAATCATACCTACTACGTTGGTGCCACGGGTATCGGTATGGGCAAACTGACGGATGCGCGCAATCGGCATCTGTAATTTATAATACGCGGCCGCTGAGGCAAGGCAAGCCGCGCCGCAGTCGGTGGTATCGTGCTGTTTTATTTCAATCCCTTTTCGCATTCGGATTTAGCCAATCTTCCATTTTATCAAAGACCAATTGCGCAAGCGTACGTTGTACAATCACAAAGCGGGCTTGGAGCGTCATTCCCTTTTGGAGGCGAGCTTCGTAGCCATTTTGTAATTTTAAGGAGGGAGTATCGAGACGGCATTTTACTTTGAAAACGGGTTGGTTGTTGATCAAAGTAAAATCACGTGCAATGTCAATTACACTACCACGGGCAAGACCCCATTCGCGGTAGTTGAGGGCGTCCAACTGAAAAAGTACAGTTTGTTTGAGTTTTAAAAGACCCATGTCAGATGCTTTGATGTAACATTCGACCAGCAAACTTGAGTCAGGAGAAATGATGCCCAACGTTTCGCCCGACTGAACGACGCTACCTTCGTACTTGCCCGCCCATTGTTGAACAGTGCCTGCCACTGCCGCTTTAATGGTATATAATTGACGCTCTTTGGCCAGTTGACCTTCTTCGGATTTAAGTTGGGCCGATAGTAGTTTGGCCGTATTCAGCTCGGCTTCCCATTGGCTTACTTGGCGCTCAATCAAGAGACGGTATTCCTCGTAAAGTTGGTCATATTCAGCCTGCTTGGCATCTAAATCGCGGGTGGCAAGCACTTTTTCGCTGTGTAAATATTTATCTGCTTTGAGTTCTTTTTCTACTTTGTTGCGCCGCACTTCGTTTTCCTTTAACTGGGCTTGGAGCTGATTGTACTGCTGGGCATACAGCGATGTTTTAAACATCCGATTGCCCAAGGCATCTGTTAGGTCGTACTTCGGACTGGTGAGGAAGATTAAGTCATTGATAAGTTGTTGTTGCTCAGATTGTTGAAAATGGCTGAGTCGTAGTTTTTCTTCAAGGGCGTCGGGGGCAAGGGTCAGCAGAATATCACCGACTTTCACCAATTGATTTTCGCGAACATGGGCTGTTAATACGCGACCACTGACGAGCGAGCGCACTTCCGTTTTTTCGGCTACCGACCGAATGGTGCCGCTTGATGTAAATGAAACGTCGATTTTAATAAAAAATGCGGCAACACCGAAGACTATAACTGCACCAAGTACAAGGGCATACAGTACCATCGACCTTGCTTTTACTTTTGGTAAATACAAGTGCGTTGTGTTGTCGATAAAGCTATCGGGTAGGAGTTGGGCCATGGGTATAAAAGAGGAATTCCTCTTCAGCAAACCAAGGGTAAGTCAAAGAGGAATTCGCTCAGAAGTTAAATATTAGCAGCCGCAACCACCGAGGAGGTTTCCAACTTTGCCAAGCAAAGAGCCTTTTACACCACCAACGATGCCAGTTACTTTGGTTGTCACACCTACTGTTACGCCAAGTGCTACACCAACTGTTGCGCCAGGATTTACACATGTAGGAACAGGGATGCAAGTTTGTCCGTCGGTGTTTACCATTTCGAAATTGTTCATTTCAGATACGCCGTACGAGTTTAAGTCTAACGTTTTCATTTTGAATTGAATTTATGGGTTGTTATTTGATTTAAACACCAATGCTCTTGCGAATTCGGCCGATATTCAGAGGAAGATTGGTAAGGCAAATATGGCTACCGTCTAAAGCCAATTCAAATTTTGTAGGTTTTACTTTAACCGTTTGGCGACTATTTTACGAATACATCTAATAAGCACATACCATTCTTTTGGGTTATTTATAGAAAAATATATGAAATAGTTGGAGGTATTTGTTGTATTATACCAAGAAAATAAAAAATGTTAAATAATGTTCAATTAGGCGAATTATATACCAATGGAAGCTTTTTTACCTACCAAAAAAAATTTTTTAAACATGTAAATCTTTTTAATTCACACAACCGTATATAACCAAGGAAAACTCTATCCTAATCCAAAAATGACATCGTTAAATAATCACCCAAACGTACCCCACATGAAATGGGTAGGTACGAAAATCCGTAAAATCCGCGAATTGCGTGATTTTACCCAAGAATTTATGGCTTCTCAACTGGGGCGTTCGCAGACGTCTTACAGTAAGATTGAGCGCGGAGAGGTTGATATTTCGTTTTCAAACCTCAATAAGATTGCCGACGTGCTCAACGTGGAAGTAATGCAGTTGTTGGCTTTTGATGGAAATACGTTTGCTCCTGCCAAGTCGGCCATTGTATCAACAACAACCAAAGAAGGGAGCAACGTACTGTTTCAGGTGGGACTTTCGGAACGAGAGCGGGAATTGTACGAACGGAAGATTCAGGCAATGCAAGAAGAAATCCTGTTTTTAAGAAGCCTTATTCGTGATAAAAGTTGTTGAAAAAAATATGCCTTTTATCGTTTTTTACGAAATAACTGGTGGAGTTCCCACACTTGCGGAATTAGAAGTTGACTTTCGTCGTTTTTGATTACAAAATCAGCTAGTTGAAGTCGCTCATCATCAGATATTTGCCTCGAAATAATATCCCTGATTTCGGCTTCGGTACGCTGAGGGTCTCGTTGTAAAACCCGAGCGATGCGAAGATCAGTGGGGGCTGTCACAACGATAATTTTGTCGAGTGAATTGCGTTGGCCTGCTCGGGCCATAATAGCTGCTTCTTTGACCAAATAGGGCGCTTTTTTATGCTTTTTTACCCAAGCCTCGGTATCTTCTCCTACCCTTGGATGTACGATGGCATTGAGTTGCTGAAGCAAGGCAGGTTTTGAAAAAACTTCCTGTGCTACCCACCTGCGGTTGTAACTTCCGTCGGCTAGGTAGGCGTCTTTCCCCAACAGCGCTTCTACCGTTTTTTTGAGTTTTTCGTCGTTGTTGAGGAGCCATTTGGCACGTTCATCGGCCGAATAAAAAGGTGCACCAAGTGCTTCAAAAATACGGCATACCACACTTTTTCCCGAACCGATTCCTCCTGTTATTCCGATTTGTAAAGCCATGATGAATACGTCAATTACTTCTTTTTCTTCCCTTTACTGGCTTTTTTTGTTGTGGCCTTTTTGACGGGTTCTTGCTCTTTGGGTTGGGGTGGGGGAGGAGGCGTTCCCAAAAATTCGGCTACTTCAAAGCTGACAAAAACGCGCTCGGCGCTGGTTTTTAGCAAGGGCGATTGTGGATAGCGAATGGGAAGCTCTTCGTCGTAATTCCCCCTGATTTTTTTGGCGGGGACTTTCACAATCAACGTATCTGCAATATCGTTCACCAACGACGCAGGCCCCTCGAACGTCACCTTATTTGGGCGAAGGTTGATGAGGCTCGACACGACAAATTTGGGAAACAGATTGAGCCCCAAGCTGTCCACTTTTAGAATAGATGTTTTAACGACGCGTTCTTCAAAATCAACTCGATTTTTGTCAAGTTCTACGTGCGTAATGTCCACATCTTTTACTTGCTCATTCATAGCAGCCGCTAATGCGCTGGTATTGATAGAGTTGGTGGCCAAGGGGTTTTCGATGACGTAAGTAACGGGCGGAACAGTAAAGGCGATTGATTTGCGAAGGAGTGTCCAGCCGCTGCCTTTAATGATGGCATTGGCGCTTCGGGGAAGTGGATGAATGGAAATGTACAACGAGTCGTTGTAAGAAATTTTAACAGGATACGGAACCCGCAGCGTATAGCCGTCTTTGTTGAGTTCGTTGAAAAGCCAAATAATCGTAGCTGCAACCAGACTGAGTATCAGGGTGCGGCTACGAGCAGGCTTTGAAGAGACAGGTAATTGTGCCACGATTAAGCAGTTGTTCCAGCTTTGCGCGAAATAGAAGATTTCTCGAATTTCATTTTAGTGCCTTTGCCGTCCACGTCAAGGGTAACGGTTGTTTCATATACTGAAATGACCGTTGCGTGCAAACCGCCAATGGTAATTACCTCGTCGCCTTTTTTAAGTTCTTCCAAAAACTTCTTTTGATCTTTTTGCTTTTTTTGTTGCGGACGAATCATGAAGAAATAAAACACTCCAATGATACCTGCCCACATCAAAAGCTGATAAATCATGCTAGTTTGGCCAGATGCGGCTTGTAAAAAAATACTGTTCATTCTCGTAGGTGATATGTTAGAAGTTAAGTCTAAGAAGTTTTTCGTCTTACTTTGCGGCCGTTGAGTCCGCCGTTGGAGCGGGAGTTACGTCTGCTTTAAACTGAATATCGTTGGTAGCAGGGTTGGTATTAGCAAAAATAGTCACTGTTTTAAACTGAGGACCTTGCTTACCTTTGCTATTAAAACGTACCAAGATTGTTCCTTCTTCGTCGGGGCCGATGGGGTCGCGGGGCCATTCGGGAATGGTACAACCACAAGAAGCGCTCACGTTGTTGATAATCAAAGGAAAGTCGCCTGTGTTTTTAAACTTGAATTTGCGCTCTACTTGTTGTCCTTCGGCAATGGTACCAAAATCAACGTTTTTAATATCGTCGGCAAATTCAATTTTCGGGAGTTTATCGTCGAGGCTGCTTGAGGCTGATTTGTCTTGGGTACTGCCGCAGCTCCATAAACCCCAAAGCGTTAAAACAATAAAAAGGGAACGTTTCATGGATTTGTGAATAATGGAAAAAAATTAAGACGCTTGTCCTTTGATTTGCGCCATCAAACGATCGACATCTTCGAGTAGGCGTTCTGCTTTTTCGCGCGTGTCTGCCACTACTTTTTGACCTTCTGCTTTGGCCAAACTTTCGGGTAAGTCTTTACCTTCGAGCAAGTCAGTAATAAGACCTTGAAGCTGCTCACGGTATTTTGAAAGACGGAACGAAAGTTTGTCACGGGTTACTTGTCCTTCGGCAGGTGCGTATAAGATTCCGATGGTTGCTCCAGTAGCTACTCCCGCTAAGAAAGCAATTAATGTTTTTGTTGAATTATTCATGGTAGTTGTACTTACTTGTTGTCTAAAAGTCCTCTTCCGCTCTTACGGATTTTACCTTCTTTGATTAGGTTTTTTGAGAGGGTATCTAAAATTCCATTGACAAATTTACCACTTTTTGGCGTACTATAATCTTTTGCAATTTCAATGGCTTCGTTGATGGATACTTTCACTGGAATGCCAGGGAAGGTAATCATTTCGGAAACGCTCATTTTCAAAATCAAGTAATCCATGGCCGAAAGACGTTCTAAGTCCCAGTTTTTGAGTGGTTCGGCGATAATCGCTTCAAACTCATCATTACGGTTAACGGTTTCGTCAAACAATTCTTGCATAAAAGAGCGGTCTTCTTCCCAGTCGTCGGTCAGTGGGACAATCTGCACACTACCTTCTGTGGCCGACTTGAGGGTTTTATTGGTCATTTTACGAGCCAAATCACCGTTTTCTCCCCAATAAAGGTCTCTTAATTCAAAAAAGTTGATGACATCTTCGTTTTTGAGAATCACCTCTTTCAACGCATACAGCACCAATTGTTGGTCTTCTTCGGGCGTATGGGTTTTTTGGGCGCAATAAGCACGGTAGGTTTCGTCTTGACGAAAAACTTCACGGAACATCTTACGAATCAGACCCGTTACCTCTTCTCCCCACGAAATACCATGACGAATAAATTCGCTTTCGAGCTTTTTGCTTTCCGACAAAGCAATTACCACTTGGTTGGTATCAAACCCTGACAATTTTGCAATCGGGTTGCTATCTGGGTCATCGTACTGACGTTCGCGCTCGCTTTGTGAAAGAAAACTTAACTCAATAAATAGCTGTAAAAGAAGCAAGTAGGCCGAATAAATGGCCTCAACTTCGGGCGTAAGTTGGCGAGAAAGGCGTTGTTTGTCTTTTTTGTACAAATCCTCGTAGTACTTGAGGGCATTCCGCGCCGTCACAACAGCCGTTGCGGGCGTGTCGTCGTCGTCAGGGATGGTGCCTTTGCGGTAATTTTCTTCGAGTAAGAGCGTGGTTATTTTTCGCATTCCCTCTAGTTTGACGGGGTCTTGAGGGGTCATGGAGTTGAGATCAGGCTTAAACGACTCCGTGATGAAATCTATGGCCAATTGGTAGTCTGCCTCGCGGGCAGCCTGAAGAGCATAGAGGCTTTGCAAAACCTTAATGCGTAGATGTCTTCGACTTAACATTCAGTCCTGAGAGTTTGTGCAAATAAGCAGCAAGGAAAAGAACTTGCTTGTGTTTCCAGCCGCAAAGGTACTTAAAAATCTGTTGCTTTCTGCCAAACTTGGCGAAGAAAATAGAAAGTAAGTAGTACAATTCCTAGTTGGAGGGTGTAGTCGAGTATATAGATAGGCTGAGCGAAAACCTCCGAAATAGTGTGATAATAAGGGCTTTTTAGTCGCCACCACAGCGATGGGTGAATGACACACAGGCAGTTAAAAAGTAGGAATAAACCTACTTCCTTTCGGTCAGCGAAGTTGAGCCACTGAAAAACGTATGGTAAAAGGAACAGAAAGATATAATTGCTGTAGGCACTCTGCTGGGCAATCATCATGGTGCCGTAAATCACAATATAAACTGCCGAGAAAGCACGGGGAAATGGCTGGTGACGGAGTCGATAGGCCAAGATTGTGCCAAGCCCCGTAGTGAGCAAAAGTCCTACCCAATTCCAGCGTTTGGCTCCTGCTCCTAATACATCAAATGTCAGGGGATTTACCACCGATAGCCAGTTGGGGGCGCGTAGGGTAGCGGCCTCATTCAGGGGTTGTTCGAGCCAAAGCCACTCGGTAGTATGGTACAAGACGGCTAACGAAGCTACGCCTGCAACTGCCGCTGCCGAAATCCAACGAACGGGCTTGGGAACGAGAAATAACAACGCAGGCCCTACCAAAATAAAAACAGCTTTGGTAAATAAAAACCCAACGACGAGCCCAACGCCCAACCATTCGACGCGCTGGGTGCGTTGCCAAACTAGGTATGCACCGATAAACATTAACCACATCCAGACGTCTTCTTGTCCTCCCAAAACGCATAAAACCAACGAGCCAGGCAATAAAAGGTACAAAAGGCTTCGGAAAAGCCGTTCGGAAGGTAAAATTGTATTGGCGTAAAAACGATTTGTTGTCCAAAGTGCGCCGCCTTCCATGAGAATCATTACCAAAATAATGGCTTTTTTGTCTAGCCAAAACCATAAACCAAGGGCATTGACGTAGGGAAAGAAGGGCGAATACATGCAATAAAAGTCGCGATAAACGAGCTTTAGCTGAACGGCTTCGCGGGCTTGTCCAAAAAAACCATCGAGGTCAGAGAAGGGGGTTTGATTGAACACCACAAAAATAAGAACAAAAGGAACCAGACGTGTCAACACCCAAGCGAGCAGTAGTACAAGTCGGTCGTCGTAGTTTTGTAGGTACTTTTCAATTTTTGCACGAAACGCAATAAGCCCGCCCGCAAGTCCTGCGCACAACAATGAAATGATGGTTTTTCCGACAATGACAAACATGCTAGGCGAATTGGGGGGACGATACGTTTTTACGATACACTTGCCACAAATACCAACCAAAACAAGCAACATTGAGTACTTGAAGGGTGTATTCGAGGACAAAAAGTGGTTGAGAAAAGACCGTTAAGTCGTCGTAAGTTGGACTATTGATGTGGGTAAAAATAAAGGGTTGTACCACAAGCAACAAGTTTAAAAATAGCAAAACGACAACATCGCGTTGTTTCTTCCAGTCCACCAGTTCCATCATCAACGGAAGTAGGTACGCAAAAGCGTAGTATCCCACCGATGTTGGTTGAAAAATACTCATGGCCAAATAAGTCGCCAAATAGGCGAGTGGTAGGGTAAATTCGAGGGCAAGGTTTCTAAAACGATATACCGCCAATACCGATACTGATAGCGTAATGACCATGCCCGCCCAGCTAAAAACGGTGAGGGTGGGGAGGCTTCCAAATAGATACGTCATCCACGGTCGCGAGATGGTGAATAGGTTGGGTGTGAGTAAGTTGGTGGTGCCCATTTGTACGGGCATCAAAAAATCAAGCTGCATAACGGCATAAAGCACCGCCAGCGACGGGACGCCTATGGCAATCATGCCGAGTAGAAAACCCCAGCGTTTTTTGAGCAAAAACCACAACGGAAAAAACCAAAAAACAAAAGTAGCTTTGATGACAATCAGCCCCGTCGAAAAGCGCACGCCTAGCCCGAAGCCGTCGTTGCGACTCCGCAAGTAAGACAACATCATCCACGCGGCAACTCCCCACATCCAAATATCTTCTTGGCCGCCCAGCAGCACCATAATCATCGGTCCCGAAAGCAATATATAAAGCAAGGTGGACTTCAGGGCATCGGGCTGCGAACGGCGTTGGTAAGCGAGGTAAGTTAGCCAAATGATGAGCGCCTCGATAAGTACCATTAATAGCACGATGGCTTTGGAACTATACCAAAGGAAAAGAGGCAAGGTGATGATGTAGGCAAAAACAGGGGCGTGAAACGAAATAAAATCGCGATAAACCAATTTCCACTGATAAGCTTGGGTGGCTTTTCCCCAAAAAAAAGGGACATCGCCACGGGGAGATTGGTCAAAAAATAGGTAAATGATGACAAATGGAAGAAGACGAAAAGCCAAAAGACCAATCAGAATGGCCCGATTATCTTGGCGTTTTTGTTGGATTTTTTGCCAAAAAGTGTCGTTTTTAGCTCCTAACCAAATAGCGACTGAGGATACTACGACGAGTACTAATTTGACATAAAATACCGTGAGAGTTGACATCATATATACTGCTGAATCGTGTCAAGGAGTTGTCGAATGTGGATGTTATCACCATGGAGGGTAAAATCAGCCTGTGAATAAAAACCAAGGCGTGATTCGTGTTTTTCACGTAGGTTGTTGAGCAATTGACCATCGTTTTTTTGATATAACGGACGGTCGTCAGTCGAGTGGCGTAATATCCGTTCGACGATTTGTTCGGGGCTTACGTCCAAAAATACACTGAGGCCGTTGGCTTTGATGTACTCCATATTGTCATGAAAACAGGGCATTCCACCGCCTGTTGCAATTACTAATTTGGAATCGGGCCGAATCGCGCGCAAAATACGGGCTTCGGCTTCTCGAAAATAGGCTTCGCCTTTTTGGGCAAAAATATCGGGAATAGGCATTCCTTCTTCCTTGACAATGAGTGCATCAGTATCAACAAAACGATAACGCACGTGGCGGGCAAGTTGCTTGCCGAGTGTCGTTTTGCCCGAAGAGGGGAGACCTATTAAAAAAATATTTTTCATTTATCGAATTTCGGAACTTCTGCCAACTTCCCGAAAGTTTTGAACTTTCGGGAAGTTCGTTTTAAACTTTCGGGAAGTTGGCGGAAGTTAGAGACTACCATTATAATTTACCCAACACTTCTTCTTTATCAGGCGTGGTATTGTAGTGCCATTTACCTTTTACTGTACCATTGTTCATAAGCCAAATGCCTGGATTTGAACGCGAAATGGTTTTTAAAACGGTACCATCGGCTGAATAATAAGGAATATCGAGGGCGTAAGCTTTCCGAATCTCTTGAATTTCGGCGTCGCTATTTGAAGTTAAAATCAAGGACTCAACCCCCGTACCTTTCAAAGAATTAATCAACGAACGGATTTCTGCCAAACTTGCTACGTTCAAGTCAGGGCCGTTTTTGATGATGATAATGAGCTTTTTACCCGTAAACGTTTCTTGTGTAAAATCACCTTCGTTGTTCCAAACCTTGTAGTCGGTAATTTTTGGTTTGGCGCTTTCGTTGATAAGTACCATTTCTTTGTACTTATAAGTGGTATCAGTCGGGAATTTTTCAAACTCTTCGGTTTTGCCATCTTTCTCCATGATGTATTTATAGCGAAGTGACTCCGAAGGTTGCATTAATTGGGGAATGTTGTTGCCAATTTTGTAAGGCAAAAAGTCAACAGGAGGGAGGTAGCGAATGGCATAAATGGCCAAAGCAATGGAAAAAATAGCCGAAAACGCCACCAACGAACCCGTAGGAAGGCTGCGGAAGACCTTGCTTTGCCAGATAAGGAATATAATCAAAACCAACAAGACAATGTCTTTGGTAAAGGAAGTCCAGGGTTTGAGTTTTAAGAAATCACCGAAGCAACCGCAGTCGGTCACTTTGTTGAAATAAGCCGAATAGAACGTTAAGAAAGTAAAGAAAACGATGAGGGCAAGCAGTATCCAATTGACTTGCTTCAAACGCCAAGAGGCAAGAAGGGCTACGCCAAGGACAACTTCGGCAGCGCACATTAGCACCGACAAATAAAGCGCAAGCGGAACCAAAGCCATCCAAAAATCGTGCATGAATGGCATATCAGTGGCAAATACCTCGAAGTATTCTTCCAGCTTGATTTGAGTACCAACGGGGTCGTTGAGTTTAACTAGACCCGAAAAAATAAAGATTCCTCCAACTAAAAAGCGGACAATGTGGGCTAAAATTTTCATTCGTTATCGTTAGATTCGTTTGGGTTGCTTTGTACTAAAAAATGGAACTGTACTATTCATTCTTGACTACAAATTTCAAAAATTAAGCCAAAAGTAACTGTTAATGAAAGGTTAATGTGCTTGTCCAAGTTTAATAAGACAAAAAACTGAATAGTTGATAATGTCTTGATAACCAGACTTTACGCCTTCCGAAATAATCGTTTTTCCTTCGTTGTCTTCTATTTGTTTGATGCGAAATAGCTTCATCAAAATAATATCGGTCATGCTGCTCACTCGCATGTCACGCCATGCTTCGCCGTAGTCATGGTTCTTGTTGAACAACAATTCATATACTTCGTTCATTTGGGTGTCGTACAATTCAGTGAGCTGCGCGGCCGTGAAATCCATCCCTTTGTTGTCACCTAACTGTATCTGAATCAAGGCCATCACACAGTAATTGATGATACCGATAAACTCAGGCACTTCGCCTTCATCTACTTTAGAAAAACCGTTTTCTTGAAGGGTGCGGATGCGTTGGGCTTTGATGAAAATTTGATCCGTAATAGAAGGAAGACGCAGAATTCGCCACGAGGGGCCGTAATCTTGGTTCTTTTTGGTAAAAATGTCTTTGCAGCGAGTGATAACACTCCGATATTCGCGCTCAGTTTGTTGCATAAAACAATTAACAGTTAATAAGGCACAGTGTGCGCCGCGAAATTATGAAAAAAACGCTGAATATCGCTGGAAAGTTGCTCGACTTGTCAACTCCGCAGGTGATGGGGATTCTCAACGTTACCCCAGATTCCTTTTTCTCAGGGAGTCGGGTGTTGCAAATAGAAGATGCTTATAAAAAAGCCGATAAAATGCTTTCGGAAGGGGCTTCTATGCTCGACATTGGTGGTCATTCGACCCGTCCAGGAGCCGATGCCGTTAGTGAAGAAGAGGAGCTTAACCGCGTGCTGCCCGTGGTCGAGATGTTACGTAAGCGTTTCCCTGAGGCCATTATATCCATAGATACCTTTCGGGCGTCGGTGGCGCGAAAGTCCATTGAAGCAGGCGCGCATATTATCAACGACATTGCGGGTGGAAACCTCGACCCATTGATGTTTGAAACCGTCGCCGAGCTGAACGTACCGTATGTTCTTATGCACAGCCGTGGCACACCCCAAACGATGAAAGAACTCAACCAATACGATGATTTGGTGACGGACGTACTGCGGGAATTGCAAGCTAAAATTTACCAACTTCGGCAGTTGGGGGTGAAAGACATCGTGGCGGATATGGGGTTTGGGTTTGCCAAAAATGCGGATCAAAACTACGTCTTGCTGCGGGAACTGCGGGCGTTTGAGGCGTTGGAAGTGCCTTTGTTGGTGGGTGTGTCTAGGAAATCAATGATTTGGCGAAAATTAGAAATTACTCCCGAACAATCGCTCAATGCAACTACCGCGCTCAATATGGTAGCCTTATTAAATGGCGCAAATATTCTCCGCGTTCATGACGTGAAAGAAGCAATTGAAGTAGTTAAGTTGATTCGATTGCTTCAAGGATAGGGGAGTCGCCTGAGGATTTTAGCCAAAAATAACCATGGAAGAAGATTGTTTAATTGCTTATTTCAACACTTTTGTTCCACTCACAGAAGACGAAATTACCATTATAAAGGGTAAAGCAAAGAAAAGAATTATCAAACGTCGTCAGATGATTTTGCAAGAGGGGTTTCCTTGCAAACACTATTCGTTTGTGGTAGAAGGTTGTTTTAAAATGTACGGAGTAGATGATAGAGGCAATGAACACAACATTCAGTTTGCTGCCGAAAACGACTGGATTATGGACATTGGAAGTTTTCACTCCAAAAAGCCAAGCCAATTGTTCATTGAAGCCGTCGAACCGTCGGTCGTGCTGCAAATCGAACAACAAGATTTGTATTTTTTGTACCTCAATGTTCCTAAGCTCGACCGTATTTTTAAAGTAATTGTTGAAAACAAATTTGTAGAACTGCAAAATCGGGTTTTGCAAACCTTCAGTTCTACTGCCGAAACAAGGTACTTGAGTTTTCTGGAGCAATATCCTAAGTTAGCTTCAAGACTTCCCAACACCCAAATTGCTTCTTATTTGGGCATTACGCCCGAGTTTTTGAGTAAAATCCGAAAAGATGTAAGCCGAAAACGTTGACAACGTTATAGAACTTTGTCAACGTTTTTGACTTAATCTAGGTTAAGGGTATTTCCTACGATAGATTAAGGGTGTGGAGGTAACAACCACGCTACTTTTGCATTGTATATCAAGCAAAATTTTATCGCCCCCTTTTATGTCAAAAATAATTCTTTTGGTACTCCACTTGTGTGTGCTTGTTACCTCTATTGGTCAAACTGTAAAATTCGGAAAGCAAACGTTTGAACTTCACAATGTTACGGGGTCAGTAATAAATTTTCAGGGGAAAAAAGTATTGAAAATTGAACGTGATTTAAAAGCATTATCTTTCGATGAAAAGAATTTAGAAACCACCGTTGACGACCGTCATTACGCTCGACTTTTAGATATAGATGACTTTGAAAATGGCACTATCGAAGTGAAAATGTATAGTCAAATTCAAAATCCATCACCTTATGCACCAGCAGCGGGTTTCATTGGCTTGTATTACAGAGTTACGGCTGATGATTCGGCTTGGGAGTCTATTTATTTGCGTCCAAAAGTAGGTAGAATCAATAACCAAATGGCAAGAAACCATGCGGTACAGTATTTTTCGTATCCCGACTTCAAGTTTCAAACCTTGAGAGATAAATTTTCAGCAGGTTCGTATGAGGGTTCAGCTCCTGTGGCTTTGAATGAGTGGATTACAATGCGATTGGAAATTAATGGAGAAACGGCCGAAATGTTTATCAATAACATGAAATACTCCTCATTTATAGTCAATAAAATGTTGGGTAAAACCAAGAAAGGCTTTGTGGGGTTGTATGTAGATATTGGTACAATTGGCTATTTCAAGGATTTGAAAGTGACCAAAAGAGCGTTGAAGGGGAGGAAAGAAAGCGAAAAAGTGAGCGAAATTTAACCTAGCTATCAGATGAAAAAGTTACAGTTGTTAATTGGCCTGTTGGCTGTTTTTGAAGGAGTTTTGGCTCAAACCATTCCGTTAGAAACTAAGAGCCTTTTGCCAAATAAAGTGTATGTATCGTTGGAAAAGTTGGACGGCAAGACGGTTTTGAAAGTAAACAAAGACTCTACGGTAAAAGAGGTGGACGAACCTACCTTTGTCCGTCTCAAAGACGTTGATTTCAAAGATGGAATCATCGAGGTAATGGTGTTGAGTCGATTAGAAAAAAAAGCATCGCCAACAGCTCGTGGTTTTATTGGGGTAGCGTATCGAATCAAAAAGGATAATTCGCAATTTGAGTGTATGTACATCCGTCCAACCAATGGCCGAGCCGACGACCAAGTTCGTAGAAATCACTCTATCCAATATTTCGCTTATCCTGATTTTAAATTTGACCGCCTACGAAAGGAGTCACCTGAAAAGTATGAATCGTACGCAGATATGGGCCTGAATGAATGGATAAAAATCAAAATTGAGGTAAAAGGGAAACAGGCAAAACTGTTTTTGAATGATAACAGGCACCCGTCTCTGATTGTGAATGATTTAAAGCTCGGAGAGAACAATACAGGTGGTATCGGCTTGTTTGTGGATGTAGGTACTGAAGGGTATTTTAGGGATTTGAAGGTCGTTAATGATTGATAGAACACTAAAACAACGTTGGCATACTTAGTCGGGCTATGAGTAGCCCGACCAAGCATCTTATTTCTTTTGAAACAAAGCTGCGTCCAATGAATACTTTCCAGCACCTGTGAGTAACAACGCCAATGAAGGCACTAAGTACAAAAGGGCGTGTTCTTTGTCGCCAAATGGGTCGCTGCCATGAATGACAAAAGCAATGACCAAGAAAAGCCCGACTTCTACCACGGCTGCTATTCGCGTAAACAACCCAAAAATGAGCAGCAACGGAATGAATATTTCGCCCAAAACCGTCATAAAATGAGAAAACCGAACTCCCACGTGTAACGGGTCAGGGAAGTCGTTAGCGCCGTCGAGGAAGCTAAGTAGTTTGTCGTACCCGTGGGGAATGAGCATAATAAATACAAAAATACGGAGTACAAGCAGTCCTAAATCTGTAAATGATTGAGAGGAAGAAGGCTTAAAAAATGAAAACATAAAATTAACTAGATTGACTTTGGGTGAGTGAAAAATATTGGTAGTGAGTTAAATTATTTAAAACTAGGTGCGCGGTATAAATGATACGGTTCTTATCTTTTTAATACCCTATCTTGTGCGATTTTTTTTAAGAAGTTTTCTCTAAAAACTAGACCAATTGGTAGTTCTTTGGAGTCAATTTTAAGAAAATCATTATCGAAACTATTGATGTGGTTTAAATTAACAATAAAAGATTTATTAATACGAACAAAATAGCTTTCAGGTAATTGTTTGCCAATCGTCTTGATATTCATTGCTACTGCTAATTTCTCGGCTTGCGTATGTACTAAAACATAATCTTTTAAACCTTCAATATAATAAATATCATTGACATAGACTCGATGTGTTCGTCGGTCTGCTTTGATGAGAATATACTCCGATAAATTTTGGTTTGAAGTCGATGTTTCTGTTTTTTTGCGAAGTCTATATTGCTCTTCTGCTTTATTTACTGCTTGGAAAAAACGTTGAAAACGAATAGGTTTGGTTAAATAATCAATCGCGGCAACTTCATAGCTTTCCACGGCGTACTCCGAGTAGGCCGTCGTAAAAATAATCATAGGAGGGTTAGAAATAATTTTAACTAATTCTAACCCTGTCAAATTAGGCATATTTATATCCAAAAACATTAAATCAATTTCATTGTCTTTCAAAAACTTATGAGCATCTAACGCATTAGAAAATGAACCAACCAGTTCCAAAGAATCTATTTGATTTATATTCAATAGCATTCCTTCGACAGCAAGAGGTTCGTCGTCAACAATAATACATCTCATCTACTTGGCAATTTCTAAGGTTAAAAATACAGAAAATGTATTTTGAGAATCTTCAATTTTTAAATGATAATTGTTCTTAAACAACAACTCCAGCCGTTGTTTTACATTTTTTAAGCCTAATCCTCCAACTTTTGTTTTACTATTTATAATTTTAACTTGTTTTTGATTAGTAACCTCAAATTCAATGATGTGCTTAAAATCATCATTTTTAAAAGTGAATTTTATCAATGTTTCACTGTCTATTTTTCCATGTTTTAAGGCATTTTCAATAAATGTCATAAATAAAAAAGGGGGCAAACGAAGATGGTTATAATCACCAATTATTGTTAAGTTAAAATGAGATTTTGTTCTTCTAATTTCTTCCAAAATTAGCCATGTTTTGATAAATTCTAACTCTTTCGACATCAAAACATTCTCGCCACTACCTTCATAAAGTTGGTATCTCAACAAATCCGAAAGTCTAAGAATTACTTCACCAGCTTCTTCTGGGCGAGTCTTATTCAATACATATAAATTATTCAGTGTATTAAACAAAAAGTGCGGATTTAACTGACTTTTTAACATTTCTAACTGAGCAATGTGCGCATCTGATTCCGCACTTAAACGTTTTTTTGTTTCCAAAATCCACATTTTAAACGCTTTTAATCCAATTGCCGCAATGTGAAAGACACCATAGTTAATAAAGTTACCAATGAGATATAAAGTATAATATCTGGAATCGTGGTTATCACATCCAAAGTAAGAATTAATCCATGACTCTAAAACCACCTCAAGCCAAACCAACACAAAAAAACCGACGGCATAAAGCTGTATTTGACCTTTTATTAATAAGAAATGCGACCAATAAAGCAGGTGAAACACTAAGGTCACTATGGTAAATAAGTGTACCGAAGCCTCCACCAATAGAACAAAGAAAAATTCTGATTCACTGAGATTTCGATAACTCATTGAATCAAGTGAATAAAACAACCCCATCGAAAATATCACCGTACAAAATAGGATATACTGCCAGACTCTAAGCCGAGGATTGATGACGAGCTCGAAAATATGGTTGATTGATTTATTCATTACCTCAAATTTAATTCTTTCCTAAAAGTGCTTTTGGCACTTTCTACCAAGTAGTCTAACTATTATACCAAATTGGGTAAAATAGAGGTTTTGTGAAAAGCAGTTTTGATAGATTCTGGTGCTTTGCTTTTGACCTTCTACCCTTCAAAGTAACCACAAATAGTCAGTTCTATGCCAAAAATACGCTTTTTGAGGATGGTCTCACCCGATTTACTCAATTGAGACTGCCAATAGTAGAAATCAAGCATTCAAGTTAGCCATGCAATAGCGCCAGTTTACTATAATAAATCATGGGCTTGGTATGAAAACCTCAGTATTACTTTCAAAAAGTAGGTGATTTGCTGCGTAAAAACGCAAGATATTTAATTTAAAATCACATTTTATGAAGTATTTCATGATTTCAATTCTTTTCATCGTAGGAGTTAGCGCCGCAAAGTCCCAAGATATTCAAGGTACCGTAAAAGATGAAAAAGGAACTATACAGCCATTTGTCAACCTTATTTTACTGACTATTCCCGACTCTACTTTGGTAACAGGTGCAGTATCTGACGAAGTTGGAGGGTTTAAATTTTCTAACCTCAAATCAGGGCAATATTTACTTAAAGTTTCCTCAATTGGGTTCTTGCCCTATTATTCCACCTTTACTATTACTCAAAATCAAACCATTGATATTATTCTACAGGCCAATGCTACTCAATTAACTGAAGTTGTGGTTACTGGGAAAAAACCAGTTATCGAAACCCGAGGCGAAAAGTTGGTTTTTAATGTTGAAGCTGCAAGTAATACTGTGGGTTTGAATGGCCTGGAGGTTCTTCGAAAATCTCCAGGCATAACCGTTGACCAACAAAATAATCTCATGTTAAAAGGGCGTCCGAACGTACAGGTTTATATAAATGGTAAGCCGTCCATGATTCAAGGCAGTGAATTGGCATCTTTCCTAAAAAGTTTGAGAGCAAGCGATATTGCATCCATTGAAATGTCAACTACTCCTGGAGCCTCATACGATGCGGCTGGTGGTGGTGGTGTAATTAATATTCAATTGAAAAGCAACCTAAAAGCAGGACTAAATGGTATCGTTTCTACAACTGCAATGCAAGGAAAAACGCCCAAAGGAGAAGCTAATTTAGCCGTTAGTTTCAACGATGCAAAATGGAATATTACCACTTCTGTCAGTACAACAAGGGGTATTTGGCGTGATACAGAAGAAATTGTAAATATGACTTCTGATAATAAAATTGTCCGCCTTAACTCCTATTATGATGAAAACAGAAATGGATTAAACCTCAGATTAAGAAGCGATTATAAGATTTCTAGAAAAAGCACATTAGGGGTTAGTTTTATGAGTAGCAACAATGACGAAGATCGAGAAGGGGTTAGTAATACACAGATTTTCGGAAATAGCTCTGATAACTTGCCTCAAACTAAGTTAAACGCTTTTAATCAAAGAAAAAGAGATGTAGAGGTATTAAATTGGGGCGTTAATTACAGATTTGAGAATAATAATAAAATGAAGTGGGGAATTGATGCAGATTGGAATAGTAATAAAACTATATCGAATACCTTACAACCTAATATTTACCTCAATCCTGTCAGTGATACCGCTTTATTCAGTAGAAATTATGCGATGGAAGCCCCTGTTGGTATTGTAATTAAAATGGTAAAAACAGATTTTGAAATTCCTTTAAAAGCGATTGGAAAATTTAGCTTTGGCGCTAAATACTCAGATGTTGGGAGTAATAATGGCTTTGATTTTTATAATGTAAATAATTCTGAAAAATTTATTGATTCGAGTCAGTCAAATCACTTTAACTATCTCGAACGCATTGTTGCAGGTTATGGAAGCCTAACAGGCCAAAAGGGAAAATGGGAATACAGTCTAGGCTTACGAGTGGAAAGAACCCATACTACAAGTACGCTTACATCCCTTCGTCAGAATCAAAACCGAAGGGTCGATACCAACTATGTGAATGTTTTTCCATCACTTGCCTTAACGTATCATCTTAATGAAAACAACGAATTTTCGTTGGCGTATCGCTATTCAATCGACCGACCAATTTACACTGATTTAAACCCTTTTGATAGAAAAATAGACGAATATAATAGTTCGAGAGGGAATCCTTTTTTAAAACCACAGTTTACCAATACCATCGAATTAGGCTACACATTTTTACAGTCAATGAACGTTACGTTGAACTATTCACACACCAAAAACTTTGCTGCATTCGTAACTGACCGTGCTATTAGTGCTACTACTCAACAGGAGGTTTTTTACGACATTACTCGAAATTTAGACAAAATGCAGCAGTATGGAGTTGATCTAAGTTTTCCGATTACGATAACAAACTGGTGGCATGGATTTGCTAATATTTACGCAAATTATACGATGTTTAAAGCAAATTTTGAATCTAACAAAGTCATCGACCGCAAGGTATTGGGTGGAGGGCTTTGGATTCAACAACAAATAAGCCTTGGTAAGGGATGGGACTTTGATATTTCTGGTTGGTATGCTTTAAATTCAACTTGGGGCGTATCTATTTCAAATCCAATGGGAGTTTTTGATGCAGGTATTTCTAAAAAGATTCTCAAAGATAAAGGTTCTCTAAAATTTACCTTTAATGATTTACTCAAAGGTTCTTCTTGGAATTCAAATTCTAAAGTTGGGAATTTTGTTACCTTCAACAAAGGGGCTTGGGAGGGGCGTTATATTGCTATAAATTTCAATTACCGTTTCGGACTTGTTAAAGCTGATTTTAAGCTAGAAAGTGAGGAAGTTAAAAGTCGCCGTCGAGGAAACTAAGTAGTTTGTCGTACCCTTGGGGAATGAGCATAATAAATACAAAAATGCGGAGTACCAAAAGTCCTAAATCAGTGTAATTTTGTTGAGAGTATGGTTTAAAAATGTTCGCAAAATTTAACTTTTTATGGGACTTTCTACACTTTTGTTTTTTGTGATTACCCTACTTTTAGGCGGGGCGGTGGGATATGGCTTGTTTTACGTGGCCAATCGAAAAAATGCCCAATTGGGTCAGTCCACCCAATCGTCCACCATTTTGCTGGAGCGGATTGAAAAGGTATTTAAAGTCGTCATGGCCGAAGGATACTTTACGGAAATATTTGATTATAAGGACGATAAAAAGTTTTTGTATTTGTTCAAAAACTCCAAAAAAGCCTTGGTGATTGCCAAAGCAAAGGTGCTGGTTGGTTTCGATTTTGCCAAAATGCGTTTTCGCCTGGATGAAACCACCAATCAAATGGTCATTGAGTATTTCCCTGAACCTGAAGTGCTTTCGATTGATACCGATTATAAGTTTTATGACATCGAAAATGGCATCTGGAACCGCTTTAGCCACGAAGATTATACCAACTTGCTGGTGGATGCCAAACAAGCCATGAACGAAAAGGCATTGGAGGGAGATTTGCCCCGCATTGCCAACAATCAAATTCAGTTTATGATGTACCAATTAGCCGCTTCGATGAATTGGAAGATAAATATGCAACTCCCCGAAGCCAATCAAAAACGGCTAGAGGAGTTTAGCAATTATGACGAAGTAAACGCCGAACCCAAGCTTTTGCCAAAAGACGAAGATTGACGTGCCGCAGGTTTCTAAAAACCTGCTTGTTCGTGTAGCGGGTTGCTCACAACCTGCTTTTTTTGTGCAGCGGGTTTCTCAAAACCCGCCGTAATCGTGCTTACAACCCACTGTCATTCATTGGGTTGTGAGCAACCCTTTTCGCGGTTGTGAGCAACCGCGAGCACTCCCTCAAGCACGCTATCGCGAGCAACCACTACACCGCGAGCACGCCATCGCGAACACACCACACAATTGATTTAGTGCAAAATCGTAAAAACAAGCTCTTGCATAATGGCTTGTTCGTCTTTTGAACCTGATTCGATTCCTTTAGAAGCATTGTCGGCTTGGCGCAAGGCTTTGATGGCTTTGGCCACGTGCCCCAACGAATACTGCCGCGCCGCCGATAAATAATCTTTGACAAAAAACGGACTCACACCCAACACCGAAGCAAGGTGTCCTTCCGATTTGTCTTGCGTTCCGTGAACGACGAGCACTTTGCTGAAAAAGTTGTACAAAATGATAAGCACCTGCGGCAAAGGATTTTCTTTCGTGTTGGCAGCGAGGTAATTAGCGATTTTATTGGACTTCACCACATCTCGTTGGATAAGCGCCTTTTGCAATTCAAATACGTTGTATTCTTTGCTAATTCCTACGTATTTCTCTACCACTGCGGCCGTAATTTCTTCACTGGCGGTGAGGTTGAGCAAGATTTTGTCGATTTCGCTGGTGATGCGTTTGAGGTCATTCCCGATGTTTTCCACCAACATCTGAATCGCTTTGATGCTGATTTTTGCGCCCAAGCTTCGCACGTGCTCGCCTACCCAATCGGGAAGTTTGTTGTCGTACATTTTTTTGCACTGGACTAAAACCCCGTGTTTTTCAAAGGTCTTGGGCAAAGCTTTTCGCATGTCAAAATTCCCCTGAAAACACAAAGCCAATACCGTGGATGACAACGGACGAGTGGCGTAGTCGTCCAAAAGGGCCGATTTGTCTTTGGTATCAAGACCGTTGGATTGTTGGGCTTCTTTGACCAATACCAGTTGCCGCTCCGACATAAACGGAAAGCGACGCGCGTAGTTGAGAATCGTACCAACATCGGCATCTTTTCCAAAAAGTACAAACTGATTAAATCCTTTTTCGGATTCAGGAACAACGGCTTTTTCGAGGGCATCGGCCAGTAAATCAATGTAATAAGGTTCGTCGCCGTGAATAAAATAGAGCGGTTGAATTTTCTTCTGGCGTATCTCTTTAAGCGCTTGTTCGGGGGAAAGAACCATGTCTTGTCGTTGTTATAAAATATCGATGGCAGAATGTCGAGGGGAGAGTGCAAAGTGTCGAATATTGCCACTCTGCACTTTGCATTCGACACTCCCTAGTATCCTTTTTGTAAATTTATTTGATTGTGCGGAGGTTGTCCTTCGGTAAAGCGTCGGAAATTATCGGCAAAAATAGCCACTTTTCCCTCCTGTTCGTTGGCCTGTCCGCCGCCCGTGTGTTGGGTTAAAATCACGTTTGACATGCTCCAAAACGGGTGATTGCTTGGCAAAGGCTCCACTTCTGTCACGTCGAGTACCGCTCCCGCAAGACGCTGTTCTTGTAAGGCTTTTATCAGGGCTGGTTCATCGACGGTAGAACCACGGCCAATGTTGGCAAACACAGCATTGGGAGGCATGGCATTAATCATATCTGCCGTAAAAAAGCCTTTGGCGGCCCCAGGCAAGCAATTGATTACGAGGTCGATTTGGGGTAGAATGGCCAAGAGCGCTTCGGGGGTGTGAATTGTGGCATCGGGGTGCGAACGAGCAACCATTTGAAGAGAACAATCAAATCCTGAGAGCATTTTTTTGACGGTTTGGCCAATGCTTCCTGCGCCTAAAATTACTACTCGTTTGCCTGTAAGAAGCCCCAAACGGTAGCGAATGGGCGAGCCAATCCAGTGTTTTTCGGCTTTTAACAAAGTAAGTTCTTCCAACCCTCGATAAAAAGCAAGAATACCCGCGACGATGGTTTCGGCACAAGGCACCGAGAAGTAGTCGGCTAGGTTACAGACTGTCACGTTGGGAAGGTGTAGGTGCTTGTACCCATCAAATCCCGCCGATTCGAGTTGCCAAAATTTTAATTGAGCAGGGGCTTCCGTAAACCATGCCGCAGGTGGGTTTCCCAAAATCGCATCGGCCCGACGAAACGCGCCACGGTGTTCATCCTCAGGAAGTTCTACTTTAAATAGCAACTGGTGTCCCGCAGGAAGCGCTTGGCGTAAGGTGTGGCGGAGCGCTTCGTTGAAGGGCGTATTTACAAAAATTTGCATTAGATTTGTGAGCTAAGTATCCTCTTTCTCGACAACCTGCTGGTTGCTCGCCCCAAAATTAACTCATTAATGCTATGCTAAATAAATGGTTGGATAAATTAAATCGCCACGACTATCCTTTTATCGACTTGTTTTACTACCTCATCGTGATTGTGGTCTTCTTCCTGTTGGTTATTATTTCAAATTTATTTTTTGATTAAAAGAGGGGGGCTGTGTTGAGGGTTGCTCGTTTGTTCTGCGGGTTTCTAGTTTGCGCTGCGGGTTTCTAGTTTGTGCTGAGGGTTTCTCAAAACCCGAACTCGACGGGTTTTGAGAAACCCTTTTCACGTAGAGTCGGGTTTTGAGAAACCCTCAGCACGGGAGTGCTTAATTTTCTCCGCCTTTTTTATCGTCGTTACTGATACTTTTCTTTTTGCGTTGAGGCTGGCTACTCATTTTCCCAAATTCATACGAGAAACTCACACGCCAACCACGATTGAAGTACTTGCTGCTTCCTTCTTGGGTGAAAGTGGGCGAAGCAAACGTGATTCTCTGTTCTAGGTACGGCGCAAAAATGTTGTCAACACCCAGCCCAATTGTCCCTTTTTTCTTCAAAACCTCTTTTTGAAGGGCTAAGTTATAGTACGCATAGCCACTGACTTTGCCTTGCAACATAACCCGTGGTGAGTTGAAGAAGCCAAAAAACTGCGCTTTCAAACCTTTGCCAAAATCGTAAGTACCGTTTAAATTGATGCGGTACATCCAGTTTTCATTTTTGGCTTGCAATGCAGGGCTATTCAGGATGTTATAATACAGATTGAGGGAAGTGTTGGCCGAAAATTTCTTAATTTTTGTACTTCCGCTCAAGGTCAGGCCGTATGAAATGTTTTGAGAGATATTCTGGAACGTCAAATGGGTTGAACCGTCTTCGTTGACCGTCCGAATGCGCTCGATGGCATTATTGGTTTGGCGCATAAATAATACCGCATTGACCGATGATTCTTTGATATAGACATTGTAGCTCGCTTCGGCGCTGTGGGTCAATTCAGGTTTCAAATAGGGATTGCCCGAGTAGGTAGCTTTGGGCTCGCTGGCGTTGACGTACGGGTTTAAGAACCAAAGCATTGGCCGCTGAATCCGTTGCGAATAACTCAATTTAAGTTTCTGATTTTTAGGAAGATTACGCGACAAACTAAGGTTAGGGATGATATTACCATAGTTATTCGAGAAAGGAACCGTTCCTGCCAAAAATGCCGCTTGGATAAACGTGTGTTCGTAACGAGCACCTGCGTTGATACCCCATTTGCTTTTAGAAACACGCGAGTAAGCGACGTAGCCCGAGGCCACTTGTTGGTTATAATCAAAGATGTTGGCCAAAGCTGGAACATCTTGAAAATCGCTAGAACCGTCTAAGGCAGTAGCGACGCGGTAATCGCTTTTTACATTTCTCAAGATGGTTTTTGCTCCGATTTCTAGGGTGCTTACGCTATCCAACGGATTGGTAAAATCAATTTGAATCGTTCCTTCGTAATTGCGACTTGTGTTAGGGCTTTTTTCTCGGTAATAAATGGCGTTTTCGGCATTCAATTGGTCGAGGTTGTAATAACTATCTTCTGCTTCTTTCGAAAACATGGTCAAGACGTTGAATTCTTTTTTGGGCTTCTTGAACGACTTGTTGTAGTCGATGTTTAGGGTGCCGCCGTCCCAGTCGTAAATTCGATACAGCTTTCTAGTGAACAACGAACGAGGGGCGCTAGGAGTGGTAAAGTCATTGACGTAATCAAAATTCATGGCGTTTTTACCATCATAAAAATTCAGTCCCGCACTTAGGCGATTGAGCGAATCAATGTCCCATTCAGCCGACAGGTTGCCGTACATATTTTCACCTCCACCTCTAAATGAGGTTGTTTGGAGCAGTTGGGTCTGGTAATTTTCGAGGGTCGTGATTCGGTTCACGGAGTTTTCGCCCAAATTGCGCCATTTGTTAAAACCTCCACGGGCCGACAAGCCAACACTTTTTTTGCGGTAATTGAGGTTGCCATTGTAGTTGTCATTCCAACGCCCAATTGAAGTATTGGCTTTGCCATTGACGCCTTGAAGCGTGTTCCGTTTGGTGATAATGTTGATAATTCCTGCCGTACCTTCAGCATCGTATTTGGCCGAAGGAGAGGTTATGACTTCAATTTGTTTGATGTCATCGGCAGGAATTAATTTTAAAACCTCCGCAATACTTTTGGCCATTAAGTTGGAAGGTCTGTTATTAATCAACACTTTGATGTTGGAGCTACCGCGCAGCTCTACGTTGCCATCCAAATCCACCGCCACTGCTGGAATTTTGCGAAGTACATCGCCTGCGTTTCCTCCTTTGATGGTAATGTCTTTTTCGGCATTATAAACCAAACGGTCGGGTTTGTCTTCAAACAAGGCTTTTTGCTCAACAACCTGTACTTCTTGGAGCTGCTGGGCAGCTTGTGCAAACGAAATAACCCCTAGGTCGAGGTCGTTTCCTTCGGTTACTACTACGTTATTGATGAATTTGTCGCGGTAGCCCACAAAGGTGATTTTGAGTTGGTAGGTGCCACCGCTCACCTTGCTAAAGGTAAATTTACCAGTGACTTCGGTGGTAGTTCCTTCCAAAATTTTGCTGTCTTTCAACAACGCAACGGTGGCAAACTCAACGGCTTGTTTGGAAGTAGAATCAAGCAAAAAGCCTGAAATTTTTGATTTTTGGGCAAACGAAGTCCCGATCCCCCCTAACAAGAGGGCTACTAAGAATAACTGTTTCATAAAATTTACCAGAGGTGGCTGTTAAATGGGTGTTGGCTGTATTGTATTGTTTGTGTGGTAGTTGGTGAATGGATTTTAGTGTGGATACTGGTCTATTTTAAAATGGTTACAGCAAAGACTAGAGTTTTTTCAAATAGCTGCATCAATACGTTGTTTATTAAGTTTCTTTATAATTTACCCGCAGATTTACGCTGATTCTAAAACCGCAGATAACCGCAGATTTTGGGTGATTAATTCGGCTAATGAGCTTATCTGCGCCAATCCGCGTTGAATTTTAATCTGCGTTTATCTGCGGGATAAAAATATCATACTACTTTTCAAACAAGGTAATCAATATTCTCTTTTTTTCTCGAACATGGGGTTAGGGGTGTGCCTTTTGAATCTTTCTGGGGAAGTTTTGGCTAAACGTGTGATAAGGATGTATTTATTTTGAAGCACTCATTGGCTTTTTTTCGATACGGTTCAGGGTGTAACTGAATAGCTCATTGCCCACCAAAAGGTTTCGGTCATGGTCTAACATAAAAAGGAGGTTGTCGTCCGCTTTGAGAAGTTTCAAGGTGGCGTTCTCCATTTGCAATTCATACACAGTGGCCTCAGGGTCGTTTTTTATCCCCTTACTAATTTTCCATGATCCGTTTTGGTCATTTTTGCGAAATGCTGTGCCAATTAACTGAAAGGTGGTTGGTTGATGCGTCTTTGGGTCATGGAAAAGTGTTATTTCCCACTTACTTTTAAAACATTCACTGGATACTGTCACTTTCAGTAAAGTGGCTAATTCTTGGCAAGGGCAGCGTCCTGCAAAAATGCCAAGTACCTCTGGGCCAGAAGGTATAGGACGTGAGGTGGGGACGAGGGGAGGTGTATTTTGGGCCAAAAGTGCAGCCGAAAATAGAAAGATAAAGGTAAAATTAAGCAGCTTTTTCATCGCGCTGTTTTGTTAAAAGTATAACTGTGGCTAGGTGTTCCAATCATCAAACTTTTATCTCCGTAAAGGAGGTGTAAGAGGTTCTCGTCCATTTTTACAAACGAAAGTATTTTGTCGGACTCGTCGGCGAGCAGGCGATAAACAAGGGCGTTGGGGTTGGTTTTGATGCCTTTGGTTATCTCCCATTTTCCAGAAATCGTTACGGAAGTGCCGCCACCTGCAAAAAGATTTGTGTTGGGCTGATATACCCCGTACGTAGCGTGCAACTGAAAATCGGTGGGAGCTTGCGTTTGAGCATCCCGTTGGAAGGTAATTTCCCATTTGATAAAATCACAAGCAGCAGAATGAGGCATCGAAAGCAGGGACTGAAAGATACTTCCACATGGGGTACTTGCCACAAATCGCTCGGAAACACTAGGATTCTGAGAAAAACTTGGTAGAAGCGATGAAAGCCACACACAGACCAATAGAGTACTTTTGAGGAAAAATTGCATGGTCTTGGAAAGTTGAATTGTTTGTTACTTTATCCATAGAAACAAAAAAGACTTTCCACGTTGCATCCTGTGGAAAGTCTTTTTTTGCAATCTTCCGAGTTTGTTTGGTTAATAGTCGAAACTTGGAAGGTGTTTTATCGGGCGGGGTGTGAGCACCCCGTAGCACGGTTAATGTCCTTTTGAAAATGTAGGCAATTCCCAGTCGCACGCAGGAGCTAACCAGTCGTAGCCTGATTCGATCGGCTGGCCATCGGGAGGGGTCATTGTCGGGGTGGTAGTGACATCAGAAGGACGATTTTTTGCCATTTCGATTTGGTGCATCGCAAACAAATTGTGGGCTTTCTGCTTGGCGTCCGAAATACCACGATTTTGTAGCCAGAAGTTCAAGTCTCTCAATTTGAGCATAATAACGGCCCGTACTTGTGGCGTAACTTCTTTGTTGTTCGATAATTCTATTAGTTTCTCCAACATCATTTTGTCCACCAAACGCGCAATTTCTCCTTCGTAACCTGCCCGCGATGCGTTTGATTTCCAAGTGGCGCCGATGAGTTTATCAAGGGTTTCTTCCAAACTCAACAACGATGGATGGAACGACGACTGAATCACCAAACGGCTTAAACGCTCTGGATTAAGCAACATTCGCAAGGTCAATCCAGCGGAGGCTTCAGGTGGACCGAGTGGGTCAAAAACCAGCCCCGTACGGCGTTTAAAAGTTTCGCGGGGATTGGCGTCGTAGCCGAAAGCACGCGGAGGAGTAAGTTTCAATACCGTTTCGGGTACTTTTAAGAAATCAGGTTGAAGCGTTTGGAGGAGGGCTTCCAAGGCTTCGCGTTGTTCGAGTCCGTTGACAGGCGTGGTGGTGAGGTCTTTGTCACCTTTGACGGTAAATTTATAATTGACGCCACCCACTACTTTGGCCGTAGCTTCCACCTGAAAACGGTGGAACATATACATTGGGACAAACACCTCTTCCAACGAACTCATTGGTGTACCCGTGCGCAATTTGCGTTCGTCAAAATTGCTCAATGTTACTTTCCGAACTTCAGAAATACGCTTCAATTCGGCCGTGGCACTTACGCCGTTGTCCCACAAGTGCGTTTGAGGATGGGCACTTCCTTCGGGGCGGGCGTCTTGGTCGGTCAAGAAATACAAGCCTTTGCCGTACATCTGGTCCACAATGCTATTAAGTGCTTTTTTCTCATCTGTTCCTTTCGGGAAATCTTGGTAGCCCCAGATGATTGACCACTTATCGTAGTCACCAATTTTCTTATCGTACGCATTGGACAAATCCACTTTTCCGTTTTTCAATTCGACCAACATGTGTGGATAGTCCATCACCGATGCGCGGTTGTGAATGCTTGCTACGTAGTTGTGCGGAAGCCCCAGGGTATGCCCAATTTCGTGCGCCGAAAGCTGTTTTAAGCGGTCAATCGACATTCCTAACATATCTTCAACGTTGCTGGTATCAGTTTGGAAATTACCCACCAAACCCTGCGCTATTAAATAGTCTTGACGTACCCGTAGCGAACCTAGTGTCACTTTTCCTTTCAAAATCTCGCCCGTGCGAGGATCTACAATACTCGCCCCGTACGACCATCCGCGCGTAGAACGGTGCACCCACTGCACAAGGTTGTAGCGAACGTCCATCGGGTCGGCATCGGCGGGGAGCAATTTTACCTGAAAAGCATCTTTGTAACCCGCCGCTTCAAATGCCTGATTCCACCATTTGGCACCTTCTACCAAGGCCGAACGGATGGGCTCGGGAGCACCCGGGTCTATGTAATACACGATTGGTTTCACGGGCTCGCTCAGGGCTGCGCTAGGGTCTTTTTTCTTTAAACGATGACGAACGATGTAGCGCTTTTCAATAGGCTCACTGATGGGCGTGGCATAATCGTAATAGGATGTAGAAATGTACCCAATACGCGGGTCGAAAGCGCGCGGTTGGTAGTCATTGTCAGGAAGTTGTACAAACGAATGATGTTGGCGCATTGTTACGACAGAGGCGGTAGGAACTACTTGACGCAAGTAAGCACCAGGCGAATCGCCCGTGAGGGTAATGGTTACTTCAAACTCCGTGTTTTGGGGAAAGTTTTTGGTGTTGGGCAAATACATGGCCGAGCGCGAAGCATCCAATCGAAACGAACCTTGACGCGTACGCGAAATGCCCTGAATGGCTCCCACGGCGTCTTGCATCAAAAAAGGCGTCAGATCCACGAGGGCAGTACCTGCGTTTTCAGCCAAAACCTCAAATCCCCAATGCACCGATTGTGCAAATGATTCTTCGACGGCGCGGCGTTCAAGTGGGTCTTTGCTAACGGCACGGTAGGCGTAGTTGGGTTCCAACATTAAAATCTTGTTGCCCGTACGCTGAAATTTAACCACGTGCTCTTGCCCCAAGCGACCACGGTCGAGGCCAATGTCGTTGGAGCCGATGCCTTGCGAAAGGGTAGGGTAGTAGAGGAGTTCGGTGTCGAACTGCTTAATTTCAAGATAGACTTTGCCTTTTTTTGCATCCCAGTAGTACGGCAAAAAACCGTCTTTCTTCTCCATGTCTTTGGTGAAGGTTTCAATGGGATTTTGGGCGTAGAGGGAGGTCGAAAACAACGCCAGTAATAGGAGTTTTTTCATAAATAATTGGGTAAATTAGGTTGTTGATTGGTTAGACTACTCCCCACGAAGGGTGTTCTACAAAGAAACCTAATTTTTAGGAAAAAGGAGGCATTTGCACCCACAGAAATCGACCTAAATTACATTATACCCGTCAGTACGACTTTGTAAAACATCGTCAATAGGTCATGCTTTTTGCTGACAGGAACAATGTTGGTGGGGATTGTGGATACCTAGAATGTAAAAGACATATACTATTTTTGAAGACACAAGCCGTGAATAATCACAATGAAGTCATTTCAACAACTCAAAAAACTACTTTGGTTAGATGCCTGCGCAGCTGTAGCAGCCTGTTTAGGCGTGGTGCTTTTCAAAAAATTTGCGCAGCCGTATTTGTTGCTCCCCCCTAATTTGCTGACTGCGATGGCCTTGATAGCTTTATTATTTGCTTGCTATTCGTTTCATTTGGTCATCCGCAAAGCACAGTCTCGACAATGGGTTGCACTATTGGTAGTTGGCAATAGCATTTATGCGTTATTTTGTCTTGGGTTGGCGGGGTACTTTTGTGGAGAAGCAACAGCTCTGGGAGTTTTATATTTACTTTTTGATGCTGCTATTGTCGGGTCGTTGGCTTATCTAGAATGGAAAGCATGGATACGTTGGTTTTCCTAACTAGCCTGAAATACCCAATCAGGGGCTTGGTCAATCTCTTGGCGTAGGAGTTGGTTAAGTTGTGCTGCATGGTGCTGGACGTGCCTCATGTTGTACAACAGTATTTCTACCATCGAATAATTCATGGTTTCTGATTGATTAACCCAACGGGCTTCTACGGTTTCGGAGGTTAATTGGCTGATAAACGTTTGGCCTTTTTCCCTACAATACTGGAGATATCCAAGCAATTCGTCGGGAGAGTAAACCCGTTCGGGGAGGGTATCTTCAAATTCGGAGAAGGTAAAGGGAGGAGGTGGCGCAAACGTTTTGGGTGAAGTGCTCAAGTAATAATCAAGAAAAAAGAGCGTATGAAAAGCATGGTACCAAAACTTGCGCTCTGTATCCCACACTTCATCGGGGCAAGAACGAATGGCATTTTCGAGCATGTCGATGCTCGCGCCCAATTGATTCCAAATACTTTCTTTAACCGTTATCAACATTGCACAATAAATTTTACCCTTTACCCTTTGCCCTTTGCCCTACTTCTCCAACGCCGCTACTTCTTTCAACGACACGCCCAAAAAGCGTTTGGCGATGGGGGCGAGTTGTGATTCTAATCCCTCAAAATGGAAGGTACGACTGCGGTGACCGAGAATTTGACCTTTTTTGAGCTCACGAGCGGGTGACGACGATTCCAGTTCATAAAAAGGCCCCATTTGGGTGCCATCGGCCACGGGGCCATCGTTGTACGAATTGGCCGCATCACCTTTGTAAGGTTCTTTTTGAAGTTCCCAAAGCGAGTTTACATAATCGCCGCTGGGGTCAAGGTCGTAAGTAACGATGGTGAGCACGCCTTTTTCGGAATCGTAACTACCCATGACGGGTTCGGCAATGCTCGGAGGGAGTCCGATTTTGCTGCGGTGTTTGCCGTCGGCAGTAAAAAACAAGACGCTGTCCTTGATGATGAGTCGTTCGGCAGGGACTTTGCCAAAATAACTATCGTTGATTAAGCTTTTGGCATTAGGCGTGTTTTTAAACGGAACAATGACCGTGGTCTTTGGCGTTGGATTAAACATGCCCAAAATCCAAATAGAAAGCAGCCCTGTTTCTTTTTTCCAATCGGCACCTTGGTTAATCACCTGGTTCATGGTCTCGTAGGCGACTACTTTGATGTCTTTGAGGGGAAGTTGTAAGATGGTTTCGACCGAAAGCTTGCTCATTACTTCCACACTGCGCAGAATCTCAATGTCGAAGGGCGTTCCTGAGTAGTTGGTAAGTTGGGCTTTTTTACGGAACGATGCTTTGGCTTTTTCGGAAGAAACCAAATCGAACGGCTCAGAGTCTATCAAGGCAGGCACTTGCCAATTATCGAAAACAAACTCTTTGTCTTTTTCAAAATAAACGGAAAATTGCCCGCCTTCAGGCCCCAGCCAGAAGCGTTCTTCGCCACCAAATGCACTCATGTGGGGCGTAAATTTGCCCGATTCGAGTAATTTATAATTGATCCAACCGTAGCTGTTGCCCGTAAAGCCACCTGCTGTCGATGTCATCACCCGACCTTGTAGCGCTGCCACAACGGCAACCTGCGCCGAGTCATCGTCAGGAGAAGAGAGAACGAGAGGTGATTGGTGTTTCTTTAAAAAAGCTAAATCAGTACCAAAAGTGTGGAAACGTGAGGACATGGTGTCTTGAGGGGAGGTTGAACAACTAAACTCTACCGTCCCTAGCCCAAAAATGACTACTGCGGCGCGCAAAAAGTAGGCGATTTTGTTTGAACTCATTGGATGAGAGTGTATTAGCGATTTGGGCAGTTGAAAGTATAATTTATCCTAAAAGTATATCATTGGCAAAACATACTCAAAACCGATGGAAGAAGAGACTTGTGAGGCATACGGAGTGAAATAAATATCGCCCATGGTGGTTGAAATTCGCGAAAATTTTGTATAATTTTGCAAAATTTTTCTTCAAAACCAATCCAATCAAGCTTCACCAAAGCCTATGAGTAAACTACGGATTTTGTATGTAGCCAGTGAGATAAATCCTTTTCTCCAAATTACCGAGGTAGCAGAATACGTACGAAAACTGCCCCAAGCAATGCAGGAGCGCGGCATGGAAATTCGCATTTTAGTGCCCCGCTTTGGACTTATCAACGAACGTAAAAACCGTCTTCACGAAGTAGTTCGTCTTTCTGGTATTAATATTTCGGTCGGTGACGATGAGAAACCCCTAGTAATCAAGGTCGCATCGATACCGAGCGCTAAACTACAAGTTTATTTTATAGACAACGAAGACTATTTTCATCGTAAGTCCGTTTTCTTAGATAAAGACAACAATTTTTTTGACGACAACGATGAGCGTGCTATCTTTTTCTGTAAAGGCGTACTCGAAACCGTCAAAAAGTTAGGCTGGGCGCCTGACGTTGTACACTGCAACGATTGGATGACTTCTCTCATCCCATTGTACCTAAAGACGACCTATAAAAATGATCCGATGTTTAAGGATACCAAGTGCGTTTTTACGGTGTATAACAATGCCTTCAACTATAAGTTTGAAGACGCCATTTTAGAAAAAGCCAAAGCCATGGACGTTAGCGACGAGGCACTGGCGCATCTACGTTCGGCTGATTTTGAGGGATTTGTCAAAATTGGATGTGCGTATGCAGATGCCGTAGTAAAAGCTGACGATGATTTTAGTGAAAGTTTAAACCAAATTTTTGATGAATTGCCCGAACGCAAGTTGGAACTGGTCGAAGAAGACGAAAACTTTACCGAGACGTATTACAACCTTTACAACGAATTGGCTGGCTAAACTTAGCCTAAGCACCCTCACCTTATTGGTTTTGGCCTTGATGTCGTGCGAAGCTCCTAAAGAAATTGGACTTCCGCCCGAAGTAATTGCCGATGTTAAGTTTGTCGATACCCTGACAGTACGTAGCAGTACTGTGCTACTAGACTCGGTGCGCACCTCAAATGCCCAACGAATATTGGTGGGTGCTTACAATGACCCCATCTTTGGCAAGGTAAAAGCACAATCATTTGTGGAGTTTACAAGTACACTTAATTTGAACTTGAACGCGGATGGAACTACCAATACCAACGTGTATGCCTTTGACTCGGTGTCTATTAGCTTGTCTTACAATTATTATTACGGGGATACGCTCAAGCCGTTTCAGATGGCAGTTCACCGTTTAACAGACACGCTCCTGACGGGTAAGATGTACTACAACAACAGTACAATGCCCTATTCGTCAACACCGTTGGTAAATCATACGTTTTATCCAACCCCCAGAACGTCGTCGTTGGTAACAATGCGACTACCAGATGCGTTTGGACAAGAAATCTTTGCTTTGAACGGTAAGCCAGAGGCTAGTACCATCGCAAAGTTTACCCAGACAATCAAAGGGTTGACGTTTGTTCCTGCCGCTACCAATGCTTCTGTGATTGGAATTTCCCCCCAATCGACTGGAATTACGCTGAACTTGTTTTATCACAATAGTGCCGATACCATCGCGTTGGTGAAAACGTTTTTTATCAATAAGCGCTTTAATCACGTAGAAGCTGATCGTCAAGGTACTGCATTGAGCAAAATTCAACCGCTCAAACCTCTTGCTGCCAGCGAAACAGGTGGGTTGAACTACATTCAAGACGCCCTTGGGATTGTGACAAAGCTTGAGATTCCTTATTTGCAAGAATTGTTCAAACAAAAAGGAGTTGCCATTAACCGCGCCGAACTATTGATCACCCCCACTTGGCCCGAGGGAACGAACTCCATTTACACCTTGCCAATTGGGTTGGCATTGGCAGAGACGGATGCTTCTAACCGCTTACTCAGAACCAAAGGTGATACGGAGCTTTTAGTGCCTGTTGATGCTACTACTTTTCAAAGTTATATTTTGCCACAAGTGGTATTTTATTCTACCAAAACGCGTAATTATAACTTTATCTTGACGACCTATTTGCAAGCATTGGCGGTGGGCTTTAAGAAAAATCCAGGGTTATTATTGATGCCAATAAGTGGTGCACAAGAAGTGCAGTCGTATGCAAACAGCTTACAGCCTTTGAGCAGCTACTATCCGTTGATGAACAATAAACTGGATCGCTTGACGATTACGCCAAATAAAGAAAATATCAAATTGATGTTGTTTTACACAACGGCTCAGTAAGAATAAAGCGAAATACCGCATACCCAAAACGCGCAAAGGAAATTCTCTTTTGCGCGTTTTGTTTTTGTAATATTTCTTGACTTTTAAGGTTTTTTGTTAACTTTGATAGGATAAAACCAAGTTTTTTAAAAAAGTTTTTAGCCATAAAACGTTTGATAATTTTTTTTAAAAACTTTCCCAAAGTTCAACTCACCTTAAACATCTATCTGTATGTGTGGAATCGTAGCATACGTCGGACATCAAGAAGCCTGTCCCATCATTATTAAAGGCTTAAAACGACTGGAATACCGTGGGTACGACAGTGCAGGAATCGCGCTTTTGAATGAAGACGGTTTGAACATTTTCAAAAAGAAAGGCAAAGTTGTTGCGCTAGAAGAAGAGTTAAAAACAAAAAATACTTCGGCTTGCATTGGCATTGGTCACACGCGCTGGGCCACGCACGGCGAACCCAACGACCGAAATGCGCACCCGCATTATTCGAACCACAAAAAATTGGCGATTATTCACAACGGAATTATTGAAAACTACGCCACCATTAAACAAAAGTTGCTCCAAAAAGGGCATGAATTTCGCTCAGAAACCGATTCGGAGGTGCTGATTCACTTTATTGAAGATATTCAGTCAGAGTTGAATTGTACGCTCGTAGAAGCCGTACGCTTGGCCCTGCAAGAAGTGGTAGGGGCTTATGCCATTGTGGTGATGACGGAAGATGAACCTACGCAGCTGATTGCGGCGCGCAAAAGTAGCCCCTTGGTGATTGGGGTAGGAGAGGACGAGTTTTTCTTTGCCTCAGACGCGACGCCCATTATTGAATATACCAAAGACGTGGTGTATTTGGACGATAACCAAATTGCGTTGGTGCGCAATAATGAGCTAAAAATTGTCAATCTCGAAAACGAACGACAACTGCCTTACGTCCAGAAACTTGAGATGGAACTAGAAGCCATCGAAAAGGGCGGATATGACCATTTTATGTTGAAGGAAATCTTCGAACAACCGCGCTCAATTGCAGACAGTATGCGCGGACGCGTCAACAGTGAAGAGGGTAGCTTACAGTTGGGAGGCTTGAGCGAGTACATGGGAAAATTAGCCGACGCCAAGCGCATCATTATCGTAGGATGTGGTACATCATGGCACGCGGGGCTGGTGGCCGAATATATTTTTGAAGAACTCGCCCGCATTCCCGTAGAAGTTGAATACGCCTCAGAGTTTCGGTACCGAAACCCGATTATTCGTGAGAAAGACTTTGTGATTGCAATTTCACAGTCGGGCGAAACGGCTGATACGTTGGCGGCGATTCAATTGGCCAAATCCAAAGGAGCCACCATTTTTGGCGTTTGTAACGTCGTCGGTTCATCGATTGCGCGCGAAACCCACGCAGGCGCCTATACCCACGCAGGACCTGAAATTGGGGTGGCAAGTACGAAAGCATTTACAGCCCAAGTAACGGTATTGACACAGATGGCGATTGCCGTGGCCAAAAAACGGGGAACGATTTCGGAGGGCTTGTACCGCCAATTGTTGATTGAATTAGAAAACATTCCGCGTAAGGTAGAGCAAGTGCTGAAGGCCGCCGACAAAATCAAGGAGATTGCTTTTATCTTTACCTATGCCCGCAATTTTATTTATTTAGGACGCGGCCTAAACTTTCCTGTGGCGCTGGAAGGAGCGTTGAAACTCAAAGAAATCTCCTACATCCACGCAGAGGGCTACCCAGCGGCTGAAATGAAACACGGCCCGATTGCGCTCATCGACGAAGACATGCCTGTGGTATTTATTGCGACCAAAGACAGTTCGTACGAAAAAGTGGTATCGAATATTCAGGAAGTAAAAGCACGGAAAGGGCGCGTCATTGCGATTGTGACCGAAGGTGACTCGTTGATTCATAGCATGGTGGATTTTGTGATTGAAATCCCCAAAACGCACGAAATCTTGATGCCACTTTTGTCTTCGATTCCGTTGCAGTTGCTGTCGTATTACATCGCTGTCATGCGCGGCCGCAACGTGGATCAACCCCGTAACTTGGCTAAATCGGTGACGGTGGAGTAAAACAATTAATTGGGGGCATTGGCTTGTCCCCAATTAGTTTGCAATACGTTTAGCCAGCTTCTCTTTTAGCTCAGCAATTTCGGTTTCTAAATTTTTAATGTGTTCGTATTGAGGTTTTAACACTTCCTCTATTTCTTCAACCGTAAATCGTGGCGTAATATGCTGTGGACAATTCCAATCGTAGGCTTCCACATGGAAAACCATCATACGCTCGGGACGAAATTTATACCCCTCCAAATCAAGCAAATGGTGTAATTCGGGGTTATCTTTCAACTCCACCACTTCGGCCGTTGCATAGATTTTCAAACGTTTTTTGTTGGGATAATCGACCAGAAAAAGCGATACTTTGTTGTTGGTAGCCAGATTCCCCACCGTAATGTATTGCATATTGCCTTTGAAGTCAATGAAACCTAGCCGATTGGCATCCAATACTTTTAAAAAGCCTTTTGGTCCTCCTCGGTGTTGGATATAGGGAAACCCATTTCCGCCAGAAGTAGCCATGTAGAAACTGTCACGCTGAGCAATGAAACTTTGCTCAAATTTGCTCATGCCGTTGTAAGTAGTTTGGGCTTCCATACTGGCATAAGCGGTACGGCTACCCACTTTTTCTTGTAGCTTTTTGGCTGCCGAGCTAAAACCAATTTCTGCGAAATTCTTTGCCATGATTTCTATTATTTATCGGTTTGTTCGGTTTCGTATTGGGACAAAACCCGATCCCATAGCGTATCGCCACATTCATCCTGCATCACTACTTCGTTTTCGTCATTAAGCTGGACTTGTTTGGGCTGAGTGGCTAATAAAGTTGCTAAGTCCAATTTTTTGAAGGTTGTTTCTTTCGTTTCCATTGTTTTAGTTTTTAAAGGTTTTGTTTTTAATTACAGACCAGTCTGTCTATTGATGGTAAAAAAAATCAAATTAATTGCTCGACGATTTTGCGGGTTGTCTCAAGCGTCCATTTGTCTTTGAAAACCTTGCTACTTGCCAAAGCTCCTTCAAAAAGAATGTATAATTGATCTGCTACATTTTCTTTATTAATTGGTTCAAGAATTTCGACGAATAACTGACGAACCTTGTTTTTATGACCTTGAATCAAGGCAAGTACGTCTTCGTTGGATTGGGGAATTTCGGCGGCAATGTTTAAAAATTGGCAACCGTTGAAGCTCGTTTCATTAGAAAAGGTGAGCAAAGAATCAAAAACACTAAGCACTTTGTCTTTTGGCGTCTGTTTTTGCTCAACTATACTACGGAAAACCTCCATTGAGGTTTCTGAGGTGTTTTGTAAATACTTTTTCAGAATGTCTATTTTCGACGGAAAATGAGCGTATAGACTGGCTTTGGCAACACCTGCTTCGGCAATAATTTGGTTGATTCCCGTCGAATTGTAGCCTTGTTCGTAAAACAATCGTGCGGCGGTATTTTCAATATTTTTTTTGGTGTCCATTGCTATCGTTCATTAACACAACAAAGGTAATAGTATTTTTTAAAAATCATACAGACTTGTCTGTTTTTTTGGAAAATAATTCTTGACAACTTTTGAAATTTCGGCAATTAGTCAGTTTTTAAGCTATTTGACGAGCTGGGAATGATTTTGTAAAATCTTTGAGACGATAATTAAATAGAAACCAAAAAGCGATGTAAACCTTCGCTTACATCGCTTTTGCTTTGAGTTGAACTATTTACTGTTTGGCAAACTTTTCAAGTTCGGTATTGAATTTTTCTGACTCTTCTACGAATAAGGCGTGGCCACTGTTTTCGAAGCGAATGATACGGGAGTTTTTAATGCCTTTATTCAACTCATTGGCAAGTTCAAATGAACATAATTTGTCTTGTGTGCCATGAAAAATCGCCACTGGAATGTTGATTTTAGATAGTTGTGGACGTAAATCAAGGTTTAAAAGGGCTTTTATAGACTCCGTAATGGCATAAGGTGAAGCTTCTAAATTGATGTTTTCTAACCATTTTTCTACATTTTTAGAAATATTCCCTTCTTTGGCAGGAAATGCAGCTCCAAAGCCTGCAATTAAATCTTGTCTGGCGGTCATCGTTTGTAAAACCAACCCGTTGCCATCAGCTTCCGAGATTCCAAACGGGGCACCGTCTCTTTTTCTCCAAGAAGGAGCAGCTGCACCAAATAGCGCCAATTTGCTAATATGAGCCGCATTATACTTGGTTACATAGTGAATAACGACCGCACCACCCATCGAAAAACCGCCCAAAACCGCATTTTCTATTTTTAGCTTTTCTAAAACTACCTTAATATCGTCCGAAAAAACATCGAAATCATAACGTCCATACGGTTTGTCTGACTTTCCGAAACCACGAAGTGTAATACCAATGACTCGGAAGCCTTTACGACTCAAATATTGGTATTGGTACTCATACATTTCATCGCTCAGTGGCCATCCATGAATTAACACAATTGGTTGACCTTCGCCAAGGTCGGTTACATGAAGTCTTACGTTTTTTTCTACTTCAATGTATTCTAATCTGCCTGCCGAAGCGGGTTTTCTATTGTTTTGTGCCGAAACGACGTGAGTAAATAGAGAAACTAAAATGGCGATTAATGCAACTGACTTTTTCATTTTATGATGAAGATGTTAAAAATTATTGGTTGATGAATGTTAAAATATCGTTGTTGATGGTTGCGGCTTCGGTTGTTGGCATACCGTGAGAGAAACCTGGGTATAAAATAAGCGTACCGTTTTGTAGCAATTCATGTGCTTTTACCGCCGTGGTCGCATAAGGCACAATCTGGTCGTCTTCACCGTGCAATACCAATACTGGAATGCTTACGCTTTTTAAATCTTCGGTAAAATCGGTTTCAGAAAATACTTTTACACAATCATACTGAGCCTTAATACCTCCCATCATGCCTTGTCTCCACCAATTATCTTGGATTCCTTTTTTTACATCGGCACCTTCTCGGTTATATCCAAAAAACGGAATAGTAATGTCTTGGTAAAACTGAGCTCTGTTGTGTTGCGTATTGTGACGAATGTCGTCAAATACTGCCAATGGCACTCCATCCGGATTTCTTTCATCAGCAATCATATATGGCGTGATGGCACTGATCAAAACCACTTTGGCTACCCTGTCTTTGCCATATTTTGCGGCGTATCTGATGGCTTCACCACCGCCTGTTGAGTGTCCAACGTGTATGGCATTTTTGAGGTCGAGGTGGGCGGTAAGTTCGGCTACGTCGGCTGCATACGTATCCATGTCGTTTCCTTGGTAAGTTTGGGTAGAGCGACCATGTCCACGGCGGTCGTGTGCAATTACTCTAAATCCTTTTTCGAGGAAAAACATCATTTGGGCATCCCAATCGTCAGATGATAGCGGCCATCCGTGGTGGAAGAAAATGGGTTGACCTTGGCCTAAATCTTTGTAGTAAATTTCTGTTCCGTCTTTAACTGTTAACTTGTTCATGTTTTTGAATTGTTTAAGATTAAATTGATGATGCAAAATTGGGGCAATTGGTCGGGGGCTTCAATGGACGCTTTTCGCTTTGAATTGCACTTTTTTCCCTAATCGTTAAAAATGAAAGTGTAGCAATAAAAAAAGCATGGTTTTTAGGCCATGCTTATCAAATAATTGCTTTAAAAAATCAGAATTGTTTACGAAATGAGGTCGGAGAGGTTTCCGTATTTTTGGTAAAAATCTTACCAAGTAAGCGATAAAGACATAAAAAAACTGACACAGAAAGATTTAAAAACTAAATTCTTCCACCGTTTCTAAGGCTTTCGAAACGGCTTGTTCGCCTATGTTTGGTACAAAAATACCCTCTAAACGAAAAGTGCTAACATCTGTTAGGCCCATAAACCCAAGAACAGTTCGTAAATAATTCTCCGTAAAATCATACGCTTTCATCATGCCTTCTGAATAGACACCGCCCGACGCTATGGCCAAATAGACTTTTTTGCCCGTTAATAAACCTTGGGGCGAACCCGTCGCATAGCTAAAGGTTTCATTGGCACGGGCAATTTGGTCAAGCCATGCTTTTAGATTGGCTGGAATGCTAAAGTTATACAACGGCACTGCCAAAACAAGAATATCGGCATTTTTGAGCTGTTTAATGGCCATATCAGAGGGTTGAATCACCTCCAACTGTGTTAGACTACGTGCATCTTTTGGGGTAGAAAAAGCTTGGTACATTTCGGCAGTAAGAAATGGAAGCGGGTTTTTCGATAAATCCAGTGTTTCAACTGCGCACTCCGAATAAGTGTTTTTTAGCTTATCAATGATTGAGTTCGAGAGCTGATTGCTTTTAGAAGCATCGCCGTTGATGCTTGTTTTAATGTGAAGGACGTTCTTTGTTGACATTTCTAAATGATTTATTTTAATGATGTCGCAAAGCTATGTACATTTGCTTTTCAAAAGTTACTACTATACATAAGGTAAGTAGTAACCTTTAAGTTAGTAAATCGAAATAGTATGGAAAAAACAGTCAGTGCCGAAAAGTGTAGAAACTCCATCAAAGCTTTGGAAGACGCCATGTATGTCATTGGTGGAAAATGGACATTACGCGTAATAATTGCCCTGAAAGATGGGCATACACGCTTCAATGACCTACAAAGAACTATTGATGGCATCTCAGCCAAAGTACTTTCGGGGGTATTAAAAGACTTGGAACAAAATGGTTTTGTCAAAAGAAAAGTGGACACTGGCATACCAGTGGTAGTGGAATACGAACTACTGTCTTATGCCGATACCCTGCAAGATGTGCTTTCGGCTTTGGTTTTATGGGGCGAGATGCACCGAGAAAAAGTGATAAGAGGAGAAGAGGAGTTGGTTTGAAATTTAAAGTAAAAAGGACACACAAACTGATTGTATGTCCATAATGGGGGCTATGCCTTGAGTAGTTTCATGCCAAAACCTGGTGCTTTGGGAGGGATAAATTCGCTGTTGACAATTTTATAAAGGCTAAAATCAACGTCCTCACAAGTACAGGGTACTCCTTCGATGGTGACGGTATTCCCCAAAGCCCCTGTCAAATGGGCGGTGTAGAACGATTTTAGCTGTTCTCCAAACGCGTGCGGTGAAGCCAAAATACCCATTTTTTGAAGTTCAGGCATGATTTTGCGCCAAGGCGTAAAGCCGTAACCCATGATGTCGGTGATGTGAACATCAATCAGTTTTTGTTCCTCAAGTTCGCGCAACAGTTGTTGATTTGGATTGGCTTCACCATCGGCCAGCAACGTTTTGACGTTGTTGGCTTTCAACCAGTCTTTTAGCTTTCGGTAATCTGCCACGGTTTCGGCAAAGGGTTCTTCAAACCAAAACAGTGGAATGCCATCAATGCCTTTTAGATAAGCGATGGCCATGTCGGCAGTGTAGCCATCGTTGGCATCGACCAAAATATCACAATCGGGAAATGTCTTATGAACAAGCTTCGTCACTTCAATGTCGCGTTGCAAACCTTCCTGTTTGGGCATCCAAATATTACCCCTCCCAATTTTAAGTTTGAACTGCCGATAACCCAATTTATAATCTGCGCTACAGTTGGCAATAATGTTATCGAGGCCGTTGGGTAAGGTGGTAACATGGCCTTCTTTGGGTTCAAGTTCATCAAAATAAATCATGCCGCTGTAGCACTTCGTCGTAATGGGCTTTTTGCGCCCCATCAACTCATACACAGGTTTGTTGAGGATTACGCCAGCCAAATCGTGCAGCGGCACATCAAAAGGCAACGCTTGAGGGTCAGTAACGCCAAGTGCGGGTTGAAACAGGTCGGATACTCGTTTCCCCTTCAAATATGCAATCACTTCGTCGTTTCGGCGGCCGTGCATTCCCCAGCCCTTCGCACCTTGGTCGGTAGTCAGCACACAAACGTTCACTTTGGGGCCGTAACCATGAATGTCACGACGCGCATTTTTTCCCACAAAACGCGGCCATTTGAGTTGTACTTGGGTAAAGGCAATCTCCGCAATTTTGTGCGATGACAAATCCGCAATTTGAGGATCAAAATACCCACCTGCTGTGGCGTTAGAAATAAGCGGAGCACTCAAGGCCATCATGGCGCTGTGGTGAAGAAAGTGTCTGCGTTTCATGTAGGTAAAGGACGTGGTAGGATAACAGGTTGAATCACTGGTATTTCTGTATTAAACAATTTGTCGTTTCGATTCTACTCATAGGATAAAGGCAGTAAATAAATTCGATATTCGTCTCTTGCCCTAAAAGCCAAAAGAATGTGTAATTTTGCCCGTGAATAGTTGTCCATTGCATGAAGTTTCCCCAAAAACACATAGCCATTCTTGGCTCTACGGGTTCGATTGGAACCCAAGCACTCGACGTAGTAGCGGCTCATCCAGAGTCGTTTACGGTCGAAATCCTTACCGCTCAAAACAACGCTGAACTGCTGATTGAGCAAGCCGCAGCGTTTCGTCCCAATGTGGTGGTCATAGCCAATGAGTCGTTGTACGACAAAGTATTTGACGCCCTCGACCCCCTCGGGATTCAGGTCTATGCAGGGGCAAAGGCCATTGCAGACGTGGTACAAATGGACTCCATTGATACTGTATTGACCTCAATGGTAGGCTATTCGGGGCTGATTCCAACCGTAAAAGCCATTGAAGCAGGTAAGCAAATCGCCTTGGCCAATAAAGAAACTTTGGTGGTGGCGGGAGAATTGGTGACGGCTTTAGCACGCGAAAAAGGGGTGAATATTTACCCTGTTGACTCCGAACATTCGGCCATATTTCAGTGTATCGTGGGAGAATTTCATAACCCCATCGAAAAAATATTGCTGACTGCTTCGGGTGGACCTTTTCGGGGAAAAACCCGCGATGAACTTTTGCAGGTGACCAAAGCCCAAGCCCTAAAACATCCCAACTGGAGCATGGGGGCTAAGATTACCATAGATTCAGCTTCGTTGATGAACAAAGGCTTGGAAGTCATTGAAGCAAAATGGTTGTTTGGACTAGAAGCATCGCAAATTGAAGTAGTGGTGCATCCCCAAAGCATTATTCACTCGATGGTACAATTTGAAGATGGAAGTATCAAAGCCCAGATGGGATTACCTGATATGCGCCTCCCGATTCAGTTTGCGCTGACCTATCCACACCGCTTAAAGGCCGATTTCCCTCGCTTCAACTTTGCTCAGTATCCATCTCTCACATTTGAGCAACCCGACTTAAAAACTTTTCGTAATTTGCAATTCGCTTTCGATGCACTCGAACGGGGCGGAAACATGGCCTGCATTGTGAATGCAGCCAATGAAGTGGCGGTAGCGGCGTTTTTACAAGATAAAGTAGGTTTTCTGCAAATGTCGGACCTTATCGAAACTTGTATGAACACCGTAGCGTTTATTCAACAACCAACCCTCGACGATTATATCGAAACCGACACCGAAACACGCCGTGTAGCTGAAAGTTTAATGAGTAAATTTGAAAATTTGAAAATTTGAAAACGGGCATTGCTCGCTTCTTTGATTTTCAAATGAATGAATTAATCAATTTTCAAATTGAATCCAATGTCCCAAGTACTGAACATACCTTCCATGGATACCATGAACGACGATGAGTTCTTTGCTTTTTGCGAGGCAAATCGTCGCAATGGAATGCACTTTGAGCGGGACAAATACGGAAGAATCATTTTTATATCACCTACTGGAAGTGTTGGAGGCCACAACGATGGCGAAATTTTTGTTGAAGTAAAACTTTGGAATAGAGGTACTAACCAAGGTTTTGTATTTCCTTCATCAACAGGTTTTACCCTGCCTGATAAATCCATCAAGTCGCCTGATGTAGCTTGGATACATCGCGAGCGATGGGAGCAAGTTCCTTCGGCTTTACGGAAAAAATTTGCCCCTATATGCCCTGATTTTGTGGTAGAAGTAATTTCAGAATCAGACACTTGGTCGGAGCATGTTGACAAAATGAAAGAATGGGTAGCCAACGGTTGCGAATTGGGTTGGTTGATTGATCCCAACGAAAAAACATACATGATTTTTAGTCCTCAAAATACCAATCCTGAAAAACAGCCGTTTGGTGTTATCAGCGGGGGAGAGGTCTTAAAAGGATTAGAAATTGACCTAACAACGGTTTTTGAAGATATTGATTAATGACTAACTAAACGTGTGTAAGCACACATAAACTCAAAGAATGGAAATTTTAGTAATGGTGGGACAGTTGATTCTGGGACTGTCGATTTTAGTAGGATTACACGAATGGGGGCATCTTATCACAGCCAAGATGTTCGGAATGCGAGTAGAAAAGTATTTCATTGGGTTTCCTCCCAAAATATGGTCGATTCAACGTGGTGAAACAGAATATGGTTTTGGAGCCGTGCCACTAGGCGGTTTTGTGAAAATTTCGGGAATGGTGGATGAGTCGTTGGATACCAAAAACTTAACGGCAGAACCTGAACCGTGGGAATTTCGTGCCAAACCTGCTTGGCAGCGTTTGATTGTGATGTTGGGCGGAATTATTGTGAACGTCATTACAGGTATTATCATTTTTGTGGCCATTACGTATTCGGAAGGATACGACTACATCGCTACAAAAGATGTGAAATACGGAATTGTGGCTCACAAACTTGGTCAAGAAATTGGACTTCGCACGGGCGATAAAATTGTGGCAATCAACGGTAAACCATTTGATGACTTTGCCGAAGTTCGTAAAGTATTTTTGGAGTCAAACAGCTATTATACGGTAGAGCGTAACGGTGAAAAAGTGGATATTTATGTACCAAATAATTTCATCGAGAAGATTTCGGATAAGAAAAATGCAGGTGAGTTTATTGACCCCATTTATCCTTTTTCGATTAGAGAAGTGACACCTGGAATGCCTGCGTCTAAATCGGGATTATTGGCAGGGGATAAAATTGTAAAGGTAAATAACCAGCCAATTCAGTTTTACCACGAAATCAGAGATGCACTTTCCAATCTGAAAAATAAAAAAGCAGTGTTGGAAATCGACCGTAAAGGAAAAATCGTAACACTGAACGTAGATGTACCCGAAGACGGTAAAATAGGTTTTTATCCAGAATTAGGTCTCACAACCACGCATATTGATTACTCTTTTGGTGAATCAATTGCGATTGGTACTCAAAAAGCCTTCAGCGTAGTGACTGACAATATTCGCGGGTTTGGTAAAATATTCCGTGGTGAGGTGTCAGCTTCTAAAGCGTTGAGTGGGCCAATCGGTATTGCTCAAATGTTTGGTGGAATTTGGGATTGGAGCCGTTTTTGGTTCCTCACGGGCTTGTTATCAATGGTATTGGCATTTATGAACATCCTGCCGATTCCAGCCCTTGATGGTGGACACTCTGTTTTGTTGATTTATGAAATGGTAACGGGTCACAAGCCGTCAGATAAGTTTTTGGAAGCCGCCCAAAAAGTGGGAATGGTGATTCTACTTGGATTGATGGTGTTCGCCTTTGGAAACGATATTTTTAAACTCTTCCGTTAGTATGAGTTTAGTAACTAACTCACGCAAAGGTGCAAAGAACGCTTTCGTTTTTGCACCTTTGCGTCTTTATGTAATTCTCCTCTTGTGCCTGAGTGCTTTCAGTTTTTCAAAGCACGATTTCCATACCAGCATTACTCGAATGGACTATAATGCAAAAGAAAAGTCGTTTGAGGTGAGTATTCGGGTGTTTACGGACGACTTGGAAAAAGTGCTTTCTAAAGACAACGGAGGACAAAAATTTACAGTAGTCAATGAAGATAAAAATGACCCGTACGTCGAAAAATATGTCCGAAAACATTTTGCGCTAGTCACTACTGCCAAGCAAAAAAAGCCGTATTCGTACATTGGAAAAGAACAAGAGGCCGACGCTACTTGGATCTATGTAGAAATCCCTTGTTCGGAGGCTATTACAGGTTTTTCATTGCAAAATAGCATCATGCTTGATTTCTTTGACGACCAAGTGAATCTCGTTAACTTCAACTACCAAGGCCAGAAGAAGTCGTATATCTTTAAAAATGAGGATAAAGTTCTGCCCCTTGGATTGTAATATTCGACAAAGGTTCGTACCTTTGCACCCCAAATTTTTTACTTTTTCAAATACTTTAAAAGGTCGGTATCATGCCAAAAGTTAAAACCAATTCAGGTGCCAAGAAGCGTTTTAAAATGACTGGCACTGGTAAAGTTAAGCGTAAACACGCTTTCCACAGCCATATTTTGACTAAGAAATCAACAAAACGTAAGCGTGGCCTTGTTGGGTTCACGGTTGTTGATGACACAAATATGGATCGCATCCGTTTGATGCTCAAGTTCTAGTTAAAACGTTATCAGTTAATTGTTAACCATTATCCAAGATTTTATCACAGATAACTAACAACAGATAGCTAATAACAGTGCTTCAAGCACAGGTTCATTGTTTCACCCGATTGTTGGTTCAAAAAGTGCTTCTGAGTAAGCCACCAACCGTCAAAAAACTAACAAAATTATGCCACGTTCGGTAAACCATGTTGCGTCGCGGGCTCGTCGCAAGAAAGTATTAAAATTAGCCAAAGGTTACTACGGTCGTCGTAAAAACGTATGGACAGTAGCCAAAAACGCCGTTGAGCGCGGTCTTAACTACGCTTATGTCGGTCGTAAACAAAAGAAAAGAAATTTCCGTGCCTTGTGGATTCAGCGTATCAACGCTGCGGCTCGTCAAGAAGGATTGTCTTATTCTGCATTGATGGGTAAAGTTCACGCGGCAGGTGTTGAGCTGAACCGTAAAGTACTTGCTGACCTTGCAATGAACCACCCAGAGGCGTTCAAGGCGGTAGTAGAAAAAGTAAAATAATTGGGAAAAACGGAGCCAAGTGCCCTGTTTTTTTATGAAAGGTGACGGAAATTATTTCGTCACCTTTTATTTTGTCCATAACACCGAACTTTTTAGCCTAAAGAAGTGTTTCGCTTCTAACTGTATTTCTATTTGCTTTTATGAAATTGATGTTCCGCCGTTTTCTTGCCTTTTTTATGGCACTTGTCGTTCTGACGGCAAGTACTGGCTTTGGCGTAGTCGAACATCATTGTATTCTGAGAGGAAAATCGCTGCATTTGGCTGCCCTTAACAAGGAAAAATGTGGCAGTTGCGCTACTACAAAAGAATCAGCAACCCCTGCTGGACAAACTACTATCAAAAAAAGAACTTGCTGCGAAGACCAACAGCGCTACGAAAACGTAGAGGTAGCGTCGTCGGTGACACAATGGGTAGCTAAGTTATTAAAAACAACGGCTGACTGGGCTGTCGAGACGTTTGTAGCGGTCTTCAAAGTTGTATTTGAGTTTTTCTTGCCCACTTCGGCGGGTTCTTCTTCTGTTTATTCTTTCACTTCTTTTTTTCACGGGCGAAACCTGCTTTCGTTTGTGCAGTCTTTTTTGATTTAGAATTTCCTGTGCATGAGATTTTCTCAATGTAGCACACTTTTTGGGGAATTTTAAATCAAACAATAATGGTATTTTACGTCAAAAACATGGTATGCGACCGCTGTAAATTGGTGGTTGGCCAAGTATTTTCTAACGCTCATTTTCAAGTTCAACAGATTCAACTCGGGGAAGTGGAGGTGGCAGCGCCTGTTACTGCTACTCAGATAGCGGAAGTGACTGCTCGACTTCAAGAATACGGTTTTGAATTGCTGGAAGATAAACGAGTTCGTACGGTTGAAAAAATCAAAACGCTTGTTTTAGCGTTGATTCGTTCTTCGTCATTGGGATTGAAGGTGAATTATTCTGACTATTTAGCCGAACAACTCAACCGTGACTATAATGGCTTGAGTACGCTCTTTTCTTCGCTCGAAGGTATGACGATTGAGCAATACACCATTCGTCAGAAAATTGAACGTGCCAAAGAACTCTTAGCATATGATGAACTAAGTCTTAGCCAAATCGCCGACGAACTTCACTACAGCAGCGTAGCGCATTTGTCTAATCAATTTAAAAAGATTACGGGGGTGACACCAAGTCAATTTAAACAATTGGCAGCCAAAAACCGCCTGCCGTTAGATCAGGTTTGAGACGCTAAAATGATGTAAAACGTTGCGAAAATTGTGTAGCAACTGCTTACACAGAGCCCTGTACCTTTGTCTTACCCAGAAAGACAATTTCCGCCTTCAGCAATAAATAACCTGCTTAAAACTTTCCTATTGATTCCAAACTAAACAAATAAAAAAATGAAAAAGACATCCGTTTTTATCCTCCTTATTTTTCATTCTCTATTCATTACCAGTTACGCTCGGATGAACGTTTTAGCTAACTACAATGAGGCAAAAGCTGACATAAAAACTCAGCTCAACGCCTTGTTAACCGATTATTATGGAATGAAAGACGCTTTGGTGGCGACAGATGGTAAAACTGTACAACAAAAAGCCAACGACTTTTTACTGACTTTAGCTAAAGTGGACATGGCACAAATGACTCAAGAACAACATGATTTGTACATGCAATTGGTATCCAAGATTAAATCTGAAACGAAAGCTATCGCCAACACTCAAGATGCAGAACAGCAGCGTACCCATTTCAATGATTTATCCAACCATCTTTATACGGTTTTAAAGACTTTCAAAGTCAATGATAGCCCTGTGTATCAACAGTATTGCCCTATGAAAAAAGCGTACTGGTTGAGTAATAATTCAGCCATCAAAAACCCCTATTATGGAAAAATGATGCTGACGTGTGGAAAAGTAACAGAAACTTTAAACTAATCATCCAATGAAACGTTTCATTCAAATTTTGGTACTTGGTTTTAGTAGCTGGGTCGCGTCGGCTTGCATGGAGATGAGTTCAGCCCAACCCACACTGAATATCAATTATCCAGCAGCTTATGTAGTAAATGGCGAAAGCAGTACGATGTCAATCATCAATCTCAATACCAACGAAGCAACAGGCTTAGTACAACTCACCGATAACAAGGCGAATGGCTCAGGCATGTTTTTGGCCTACCCTCATCACATTTACCTAAATCCTACTCAAAACCAAATCGCGATTGCCGACCCAGGTATCAATCTATCTGGTGGACATGGCGCTGCTCATACAAGCACCGCAAAAGTGCTTATTTTGGATGCAACAAAGGGTCAAAATATCAAGCTAATTGAACTTCCGATGATGAATCACAACGCCATTTATACCCCTGATGGTAAAGAAATTTGGACTTCACAAATGGACGATGATGGTAAAGTTTTGGTGTATGATGCCACTACCTACAACCTCAAAAATACCATAAAAGTAGGCAAAGAACCCGCCGAAGTAACATTTTCAGCGGATGGTTCAATGGCTTTTGTGGCCAACGGCAAGGACAATACCATTTCGGTGATTCATCCTGCTACCAAAATGGTGACAGCAACGATTGCCGTGGGAAAAAACCCAGTAGGGGCATGGACGGGAGGCGACAATCGGATGTACGTGGACAATGAAGACGGGCAAAGTGTTTCGGTTATTGACGTAAAAACGTTGAAAGTTGTCGAAACCGTCGAATTGGGTTTTATGCCAGCGTATGCGGCTTTCCACGCTGAGACAAAAGAACTTTGGGTAACTGACCCAAATGCAGGAAAAATACATTGGTGGAAGCAAAATACCAATGGAAAGTTTGAACACGAAAACGCACTTGTAACTGCTGCGGGTGCCCATGCGATTGCATTTAAGGGTACAGCAGCCTATGTAACCAATCAAGAAGCAGCCTCTGTATCAGTCATTGATTTAGTACAACACAAAAAAATTAAAGACATCAAAGTAGGGTCAAAACCCAACGGGATTGTATTGAAATTTTAACATAAAACATTCTTTATTCATGAAACAGCTCCTCATTTTCGGCATTTTTCTCTTGTTCGTAAATGTCTTATTTGCTCAACACGAACATTCCAAAGCTGATACTACTAAAAATGCAACGAAGCCTAAAAGTCCACGTTTGTCTGCAATGGCGATGATAGGCGATAATCATGTACATATCGACTACGGCTCTCCAAGTGTCCGAGGGCGAACCATTTGGAATGGCTTAGTGGCCTACAATCAAGTGTGGGCAACAGGTGCACATAAAGCCACTTGGATTGAATTTTCAAAAGATGTAATGATTCAAGGGAAACATGTACCAAAGGGTAAATATGGCTTTTTTACAATTCCAAATGAAAAAGAATGGACATTGATTTTGAGTAAAACTTGGGATATGCACTTAGCTGATGACTATAAACAGGAAGAAGATATAATTCGACTGGCTGTAAAGCCAGAAACAAACAAAGAATTTGTGGAAGCACTAACCTACCAAGTGCTTTCAACCCAACCTACTAAAGGAGAAATCAAAATGAGTTGGGCACACTTAAGTGTTTCATTTGGGTTTGAAAATAGATAAATAGTTGGCTATGAAGTCTATAAAAATTGTTGTTTTTTTTATTATCTCAACTGCTGTTTTTGCTCAGCACGAAGAACACACTCTGCCCCAAAGACAGCGTGTACTTCGTCAGGATAACACACTAAAAAAACGAACAAACCAACGTATCAGCAGTAAACCCAAGGCAGTTCGTTACGATTTGTTTGTTAGAGATACCATTGTAACGTTTGGTCATAAACCCAAAAGAGCGATTGCTGTAAACGGGCAAATCCCTATGCCTACGCTCACTTTTACCGAAGGCGATACGGCTGAAATTTACGTGCACAATGAACTAAATGAAGAGACCTCCCTGCATTGGCACGGTTTGTTTTTGCCCAATCAATACGATGGCGTACCTAACTTAACCCAGATGCCCATCAAACCGCATACTACGCATTTGTACAAGTTTGCCATTATTCAGAATGGGACGCATTGGTACCATAGCCATACAGGACTACAGGAACAAATTGGTATGTATGGGTCAATAATTTTAGAAAAGCGCGACAATGATTCCACATTTCGGAACACCATTGACGATTTGCCGACCATTCCAATTATTCTGAGCGAATGGACTGATAGGAAGCCTAATAACATCCACCGAATGTTGCATAATGCTACGGATTGGTTTGCGATTCAAAAAGGGACAACTCAAAGTTACACAGAAGCCATAAAACAAGGCTATTTTAAAACAAAAGTAACCAACGAGTGGAAGCGAATGAACGCCATGGACGTGAGCGATGTCTACTACAACAAGTTTCTCATCAATGGAGAAAACGAAAGGCAACTTACCCAATTTAAGGCGGGAGATAAAGTTCGATTAAGGATTTCAAACGGGGGGGCATCCACTTATTTTTGGCTTACTTATGCGGGTGGCAAAATAACCGTTGTGGCCAACGATGGCAATGATGTAGAACCTGTTGAAGTAGATAGGTTAATTATTGCTGTTTCCGAAACCTACGATGTCATTGTTACCATTCCTGACGCTACTGCTTCTTACGAGTTTTTGGTAACTTCAGAGGACCGTACCAAATCCGCATCCTTGTTTTTGGGTTCGGGAAACAAAATAAAAGCCTCCTCCCTGCCCAAACTTGCCTACTTTGAAGGCATGAAAATGATGAACGGGATGATGAAAATGAACGGGGATTTGGACGATATGGGAATGAGCATGAGTCTCAATCAGATGGATATGAATACCGTCATGTACCCCGAAATTACGAGTCCCAGCCTCCTACCCCCCAATGAGGGAATTATTACATTGAACTATGCTATGCTTAAATCACCATTCAAAACAGCGCTTCCAGTTCCCCCATTGGGGGTTAGGGAGCTACGTTTTGAGTTGTCGGGTAACATGAATCGTTATGTGTGGAGTTTAAATAATAAAGTGGTTTCGGAAAGCGACAAGATTTTAATAAAAAAAGGCGAAATCGTTCGGATAGTACTTTACAATGGTTCGATGATGCGCCACCCAATGCACCTACATGGGCACGATTTTAGGGTAATCAATGGCCAAGGTAATTATGCTCCCCTAAAAAATGTGATTGATATTATGCCCATGGAAACCGACACCCTGGAGTTTGCTGCCACCGAAAGCGGAGACTGGTTTTTTCATTGCCACATTCTTTACCACATGATGGCTGGAATGGGGAGAGTTTTTAGCTACGAAAATAGTCCAAAGAACCCCGAAATACCCAACCCTAAGCTGGCACAACGAAAACTGTTTGCAGACGACAGGAAGTTTCATCTAATGGCTGAAAATGCCTTTGAAACCAACGGAAACGATGGAGAGGTGATGGTCTCAAATACCCGTTGGAGCATTGGCACAGAGTGGCGCTTGGGATACCATGATAAACATGGCTACGAAACCGAAACCCACATTGGGCGATACATCGGTAAAATGCAGTGGCTAATGCCGTTTATTGGTTTTGATTGGAGATATAGGAGAATGGGAATAGATGAAAAAGAAACGAACCTTTTTGGACAAAGCAATACCAAAGATAAACGAGCGGTGCTTAGTCTTGGGGTGAATTATACATTACCCATGCTCGTTATGGCGCAAGCCGAAGTATTTACCGATGGAAATATCCGATTTCAATTAGAACGAAAAGACATCCCCATCAGCAAACGTCTGCGAATGAACTTAATGTGGAACACCGATAAAGAGTACATGGCAGGATTTCGGTATATTATAAATAAAAACGCAGGTTTCTCCACTCATTATGACAGTGACATGGGCTTTGGAGTAGGTTTTACGCTCAACTACTAACCAATTTTTGAATTTTGACAACTTTTGAAATGAAAACAAAAATATTAATTCCTTTCCTACTCATCCTTCATTGGTATTCTTTAAACGCCCAACGCGTAATGGGCACCGTATTTGAACGCAATGAAACAGGTAAAAAACTACCATTGGTAGGCGTAAATGTGTTTTGGGCAGGTACATCAATAGCTACAGCTACAGATTCTGTCGGGAAATTTAACATTGCCCGTGCTGCTAAATCTAATTTGTTGGTATTCAGCTATATTGGATTCAAAACGGATTCAGTAAAGGTGACTTCTGAAAGCAATTTTGAGATTGTGATGAAGCCCGATGGCCAGTTGGGAGAAGTAGTTGTACGAGGAACTTCCTCGCAAATCGACCGCCTAAACCCCATTCAGACAGAAATTATAACGACCAAAGCCCTTGCTAAAGCCGCTTGTTGTAATTTGTCGGAAAGTTTCGAAACCAATGCCTCGGTGTCGGTGAGTTTGAGCGACGGCGTGACGGGGGCCAAACAAATTCAGTTTTTGGGATTGGGTGGGCAATACGTTCAAACCAACGTCGAAAATATTCCCAATATCCGTGGTTTGGGTACAACTTTTGGGCTAAACTATATTCCAGGAACGTGGATACAAAGTATCGACATTGGCAAGGGAGCAGGCTCCGTCGTCAATGGCTATGAAAGCTTGACGGGAGCGATTAATGTCGAATTGGTGAAGCCCGATGCTCGCGAGAAATTGTATTTTAATGCGTACGTCAACAATTTTGGTCGCGGAGAAATAAATTTCAACGTCAATAAAAAACTCAATGAACGCTGGTCAACGGGCATTCTTTCGCACGCAAGTACACTACAAACGCGGGTGGATAACAACGGAGATGATTTTTTGGACATGCCCCTTTACACCCAACTCAATGCCATTAATCGTTGGCAGTACAAAAGCGACAAAATGATGGCGCAGTTTGGGGTAAAAGCACTTTATGAAAACCGTTTGGGAGGCCAAATTGGATTCAAAGAAAACATGCGCGGAACGTCGCAGGCCTACGGTTTTGGCAATACAACTCGCCGCGTGGAGTTTTTCTCCAAAACGGCCAAAATGTACCAAGACAAGCCCTACAAAGGGTTAGGCTTTATCGTAAACGGGTTGACGCATTCAAGTGACTCGTACTTTGGGTTTGCTAACTACGACGCGCGTCAGCAAACCCTGTATGCCAACTTGATATACCAGTCGATTATTGATAACACCAATCATAAATTTACGACGGGCTTGAGTTATTTGTTGGACGATTACAACGAAACCTACAAAGACCTTCACCGAATGCGTACGGAGTCGGTACCAGGGGCGTTTTTTGAATATACCTATAATTACCTCGACAAACTTACGCTTGTGGCAGGCATACGGGCAGATGCCCATAACCTCTTTGGCGCCTTTGTTACCCCGCGTTTGCACCTTCGCTGGCAGCCGTTTGAACAAACAACGCTTCGTTTATCGGCAGGAAGGGGGCAGCGTACGCCAAACGCACTGGCCGAAAATTATGGCTTCTTGGTTAGCCAAAGGGCAGTTCGTTTTGTGGACGATTTACGTCCAGAAGTTTCGTGGAATTACGGGGCAAGTTTGACCCAAACGTTCCATCTTTTTGAAAAACACTGGGATGTGGTTGTGGACTATTACCGAACAGACTTCGAAAGCCAATTGATTGTTGATACAGATCATGCAAGCAGTACAGCCGCCCATTTATATTTCTATAATTTGCAAGGAAAATCGTTCTCGAATAGCTTTCAAGCAGAGCTAAACGGTTTATTATCAAAACGTACTGAGATAAAATTGGCATATCGTTTGTTTGACGTTTGGCAAACGATGGGACAGCCCGTCAACGATGTTCGTCTCATGGCTCGGATGATGATTCCGCGTGATAGGGTATTGTTTAACATCGGTTATACCCTGCCTTACGATAAATGGAAGGCCGATTTGACGGTGCAGTGGAACGGAAAAGCTCGCATTAATGACCCGTTACAATCGTTGGAAGCAACTTTGGATAACCAATCAATGCCGATTCTTTATTCACAACCTTACACCAACGTCAACGCCCAAGTATCGCGGGCGTTTCGGAAGTTTGAAGTGTATTTGGGAGGCGAAAATTTGTTGAATTTTAAACAACCCAATCCTATCATCAACGCCCAAGACCCATTTGGGAAGTATTTTGATGCGGGCCAAGTATGGGGGCCAATTGTAGGTCGAATGGTCTATGCAGGAATCCGAATTAAAGTTAAAGATTAATCATAAGTGAGCGTACATGATTGAACCCCACTGTACGTAAATCATCCAAAAAACTCCCCGTTGGGGTTGGGGGCTTTTAAACCAATGAAACAACTAACATTCCTTTTTGTGCTCGTACTGGGAGTAGTATTCAGCACAGTAGCTAGTAAGCCTGGCAAAGAAAAAGAAGTGAAAATCAAAACGTCGGCCGTGTGTGACATGTGCAAAGAACGCATCGAGAAAAACTTGACGTTGAGCAAAGGAGTAAGCGAAGCAGTCTTAAATCTGGATGACAAAGTGGTGACAATCAAGTATAACCCTAAAAAAACGGACGAAGCGGCGCTTCGTAAAGTGATTACCGATACGGGCTACGATGCCGATAGCCAAGTGTGTAATAAAACGGCTCACGACAAACTACCAGAGTGCTGCCAAAAGGGAAACGAAGCCCATGGGCATCATTAATTTCAGGAAGCAACAAAAAAAGGGAGCATTTTTGCTCCCTTTTTTTGTTGCCTGTGATGAGGGTTGCTCACAACCCGACGTTCATGGCTTGCAATAAAAAAAATGCAGAAGTGTTTTGCAATAAAAATATTGCCTGTGATGAGGGTTGCTCACAACCCGACGCACTACCGTTTGAAGAAAATTTAAAATAATACACACTCATGGACATTCAATCACTCCAATTCCCGATTGGAAAATGGTCGCCAAAAGGAGACTACACCGCTGATGAAATACAAGAACGCTTGACAACCCTGAAGACCATCCCTGCGGAGTATCGGGCGTTGACTGAACAACTTTCGCACGAAGAGTTACAAAAACAATACCGCGAAGGAAGCTGGACCATTCAGCAATTGATTCACCACGTGGCAGACATGCACTTGCTGCATTATATCCGTTTCAAGCAAGCTTTGACCGAAGATAACCCCAACGGCGTAGTAGCAAAAATTGACGCGTGGGCAACGATGGAAGAAGCCAAAACGGCTCCTATCGTTTTCTCTTTGCAAATGATTGAAGGCACCCACGCCCGCTGGACGAATTTGATGGAACAAATGTCGGCGGAAGATTTTCAAAAGGGATACTACCATCCGCTGCGCCAAATAAATATCAAATTGATTGATGCCTTAGACATGGGCGCGTGGCACGCCAAGCACCATTTAGCGCATATCAAGATTGCGTTAGGAAAATAACTGACGTAAATATAAATGGCCACAAACAAGAGATACTGTCCAGTAATCGCCTGTTTGTGGCCATTTTTTATGATTTCTTTACGGCACTTTTACCACATCGGTTGGCGAAAATTGCCATTGGTTGTCAAAAAATCCCGCCATTTTGACGCCCTTGGTGCCTTCTTTGAGCATGGCAGCGCTGAAAATAAAGTAGTCGGGGAAGCCGCTACCTCCCGTAAAATACTGATTTGACTCGGTTGCCATCATCCCTGCCAAACCTGTGCCTGTAACGGCTGCCACCGAGGCTAGGGGGCTGTCGGGGCGAGGGTGAATAAAGTATCCACCTAAATCGTCGCCCGAAAGGGTTTCGTTACCAATTTTCATGCTGCCTTTTTGAACCTGAATCGGACATTGGCCCAGTACTAAATTCCACGCGCTGTTGGTAACTGCGTTCCCAAAAACAACTACTCCACGGTCGGCATAAGCAGCCAACGAAAATTCTTTGTCCGAAATCACATCAACAGCGCCATTGCCACGGTAATACCAAGTTTCGGCGTCGTAACGTGCTTTGTTGTATGCCCATTCGTTTTCTTCTTTGGTGCCCGTTGTTCCATAGACGAAAACCATCCGATGGTTGAAAGCCGTTTTGAAAGTTCCGTTGCGGTGCGCTCCTTTTTGCTGAATCGACGGTTTTTCAGTGGCTTCCCATTTGTCTTTCTTCGCAAAATACAAGGGCTGATTGTTGAGCTGAAAATTCCCCGAAATATCTTGGTTATCAATTTTAATCTTAAACGATTGGCCAGCTGGGAAAGCAGCGGGAAGAATCATCAACGTTTGGATATTTTTGGTGGTCAGGCTGATGGTCTTATCGTTTGAATTCCGTTTAGCTTGAATTTGGCTGTACGCTAACGGCTGAATTTGTTGTTCAACCCCAATCCAATGGTAATGCGAAGAAATGGCAGGGTTTGCCGTGGTAAAATCTAGGACATCAACGTCTTCGGCTTTTTTAGAACGGTGCCATTTGAAATAATCAAAAAGTGGTGCCCAATCGACGCTATGATCGCCGTACCAGTGAGAACCGTTGGGGTATTCATAATATGAAAAATCGTTGTGAAAAGCGCCCAAGGTGTTCCGCATCGTGCGGGCGTATTCTACTGAAACGGTACGGTCGGCGTCGCCGTGGAGGATATAAATACCGCTGGCTTTGTAGTTTTGGGCCAAGGCCATAACGTTGCTTGGATTACTGGCACGAAGCAGCAATTGCTCCACGGGATTGGTGCTGTTTTCGGGAATTTTTCCGTCGGCTGAACCGTAGCCCATCAAAGTCGGGTAGCCTGCACAAGGGGCAATGCCCGCCCATTTTCCTGGGAAAGTCGCTCCCAAATACCACGTGCCGTGGCCGCCCATTGAGTGGCCCGTCAGGTAAATTTTCTGGGGGTGAGGCTGGAATTTTTTCTCCGCAATGGCCAATACCTCCAACGCATCTAAGCGTCCCCAGTCTTCCCAGTTGAACCCGCGCGGACGGCGGTTGGTGGGCGCTACGAGCGTTCCCCAATCTTTTGGCTTGTAAGCACGTGCTTGCCCAATGGCTTCTACGCCCGCCCCGTGTACCGAAAGAAACAAGGCCGACGTATCCGTTTTTTCGCCTTTTTGCGGCGCAACTCCGTAGTATTGAACACTCCCATCAATGCCACTAATAAACGTCTGACTGTAATGCTCTTTGTTATTAACTGCTTGTAAAGTAAGGGTTTTAGTGTCAACTACTTTGCCATTTTGGAGTACAGAAACCTCACAAGTTACGTCACCGCGTTGCGTAACGGCGCTGGCGTCGATTTTAAAACCAACTTTGCGAGAATTGAGGGAAGTAATGGTTGGAAGGTCAGTAATTATTTCTTTCCCTTGTACCAATGCCTTGATTTTTAGCCCTGTAAGTGGTTTTTCGGTAGCATTAAAAAGAAGAATTCCTCCCCAAATCGGCTCGCTATTTTCTCCCAAAACAACATGCGGAAGAGTGATATCGGGAAGGCTTAGGGAGATTAGTTTTTCGGGAAAAACCAGTCGGGCGGAAACTCCCTGAAAACGTCCGCCCATACCAACGCGCACTATCAACTCGTTTAGCCCTTTTTTAATCTTTACGGGGCTATACATATATTCATAGCGGTTGGCATCACCTCCGCGCGGAATGCCGTTGAAATACAGTCCTGCATGACCAGCCACGTTGAGAAGCGCTACCGTTTCTTTGGGCGATTGATACGTTAAATACACGTAACCATTAGACAACGCAGCATGGCGAAAACGCTTGGCCGTATCAGCCGTTATTTTTTGCCATTTCAGTTCCTGCCCTTTTTCGTTGGTCAACAATACGCTTCCTTCGGTAGGTTTTACAAAGGTTTTTTGAATGAGCTGATAAGTAAGCTGATCGGTGTAAAGGGCTTCGCGACCGTACTGGTGGCAGGGACCAACGACCAAGCCTTCGGTGAATGAGTAGGTGGTTTGTGCTTGTAGGGTGTTAAGAAAAGTAAAGCAGAAAGGAATAATAAAAAAGTAAAAAAAAGCTTTCATTTATAACGGGTGGTTTTAATTTTTTTAAAGATAAATAAAATAGTTTTTTGCTTTGCTCGAAAATACTTTTCAAAACTAAAAGGAATAAATTAGGTATATTCAATATATATATTTACCTTTGAGAATCAATACTTTAAAGATAATACAATGCAAGAAGGAACAGTTAAGTTTTTTAATGACACCAAAGGATTTGGTTTTATTACTCCATCCAATGGTGGCGCAGACATTTTTGTACACGTATCAGGCCTTGCTGATGATATTCGTGAAAACGACAATGTGTCTTTTGATGTGGAAAATGGTAAAAAAGGTTTGAATGCGGTTAACGTAAAAGTTATCTAATTTTAATCATATAAATCATTGAGTAAGAAGGCCGTCACTATCCAAAGTGACGGCCTTCTTTTGGCATTTATTTTTGCAGAGGTTAGCCTAGTGCAACATCCAGAATCATCATCACAACAAATCCTACGATAAATCCTAAGACAGATATATCGGTATATTTGTCTCGTTGGGTTTCGGGAATTACTTCTTCTACAACAACGTACATCATTGCACCAGCCGCAAATGCAAGAGCAAACGGGAGGACAGGTTGGAGGTAAATGACGGCTACAGCCCCAAAAACGCCCGCTACGGGCTCAACAATGGCAGATAGCTGACCATACCAGAAGCTTTTCCAGCGACTTACGCCGTGCCGCCGAAGTGGCATGGCCACCGCAAAGCCCTCAGGGAAATTCTGAATGCCGATACCGATGGCAAGTGTGATGGCTGCCGATAGCAAATGGTCGCCGCCGCTAATGGTGGCTGCGCCAAACAACACCCCAACCGCTAGTCCTTCGGGAATGTTATGAAGGGTAATGGCCAACAACAACAGCGTGGTTTTGTGCCATTGTGTTTTCATTCCTTCACTCTCGTTTTCTCCAAAATTGATGTGTAAGTGAGGGGTAAATTTGTCTAAAAAATAGATAAACAGCGAGCCTAATAAAAAACCTACGGCGGCAGGCATCCATGGAAAATTGGGAAAAAGTTTTTCCGATTGCTCGATACTGGGAGCGAGTAAGGACCAAAAACTAGCAGCCACCATGACGCCACCTGTAAATCCCAACATGGCGTCAAGGATACTACGAGGGACTGTTTTGAAGAAAAAAACCAAGGATGCTCCTAACGCAGTAACGCCCCAGGTGAAGGTTGTGGCAATCAATGCGGCATAAACGGGGCCTATTTCGCGTAAAAATTGTTCTAATTGTTGCATAAAGGTCGGAAGGCTAACGGGAGATTATTCTCCTTTGGTGGCACCTACTTTAGCCGTCCAGTCGTTGTACAATGTTTTTAATTCGTGTACTTTGGCGGGGTGAGAGGTGGCAAGGTCATACAGCTCCGAACGGTCATTTTCCATATCGTATAGTTCCCATTTTTTTGCGCCTTTGGACCAAACCAACTTCCATTTTCCCTGCCGAACGGCTCGACAGTCAAAGTGCTCCCACGCCAAATAGGGGTGAGGAGTGCGGGTTTTTCCTTCTAAAATAGGCACTAAACTTTTCCCTTCCAAAGGCTTGACCGAATTTTGCTGGTATTGGCTTGGGTAGGTTGCTTTTGCTAATTCCAAACAGGTGGGCATAATGTCCATAATATGACCAACTTGCTGCGTCTGAAATGGTTTTTTGACGAGTGCAGGATAATGTACAATCATGGGAGTCGCAATGCCGCCCTCGTGCGTAAATTGTTTGTACATTCGAAACGGCGTGTTGCCTAAAGCTGCCCATTCTTTGCTGTACGTAGTGTAAGAACCTTTTTCACCCGCTTTTTTTGTCAACGACTCGGCGTAAGCTTTTTCGCCAAGGTCGCGCTGGGCGCGGTCGTTGAGTATTTCAGCACATGCGCCGTTGTCGGACAGAAAAACAATGACCGTATTTTCCCATTGCCCCGTGGCTTTGAGTTTGTCCATGATTTTGCCAATACCCGCATCCATGCGACTGACCATGGCAGCATAAGCCGCCATTTTTAAGTCCCATTCATTTTTGTTAGTCACCGAAGACCAATCGGGAAGACTTGTTTCTTTGGGCGAAAGGGCGTATTGTTTAGGAAACAAGCCCAATCGATTTTGCTTTTTTAGACGTTCGGCACGGAGATAATCCCAGCCTTTGAGGTAACTGCCACGGTATTGCGTAATATCTTCCTCTGGTGCATGAAGGGGCCAGTGGGGAGCAGTGTAGGCAACGTACAGAAAAAAAGGTTGGTTGGAGCCGTGGTTTTGGTCGATGTAGCCAATGGCTTTGTCTGAAATGGCGTCGGTCAAATAAAATTTTTCGGGGATTTTGTATGGTTCGTTGTCTTCGAGCAAAATTCGCCCTGGGAGTAGTTCGTAGTAACTGGTTGCTCCACTAATAAGTCCAAAATAGCGGTCAAAACCGCGCTGCAAAGGCCAATCGGGACGTTCTTCGCCCACGTGCCATTTGCCCGACATGTAGGTCTGATAACCTGCCGATTTGAGTACTTCGGCTATCGTTACGGTTTGTTTGCTCAACCAACCTTGGGTTGAAGTTTCTTTGGAGCGATCTTTGACTTTGGTCACAACCATCGTTCCCATGCCTGCTTGGTGCGGATACATACCCGTCAGCAACGACGCACGGCTTGGGCAGCAGCGGGCGGCGTTGTAAAACTGGGTGAATTTTACGCCTTTTGAAGCAAGTTTGTCGAGGTTAGGGGTCTTGATTTCGGCCCCGTAGCAGCCAATGTCACTAAAACCAAGGTCGTCGGCCATAATGATGACAAAGTTGGGCCGTGAGGGTGTTTTTTGTCCCCAAACGATACCCATTCCTAGCAATAAGACCGACAAAATGAGCTTTTTCATCTTATTCAACTCCTTTTACTTGCATTTTGAGCGTATAAATAGATTCCGATGCAGTGACAAACAACACATTACGGTTTTTGCCCCCAAAACAAACGTTGCCCACCCAGCCCGACGGAATCGGAATATTGCCTAGTTTTTTGCCCGTAGGATCATAAACGGTTACGCCGCGCCCTGTGATGTACAAATTTCCCAGGTTGTCGAGCGTAATTCCGTCCGAGCCTTGTGCTACAAAAAGTTGGCGATTGGTGAGCGTTCCGTCTTTATTGATGTCGTATTTGTAAGTTTTTTGGTCGCGGATGTCGGCCACAAAAAGGTGTTTTCCGTCGGGTGTGCCCACAATTCCGTTGGGTTGTTTCAGGTTATCGTCCACCAAAACGGGCGTTTTTGCGCCTTTAGGCAAAAAATACACACTTTGTTTCTCTTGTTCAGGCTTTTTATGTTCCCAGTAGTCACGTGGATAAAAGGGGTCGGTGAAGTAAATTCCTCCTTTGGGCGTAATCCAGAGGTCGTTGGGGCCGTTGAGTTTTTTGCCCTGATAACCCGAAAAAAGAACCGTTACTTCGCCTTTGGGAGAGATTTGCCACATCTCGTTTTTTTCGTCGGCGCAAGAAATGATGTTTCCTTTTTTGTCAAAAAACAAGCCATTAGAACGCCCCGTTTTTTCCATATATACCCCCAAATTCCCTTCGGTATCGTACTTCCAAATTTTGTCGTTGGGCTGATCGGTAAAGAAAATATTTCCTTTTTTATCAACGGCAGGGCCTTCGGTAAACTTAAATTGCTTAGAAATTTGCTGAAGGGTTGCGCCTGGTGCTATCAGTTGATTCACTTCCTCTTGCGCACGACTTACCAACGGTAAAAAGGCAAGGGCTAAAATTGCGATGGTATTTTTCATTTGGTTAGTTGATTTGGTGTATAAGGATGCCCTATGGTAAAATCTACTATTTTAGCTCAAAAGCGACGGTTTTGACGCATTTGCTGACGCTTCCATCGGCCTGTTCTTCCTCCAAAATCATCGCTTGCGCCGCTGGGAGTTCAAACACTTCTTGCATGTTTCTGATTGAGGCCGCAGGAACGCCTGTTTTTTCCAATTGAGTTAAAAGTTCTTGTGAATGTAGTTGACCGATGGCTTGTGCCAACACCTCGTTCAGGGCGGTGCGGTTTTGAACCCGAGAAGCATTTGTCGGATAAAGCGCCACTAACTCGTCGTGCTGTATCACTTGACATAGGTTCTTAAACTGCTTTTCAGTACCCACTGCCAACAAGATAATTTTCCCATCTTGGCAAACGTAGGAGTCGCCGTAGGGGGCGATGTTGGGATGTTGGGTGCCCATGCGTTGCGGAATGTGCCCAGCCATGAGCCAGTTGGTCGCTTGGTTGACCAAGGAAGCCACCGCCGATTCAAACAACGACGTAGAAACGTACGAGCCTTGCCCAGTTTGATAACGCCGCAAGAGGGCTAACAAGATTCCTTCTTTCAACTGGTGAGCGGCCAAAACGTCAATCAAAGCTACGGGCATTTTGACGGGAGGGCCTTCTTTTTCACCATTCATAAACATAAAACCCGCTTCCGCTTGCAGCACTACGTCGAAGGCTGGTCGCTCGCTGGTGTCGTCGAAGGCGTTGAGTTGGGCAAAAATTAAGTTAGGTACAAGTTGAACAAGTGTTTCGTAATCGACACCAAGTTTTTGGGCAACAGGAGTACGGTAATTGCTAATGACAATGTCGGCATCTTTGATGAGTTCGTACGCTTGCTGGCGGTCAGTAGTATCTTCCAAATCCAGAAAATGTACCTGCTTGTTCCAATTGACGCTGGCATAGTAGGCCGAAGTGGCCAAAGTGGGGTTTTCGGAAGGGAGTTTCCACGAGCGAGTCATGTCGCCACCCGTTTTTTTATTTTCGATTTTGATGACGTTTGCGCCTAGTTCGGCGAAAAACATACCCACCGCAGGCCCTGCCAAAACACTGGCTAACTCTACGATTTTTAGCTGGTTAGTAAAAAATGATGAGGTCATACACAAATAGCTGCCTAAAAACGGCTAATTTTGCCGCGGCTAAAATTACTTATCAATGACAAACGAAGGTTACAATCCCGAAGAAATAAAATTACTACGGGAGGAATGCGAAGAAGAAGGCATGAACTTTGTTCATTGCGACGACGAAGACGAAAGCATGGCAGAAAATGACGAACTGGCTCACGTTCAGTTTGTTGGCGAATACAAAGGCCAAGAGGTCATTTATGATGCCATTATTTATACGTTACGCCTCCACCACAGCAGTTTGGTGTACGAGAAAGCCGTAGCGCAAGCTCAAAAGGTATTCCCAAAATACTTGCCGTTGGATGAACGTGGCCCAGGCTACAAAATCAAGCCCGAAGAGGAAGAAGAAGCGGAAGAGCTTATCACTGAGCTGATTGAGGCGATTGAGGAAGAAGAAGAAGTGAAGGTAAAAGAACATTTGGAAATCGACACAGAATTTGAGTACGGTGTAGGACTAGATGCTTGCCTGAACGTAGAAGCAGTAACGGAAGAAGTCATTACTGATTTTGTAAATAACTTCAATAAAGGTACCCTCAAGCTCGACCCAACGCTTTATTCGTTTCGTAACGACGAAGGCGACGAAGAGTAATTCTAAGAACTTCTTTGCAAAAAGCCCTCCCACTTCCATGTGCGAGGGCTTTTTTGTTTCGTGTTTTCGGTTCCTCAGAACCGAAATGTCTGTTAGGCGTCGGATGTGAGCATCCAACAGCACGCTGACGTATACCCCCTCGTTTGGGTGAAAGGTTTTTGAAATAGAAGTGCTAACTTGCGACTTCTTTCGTGTCCAATTCCGCTTCATCCATGAATTATTCTTTTACGCTGGTACTGTGCCTGCTGTCGTTCTGTTGTTTTTCGCAAGACGTTCAACTGTTTAAACCTGATTCGGTTCGCAAAGAATTTGAGGCGGTTAAGATTTTAAATAACCTCAAAGTAGATGGCCACTTGAACGACAAAGAATGGCAGTTGGCCAAGCCCAAAAGCGATTTTATTGAAGTTGACCCTCGCCAAGGAGAAAAACCCCGTCACTACACCGAAATTCGGGCTTTATTCAACCAAAACTATCTGTATTTGGGCGTTTTTAACCGAGATACGTTGGGCAAAAAATCTGTACGCGTTATTGATTTTAAGCGCGATTTTAACACCCGAACCTCTGATTTTGTGGGAATGAGCATCGACGGTTTCAACGACCGCCGAAATGCAATGGTCTTTACCACCAATCCCCACGGTGTGCAGCGCGATTTTCTGTCGTTTGATGCTACGTATATTGATTTGGATTGGGACGGACTTTGGCGGGTTCGGACCACGCGCTCGGACTCAGGTTGGGTGGCTGAATTTGCCATTCCTTGGAAAACATTACGTTACGCAAAATCAGATGAAGCAACCCAAAGTTGGGGTTTCAATGTCAATCGTGGGCGTCGTATGACCAATGAAAACTACGCATTTTCTCCTTTTCCACGTTCGTTTAATGTCTTGCGTATGGACTATGCGGGTATCATCAAAGGGCTTCAACCACCTCCGCCCACGGCCAACGTCCGCATACAACCTTACTTTTTGACTTCCTACGACCGTTATCGACAAATCGACGGCCGTAAACCCGAAGATGCAGCGGTAAAAGTAGGGGGGGAGATAAAATGGGCGGTGAATTCGCGGGCGGTCTTGGATTTGACGTTTAATACTGATTTTGCGCAAGCCGACGCTGACCGTCAAGTCAACAACGTTACACGTTTTTCGGTGTTGTTTCCCGAGCGTCGTCAGTTTTTCTTAGAAAATGCCTCATTGTTTGGGATTGGAATCGGACCTGCGTCGGATATGTCGGGAGGAACAATGCGGATTCAACCGTTTTTTAGCCGTCAAATTGGCTTAGATGGAGCAGGAAACCCCATCCCGATTGATGCGGGGGCGCGCTTTGTGAGCCGTTCGGCCAAAACAAATTACGGGGCTATGTATATCCGTCAACGAGGGTCGGCATCTTCGCCGCTGACCAATTATTTTGTCGGACGTTATTCCGAAAACTTGGGTAAACAAAGTCGTTTGGGGGCGTTGGTGACGGTCAAGAATGATTCGGGAAATACCAATATTGTGGGCAACGTGGACGGTTTTATCCGCTTTGATGAGGCGCATTCTCTCAATTGGATGCTCAACGTCAGCCATGATACCAAGGGCAATGTGACGGGGGCTGCGGGTGCGGCGCAGTATTTTTATGCCACCAACCAATGGAAAATATGGTGGACGCAATCGCTCATTTCAAAGTCATATAACCCTGCCGTTGGATTTACTTCGCGTTCTGACGTCATCGGGACTACCCCAGGTATATTTTGGTTTTATCGAGGCAAGCACGTCCCTTTCAAAAAAATCATCCGTTCGGTAGAACCGAGTTTGTTGGTTGAGTTTTACCATCAAGCGAGTACAGGCCGTTTGATTGAACGTTCGTACGGGTTGAGCCCTTTTTGGCTCATGCTGCAATCGGGTGGTTTTATGGGGCATATCATGACACCAACCTACCAGTATTTGACCGAGCCGTTTAGTCCGTTGGGGGTAAAAATCAACGCAGGAAGTTATAATTATACGCGCCACGCTGTCTATTGGGGAAGCGATGGTTCCAAAAAAGTAAGCTTCAATTGGAACGGTGAATACGGAACGTATTACAACGGTAAACTAAACACGACCAACTTTAGTATGCTAGTGGCGCCGATTCCGCACGTTTCAATCACGGGAAGGTACAATCGGAATACTTTCAAGAATGTCGGTGTCAATAATACTTCTAAAAACATTGATTTGTGGTCGATAGAAGGCCGTTTTGCAGCAAATCCGCGTTTGCAATTAATTGGGTTTTACCAACGAAACACCGATACTCAGGCAAATAATTACAACATCCGCCTTTCGTGGGAATATCAGCCGTTGTCGTTTATTTACATTGTATTCAACAAACGAGAATTTCAATCAACCACTCGCTTAGATACGCGCAGTCAGGAAGACCATCTTATCGCGAAGATTAGCTATTTAAGACAATTGTAAGTGAATGTCGAGTGGGGGAGTGCAGAGTGTCGAGTGGGGTAGGCGTTTGAGAGTTTTTTGCCAAAAACCCAAAAACAAATTCCTAACAAAACAGAACATCCAAGCGTAAGCATAAAGCACGAGCGTATTTAATTTATCCGCAAATACGGTTTCGAGGTTTTGGAACATCAAAAACGTAGCAATCACAAAACTGGCGAAAACTAACAACGGATAAAGTAAGCTTTTCATCAATCAACGCATTTGTGAGGCTAAAAAGTAGCCGTGTTGTTACTGCGCTAAGTAGCTGATTTCGGCGATAAATTGCTTGCCACCAGGCGAAAGTTTTTCTTGTGCACGGGCCGACAATTTGATGATAATGCGGTTGTTGGCACTAATATCAGGAAGTTTGCCAATCACTTTGACCCAAACACTTTGGCTATTGTTCATATTTTTGACCTGAATCAACGACCCCACGGGTGCGGTACGGTGGAGGGCTAAATATTTGCTGTTGTTGTCGGTACCGTCCAATACCTCTGCTACTCCCGTTTCCATGATACGTTTGCCTGTGTTGGCAATTTTAGGTTCGGGCAAATTGGCATTTGTAGGGTCTTCGGGACGAACGGGCGGAGGCGGCAATTTTTCTTCGCTTGGCTTTTTGGCTTCAGTTAGTTTCACCGAATCCAATTTATTCTTCTTGAGATAATCTTGGTACGTATTTTCCGAAACAATCAACTCTTGCCCCGAACGAAGCTGGTCAGAGGTAAGTCCGTTCCAACGGCGAATATCAGCCATCAATACGCCGTACTTAATTGCAATTCCATAGAGAGATTGACCACCTTCTACTTTGTGCAAGCCTGTTTTGGGGGCCGAAATGGGGGCAGGTTTTACGTCTTCCTTTTCGGGCTCTTCCGTAGGGGTAGCGGTAGGTTTTGTATCAGCCTCTTTGCCTTTGTCATCTTCTACTTTAACAACGGGAGAGGTTTTCGATTGAATTTCGTAGTCAAGAACGAGCTTATTTCCTTCGGGTTTTTTATCCGTCTTTTCGGGTTCTTTGGCCGCAGTTTTTGCAGATGAACCACCCGAGCGGGCAGGGACACGCACTACTTGCCCAACGGAAAGGTTGTCCTTCATTCCTGGGTTTGCATCTTTCAATGCCTTAATGGTAGTTTGGTACTTACGCATCACTGCGTAGAGGGTTTGGCCAGGTTCTACTTTGTGAATGACGTATGTTTTCCCGTTTTTATTCTCGATGCCCGTAGAGTCGAAGGTAAAGGGAGAAGCCATGGCCTTTGCTCCCATCAACAGCGCTACAACTACAAGGCAACATCCAACTCGCGTAATCATGGTTTCGGCAATTTTATAACTACTAATTCTTGTAAATTTTTCAAATACACTAAATGGTGCTCATTGTAAAAAGACTCACCAAAAGCAGTACTCGTCACGTCGGTTTCAAGGGTTTCGTGGTGAAGCACCGTTTTTGATGTATTTACGACCAAGATTGAGCGGGATAGAGCAGTTGCGTTAGCGTGGTAAAGATACTGAAAAAACAAAATATGTCCACCAATTTCCCCATAATTTAGGGCTTTTTGGGGTGTTTTGCCAATTATTTTTTGGACAAACTGACCGATAACCGAATAGTACGGGCTGCTTTCTGGGTGTTCGGTAGGAAAGCGCCAAGAAACATTCGTAGCTGGTTGCTCTAGGACAGAAGCTGCCGAAAGGCTTCCGTCTCGTAAATACCTGTGCGTGATGTTTAGCTGCAAATCACTTTGGGTTTGTGCAGTTTGAAGCAGCTGCCCATCGGTAGCCACGAAGGAATATCCGTCTAGCTTCCAAAGAAATGCACCCGTTTCGGCGTCGATGGCTAGTAGCGATTTGGGAGCGGGTTGTTCGCTACCTGCATACGTATGAAACAACAAAACCCCCGAATAAAACCCAATCAAGCTGGTCCACCAATCGGTATCAGCGATTGGTTTTTGCCAACGAACAGTATCATTTTCTACATCAATCACCGCCCATTCCACCCCCGACTTGCTCCGAAGCTCAACTGCCAACAAAGAGGCCGTTGTCTCCGCAGGAATTGTGTCATAAATTAGTCGCCAAACGGGTAGCGAAAGGGTAAATGTGTGGGTGGATAGCATTGGGTATGCCTTAATATAACTGTGCTTTGTTGGAAAGTAATGACCAGACGAGGGCTAAAACGGCCACAATGCCGATGGCAAACGAAAGACTAACCGCATTGGAAATAAGGCCGATGAGGGCAGGGCCCGCTAGAAATCCTGCCAAGCTAAACGTATTCATGGTGGCTAGTCCTGCGCCTTTGGCCATGCCTGGAACGCGGGCTGCACTTCCGTATAGAATGGGCGCCCCACACGATACACCTGCCCCCACTAACCCAAAGCCTAAAATAGCCGTGAGGGTATAGGGGAAAAATACGGCAATTAGAATGCCTGATGCGGCGATGATTCCCCCCGTAACAAGTACTTTTCGGCTACCGTATTGCGGAATTAAGGCATCACCAATAAACCGCCCAGAAGCCATAAAAAAAGCATAACAAGCAAATCCCCAACCAATGAAAAAGTCGTTGGCTTCTACCACTTCACGCATGTAAACGGCTGTCCAATCCGACATGGTACCCTCGGTGATGTTGGTACAAAGTGAAATGGCAATCATCCCCACCAAGACGCGGTTGGGCCAGGCAAACTTGGCGCCTCCTTCACTTTTGAGCTTTTCTTCGTGAATGCCCATGATGATGGGCCGAGCCAAAACGATGATGGTTAAAATCGTGAGAGTGATGATGGAAACGTGTACCGCAGGAGGTACTTTGAAGCCCATCAAAACACTGGCCAAAGCCGACCCAATCATTCCGCCGCCACTGAACATGCCGTGTGACGTGGACATAATAAACGTCCCGTCTTGTTTTTCAATCGCCGTAACGCAGGTATTCATCGCAACGTTGGTAAAGGCAATACCTATACCTAAAAGCCCGAGTGCAATGGAAGTCATCCAAAGCGCAGGAACGTTGACTGGCAGTAGATAAACCAAGGCCATACCCGTGAGTCCACCAAGGGTAGTGGTTCTCATGCCAAAACGATTGATAACGAGCGTAGAAAGAGGGTTGGTGAGCGTCGAAGCCAATGGCAAACTCAACAAGAGCAGGCCAAGCTGTGCATCGTCCAAACCATATTTTTGTTTGACAAATGGAATCCACGTCACCCAATTTCCAAACAGAAACCCTACCGAAGCAAAGATAGCTCCAATAGCTAGGCTGCGGTGGTTGGTAAAATACGTTTTTAAGTGAGTTGTCATACCAAATTAAGAAAGCAATTGTTTTACGAAATCGAAGTTCAACGAATCGTAATTGGCAATATAAGCACTACAGGGCGGAAGCTCATTCGGGCCATGTGAGGTAGTAACACCCACCACTTTCATGCCTGCGGCGAGTCCTGCTTTTACCCCTGAGACGGAGTCTTCAAAAACCACGCAGCGGTCAGGAGAAATTCCCAAACGTTCGGCGCTTTTGAGATAGACTTCAGGGTTGGGTTTGTGTTGGGTAACGTCGCGTTCTGAAAGCATTGATTCCATCACTTCGCCCAACAAAGGTATGCGCTCGACCATCATGTCTAAGTTTTCAAAAGGCGCTGAGGTAGCGATTCCCGTTTTGACGTTGTTTTGCTTGAGGTCTTTCAAAAAAGGCAAAAGCCCCGAAATCGGCTCGGCGATAGAAGCATATAATTCTCTGAAAAGGGCTTCTTTTTCAAATTGAAGTTGGGTGAGTTCGGCTCCTTCCACGTTTTTTTTGAAAAAATAGCTCAAAATGTAGCTGTTGTGCTTGCCATACATGTGGTTTTGGAGCTCTTCTTCGGTGGGAACGATGGCGTATTGGTCTAAAAATTTACGCCAAGCGATGTTGTGAGTGGGGTTGGTATCGGCAATAACGCCGTCCATGTCAAAGATTACTGCAATGTCTGTCATTTCGTAAAAGGAAGCTTTTCAAGAAAAAGCTCCGCTGGATTGTTTTGAAGCTACAAAAGTAATGCCTCTTTCGCAATTGACGCTACGACTTTGTTTACCTTTTCTAACACTATATTGCTTTTGCGTTATTTCTACTTAATTTACATCAAAAAACCAACCCCTATTTATTTCAAACATGTTTAAATACGCAGCGATTAGCTCAGTGGCGGCAACCGTGATTTTGGCCAGCCAACTGACGCACCAACCCCAGCCCACCACCGAGTATGTGGCTACACCTGCCGCTTTTGAAACGGCTGCCAACAACTACAAAAACTTTTGCTCAGGTTGCCACGGCGAAAAAGTAGAAATGTTTGTGGATCGCCAGTGGAAACATGGCAAAACGAAGGACGATTTAATCAAAAGTATCACCAATGGCTACCCAGATAACGGGATGCCTGCGTGGGGTAAATCACTCAAAAAAGAGGATATCGACGCCTTGTCCGACTATATTTTGGAAGGACTCGATAAAGCAAGTAAATACAGCTTTGCGTCAAAACCTAAATCAAACATTTTTACATCGGAAGATATGACTGTGAAACTCGACACCATTGCCAGTGGGTTGAGTAGTGCGTGGGGAATGACGTTTTTGCCCGATGGTGATATGCTCATTACCGACCGTAACGGCAGTATTTATCGGGTGGATAGAAACAAACAGAAGGAAAAAGTAACGGGCGGGCCTGAGGTGTTAGCCGAAGGGCAGGGGGGGCTACTTGACGTGGAACTTCACCCTAAATTTGCCCAAAACCAACTGATTTATTTCTCTTATTCAGCGTTTAAAACGGTCGATGGAACTAAGCTTTCTACCACGGCCGTCATGCGTGCCCGACTTATGGGAAACTTGCTGACTGACCAAAAAGTCATTTTTGAGGCATTGCCTTACTTAAAAACGCGCCATCATTATGGTTCACGGTTGGAGTTTGACCGCAATGGTTTTTTGTTTGTATCCGTGGGTGATCGTGGGCAGCACCAGCCGCTCTTTCCGCAGTCGGTTGAAAATGCCTGTGGAAAAATTCACCGAATCAACGACGATGGAAGCATCCCTGCCGATAATCCGTACGTCAAACAAGACAAAGCGATTGCGTCGATTTACTCATTTGGACACCGCAATCCGCAAGGTTTGGCCATGCACCCTACGACGGGCGAAATGTGGGAACACGAACACGGCCCTCGCGGCGGCGATGAGTTGAACCTTATTCGTAAAAACGTCAATTACGGCTGGCCTGCGATTTCGTACGGTATCAATTACGACGGAACGGTGTTGACTCCACTAACGGCCAAAGAAGGCATGGAACAGCCTAATTTATACTGGATTCCGTCGATTGGGCCGAGTGGGATGGTGTTTGTGACGGGCGATAAATACCCTGCTTGGAAAGGCGATTTGTTGGTAGGTTCGCTGCGTTTTAAATACCTCAACCGTTGTAAAATGGAAAACGGAAAAGTGGTAAAAGAAGAAATATTGCTCGAAAACCTCGGTCGTTTGCGCAATGTCCAAATGGGTCGCGACGGTTATATATACGTAGGAGTGGAAGACCCAGGTTTTGTATTTCGTTTAGTACCCGTGAAAAAATAATCGTGGCTCAGGTTATTCGTTACCTGAGCCAAATCTACTTTTCAGGGACCGTGTTAGGGGTTTAGCAAACTTTCCTTGTACTTTTGGGGTTAGTTAAAAAATTGTCATTATAAATGGGTGACCTAACGATCAATAAAGAGAAAATACTTCAAGCGCTCAGTACTGTACAAGAGCCAGATCTTAAAAAAGACCTTGTAACGCTCGGCATGATTCGAGACGTAGAAACAGGGATTGACTTGGTAAGTTTTACGGTGGTGCTAACGACCCCCGCTTGCCCGTTGAAAGAACTCATCCGCAAGGATTGTACGGATGCCATTCATAAGTTTTTTGGCAATCATATTCGGGTTAATATAAACATGACCGCCGATATTACAACCACTCGTTCGGGCGGGCCTGTGATGCCACAAGTAAAAAATATCATTGCCATTGCATCAGGCAAAGGAGGTGTCGGAAAATCGACGGTGACGGCCAACTTGGCCATGGCGTTGTCACGTGCAGGGGCAAAAGTGGGTATTTTGGATGCGGATATTTACGGGCCTTCGATGCCTGTGATGTTTGGCGCCGAAGACATGCAGCCTCGTATTGTGACGCGCGATGGGCGCAACCTGATGATGCCGATTCAGCAATGGGGAATCAAAATCATTTCGATGGGCTTCCTAGTGCCAGCCGAAAGTGCCACTGTTTGGCGCGGCCCAATGGCAAGTACGGCGTTGCGACAGTTGATTGGTGATGTAGAATGGGGTGAATTAGATTATCTGTTGATTGACCTGCCACCTGGTACAAGTGACATTCACTTGACGTTGGTGCAAGCATTGCCCGTCACGGGAGCGGTGATTGTCACAACGCCTCAGAAAGTTGCCTTGGCCGATGCCATCAAAGGTTTGGCAATGTTCCGTCAGCCGCAAATCAATGTTCCTGTGCTTGGGGTCGTCGAAAATATGGCCTATTTTACCCCTGCCGAACTTCCAAACAACAAATATTTCTTGTTTGGAAAAGATGGAGGAAAAGAACTTGCGTCAAAGTTTGATGTTCCAGTCATTGGACAAATTCCGTTGGTACAAGGGATTCGCGAAGGAGGAGATGAAGGCCGTCCAGCGTTTTTGAGTGAAGATGAAATTACGAAAGCAGCATTCCAAGAAGCCGCCGAAAACTTGGCGCAGCAGGTGGCGATTCGGAATGCGACCCAGGCCAAAACCAAACAGGTGGAGATTCGGGTGTAGAAAGCTCCGAACCTTGATTGGCAATGAAAAAATGTACATATTAGCGTTTTAATCACAGGTTAATACAAACATTCATGGAAGAATTAAAATCACGCGTGGAAAATGCCCTCAATAGCATTCGTCCGTATTTGGAGGCGGATGGGGGCAACGTCAAAGTGAAAGAAATTACGGATGACATGACCGTAATGTTGGAGCTCACGGGTGCTTGTAGTGCTTGTCCTATGTCTTCAATGACATTTAAGGCAGGTTTGGAAGAAGCTATTTTGAAATCGGTACCCGAAATCAAAAAAGTAGAAGCCCTCAATTTAACACCTGCGTTTTAAGGAAAAAGACTTCGTTTTGATAGTTGAAAACCCTTTGCAAAAATAAAAAGTGCTTCTAGGTTTAAACTTAGAAGCACTTTTTTGTTGAAATATGATCGCCGTTGGTTATTTCCACCAAGCCTTGTTAGGATAATGGCGATTGATTTCTACCACTTCGCCAATCATGGGGGTTGTGACTGGAACGTTTAGCTCTTGCGCTTTTTTGGTGACACGTTCGATGGGTTCCATCCACGGATGGAGACCTAAAGTAAACTTGGCCCAGTGAACGGGTAAAAGCGTTTTTGCTTTTAGTTCAACGGCCGCTTGGGCTACTTCTTCGGGCATCATGTGAATGTATTTCCACATCTGATTGTACTGGCCACATTCCAAAATCGCTAAGTCAAACGGCCCGTATTTCTCGCCAATTTCTTTAAAATGAGTGTCATAGCCCGAATCTCCCCCAAGGTACAGGTTGTGTTGGGGTGTTTTTAAAATAAAGGACGACCAAAACGTTTGGGCGCGCTTAATACCTCTGCCCGAAAAATGACGGGCGGGCGCGGCGGTGATTTCTAACGAATCGGCAATGGTTGTGTTTTCCCACCAGTCTAACTCATTGATTTGGGAAGGAGAATAACCCCAATGTTGCAAATGTGAACCTACACCCAGCGAGGTCACCACTTGTTTTACTTTGGGCTGAAGGGCCTTAACAGTCGGGTAGTCGAGGTGGTCGTAGTGGTCATGTGAAATAATGAGAAGGTCGATGGGGGGGAAATCATCCAAGGAATAGACGTTGCTTCCGCCGTAATTGCCCCCAAAAAATGAAACAGGAGAAGCATGGCCGCTAAAAACGGGGTCCACCAAAATAGTTTTTCCTCCAACCTTCAAAAAATACGATGAATGCCCAAACCAAACCACCGAAGGGGCATCGTTGGGCAGGTTTTTTAAATCGGTCTTAACTGACGGGAGAGGTTGGCTAGGTTCTTTATTTTCGACTTTGACAAAATAGGCTTTGAGAATATCCCAGTAAGTAGTGCCTTCGGCTAGGTCGGGGGTAAGGTGTTGATTTTGGAAACCTTTTTCTTTGTAATGAGATGATTTTTTGATTTTTTCAAGGTGCGCTCCCTCAGGGTTTTGCCCAAATTGCGGCTGTTGCAGGTAAAAATAACCACCCAAAGCGAGGGCAGCTAAAATGATAAGGGTTGTCATCATGGTTTTTTTGAATTTGCGAGACATTTGTCGGTGTTAGTTGGGGTATTTACTTTTAAGAAAAGCGAGGGTAGTTTCGATGTACTCTGGAGACGGAGAAAGGGCAAGTTGGTGACTAAAACCGTCTAAAAGCATCATCAAAATTTTTACTTCTTGTTCAGGTTGTGCGTATCCGAGTGCCCGAAAACCATCGGTAAGTGCTTGTATTACTTTTAGGTGTGCAGGGCTTGGGGTGTAGTTTTGGTTCTTGTATTTTTTCTGCCATTTGAGCGAAAACTGAAGCATCCAAAACTCACGTTCTTCCTGAAAAAGCTGAACGGGTAGTTCGAGCGTCGCGTGGATTTGGTCAACGGGGTTGGATAATTGTAAAATACGCTCGGCATTGGCGCTAAGCCGCTCTTCGCTCATGGCGACGATGGCGTCCATGAGGCCGTCTTTGTTGGTAAAATGGCGAAAAATCAGTCCTTCCGACACGCCTGCTTCTTTGGCAATGAGGCTCGTGGGGGTCGTATCAAAGCCTTTTTCGGCAAAAAGCCGAAGGGCAGTTGCCAAAATAAGTTCTTGTTTTTCAGTCATTGTTTAATAAAAGTGAGTAATCACTTACAAAACTGACCGATGCGTAAAATGGTTCAAGTGGGCGCATTTTTTCTTGGTTGCGTCGGAGACGCTAGGCCGAAGATGTCCCAAATCGGAGTTCGGGACTAGCTTACGGGCGCCAGTCTTTTAGGATGCCAGCGTGGTCATTTTGAAGAAGCTGCTCAAACAATAGGGTAGTGGCGGAGGCATCGCCCATGGCGCGGTGATGGTTGACGTGGCGGATTTGGAGGTCGCGGCAAATGTTGCCCAAACTGTACGACTTATAGCCAGGAAAAATTTTCCGACTTAGTTTCACCGTGCACAACGTATCGCGTTTGAAATACTCATCCAAACGGTTGAATTCCCTTTGCACAAACCCATAATCAAATGAAGCATTGTGCGCTACAAAGGCGGCATTGAGGGTCATTCGACGTACTTCATCGGCGATTTCTTCAAAAGTAGGGGCATCTTTGACCATCTCGTTGTCGATGCCCGTCAGTTGGGTAATAAAACCAGGAATCCAACATTGAGGATTGACCAAACTTTGGTAAGAATCTATGATTTGGGTGCCATCGTGGCGAATAATTGCAATTTCAGTGATGCGGCTTGTGGCATAGGCGCCGCCCGTGGTTTCAATGTCAACAATGGCAAACATATATATGGCTATAAACTAAGCTGTAAAAATACGGGAAAATTGCGGGAAGTGAAGGGTAGTTTTCCCCTTGAATGGCCAAAGGCAAATCATGCACCTTTGTACAACTATTCACTAACTCCCTGCTACTCATGAAAGTATATGAACTTGCATTTACCAAAAAAGGCGTTGCTGGCTTGCGTCTTCCATGTATTGGAGGAAAAGTATTTGTGCCTTTGAATGAAATTGTTCGTTTAGAGGGGCGTCGAAATTATACGCTTATCGTAATAAATGCCCATCCACCGATGCTGGTAGCCAAAACTTTGGGGCTTTTTGAAACAGAATTATCTAACTCATTTGTGCGCATTCGGCGGGGGTGTATTATCAACCTACTTCATACTTCCGTGGGGCACGATGGGTTGGTGCGTCAAAAAGATGGTTTTGCCGCACCCGTCGCCCGACGAAGGGCCAAGCAACCTGCATTGCTCATACAGGCTGCTTGAGAGGCGATTTATCGACCACAAATTTCCCTAAAATCACAAAACTGACAAGCCGTTAGGTAGTCGGTTTTTCGGAAAGGCTCGTCAGGATTAAGAAGTTTATCAATGACAAAGGTGCGGAGGTAGTTTTCCGACTGTTCTACGTACGATTCGGCATCTTGGGTATCGCCAAATTTTAAAGGATTAAAGATAAAACCACGTTTGATATTGCGCAGGGAGTAAAAGCCCGAAGTCACTTCGTAGGCATCTAAGTGAAACTCGCGTCCGCGCAAACGCAAGCCTTTTTCACGCAGCATTTGTTTATAAATCAGGTATTGATAAATCCATAACTGCCTGATTTTTTCATGGTTTGAATTGTCGCCCGAGTTCATAATGTGATCAAGTTTATCGGGGGTAACTTTGGGGAGCTGTTCGATTTTGCCCGTTTTGTAATCGGCCACGCGAATGACGTTGTTGAGGAGTTCTACGCGGTCAATTTTTCCCGCAATTTTCAAAGCGAGCGGGCCGTCTGATAGGGGTACGTTAAAGGTTGCAGTCAATTTTTGCTCGGTAGCGAGCACAACAAGGTTTTCATCGCGTTGGCGTTGTTCTTTCAGAAAATCCAACACGGTTTGTTCGGCTACTTGGTACAAAAGACGATTGATGCCCGATTCTGGGTCGTAACCTCGGAACAATTTGGCAAATTCTTCGCGCAGTACGGCCTTGATTTCGGCATCGCTAATGGGCTTTCCGTCCATCAAAAATTCGATGTCAATGCGTTCCAACACGGCGTGTATCCACGAACCAAAATCGGCAGCTCCCATTCTTTCTTCCACTTCCTCGTCTTCCGAAACCCCCGCCACGCGACTAAAATAATATTGAAGTGAGCATTTTAAGTACTGGTTGAGGTGGGTTGCGTATAGACCACCGTTAGCTAAGTTTTGGCGTAAAAATGCTAGTGTTTCGGGGGTTTTGGGTACAGTCCAATCGTTGTTGATGGTATGTTTGGAGTTTACTGTTTGGGGTTTACTGTTTGGGGTTGTATCGACGTCGGAGTCTGTCATACCAATATCGGAGGTATCCATCTCTTGAAACCTAACCACGTGTTCCGTAAACTTGATATTTCCGTTGGCTTTGGGCACAAGTTCATGCTCAATTTGGAGAATAAACCGACTTTTTTCGCCGCCATTGTAGGTGTTTGAATCGGTTACATAGACGAGATGAACATCGTTGGCACGTTGTAAAAGCCGATAAAAATGGTACGACATCACTGCATCTTGGTCGCTAAAAACGGGTAAGCCTGCTTCTTTGGCAATGTCAAACGGGATGAGCGAATTTTGGCGTTTGGTCATGGGGAAAACCCCTTCGTTCATCGACAAAATAACGATTCGTTCAAAGTCTAACGCCCTGGTTTCGAGCATCCCTATAATTTGAAGCGGACTGACGGGTTCGCCACTAAACGGTATGCGTGTTTGGCGGATAAGTTCGTACAAAAAGGCTTTAAACGTGCGCAAATTGAGCTTTTCAACGTGCTCGGTACTGAGCGTCGTTTCGAGTTGTTTTAGGAGTGTATAAAACAAGTATAGGTATTCCGTTTCAATCGCATTTTGGGTGTCTTTATACACCTCACGCAAAATATCAATCAGGTCATAAAATACCTTGATGACAGTGTGTGGGTTGTCGTCCCAGCGGCTAAAAAGTGTTTTAAAAAGCGGGTGTTGTTGTCCCCATTCGAGGAGTAGGGCAGGGTCGAGATAGACCAAATTGCGCTGCTGAATTTCCCTAATAGTCACTTGAATGATGGTTTCGGTCGAGACATCACGTTGTTGTAGAGCCAGAAATTCATACCGACGAATGAAGGGGTGGTTCAGTACTTTTTGAACCGTTCGATGGTTGAATTTGGGGATTTTTACGGCCCGTCCGTCTTTGGACCTAAATTCAGCAATGGTAAATTGTAACTCAAAAAGGGAGTCTATGAGCGTAAATAGCAGCGAGTTACGAAGCGTAAGACCCATCGTTACGTTCAAGTCGGTAATGGATTCATCAAGCCCATTGAGCATCGGAACGAGCAGGTTTTCGTCGGCTAAAACAATCCCTACAGGGCGTTGTTCCGAACCACCTTGTCCTTCTGCGCACCATTGTTGGTAGAGCTCGCCCGCCACTTTGGCCTGCATCGAAGCATTGGGAACGGCATAGACGTGTATGTCTTTTTGGGTGCCCAATAAATGGCTTTCACTCCATTTCCATTCACCTGACCAGGCCGCGTCGCGGTATTTACGCAAAAATTTCCCCCCTTCGGCGAGCGGATTATCGCGCATATAGTAGTAATCACAATCCCAAATCGTTTCGGCTTGTTTGGCATTAACGAGGGTTTTGATGATTTTCTCTTCGGCCGCAGTTAGGGCGTTGAAGCCAACAAAATAGTAATGCGGTTTGATGGAATGGTCGGCGGTGAGTAGGACATCAACTGCATTTTCAGCTAAATCTCGGTAGGCCATTCCACGAAACGCCCTGTTTCTCTCTTTTAGGTCTTTTTTGAATGAAAAATATACCTTTTTAAGGTTTGAGAACAATTCAAAATACGCTTTTAGGCGGTCTGATTGCGTAGAAACGTTGCTGTTTGGCCAATCAACTTGCCACCGTTCGAGGGCTTTGGCCTCGGTGATATAGTCAAAAAGGTAATCGGCATCAATCAGATACTGGTCAATTTGGTCAAAGTCACGCAGTAGCATACTACCCCATTGCAAGTAGCGGTCGAAGGTGATGTTTTTATCAACTTGCTTGAAAATATCGTATAATTCAAAGAGTAGGCTCACATTATCGGCAATTTCTATCTTGCAACGGTCAGCTACAAAATCGTCGATTGCGACGACTTCAGGTGCCAAAAATGGCTGAGCAGAACACTGCGCCAAAGCACGTTTTAAAAAATACCCAGACCGTCGGGTAGGAACAATGATAGATAATTGCTCAAGTTGCCGAATGTCAGGATGTTTTGAAAAAATATACCGAGCTGTTTTTTCTAAAAAGGATTCAATCATGGACAAAATTTGTATTTATTGTTTCGGTTGAAGGTTTAAGGTTTTGTCAGTAAAATAAGTATTTTTCGTCGCTAAATTTCGGGGTGTTGGCCGATGTTACTAAGAATACTTACTGATTTTTAGAGATATTCTTTTAATCATGTTTTAATTTCGCGCTTACATTAGCACTAAAGCGCCTAACTTTTGTGCGAAGTAAAAGAGTTAACACCATTTTGTTAAACTAAAAACCAAACTAAATCGTATGCGTAATTTTTTACTGGCAAGCTTTTGCTTGTTATTGGGCTTTTGCACTCAACTCAGAGCGCAAGAGCGTACCGTTACTGGTGCAGTCACCAGTAGTGATGACAGTTCTCCATTACCTGGGGTAAGTGTAGTTGTGAAAGGTACGTTAACAGGAACTGTTACGGATGGTAACGGCAAGTACTCTATCCGAGTTCCGAATGGCAATAGTACCTTGGTGTTTTCATTCGTAGGAATGGAAGAACAAGAAGTGTTGGTAGGTAGCCAATCAGTAATTAATCCTTCGCTTAAATCCCAGGCCAGCGAGCTGAGCGAGGTCGTAGTAGTTGGATACGGTGTGCAGCAGCGCAAAGCTTTTACGGGGTCTGCTTCAAAGGTAGATGCAAAACAATTCGCCAACTTGATGACTCCTTCGATTGACAAGCAGTTGGCTGGTCGTGCAACAGGGGTACAGGTAACAAACGTGGGTGGTGGTGTTAACACGCCAGCACGTATCCGTATTCGTGGTACAAACTCAGTAAACCAAGCCAATGATCCATTGATCGTGGTGGACGGTGTGCCTATCCTTTCTGGAAACTTGGCAAGTACAACCAACTCAAACGCTTTGGGAGATATTAACCCTGCCGACATCGAAAACATGGAAGTGTTGAAAGATGGATCGGCTACGGCGATTTATGGTTCGAGAGCGGCTGCGGGGGTTATTTTGATTACTACCAAAAAAGGTACAAAAGGAAGAGGTAAAGTTAGCTACGATGCTTCTATCGGTTTCAACAACGCCCTCAAGCGTTTTGACGTCTTGAATGCCCAAGAATTTGTGATGATTGCCAACGAAAAATTGGCCAATGCAGGTCAAGCTTTGCGTGCCAACATGGACGCAGCTCAAACTAACACCAACTGGCAAGACCAAGTGATGGTAAACAATGCGGCGGTGCATAACCACACCCTAAGTGCGCAAGGTGGTACTGAAAAGACTAGCTATTATATGTCGCTCAACTACTCGCAGCAACAAGGGATTATCATTACCAACTTTAACAAAGCATACCGTGCTCGTTTGAACGTAGAACACGAAGCAAACAAGTATATCAAAGTGGGTAACAACATCACCATTAGCCGCCAAGACGACGGAGACCAAAACAACGGTACCAACGCTTTGAGTGGTGCGATTTCGTCAACGCTTCGTTTGTTGCCAAACGTGTCGCCTTACAATGCCAACCACCCAACTGGTTTTAACATCAACTGGCCAAACGGTAACTCAATGAACCCAGGCGCTAACACGACTTCGGTGGATGACAACTTCACGAATGCGGCCTTTACGTTGCGTAACAACCAGTACCGTTCGGACAAATACCGTATCATCAACAACAGCTTTATCGAAATTTCTCCGATTCAAGGCTTGAAATTGCGCTCGGTATTCTCGGCAGATATGTTTAGCGATTACAGCTTCCAAAGCTGGACAAATCTTCACGGTGACGGTTACGGAACATCAACGGGTGGAACAAACGGTTATGTGTACAACGAAAACCAAAATCGTTTGCGTTATACGTGGCAAAACTACTTAAACTACAACTTGACGTTGGGTAAAAACCACAACATTTACCTAACAGCAGGTCACGAAGTGCAACGCGATAACTACAAGTGGCACTCTACGTCAGGCTCAAACATCTCGGATATGTTCTTCATCAAAGAAAACTTTATCACGGGTAGTGCAGCCATTCAGACAACGGGTGGGTCGATGACGCAGTCTGGTTTTGAGTCATTGTTTGGTCGTTTTAACTACGATTTCAACAACAAATACTTCGTACAAGCGTCGATTCGTCGCGATGGACAAAGCTCTTTGGCACCTGAAAAACGTTACGGGGTATTCCCAGGTTTCTCAGCAGGCTGGCGCGTATCGCAAGAAGGCTTCTGGACAAACAGCGGCTTGAGCCAATACATCAACGAAGTGAAAGTGAAAGCTTCGTACGCAAGAGTTGGTAATACTTTGAGCGGCTTCCCTTACTTGAGTACGTATGGTGCTCGTCCGTACGGAAACATCAGTGGTATTGCAGTATCAGCCATTGGTAACTCAGACTTGCAGTGGGAAACAAGTAACAAGTACGACGTAGGGATTGATATTGGTATTCTTAACAACCGTTTTAACGTAACAGCGGATTACTTCATCAACGACGTTGATAACTTGGTACTTGGTGTTCCAACACCTTTGAGCGCAGGGGTTCCTGGCAACTCAATTTCTCAAAACATTGGTTCGCTTCGCAACAAGGGTATCGAGTTGGCGATTGGTGGTGACATCATTAGAAGCAAAGATTTCACTTGGAATGCCAACTTCAATTACTCAAATATCAAAAACGAAATCACTGCCCTTTACTCGATTGGTGGTACGGCGGTTCCATACATCCAAAACGGTGGCTATAACTTGATTGAAGTAGGTCAACCCATCAACGTGATTCACGGATACCGGTTCTCAGGTGTAAACTCAGCAAATGGTAACCCAGTTTATGTGAAAGCGGATGGTACACTTGCACAGTTGAATATTTCAAACGGTGCTCCTTTCTCAATTGGTGGTTACTACGTTGCTTCTGGTCAAAACGAAGGCACATTGGGCGCTCAAACGTCGCTGACTTTCAATGACCGTGCGCGTTTAGGAAATCCTACACCCGTATGGTTTGGTGCATTTACCAACAACTTTAACTACAAAGGGTTGGGCTTAGAAATAATGTTGCGTTATTCAGGTGGAAACAAAATCTTCAACATCACTCGTCAAGATGCGTTGATGAACCAAAGTTTCCAAAACAATGGTCGTGAGATTCTTCAAAGATGGCAGAAGCCTGGTGATATCACCAACGTACCTAGATTGTACTATGGTCAAGGTAACAACATCAACCAATCTCAATTGGCAAACTCTCGTTTCCTAGAGAGCGGCGATTACCTCCGTTTACAAAACATCGTATTGACTTACAGTGTACCAAGCAAAGCGTTGACAAAAGCAACGAAGGGTTTTGTGCAGAGTTTGCGTTTGTTTGCGCAAGGACAAAACTTGGCTGTATGGACAAAATACAGCGGAGCTGACCCTGACAACATCAGTACGTTGGGCTTAGACAACGCTGTTAGTCCACAAATTAGAACCGTTTCTTTTGGTTTAAATGTTGGTTTTTAATTCACACTACGACAAACGATTGATTTATGAAAACATTAGTAAAAAGAATATTAATAGGTGCGATTCCACTGGCGATGATGAGCAGTTGCGAAACCGCCCTGGACAAAAGCCCTTTTAACGCCATTACCGATGCAAGTGCATTCAGTACGGCCGACCGTTGCCTCTTGTCGTTGTATGGTGTATATGATGCAGCACAAAGTAGCCCATACACCGATGGTTCTGTACGTGGGTATCCTTTTGGAGCGGCCAACATCGAACAAGGTGATGCACGCGGCGAAGACGTTATCAACGTGGCAGCTTTCTTCCAAATTACTTACCAAGCTACTTACAACACCACCACGGCCAATAACGTAGGGCACTGGGGAGCGTTGTACGCACTTATTAATAAGGCAAACATTTCGATTGATGGCTTTAAAAATGCGGCTCAAACCAACATCATTTCTGCTGCACTTGCGTCTCAATACGAAGCTGAGTGTCGTTTCTTGAGAGCATTGGCGCACCACGAAGCCGTGACGCTTTATGCAAGACCATACTTGGATGGAAATGGAAATAAATTAGGGGTTCCTTACCGCGATTTTGCCATAAACTCAGGTTCGGCAGTAGATCAAGTAAGAGCTATTCCTCGCCCAACGGTGGCTGAGAACTACGAAAAAATCTTAGCAGATTTGGATTTTGCTGAAACAAACTTGCCAGCGACACTTTCACCAGGAACTGTTCGTGCGACAAAAGCGGCGGCCATTGCCTTGAAACAACGCGTGAAATTGCACAAAGGTGACTGGGCAGGTGTGATTGCTGAAGGGGCTAAATTGGTACCTGCAGCAGCGCCATTTGTAAGCCCAATTGGTGCTTGGAAATTGACAGACGAGCCTAATGGGCCATTTACAAATAATAGTTCTACGGAGAGCATCTTCTCAATTCGTAACGATGCTTTGGATAACACTGGTACCAACGGTGCCTTGCCAAGTATGTACGGTGCTGCTAACTTAGGTGCGCGTGGTTTGTTGGCTATTTCGCCAATCATTTGGAACAATGCGAAATGGTTGGAAACTGATAAGCGTCGTACGCAATTGTACCTTACTGGTGCCAATGCCAACGGAGCTTCAACGGTAAACGTGTTCACTAGAAAATATACGTCTTACACCGAAAGAGCTGACTTTGCACCGCAGATTCGCTACGCAGAAGTACTGTTGAACTCAGCTGAAGCCGAAGCTCGTCAAGCTACAGGCGTTTCTGACAGAGCTATTGCTCTATTGAACGCAGTACGTAACCGTGCACTTGCCGCGCCTGCAACAGAAGCTTATACTGCTGCCAGCTTTGCTGATAAAAAAGCGCTTATTGCGGCTATTTTGTTGGAAAGAAGAATTGAGTTTTTAGCAGAAGGAAAGCGTTGGGCGGATATTCACCGCAATGCCGTTGACCCTGATTTTACCACAGGTGGTATCCCTGCTAAGTATGCAAACGCTTCACAAGGTGCTGCTTTGTACCGTGTGGGGGGAGCAATCAATCCAACTCAAGCAGCGATTCCTTATGCGGATTTTCGTTTTATCTGGCCAATCCCAGATACTGAAAAGACGCAGAACCCAATCATTGAACAAAACCCAGGCTACTAATCGCTTAGGTATATTTTATTGGTACTTATTTCAAAAAGGAAAGCATTTGCTTTCCTTTTTGCGTTTAAAATAACCACAAAATAATCCATTTGGGATAATAAATAGTTGGTAAACTAAATGATGTGCTTGCAACTTATTGCGTTCTTGCTTAATTTTACGGAACAATTATAAACCGTAACAGGTTTACAATTGTGTGTTGCAAAACACATTAGAATCAACCTAAAAACCAACTAAATCGTATGCGTAAAATTTTACTCGCAAGCTTTTGCTTGTTGATGAGTTTTTGTGTGCAGCTTCGAGCACAAGAGCGAACCGTTTCAGGAACGGTAACAAGCAGTGAAGATGGAACAGCCCTACCAGGGGTGACGGTCGTTGTCAAAGGGACAACGCGCGGTGTGAATACCGATGCTGATGGAAAGTACAAAATCGCGGTTTCAAACGGTGGCCAACTTGTATTTAGCTTCGTAGGTTTTGAAAAAACAACCGCTGAAGTAGGTTCCAAAACAATCATTAACGTAACGCTTACTCCAGAAGCCAACAACCTCAATGAGGTAGTGGTAACGGCTTATGGTGGTTCTTCTGCGAAAAAGAATATCACTGCGGCGGTATCTCAAGTAAGTGGAAAAACCATTGAAGGTTTGCCGATGCAAACTGTTGACCGTGCCCTCCAAGGTCGCGCGGCAGGGGTACAGGTAACCGCTACGAGTGGTCAGCCTGGGGGTGGTATCAACGTTCGCGTTCGCGGGGTTGGTTCAATCAACGCTGGTAACGACCCACTTTACATCATTGATGGGGTACAAGTAGCGAGCGGTGGTTTGTCAGGTGTTGCAAGCTCAAACGTACTTGCATCATTGAACCCTAACGACATCGAGTCCATCCAAGTGTTGAAAGATGCGGCGGCGTCAGCTATCTATGGTGCGCAAGGGTCAAACGGGGTGGTATTGATTACTACAAAGCGTGGTAAAGCTGGTAAAACCAAATTCAAAGTATCTATCCAAGATGGTTTTACGGATGTGTTGAAGAAATTGGATGTGCTAACTGCGGCAGAGTTTGCGACCCTTAAAATTGAAGGTTTTGAAAACCGCGCTAGAGCAACAAACGCTTCGGTAGAAACTGCGCGTGCCAATGCCATTGCACAATATGGTGATCCTGCTACGGTTCAAAACACCGATTGGCAAGACTATGTGTATCAGCGTGGTCGCCTTCGTATGATTGATGCCTCTGCTACGGGTGGTGATGGAAAAACAAACTTTTACTTGGCAACCTCGTACAACTTCCAAGAAGGACAAGTAATTAAGTCTGACTTTGGTCGTGGAACAGTTCGCTTAAACGTGGATCACCAAGCCAATAAAAAACTAAAAATTGAGACTTCAATTGGTCTTGCTGCTACTACTCAAAACGGTGCCATCGCGGACGGAGCTTTTATCAATAGCCCATTCTTTGCCGCAGCGTTGATTTTGCCAAACCAGCCCGTTTACAAAGCGGATGGTTCATATAATGCACCACTTACAGGGGCATTTAGCTACAATCCAGTACAAAGTGTAGAGTACGAAACCCGTTTAAATACCACGATTCAAACGGTTAGTAACTTGGCAGTGAACTACGAAATCATTCCAGGGTTGAAGTTCCGTTCTTTCTACGGTCTTGACTATGCCAACAACCGTGATGATGCGTATCGTGACCCAATCGTTCCGCAATTTGCGTCAACAGGTGGTAGTGCAACCGTCTCTAACCGTTACAGTCTAAACTGGAACACTGCTCAAACGTTGAATTACAACAAAACCATCGGTGACCACGAAATTGGCGCCTTGGTAGGTGGAGAGTACCGTGAACAAATCTCCGAAGTAGTATCTGCTACAGGACAAGGCTTCCCTAACGGTTTGTTCCGTACGTTGGCAGCAGCTGCTCGTCCAATCACAACGACTGGTACTTATACAACATGGCGTATTGCCAGTGTATTTGGTTCATTTAATTATGGATACAAAGACAGATTGATTGGTACTGCAACGTTGCGTTACGATGGGTCTTCACGTTTTGGTTCAAACAGCCGTTACGGTTTGTTCCCTGCGCTTTCAGTAGGTTACCGTTTGTCAGAAGAAAGCTTCTTGAAAAAATACTCATGGTTGTCTGAGTTGAAAGTATTTGCTGGTTATGGTAAAGCAGGTAACAACAACATCAGTGACTTCGCTTCACGCGCATTGTTCGGTTTGGGTGGTCAGTACATCGACCTACCAGGTATCCGTCCTTCGCAATTAGGAAATGCTAACTTATCGTGGGAAGTAGCATCTACGCTCAACGCAGGGGTAAACTATTCACTCTTCAGCGGACGTATTTTTGGGGAGGTACAAGTGTATCGTAAAATCAACGATAAGTTGTTGTTGTCTCGTCCTTTGCCTAACGATAGCGGTTTTGGTTCTATCAACGAAAACCTTGGAAAAGTTGAAAACAAAGGTTTAGAAGTTGAATTTAATCACGTAAACATTAACAAAGGTGGTTTCCGTTGGGAAACAAACTGGAACGTTTCTTTCCAGCGTAACAAAATCCTTCAATTGTTGCCTGGTCAAAACAATATCGGTACGGGTCTGTGGGTAGGACAACCAGTGTTTATCAACTGGTATCCAACTTATGCAGGAGTTAACCCAGCCGATGGTCGTTCGATGTGGTTAGATTCACTCGGGAACATCACTTATACAGTTCAAGCTCGTGATTCAAGAATCCAAGGAACACCGCTTCCAAAAGGGTTTGGTGGCGTAACTAACCGTCTTTCATACAAAGGCATTTCGTTGGAATTCTTCTTCCAAGGTCAGTGGGGTAACCAAGTGTTGAACAACAACGGCTTCTTTATGGAAAGCTCAGCGTCTGCAGGTTGGAACAACATGCAGACTCAACTTGCGCGCTGGACAACGCCAGGGCAAATCACACGCGTACCACGTGCCTACGAAGGTGGTACTGAGCCAGGAAGCAGTACTGTTCAGACGTTCTCTACCAAGCAACTCGAAAATGCGGGTTACGTTCGTTTGAAACAAGTAACCGTTGGGTATGATTTGCCATCGAGTATTACAAAACGGCTTAAACTGACCCAAGTACGTTTCTTTGCTCAAGCCATCAACTTGTTGACTTGGACTGCGTACACAGGTTTAGACCCAGAAATTTTGCTTACTGAAATCGGACGTTATCCGCAAAGTAAGCAAGTGACAGGGGGGATCCAAATCGAGTTTTAATTTCAAACCATCGTAAAAGACATGTTGACAAAACAACTTAAAAATATATCGTTGGTGGTATTGGCAATGGTGGCTACATCGTGTAGCGACTTGCTCAATACAGAGCCAAAACAGTCGATAAGTACAGAAGTAGCTTTGACTGATATTACGGGGGTGCGTGCCCTTTTGATTTCAGTGTATGACCGTTTACAACCAAACACTTACTATGGAGCTCGTATGATGATTGCTCCCGAAATCATGGCTGATAACGTTCGTTTGACCAATACTAACTCAAACCGTTATTTCAACGAGCGTGTAAATGCACCGAGTGCTCACATGCAGCAATTTTGGGACAATTATGCGGGTATTAACGAAGCGAACTTCATCATTAAAGGAATTAGTGGCGCTAACACTACTGAAGCTGAGAAAGCGCAAATCAAAGCAGAAGCCTTGTTTTTGCGTGCTTTGTTGTACTTTGATATGGCGCGGGTATTTTGCTACGAGCCTACCAAAGTTGTGGGTGGAGCAAACTTGGGTATGATTTTGCGCACCGAACCTACAGATGACGTGACCAAAGCGGATTTTAAATCTCGTTCAACGATTGAGGAAACGTATCAATTGATCGAAAAAGATTTGAAAGAAGCGATTGCGTTGTTCCCTGCCACTGGTAACCGTCTTCGTGCCAATAAAGCGGCCGCAAATGCCCTCTTGGCCCGCGTTTACCTCTATTGGGAAAAATATGCAGATGCTATTACTTATGCTACCGCGGCACTTGATGCGCCTAACGGTGCTGTACTTGTAAGTGGTGCCAATTACACATCAGCATTTACGGCAGCTCCAAACCCAGAGTCACTTTTTGAAATTAATTATGTTCAGGCAACCGAAGGTTTGGGAGCTAACGAATCAATGCACTCATTGACGACCAACCTAACAACAGGTAACTGGGCGGACGTTGTTCCTACCAGCGAGCTACTTGCCTTGTACGAAGCAACAGATGTTCGTCGTACACAAGCGATGTTTGCTGGGGTAAAAGGTGGAGAATCGGTGGTGTTTAGCCGCAAATATCCAGGTTCAAGAGGGCCATTTACGGATAATATTCCTGTAATTCGTTTTTCAGAAGTATTGCTTATCCGTGCTGAAGCGTATGCCGCTACTGGAAAAGATGATTTGGCCTTGGCAGATTTGAACCGTATTCGTACACGCTCGGGCGCTACGCCAGTCGCCGCTACAGTGAAAGGAGCTGATTTAATTGAAGCCATTATGGTAGAGCGTCGTTTGGAATTGTACTTGGAAGGACACCGTTTCTTTGATTTGAAACGCCGTGGACAAACCATCACTAAGGCGAGCCTTTCGGCTGTGGTTCCTTACGATGACTTCCGCATTTTAGCACCACTTCCTACAGCTCAAGTTCAACTTAATTCAAACTTGAAGCAGAACCGTGGTTACTAAGAGCTAAAGCAGAAGATGGCTCAAGTCAGTTACTTAAACATTGAACAAAACATGAAAAATAAATTCATTCAATTTTTAGTAGTAGGAGCAATGGCGTTGTCGCTTACGTCATGCTTTGAAAATCCTTCTTGGACGTACGATATGGCTCCAGTGGTAGAGTTTAAAAACCCACGTACGGGTTTTGCAACGCAGCCCACCAACAACGTATCAAATGGTGCGGCGCAGCGTACTGTGCGTCAGGCAATCAAAAGAGATAGTATTTTGGTACAATTGGTAGGTGCACAACGTACAGAAGCTACCACATTTGGCTACGTCATTGATGCGGCAAAAAGCACAGCAGTTGAAAATATCAACTATCGTATTTTGGAAAGCAAAGGTTCGGTGACGATTCCTGCCAACAGTAGCTCTGCTTACATCAAGTTTGAAATTTTGGAAGGTATTCCAACGACAGTTGCCGCCACTCAAAACTTTCCATTGGTGTTGACATTGACGGGTAACGACCAAATCAAACCAAGCGAAAACTACAAGACGTTTACGTTGAATATTCGTCGATAAGTTAGATATTGTGTACTATATACGTAAAAGCGGCGCCCTCAAGGCGTCGCTTTTTTGTTTCAAATGGTTTTATTAAGGAATGAAATTTTAATTAGTTTGTTTTAAAGTTTATTTTTCAGTTATTAACTTTCCCAAAAACAACATAAGATGAAAAAAATATACAAGTTAACCCTGATTTGCTTGGGAACTGCGACAGTTTATTTTGCTGTGTTTTCTGAATACTTGGTGCTAAAGTATATAATAGTATTGGCGGGTATCTCTGTATTAGGTCTAGGTCTTTTTTTTGAACATAAATTTTGTAAAACTTACCCGACAGTTTTAGTAGTCTTAGGAGGGGCAATAGTTTATCCTGCACTATTAACTGAAAATCTGTTGCTAAGGTATTTGATACTATCGACTGGTGTTTCTAATTTGTTGATAGGGCTTTTTCTTGAGTATAAACAATGGGAAATCTCCCCTCCAGTTGCTAAGAAAGCGAGTTTGTTGCTACTCCTAATCCTAGTACCACTGACGGTTTTATTGGGGTATCTTGTAGTAATTCGCGGCGTTAGGATATTTAGTTAAGGATAAACGTAATGTTCATTCGACATCAAACCAAGCGAAAACTACAAGACGTTTACGTTGAATATTCGTCGATAAGTTAGATTTTGTGTACTATATACGTAAAAGCGGCGCTCCAAGAGCGTCGCTTTTTTGTTTCTTTTAAGCGACACAAAAAACAAATTCGTCGATGCCAGCCGCGAAAGCGACCTTTTTTGCCTAATTATGGTGTTACCTTATCTGAACCTCTACTAAGCAGATATATATTACTATTTACTAACCAATGAGCAAGCCCGTAAAAACCGTTGTCACAATTTTAGTTATTCTACTTATTACCGGTTTAGCCTTTTACCCTCGTTTAAAAGAATACGCCTCCAAAAAAGAGGAAAAAGGAGCGGGAGCAGGAAAAAATGCGGGCGCGGGTGCCAAAGGTGGAGCCCCAGGTAAAGCAGGTGGGCCAGCTCCCATTGAGATTTTGGTGGTACAAAATCAACGAATTGAGGAGAAAATTCTCTCGACAGGTACCATCATCGCCAACGAAGAAGTGGAAATTCGAAGTGAAATTGCAGGGCGAATCACTTCTATCAATTTTAAAGAAGGAGACTATATCCAAAAAGGGACAGTCCTGATTCGTATCAATGATGCCGATTTACAGGCTCAACTTCAAAAATTAGAATACCAGAAAAAATTGGCCGAAGTAAACGAAGAGCGGCAGAAACGATTGTTGGAAAAAGAGGCCATTAGCCAGCGTGATTATGACATCAGTTTGACCAACTTGAACAGTATGAATGCCGACATTGAAAACCTAAAAGCTCAAATTGCGAAAACGGTCATTAAAGCGCCTTTTGATGGAACTGTCGGATTGCGCTACATCAGTTCGGGAAGTTACGTAAACAATGCCACCCGCATTGCTACCCTCACCAACGTAAACCCTGCCAAACTCGACTTCTCGGTGCCCGCCAAATACGCCACAAGTGTTCGCAAAGGAACAAGTATTACGTTCTCGACCGAAGGTGGAGATGAGAAATTCCGTGGGACAGTATATGCCGTTGAGCCAAAGATTGACCCAAGTACCCGTACCCTTACCCTGCGCGCCACCAGCCCGAATCCAGGGCGTAAGTTAGTGCCTGGCGCGTTTGCGCGTGTAGAAATCATCCTAAATGCCAAACCCAACGCCATCATCGTTCCTACCGAAGCCGTTATTCCTGACCTTCGTGGGCACCGTGTCTTTATCGTGAAGAATAACAAAGCCGAAACAATTGCGGTAGAAATTGGGATTCGGAACGATAAAACAATCGAAATTATCAAGGGCTTGATGCCAGGTGATACCCTCATTACTTCGGGTATCTTGCAAGTGAAAGCAGGCGGAGAAGTGGATATTAAGAAGTAAAACAAAACTATCATGGCATCATTATCAACAACCAGCATTCAACGACCCGTATTGGCAGTGGTGATGTCGCTCATCATCATTATTTTCGGGTTGATTGGCTTTTCGTACCTTGGGGTACGGGAGTACCCGAGCGTGGATCCGCCCGTGATCAACGTAATGACCAATTATACGGGGGCCAATGCCGAGATTATTGAATCTCAAATCACCGAACCCTTGGAGGAATCTATCAACGGGATTTCGGGGATTAAGACCTTGACGTCGGCCAGCCGAGATGGACGAAGTAACATTACTGTGGAGTTTGATTTGGGCGTGGATTTGGAAACGGCAGCCAACGACGTGCGCGACCGCGTATCTCGTTCGTTGGGCTTATTGCCGCGCGATATTGACCCACCGATTGTGTCCAAAGCCGATGCCGATTCAAACCCCATTTTCTTCATGAACGTGAAGAGCGATAAGCGCTCGATGCTGGATTTGAACGACATTGTTGAACGCCAAGTAAAGGAACGTTTACAAACCATTTCGGGGGTCAGTTCGATTCAAATTTGGGGAGAAAAACGCTACGCCATGCGTTTGTGGATTGATCCGCTCAAATTGGCTTCGTATCGCCTTACGGCCATCGACGTGTTGAACGCCTTGACGCGCCAAAATATTGAACTTCCATCGGGGTCGATTGAAGGGGCAACTACTGAGCTTACGGTGCGTACGCTTGGACGTTTGACCACCGTTGACGAATTTAATAACCTCATCGTCAAAGAGGAATCTGATCGGGTGGTGAAGTTTATGGACGTAGGTAGGGCAGAACTAGCTCCCGAAAACGAACGTACCCTGATGCGTCGCGATGGTGTTCCGATGGTGGGTGTGGCCGTTGTGCCTCAGCCTGGGGCGAACCAAATTGCGATTGTAGATGAGGTTTACAAGCGTATTGACCAAATCAAAAAAGACCTTCCACCAGATATTGTGGCGGCGATTGGGTTTGACTATACCCGTTCGGTGCGACTTTCGATTTTGGAAGTAGAAGAAACCATCATCACCGCCTTCATTCTGGTGGCCTTGATTATCTTTATCTTCTTGCGCGATTGGCGGAGTACGATTATTCCGCTGACGGCGATTCCCGTATCCTTGGTCGGAACGTTCTTTTTGATGTACATCATGGGCTTTTCTATCAATGTGTTGACCCTGCTCGGAATCGTACTTTCGATTGGTCTGGTGGTGGACGATGCCATCGTGGTACTGGAAAACATTTATACCAAAATCGAAGAAGGACTGTCGCCACGAGAGGCAGCGATTGAGGGTTCTAAAGAAATTTATTTTGCCATTATTTCAACAACTGTCACCTTGGCGGCGGTGTTCTTACCCATCATTTTCTTACAAGGGGTAACGGGGCGATTGTTCCGCGAATTTGGGATTGTGGTAGCTGGCTCCGTCATTATTTCGGCTTTTGTGTCGCTGACATTGACGCCGATGTTGAGCTCCAAATTGCTAAAATCGAGCCACTCACAACCTTGGTTGTACCGTGTTACGGAACCATTCTTTTTGTGGTTGAACAACGCATACGAGTCGTCATTGGCGTCTTTTATGACAATCCGTTGGATGGCATGGGTGCTGATGATAGCGTTTGTGGGCGTCATTTATGCCTTGTTCAAATATGAAGCCATTCCTTCCGAATTGGCTCCCATGGAGGACCGTCGTGGTTTTCGGGTTTCACTGACCATGCAAGAAGGCGCAACCTTTGACTTTACGGATCGCTACCTTAAAATGTTTGGGAAAGTAGTGGAAGATGAAGTAAAAGCCAACGAGCGGGATGCCTTAATCACGATTACGGCGCCAGGGTTCTCAACCAATGCGACCAATACGGGCTTCGTTCGGGTGGTATTAAGTGAGCCTATGATGCGCCAACGCTCGCAAATGGAAATCGCCGATGCCGTACAATCAAAAGTGGCGAAACTGTCGGGGGCGAAATCGTTTGTTTTGCAAGACCCAACCATTCAAACGGGACAACGAGGAGGTAGTAGTTTTCCCGTGTCGTACGTTGTACAAGCGACGAGTTATGAGAAATTGCGGGCGGTGATTCCTGAATTGATGAAGCGCGTGAACGAAAGTCCGATGTTTGTAGGAACCGACATCAATTTGAAGTTTACCAAGCCTGAAATTCGCCTCGAAATTGACCGTGATAAAGCCCAAAACCTGGGAGTATCTATCCAAGACATTGCCCAAACCTTGCAATTGGGTCTTTCTGGTCGCCGATTTGGTTATTTCTTGATGAACGGAAAGCAATACCAAGTCATTGGACAAATTGACCGTACAGACCGTGATGATTTGATGGATTTGAAATCATTGTTTGTAAAAAGTAACCGAGGAGAGTTGATTCAGCTTGATAATTTTGTAAAACTTACCGAGCAAAGTTCGCCACCTCAGTTGTTCCGTTTCAACCGCTCTTCGGCAGCTACCATTACCGCAGGTTTGGCCAAGGGAGTAACGTTAGGAAAAGCTTTGGACGAAATGGATCGAATTGCGAAAGGGGTATTTGACGAATCATATACCACAGCCCTCGACGGGCAGTCGCGGGAGTTTAAGGATAGTTCTTCCAGCCTTTTGTTTGCCTTTGGCTTGGCCTTGGTGTTGATTTACCTCATTTTGGCCGCGCAGTTTGAAAGTTTTGTTGACCCAATTATCATCCTTTTGACGGTACCTTTGGCGGTTTGTGGCGCGTTGTTGTCGCTCTGGGATTTTGGCCAAACCCTCAATATTTTTAGCCAAATCGGAATCATTACGCTGGTGGGACTTGTGACCAAAAACGGGATTTTGATTGTGGAATTTGCCAACCAGCGGAAAGAGTCAGGCATAAACAAATTGCAAGCGGTAAGAGAAGCCGCAGTAGCCCGTTTCCGTCCGATTGTGATGACGAGTTTGTGTGCCATTCTAGGTATTTTGCCAATTGCGTTGGCCCTAGGGGCAGGTTCTGAAAGTCGCGTCTCGATGGGGATTTCAGTGGTGGGAGGATTGTTGTTTTCTACCATTCTGACGCTCTACATTATTCCCGCTATTTATTCGTATTTATCGAGCAACATCAAACCTGTGGAAAAGAAAGCTCAGGCGCCAACTGCCGAGACCGAACCCACTGCATAAGAATTTAAGTTTTCCATACCCTTTCTTAATTTTAGCCTCTGCCTTTATCAGCAGGGGCTTTTTTAATGGTTTTTTGGTGAAAAATCATGGAAAACCATGAGTAGTTTTAAAGTTAGAAGGCCACTATTTTGTAGAAAATTGAGAACAAATGCAATCATCCATTCGGCTTGTTATTGTTGATGACCACCAAATCGTGTTAGACAGCCTAAAAATGCTCTTCGGAACGATTGAAAATATTACGGTTGCGGTTACGTTTACCGATAGCCGAAATGTGATGAGTTTTCTCGAAGAACACGAAGTCGATATCGTTGTGTCGGACTTACACATGCCCCATTTGAGTGGGATTGATTTGACGCTTGTCTTGCGAGAGCGGTTTCCGACGGTGAAGGTTCTTCTCTTGACCATGGCCGAAGATGCCACGCACATCCGAGAAGCGATAAAAGCAGGAGTAAATGGCTATATTTTAAAAAAATCAGGACGTGAGGAGTTAGAAAAGGCGATTTATACCCTAATGTCGGGTCGAAAATACTACAGCGAAGCCGTGATTGAAGAACTATCTTCCTCAGCGCCCGAAGACCTAAACGATGCCCGTCCCGACACGATTTTACACCTGACAAGCCGCGAAATTGAAATTATCAAACTGATTGCCAGCGAGTTTTCAACCAACGAAATTTCGGACATTCTGTGTATAAGCGTGCCAACGGTAGAAACGCACCGCCGAAATTTGATGCAAAAGCTTGGTGTAAAGAGTGTAGCGGGCGTAGTCAAGTACGCCATGCGCCACGGATTAGTGAAATGAGGTTTCAACTAGGCAGGGTAATTTGAGACAATACTCCCCCTTCGGTAAGGTTTTCAAAATTCCATTTTCCTCCGAGGCTCTCCACGCGTGCTTTGATATTTTTCATTCCTTTACCATCGGAGGCGTTGTCAAAAATCCCTTTGCCGTTGTCGGTGACGGTCAACAAAAGACGCTCATTTTCAAGCCTTAGCTGGAGGTGCGCTTCGGTGGCTTGACTATGTTTAAGGATATTGTTGACCAATTCCAAACAAATGCTGTACAACTCAAATTCGACACGCTTGTCAAGCCGCCCGATTTGTGGGTCAATGTCAAGGTTGAAATGAGTCGTTTTGTTTTGGTTAATTTTACGGATTAAATAGCGGAGTGCTTCGATAAGTCCTTGCTTTTCAAATTCATCGGGGAGAAGATTGTGCGAAAGGAGTCGTACTTGTTCGTGCGCATTGGCAATTGTTCTTTTGACGTGCTCATATACATCTTGCTCTTGTGGACTAAGTTTTTTGATGTCGATAGCTTCAAGGCTCCAGTTGAGTGCCGACATAGTCCCACCCAGATTATCGTGCAAATCGGCGGCGATGCGTTTGCGTTCGGTGGTTTGGCCTTGGAGGAGGGCTGCCGAAATCGCTTGGTTCTTCTGCACCAACTCACGGTTTTTAGCCACCAATTTTTGGTTGGTCCATATCAAAATCCCAACAATAACGGCAACAAGCCCCAAGATGATGGTAAGATTTTGCTCTCGATTACGCTCGTTTTCTTGGTAAGCTTTTACTTTTTGAAGCTCCATTTCAAGCACTTTCTTTTCGTTACGAAGGCTTACATTGACGGTCGTTTCCAGCTTTTTAAGGCTTCCTTTTACGTTTTGATTTTCAATGTCTGATTTGATTTCTAGGCATTCGGCCAAAAGTTTGTAGTCTTTGGTTTGTTTGAAAATCTGAATCGCATCGTTGATAAACAACAGAGAATAATAGCGATTGATGTCTTTTTGATTGTGGTAAAATTCCAACCCTTGCGAAATAAGCTCTTTCTGCAACTGATTGAGCCGAAGCTGACATTTAGCAATTCCCGAAAACGTAACCAAATACACATCCCGCAAGTTGGTAAAATCTTTGGCCTGTTTGCAGGTGCGTTGGGCTTGTTCGTAATACTGCATGGCTTCTTTGGCGTTTCCTTGTTTGAGCAACAACTCCGCTTTGGTAAATTGGCCTAGAGCATACGGCCGTACTTTCCCTTTTTGAAGGGCTAATTTCATGGAACTGTCGATGGCCGTAATGGCTTTTCCGTACTGCCGTTGGTTGATATAAACCTCCGCTAAGTTGCCGTAAATGTGGTATTTCTGCGTTAGGTTGTAGTAATCGGCTTTGCCTTGGTCGTTATCTTCTAAGGTATAGCTCAGGGCTTTTAATAGGCTAGCTTCGGCATTTTTGAGTTGTTCGGAATTGATATAAAATAGACCCAAAAAATTGAAAGAGTCGGCCAATAGACTGCGGTCGTTTAATAATTTTGCCACGGCCAAGCCTTTGTTTGCTTCTTTGATGCCAATTTCGACCAAGTTATTGAAGTAATAAATTTCGCACTGCCGACTGTGAAAAAGGTACGTAAAGTAGGTTGGTTTTTTGATGGTGAGCAACAAATCGACGCGATTGAGCCAGTATTGAGCCGAATCGTAGTTGTCATCGTTCATAAAATCATCCACTTTTTGAAAATGGTCTTTCACCGTAGCTGATTCTTGGGGGGAGAGGTTTTCGGACGACTGGCTCAATGCAACAGTAACAAATGCTCCCCAGAGGCTCACCAAAAAGACTAGGAAAATGAAAGGTTTCATAGGGCAAAGTCGTGTACCAAAGGCAGATAAAGCTATCAAGTCCATAGATACTAAAAAAGTTGGTGATATTCCTAGGGAAAGGTGAATTTTTGGTACAAAATCATGGAAAACCATGAGGTATATTTTGTCCTTGATTTTTTAACGAAATATTTATCGAAGGAAAATACTATATTGTGCGCTTCCTTAACCCTACCGTAAAAACATGATCAGAGTACTCCTTGTGGACGACCACCAAATGATTTTGGAAAGTCTAAAACTACTTTTCAGACGAATCCCAGAGGTGAAGATTGTGGCGACGATTGATAACAGTAAAAATGTATTGACTTTTTTGGCCAATGACCCCGTAGATTTGGTGGTCTTGGACTTTAATATGCCTCACTTGAGTGGCGTTGATTTGACCCTCCAAATCAGGCAGCACCATCCAACGATTCGGATTTTGATGCTGACGATGGTGGAAGAGGCCATTCACATTCGCGAGGCCATCAAGGCGGGGGTACATGGATATATTCTTAAAAAAGCGGACAAAGAAGAATTAGAGCGGGCTGTTCAACAGGTGATGGGAGGAAAAAGGTACTTTAGCCCTGCGATTGTTGATGAACTTTCGGCACATCCTGGCGAAGATTTGAACAATGCCCAACCTGCTACTATTCAAAATCTTACTGAGCGCGAAATAGAAGTGTTAAAGCTGATTGCCTTGGAGTTTTCAAGCCCTGAAATCGCCGAAAAACTGTATATCAGCCTTTCGACCGTCGAAACCCATCGTCGAAATTTGTTTCATAAACTCAACGTCAAAAGTGCGATTGGCCTCACTAAATACGCCCTGAGGCACGGGTTAGTGGAGTAGATTGTTTTATTCTCCATGTTGAACTACAAACTTTTTTGAGGGAACGTTGCCAGTAGAGTTTTCATTGATTTACAAAGGAATCGAAATGGTGTTTGTAATTCCTTGATTTTCAGAGTTTTTGATTTTCCAAGTTCCATTAAGGCTTTCGACGCGTGCACGTACGTTTTTTATGCCTTTTCCGTCAGAATCATTTTCAAAAAAGCCGATACCGTTGTCGGAAACCATCAATTTTAACTCCCTATTGGGACGATCCGCCGCGCGGTCGGACCCTCGCAGGGCGGGGGCTGATAAGTTGATTTGCGCTTGAGTGGCTTTTGAGTGTTTTAAGATGTTATTGACGAGTTCGAGGCAGATGCTGTAGAGTTCAAACTCAATTTTGGGTGGTAGCCGTTCCAATTTTGGGTCGATTGAGAGGTCGAATTGAATGGCTTTGGTTTATTTTACGTACAAAGTGCTTGAGTGCTTCGGCCAAACCTTGTTTTTCAAACTCTTCTGGCAAGAGGTTGTGGGAGAGGAGCCTGATTTCGTTGTAAGCCGTATCGAGCATTTGTTTGAGGTTTTGATAGACGTTTTTCTCGTCGTCATCAAGTTTTTGAATATCAATGGCATTGACGGTATAAATCAGCGAGGACATGGTACTGCCGAGGCTATCGTGTAGGTCGGCGGCTACGCGTTTTCGTTCAATGGTTTGGCCTTGGAGCAGGGCGGCTTGGAGTTCGGCGTTTTGTTTTTGTAAGGCTTCCTGTTTTTCTTGGGAGAGTTTTCTTAATTCTACCAGTCTATTTTCTAACTTAAGACTTGTTCCTGCATATTCATTTGAAAGATATATTGAAATAGCTATCGGAAAAATAAGTACACTTAAATGAAACAATAAATCCAATAAGTAGAAATTTTCGGTTATTTGAATCCCTTTAAACTGATTAAAAACCATTATAAGGTAAATAAGATAAAGTATGGAAGATGTAATTAACCCCACAGACAATATGATTTTGCCTTTAATTCGATTTGTAAGTTTTAATATCTCAACAGTTATAAATAAAAGAGGAAAAATTAAGGTAAAAATAACCCCGATTTTGTGAAAAAACAATATAAAAATACTACTCAATGAAGTATAAATAGTAATAAACCAAAAAGATGGCTTAAATTTATTTGTATGGATTGTGTAAACAGCTACATAAGCAAAAGTTATGTAAATTGAGTTTCGTAAAATAAAAGTCATAAACGTCAAATAAGCAATTGGTTTTAAGAAGCCACTTTCATATAAAAAATTTGTAGAAATAATTTGACCCAAACAAATAGCTACAACTGCAACTGAAATATAAATATTTGCTTTTTGTTTTTTATAAATCATATAAAACCTAAAATGTAATAAAGCCAATATAAAAAAAATGCCTGCTTCTAAGGCTGTAATCTTCTCATATCTTTTACTAAACACAGCAAATTTAGGAGCATGAATAGGTGTGTTTACCACAAGCGAAAAACATTTTAAAATCGGCGGATTATTTACGTAGGGAAGTTTTTTTTCAATAGAAAAACGTATAGATATGACCAATTTATTAGTATTGCATTGATATTCAATAGCCTCACAAAATGCTCTAAAAGCAATAATTTTATCAAAATTATTGCTAATTTTTCCATAGGTTTTAATCAAATTTCCATTGTAATAAATTTCAGATGCAATGTTTTGATTTATTTGAAATACAATAAGCTTATTAACTAAGGAACTATCAAATTCTAAATGGATTCTAAGCCAACTTACTGATTGATTATATACTTTTTGGGGAATATTATAAATGTCGGTGTTTGGGTCAATGTTCTCCCATTTTGAATCATCAAAATCAGGTTTGGCAAAATCAGGATTGTCTCCCGCGTGCCATTTCCACCCTTTGTCAAGCAATATACCTTTTGAAGGAATACTATCAATACGAAAAACCTCCTTTTGCGCCCAACTGCACAAAGAAATGCTCGTGAGGAGAATAAAAGTTAGCAGCTTTTTCATTGATTTATAAAGGGATAGAGATGATGGAGGATGTTCCTTCATCCTGTTTTGAATCAATTTTCCAAGTTCCATTGAGGCTTTCTACGCGGGCTTTTACGTTTTTTATGCCTTTTCCGTCAGAATCATTTTCAAAAAAGCCGATACCGTTGTCGGAAACAATCAATTTTACCTCCCCATTGGAACGGTCCGCCGCGCGGGCTGATAAATTAATTTGAGCTTGAGTGGCTTTTGAGTGTTTTAAGATGTTATTGATGAGTTCGAGGCAGATGCTGTAGAGTTCAAATTCAATTTTAGGTGGTAGCCGTTCTAATTTTGGGTCGATTGAGAGGTCGAATTGAATGGCTTTGGTTTGGTTTATTTTACGTACAAAGTGCTTGAGTGCTTCGGCCAAACCTTGCTTTTCAAACTCTTCTGGCAAGAGGTTGTGGGAGAGGAGCCTGATTTCGTTGTAAGCCGTATCAAGCATTTGTTTGAGGTTTTGATAGACGTTTTTCTCGTCGTCATCAAGCTTTTGAATATCAATGGCATTGACGGTATAAATCAGCGAAGACATGGTGCTGCCGAGGCTATCGTGGAGGTCAGCCGCTACGCGTTTTCGTTCAATGGTTTGGCCCTTTAAAACTGAGGCTGATATTTCTTTGTTTTTTCTTTTAAGGCTCTGATTATGATAAAAAAGTACGCCTGCGAGAGTCATCAAAAATGCAATACTGGCCAATAGCAAATTACGAGTTTGCCGCTGGGAAGTCAGCTCATTTTGCTGAGTCAATTGTTCCATCGCTACTTTTTGTTGTTGATTGGCGATTTTAAACTCGGCTTCTTTTCGTTTTTTGTCTGCGTTTTGCTGGGCTACGAGTGCTTGTTGAAGTAAAAGGTCTTTGTTTAGAAAACTCATTTTAGATTCATTGAGCAAAAGGGTTTGTTTACTGATGGCCAATTCAGCTCGTTGACGTTCTATTTGAGTTTCTTTCTTCTGAGTTTGGTATTGCATTTCCAACTGACTGAGCTTGAGACTCACTTCAGCCTTTTCGAGAGAGTCATTGATTTGCTGCGCTTTGGTGTAATGGTACAATGCTTGTTCATAGTTTTTGAGATTTTGATAGCTTTTGTGGAGCATTTCATGGGCAGTACGAGCATAAGCCACCGACTTATTTTTTTCGGCAAGTTGTAGTGATAAGTTGGCCATTTTAACGACTTTTTCGGGCATACCAGCCCCATCGAAAAATTCAGTGAGACGATTATAGGTGAAATTATCATTGATTTTTTCAGGATTTTTGTCAATATCAATGCCTTCTTTGGCAAAATAATAACGTCCGCTATCCAGCATATTGTTGAATAAATAAGACGTGGCTACGTGCTTGTACTGAATAAGATCAGGACTTAGTTTGTACTTTCCAACCAGATACATAACCCTACGATGTATTTCCAATGCTTTGGTATAATTGTTCATACTTCGATACACATTACTCATGTAGTTGAGTGTATTGGCTTGGCTAAAATAGTCGTTGTGTTCTTCAAACGTTTTGAGGGCTTGGTTGAGGTAAAAAAGACTTTTGTCAAATTGTAAATCCATCAATAGTGCGTTGCCAAGTCGTGCACTGGCAATCCCTGCTTGTCGCCAGTTCTTTTCTTTTTCCCAAATCGCTATGGACTTGATGAAATCGGCTACCGATGAGTCTTTTTTGAGGTTAAACACATAATATTGACCACGTGCCCGATAAAAAAAGCCCCATCCTCGCTGCCATTTGGTTTTAGATAGCATTTTTTCACTTTCCCAGAGCCAATAGCGGACAGAGTCTAATTTCTGGAGACGATTATAGGTGGTGGCAAGGTTAATTTGGGTACCTATCAATAGTGTATCCTTTTGAAAAGAAGGCGACATTCGGCGAAATTCAGCGATTTTCCGCAAATCATCCTGAACCGACTGAGCCCAAGCAATTGTGCTAAAAATCACAAGTACAACAAGAGGGAGTATTCTTTTCATAGAGAAGAGGTTAATGAGGTCAATATCTATTTAATCCATCATTTTTCAAATTATTAGCTACGTAATGGCTTCAAAATCATGGTTTACCATGATATAAAATCGTGGTATGCCCTGATAAATTGAGAAATAATAAGCGACCAACTTTGTAGCATCAATCAAAAACGTATGCTCACCAAACGCGAAATAGAAGTATTGGAACTCATCAGCCAAGAACTGACCACTGAGCAGATTGCTAGCCAATTGCAAGTGAGCGTCCCCACTATTGAAACCCACCGCCGAAACCTGTTTCAAAAGTTGAGAGTAAAATCGGTAGTTGGTTTGATAAAAGAAGCGATTCGCCAAGGTTTGATTGAGAATCCCTAAGAGATAATTGAATTTTTAAACCATAAACCAATGATCCCTACAATGAAAAAGCTAATTTTTACTTTTGTCATGCTGACGACAGGAAGCATCTACGCCCAAACCGACCTAAAAGCTGCCTTTGAAAAAGGGTTAGCTGATTATGACAAAAATTCGATGGAGGCCATTCAACAAATGGACGATAAGCTGCGCTTTGTGGCGGGGCATAGTGGGCAGTTTTATGACAAGGCCGCAACGCTTGCTTTGCTCAAATCTCGCCCCACTGCCAAAAGCGAGACCCAAATGAGCGACCTGCGCGTAAAACAATCAGGCAGTTTGGGCGTGGTATCGGGCATTAGAAACCATGCTTTGGTACTTCCCAATGGCCAAAAAATGACATGGAAAGATGCCTTCACCTATACCTTTGAATGGAAAAACAACAACTGGACGCTGACCGACTTACACCACACCAAAATAGATTATCAAACGGGCGGCGAAGACAACACGTTCACGACCCAAATGCAGCAAAAAATAGAGAACGAATACAAGACTGATTCCAAAGCTTTTTATACCAATCGCCTTTCTGATGATTTCAGATATTCAACCGTGCAGGGCAGCTATGTGACCAAAGAAATGGCTTTGAAAGGCGAAAAACAAAACATTGTTTCGACCGAGATGCTCCAACCTATGATTTTTCAATCGGGTGACTTGGCCGTTTCTACTGGTATCCACAAAACCGTGCGTTTAGACAAAGACGGTATCGAGCGCAGTAAGCAAGTAGCGGCTACCTATGTTTTTCAGCGGCGCAATAACAAGTGGATGTTTGTAAGCTCACAACAAACCGATATAGCCTCGCCAACAGCCGATGAAGAGGCTGCCGTTAGGCAAGTGATTGATGCCGAAACCAAAGCCTACCACGAAGCCAATCTGGCCGTGTGGGGATCAAACTGGGCGACCACACCTTACATAGAACGGCAAGACGAAAAACTCAGAAAACTGGCTAATACGCCCTATTTGAAAGGTCAAGCCCTCCAAAAAGGCCATCAAGAGTTTGGCAAAACTCACAAACCTACGGGACTTACCTCTACCATCAGTGATTATGAATCGCACATTTCAGGTAATTTGGCTTGGGCTACTTATACCCAAGAAGATAAAAAAGCCGATGGAAGTGTGGGACAAAAACAACGTTCGTTGCGCATTCTGGAGAAAATCAACGGCCAATGGAAGATTGTAATGTTGAGTCTAACGGGCTTTTAGGAGTTTCTTCATACCATAGCAATCGTTTTTTAATAAACTTAAAAAATAACGCGAACTTTTCAAGAAATGTGCCTTTAGGCACTACCTCTTTGTAGTTATAGGGGCCTATTTTCTTATTTTAGTGTGCCGTAGGTACACAACATCGCTTATAAGTGGTGTACCTATGGCACACCAAATCGGACAAACCCTCATTGTTCTACAAATGTTAAGCCTCTATGAGGCACAAAACCAAGTACTTATCTTGAAAAGTTCGCGTTAAAATACTAAATCATCATCTGTATAACCTTTCTATGACATGAAAAAAAAAGCATTTGTAACGGGTGGTACTGGCTTTATCGGTATCAATCTTCTTCATAAATTAGTGGCTGAAGGTTGGGAAGTGACCGCCCTACGTCGTTCCACATCCGACCTTACATATCTTAAAGGCCTAGACATAAACTGGGTAGTAGGCTCGCTGGAAGACCGATTCTCGCTCGAAAAAGGAATGCCTAGTGGTTTAGATGCCGTTTTTCATGTAGCGGGCGACGTTAATTCTTGGAAAAAACAGTACGCGGCTCAAACTGAAACCAACGTGACAGGTACACGTAATATGGTGGAAGTAGCAGTGGCAAAAAAGGCCAAATGCTTTGTTCATACGTCGAGTATCTCTGCTTGGGGAGATGTGCGGGGGCTTACCACCGAAGATACACCCCAACGCGGGGATGTTGCATGGGGTAACTATGAAAAAAACAAATGGGCAGGTGAGCAAGAAGCACTCAAAGGGGTAAATTTGGGAATGAAAGTAGTAGTAATGAACCCTTCCATTGTGTTAGGCCCTTATGATATTACCACTTGGGGAAGTGCGTTTGTTGCGCTTCAAAATGATAAAGCCCCTTTTATCCCCCCGGGCACAAGTTGCTTTGTGCATGTTGACGAAGTAATAAAGGCGCATATTGCAGCTGTAGATAAAGGCCGAAGTGGCGAAAAATACATCTTAGGCGGTGAAAATGCATCTTTCAAAGTATTTATGGATGAAATTTGCCGATTATTGGGAAAGAAAACACCACCCGTTGCCAGCGTTTTTTTATACAAGCTTCTGGGGAAAGTCTTAGATTTTGTAGCTATTTTTACCAATAAACCACCGCTTATTTCTCCCGAATTGGCAGACTTGCTAAGCAGAAAAGATTACCAGTTTTCAAGCGAAAAAGCCCAACAAGAGTTAGGTTTGAGATTAGTACCATTGAATGTTTGTGTCAAAGATGGCTATGATTGGTTAAAGCAAGAAAAGTTTTTAGCATAGAAGAACGCCAATGTGGTACGGTCATCCATGAACTTTATTGGTGGCTACCAACTTGCCATCGGTTATTTGGGTTATGTTGCTTTCTGTTCTACTGACAAGGCTATCCGACGATCTTGGTTGTTGTCCGTCGCGTTTTTGACCTTTTTTGCCCTTATTGTATATGCCTACAATCTCAATGTACGGGAGATGCCGCCGCACAAAACACTCTACATAGATTGCAGCATTTGGACCATTATGGGTTTGAGTGCCTTGTATTTATGAAACAAAGAGAAATAGGATTCGTTGTTAGCCCCCACCCGTATTGGGGGTTGATGTTAGAAGATGCGGTTTTAATTTTGTCCACTCGATTATACTCAAACCTATAAGGTTTCTCTAACCATTGATGTATATGCTTTTTATTGCTGATGATCACCGATTGTTTGTGGATGGGCTCCGTTTCATCATTGATTATGCGACAGACTACAAACTCGCGGGTGTAGTGCATAATGGCCATGAAGTGATGCCTTTTCTTAAAAAACAGCCCATTGATGTCTTGCTTTTGGACATTGACTTGCCAGGAAAATCGGGTAAAGAAGTGGCAATTGAAGTAAAACGACATTATCCAAAAGATGAACTTCTCTTGGTAAAAGAATAAAGACATATAATTGGACAAGTGGTTGGACAGCCTTTGCCGTAAACAATACCTTGAATGATAATGATGGAATTATTTTTCTCTTGAAAGACAACTTGCTGCATATTGAAGATCTTGTTCTTGGTGGTTGAATTGTCTAAAACCTACAGGGACTCAGACGGAAAGCATTAGAAATCAAAAACATTCATTCAACCCCTTTCACTTAAATGGCACTCAAAGTATATGTTTTCGGCAGTACAGATGAACCCAAGTCGCGTAATGAAGACGATGATAAGGCGGAGCGTGAAGCACTCGAAAAAAGAGCGAGGGGAGTGATTGGGATTCTATAACGTACTTATTTGCCCCAAATATCATGGAAAACCATGAGAAGAAAAGTTCTCAGTTTCCGTGATATTTGGGGCAAAATTTTTATGAAATAAACCTCTTATGAAAGCAATTTTACTACAACACTACGGTGACCTTTCCGCCCTAAAAATTGATGAAGTACCTACGCCCGTCCTTTCCGTAGAAGAAGTGCTCGTCAAAGTAAAAGCCTTTACGATTTCGCCTTTGGAGCTCAAAATCAGAAAAGGAGAAGCAAAAATGTTTGTTAGACGCAAACTCCCCATGCTCATGGGCGTCGATTTTTCGGGAGAGATAGTGGCAGTGGGCAGTGCCGTACAGGCATTTAACGTGGGTGACGAAGTGATGGGAGCCATTGACCCTTTTAAGCAATCGGGGCCGTATGCAGAATACGTCGTTGCCAAAACAGACCAACTGATACCCAAACCTGCCGAGCTGAGTTTTGAAATTGCAGCAGCTTTACCCATTGCGGGCGCGTCGGCGCTGAGTTGCTTGCGCGACTTAGGAAAACTCAAATCGGGACAACGAGTGATGATTTTAGGCGCAGCGGGCGCTTTGGGGCATTTGGCTGTACAAATAGCCAAACAGATGGGTGCGAGCGTAACGGGCGTTTGTCGAGCTTCTAACTTTGAGTTTGTGAAAGGACTAGGTGCCGACGAAGTCATAGACTACACCGTTCAAGACCCTTTTGAAAGAGAAGAAGCATACGATCTAATCATTGATATTGTTGATAAATACACGTTCAAACAGGCACAACAAGCACTAAAAAAGGGCGGGATTTTTATCAATACGGTACCTGGACCAGCCAAGTTTTTGCAGGTAGCCTTAAATCCGTTTCGTTCTAAAAAAATGGCATTGCTGATGCTAAAGCTCACTACCAGCGATTTAGCTTGGGTTACTAACCAAGTAAAAGAGGGAAAACTTCGACTGCATTTGGATAAAATATATGGTGGCCTAGAAAGTATCTATGAAGCCACTACCAACGTAGAAGCAGGGCACGTACGTGGTAAATTAGTGATTAAAGTCGGATGATTGATATCAAAGAGTTGTTGCAGAATTTGAGTCGTGCCTTTGCACCAATTGCGGTTATGGCCACTACTACAAGGAAATGCTATCGTGCGTAGTTTGCAAGATTCCAAAGAAACCCTAATTTTGGAATTCATTCGCTATCACTTCCTTACATCAATTGAGGTCACTGTTTGTACATCTTTGGAGAAGCTTTTTTGTACTCATCGGCTTAGGGATAAGTTTTGGTTGGGCGCAAAAAAAGTACCTCGTTTCTATTCTTGACGCGGACAAAGAGTATATTTCTGGCTCCATTTTTTGCCTTCATAAAGATAAAAAAGGCTTTGTTTGGATGGGAACACCTGGGGGGCTTTGTCGCTACGACGGTACTCAAATGCGCTTCGTGCGCGATTCGGCCATTCGTGCAGTGGATTTGGTCAGGACCATTGTGGAAGACCCCAATAGCAATTTTTGGTTGGGGGTGAATAGAATTCCAAGTTTTTTTGAGCGGTACTCGACCGTTGCGTATTTTTTACGAAAAACCGAACGCTTTGTTCACCTTAAAGAGAAAACAAAGGACGGGTGGAGACCGATGAAAGGACAACCGCTGGGACTGATAGGAGCGAGACTCTGGTGTATATCGCCTTCAAACCAGCAGTTGTTTTATTTTGATTTAGTGACTCGACGGAAAACTGTTGTGTTAACCCAAGTGCCTTTTTTTGAGGATAATAACTTCTACGATCATCAATCTATGTTTGATGGGAAACGTTATCTCTGGATTCATCTTTTGGAAGGACTTTTGAGGTTTGATACACAGACATTTGAGTGTCGTTATGTATTTAGTAATCATCCACTGAACAAACTGGGGCAACCCACCTTTTTTAGCCACTTTAAACTGACCGATAAAGGGATTTATGCGGCAACAAAAGATTTTTCAGGTATGCTCATAAGTAATGATTTACGAACCGTCAAACCGACTACGAAAACGCAGGAGTTTTTTGCACCCCATCATTCGGTGGTGACTTTACCGAAAGCGGTCTATCCTCATTACAAAACCTTTGGCGATGGGGTGCAGTGGCTTTGGAATTTTAACTATGGCTATAAACTTAACCCGTTGATTCCCAAATTTCAAAAAATCACCGCCAGTACGCATGAAGTACCCATAAAGCTTTCAAATCGAGGTTTTTTGGCGCTCAATGATAACTTGCTGAGGGTAAATTTGGACGACTATCAAGTGCTGTTGTACAATAAAAAAACGAATGAGTTGTTTTCGCCTAGTCTTAATGATAAGCTCAATAACACAGGCGGACGCACCTTCCGAAGTAAGGATGGAAACGTTTGGATTATGGCAAAAAATAGGCTTTGTGTGTATGACCCGTCGAGTCAAAAAATACGAACATTTGTGAACCCCGATACGCTTCAAAACGAGTCTAAATTTGCCAATACCGTTCGAGATGTCTTTGAAGCAACTCCTATGACGCTGGTTCTGAATACCGAATCGGGGATGTTTGTATTTCATCGAAAACGTTTTACTTTCCAACGAATTCCTTTTTTTGGAACCAATGGGCGTGTGTGTTTAATGGACAAAGAAGGGCGGTTTTACGTGGGTTTTAATGGAAAACTACACATAGGCTACCTCCAAGACACAGTCTGGAGGGCCACTACTGCCCCGATTACAGGCGCTATTTTTCGCAATGGCTACAACGATGTAGCTCATAATCAGGTGTTAGGGGCAAGTGCCACGGGTTTGTTGGTTATTTCTAAAACTACTTGGAAAGTCACCAAATGGACGCCCAAGCAAGGGCTTGCCAGTGAGTATGTGTATGATGCGCTTGTCGATAAAAAGGGGCATTTTTGGGTAAGTACTTCACGGGGTATGTCGAGGATAGATCCCGTGAAGTCAAAAGTCGAAAACTTTAAGCTTACCGATGGACTGCAAAGCAATGATTTTAATTCGCGAACGGCCTCCCTTGCACCCGATGGAGAAATGTTTTTTGGTGGAAGTCAGGGTTTTAACCGCTTTTACCCAGAAGATATTAAAAAGAATACGTATTTGAGTCAACCCTATTTGACGCAATTGACGGTCAAGGAAGCACCCTATAAATTGCCCGTGGTTATCAGTGAAGCAACGTCCATTACGCTGCCGCCCGATAGCAATTCGTTTGCTATTCAGTACAGCGTTATTGATTACGTGTCGGAAGGGGTTAATAGTTACCAATTTCGGCTTTTGGGGTCGGATAGTACGTGGGTTAACGCCAACAAACAAACCATCGCACGCTTTATCCAAGTACCAGCTGGTAAATATGTATTTGAGGTGAAAGCGGCCAATAGTGATGGTGTTTGGAATCCGATTCCTACCCAACTCAACATAGAGATTCGGCCCTATTTTTGGCAAACGAAGTGGTTCAAAGCCTTACTATTTTTGGGGATGATAATTGGCTTGTATTTCTTTGATAAATACCGTGTTCGGCGACTTTTGGCACAGCAACGCAAGGAAATAAAGCTAATGGTACAGACCCAAGAAATCGAACGAAATCGCTTTGCCAAGGAGGTGCACGACGGCATTGGCGCCAACCTTACCGCACTCCGAATCATGGTGGGTTTACTTGGAAACATAGAAATCACAACCCTCAAATCGAAATTGGAAAATGTACTGGAAACTACCTTCGATGATTTGCGAGGACTTATCAATGACATGAGTCCTAGAGGTTTGAAAATCAAAGGATTAGTAGGGGTTTTGCGCGAGCGGGCTATGCTTATCAATCAAACGCAGAAGGTATATGTCATTGTCAACGTGAGTCGTAGATTTCCGAAACACTTGGCTGAGGAGTATGAAGTGAATTTGTACCGAATTGCTCAGGAATTGCTTCAAAATACCCTCAAGCACGCAAGCGCTACCGAGGCGGCCTTTTACCTTGATTTCAGTGTTAAGTGTTTAACTTTGAGTTACAATGACAATGGCGTAGGCTTTGATGTAGCCCAAGCCAAACGCAAAAATGGGAATGGCCTTTCTAATTTGCAGGCACGAACCCAACTGCTCCATGGTACGATGGAGATACATTCGGCAGTGGGGCAAGGAATGGAAGTCATTATTAAAATTCCCTACAATTTAGCGGTAGAACAGTAGCCGTCGCATTTCAGCTTAGATCAAATTCATGGTTTTCCATGAGTCGATTTCATGGAAAACCATGAGGGCACCATCGTAGTGTCTTTTCGACCTTTGTTCAATAATTTATTCATTATGCAATGAAAACGCCCTTTACTTTCGTTTTTCGAGAAATTACAGAAAAAGCAGAGTTGAAACATGCTTTTCGGATGCGGTATCAGGCTTGCCAACATTCTGAAAACAAGGCTTTTATCCGTGAAAATGAGCAACAAATAGACATTGATGGTTTCGATTTACATTCCAAGCATTTTGGATTTTTTCGAGAACATGAAATGGTAGGCTACGTTAGGGCCATTTTTCCTGCTAAAATTTATACGAATCCGCTTGCTGAGGCAATGAAGGCAGAGTACGGAACCCTGATACCACAAACTATGAAGGAAGATTATCCCTTTTTGAGTTATGAAAATGTTCCTGCTAGTCATTTTGAATTTAAAAGAACCTTGGAAGATAATGGAGATGTTATTTGCGAAGCAAGTCGTTTCATCATTCATCCACGTTACCAAAGTAGCGGAGCTGCTAGATTGTTGATAGAGAGTTCGTTAAGTACGCATATTCAGCACGAAGATTGTTCGTATGTAGTCATAAATTGTTGCCCAACACATGAGCGATTTTATACCCGCTACGGTATTAAAAATATTGATGATAATAGAAGCTATACCACCAATGGAGTCGAAAAAATTACGCTGGCGATTAGTATGTCTCCAGCCGCTATTTCCGAACCTTACCGTGAGTATTTGCTTGAACTGAATAATCAATATCGCCAAACTCAACAAATTGTTATGACGCTATGAAATCAAAAATTGGAAATATTCTCCTTTTTGTACTAATAAGCTATTTCCTACCACTTTGGGGGCGGTGGGAATTATTAAAAACACTCCCAATTGTTTTTATGATTTTAAAAACAATTACCCTTGTCACTACACAGCCACCTATTACCATTGAAGGGGCTAATGCGCAAGCTGACCATGATCGTTTTTCTACTTTGGGAATAGTGGTTGTATATATTGGGGGACAGATAGCCGCAATGCTGGAGTGGGTGTTTTTTCGGGGAGGACATGTGGTGTTTGACGTCTTTTTTTGGGTTGGAGTTGTACTGATGGCTGGTGGCTTGGTGTTTCGTGTTTGGTGTATTAAAACCCTTGGGCGTTTTTTCACAACGGAGGTACAAGTGCAGCAAGGTCAGCGAATCATCACCGAAGGACCCTACAAACACGTTCGTCATCCAAGCTATTTGGGGGCTTATTTGGCGATTGTTGGAAGCACCTTGTTGGTACATGCTTATTTCTCAGCAGTTACAACCGCCTTTTTGCTGGGTGTTGCCTACTATTACCGCATTACCGTGGAAGAAACCGCCTTAGTGCGTGAGTTTGGGGATGAGTATGCTGATTATCAGAAAGTTTCTAAGCGGTTTTTGCCGTTTGTATATTAGAAGAAATTACCATTTTGAGCGGAATTTACCCCCAAAATCATGGTTTCCCATGAGTCAATATCATGGGAAACCATGAGAAAGAGTGTGGTAAAATAAAGGGAAGTTTGTGCCGAAGTAAAACCCTATTGTTTAAACCTTTCAGACCTTTATTTTATGAAAACGAACACCTTTATCCTGATTGTAGCGGTTTATAGCCTTTTATTGGGCTTGCCTGCGATTATTGCTCCAATAATGGCTTCCGAATACTTTGGCAAAGTTTCACCTAATGTCAACGAGCTTTCTTTGTTCAATTTTTTAGGAGGCTATCAACTAGCCATGGGCTATTTAGGCTACGTAGCGTATCGCTCAACCGAAAAAGCAACCCGTAGAGGTTGGTTGTTGGCCATCGTTTTTCTGACTGTTTTTGCGGAAGTAGTTTATTTCTACAACCTGAACGTGAGACACATGACGCCTCATAAAACGCTTGTGATGGACATGGGTATTTGGGCTATTATGGCCGTTGGAGCTTTGTATTTTTGGAATAAAGAGAAGTAAACCTAGATTTTAACCCCTTCCCAATCATGAACGCTTTATCTCATTTACCAAACTCAGGAAATTATTTGGTACTTCTACGTGGGCGTTTACGATTGCGTATAGCCGACATCGTTCGACTCGAAGCTGACCGAAACTATACCCGTTTTGTGCTGACCGACGGTCGAACGTTGTTGATGGCACGCACGCTTGGTTCTTTCGAAAAGGAATTGTCCAATGTGTTTTTTCGAGCCAATAAGAGCGTTTTGGTGAATCGTTTGTACATTAAATTTTTAGCTAAAGATTGGCTCGAAATGATGGATGGTTTTGGCGTGGCCGTAGCGAGGCGGCGAAAAATTTGAGAGACCAAAACAAGTTTTGAATGTAACACTGGAAGGTCGTAATATTGCAGTTAAATCAAAACGACCATCCAGTGAAAAAAATACTTATCATCAATGGCCCCAATTTGAACCTATTGGGCAAGCGCGAACCCACCATTTACGGAAGCCAAACCTTTGAAGATTACTTCCAAACCCTTCAGCAACTTTTTCCTGAAGTAGAGTTGCATTACTTTCAATCAAACCACGAAGGCGCCCTCATCGATAAAATCCACGAAATTGGTTTTGCGTTCGACGGAATCGTTCTTAACGCTGGTGCCTATACGCACACGTCGGTTGCCATTGCCGATGCCCTTTCGGCCGTCACAACACCTGCGGTTGAAGTCCATATTTCCAACGTTCACGCTCGCGAAGCTTTCCGTCACCACAGCTACCTCAGCAGCCGCGTAAAAGGTGTCATTGTAGGATTAGGACTCAAAGGATACGAATTAGCGATTCGGTACTTTATATGATAACCTTTTATCCTGGTCCCTCCAAAATTTACCCTCAAGTCGAACAGTACTTGCAGGATGCCTACCGTTCGGGAATTCTGAGCATGAACCACCGCAGCCAAGGCTTCATGGACGTGCTGAAAGAAACTTTGCGGTTGATGCACGACAAATTGGCGATTCCTGCCGATTATTCCATTTATTTGGTATCGTCGGCCACGGAGGCGTGGGAGATAGTGGCGCAGTCGTTGACACAGCAACACAGCGCCCATCACTACAATGGCGCTTTTGGGAAGAAATGGTTTAGCTACGCCACCCACATCGTTCCCCAAACGTCAGGCTCTTTGTTCCCCATCAATCAAACCTTGCCGTATCATTTGTTTCAGGAAGGGGAGGAGCGTGCGGCTTTTAACCGTCAGCGTCTGAGCGATTATGAAGTCCTTTGTTTGACCCACAGCGAAACCTCCAACGGCACCCAAATTCGGATGCAAGAACTGGCCGAAATCCGTTCGTTGACCGATGCGCTGATTGCAGTGGACGCTACTTCGTCGATGGGAGGAGTTGCCTTTGATTGGACGCTCGGCGATGTGTGGTTTGCGTCCGTGCAAAAGTGCTTTGGTTTGCCCGCAGGCATGGGGGTGATGGTATGTTCGCCCAAAGCCCTTGAAAAAGCACGTCAAGTAAACGATATTTTGCGCTACAACAGTTTATTGTTTGTGCACGAAAACTTTGAAAAGTACCAAACCCATTACACGCCCAACACGCTTGGGGTGTATTTGTTGATGCGGGTCATGGAGAAAATTGAACCGATTGCCGCAATTGACCAACAAACGGTTAAACGTGCTGAAATTTTGTATCAATTTATTGAAAATGAAACTGTTTGGGAACCTTTGGTAACAAACAAAGCGACCCGTTCGGATACAGTTATTGCGATCAAAGGGGAGTCAGAAGCGATTGCTGCGCTTAAAAAAGAAGCGACTTTGGCGGGAATTACCTTGGGCAATGGCTACGGCGAATGGAAAAATAATACCTTCCGAATCGCTAATTTTCCTGCCATTGAGGACGAAGAAATGGCGCAATTGAAGTCTTTTTTACGAAAAATATAAGGTAGGAATCCAATAACTGATGACTTTTGCTAATAAAAAAGTGAGTAATGGCAGAACGTAAACTAAATTCGACCAATTACCAAAACCAAGTTTTTCTGGAGGAAAAATGTGCGCTCAACGAACTGATTCACTTGTTAAGCAAACGCTGGTTGACGGAAGTAATGTTCAGTATCGAAGAGGGAAATGTTCGTTTTTCGAGCATCAAAGAAGACCTTAAATACATCAGCGACAATGTGTTGGCCGACCGTTTAAAGCTTTTGGAAAAATACAAACTGATTATCCGAATGGAGAACGAAAAAGAAGTGCCCGTGCGGGTAGAATATACCTTGACATCGAAAGGAACAACGCTCAGTGAATGGTTGGATGTGCTGTGCAATTTCGCCGAAAATGAGATGGATTTTTCGAATTAATGTGCGTTTGCTTAGAAAATTGTGAGTACCCAAAAAGTGAAAGCGCTATTGATTGAGGGGGAGAAGAGACGTTATTTTGAGCTTTCAAAATCACCTAATCGTTCATGTAAGATGTTTAAATCAGTTATTGCATTTTTGGCGCTGTTACTCATTGGATTTACGGCCAATGCCAAGCGCGATTTTTACCAAATTAAAGTGTATCATTTAAAAACCGAAGAGCAGGAAAGAAAAGTAGATGACTTTCTGAAACAAGCCTATTTGCCTGCGCTTCACCGCCTTGGGATTGCGCACGTGGGTGTTTTTAAACCGATTCCCAATCCCGAAAAACCTGCCGACGAAAAGCTGATTTATGTGTTTATTCCGTTTAAGTCGCAAGATGATTTTTTCAAATTAGAACAAAAGTTGGCGGCTGATAAGGCTTACTGGGCCGACGGAAAAGTGTATTTGGATGCGGTTTATACCGAACCGCCCTACGACCGCATCGAGACCATTTTGTTAACGGCGTTTGAAAAGAATCCGCGCTACAATGTGCCTCAGTTTAAATCGCCAATGAAAGAGCGTGTGTACGAATTACGTAGCTACGAAGGGCATACAGAAAAGATTTCAAAAAATAAGATTAAGATGTTCAACGACGGCGACGAAGTGGGACTTTTTAAACGCTTGAATTTCAACGCGGTCTTTTACGGTGAAGTAGTAGCAGGAAGCAGAATGCCGAACCTGATGTACCTCACCACGTTCGAAAATCGCCCCGATCGCGATGCACATTGGAAGTCGTTTAGTGCGGACGAATACTGGAAAAAACTTTCGGCCATGCCTGAGTATCAAAAGAATGTGTCTAAAAACGACCAACGCCTTTTGTACCCAACCGATTATTCGGATATTTAGTGGATAGCTGTAAGTCGGGTTGTGATAGGTGTGAGTCGGGTTGCTCACAACCCGACTCACACCTGTATTCAAAAAAACTAATTCGTTACACTAAAACTTTCTCTCAAACGTTTTAAAATGAAGGTATCACTTCTTTTGAAACGTTGAATATGAAAAAACAATTACGTGAGTTGTTGTTGTGTAGCCTACTGTTTTCTACACCTTATTGGGCTTTTGCTATCCATATCGTTGGGGGAAATTTTGGAATGAAATCGTTGCCTCAAAGAGGTTCTTACCAAATCAATTTGACGCTTTTTTTTGATGTGGAAGGCAGTGCAGCGATTTCAAATGCTGAGACAACCGCCAGTTGCAGTATTCGTTCGATTGCCGATGGGCGTATTGTCCGAAGTTTTACCATGACCCGTCAACGGTTTGAACCCCTAGCGTATAAAAATGCTATCTGCGTGCAACAAGGTAAATTACGAACCGCTACGGGCTATTTCTCCCAAGAACTTTTTTTAGACCCTGCCATTTACAACCAGCCACAGGGGTATTTGCTTGTTTTTACCAATTGCTGTCGTAATCAAGCGATTTCTAATATTCAAAATCCCGTTATTTCTGAAGGCGTAATCACGTTGCAATTTCCTGCCATTACGCAAAATGGGGCGGAATTTCGTAACTCTTCTCCCGATTTTGGCCTTCCAAACGGTGATTATATTTGTATCAATAAGCCTTTTGATTTTAATTCGATGGCGACCGATGCCGATGGCGACGAGTTGCGGTATTCGATGGTCACACCCTACGGAAAATTAGACATAAACAATAGTTTTCAAGAGGTACGGTGGGCGGCGGGATTGGGTTTATCCAACGTGATTCCTGGGCCACGGCCTCCCGTAGTTAATCCTCGAACGGGTCTGATGTCCCTGACGGCCAATCGGCCAGGTCTGTATGTTTTTACTATATTGGTAGAGGAATACCGAGCTGGAAAACGTATCGGTTTTGTTCGGCGCGATTTTCAACTGCCAGTGGTTGACTGTCAGCGTAGTACCCTTCCTGAGCCTCCTATTTATACATCTACTTCCCCCAATCAAGCGGTTCAAGAGTTGGAGTTGTGCGAAGGGGCTTCGGTCACGTTAGCTACTGCGGAAAAAAGCGATTATGCGTACCAATGGCAGAGAGACAATGCCAATTTGATGGGAGCCAATTCGACTTCGTTGCTTGTCACCCAGCCTGGAGATTATCGCGTTATTGTCAGCTCGGCGCTTGTTTGTGCAGGAGATACCAATTCACTGATTGTAAAGGTAAAAAAAGCGCCTTCTCCCACCATTCAACTCAACCCGACGGATACGCTGCGTCTTTGTGCGGCTGAAAATGGTGAATTGCGCGTAACGGAGTCTGCTAATTATCAATACAAATGGTACAGGAATGGAGAAGTGATTGTAGGACAAGAAAAGTCAACCTTGAATGTCCAATCAGCAGGGACGTACAGTGTTCAGGTTACTACCCAACTTCGACCCAATTGCCCTGTTTCTGCTTGGGATACTGTGCAAGTGGTCATAGGGGCCGTCGTTACTTTTGATTCCTTGGGTACAGTGTGTTTTAGCGATTCGGGAGTGGTGCCGTTGCGGGTATCTCCTGCGGGAGGCGTTTTTGTTGGAAAAGGAGTAGAAGCCAACAGTGTGAAGGTCAAAGAAGTTGGAGTAGGGACACATACGGTAAGCTACGAGCTCAAAGACCCAGCTACGGGTTGTATTGGTAAGCAAACCCGTTCGTTGGTTGTGCTGCCCCTTCCCGAAATCAGCCTTGCGACCGCTCAAAGCGTTGCTCAGGGCGAAACAGTTACGCTAAAACCCCAAACGAAAGACCCGATGAATGAACAATTTCAGTGGTCTCCTGCGGAAGGGCTTGACAATCCATTCTCTCCAACTCCTACTGTTTCGGTTCAACAAAATACAACTTATACCCTTCGAGTGACTGATAAAAACGGATGTGTCAATCAGGCAGGGATTAGGCTTGTTTCCTCCAACCTAATCCTAATCCCCGATGCGTTTTCTCCCAATGGCGACGGGGTAAATGACCGCTTGGAGATTAAAAAGAATGGCGATTTTCCCAGCCTTGAACTGTTTATTTACAATCGATGGGGAGAGTTATTGTTTCATGAAAAAGATGCCTACCAAAATTCGTGGGATGGTACCTACCGTGAGAAACGTGTTCAAGCAGGCATCTATAGTTATGTCATTCAAAACTTGGAAAAGGGGGTGAAACAAGCGGGTCGCCTTTGGGTGCTGTATTGATTTATTAAAAATCAATATGTTCGTAAACCTCATCCAAACACAACGTGATGCCTAACGAACGAATCGACAAGAGCCCATCTGTTCCCTGCGCGGCTGTTTTTTGCCACGTGTTTTCTTCCAATTGATACCAAGACTCAACGAGGGGAGTGTGTTGTTCTACGACAATGTATTCCTTCAGCGAAGGGAGTCGTTGGTATAACATAAATTTTTCGCCTCGGTCGTAGTTTTGGGTACTTTTTGACAACATCTCTACAATCACGTACGGGTTAACAATGATGTCCTCGCGACCCTTCCAAAACTCAGGCTTTTCACAAATCACCAAAGCATCAGGGTAAACTGTCGTGTCTTCTGAATCGATGCGAATTTTTTGGTCACTATTCAAAACAAGATATTTCTGCTTTAATCCACGAATAGCTATTTTTAAGGCTGTAGTAATATTGGCACTTATTTCATTGTGGATTGCTTTTGAACCAGCCTTAGGGATTATTAAGCCTAAGTAAAACTCATTTTTGCTCTTCGCTTTTTCTTCAATGCGCAAGTATTCGTCGTGCGTGTAGAGTTTGTTGGAGCGTGGCTTTCGTAAAATTCCCGTGATTAAGACCATACCATTGGACGTTTTTGACAAAGTTATAAAAAATCAGCCAAGGTTCTTTCGATTAGTTGGTGATTTTGTAGTGAGGAAGAGTCGGGTTGTGAGCAACCCGATTCACTTGTTACTAGCAACCCGACTCACTTATTTACAATGCTTTAAACCGTTCAAAACAGGCTTTCTCAAGTCCTTCGCGGTCGTCAGGATGGGCAATGTCGATGAGCGCTTTGGCACGTTGACGAAGGTTTTTGCCAAACAAATAGGCCGAACCGTATTCCGTAATGATGTAGTGTGCATGGGCGCGGGTCGTGACCACCCCTGCTCCTTGTTTGAGGAAAGGAACAATGCGCGATACGCCTTTTTGAGTCCGCGATGGCAGGGCAATAATGGGTTTTCCACCCTGACTCAACGCCGCTCCCCGCATAAAATCCATTTGTCCACCCACGCCCGAATACTGATAAGTTCCGATGGAATCGGAGCAAATTTGCCCCGTTACATCCACTTCTACGGCGCTGTTGATGGCTACTACTTTGGGGTTTTGTTTGATGATGTGCGGGTCGTTGACAAAGTCAATGTCTAAAAAAGAAAAGGCAGGATTGTCGTTGACGTAATCGTACAACCGCTTGGTACCCAAGGCAAAACCCGTGACGGTTTTGTTGGGATTGATGACCTTGAATTTGTTGTTGATGATGTCTTTATCGAACAAATCAATCAACCCATCGCTGAACATTTCAGTATGAACGCCTAAGTTTTTGTGGTGGTAGAGGCATTGCAAGACGGCATTGGGAATGGATCCAATGCCCATTTGCAAGGTGCTGCCGTCGTCAATCAATTCGGCGACGTATTGGCCAATTTTTTGGTCCACTTCCGTCACTGCTCCTCCAAATTTCCCTTCGTGCAGTGCGTCTTCGCAATATACCATGGCGTGAAAACGACTAGCGTGAATCATGCCGTCGCCGTGGGTGCGGGGCACGTTGGGGTTGACTTGTGCAATGACGTAGCGGGCGTTGTTGACGGCCGAACGGGCGATGTCAACCGATACACCCAACGAGCAATACCCGTGCTGGTCGGGTACCGAAACGTGAACGATAGCCACATCGACGGGCAGAATTTTTTGGTTGAATAACTCAGGAATTTCGCTCAAAAAAACGGGTACATAGTCGGCACGGCCTTCGTTGACGGCTTTGCGAATACTTTCCGAAACAAACAACGAATTGATGTGAAAATGCCCTTCAAATTCGGGTTTATCCACGTAAACATCACCATAAACGGTAATCGACACAATTTCTACGTCGTGCAGACGATGTGCTTCTTGGGCAAGATGACGGAGTAAAAACGTTGGCGTTTGGGCACTTCCGTGCACAAATACACGGTTGCCAGACTGAATGCAAGAAAGGGCTTCTTGGGGCGAGACGTAACTGATTTTAGGTCGCAAGGTGTGAGTGAGTTGGTTCTTGGAACAATGCTAATTACCTATCGTTGGTAAAAAAATGATGTTGGTCAGAACTACTCTTTCCAAAGCCGTTTTTCTACTTTTTATCTACGCAAAGACCAAGTAGGTCATCATTTTGTAAAAGAATGGGTAATTTTTGTTTGTTTTGGTAATTTAACGTCCCTATTCAAACACTAACTCTTCATCTTATAACTTTATGAGCCAAATTTTCCGCGCATTGTCACTTTGTTGCGCTGTTGTGGTGAGTTCATCTTCGTTGTTTGCCCAAAAACTCGCCCCCCTTTCCGTTGAAAAAATCATGCGTGACCCCAAATGGATGGGTGTAGCGCCTTCCAATCCTTTTTGGAGCGAAGACGGTAGCAAAGTTTATTTTAGTTGGAATCCCGACAAGACGACTAGCGATTCGTTGTACGTCTATGATGTCGCTTCAAAACAAACCCGCAAAGTAACGCCCCAAGAGCGTCGTGCCTTGCCAGGCCAATTTGGAGGAGCGTACAATCGGGCGTTTACCCAAAAATTATATGCCAAAAATGGCGATTTGTTTTGGTTGGATATTAAAACAAATCAAACCCGTCAGTTGACCAATACCGTCGAAAATGAGTCGGGGGTAACTTTTAGCGGTGACGAAACGAAAGCCGTTTTTCGCCGTGGATTAAACTTGTTTGCGCTGACGTTGGCTACAGGAGAGTTGGTACAATTGACTAATTTTCAAGCAGGCAACAAACGTCCAGAAGCCGTAACTGGTGAGCAAGAAAAATGGCTAAAAGCTGACCAATTGGCGATGTTTGAGATTTTAAAAGAACGTTCAGACAAGAAGAAAGAAGGCGATAAAATTGCTAAAGCCGACCTGCCAAAACGCCCGAAAGAAATTTACACGGGAGATGCTCAAGTTGATAATGTAACGCTTGCCCCTAAGAGTAACTTTATTACGTATCGTACCGTAAAAGCAGCGGCAGGAACGAAGCCGACGATTGTGCCTAACTACGTTACTGAATCAGGTTTTACCGAAGATATCCCTGCACGGACGAAAGTAGGGGTGGCCCAACCAACGTCGCAATTGTTTGTCTATAACATCGCGCGCGATACGGTTCTGGAGGTTTCGACCAAAGATTTGACAGGTATCAACGATAAACCCGACTATTTGAAGGATTACAAACAAGACACCACCAAAGCGAAAAAGCCAGCGGCGCGCAAAGTGAATTTTATGAGCTTGTCGTGGTCGGAAGATGGCAAGTATGCGGTCGTGATGGTGCGTTCGCAAGACAACAAAGACCGCTGGATTGCGCTGTTAGACCCTGCAACGGCTAAATTAAAAACCCTTGACCGCGTTCGCGACGAAGCGTGGGTAGGTGGCCCAGGAAGCTTTTGGTTAAATTGGATTGATAATGAGACGATTGTGTTTCACTCGGAAGCAACGGGTTACTCGCATTTGTACAGCGTCAACGTAGCCAACGGTACGCGTAAAACGTTGACGTCGGGGAAATTTGAAGTGCAGCAAGCGCAACTCTCGCGCGATAAAAAGTCAATTTATTTTACTTCCAACGAAGTTCACCCTGGTGAACAGCATTTCTACAAAATGTCAGTAGCAGGAGGTGAACGCACGGCATTGACTAAAATGACAGGAAACAATGACGCAACGCTTTCACCCGATGAGTCTAAACTTTTGATTCGTTATTCGTCGAGTACACAGCCTTGGGAGTTGTATTTGCAAGATAATCAGCCCAATGCGACCGCTGCCAAAATTACTAACTCCACTTCGGAAGAGTTTCGTAGTTATGCTTGGCGCGAGCCTCAGATTGTGACGGTAAAAGCCACCGACGGGACTGACGTATATGCACGTTTGTACGTTCCAAAAAAGAAAAACGGTGCGGCGGTGATTTTTGTCCACGGTGCGGGTTATTTGCAAAACGCCCACAAATGGTGGAGTCAATATTTCAGAGAGTACATGTTCCATAACTTATTGGTGGACATGGGCTATACGGTGCTTGACATGGACTACCGCGCTTCGGCAGGTTATGGCCGCGACGTGCGCACGGGCATTTACCGTTTTATGGGCGGAAAAGACCTCGACGATAACGTGGACGGCGCCAAGTATTTGGTTGAAAAACACGGTATCAATGCCAAACGCATTGGTATTTATGGTGGGTCGTACGGCGGTTTTATCACGTTGATGGCGATGTTTACTAAGCCAGGTGTTTTTGCGGCAGGTGCAGCGCTCCGTCCCGTGACCGATTGGGCAGCCTATAATCATGGTTATACGGCCAACATCCTAAATGAACCCCAAACCGATTCGTTGGCGTACCGTCGTAGTTCGCCTATTTACCATGCCGCAGGCTTGCAAGGGCATTTGTTGATTTGCCACGGAATGGTCGATGTCAACGTGCACATTCAGGATTCGTACCGTTTGGCGCAGCGCCTCATTGAGTTGAAAAAAGAAAACTGGGAAATGGCCTCGTACCCGATGGAAGACCACGGTTTTGTAGAACCCACCAGCTGGATGGACGAGTACAAACGTATCTTGAAGTTGTTTCAGGAGAAGTTGAAATAGGGGGCGTTACTAACGCCTTTCCTGATAGTGCTCGTTGCAAACGAGCACTATCAGGATTGCATCTCCAGATAATATACATTGAGGTTATATTTTCGGATTGCCAGCGGCAAAGGGAAAGCACTGTCAAGTAAGTTTAAATAAGATTTGATAAAAATGGAATTATATTACTTTAGTATACCTGGTGGAGAATTTACTGATAATTTGGCAGGGCCTTATAGCATTGATGAAATAATGAAGGCCATATCTGGTTATGACGATTATTTAGACAACCTGGCATTTTTAACTATTCCGTTTAAATATGAAGGAAAATTATACGAGGACGAATTAATTATTTTCTTTAATTCAGATACTGTTTTATTCGATATAACTAAAAAATCTATAAAAGTTACTGATATTTCGGAAATACAAGAGTTGTTAGAAAAAAATGCTCAAATCTACGAAGTTAATAGAGGTGAAAAATTGCCTTCGTTTATTAAATTGTTCCCTTCTCTTAATGAGATTTTTTCCATGCCCAATGATATACATGATAAGTTTTGTTTTCCTATACTTTCTGTCCATCTTAGTAAAATAAACCCTCAATGGAAAGAGTGGGCACATTTGGTGATTCCTTCAAGCTACTGGTCAATCAATTATGATGAAACTGTAGCCAAGAAGTTTGAAGGTTGGGATAGTCATTATGATTTTATTTGTTTACTTGAAGAGAGTTGTAAATACATAATTGAGCAGGGAAATGAGTATTTGGTAAGAGACGAAGCTGATACCGATCTTGAATTTCTAAAACATGATTATAAACATTTTTGGGAATCTAATATATCATTAACTTTAAGAATCGGAGGGAAATATGATGACTGGTACAGAAAACAACATGATGCTACTTATTTCACCAATAATGATTCAAAAATTGTACATATAGTTAGTGCTGATATATTTGGTGCTAATATTCATCTTTTTTATCAGCCTGAACATAAACGAATTGTTCAATTTGCTCAATACGGATAATCTTATAATTAGGGAAGAACAGTTAAATCTTTGTATAGTGCAGGCATATTATTGATTTTGTATAGCTTTGCTGTATGGAAATAGCAAATGACAACGGCAGATTCATCTCAATACTCTCAGATTACGGTTTTAAGGCTACTTTTGGCAATGAAAGTGATACTACTTTTCTTAAGAAAGCGCTTCAAGCCTTGATTGACTCCCCTTTTCCAATAAGAGAAGTTACTTTTATCAAAAATGAACTTACTGCTATTACAGTTGATAGCCGAAGTGGTATTTATGACATCGCTTGTATTGATGAAAATGATAATCATTTCATTGTTGAAATGCAGCTGAGTGAATATCCTGAATTTATTCAACGCATGAAATTTTATGCTTTGCATCGTTTCAACACCTTGGTAAAAAAAGGAGAATATCGCTTTGAAAATTTGCCTAAAATTTATTGTATCGGAATTTTAGCAAAGACCATATTTTTGGAAATAGCTGATTACCATAATATTGCAATACTTCGCAACGCCCAAAATGAAACTATTGACGACCAGTTAACGTTTGTTACGGTAGAATTGGATAAATTTTTGAAACGAGTGAAGGAAGTTGAAAGTGATTTAGATAAACTGATTTACACGATGAAAAACTTACATACAATTACCGAAGCATCACAGTTTCCTAAGTTTTGGAACGAGGAATGGCTAAAAAGAGCTATTTTAGAGGTTGATTTACGAAATATGACTCCAGAGCAAAAATTAGCTTATGAAATGACACTTTCAGCTAATGCGTTGGCGGTGAAAAATGAGAATAAGAAAATTGATGCAGTTAAAGAGTCATTCGTTGTAAGTTTAATTGAACAAACTGATTTTGATGATGAAAAGATAGCAGATTTGTCTAGCACATCAATTGAGTTTGTAACGAGAGTGAGAAAAAAAACTCTCAGCCGATAAGTAATTGGACTCCTTCTCAACTTGACAGTATTCTTCTACGGTCTTCATATTCTGATAGTAAATACACATTAAAATCGCTGGTACTTCATCTTTAAATGAGTGAAGTACCATTTTTGTTTTATCACCAAACTAATCACATGAGAAAACTCAATTATCTTCTCCTTGTCACACTTCTTGTTTCGCTTGGCACCAGAGCGCAGGATGAAATCCTAAAAAAACTCGAAGCCATTGCGGTCATCGACCAAAAAGTGATGATGCCCATGCGCGATGGCGTGCGCTTGGCAACCGACATTTATCGACCTAAAGGCGATAAGCCCGTTCCCATTATTTTTTCACGAACACCGTACAATTTTAACTCGTGGGGGAACGGTGAAATGCGTACAGGAACCTACCAAGCGGCCTACGAAGCCGTTCGGAGAGGATATGCGTATGTGGTTCAAAATGAGCGCGGTCGTTTCTTCTCAGAAGGTACGTGGGACATTTTAGGCACACCGCTAACGGATGGCTACGATGCCTTTGAATGGATGTCGAAACAACCGTGGAGTAATGGTAAAATCGGGACGTTGGGTTGTTCGTCTACGGCAGAATGGCAAATGGCGGTGGCCTCGCTCAACCACCCTGCTCATGCTGCCATGATTCCCCAAGGATTTGGCGCGGGAGTGGGCAAAGTAGGAGAATTTTGGGAGCAAGGCAACTGGTACCGTGGGGGAGCACAACAAATGTTGTTTACAGCTTGGTTGTACGGCACTCAAAACGACGCTATTCGCCCCGAGTTTCCTAAGAATGCCACCCAAGAGCAGTTGGTGCGCGTATCACGCTATTTTGATTTAGCGACCGAAATGCCTCCCGTCGATTGGTCGAAAGCCCTGCGTCACTTGCCCGTTTCGGACATTATCAAAAACGTGAATGGACAACAAGGGGTATATGAAAACATGATTCGCCGTAAACCGAATGACCCTGAGTGGTTTAAGGGTGGGTTGTATCACGATAATATGCCGTTCACTAAGCCAAGTTACTGGTTTGTTTCGTGGTACGATGTGTCGTCGAGTCCAAATCTGGCGTTGTTTAACCACGTTCGTAAAAATGCCAAAACCAAAGAAATTGCGGATAATCAGTTTTTAGTCATTGCGCCTACGCTCCACTGTGCCTACAAACGAGCATCTGAAAACACCATCGTGGGCGAACGCAGCGTAGGCGATGCCCGCTTGGACTACGACAGCATGACCTACGGTTGGTTTGACCTTCATTTGAAAGGAGAAGCCAATGGTTTTGCCGAAAAAACGCCCCGCGTTAAGTACTACACCATGGGTTCAAATAAATGGCAATCGTCGGATACTTGGCCGCCTGCTAGTGCCGAAATGACGACCTATTATTTGAACAGCGGTGGCCGCGCCAATAGCTTGCACGGAGACGGAAAATTGACAACGCAGCCTTTGACGAAAGACGATAAAATGGACTCATTCACCTACGACCCAGCGTATCCAGTGCCTTCGTACGGGGGCAATGTGTGTTGTACGGGCAATGCCGTTCAGGGTGGTTCGTTTGACCAACACCAAATGGAATCACGCAATGATATTTTGGTTTATACCACCGAACCGTTCAAAGATGGGGTAGAGGTGACAGGTTCCATCGAAACGACGTTGTACGTATCTTCGGATGCCAAGGATACCGATTTTACGGTGAAAATCTTGGATGTATATCCTGATGGCAAGGCGTATAATTTGGACGAAACCATTTTGCGCGCTCGTTACCGTGAAGGTTTTGACAAAGAAGTGATGATGGAAAAAGGTAAAGTTTACAAACTTACCCTCAGCCCGATGTCCACTTCCAACTATTTCGCCCCAGGCCACAGCATTCGGATTGAGGTTTCGAGCAGTAATTTTCCTCGTTTTGAACGAAATTTGAACACAGGTGGTAATAACTATGATGAGAAACAAGGCGTGGTGGCACATAACCAAATTCACCATTCTACGCTTTACCCGTCACAAATCCGTTTGCCAATCGTAAAAAAATAACAACGTGGGAAAGTTTTATCCAAAAATCGAAGAAGCGCATCGGGCGTTTGTCGATAAGCAGCACCTATTTTTTGTCGCTACGGCGCCGAGTAGTACAGAAGGTCATGTCAACCTTTCACCAAAGGGAGTGGACAGTTTTCGAATCCTCTCCGATACGGAAGTGGGATACATGGACTTGATAGGAAGTGGAAACGAAACCTCGGCGCATACCCTTGAAAATGGGCGAATTACGTTCATGTTTTGTTCGTTTGATAAAACTCCCAATATTTTGCGCTTCTACGGTCGCGGAAAAGTCGTTTTACCCAATACGCCAGAGTGGGAAAAGTACGCCCCTCAGTTTACGACCTATCCAAGTACGCGCCAGCTCATCATTGCCGAAATCAACCTTGTTCAGACCTCTTGCGGGTTTGGTATCCCGTTGTTTGACTACGTGGGCGAGCGTTCGATTCACTTTGATTGGGCTGAGAAAAAAGGCGAAGAAGGATTACGTGACTACGTTGGAGAAAAGAACCTGATTAGCCTCGACGGCCTTCCCACCCATTGGGAACAGGAGTTGGGGAAATAGGGTTTGGTTTATAGCTAGCCCTTCCAAGTTTTTGAAACTTGGAAGGGCTTTTTTATTAATTATATATATTAAAATTGTATATATAATATATTTATCTTTGTTGATAATCAGGGCTTTAATGATTATTAAAAATACTTACTACGATGAAATCTTTTCTATTTGCCGTACTTCTCTTAGTTCCCATTTTCCTTTGGGCTCAAAGTAATTATCGAATCGAAGGAGAATTAAAGAATGTGGATGCCAAAGCCAAAATTTATGTAGTTTACGGAGTCGGGGCTGTTGGGCATACGGATTCCGCGCAGATTCATAATGGGAAATTTGTTGTTACTGGAACCATAAATCGACCCTACTATGGATGGATTTCGACTGGGAAAGCTTCTATTAGGCTTTACATTGAACCAGGCACTACTACGGTGGTTAGTGCTGACTCCATTGAAAACGCAGTTGTGATTTCACCCATGAACATTGACCATCAAAGACTTAAAATAGCACTTAAATCCACCGAAGACCAGTGGAAACAAATAGTAAAAGAATATCAATCAGCTTCCTCCGAACAAAAAGCTCAGCAAGCGTTTACTAATGCGTTTGTGAAACAGCAGGATTTGCTCAACGACAAAATTTGGCAAATTAAAGCCAAGTTTATAAAGGAAAATACCACTTCGATGCTTAGCCTGAGTCTTTTGGAAGAATATTCAAATTTCACCTATAGCGATATTTCTGAATTAGAGCCGATGTACACCGCCTTGTCAGAGGAAATAAAAAGCAGTAAACTAGGAAAGGATTACGCAAAATTATTAACCCTCATTAAAACGGTTTCGGTAGGAGCAGTTGCTCCTGATTTTACTCAGCCAGATACTTCAGGGAAATCGGTGACTTTAAGCAGTTTTCGAGGAAAATATGTATTGGTTGATTTTTGGGCAAGTTGGTGTGGCCCTTGTCGAGCGGAAAATCCAAACCTTGTTAAAAATTATCATCAATACAAAGACAAAAACTTTACCATTTTAGGAGTATCGTTGGATAGACCCAATGGGAGAGAAGCTTGGTTGAATGCAATACACAAAGATCGTCTTGAATGGACGCATGTTTCGGAGTTAAAAGTATGGCAATCAGACATAGTCAAACAATACAATATTCAGGTTGTTCCTCAAAATTTCTTGATTAATCCTGAGGGCAAAATCATTGCAAAAAACTTACAAGGTGAGAACTTGAATAAAAAACTCGCTGAAATTTTCAGTAAATAATTTCATCTGCGGAAATCTGCGACTTTAAATCTGCGCCAATCTGCGGGTAAAACTTTAAACAAACTTCGCTAACACTTAAAAGAAAAGGGAGGCCATGCGGCCTCCCTTTTTGATATGGACAGTTGTCAGTGTTACTTGTCGCCTTTCTGAGCGTCACCAGATTTAGTCGCAAAAACGGCATTTTTCTCGTTTCCACCTGCCATCAAGTAGGCCATCAAGTCCTTCAATTCTTCTTCATTTAGGCTATTAATCAAATTGCCATACATGATAGAAACAGGAGAGTACTTGTGTGAAGCAACGTTTTTCTTGAGCAACTTTACCGTTTTTTCGGGCTCATACGGGTTTTGTGACACGTAGAACGCATTAGCATCTTCGTTGGTCAAACGACCCACGATAGACTCGCCATTTTTGAGCGTAAAGTGCGTTGCTGCGTATTGGTCTGACACGCTCTTATTAGGTTCAATAATTGCCTCTAACATGTCTTTGGTAGAGAAACGCGTACCCAATTGTGTCAAGTCTGGTCCGATACTTCCACCTTCTCCACGCATACTGTGGCAACGGTTACAAGTGATGGCTTCGTACATGTTTTTACCGTTTTCAAAGTTACGGCCTGTCAATTTACCATCTACGGCGGCTGTGGCATTATCAAGTTTCCACTGGCGACCTGGGCCTTTCGGATAAGTTACTTTTGCAATATCATTTCCATTTTTACTCAATAACTCAGCACCCGAAAGCTTGTCGTAGTAGGCCGTTTTACCTTCTGGTACGTTTTTCAAGGCTAGTTTACGCGCACGGTCAATAAAACCAACGTAGCTACGACCACCTTTATAGCTAAACGCCTTGTTGAACCACTTGAAATACTTCTCGTGAAGCTCAGGCGTCCAACCGTTTTTAGCTACGCTCAACATCGTTGCATAGAAAGTCTGTTGTGCAGGGGGCATGCTCTTCAACATGTCGGCAATGTCTAAGCCGTATTGGGGGTTACGCATGATCAACTCAGCCGATGCTGTCGCCGTTTCACCACCAGCGGTAAGGTTGGTTGGTTGTTCTTTTGCTTCAAGTAATGCGAGTGTTTTTGCCACTACACCAGGCGCATCTAGCGTGACGAGCACTTTGCTAAGTCCACGGTTAATATCAGCGTTGGTTGAAGGGTAGAACGGATTAAAATACTTGTTAACCAATGCTGTGGTAGCGGCATCAGGATTGCCCATACGAAGTAAAACAAGTTCTACAGCCCGTAAAATATCAACTTGTTGAGACTCGGTCAAGCCTTTGAAGTTGATTCCCGTAAGACCTTTGAGAATTGCATTTTTTTGGTCGGCTTTACCAAGTCTTGCCAAGGCAATAGAAGCATTGATAAGCGAAATCGGATCTTTCTCGCTAAGAGCGCGGTCTTGCCACTCGGCTACGGGCTGATTTTCAATCGCAACGCGGGCCGCATAGCGAATATGACGATCAGGGTGTTTCAAGTAAGGCCAAGCAGTTGCAACAGCGCTAGGGTTGACAGTTGCATGGAAGCGTTCCAAACTTCTTCTCAATTCATTGTCTTTATTAATCGGTGTAGCGGCTACAGGGGCTGTACTTTCGCTGCCCTCATAATATACACGGTATAAATCTGACTCAAGACGGCGACCACCAGTAAGGAAGTACAAGGCACCATCTGGACCAATCGCACCGTCGGTCAAAGGAAGCGGAATCCCCGACAAAAACTCTTCGCGTTCACCTGCATACGTTGAGCCTGATGGCTTAAGGTGAATAGCGTGCATAATCCCAAAGCTCCAGTCAAAAGCCAACAATGTTTTTTTGTATTTGGCAGGAAACTTAGCATCTTTCAAGTGAATAAGGTTGGTTGGAGAACCTTGACCGATGTTTACAATGGCGGGAAGGTTGTCGGGCCAAGTCGCTGACCATTTTGCGGTTCCAGTTCTCCATCCAAATTCCAATCCACTTGTAACGTGTGCAATACGTGTAGGGCGGTACCAAGGGAGCCCAAAATCCCATTCCATATCCGAATCGTATGTAAACAAATCACCCACTTCATTAAAGGCAATATCATAGGGGTTACGGAAGCCTGATGCAATCATTTCCCATTTTTTTCCATCTGGGTCAATGTTGGCTATCCATCCTGCGGGCACTTTAGGTTCGGCATCGTGGCCACGGGGATCTTTAATCATCGGCAACAAGTTGTCATCCTGCCATACGGCGGGTAAACGGTATTTATCCATGGCAGGAGGTTGGGTAAAGTTACCTGCAACGATATAAATAGATTGTTTGTCGGGTGATAAAATGATACTGTGAGGCCCGTGTTCACCTTCACCTTTAAATTCTTTTATCGTCGTTACCTTATCAAACTGCTCATCACCATCGGTGTCAAACAAACGATACAAGCCACTACCTCTGGAGAATTTGGCATTGCTACGGTTGTTAATCATGACGTACAAGCTATTGAAAGCATACAACAGTCCTTGAGCATATCCCATCCCGACGGTATCAGTCGTCATCGCTTTAGGGATAGTGAGTTTCTCCACCGTTGGGGCGGTGCTTCCTGAGCCAATGGCAGGGATTTTCAAGCGAAATAAGCCGCCATACTGGTCAGAAACAATCATTCGACCTTTGTCATCAAAAGTCATGGATACCCAAGAACCCTCTTTATTGTCCGAAGGGCTGTACAAATGCTCTGCTTTAAAACCAGGCTGAAGACGAAGCTTCTCTACCTTCGGGTTGTCGCGGCCGTTGACAGCGGGCTCCGTTTTGTTGAGGATTGTAAAAGACGCCGCTAGTGTAAACAGGGCGGAAGCCACTAGAAATGCGCGGATAGAGCGGTGTTTAGTGAACATAGGAATAGAAATATGGATACAAATTTAAGTTCAACGTTCTAATGGGTGGAATCGTAACTGTACTGTAAAAGATACTTTAATACCTTATTTTACCTTAATCTTTGAAAAATAGGCTACGTAGCCCTCCATGAATCAAAAAAACTTCGAGCCGACTGCGGCAATCGGCTCGAAGGAAAATAACTAGAAATTAGGACTCAAGTCAGCTTCCGCAGCAGGAAGCCCATAGTAAGGGGTTATGTTGGTGAAAGCATCGGCTGGTACGAAACCTTCCGCAGGGAAATAGTAACGTGCTTTATTTGCCTTCACTCGGTCGCCGTATGCTTTAATGACAGTTTCCAAACGACCTGTGCGAACCAAATCGTGCAAACGCTTCGACTCAAATGCCAACTCCACACGGCGCTCTTGATAAACGGCATCGCGGAGGGCTGCTTGGGTAGTAGCTGTGGTATTGGCCAAACCTGCACGTGTACGAACTTGATTGAGGAAAGGAGTTGCATCGGCAAGTTTATTTTGCTCAATCAACGCTTCCGCCAAGAACAATAACACTTCAGAATAGCGGTAAATTGGCCAGTTCATGCCGTGATTGTTGTGCAATGCGTGAGGTTTCGCGTATTTTTTAATGTACGGGAAAGTCTTATCCGCATGTAATGCTCCACTCAACGTAATCATCCCGATGGTAGCCTCTTTACGCTTATCACCCGCTTCGTAAGCTTCAATCAAATCGGGGGTTGGAATATTATTGCCTTCTCCTGATAATGGTTGCGCATTACTTGTACCTGTAATGGTAACGAGTTCGTTGGCGGCGATTGGGTAAGGAACCATGTTGTACAAAAAGTTACCATTAAGCCCAGCCGAACCTTCCAAATACTGTACTTCAAAAACTGATTCTTTGGTGTTTTTGTTACCCGTACTGGTTGAGAAAGCATCACCATAGTTAGGCATCAAACTGTATTCATTGCTCGAAACAATGGCACGAAGTTGGGTTTCAGCATCTGTCCACTTTTTCTGAATCATATAGACGTTTGCTAACAACGCACGAGCCGAACCCGATGTAGCGCGGCCTGCTTCCTGGGCCGATTTAGCGGGAAGTAAACCAATGGCGTCTGTGGCATCTTTGATGATTTGAGCATACAACTGATCACCAGTAGCAAGTGCGGCAGCTGCTTCCGAACGGTTGCCTACTGGAGTAAGTTGTAAAGGTGCACGGTTGAAATAACGCGCCAAATCCAAATACCCCAATGCTCTTAGAAACAGGGCCTGTCCTTTTACGTTCTTTTTGGTGGCATCTGGGATGGTAGAGGCATCAATCAAGGCCAATACCTGATTCGCCCGCGCAATCATCAAGAAGTTTTGACGATAGACTGTTAACACGTTACCATTGGTAGTAATACCATTGGCCGTCGGTACGTTAAAGTCTGCCAAGTTCGACTGGTTTTCGGTAGCTCCGAAGAGTACGTTACGCACATACCGCGCATTGTCAGAATGTTGTTCTGATAGCAGGTGAGATGTGATATTGTGTATCGTACGCAAAGGAACATAAGCGGCATTGACAGCCTGAATAAAGTCAGACTCTGTCTTGAAAAAAGTGGCCGAACTAAGGGCTGTTTCGGGCGTTACGGTAAGAAATTCGTCGGTGTTGCAACTAAAAGCACCCAAGCTTAACGCAATAGAAAATATGATGGATTTTTTCATGTCATTCAGTGATTTTGGTTAAACCGTTGGTTTAGAAGTTAAAGTTGATACCAATGGTTGATGTACGTGGAACAGGGTAGTTGAACAAGTCAACACCTGGGCTTAGGTTACCACCGTCGCCGCCACCATCTTGCTGAGCACTGGTTTCAGGGTTAGATCCACCCCAGTACTTCGTAAACACTACTGCTTGTTGGATAGAAGCATAGATACGTGCCGAACGGAACACTTTGTTTGGCTTGTTGATGGTATAACCAACCGTGATGTTTTTGATGGTAAAGAAAGACGCATCAGCTACAAAACGGCTATTTTGCCAGTCACGCTCAATACCTGTTACAGTACCACCACCTACGGTAGTTCCGTAGAATCCTTTCCCAGGATTTGCTTCTGAACGCCAACGATATTTTACTTCTTCGTGTAGGTTGAATACCCCGTCAAGGTTAGCAGTACTGTACAAGTGACGAACCCATAGTTGGTTGCCTTGTGAACCTGAACCCACCACACTGAAATCAAAGTTGCCATACGTTAAATTAGTGGTAAGGCCGTAAGTAAATGTTGGGAATGGATTACCCAAAATGGTACGGTCGTCTTTGTCGCCACCGTTGGTAATTACACCGTCACCGTTGATGTCAACAAGTTTGATTGTTCCTACAAAAGAACGTCCAGGAACAATAGGTGAGTTTTTGAGGTCTTCTGCATTCTGATATACCCCATTTGCTTGGTGTCCGTAGAATTGTCCAAAAGGATAACCAACGCGAGTGATGTGGTGCAAACCATACACACGGTCAATACCATCAGCCAAGGCAAGTACTTTGTTACGGTTGAAAGAAATGTTACCATTTACGTTCCACTTGAGCTTGCTTGTGCTAAGAATACGCGTGTTAAGCGAGATTTCATGTCCCCAAAACTTAATCTCACCAATGTTGTCATTGAAGTTACCAAAGCCTGATTCCTGTGGAATCTGAACGGCATACAACAAGTTGGTTGTATTTTTGGTATAGTAGTCGTAAGTTAATTGGAAACGGTCATTGAGGAAACCAATGTCAAATCCTAAGTCGATTTGGCGAGTTGTTTCCCATCCAAGATTGGCGTTAGCAAGTGATGTTACTGCTGCACCTGGGGCTACGTTGCTTCCAAAAACTGCGTTTACGGTGTTGTTGATAAGGGCGTACTGTGTATAGTTACCAATGTTGTTGTTACCTGTAACACCGATACTTGCTCTTACTTTAGCAAACGAGATTTTGTCGAAAGTTTTCATGAAATCTTCGTCCGAAACAACCCATCCTGCTGATAACGATGGGAAAGTACCCCAGCGGTTGTTTGAACCAAAACGAGAAGAACCATCGCGACGAATAGAGGCCGTGAAGAGGTATTTTCCTTTGTAGTTATAGGTCAAACGTGAAAGTAATGAAGTCAATCTCCATTCTTGTACGTTGCTGTTGGTACCACCACGAGCGATGTTGATGGCTCCTTGAATCGTTGGAAGGCGGTCGTCCGAGTAAGTATCTGCTTGAATACGGCTCGACTCACTGCGGAAGCTTTGGTTGGTATAACCTGCCAAAAGTTCAAAGTTGTGGTCGTTGAATGACTTAGAATAAGTAGCCAAGTTTTCGTTCAGCCAACCAAAGTTATCCGTGGATTGACGAATCGAAACGGCCGTTACAGGCACGGCAGTGTTGATGGCACTCGTTGCAGTAGATGGATTAAAGAAGAAGAACTTCTGGTTAAGCAATTCTACGTTCATCGACGACTTAAACGTCAAGCCTTTGATGGGGCTATACGAAATGTAAGCGTTAGAAAGCAAGTTGGTTTGTCTTGTTTCGTTCTTCAATTCATACGCAGCACGCACCCAGTTTGGATACGCAAAGATGTTACCTGTGCTAGATGGGAAACGGTTGAAAAGGGTCAAGTCACCTTTTTCGTCATAAATAGGCATGATTGGCCACGTGTGAATGGCATTGAACAAAATACCAGTACCACGGTCACCATCCGTACGAGGCGTGTTGTCAAAAACGTACTGAGGCGCAACGTTCATTCCAATCGTTACTTTATCCGAAACCTTGTACTCGCTGTTCAAACGGAGAGAGTAACGCTGATATTTAGTGTTTAATACCACCCCTTCTTGGTTAAATACCCCAGCTACAAGCGATGTATTTACTTTATCTTTATTTGAAGTAACAGTCAGGTTATAGCTTTGAACCGGCGCACGGCGGAGGAGGGCATCATACCAGTCATTGTTTTTGCCTTCGTATTGAGAAGGGTTTTGGAATTCAACTGGCACTGGAAGTTTAGAGTCTTCGTAATGTTCTTTCTTAAACTGAGCAAACTCAACGGCATCCATCATTGCAAAACGTCCTTTTTTAGGCACTACCTGCGTTCCTGTAAACACGTTAAAACTTACGTTTGTTTGTCCGTTTTTGCCTCTTTTTGTGGTGATAAGCACTACCCCGTTGGCTGCACGAGAACCGTACAATGAAGTAGAAGCCGCATCTTTCAAAATCGAAATGTCTTCAATTTCGTCAGGGTTAAGTGCGCCAATATTACCCGTGATAGGAAAGCCATCAACGACATAAAGTGGGTCACTTCCACCAGAAACCGAAAGCTGCCCACGAATACGAATGTTCATCCCAACACCAGGCTTACCCGTTGTTTGGTTGATTTGAACCCCCGCAACTTGTCCTTGGAGCTTTTGCCCAATTTGTGATACAGGCAAATCTTTGATTTCTTTTGAAGAAATGGTTTGCACCGCACCTGTTACTTCTTTCTTTGTTTGGCTACCATAACCTACGACCACAACTTCATTCAAAATTTTGTCATTCGTTTCGAGTGTCACGTTAATGGTTGTTTGTGAACCTACTGAAACTTCTTTGGTAAGATACCCGATGTAGCTAAATACAAGGGTTGAGCCGTTGGGTACGTCAAGTTTGTAGTTTCCGTCGGCATCTGAATTGGTACCACGGGTGGTGCCCTTGATGGCGACGTTTACTCCAACAAGACTTTCTCCGTCTTTGGCAGAGATTTTTCCCTTAATGGCGTTTTGGGCAAATGAGCTGGTAGCTACAAGTAAGAGTAAGGCAATGATGCCTACACACAAGTTGCCTCTACCCTGAAGTAGGATAAACTTTTTTTGCATGGTGTAAAAAATTAAGTGTTTATAAATAAATAGAATGGTACCAAGGCTTTAAATAATTCTATAAATCCCTGACATTATACAAATATGGTTTATGTGGCTGAGAGAACTATCCTATGCAATCCTGTATCATTGGTATAAAAAAAGGGGATAAACCGTTTTTGCATGGTTTCCCCCTTTTTTAATTTTATTAAATCTGTATTTTTCAGCTAGTTACTGAATTTTGGCCATTGGTGTTGATTGAAAAAATGTGATTTTGTTTTTAAAAAATATTTCTTTTTCTGTACTATTTTAGGAACGTTTCTACGTTTTCCTTGGTCACGAGCTGAAAGGGAATTAAGGTTTGTTTTTCAAATTTTTCCCCTTTTACAATTTTAACGGCCGTTTCGAGGGCATTGGCACCTTGCTGCTGGGCGTTTTGGAATACAGTTGCGTTAAGTGTCCCTTTTTTGACGGCTTGTAGCGCGTCTGGAATGGCATCAATACTGACCACAATGACTTTGTCTTTCATGCCAGCTGCCGTCAGGGCATTCACAGCACCCATGCCCATTTCGTCGTTTTGGGCAAAAACGGCATTGACATTTGCGCCGTAAGATTGAATCCAGTTTTCCATGAGCGACATGGCCTTGGCGCGGTCCCACTCGGCGGTTTGGTGGGCAAGTAGTTTTAGATTAGGGTTCTTTTGAAGGATTTCTCGCGCGCCTTGTTCCCGTTTAATTTGGGCGGCTTGTCCCATGTAGCCGTGCATCATCAAAATGTTGCCTTTTCCGCCGAGTTTTTCCGCAATATAATTCATCGCAATCCGCGCCGATTCCACATCATCTGAACCCACAAAAGCAGTAGGGGCGGCACTGGTTTCCGAATTGACATTAACAATGGGGATTTTAGCGGCCAATGCCTTGGTCACTGCGGGCGAACTGGCTTCTACTTCGCAGGGATTCATGATGATGGCATCGACTTTCTGCGCAATGAAGCTTTCGACTTGTTCGACTTGCTTTAAAGCCGAGCGCTCAGCATCAACGACGATGAGTTCAACGCCCATTTCTTGGGCTTTTTTCTCAATTTCATCGCTTACTTTCACGATAAACTCATTTTGCATACTGAGCATCGTCACCCCAATCTTCATTTTTTTGCCACCGCTGGCTTCTTTGTTGTCGCTGCTACCTTGTCCGCAACCTGCCAATAATAAAGCGCAGAGCGCCGAACCGATTAATGTACGTTTCATTGTGTTCTGTAATGTTTATAAATAATGTCAGTGAATAATAATAACCACAAAGTACTCAAAGAATGGCACAAAGTTCACAAAGGTTCTTCGTGTGCATTGTGGGCTAGAAGCCTAATAATAAATATCACGAACGGGACGTTCGCGCTATCGGAGGTTCCCAAACTCGAAACACTAAACCATAAACCCAAAACTATTTTTTCTGATTCCAACTATCAAGCACTACTGCGCCAATAATGATTGCTCCCATGACCACTTGTTGGTAATACGACGTGACGTTGAGGAGATCGAGGCCGTTGCTGATGACACCAATCAAGAGTGCGCCGATGAGCGTGCCAGTCATTGTACCCGTTCCGCCCGAGGTACTAGTGCCGCCGATGATTGCCGCTGCGATGGCATCGAGTTCAAAACCTGCCCCTGCGTTGGGCTGTCCTGTGGTGATTCGGGCCGTAAGAAGAATCCCTGCCAAACCTGCCAAGCCGCCACACAAAGTATAAACCGCCATTTTGACTTTGTTGACCCGAATTCCTGAGGCCGTTGCGGCTTGTTCGTTTCCTCCAACAGCATAAATGTATCGTCCCAACACCGTTTTTTTGAGAAGAAGTGTACAAAGGATAAAAAAGACGACCAAAATGAGAATGGGAAAGGGAATACCTAAAACGCTACCACCCCCAATGAAATTGAACGAATCGGAAAGGTTAGAAATAGGACGGCCTTTGCTCAAAATCAAGGCCAAACCGCGCCCAATGGTCATCATTCCTAGCGTCACGATGAAGGGGGGAACTTTGCTTTTGGTAATCACTAACCCATTGAGTGCGCCCATGGCTACGCCCGAAAGCACCCCAACGCCAATCGGTACAATGACGGGGTAGGTATCAGGATGCGCCAGTGAAGCTGCCACGACGCCCGTTACGGCGACGATCGAACCCAACGAAAGGTCGATACCACCCGTAATGATAACAAAGGTGACCCCAAAGGCCAAAAGCGCGTTGATGGATACTTGGGTTATGATGATAGTCCAGTTGGAGACAGTCATAAACTGCGGATTGATGACTGCTAATCCCAAGCAAATCACCACAAAAGCCCCAAATATGCCGTATTGGCCTAAGTTTTTTGAACGAGTTAAAATTGTATTCATTTTTTTGTTTCGGGTTTTCTGTTTCCTGTTTGGGGTTTGGGGTTTTATGTTTTTTATGCCGACGTAGAAGGTATCAATGCCCCTTGCCCCTTGCTTCTTGCCCCTTGCCTTTTCCCCTTCGCCTATTGCATTGCAAATTTCATAATCATGTCCTGTGTGGCTTCGGTATTGGAGAGCAGGGCGGTTTGTTTACCTTTCGAGAGCACCAGTATTCGGTGGCTAAGTCCAAGAATTTCGGGTAATTCCGACGAAATCATCACGACGGCAATACCTTGCGCCGTTAGGTCGTTGATGAGTTTATAAATTTCAAACTTCGCCCCAATGTCGATGCCGCGCGTTGGTTCGTCAAGAATGACTACGTTGGGAGCAGCCTGAAGTACCTTGGCGATGACGACTTTTTGTTGGTTTCCGCCGCTGAGGTGGCTTACTTTTTGGGCAGCACCCGTGGCTTTGATACGCAAGTTTTGCATCATGCGCGAAGCAACTGTTGCTTCGCTGTCGGTCATCACCCAGCCTGCTTTGGCATGTTGCGGGAGACTCGAAAGCGTAATATTGTCTTGGATGGTCATGGCAGGAATAAAGCCTAATCCTTTGCGGTCTTCGCTGACGTAGCCAATGCCCAAGGCAATGGCCTTGGCGGGTGAGTGGATATGAACGGCGCGTCCGTTGAGGTAAATTTCACCACTATCGTAACGGTCTAATCCAAAAATGGCCCGTGCCACCTCCGTCCGCCCCGCACCCATCAAGCCTGCCAAGCCCAAAACTTCGCCTTTGCGTACCTCAAACGTGATGTCAGCAAATACCCCTTGACGTGTGAGTTGTTTGACCGACAGCACTACTTCGCCCTTGGAAGGAACGATTTCGGGAAAAAGGTTGGTGATTTCGCGCCCCACCATCATTGAAATCAAGGTAGGTTGGTCGAGTTCGGAAGCGGGTTTTGTTCCGATGTATTGCCCATCGCGCAAGACAGTAATGGTGTCCGAAATCTGAAAAATCTCGTCCATTTTGTGTGAGATGTACAGGATTCCGACGCCTTGCTGTTTTAAGTCTTTGATGATTTTGAACAGGGTTGCCACTTCTTTGTCCGAAATGGCCGAAGTCGGCTCGTCCATGATGATGACCTTGGCGTTGTTGGAAATGGCCTTGGCAATTTCGACCATTTGCATTTCGGCCACGCTCAGGTGCTTGAGCAGAGTAGTGGGGGCAATATCCACGCCCATTTGTTGTAAAATGGCTTCGGCTTGGGCGTTGGTGTGGGTGTCGTCGAGCCAAAAGGGAAGCCAATTGGTTTTTTCACGTCCCAAAAAAATGTTTTGGGCAACGGTCAATTCGGGAACGACGAGCATTTCTTGGTGAATCATCGAAATACCGCGTTTGAGCGTTTCGTTGACGTCGGCGTTTTTGAGCATTTCACCTTCCAACCAAATTTCGCCCGAATCGGGAGAAAGCAATCCCATCAATAGTTTCATGAAGGTGGACTTCCCCGCTCCATTTTCGCCCATGACGGCATGGACTTCCCCTTTTTTGAGGTCGAGCTGGACTTGGTCGAGGGCTTTCACGCCCACAAACGACTTAGAGAGGTTGCGTACTTGGAGTAATTGGTCAGGTTGGCGGGTCATTAGGAGGAAAGCCCTTTGGTGGAAAACAGTGTACTAAGTCAAAAAAGGGCTTCCTTTACTCGTTTTTGGGGTGAAAAGTGGGATTGGTTGGCAAAGTGAACGCATTACGGATACTCAAACAACAGTACTACTTGCGTGCAGAAAGTTAGTTTCTGTATTTCTCTTTTTTGCGAAACACAAATCCCGCTCGGCTAAAGGTGCTCTCTGGGACGGTATTTTGTGGGAACGCATTGACGTACTCAAAGCCAAGGCTAGCCATTGTATTCAACAAATCGGTTTGGTTGCTGATTTTTAAGTGATTTTTGCTCTCTAACAGGTCTTCTAATGTTTGCAGAGATGTCCCAAACTTTGAGTTTTTCGCCTGAATGGCGATTCGGATGCTGCTATTTAAAATGGAAGTGACATTGTCGCAATTGACGATAATATATTCTGGAAGCTTGTTGTACGCTTTAAAGTTAGGTACGCTCAAACAGACATTTAGTTTGATTGGTTTTTTTGTTTTGAAAATACGGTCATATTTTTGATTCTATCATCAGTAAGACAGTTATCGGCAATATTTTTGATAATTTGAGTGGAGTTCGAGATTTGCCACTTCAAGGTATCTGGCTTGAATTTAAGTTGGACAAATTGGTGAGCAAATTCTTTTCCTACCCTAATCGTTTGTCCGAAATGCGTAATTTGTCCTACTGATGATACTTTTCGAGTGTAGATTTTTTTTGCAATAAATTCATGAACTCTCTTTGAATCAAAGTCTTTACTTGAAAATACGCGTTGTTTAGTAATTAACTCAGGGAAAGCCATCGCCCTGGTTTTTCCCTCCAGCCGAGTTACTGGATACAGCTGTCGTTGAATATGAATTTGGGCATCTAGCTTGGCTTGTAATTCTTGTAAACAACGGCAAGCTTGCACTTCTGCCCAGCGTTGAGTGGTATCTTGCATTTTCTCAACGCGATTATTCATCTGTGGACAATAAGGTTTATTCCAAGTCAAATCAATATCGTGAGCGATAAGCCACAGCGCTAAAGGCGGAGTAGGTGCCCCAGCAGGACTTCCGAATGGCTCGCCATTATCTACTCTAAAACAACCTGCTTTTCCCCATTTGTTGAAAACCTCAATAAGTTTTTGCCGTATTTGGTCAATGGGCACTTGATTGATTCGGGCATAGGGGGAAAACGGGTGCTTCCAGACAAGCTCCACTTTTTTCATCCACAATGGTCAAATAACAAGCTGATTGACCATTTTCTAAGCTTAATCGTTCTTTGGCATCTACCTGCCAGATGTTATGAACCTGTGTTGATTGCCCAATTTTGGGTTCTAATTTTTGGGAACGTGGTTTGCTCATATGAGCTGACAAAAACCAACGTTGAATCGTGCGTACATGAACCACCTGAGAGCAACCATAGCGATTGACCAGGTGCATATGAATCAAGGGGCTTCCCCAATTTGGATGTAAACGTTTTAGCCAAAGAGCTCCTCGATAAATCACATCGGATCTACTGGGCGGCTTTTTGCCACAGTTCTCATATGCTGTTCGTAAATTTGATTGGGGAGTTTTTTGGTGTTTATGCCATAAGTTTCGCAGGGTAGCATAGGGAACACCTAAGTGTTCACTAATATATTTTAGTGTTTTACCTGAGGCTTTTAACTCCAGTAATGACTGCCGTATCGCTGTATTGGTCGCTTGTCCCATCGGTTGTTGCTTGTATGAGCGTATATCAAAAAACAAAAGTACTTAACTTCTTGCCGCTATAAATACTTAACTTTAAGACGTACAGCAAGCTCTTGTACTTTAACAGTTTTGCCGTTGGAACTTAACGTCTGTGCATAGGAATTAGCCAGAAAGAGTAGTGCACAGAGTGTTGTGGTTAGATTCTTTTTTTTCATGGGCTATGTTGATTGATGGGTGGAAATGTATTTAGGCTGTTTGCCAATTTACACGATTTGGCTGTTTACTAAAATATGAATCTTAATTGTCCTCCATGATAATTTTTTTTGTTTTGGTTAACATTCCATTTTTAACGCCAACAATATGGCTGATTTGTACTTTATTCTTAAATAATAGTGCTTGAGGGAATATGTCAGATTTCTTTTTGAGTTTATACTGAAGGAGTGTGTTGGTAAACGTAGGATACTTCTCAACCACCTCTCCCATGTATTTGTAAATAGTTTCTCTGTCTTTATCCATTATCAGAACAATATCACAGTTGTTTTTACAGTCAGACAAAACATCTAAGTTTTTAATAAGGTACTCTGAGTACCCGCAACCAACACCTCCGTAGATAATGAGGGTGTAAGGCTTATTTAATTTTTCTATTTCGTAATTGCTTGATATCAAAGAGGTTTTGTCGAGATTTGGGAATGGGTTTTGGCTGAAAGCCTTAATCCCGATGGTTAAAACTATTAAAGTCATGAGAAGGATATTTTTCATGGCTATCGAGTTTTATTTTGTTCAAATCGTCAAACAAAGAATATTTTAAACTTGCCTTATTAGTCGTTTTTTCTTCCACGAAATTGTTTAGGTTTTAGAGATTGTTCAGCAAGCTCAACAATTTCGATGATTCTTTTTTCTCGTGTTTCTTGGCGTTTGGCAAGAGTTAACCATTGTAAAATATTTCGTTTGTCTGATTTATTTAAACCCACAAAATAATCTTTTGCCTTTGGTCTTTTTTTGAATTCATCCTCCAAGTCTTTTGGTATTATTAATGCCTCTGCTTCGTCCAAAAGAGTCCAAGCACCGTTTTGTTTTGCTTTTTCAATGATCTCAAAACCTGCTTTGGTCATAAGACCTTCGTGTATGAGCCGTTCAATTTTTTCTTTATTCACTTTTGACCAAACACTATTTACTTTTCGTTTGCAAAAGAACTGCACAAACTTTTCTTCGTCCAGTGGTTTTATTTTACTGTCAATCCAGCCAAAGCAAAGCGCTTCATCGACGGCTTCACTGTAAATTACGGTAGGTATATTCGTTTTTCTTTTATAATACACAACCCAAATAGACTGCTTTTTGTCATGGTTTTCTTGTAACCATTCGCGCCATTCTTGACGGTTCCTTGGGTAAAATGTTTCGATAGACTCTTGTGACATAAGCAGCGTTTGGTAGTTTTCCGAATTAGGATTCTGCTTGAAAGAATTTAATCTAAAACAGCTCAACTCATTAGAATGTTTGAACTACCATAGTACTTCTAATACTTTTCTAATCGCAAACAGGGCTGTGGAAGGCAATTGATGAAGAAAAGGAACGATTTACGGATGCTCAAACAACAGCCGATAAACAAAACCGCCGTCGCTGAATTGGAGTTGAAGCATGTGTTCGGACAACTCGGTGACTTTGTATTCGTATAAACCTAGGCCAGTATCGCCCGTTTTGATGTTGATTTTGAGGGTGTTACCGTCCTCGCTCAGCGACCAGATACCCGTATGAATGACTTGTGGGTCGTTGGGGTCGCACTTGGTCGTACCTGCGTTGTACTCGTACTGTTTTTTAGCCGTAAAAACGTAAATGTCGTCTTTGAGGCAATTGGGCATGGCCGAAAGCCTATCTTCATAGCGACTACCTAGTTGGACGGTGTAACCTGTGACGTACCACGGTTTGTCACTCAAAAAACGCTCTTTGGGTGGTAAACTGGGTTCTTTGGTGCACGAAATCAAGGAAGCAATGAATAGAATGCCAAAAGCGATGGATTTGAGGGGCGTGTTCATGGGAGTTTTGTTGTTTTTTGTTCAAAACAACGACACGCTCTTTTCCCTTTCAAGCCTCAATAGACGAACAGCAATTTTCTTCGACAGACAACGGATTTTGGCCCCACTTTGTTAGGGGATTGTAGGTTATTAAAGCTTTGGGCACAACTTTTTGGAGCTACGCTAACATGACTATTATTTTTAGGTCGTGGGATTTTGTGTAGCTTTGTTAACTGCAATAATCCATCAAAATAAAATTGGAGAAATGAAAAAGGTCGCGAAATACCAACTGACATTATTGGAACTGGAGAACATCCTGCGGCATCACAGGATATTTGAAACCTTTGGAATCACTCAGTTAGGGGTATTTGGGTCGTTTGCCAGAGGAGAGGAATATGGTGATATAGATTTTTTATTGGAGGAAGAACTCGATTATGAGACCCGTAAACGTTTAAAAACGCGTTTAGCTAGACTTTTAAAATCTAAAATTGATATTGTGCCTGCTAAGTTTGCTGATCCAATCATTTTGTACCGAGCCCAAAAAGAACTTAAGTATGTCTATAAATAGGAGTCGTGACTTATTGCCTTTACTGGTTATGTTAGAATCTGTTGAAAAGATTTTATTGTATGCTAAAGGTTTCCAAACGGCTAAAGATTTTCTTTGGGCCGATGACCAGTTAAGGTTTAATGCCAGTTTATTATTATTGTCGAATATTGGAGAAAATTCAGGCAAAATTTCAGAAATAACTCGTTCTACATACCCCGCTTTTCCATGGAAACAAGTGCGTGGTTTGAGAAATCGCATTGCTCACGATTATACTGGTATTGATTACGAAATGGTATTCGAAATTGTAAATCAGCAAATACCACGACTTAAAGTTGCAATTGAAGAAATTATAAAAGATGGACTAGCTACTAAGTCTTTTGATAAAAGTGATTGTAAGGTGGCACAAGAAAGTGTTTTTTACAGGCATATTGATTTTGAGCGGCTTGTGTAAATTAGGGTCGTTACATTCACTATTCCACCCAGAAACTTCCGACCGAATAGGTTTTGGCTTGGCCGCTAATGAGTACGCGTTCTCCTTGGTCTTCGCAGTATAATTTTCCCAAACGCTCTGACACTTGTTGGGCGTAGAGCGACGTTTTTGATAGCCGTTTTGCCCAAAAAGGAATCAGTGAACAGTGCGCAGAACCCGTCACGGGGTCTTCTAAAATGGAGGCTTGGGGGGTAAAAAAACGGGAAACAAAGTCGTAAGTATCGCCTACGGCAGTGACGATGACGCCACCTGGGTCGAGGTTGATTTGGTCAAAGAACTGCCTGTCGATGGTGATGCTTCTGATTTGGGCTTCATTTTCGTACACCAATACGTAGTCTCTGGCTTTGTAAATTTCTTGGGGTTGGAGATTCAACGCTGCCGAAATTACCGATGGCAAAGTGGCGGCTATGGGCATTCTGGAGGGGAAGTCTAGTTGGTATAATTCCTGCTGCACCGATACGCGTAACTCTCCGCTCAGGGTTTCAAAAATAAGCGTGTCATTGGGGTAGTTCAGAATAGTTTTTAGGCAATGCGCCGTAGCCAAGGTAGCGTGACCACACAAGTCCATTTCAATTTCGGGCGTAAACCATCGCAAATGAATTTTTTCGCCTTTGTCCACAAAAAAAGCGGTTTCGGCCACGGCATTTTCTTTCGCAATTTTGAGCAAAAGTTCGTCGGGTAGCCACGATTCAAGCGGCACTACGCAGGCGGGGTTTCCTCCAAAAAGGGTGTCGGTAAAAGCATCGACTTGATAAAGAGGCAATTGCATGGGGGCGTTGGTTAGGGTGGAAGGGTTGTTATTTCTACCTTTTGTCATGCCGTAGGCATCTAAAACCTTTGGCTTTTACGTGAGAGTCGTTATTCGCAAGATGGATGCGAGCGACTGCGTAGATACTGCGAACCTGAGTTTGAAGATATGGAGAAAATTTGTAATAACTAGTTTTTTTATATCTTTGGTTATTGTATCAACTGGACAGGGTAAAAAATATAAATTAAGCCATGACTGAGTTTAGAATAAGTGTAAAAAATGAGAAAACTGCCTCGGCTTTGCGTAAATTACTGAACGAGATGGATAATTTGGAGGTGGAGGAAATTGAGAATGAAAGGGTTGTAAAAGGGGAGGGCGATTTGCACGTTTTCTCCAATTTATGTGGTGCGTGGGATGATGAGACTCCAAGACTATCGGCTGATGAAATTCGTAAAACTGCATGGCAAAGAAAAATAACTCCAAGCACTTCGATTATATAGAATAGATAAAGCTGTATAAATTTGTAAAATAATAAATTAAAAATACAAAGTTTTTGATACTCGCTGTGTTAAAAAATCTCTTTAACGAAACGACACAGTTATCTTTTCTCAGGTTTTTTCCAAAGGTACAAATAAAAATTTATTAATGAATACAGACTACATCCTATTAATAGCAGGAATTTTACTAACTATATTGGGTGCTGTAATTGGTTTTGTTGAAAAGCTTTTTTCAGATGTTGCCAATAAAAAAATTGGTAAATATTTTGCATTCATAGCTTCTATCTTGGTTGTTCTCGGTGCTGTAATCTCTTTTTTGTCAGGTAAAAAATCATTAGATGATAAAATTATAAGTGAGGCAAAAGAAGAAAAAGAAAAACGAATGAAAGATTCACTTCAAAATGAGTTGCTTAAACTTTCACGAATTCAACTTGATACTGCGCTCTCAATTTTATCATTAAACAGACAACTTAACAACGCTCAATTTGAATTAAATAGAACTCAAAAGTTAATAATTGATATTCAAAATAATTCTTTTGAGCAGTTATCTGGCGGTAATAATAAGCCATATCTAAGTTTTGGTTATGGAATTCACATTGGAATTGATAAAAATGTCTATTTCCCTATGATGTATATTAGGAATCTAGGTAACACGTATCTTAAAAATGTAGAAGTATGGATTGAAAACCCATTAAGAGTAGCGAATTTTAAAAATGATGAAAATGTAAAAGAGTTTGATTTTTATCTCTTCAGCAAAAGAAATAATGATACTAACTATGTATATAAAAACCTTCATACATTGTCGCCAAAATCTAATATACCCGTATATGAGTCTAAGTTTCCTTATCACAATCTTTTGATAAATTTCAGCGCTCATGTACTTTGGAGTAATGGTGCTTATTCCGTTAATACTAGCCAAAGGTATTACAAAGACACCTTGTTTATAAAAAATGTAGACTTTGTAATGAACGGAAAAATAGTAGAAGACCAGTATGCTTTTACAGGTCTTAAAACTAATAATATAACCAGAGAATACAAAAAATGTAAGTCAATTATTTATAAAGGGATAATATACGATGTTTATTGGCATGAAAAAAATCATTCTGTGCTGATTAAAAGACCCAAAAAAATACATTCAGTTACTCCTTACGGAATACGAGGTAATACAAGAGATTCTGCCCCAAATGTAGCCATGTTAAAACTTATTGAAGTTTTTGGAGAATAGTTTGAGTTACTATTTTAATTGATTTACTAAAGTACTTTCACTTTTATCACTTTGAACCGTTTTAATGGTTAAGTTGATAGATTTTTTTAGATTTTTTGGAGAATAAAATTTAAAATATGTGACAACTGGGCTTGAAACCCTAACACATCCGCAATTGCGTTCTTTCAATGTAGCGAACCTGACAACTGTGAGCTCATACAGGATGAGTAATTTTCTCTTCTACTTTGTCATCATGACTCAGTTGGTTTGAGTTCTAAAGGGAGGAATAGGCTTAAAAAGAGCTGTTATACACAGCTTTGGGGAAAGTGTTATAAAGGCTCTTTTTATTGAACATAGAAATTGCTCAAAGATATTGATTAACGGGCGTAATTCTTTCTTGAATTTTGCTTCTAACCCTCAATCGCTATATTTTAAATCGTTCTTCGTTATGATATTTTAAAAACTCAACGTCAGGTAAAAAACGTAAAGGAAGAATAATGGGTTGATTGTCAAATTTACCAAAGAAATCAAGAGTATGCTGATCTTTGTTTTTCAGGATTAATGGCGAAACTTTTACTTTATAATCTGGGGTAATTGTAATATATCCAGCCTCAAAAGCCTTGTCATGTAAAGCGTTTATTGCTATTCCGTTTCTTGGATTTAGCCTGTTCTTTTCATCAATCCCCCATGGGCGAATGTGTCCTGCTATTAAAAATTCAGGCGTATTAATTCCTGTAATACAGCAAGTATTATTGTACGCTGCTAGTATTGACCTTCTAAAAAATGATTGGTTAACTCTTACCTTTACTACTTGCTCCCTTGTCTTTCCTTCTTTTAGTAGAGCATCTTCAGGAATCTGGTATAATTGCTCAACAGTTGTATGTTCAAATTGTGCTAACAATTTTTCGCTCTCATAGGGGAGTACATCCCAATTGTTGAAAAATTCATTCCAAATTTCATTATCTGCTTTACTTGCATTAGAAGCACCTTTTATACCTCTTGCTTTTAGACTTGGGTCTAAACTGGCAAAGTTTACTAATTTATATGCTACTGAACTTGGCGTTCTATCTATCAGCGTGGCAAGATTTATTACTTCTGGATTAGAACGATGTAAACGGCCAAAGGGTAATTTGCAATACAAATTAATTGCCAATATTAATTCATCTCGTGTCCATAGTCTTTGCCCTTGTTTCATAATAAAGCTCCATTATCAAACTCTTCATCATATTGCATTTCAAACTCATGCACACATTTTGTATTCTTACATTTATGGATTTGAGTTTGATAGTTTATTTGGGATAGTTCTAAAATTATCTCTGACCTTGAACCACAATTTGGGCAAGTTACTGGCTGGTCAGAATAGATAAAAATTTCAGAGAAGGATTTCATTAGGAAGCAGTATTGGTCAGATTAGAGATTGCTTGAAAATCCTAAATGTAGAAAATTATTCAGAAGAATTAAAAAAATAGGGTTCTTTGACCGTAGAACCAATGATAAAAGCCCATGAGTACAAAACTCAAATTTTTATTTAACCTTTCCAAGGTTCAACACCTTGGAAAGGTTAGAATGATTACCCAATCGTCTCAGCACCCGTATCTTTCCAGCTACGAGAGTTGGCCGATTCAATGACCGCTTCGCATACCTTTTGGGTTTGGAGCGCGTCTCTGAACGTTGGGCCGCAAGGTGAGCCGTCTTCGAGGCTTTTCAAGAAATCGGCTACTTGGTGGATAAAGCTGTGCTCGTATCCGATACCGCAGCCAGGAATCCACCAACGGTTCATGTACGGTTGGTCGCCGTCGGTGACGTGGATGGAGCGCCAGCCGCGTACGATAGATTCGTCCTTGTGGTCGAAGTATTCGAGGCGGTTCAAATCGTGCAAATCCCAACGAATCGAAGCGTGCTCGCCGTTGATTTCAAACGTATAAAGGGCTTTGTGGCCGCGTGCATAGCGCGTTGACTCAAACAAGCCCAACGAACCATTGGCAAAATGGCAGTGGAAAAGACATGCGTCGTCGATGCCCACAGGCTCTACTTTACCCGTAAGCTGGTGCATACGCTCTTTCACAAAAGTTTCGGTCATGGCCGATACGTCGGTGATAGCACCGTTGATCCACATTGCGGTGTCGATACAGTGAGCCAACAAGTCACCCGTTACGCCCGAGCCCGCCGAGGAGACGTCCATGCGCCACAACCCCGTTCCTCCTTGCGGTAGGTCGGCGTTGATGGTCCAGTCTTGTAGGAAGTTGGCACGGTAGTGAAAAATCTTGCCCAATTTCCCCGAATCCACGATTTGTTTGGCCAACGTCACCGCAGGAATCCGACGGTAGTTGTACCAAACGGTGGTTTTTACCCCCGCTTTTTCGGCCGCTTCTACCATGGTTTCGCCTTCGGCCAAGGTGCGCGCAAGTGGTTTTTCGCAAAGAATCATTTTACCCGCTGCCGCCGCTGCCAACGCGATTTCGGCGTGGCTGTCGTTGGGCGTACAAATGTCAATTGCGTCGATGTCGTCGCGGTTCACCAATACTTTCCAGTCGGTTTCGTACGACTCAAAGCCCCACTGCTCGGCAAATGCCTGTACATTTTGGGGGTTACGTGAGCACACCGCTTTCAAAACGGGGCGGTATTCCAATTCTGGGAAGAAATTGGCAATTCGATTATATCCGTTGGCGTGGGTACGGCCCATCAAACCCGTCCCAACTAATCCGATTCTGATTTCTTTTTTCATATAGTCAAGCCCCCTGGCCCCCAATGGGGGAACAACAAGGCAGTTTTTATGTTTTTTACAAGTAGAATTAAAGGACTAAAACTAGTCCCCCCATTGGGGGTTAGGGGGCCACCCATCCGTGTGCTTTGCGCACCTTAATCATGGCCGCGAGGATGTCGTTCCACGTTTGTTGGTTGTTCATGACCGCGTTCGGGAACATACAGCCATCCCAGCAAATGTGCTTGAATGCTTTGGTCAACTCGCCGCTTTCGTTGCGAAGCCAAAGCCCTGCGTCGTTGGTGATGTCGAGTTTACCGTTCGGGTCGGTAGCTTGGCAGTGGCGACCCGTTTTGTCGTGCGAGCCTGAACCAAACACGGTGCCGTCGTTTTGGGCAACGTGGAAGTCGATGGTCCACGGACGCAATGCGGCGGTCAATTTGCGCAAACCTTCGAGGAACGTTTCGCGGTCGCCCCATTGGAAATCTTCGGGCAATACGCGGTGTTCTGGCGCATTGTAACCCAACAAATACAAGGTCGTGTGCGACATATCGGCTTGGAAACCAATGTTTTTGCGGTCAACAGCCTCTAGCGTATCGAGCATGTATTTCCACGAGTGCATTCCGCCCCAGCAGATTTCTCCTTCGGCGGCTAGGCTTTCACCAAAATCTGCGGCTACGTCGCAGGCTTCGCGGAAGGTTTGGGCGATGAGCTTGGTGTTGCCCGCAGGGTCGTTGGCCCAATCGTGCGGACTACTTGCCGAGTCGATACGAACAATGCCGTTTGGACGAAGGCCCCACTCGCGGAGTTTTTGACCGATGTGGCAAGACTTACGCACCATTTCAACAAATTCGGCACGTTGTTCTTTGGTACCCATCGCGGGGCCACCCCAGATAGGTGCCACCAAGCTACCTACTTCGAGGCCGTGCTTGGCTACTTTGTCGGCGAGGCGCTTGATGCCGTCGTCCGATATATCAAGGTCGTAGTGAGGGTCAAAAAGACCAACGTCCACGCCGTCAAATTTTACGCCGTCCACTTCTGCTGCCGCAGTCATTTCGAGCATGGTATCAAATGCAATTGCAGGCTCTGAATCAGGGCCTTTACCCACAATCCCAGGCCAAGTGGCGTTGTGGAGTTTTGGAAAATTGTTTTCTGCCATTGTCTAAAAGGTTTGTTTATGAATGTTCAGTTTTATGTGAGTGTCTGTTAGCCGTTATCAGTTAATTGTTATCTGTTAATGGTGTTGAGTATCAGCAATGTAAGAATAGCAATAATCCAGTTTCCAGTTAACGGATAACAGTTTCCAATTAACAGATAACTAACACAACTACTTCACTACGACCAAATCAGGGTTATTAGGCCCGAAGTGCTTCAACATCACGATAGGGTCTGTTGACGAATAGTTGGTAATGGTAACACCTGCTTTCGCTGCGTTTTCAGTGACAAAAAACTCATCGTTGGTCAATTGTCCGTAACGAATCAAGGCAGGCGTTTCGATGTTCCACACGCCCATTTTGCCGTGTCCTTGCATCATGATTAAGCCGTACGCCGCGTTGTCGGTAATGGTAACGGTAGCGCCTGGCAAGACGGTGAGTTCTTTGGCACTGTATGCCTCAGAACGATAACAAATCCAGTTTTCTACGTATCCTTGGGCTTGCATTTCTTCCAACGGATGTACGGGCCTAGGCATCATAAAGTGATTGGCGGCAAAATTGGGGTCAACATTGGCCTCCCAGTCAATCACCGAAACCAACTCGTCATAGTCACCCATTTTGTCTTGTGGTGTGCCATTCCAAAGCAACTCTTCTGGTACAATTGCTTCATTCACAAGGCTTTGGTACATAGCAAAAATATCGGAAGCTTTTTGTGGCTCGTAGGTGCACAAGCTACCTGGCGCGTGCAAAATTCCTGGAGGAACGTCCCAGCCTGTACCCGGTTCTAATTTATAAGCCGACGAGAAATTAGTGATTTTGTTGTCACCTTTATTGAAGTCCATCAAGCATTGCTTGATTTGTTCTTTGGTAGTACCTGGCGTAATTCCGAAGAAAGTATAGGGGAAATCACCACCGTGGTTGTTGAGTTGGGGAGGGAAATAATAGGCTTCGGGTTTTCCGTTTTGCCCTACCAAAGCTGCCTTTTCGTCGTTGTGGTGGATATGGTGCGGCAGTGGCCCCATGTTGTCAAAGAATTTTGAATACATTGGCCAGCTTTGGTATTCGTCCCAAAGACGGTCGCCAACGATTTCGCCCTTTAATTCTTCAATGACGTCTTTCAACAACACTTGTTCGGTTTGTCCATTTTCTTCAAAAACTACTTTGCTCAAACCTTCGTGTTCGCCCGTAAGTGGACCATTTTTGGCAGGAGTGGTAGAAGAAAGCCAACGCTCGTCGATACCACCACGAACACCACCTAGTACATAATAATCGTCAGGGTGAAGTTTGATACGACGACCAGGAACGCAAAACGAGCGCGGAACCCACGTAGGGGCAAGCCGTAAAATACCTTGTCCTTGCTCTAATGCTTTTGCTGCTATACTTGAATTTGCCATTTTTTCAGGGGGTGCAATTGCACTTGTTAAGAGTTAATGAATGAAAATTGTGTGTGTATAATTAGGGGTGCCCAACAAAGTCGCGAAGCGCGGCTGAGTCGGTAATGATTTCAATATCAAGGGTGTAACTGCGCTTTTCTCCTGGCGCTAGTTCAATGAGCGTTTGTTGTGCCCGTGCTGCCGCTTGCCCAATCGGCGGGTGGGTGCCAGGTTCTAAGCCCGTGACGTATTCGCCTTTGCCCCAGTGCTGCCAGTTGGTGAGCCAAGGCAGTTGAGCTTTGGGAAAACGAACTGCAACGGCAAACCCAAGTGCCTCATTATAAACTCCGCAACTTGCTTGTCCGTTGGCGTCAGCGTCGATGTCGATAAAGGCGGCCTCTTCGCCAAAGCCACTGTGGGCTTCGAGCGGCGCGGGGCAACGGCGGAAATCGTTGTCGTTATTAAAAATCGGATTTTGTGGATTGCCATCGCGCGACTGCCATTTGCCTTGCCACACTAAGCGTGCTCCTTCGTCCACCAGCGGCCAACCGAAGTTGCAGTGGTAAAGTAACATGTGCGGGGCGGGGGTATTGGCGCGGTTGATGATTTCGTCGTGGATTTTGATGGTCGGTTGTCCGAGCGTTCCCGAAATTGTCCGACGCAGTTCCAACACGGGCCCAAAAACGCGGGCTTGTTTGATAATCCCCGTAATGCTCATGTCCAACTTGCCCGCCACAGGGTCGGGCTGAACGATGGATTCAATTTCGGCGGGAATATTGCTGATTTCGCCGTGAAGGCCGCGCTGACCGTATTCGTCCGACTCAGGCCCACCAATGTGGCTCAACCCGCACGTGGTAACTAAACCTCCACCGAACGTCCGAAGCCAATCAATGCCACCGTCCGAAAAAGGCTGAGGTGGCGTAATACCTGCATGACTCAACCAAGCCAAACCGTGTTGGTTGTAGAACGCTTCGGCGATGTCCATGGCGCGGTCAAGCACCACTTTATACCGCAAACCCGTTCCCGTATTTATCCACGCAATGCGCGTCCCACGTCCTGCGCCGTTGTCGAGTACGGAGGTTTCGATGCCTCCCCACTGCGCCACGTGCGACAGTTTGTTGGTCCAAGGTTGCGTGTTTGTTTCGTTTGTGTTCATAAATAATTAAGTATGCTGACTTAACCAATTCTTTACCCGTGGGTTAAAGTCGTCCAAGTGCTCAAAATGGAAAATGTGTCCCGCATTTTCGTACAAATACAACTCCGCGTTAGGAATCGCATTGGTCACTTCTTCGGCCATCCAAACGGGCGTAAAAATGTCCTCGCGGCCACCAATCACAAGCGTCGGTTGCGTAACGTTCGGTAAATCCGCCAAGGCATTGTGCGAAATGCAGGCCGAAGCTTGTCCTTCCAGTCCGTGCAATGGCTGAGGGAACGGGTCGAGACCCGCTTGGGCGCGTCCTGCTTCCAGTTCTGCTGCGATGGTTTCGTTATCCCACGACGATTTTGAATAAATCAACTGCTGAATGTACAAGCTAAATTCCTCGGGACGGAAGCGTGCTTTGCAGTGCATCATGTGGGTAAAAATGGCTTTGGCCACGTTATCGCAGCGCGCCCACGGACACATCAGCACCAACGAGCGCACTTTTTTAGGGTGACGAATCGCCAGTTGTTGGGCAATGGTACTTCCCATCGAACAGCCAACTACGTGCACATTTTCCAAACCCAGCGCGTCGAGCAATCCTGCATAATCGTCGGCCATTTGAGCCGTTGAATAGGGGCCTTGCGGTTTGTCGGTTTTGCCTACGCCACGGTTGTCACCAATAATGCACCGAAAATCGTTTGCCCAGTACGAGGCGTGGGGCTCCCACACACCGCCTGCTGCCGTGATTCCCATGATGAGGAGCAATGGCTGAGCGTTGGCATCACCCCGCTCTTCGTAGTAAAAATTGATACCGTTGGTCTGTACGAAAGGCATACTATTGAGGATTGATTACGAGACTTTGCTTTTTTACCACATAGCTCACATAGTTTTTTTACATAGAAAACCTAGGAGGATTTAGCTATCTATGTATTCTATGTGTTAATTCTATTGTGCTCTATGTGGTTAAATCAGTTTAAGGTTATTTCAGATTTGGAATTAAATCGTTTAAAATCCAACGCCCGTCGTGGAGGGTCACAAAATCGGGGTCGTCGAGGGCTTCTTCGCCTTCGTCTTCGCAGATAATCCAACCCGAATAATTGATGTCTTTCAACCACTGCGTAACACCGAGCAAATCTACTTTTCCGCGTCCCATCAACGTAAATTCAGGATTACCGTCCCAATCTTTGTAGTGTACGTGGTTGATAAGCGAGGCGTATTCTTTCATTTTGGCGAGCGGGTCCATGTCGCCATTGATGATGTGACCCACGTCGGGCGTCCAGCCTGTCACGGTTGCATCCAACGACTCCAACACAATTTTATAGTCTTCTTCGGTACGGATGATGGATGAATGCGGTGAGTTGGGGTGAAAACTACAAGGCACGCCCAACGCATTGGCACGGGCCGAAACGGTATTGACAATATTCACCAGGCTTTTCTGACGCGCGGCGAGGTCGTGGCGGCCCGTTGGAATTTGAACCGTATTTAAAACCGCCCCAGGAAAACGCTGTAACAAAGCGATGGCATTGTCGGCGATGCGGCGTTCGTCTTCGTTTTCTCCGTTACCATTCCACTCCAAGGCCAAAGCCACGGCGGCTAGTTCAATGCCTTGTTCTTTCAACTTAGCTTCCAACAAATCAGGGTTTACCAAATCGCCCATCCACGTAAAAATGGGTTGAATTCCCGTAAAACCTGCTTTGGAAATAATTTCAATCATGTGGCCTAAACGCCCTTGGTGTGTGGCACCGTTTCCGCTCATGAACCAAGTGTAAACTTCTGAGCCAAAACGAAATGGAAGTGTTACTGACATACTAGAATTAGGATGGGTTATGAATACAAATTATTTTTTCTTGAAAATTTCACCAGGCATAATCAACGAATTGAAATCTGCTAGATCAGCAGGTTTTACGTTTACTTTATACCCGTCAAAATTGAAAGGTGTGGGCTGGTAAGGACCGACAAATTCAATGGGGTTGTTGGCTTTGATTTCTTTCTCCATTCCCATTGCCCAAAGAGTGGCGTTGATTGCCATGCGTCGGAATCCTTCGTTGAGCAGGTCTTCAGATGCACCGTGGGTGGTAGTAAAAGCACGCCCCGTTGGCCCAGACTCAACTGAATAGTTTTTAACCCATGCAACAGGGAGTAACTCTTTGGTAGGGTCGGGGGCTGAGGTGGGCGTCATGCCATTGAGCACTTGCCCGCGTGCCAAGGTGGTAGCCCCGTTGGGGTAGGCGGTATAGCCTCCCGACTGCACCCAAACGTCTTTGACACCGCGCAAAATAGGATGTTGTTTTTGGGAATCTTCCAACAGTAGTTTTGAAGATTGTTTGTGGTTGGTGCCGTAGTGAGATACCCACGTTTCGCCCAATACCAATTCACCAAAACCGTCTTTCCACCCACTTTTTTCTCCTTTGTAGTTCCAAGAATAATGCTCCCACTTCGAGCCACTCTTGATGTTAAAAGCATGGGTCGAAGTTCGAAAAGCAACAATAGGGCCTCCGCGACGAATGTAAGCGTCGAAGTGCTGCATTTCTTCATCATCAAAATGGGAAAAACGCGTAAACAATACCATTAAATCGGCTTTATCGAGGGCCGCTAACCCTTTTAAATTAGAACTTCCAGGGAAGATGTTGCCATGGTCATCTAATCCAAAAACGACCGTGCACGTAAAACCATAACGTTTGGCCAAAATACGAGCTAACGCGGGGAGAGATTCTTCGCTTCGGTATTCGTGGTCGGTGGTGACAAACACGATATTTTTGCCCCTCCCTGGGCCTTTTTCTCCTTTATAGACAATTTTGTACGCATCCTCAGGATGAACCGATGGCAGGGGCGTTGCAAACCCCAACAGTCCAAAAAGCAGGCAGCAGGAAATAAAGAGGAAGCTTCCTTTTTTCATACGTTATAAATTATGCTTGATAGACATTTCGCGGATGAACGTCAGACCATTTTCGGCAATGTGCCAAGGGTCATTGTACTCGCGCCATACCCCAATCGCATTGGCAAAATCTGGGTCATTGCGAGAAAATGCTTCAATCGTCAACCAGCCTTTGTAGCCAACCGCCGCCAATCCCGCAAAGGCATTGTCCCACGGGATATGCCCATCGCCAGGCGTGCCGCGGTCGTTTTCGCTAATGTGGACGTGACTCAAGTAAGGTGCAATGGTACGGATGGCCGACTCGTATTTTTTCTCTTCGATGTTGGCATGGTGCGTGTCGAACATGGCCCGTACGTTGGGGTGGTTGGTCAATTGCACCAAGTTGGCAAGGTGCTCCATCGTATTGCAGAGGTAGCACTCAAAACGATTGAGGGCTTCGGGGGCTAAAATTAAGTTGGCTTGCGCGGCGTATTCTCCCGCAGCATGTAGTACTTCGGCGGCGCGGGCAAACTCATCTACCGAAGCTGGACGAGCCACAAAATGCGCGTGTGCCGAGTGGAAGGGGCCACAAAGTACTTCGGCGTTTAGGTCGTGGGCGCGGTCAATCACCCATTTAAGTTGGTCGAGGGCTTGGGCGCGTACCGTTGCCGATTCGCTGACTGGGTTAGTATCAGGACTTACTACCGTCACGGCCGTTACGCCTAAACCTAGTTCACGCGAGCGGTTTCCTACCCGTTTGTAGGCGTCTTCATCGGGGGCACCGATAAAATATTCGACGCCGTCGTAGCCAATTTCTTTGAGGCGTTCGATGATGGGAAATAATTCGTCAGACATTCCCGCCGACCAAGCCAATACATTAAAGCCAATTTTATTCATAATTCTTTTCGAGCAGTTTTGTCTGTGTAATCGTTAACTGTTATTTGTATAACTGTTATCTGTTAATCGTTAACTGTATAATCATATTGATTATTAGATGTTTAACATTGGTTATAGCATTACACCATCGAGGTTTCACCGATAACGATTAACCAATAACGATTAACTGTGAACCGCATTACAATTGCTTCAAACGCAGATTGCGGTATTGTACTTTCATGGGAGGACCTACGTGTACTTGTACGCCCAAAAATCCTTTTGATTTGCCGTTTACTTGGTCATTGTCAGTGACATCGCTCATCAATACGCCGTTGACATAATGTTGTAAACGATTGCCTTTCACAACCAAATGAAATTCATTCCAATCTTCTGATTTGATTTTTGTTTTCAATTCGTCTGAAGTTCCCAATGAACCTGTCACTTGGAGGTCGGTCCAGGCATTGCGTTTTACTTTGGCACGTACCTGCTCGGGTGTCATCGGAGAAGACTGAGGGCTAATCGTCGTGATTTGACCACGGTAAGCGAGGGTAGTGCGTTTACGCTCCTCGTAGTTTTGACCAGTGTAATTGATTTGACCATCAATATCAGCTTGGTAGCCTTTCAGCGCGAACGGTACATCCGTTAATCTTTCGCTGCGATAATTGATGCCTGAGTTGCCCGCTTTGGCGATGTTAAATTCGCCTTTTAGTTCAAAATCAGCAGGTTCGCCACCTTTCCAGATAAGAAAGTTGTTGGCTTTGAGCAACGTACTGGGAGTAATTTCGCCGATAAGTACACCGTTTTCAGCGCGCCAGTAGGTAGGGTCACCATCCCAACCGTCGAGGTTTTTACCGTTAAAAATGGATTTGAAGCCTTTTTCAGAAGCACCCGTGCTTGTATTAGAAACTTTACAACCACCTAATACAATCAACGCAGAAAGAAAACCTGCTTGAAGAAGTTTAGCACTCATTTTGTTAAGCATGTAGATAACGATTTTATGTTTTAGGAATAAGCCTGATGTTTAGCCAAAAAATGGTTTAGGAACTAAGCAACGGACAAATTAATATTCAAATATTTCTAAAAAGAGTGTGAAAGACTATCCTACACCTACCTGCTCATTTATATTATTTTTGACTGTATTTGCGCTGTGCTCCGCGTTTTTTGACTTATAATCAGTTGTTTACCCATTCTATTGGAATACAAAAAAAGGGTAGCTTTGAACCCAAAGTTATGTTATTCTAAAGCAAAAAAAGGGGCATTATTACCCCTTTTTATTGATAAAATATGTGAAGATTGTGCAGAATTTGGGCTATCGAAGCAGTAAAACCTTGCCCCGTCGAGCTACATTGTCGGACTCCGTGTTGGGCAAAATGAGGTAGGTATATTCGCCAATGGGAGCAGGGCTATTTTCGTAAAAACCATCCCAAGGCAAGGGGTGGTCTTTGGATTGATGGTGAATGAGCTCACCCCAGCGGTTGTAAACAAATACCTCCGCGTCAGGAAATTTTTCAAGGTTTTTGATTTCCCACGTGTCATTCGTACCATCGCCGTTGGGGCTGAATGCGTCGGGAATAAACATTAAATGTACCACCACCACCTTAATGCTAATTTGAGCGCTACACCCGTTGGAGGCAGTGGCGGTAAGGGTATAGGTTTCGTTGTCGGGGGTTGAGATGTTGGTCTGTAACGCAGTAGGGTTTTCAATACCCGTTGGAGGAGTCCATTGGTACGTTTCGCCGTTGGGTGTTTCACTTTGGACTTGCACATTCACCGAAGCATCTTTTAATTGAGTAACGCTGTTGGGCGCTTTTAAAACGGGAATAGGTTTGATTTCCAAAACGCGGGTTTTGGACAATACACAATCATTGCCAAAGTTTACTTGATACTGAATAGAGTGACGACCAACCCCCGCTGTTTGAACATTTAAGTTGTTTGTTTCAACCCCATTTCCCACAAATATCCCGTTTGCGGGGCTACCTTGAAGCGCCACCCGAAGTGCGGGGTCATAACAAACCGCAAGCAATGAGTCGAATCGGATGGTGTCTGCCAATACTTGGGTAATTCTTTTGGGGTCTGAAAGGGCCGAACAGCTACCACTGGAAACCCGCACTTGGTAAGTTCCTGCAAGCTTAGTGTTAAACTCGTTGGAACGTTGGGGAAGGACTTGGCCATTAAAGCGCCATTCGACGGATAAGCCAGGGGCTAGAACTGTTTGTAATTTGATAGAGTCACGGCCACATAATTGAGTTTTGGCCGAGGTAATGTCTGGCTTTGCTGGCGAAGGGCGCAGTATAACGACGGCGGTGTCACGACTGATACAGGCATTTGTACCCCGAACCGCGACTTGATAGGTGCCTATTTGAGTTGTGGCTAAACTAGAACGGGTTTCAGTTGGAAGCACAGCGCCATCTCTACGCCACTCATAAACAAAACCGTTTCCTTGGGTGGTTTGTATGATAGCCGTATCGCCATTACAAATCCTCAGGGTATCAGAGGGGGAAAAGTTGATAGTTGGTCCTTTTACTATGACAACTTTCACGAGTTGAGAAACCGTGTCGAGGGCGCACCGACTGGTATAACTAGCCGTTACTTGATACTCACCTGCTTGGTTGATGGTGACAGTTGTGCTTTTTTGGTTTGGAATGTTGATACCATCTTTTTGCCATTGGTACGAAACATTGGGCTGTGACGTAAACTGGAGTGTCGCATTCGTCCCTTCGCAAATTTCGACGACCGAAGCGGGTAAACTGGTATTGGTGCTGTTGAATACTGTGGGTGAAGGAGGTGGAGTGCCGCCACAGTCAATGACTTTTAACTGAAACTCCCGACGGGTTGAACCAATCTTGACCCCATTTCGGTACTCTTCTACCAGAATAGCAAAGGTGAATCTGCCCAATTGAGAAGCTCTTACCGTAAGAAAGCCCGTAGTCGGGTGAATTGCCAATGCGGGATTTCCTGGAATGGTATTGGAAAGTCCATAGCCTGCCGCCCATCTAACTTCGGGATAACTGCTGCGCGATTCGCCTAGTCCTCGCGGATTTGTTTCATTGGTGTAACCATTGAGGGGAGTAACTAAGGTGTATCTTAACTCATCACCATCCGCATCAGTAGCGCTCATATTCATCCTAAATGGCCTATTAATACAAATATATTCACCGTTGGGGATACTGAGGTCGGGGGAAGAATTACGAAAAAAAGTGCCGTTTTGCGTAAGGGCTGGAAACTCCAACGTAAAAACCAGTCCGACGTTTTGACCTCTATTTTGAAGATTGTCCACCCCAGCCGTCCGACAACAACGTTCCCAAATGATGTAATACCCTTGAGAATCGTTATAGCGTGCGGGGCTCAAACTAATAGCGCGACTATAAATTTGGGCAACGGTACGGAGTTGTTGGTTTCCCGCACAAGCTTCATTTTGATAAATGATAGGTTTGTTTTGGTTTACTTGTTGTGGCAACTCAAAAGCGTCCATTCTCACATGGTCGCTTTTACGAAAGATGTACACAGTAGCACTTGCGTCGTTGTTGGAAAAATCACCTCCTACAACTGGATTGAGTGTAAGCATGTCAGAGTAGAGCGTGAGGGTAAGAAGGTAATTACCCTGCGTTGGCTGCGCTATCATCCGAAAATCACCACCAAAAATATGGACAGCCCATCCATCAATTGAAATAGACAAGAAAAGTACAAACACAAAAATCACTCGCTTCATCATCCTGCATTCAAAACGTTAAGGGTTGTTTTAAAGGAATTATAAAGCTAGTGATTTTGTGGTTATGATGATAGGTTATTGCTAGTCAATGATTTAAAATTTAAAAAAAAATTATTAAACGGCCTCTAAAACGCCATGCGAGGCAAGGGACTGACAGTTTGCTCGCAGAAATCGGCTTCCTCAAATTTGAAATGAGAGGCCATCGCAATCATCGCGGCATTGTCGGTGCAGTACTCAAAACGCGGGATAAAAACATTCCAATGTTCTTTTTCCCCGAGTTCCAAAAGCGATTTTCGTAAGCCCGAATTGGCGGATACGCCCCCTGCAATCGCAATGTCAGAAATCCCCGTTTGGCGGGCTGCTTTGCGGAGTTTTTGTAACAACATTTTGATGAGCGTATGCTGCACACTGGCACAGATATCGGCGATGTTTTCTTCGACAAACTGTGGGTTTTCTTTGGTTTTACCCTGTAAAAAATACAAAATGGACGTTTTGATGCCGCTAAATGAGTAATTGAGCCCAGGCATTTCGGAGAGGGGGAAATTATAAGCCAACGGATTTCCTTGTTGGGCGTGTTTGTCAACCAACGGGCCGCCCGGGTAGGGAAGGTTGAGCAATTTGGCGGTTTTGTCAAAGGCTTCTCCTACGGCGTCGTCCTGCGTTTCACCAATAATTTCCATGTCGAGGGGCGAGCGCACCAGCACAATTTGGGTATGTCCACCGCTGACCGTCAGGCACAAAAACGGAAAGGAAGGAGTTGGGTCTTCAATAAAGTGTGCCAATACGTGCGCCTGCATGTGATTTACCTCAATGAGCGGGATATTCAGCCCCAAAGCAAAGGCTTTGGCAAACGATGCGCCTACTAATAATGCGCCCAAAAGGCCAGGCCCGCGCGTAAAAGCGATGGCATTCAGGTCTTTTTTGCTTACTTTTGCATCCAGAAGCGCCTTTTCGACCACAGGGACAATGTGTTGCTGATGGGCACGAGAAGCCAATTCGGGAACAACCCCACCGTATTTTTGGTGAATCACTTGTGTCGCTACAATGTTGGAACAGATTTTGCCGTTAGAGATAACGGCCGCGGAAGTTTCATCACACGAAGATTCGATGGCTAAAATAGTTGACATTTGTTGAAATTTTGCGTTAATTTTGAGCAGTCGCCCAGCCCATGAAACGTATCATTTGGTACATTCTGAACACACTTTTTATCCTCTTTGTCACAGTGGTGCTGTTGGCAGAGATGATAAGCTTGTGTATTCAATTTCCACTGATACAAACCTCTCTCGTAGGCTACGTTACCCAAAAACTTTCTAAAGAACTACAACACCCGACTTCCGTAGGAAGGGTAAGCATTAAATGGTTCAACGCCGTTTCGCTCGAAAAAGTTGAGATTCGCGACCGCAAAGGCCGCCCCATGATTCAAGTGGAGCGCCTCGACGTCAACCACGACTTTTTGGAGCTGGCGATTGGCAAAGATAAAAAGACTTTTGGCACTTGGCTCGATGAAGCCACGCTTTACCGTCCGTCGGTGTGGTTGGTAAAGAACCCCAAAACGGGCGATTTGAACCTAGACGAATTTATTGCCCGTATCGAAGAGCTGACTTCTAACCCCAATTCTCCCCCTGGAAAAAAAGACCAAAACGTCCCATTTTATATCAAGCAAGTGCATTTGATTGAAGGGACGTTTCGTTTTGACGATCCTCGTGAGCAACGGATGTCGGGTAAAGCCTTTGATTACAACCACTTTACTTTGAAAGGTATCAGTGGTGAGGCCAAAAATTTCATGGTCTTGGGAGATACCATTGCCTTGAAAGTTCGAGGACTGCATACTTACGATAAACGCACCAATTTGACGGTGAAAGGGTTGAATTCTAACGTGATGTACTGCCGTACGAAGCTAGAGTTGGCAGATTTGTACGCGCCCATTGGTAATTCAATCATCCGCAATTATATTTCCTTCAACTACGACAAGCCATCGGCTTTTGGCGATTTTAATGCCAAAGTATTGATGAAAGCCCACATTGACAGTTCGCGGGTTCGGTCGGAAGATTTGGGCTGGTTTGCCGATTATTTGTTTACCCTCAACGAAACTTGGAAAGTCCATGGGGATTTTCTGGGAACGGTCAATGATTTTAAATTGACAAACACCGATTTACGTTTTGGTAAAAATAGCCGTCTGCGTGGAAAAATAGCTTTCAAAGGAGTCACAGAATTTGCGACCTCGTTGTTGGATTTTGACATGGTTGAGACGCGGGTCGATGCCGCTGATTTGTACCAATATTATCCCGAAAAATCGTTTAATGATTTGGCGAAAAAATTCGGGGTTGTTGATTTCTCGGGTAAATACAAAGGTACAATAGACCGCTTCAACATGAGCGGGGATTTTAAAACGGCGATGGGACAAATCAACGTCCGTGCACTGGAGATGAACCTTGCCGCGCCCGTTCCTACCTACGTCGCTGACATGAAAACCCAAGATTTTGATTTGGGAAAATTGGTGGAGGATGAGGCGTTTTCTCAACTTGATTTGGACGGAAAAATAAGCGGAAAAGGATTTGACGTCAAAAATGCAGGGCTGCGCTTTGATGGCAAAATGCCGAAATTTACCTACAACGGCTACGTCTATAAAAATGTATATCTGAACGGTACGCTGCAAAATAAGCTTTTCAAAGGCTCGGTGATTGTCCGTGACACCAACCTCATAGCCGACGTGGACGGTACTTTTAACTTTAATAAAGACAGGTATTCTTATCACGCCGAAGGTTTTGTACAACGTGCTGATTTGCGCGCGCTCAAGTTTATGAAAGACTCACTGCTGATTCATACGGAGTTGAACGTAGATTTGGAAGGGAATACGATGGATGAAATGGTGGGGAAGGCGAAATTTTTGAATAACTACGCTACTTTTAAAAACCGCAATTTGGTCGTTGATACCTTGCTGGTAGACTCTCGCCTAGAAGACAAAAATCGTGACTTAGACATTCGCTCTGAGTTCTTTAATTTTAAAGCCAATGGGCGTTTTGAACCGACTAAAGCAGTGGTTGATTTGGCACGTTTGTTTGATGAATACCAAATGTATTTTTTGGGAGACGAAGCTGCCCAAATCGCTTATTACGAAAATAAACAACTCAAGAAACCAATCGGGGAGCGCTATAGTGTGGCGTACGATTTGAAATTTAAAAAAATGGATCGTCTGTTGGCGTTTCTTTTTCCTGAAGGTTATGTCTCCAACGGTTCACGCGTGGAAGGGGTGTTTACGGTTGATAATACTTCAATGTTTTCGATGGCGGGTCAGTTTGATACCCTCAAAATTGGGAATAACTCGTTTTACCGCTCAGAGTTAGATTTGAATACCTCAAAGTTTACCAATACGCCTCAAGTACTCGCATCGGCGATTATTCGGTCTGACCAGCAAAAGTTAGTGGGCATTGCCCCGACCGAAAACATGCAGATTGAGGCTGCTTGGAACGAAGACCACATTGCGTTTCGCAGTAATTTACGCCAACAAAAACTGCCTAACCGCGCCACGCTTAACGGCGAACTTCGGTTTGTGGGCGATTATATGTCGTTACAATTCAAAAAGTCGAAACTCCGCTTGTTGGAGGAAGACTGGAACTTGGATGCTACCAACCTGATTATTATCAACGGCTCCGAAGTGCTTTTGAGCAATGTCAACCTAAAAGCGGACAAAAAAGACCAGTTGATTTCGTTGAATGGAAAAATGTCTAATAATCCTTTGGAGGAACTGGCTTTTGAAACCCATAATTTTGAATTGGCTACGCTTAATCCCGTCTTGAATGTGAACCTTGGGGGCGTGGCCAACGGCAGCCTGACCATGAGGGATGTATATCGTACGTTGATTTTTGATAGCCAACTCCAAATCAAGAAACTGACCTACAATAATTTCTTGATGGGCAACTTGATGGGCGATGGAGAGTGGGATCCTGTTGATAAGCACTTGCACGTGGACATTCATTTGGACAAAAACGAAAAACGTGAGTTTACCGTTACAGGGACTTATACCCCCGACCGCACCAACGATGAGCTGGACTTAACTGCGGAGTTTAACGAAACGAACCTCAATTTGATTGAGCCGTTTGCACGGGGTTTGGTGTCGAACATCACAGGCAAGGCAGCAGGCAAAGTGTCGGTAAAAGGAGCGGCTTTATCGCCCGTACTGGATGGAACGGTAGATGTGAAAAAAGGACGTTTGACGTTCGACTATTTGAAAGCGGTACTGGCCTTTGAAGACAAAGTCTATTTTGGAGAAAGTGATATTCGGGTAAAAAATCTGCGTTTAACTGACCCCGAAGGAAACGTGGCTAATTTACGTGGGGGCGTTTACCACGATGGATTTAGCAAGTTTTCGTTAGGGTTTGATGCTGAAATGCGCAATTTCCGAATGTTAAATACAACGATTCGGGACAATGAACTTTTCTACGGGAACGCCTATACAACGGGTACAATGGAGATTTTCGGTCCCATTAATAATTTGAATATCAGTGCCGATTTGACCAGCAATAAAGGAACAAAAATATACATTCCGCTCGATGGCGCGGCCGAAGTGGCTTCCGAAGACTTTGTCCAGTTTGTGGCGCCAGTAGAAGACACTACCACGCAAATCGCGAAAGAAGATAAAGTTATTCCTGCCCAAGAAAGTAACATCAAAATGGATTTTCGCCTCAACATGACGCCCGATGCGTACTGCGAAATTCAGTTTGACCGACAAGGAGGAGATGCCATCAAAGCCTACGGAAAAGGGCTTATCAATCTTAAAATTGATACCCGCGACGTGTTTGACATGGCAGGGTCGTACGAGATTCAAAACGGGGACTATTTATTTACCCTGCAAAATGTCATCAACAAAAAATTCCAAATCCAAAAAGGAAGCCGAATTTCTTGGACGGGCGATCCTTACGGTGCTACGCTCGATGTAAAGGCAAGTTATTTGTCCAATGTTTCGTTGGCTCCTGTACTGTCGGCAAGTACCACTACGACTTCTACTTCCAACAGCGACGCACTTATGTCGCGCCGTTATCCAGTGGAAGTAACCATTGGGCTAAGCGAGCGAATGCTGTCGCCCCAAGTGACGTATGGTTTGAAGTTTAAGGAATATCCTGCGGCTTACTCGTACATTGTAACGGCTTTGGAAGAACGCCTCAAGCGTGACGAACAGTCGCTGTCGCAGCAGGTGAGTAGTATGTTGTTATTTGGGCAGCTTTTTTCGGATCAAAACAACATCTTGGCGCAATCGGCGACGGGTATCGGAAACAGCATTGGAGAAATGGTAACGAGCCAAATCAACAAATGGGGGTCGTCGTTGAACGAAAACTTAGAGCTGGGCGTGTCGGGCTTAAACTTTAATTTGAACGACCCTACCATCAATGCCCTCAACAATTTGCAGTTACGCTTTTCGTACCGTTTCTTAAACGATCGTTTCCGTATCACGCGCGATGGCCGCTTGTCGTACGGCCAAAATCAATATGATGCCACGAGTTTATTGCTCGATTGGACATTAGAATATTGGCTCAATGATGATGGAAGTCAACGCTTGCGGATGTACAACCGCAACGTTCAAAATCAGTATCTTGCTTCTACAGGTACGCCGATGGCAGTTTCCTACGGAGCGAGTTATTTGTTTACCCGTAGTTTCAATTCATTTAGAAATTTAGGGCCGAAAGAATCGCGCCCCGAAACGCTTCCCAAAACCGACTCAGGAAGGTTGACTACCTATCGTAATTCGGTAACCACTGTGAAATAACGTAACGTGTAAAGGGGTGCTCACATGTGCCGAGGGGTGCTCACAACCCGAATTTTTTGTGTGGAGGGTTGCTCCCAACCCGACGAAATCAGCGATTAGAGCGCTGGGAGTTGTGTATTATATCACCTTTAAGTTTAAAAAGAGTGTTAGCCAAGTTTCTTTAAAGTTTTACCCGCTGATTGGCGCAGATTAAAATCCGCAGATAAACGCCGATAATATGCTTTCATAAGTCATTTTTTAAGCGAAGATATGGGTTTATATTATTTCAAATGTATTCAAAAGACATACGTTTAATGGTTTAAATATACATTTTAATTTTCTTGGATTAGTTTATCTATTAAAGTGGTAAACTCTTTGGTGTTCCTAACATCTGGGGCATACATTTTTAAAATTTTACCTTATTGATTTAAAATAATATATCTGGGTAAATATTTTACATCAAATTTTTTAGCAAATTCAGATTTCATACCCCCAGCAATCCAGTAAGAGTCTTCAGGTTTTAATTGTAATTTCTTCGTACTTTTTCTCCAATTTTCTTCTTTATCATCCAAAGAGATTTTAAGAAAAGAAACCTTTTTTTCGGTAGAATATTTTGTCGTTAATGATTCAATCAAAGGAAATGCGTCAATGCAATTTCCGCACCAACTTGCCCATAAATCAATGACAGTGACAGGGGTTAGCTTTTTATTGAGTACATATTCATGATTAGAAGGCGTACTAATTTTAAATTCATCGATAAAACCTTTATCCGTATATCTTGTTGAATTAGGGTCGATTTCAGTATAATATCGTTGTCGTATCAAAGTTCTTCTTTCTTCGCTTAGGTAAGAATCGTATAGCGTAATTAATGAATCTACTGATGGATAGTTAGGTGGGTACTTTCTGGCTACGGAAGCTAAAAAATATAAGTTATTGGTGATGGCGTAATTGCGCTTTTCCCCATCGTAATTATTTGATAAATAGTCTAATAGATAGGCGTAGTGACCAATTTTGTGGTACAAAGCGTTATCTTTTGATTCTCGTACCCTTGCCAAAATATAGTCAGGTAAATACGAGCAAAAAAAAAGAACACTACTTCATGAGTTTAAATCAATTTCTTCTTTCAGGAGACTTGCTGGTTGGATATATTTATTAAAAAATTGTACTGCTTTATCTCCTTTGTAATTTCGGGCATCAATGAAGTTAATCAAACGCCCCAATTTATGGTAAGCTAATTCTCTTTTTTGAGTTTTAAAAAACGATTTAATTGATTCGTCAGGCTGCGAGTTGCTTAAATTTTCATAGACAGAATAAACTGAGTCTAATTTTTTGTAATGACTTTCGATTTTTTCTAGATATTCCTCTTCAGTTATTGTTTTTCCTATATCTTTTAAAGTTGGTAAATTTCTGCTAATATTTACGTTTCCTAAATAATCATTAGCAATTTTCCCAATTCCGAAATAGTCAAAAAATATAATTCCGTTTTTAGTGTTATTTTTATCAATAACAACGCTTAGTTGATGACGTGGCGCAATATATATTTTACGCTGAATCCCATTTATTATCACTTCCATGCTTATTGGTTTTGCGAAATGATATTTCTTTTCGCAAACTCCATTACTAACTGCTAAAGTATCAGTAGAATAAGTTAGATAGTTTAAACTGTATCTTAATATAATATAAGGAGTTGGGAGGTTTTTTAGTTCGAAGCGAATTGTTGATTCGATTTGCGAACTATCAGGACTAAAATGGAAATACTTATTTGAGCTCCAATGTCCATTTCCAAAGCAATCAAGTACTTTTATAATTGCAATTAGTGAAGAAATGATGAGTATTTTCATAGAAATAGTGGATTACTTTAGCCTATACCAAAACTACAATTTTTACCTAAGACTATAACCAAGTTGTTCTTAAAATAAAAAGCCGTAGTTGTCCAAAGTTAGGTAAGCGATAGTTGACTGACCTGAGCATCGCCCTCAACGAAACCGTACAAGCCCGACAAAATTATGTGAATGTATTGAAGACATACTGGACTTCCTTTTATACCTTGCGGCGATTAACGCTTTTCGATTTTTTGAAGAACGAGAAAATAACCGTTTCGGAAGGGCGTTTTTAGTAACACTTGGTTCAGGGTCGCCTGATGACATTCAGTATTCATTCAAATTCAATGAGATTTCTTCTTTTTTGGCAACATTGGAGCCGTTCTGAACGGTTTTTGTACCTTACTGCTTTAGGGCTTTTGACGTTTAGCTTGGTTTGTCTTCTCTTTTTTCACTACCGTGGCATCGAAAATTCGATAGAGTGGAAAGTCTTGAGCGAATTGGACGAAGTACCCGTAAAGCTCGATAGTTTGAAGGTGAGCGGGCAGCAGTTAGCGGATAGCAGTCAGCGGTCGGCAGAAAGCCTCTTTTTGTTGGGAAAAACCTATATTTTAAAAGAGCAATTTGTACCTGTTCAAATCGACGTTCCCGAATGGCTTGGCTGGGGATATTTGGGCGGCGTGTTGGCGGGTTTTGTGCTATTGTTGGCCGCAATTTCGGGCTTGCCGCGTAGGTGGTACATTGGCGCTATGATGCTAGTCATTACACTGTTTTCGCTGTCCCATTTTGAGGTACTGCAACTTTTTGGGACCGACAATTCAACGGGCTTTGTGGTGGTAGCTGCGGTGTTGGGCATAGTAAGTTACTATATCCACGCCTTTCGAGAGAATATGCCCATGGTGCAGCGGATTTTTCTTTTTGCGGGGGTCATAGGAACCCTAGTTGGCGTTTTTTATTTTGGAAGCAAAGCACCTGTGTCAGCACTGACGGTTACTACCTACAGTTTGCTTCCCATGTTGATGTTGAGCGTTGGGTTTATCGGCTGGTTGGCGATAGAAATTGTGGCGGGTTTTGTGTATGTCGTTACCAACCCACGGACAGGTTTTGGCAAGACGAGCTTGCTAAATTTTCTGTTTTTGTCGGTGCTGTACATTTTTAGTACCTATCTACTGTACCTCAAAGTAACCCGTCAGAGCGATGCGGCGTTTTGGTATATAAGTCCTGTAGTGATATATACTATAAGCCTTGTTTTAGGGATATGGAGTTTTGCACGACGCACCGAAGCATTTTTACCTTTTCGTGAGATTGGGGCATGGTTATACGTCGGACTAGGATTGGTGACGACGACCGTGATGTCTTTTGCGCTTTTTACCCACAACAATTCGTTCATTGAAGTTTTTGAAGATGCGGTGGTGTATAGTCAATTGTGCATCGGAACGCTGTTCGTCGTCTATGTTGGCCTCAACTTCTGGCCGTTGTTCAAACAAGGCAAAGCCGTTTATAAAGTGGTGTACAAACCCATGCGATTTTTACAGTCGCAGGCTTGGCTGATTGGTGGCATGGCCTGGGTTGCTATTTTGGCTTTTAATCGTTTTTATACCATCGACCAAGCGCAGGCGGGGTATTACAATGGCTTAGGCGATTTACACACAGTCACGCGAGAGTGGACAGTCGCGAGCGGTTATTACCAACAGGCGTTAGATATTGATTATCAAAACCATAAGTCGGCTTTCGCTTTGGCATCCTTGGCTTTGCGACAAGGTGATCAGGCAACTGCAGGGTCATTTTTTCAACAAGCTTTGCAGAAAGACCCAACGCCTCAAGCGTATGTGGGTTTGGGGCAAGCGCTGTTGAATGAAAACCTATTTTTTGATGCGGTTTTTAATTTACGAAAAGGACTAAAAACGTTTCCTGATAATGGTGAAATTCAAAATAATTTAGGGTATTTGTATTCTCGAACGGCCATTGCAGATTCTACGTATTATTACTTTGAGCTTGCCCGTCAGAATGCTAAAAACCGCGACGTGGCGGAGAGTAATTTGCTGGCTTTCTGGGCAAAAGCACTTACTATCTCGTCGGGGAAAGGGTCGCTGGCGTCGTTGGGACTTACCAAAAAGGACGTTGAAGAAACGCAGTTGCTCGAAAACAAAGCCGTTAATCTGTCGCACGAAGCCAACCGATTGGCCGTTGCGCAGCTAACAAATACCCGCACCGAAGCCGTGAAGGTCGCACCAGATTTTGCCAAAGATTCGGCATTGAGTGTCAATAACTTTGCTTATTTGTACAACTTAGGGCAATTTACGAAAGATACAAACCAAGCCATTTTGTTTAAAAAACTGATAAATACGGGCAACAATGGCAATTTTTACCATGAACTGCAAGTAGCCCAAGCGTACGCGGAATATCCCCGAAACAAATTGACGGCCCTCGATATTTTGGCATCAGAAACAGTGGCGGATACTTCCCAAAAGGTAGCAATGGCCCGTCAGATGCTGGATTTTTGGCTTATCAAAGAAGCCCGTCCAAGCTTGGTAAATCTTGCTACGTTGAAAACAACAGCCGACTTTTGGACAGCCGTCAGACAGCATCCGTTTGACACGGGTGTATTAACAGCGGCGACTCAATATTTCAACGCTCAAAAAAATCCAAAAGCGGCGTACGATATTCTACTCAATGCCTTACGCTTTCGTCGGTCAGCGCCCGATTTGCAAAAATTGTATGTTCTTCAGTGTTTAAAATTATATCTAACAGACTTTGCCGAGGAAGGATTACAGGACTTGGCTCAGATGACGACCACTACCGATTATCAAGCATTTTTGAAAACCTATCAAGCCCAACGCGCACTCATCGAAAAAGAACGCGAAAGTTTCAAGTAAAAATGTACCTTTACGCATTGTTTTTTCCCTGCTTTTGAACTTTCGTTAATTTTTAAAAACCACGTATTATGTGGAAAGTTGTTGCCACGGGTCTTGGCATACTTGCCTTGTTGTTTAGCGGTGTGTTTGGGTATTTTTATTTTAAATATTTGCGCTACGAAACTGATTTTGTAGCCGAGTATCTTCAGAAAAATCCTCAAAAATGTGCTATCTATTATGCTAAAAACGGGAAGGTGGAGGTCGCCCACAGGGTGGACACCTTGATGCCGCTGGCAAGTACTGTAAAGGTAATTATTGCCGTGGAGTTTGCACAGCAGGTAGCTTCTGGAAAAATCAAACCCGATGAACTGATTGCGATAGGAGAACTAGCGCGGTTTTACATTCCAGAAACAGATGGCGGCGCTCATCCGCAATGGTTGGCTGAACAAAGAAAAACCAAAAAATTGCAAAATAGCGCAGTGCCGCTGTTAGAAGTAGCCAAAGGAATGCTTCAATACAGTAGCAATGCCAATACGGAGTATTTGATGTGGAAACTGGGGTTGAACAACATCAATGATAATTTGCCAAAACTTGGTCTAACAAAACACCAGCCGTTGTACCCTTTTGTGTCGGCCCTGTATGTTTGTTCGGACGAACATTCGGAGGCAGCGATGAAAAATTTACCAATGTCGGTTTATGTGGAACGCGCCAATAAGTATTTTGAATTACTGAAAATAGACACAACCGCCAAGGCCAATTTTAAGTTAGCCAATATTCCGTTGCCAGTACAAAAAGTTTGGTCGAATCGTTTGCCATCTTCAACGGCGGCAGAATATGGCTCTTTGATGCAAAAAATCAATAGTCGTACCTATTTTGACGCTGCCACTCAAGCTGTCCTTGATGACCTGATGGAGTGGCCAATGCGATTAAATCCTGAAAATAAGCGATATTTTACGCATTTCGGGGCAAAAGGCGGTTCAACTGCATTTGTGTTGAATTATGCCTTGTATGCCACCGATAAAAAAGGAAATAAAATTGAATTTGTCCTGTTTACCAATGAATTAAAGGTGTTTGACCAAACCCTTTTGCAGGCGGAGTTTCAGGAGTTTTTAAAGCGAATCATGAAAAATGACGCTGATAGCAAGGAAGTGTTAGACATTTTGAAAAAAATACAGTCATGAAAATTATCGAAACATCGCACATTGCCAAACGCTACATCATGGGTACCGAAATCATCGACGCCCTCAAAGATGTAACCATCTCGGTTAGTAAAGGAGAATATGTGGCTTTCATGGGGCCTTCTGGATCAGGAAAGTCAACATTAATGAACATCATTGGGTGTTTGGATTCGCCTACTTCGGGAAAGTATATCTTAAATAGCAAAGATGTAAGCGATATGTCCGAAAATGAATTGGCTGAGGTGCGAAACAAAGAGATTGGGTTTGTGTTCCAGACTTTTAATCTTTTGCCTCGGATGACTTCGCTCGAAAATGTGGCACTTCCCTTGATTTATGCAGGTTATACAAAATCAGAACGTACCGAACGCGCCATGGCTGCTCTGAAAAGTGTGGGATTGGAACAACGGGCTGGACACCGACCCAATGAACTTTCGGGGGGGCAGCGTCAGCGCGTGGCCGTTGCTCGCGCATTGGTCAATGACCCAAGTATTTTGTTGGCCGACGAACCGACAGGGAACTTGGACACCCGTACTTCGTACGAAATCATGGATTTGTTTGACCAACTTCATTCCAAAGGAAATACGATTGTCGTTGTTACGCACGAAGATGACATCGCCAAATATGCCCACCGCATCATCCGCTTGCGCGACGGGCTAGTGGAAACTGACATCATTAACCCAAATCCCACTAAAGTAAAACTAACGCAGTTGAAAGCCGAATAAGCTAAATGGGCATTTTTGTGTGGTGGGTTACTATAACCCAGCAAAGAGGTTTCTCAAAACCGAACGAATTCGAGGTTTTGAGAAACCTCTTTTGTTGGATGTGAGCATCCAACACCACTTTTGACGAGGTTTTGAGAAACCTCTTTTGCTGGATGTGAGTATCCAGTAACACATTACTTACTGTTGGGGAATATCTACAAACATTTCAGTTTCTGCCCCCTGAGGTTGAACTTTAAACCTGTCGATAGGCTCAGGTTCGCTGATGCCTCTACGGGCGTTGCGCGTGCCTGTAATTTGATAAAAAGCTTCAGAAAGTAATGGGTCTCTCAAGTCGCCAAAGGTGTAAAATGGTTGTGTAATACTCTCTTTTACAGTGACATTGGGCGTAAATCCTGCGGTGTAGTCAGACTGCCCTGCGGAGTTGTATGTTTTGAGAATAATCGGCATGATGCCTTGTACAAAGCGTTTTTTAGTGTCTTTTATGACCGTCGAACCCACATTTTTACCAACCGTTACGTCTCCAATTAGAAACACTTCCATAAAAGGTTTGAGGGAGTTGATGACCATTTCGCTGGCCGATGCCGTGCGTGTACTGGTCAAGACGTAAACCCGACTCAGGTTGCTGCCAATGTTTTCGGCGCGATTTTCAAAAAAACGCTGACCGTAGTTGGCGCCGTACTGTTTCTGTAAGTCAGGCGTTACGTTTTTGTTGTATTCGTCGCGGGTCATCAGTACTTTGTCATTTGCCCCTTTGGCAATAAAACTGCCGAGCGTCACCGCCGTAGAGATGTAGCCGCCACCGTTGTAGCGAAGGTCAAGCACAAACTCATTGACTCCAGCGGCTTTGAACTTCCCAAAAATTTGCGCCATTTTTTGGTCATAGAGGGCTTGGTCGCTGTTGTTGGGTTTAGAATAAAAACGGTTATAGACCAAGTAGCCAATTTTCTTGTTGCCTTTGGTATAAACAGTATCAAACGGCATGGGGTCTTCTTGGAGAGATTGCGCCACTACCGTTTTGGTTTGTCCCGTGCTTACAAAAGCAGCATTTTCGTATCGACCCAAGGTAAAGACGTAATTGGTGCCAACTGCGAGTAAATTAGCATAGTTGTCGGCCGTAACTGCTTGTCCATCAACGGTTATTTTAGCAATAATATCACCCCGTTTAACACCACCTTGAGCGGCAGGTGAGCCAGGAATGACGTACAAAACGAGGGCAGAAATGGTATTATTGATGTTGTACAAACTGAGTCGAGCACCCGTTGTTTTACTTTCCCCCGCGAGCGATGCTTCGGTGGTTTCGGCATTGTCCAAAAAACGAGAAAATCGGTCTCCGTCGGGGCGTGCTTGCTTGTCATAACTATAAAGCATGGCGTTAAAATAGTCGGAAGAAGGCAGTTTTTTGTCAGCACCGCTTGGAATTTTGTCGTTCCAATAATACCAATACTCCATGTTTACTTTGATGAACTCATTCACCAAGGCATCGCCAGAGGCTACCTCTTTGAACAAACTACACGAAGAAAGTGTCACTAGCAGTACCAAGGCTGCGTAAGAAAGTGATTTAAGGGCCGTTTTGTGCATGGCATTAAGAAGGTTGATGAAGCAAAAACGTAAAATGTCAAGGATTGTTTTGACTATATTTACGACAAATATAAGACTACGATGAAATTTATTGCGTCCTTTTTTTTACTACAACTCTCGCTTTGTGTAAGTTATGCTCAGTGGACCCCACAAAATAGCGGCACTGATGCTCATTTTCGTTCAATTTCGGCCGTAAATGAGAAAATTGTATGGGCAGGGGGCTCCAAAGGAACGGTGTTACATACCGTAAATGGGGGAGCTTCTTGGGAAGTTTTGCACGTACAAGGTGCTGAAAAACTAGACTTTCGTGGGATTCATGGCATAGACGCCCAAACGGCCGTAGCAGTAAGTGCGGGTTTGGCGGAGGAAGGACAAGCGCGCATTTTTAGAACCAACGATGGTGGCAAAACTTGGAAAGAGGTTTGGCAAACAACCGAAAAAGGTGTCTTTTTGGATGGTATATCGTTTTGGGGTGCTAAAAATGGACTGATTTTTGGTGATCCCATTGGTACCAAAATTTATTTGCTTAAAACCATTGACGGCGGTCAAACTTGGCAACGTATTTCACCGACGCAGTTGCCCGAAAATAAGGCGGGTGAAGCAGCTTTTGCGGCTAGCAATTCTACCATGGTGCTCCAAGGTAAGAAAAATGTGTGGATTGGCACGGGTGGGAGCGATCGCGCCCGCGTATTTTATTCAACCGACCGTGGCGAAACTTGGCAAGTAACGGATACCCCGATGGCGGCCAATGCTTCTTCTGGGATTTTTGGGTTGAATTTTTGGGATGCAAAAAATGGGATAGCCGTTGGAGGAAATTACAAAGCTGACAAAGACGCATCGGATAACGTCATCGTGACCCACGACGGCGGACAAACGTGGCAAAAGGCGACTGCGACTCAACCAGCGGGTTTAAAAGAAGCCGTTCGTAAATTGAAAAATGGTTATTTTGTAGCAGTTGGCCCAGCGGGCACAAGCTTATCCAAGGACAATGCCAAAACGTGGCAAGCTTTGACCGACGCGCCTGTGGGTTTACATGCCATGGCCTGTGTCGGAAATGCTTGCTGGGCGATTGGGGCTAAGGGCGCACTGGTTTACTTGCGTTTTCCTTAAAATGCTCTCAGAAAGTCAAGTAAGGTGCTATTTTTGAAACCAGTTTTTCGTCCAAAATCTTGATATTCAGCAACTCTTGGGCTGATTTGTAAGCGCCGTGTTGTTCGCGGTAACGCACGATGATTTGCGCTTGGCGCTTGGAAATGTACGGATGTCGGTCGATATCTTCAGCCGAAGCTGTGTTGATATTGATTTTTTGAGGAGGCGTACGAACCGCCGCCCAACGATTTAATTCGCTCAGTGCCAGGGAATCAAGACCAAAAATTTCGCTGTATTGGGTCACTGAAATAAATCCGCCCAAACCATCCCTGAATTTCACAATTCTTGCCGCAAGTTTGCTGCCAATTCCCTTTAAACGAATGAGTTGGGTGGTGTCTGCCGTGTTGATGTCGAAGGGAACAGGGGCAGCTTTTTTAGCAAAAGTAGGAGGAGTAGGTAGTGGCGAAGCAGGAGCGGAGGTAGCAGTAGCAATATTTGTTTCTTTGGGAGCTGCCAGGCTAATGTACGGTTCGAGGCGTTGATAGAGCGTAGGTTGTAGCCCATAAATCCGTTGTAAATCTTCCTTTTTACGAAATTCCCCTCCTTTGGAACGATACTTTTCGATGCGTTCGGCAATGAAAGTGGGCATTCCTAAGGCTTGAAATTGCTGTACGGTGGCGGTATTGGGGTCAAAAGGAAATGGTTCGGGGAGAGCGCGTGGGCTTTCGGGCGTTTTAGAGGAGTAATTGGCGTAATTTTTTGAAGAATACGTTGGTTTTTCGGGCTGAATCGATTCTAACACAGCCACCAAACTATCGGCGGTTTGGCGATCGGCTTGGCTTATTTCGGGGGAGGGGAGAGGGAGAAGCCTTCCTACTAAAAAAGGCCCAAACCAAGACAAAACCATCAGGGCGGCAAGCACCATAAAACCCCGCGCTTGGCTGCGGGAAACCCCAAATTCGTCACGAATTGCAAATAAAAGGCGCTGAAACATAGGTTGTTTTTTAGCCTTTGACGCAAGGACTGCATTGGAGTTACTACATGTGGCCTAGATTTATTCTTTTAGCTATGGTTGCTATGTGAAAATTCTACTGTGCTCTATGTGTTTAGGAATGAATGCCACATTAGCTTACAAAGCTGGTTTCCAAATTTTTAAGTCAGTATGGGCGGCAATTTGATCAAAATCTACGTCGTTGTGGCAAAGTTCTACGTCAAAATGAAGAGCATAAGCCGCAATCAAGCAGTCATTGGGTTTGCGAATGGTGACACCCTTTTTGCGGAGTTGGCGGTAGAGTTGGGCGGCTGCAACAGCTACTTCAGTAGCCTCTAATTGTAATATTTTCAAGGCTTTGAAATCTTCTTTTAACGCTTCAAAATCAGCATCTTCTCGGATTCCCTGTAATACTTCCTGAATAATGACGGGACAGATACACACTAAGTTATCCAGTAGGTCTTCATCTAACTGATTGGTTAGAGCAGAGGCCACGTTCTTTCGGAAATCTATCCAAGCGGAGGTGTCATATAAGCGGTACTTCATGGGTTCTCATTTCATCTAAATCTCCCTCCCAACCTTTGCCACGCATTTGGCGTAAACGTTGCCGCCTCATGGTGTTTATAAGCTCTTCCAAGGCAATATCAATGATTTCTTTTTTCGTCTTCAGATTTGAATTCAGTAGCCGTATGGCCGCAATTTTGCTTTCGTCGATTTCTATATTCGTTCTCATCGTACATGTTATTTACACACAAAAATAGAAAAATTATACACATCGACAAGTTTAGCCACAAATTGCGTAATTTTGCGCCCCAATACTAAAGATAACCGCATGTGCGGCTCCGCGAAGCGGCAAACCGCAATTAACCAATAACGCATAACGTCCTCATGAGCCAAGCTCCAGCAACTTCTTTACAAGACATCGTTTCTCACGCCAAAGAATACGGTTTTGTATTTCCTTCTTCTGAAATCTATGACGGTTTACAAGCAGTTTATGACTACGGTCAAAACGGGGTAGAGCTGAAAAACAACCTCAAAAACATGTGGTGGAAAGCCATGACGCAACTCAATGACAACATCGTTGGGATTGACGCGGCTATTTTCATGCACCCGCTCACGTGGAAGGCGTCGGGTCACGTGGATGGCTTCAACGACCCCATGATTGATAACAAAGATTCAAAGAAGCGTTATCGTGCCGACCAACTTCTCGAAGGAAAAGCCGAGCAGTATGCCGCTGAGGGTCAGACCGAAAAAGCGCAGGAGTTGTTGAACGAAATGGGACGTTTGTTGGGTGATAATAACCTTGAGGCGGTGCGTGAATTAATCATTGCCGAAGGGATTAAATGTCCTATCTCGGGCACGTCCAACTGGACAGAAGTGCGTCAGTTTAACCTCATGTTCAGCACGCAAGTGGGTTCGGTGGCCGAAGATTCCAACTTGATTTATTTGCGCCCCGAAACAGCTCAAGGGATTTTTGTGAACTTCTTGAACGTACAGAAATCGGGTCGGATGAAGATTCCGTTTGGAATTGCCCAAATCGGGAAAGCGTTCCGTAACGAGATTGTGGCGCGTCAGTTTACGTTCCGTATGCGGGAGTTTGAACAAATGGAAATGCAGTTTTTTGTACGTCCTGGCACCGAAATGGCGTGGTACGAACAATGGCGCGATACGCGTTTGAAATTTCACCAAGCGGTGGGTCTTCCTGTCGAAAAATTGAAATTCCACATTCACGAAAAATTGGCGCACTATGCCAATGCCGCCGTGGATATTGAATATCAGTTTCCGTTTGGCTTCCGCGAAATTGAGGGGATCCACTCTCGTACGGATTTCGACTTGAAAAACCACCAAGAGCTTTCAAAGAAAAAGCAACAGTATTTTGATAACGACCTCGACGAAAACGGTAAGCCTTTCGGAAACTACATTCCGTACGTGGTAGAAACGTCGGTGGGAGCAGACCGTTTGTTTTTGGCGGTATTCTGCAATGCCTTTACCAAAGAAATGGTGGGCGAAGGCGAAAACCAAAAAGAGCGTACGGTGTTGAAATTGCACCCTGCGTTGGCGCCTTTCAAAGCCGCGATTTTCCCATTGGTGAAAAAAGACGGTTTGCCAGAAAAAGCCCGCGAAATCGAAAAAGCGTTGAAAACCGAATTCCGCGTGTTTTACGAAGAGCGCGACGCGATCGGTAAGCGTTATACGCGCCAAGACCTTATCGGAACGCCGTTCTGTATTGCGGTTGATTACCAAACGTTGGAAGACAACACCGTGACGATTCGTCACCGCGATAGCATGGAGCAAGAGCGCGTACACATCAACGAACTCAAAGCGAAGATTGGCTACGCCGTATCGGAACAGCGGATTTTGGAAGCGATTTAATTGCCGTGGCGTCGGAGACGCTAACCCATAAACGTTCCCGAATCGTAGTTCGGGAACAGTTACTAGCCTTTGTCAAAGTTTAACAACGCTGGCAAAGGCTTTTTTATTGGGTTAAACGCCTAAAAACAAAAAAGCCTCAGCGAGGCGAAGTTTTGGTAACAAAAGGAAAAACAAAGACGATTGCGCGAGCATCCTGCTCGTGCTCACTATTCCAAGGCTTCGAGCCTAGTTTGGGGGCAAGAAAGGCTTGAAGACGGCTCATAAAGGGTATGAGCGAGGATGTTCGCGCCATCGGAGCATGGATAAAGGGGTTTGGGAGGCGATGAAGCAAATGGTTTGGCACTTACCGTGTTGTAAACACTCTGGTTATTTTCGGTACGGAGTCTCCCTACGGAAGACTCCGTACAACAGGGAGTAAAAAAAGTAGTAAAAAAATGCGGGAAATGGGTTTATCTAAATCTCAAATTAAGGAAGCAACTGGGCTTACGGATGATGAGGTTAATCAATTGTAGTTTTGCTTTTTTTCTTTTAGCCAAAAGTATTGTGGTGCTTGGGGTTGATTTGTTGATTTGCAATTACTTGTAATATAGTTTATTGTCGAAATTTTAATATGCACTCCACATTATTTTTATTTTTCCTTTTATTTTTTTGTTAAAGGGTATGCACGAAAATCTAACATGCCCTTTGCTGTAATAATCAAATCGTAAAAATTCTTGATTTTCGTAATTGCCTTTCATTAAAACTTTACTTCCTAAGTAGTTGATTGTATGTTTTCTGTCTAGTGATATGTCCTCAGCCAAAATAGTTAAACTATCATCTATGCTACCATTAACCAAAAAAACGAAACCAGAACTTGGGCTTTTATCAATGTAAATATCTTTTTGGGTAATTTTTTCAAAATTATCAAGTTCCCACTGTCCACTTCCTACAGGACGAAATAGAAAATATAAAAATAAGAATAGAGTAAAAATGAAAATACCAATGATTGAGGTTATTATTTTTAAAGTTTTCTTCATATTCTCTTATTCCAACCAAAAGCATTGAGATAGTTGGGCTTTATACGTGTTTTGCCTTTTTTTGATTTATTACTTGAGGTGCACGAATGGTAAAAAGGAACGCAGGGACGCGTTCTAATTTGATTTTGAAACCTAACCAAACAAAAACAAATTTAGTGACTATTTAGAATAAAGCAAGCATTCCTTGAAAAAAGGTGGTTGCTGTCCCCCTAAAAAGTTGAAGACTCCTTGAAATCGCTCTAATTTCTTGTCGGCGTGATGCTTGAGGTTCTTTAAAAAAACTCAGCAAATTAAATGTCGGGGATGTATTAATAATATCAGACTGTGTCAGTTGCTTATGATTCTAGCTTTTTATCCCAAAAAGTTAAAGGACTAACCCAATCGTAAATGACAATTTTTTTTTAACTTATTTTTGGTGTATAGGTTTAGACTATAATAATTTCTAAAATATGTTAAAAATTCATTTTTAGGTTGAGATTCGGGTTCTATTTGATTTAATGTATAATCTAAACTTCCAATTAATAAATCAGATAACTGAATTAAATTGTCTTTTTTAGAGTCAATGGTTTTTGATAGTTGGATGACCCTTTTTCTGTTTGGCAAAGACCTTTTATAAACTTTGTTAAGTTTAATCTCAATGCTTTTTATATCAGTATCTTTTTTGAAAAAACCGAAATCATGACTTATAAACCACCCAATATTATTGTCGCTTTTTGTTTTGAAAATAGATAATAAAAATTGAATATAAACTGAAATTAGAGCATTTCTATAACCACTATCATTTTCAAAATTTCTCCACTCCAAAGTATTCTTGTCAATTTTAAAAATTAAAAATCGAACATGAGGGTCATCAAAGAATATGTTTAACCATTGCTTGTAAGCAATAATTGATCTCTTTGAAATTTTTGTCCACTTAAATTCTCCTTCGCAATTAAAATTTTCTTTTACACTTTGCAAAAGGGGCAATAAGATATGTTCTCGTTCGCTTGTACAAAAGATACCTCCAATATAAATTACGTTATTATTGTATCTTTCATCTGAAAAAATCTTGTAATTCATATACTTTTACTTTCTCATAATTCCAAAATATAAAGTATGAAATAAATGGTCGTTTTAAAATGTTGACTATTAGTTGTTTAATGATTTTTGGGCTACTTTGTAGCTTATTAACAAATGTATAGGTGAAATGAACGAAATGCAAAGTTTTTCTGGTTTTTTTTGATGAGAAATGTCATGTTCACAGACTTCACCACTCACATGTAGATATTTCATGGTGGTTTCGAGTGAGGTATGCCCCAATAATATTTGTAAGGTTCTTACATCAATGCCCTTTTCGAGTAATTGAGTAGTGTAGCTGTGCCTGAGAGCTCGCACCTTGCAACAGGGCGGTTCGGTCCGCAAAAGCCTTCGAGCCTAGTTGGCATAAGAAAGGCTTGAAGCCTGCTAATAAAAGGCACGAGCGGTGGCACTCGTGCCATCGGGGAAACCTTTGAAACTGTCCTGTAAGTTATTGTTCCCCAATAATTTTAAAAACCTATTGAAACTACCTTGAAATGACATGTCCAACGAAAATATGCAAGTCATAAAACTCAATATAACAAACTGTATTTTGTTGAAAGTTTATCAATCTATTTACTATGCTGGTCAGTTGGGAAAATATACTACCTTGGTTGATACATATTTAACCAAATACCCCCAAACAATATTTTCATTTAATCGGTAGAATTGAAAAATATCATCGTCAGATTTTACTTTTAAATATTTGTTTATTTCTTCAACAAACGAACTTGCTTGCATGAGAGTGAAAAAAATAATTATTGAGTCAATATCTTGTAATTGAGGATAGCCTTCGGAGTCTAAAAAAGTCAACCAATCGAAAATGCTATTGAAAATATTGACAGATTCATTTTCATAAATCGCAAATAATTTATTTGACTCCTCAATTGCAATTTTAATTCTATGTGCAATTGTAAAGTTGTCTTTACTCGAAACAAGTATTTTTTCAGTTAATGTCAAAGAGTCTGTATTTTATTTTTTCAACTTGTTATTGTACGAAAGACCAGCACCATCCAGCACTATTGTATGCAGCGATTTTTAAGCAATTGAAACAAATTTTAAGAAATTTTCCTATTTTTTTATTGAAAATATTAGAGAAGGCTCGCCAAGGGACTTTCTAGTTGTAATAATTGCTGTGTTATAGTGGTGTCTCCTCATAGGTACCCACGCCTCCGCTCGCATCTTGCGGCGGGGCGGCCCGAGCCGTGACGACTATCAAAAGGCTTCGAGCCTAGTTGGCATAAGAAAGGCTTGAAGCCTGTTAATATAAGGCACGAGCGGGGACGCTCGCGCCATCGGGAAGTCGGGAAAAAACTATAAATTATACATAGTTTACCATTTATGTAAATAGATTTCAACTAATTCAATTAATTTTTCTTTTGATATTCCATTGTGATAGGCTAAGGAGAGAGGATGGTCAGTTGGCTCAATGTCAATATCAGGTCTATGATTATTATCTTGTAAAATTAGGTTTGTTTTGAGGTTTACACAATCACCAAAACCTTCAATTTGTGACGAAAACCAACCAAACATTGAGCCATATTTTGAAGCATCTTCAATATCAAGGGATTCCTGAAATTTAGTAAAATTAGATTTACTTAGTGACACCCAAGGGGTGAAAAATAAAGTTTCATCTAAGCCTGAAACTGGAATTATTAGAAAACCTTTTGCAAAGAAGTATTCATCATCAATAACACAAGTGTCAGAGGTTAGTTTAGTACGGAACTCTCTTTCTTCACTTGGGATAGAATAATAATATACAGGAGCTTCTAAATTGAAACTTGGAATACCCTCATGAATTTGATCACATTTTGAGCATTTGAAAGTAAAAGATGACATAAGAATAAAAATAGTGTGAGTAAATTTCAGAACGCCGCCGCTCGCCTCTTGCGACGGGGCGGCCCGAGCCGTGACAACTATCAAAAGGCTTTGAGCCTAGTTTGGCGCAAGAAAGGCTTGAAGCCTGTTAATAAAGGTTACGAGCGGGGACGCTCGCGCCATCGAGGTTATGTCGTTTTGACCTTAAAGCGTTCTTTGTAGAGCTGGTAAAAGCTGAGGGAATAGGCGAGGTAAAAGCAGATGAGAGTGGCTACCGTTGCAACTTGAATTTGAGGAGAAAACGCTTTTAGTTCTATGCCAACTACTCTTGGTATAAACACGAAACAATTGAAAAGTGAAAGTGCAAAGGTGGCTTGCGCACCGATGGCCGTCCATTTGAGTGAATTGATAAACTTGCGCTCTTTCTTGAAATAACCCATCGTGTGTCGGTAAGTCGCGGGTAATAAAAAGAGTAAGGGAGCAAAAGACAAGAAGCCGAAGAATCCAACCCCAATTTTTAAGGGCACCAAATACGCAAACTGAAAAGTAAGCGCCCCCACTAAAAGCGACGTAACAATGGTGGGCCAGCGAAAATAGTTTTTCATAATTTGCCAGTGTCTTTTTTTGATTTCACCTTTTAAATTTCTTTCATAATCTTTTTGTAACCTTGAAAGGCCACTACTGTGTTGAGTAACTTTTTTTAAGCTCCTGACATCGTAGTAATATCTTTCGATAAGTGGAGGGCGGTAATTCACAAAGCTGATATTTACTTCTCCAAAAGCCTCGCCAAATGCTGTTCCGTTGGCCATTCTATCTTCAATGGCCGTGATGTAGTGGTCGAGGAGTTCTTCGTACAAATCTTGGTATTTGATGCCTCCTTGAATGATTTCTTTGTTAATGAGGTCGAGTTGTTCTGTCGTCAATTTCATCCGAGCGAAGGTTTAAGGTTCAAAATTTTTTGAAGGTTAGACACAAAATCGGTCAATTCTGAGACTGCCGTTTGGGCTTGTTGATGGCCATTTTCGGTCAGTTTATAATATTTTCGGTTGCGTCCATCCACGAGCGCGTTTTCGGTGGTCAATACCCCTTCTGCTTCGAGTTTGTGGAGGGTAGGGTACAGCGCCCCCTCGGTCAGTTGCAGTTCGCCTGCCGTGATTTCGCGAACCCGCTGGGTAATTTCATACCCATACATGCGCCTATTTTCTTGCAAAAGTTGAAGAACAATGGCGCTCAGACAGCCTTTGAGGTACGTTTGTTGTTGCATACTGTAAATATACATTATATTTCTACATACCAAATTTTCTTAGGTATAAAAATTAACCTCACAAAGTACAGCCAATTACGACAGAGGTGAAAAATTTGAACTTTATCGAGAGATTCCGACGTTGAGAGAGTATCTATTGGTTGATTCTCGCCGTATTTTGCCGATTTACTGCTGGCTGATTTGTATGCAAATACGGAAGATTTGCCCGAAACAGTTTTTAGAATTCGATAAACGTAAATAAAATTGAGCAACAGCTATGAGGTTTTACAAGTTATCATGTTTACAAACCTCATCGCTGTGTCAAAAGGACTGAAAGTAAACCACGTGGACACTTTCAGTCCTTTTGTTTTTTTGTTCCACAGTTAGTTTCGTTATGTACAATTTACAATTTTGGCTTCTATGCCTCAGTAACTTCCTATTTTCTGCCAGTTTTCAAATGATGATTCCCGAATTGCCCGATTACCTGACGGCGATGGGGGGACAGCCTTACATCGGGCTTATCATTGCACTTTTTACGTTTACGGCGGGGTTGTCGCGGCCATTCAGCGGCAAACTGACCGATACCATTGGCCGAGTGCCCGTCATGGCTTTTGGGTCGTTGGTGTGCTGCGTAGCGAGCTTGTTTTACCCTTTTGTCCACGTGGTATGGGGCTTTTTGTTGCTTCGCTTTTTACACGGATTCTCAACGGGAACAAAACCAACCGCCACGGCGGCCTACGTTGCCGACATCATTCCCGAAAACCGTCGCGGAGAGGCGGCGGGGATGTTGGGTATTTTTACCGCCACGGGTATGTCGTTAGGACCCGCCATTGGAAGCTACCTCACGATGTCGATGGGCATTAACCCCATGTTTTTTGTGTCATCGGCGTTTGCACTGTTGTCGATTTTGATTTTGCTCAACATGAAAGAAACGTTGGTGCAAAAAGAACGTTTTCGATTTAGTATGCTCAAAATCAGCCGTTCCGATTTGTTTGAGCCGCGCGTGCTCAACGTGTTTTTGGTGATGTTTGCCGTTTCATTTTCGTCAGGCGTTATTCTGACGCTTATTCCAGACGTGAGCAAAACCCTCGGGATTCACAACAAAGGGCTGTTTTTTACGGTCTATACCATTGCTTCGTTGGTGATACGGGTGTTTGCTAGTAAGTCGTCTGATGTCTATGGGCGCGTTCCTGTGATGATTGTTTCATCCATACTTTTGGCGCTTGGGATGGGTATTTTGGGCGTTAGCCAATCGGTGTGGAGTTTTTGGACGGCGGCGATTTTGTTTGGTTTTTCTTGGGGACTCAACACGCCTACCTTGACCGCATGGACAATTGACCTCAGCCACCCTGATTACCGTGGAAGAGCATTGGCAACCATGTACATCGCTTTGGAAGCAGGTATTGGGGTAGGGGCGTGGTGGTCGGGTTGGTGGTACGGCGGAAAACTCGCCAATATCCCCGTGGCCTTTTATGTTTCGTCGGTTTTGGCGTTAGCTTCGTTGGGTTACTTATTGTGGTGGAAACGCACGCATCGCACCGTAGTTGGATAAAAATTAAAAACTAATGACGTTCCTCAGTACAACGCGTTGGTTTGTGTCGTAATTTTGCCCCCGATGCAAGAACTTCGTACCCTCATCGGAAAAGAAATAACCCTCGAATGGCGCCAACGCTACGCCCTCAATGGGATGCTGTTGTACATTGTAAGCACGGTGTTTGTCTGTTATTTGAGCTTTAAACTCAAAGCTAACCAGCTGACTCCCATTACTTGGAATACGTTGTTCTGGATTATTATCTTGTTTACGGCAGTGAATGCCATTTCCAAAAGTTTTACCCAAGAACGCGCTGGACGTCTTTTGTACTATTATACCATCGCAAGTCCCCAAGGCATTATTCTTTCCAAAATCATTTATAATTCGGGATTGATGCTGGTTTTGTCGTTGACGGGTTTTGGGTTCTATGCTTTTGTGATGGGAAACCCTGTCGGTGACCTGTGGATGTATTTGGTAACGATTTTTTTGTCAAGCATCGGGTTTGCGTCGTCGTTGACGATGGTCGCGGGGATTGCCTCCAAAGCCGAAAACAACGGCGCCTTGATGGCGATTCTGAGTTTTCCCGTGATTATTCCTATGTTGTTGATGGTGATGAAGTTAGCAAAAAATGCCCTCGATGGTTTAGACCGTGGGTCTAGTTCGGAAGAAGTCATGATTTTGTTGGCGTTGGATGCCATTGTGGTTAGTTTGTCCTTAATTTTGTTTCCTTATTTGTGGCGTAGTTAGAGAATTAAAGTAATACCTTATGAAGAATAACTGGTGGAAAATAATAGCGGTGCTACTGCTGACTTATACACTTTACTTTGGATTGATGGGGACGGTTCCTCGCCGTGCCATTCTAAATGAAAGTATTCGTAACGTGTATTTCCATGTACCGATGTGGTTTGCCATGATTGCCATGCTCACTACCTCGTTGGTATATGCCATTAAGTATTTGCGTACCAATGATTTGCAGTACGACCTCAAGTCGGTAGAGTTTACCAATGTCGCTATTTTGTTGGGAATTTTGGGTTGCGCTACGGGCTCGTTGTGGGCTTCCGTTACGTGGGGTGACCCTTGGCCAAGCGATCCCAAACTCAATAGCGTCGCTATCAGCATGTTGATGTACTTTGCCTACTTAATTTTGCGCGGGTCGTTTGATGATGAACAGCGTCGGGCGCGTATTTCGGCCGTGTATAATATTTTGGCGTACGCAGTTTTCATTCCTCTTATCTTTATTCTTCCTCGTTTGACCGATTCGTTGCACCCAGGCAACGGTGGAAATCCTGCGTTCAGTGAATTGGACATGGACAACCAAATGCGACGGATTTTTTATCCCGCAGTGATTGGTTGGGGGTTACTTGGTACGTGGATGGCCACGGTACGAGTGCGAGTGCGAATGTTGGAGGAGCAGGCAGACTAAAGTAGATGGATGAAAAAATTGTGGATAGTTCTTGTGGTTAGCCCTTTGTTGGTGATGGGACAAACCTCTAGTCGAGCGTATGATAAAGTGACTTTTAAGTTTACGCCGAGCACGTTGATGTCGTTGACAAGTCCAGCTTGGCAGTTTGGTTTTGAATACCGTCCCAAAAGAAATTTTGGAATAAACACGGAATTTGGGTCAAATCTAGGTGGATTGAGTTACGGAGTTAATTGTCTTTCTTGTTCGGGGCAGCAGTATTACCATGCAAACTTCAAAATGAAGGAAGAGTTTCGGTGGTACATGACGCCTGGCCCTAACCCAGAATGGTATTTTGCCCAAGAAGTGTTTGTGATGAGGGACAATTACAAGCTAAGGAATGGGTATTCGACCCAAGACTCGCTGTATTATACCTTTGGAAGAGCTGAATATGACCGTCTTGTGTTCGGGACAGCTTCAAAAATAGGAGTATTGTACAATTTGAATAAACATTTGCGATTAGAAATGTTTATTGGCTTAGGAGTTCGGATTCATCGTTCAAACTTTGAGTTGTGGGGTGAAAAAAGAATGGAAGGAAAACCATCGAGCGATTCACCTTTTAATCGAGCCCGTCCAGTCAATGTTGAAATGCTACCTCACCCGTCGATTGGTTTCAAATTAGGGTATGTACTTTGGAAAGGAATTGAATAATTTAAAATAACGAGTTGAAATGAAAAAATATAGCAAAAACGTCTTTATCACTACCCTTCTTTTTGTGTTGGTTTCTGTAAACCTATTTGCACAACAAGCTGTTGAACAAGAAATATCAATGGCCGATCAAATGCGTGCCGATGGTAAAATTTGGGTGGTATTTGCGGTTATATCGGTCATTTTTGTGGGGATTATTGCCTTTTTGGTGAATATAGATAGGAAAGTTTCAAAGCTAGAAAAACAAGCAAAAAAATGAGCCTTTTAGATTTGATAGCCAAAATCGAAAAACTACCACTGGAAAAACAAACAGAGGTAGAAGACTTTGTTGACTTTTTGGTATCTAAAACCAAAAGCGAATCAACGCCAGAACGGAAACCAGTTTTTGGGAGCTTTAAAGGGAAAATAATCATGTCTGATGATTTTGATGAACCTCTGGAGGACTTTAAAGAGTACATGTATCCATGAAATACCTATTAGATACACACGCTTTGATTTGGTTTATGCGTGGAGATGCAATGCTTTCTGAAAAGGCAAAAAAAATTATTTTAACAGACTTCCAAAATTGCTATGTTAGTTTGGCTTCTTTTTGGGAAATGTCCATTAAAAGTAGCTTGAATAAGCTGGATTTGGGGTTACCATTCATTGAAGCTGAAAATTGGGCTTTAGAAAACGGATTGTCTAATTTTTTGAAAGTTGAAATGGAACATATTAACAAACTATCTCAACTCCCGTTTCATCATCGCGACCCATTTGATAGGACATTGATTGCGCAGGCGTTGACTGAAAACCTAAGCATTATAACAAAAGAGAAATTATTTGAAGAGTACGGAGTAACACGAATTTGGTAAGCATCAAAAATCAGTAAACAAATGAAAAAGATACACATTTTTGGACTTATAGTCATCGCGATTGCGATTGGAATTATCGTTTCAACTTACGGAAACGCCAGTACATATTCCAACTTTACGGAAGCCGAAGAATTGGCCAAAGAAGGCGAAAAATCGGAAATTCACGTGGTGGGTAAACTCACCAAAGACGCAAACGGACAGATAGTTGGAATGAAATACGACCCCGTTATGGATCCCAATCACTTTGAGTTTATGCTGGCCGATACCAACAAAGTTGTAAAAAAAGTAGTGTATGGTAGCCCCAAACCACAGGATTTTGATAAGTCAGAACAAGTAGTGGTCATTGGGCGCATGGAAGGCGACCACTTCGCTTGTAATAAAATCCTGATGAAGTGCCCTTCAAAATACACCAACGAAAAGCCTGATTTTAAAGAAGCGACGGCTGCTAAACTGTAGAAAATACTCAACCATGACCCTCGGAAACTTAGGACACCTTCTCGTCATTTTATCGTTTGTAACAGCACTCGTGGCTACTTACGCTTATTTGCGTGTCACGCTGTTACGAACCGATTCGTTAGAACTTAGTTCTTGGAAGCGCTTCGCAAGAGGAGCGTTTTACGTACATGTTGCGGCTATTTTGGGCGTATGCGCCACTTTATACACCATCATTTACGGGCATCATTTTGAGTACCATTATGCGTGGAGTCACTCCTCAAAAGCGCTACCATGGTACTACATGATTTCGTGTTTTTGGGAAGGCCAAGAAGGTAGCTTCATGCTTTGGATGTTTTGGCAGGCTATTTTAGGCGTTGTACTGATTCGTACCAATAAATTGTGGGAAGCCCCCATGATGACCGTTTATACGTTGGTACAGGCATTTTTGACCTCAATGATTTTAGGGGTTATTATCCCAGGCATTGATTTCAAAATTGGAAGTACGCCTTTCTTAACGATGCGCGAGGCTATGCCCGATTTACAAGTTTGGGCAATGAATCCCAATTTTATTCCTAAAGACGGAAATGGGCTCAACCCCTTGCTTCAAAACTACTGGATGGTGATTCACCCACCGACGCTGTTTTTGGGATTCGCGCTCACGTTAGTTCCGTTTGCGTATTTGATGGCGGGGCTTTGGCGAAAACAAGTGATAGAATGGCTTCGTCCAGCGCTGCCTTGGATGCTTCTAACGGGCGTGATTTTGGGTGTTGGTATTTTGATGGGAGGCTACTGGGCTTACGAAACCCTGAGCTTCAATAGTTATTGGAGTTGGGACCCCGTCGAAAACGCTGTATATGTGCCTTGGTTGGTAGGGATTGCCGCTTTGCACACCATGATTATTGCCAAGAAAAATGCGTCAGCCCTAAAATCGTCAATTATTCTGGTTACTGCTCAGTTTATTCTGATTTTGTATTCAACCTTCCTTACCCGAAGCGGAATTTTAGGCAACTCATCAGTTCACTCGTTTACTGACCTGGGGCTTTCTGGGCAGTTATTGCTTTATTTGTTGGCCTTCATTGCAGTTTCTATTGTTATATCGGCCCGCGCTTGGAAATTGCTCCCAAGCGATGCCGAAGAAGTCTCAACCTATTCACGGGAGTTTTGGCTATTTATTGGTGCTACCGTGATTTGTTTGGCAAGTTTTCAGGTCATTATTCCAACTTCTATTCCTGTGTGGAATAAAATTGTGGAAAGCTTCGGGGGGGTATCTAAACTGGCACCACCTACCGATGCCATTACCTATTACACGAAATTCCAGCTTTGGTTTTTTGCGGTCATTGCCATTTTGACGGGAATTGGCCAGTATTTTTGGTGGAAACGAGTTCAAAAGGGCAAAATGCAGGACTTGCTTACGCCTGTTTGGATTTCATTGTTTATCACAGCCCTCCTCATTACGTTTGGAGGAATTAACAAACTTCCTTACATCGCTTTGTTGACGGCTTCAGTGTTTGCGTTGGTGGCAAATATGACCATCATTCTGGGGGTTTTGAAAGGAAGCTATCGGCTATCGGGAGGAGCCATTACCCACATCGGTGTTGCTTTGATGTTGATCGGTATTTTGTGGTCGTCGGGTTATCAAAAAGTAGTATCGCTCAATGGCTCAGGACTTTTGATTTCAAAAGAAGACTTTTTTACCAAAGACGATAACCGTGAAAACAAAGAAAACGTGTTATTATGGTTGGGGCAATCAACCCGTATGGGCGACTACTTGCTGACCTACCGCGGGCCACGCACCGAAATTCGGGATGTGCCGCAATACGTGCCAAGCAGCTGGTTAGACATCATCGAGGGGGATTTCCACGCGGTGTGTTTGCGGGATATTACGGTTGGTGAAAAAACTTACCATAAAAAAGGAGATACGGTCGCGGTGTATCCTGAAAACGTGTTCTATGAAGTAGAGTACCGTGAACCAACGGGTAGAATTACGACGCTCTTTCCACGCGTACAGTTCAACGAACGAATGGGTATGGTAACGTCACCAGATATTAAGCGTGAACTCAACAAGGATTTGTATTCATACGCAATGATAGGTAGCAATCCAGGTGACGCAGAAGAATGGTCGCCTACTGAAAACTTCAGAGTGGCGCTGCAAGATACTTTTTTTGTAAACGACTACGTGGCAGTGCTCGAAAGTGTCACTCGCACGAATGCCGTAGAAGGAGTTGCCTTAAATCCGAATGACATTGCAGTAAAAGCACAAATCAAGATTTTGGACAAAGAACGTGAGTACTATGTTGCTCCTACTTTTGCCATCAATCAAGACCGCATGGTGATGCGCAAACCCGAAGTGAGCGAAGAACTGGGTCTTAGGATTCAATTTATGGAAATAGACCCTAAAACAGGAACGTTCAGTTTTGATGCTAATTTCAAACAACGCGATTATATTGTGATGAAAGCTGTAGAAAAACCGCTTATCAACGTACTTTGGATCGGAACGCTGGTACTGGTCATTGGGTTTACCATGTCAACGCTACGTCGTTTCAGGGAGTTTCGTTTGATTCGTGACAAAGGTGTGGAGCTTGAAAAAGTAATGGACTAAATCGTGAATGAATAACGAAAAGTCGGACGATAATTAACCAAACAAAAAAGCAAGGGCGTAAGTCCTTGCTTTTTTGTTTCTTCCTCACAAAACGAATTTGTAAAAACTGCGTGAACAATCATCACAATGGTACCGTCGAATTGGTAAAAAAAACAACGGATATTTGAATAAAAAAGGACGGGGTACCCGCTCAATGGCACTTGAGCCGCAGTAAATACACTTTCGTGAGGCAGACACGGTGGTTGAAAGATTTTTCATAACAAAGTAATGATTGAGGAAGCTAGCTAATAAATATACAGTAAAAAGCATAAAAATACCCTGTAACAACTTGATTAATTGTTGTTTATCGAAAAGTTCTTTGCTAAATACAGTTTTGGCTTACTATTGTTATGTTGGATGTGAATAATGAAAGAACTCCAAAAGAAAATAGGGGCAGTTGTGGTGCAAAAATACTTTTGGCCGTCTTTTTGCTTGTGTTTTAACAGAAAGACGCTTAATATCGTTAAATAAATACACATAATGGCCTGGTTTGAAGCTAGGTACTTCTGAAAATTTGATTCAATTTGGGAAAATACTGCTGTTGAGTGGCCTTGTTATGGTAACAATGGTAGCATCACTACGCCCGCCTACAACGGAAGAAATTACGGCAGAACGGTTTGAAAAAACGCTTATTTTTAAGAAACACCAATTTGAAATCAGTACAAGTGAGGCGGGAGCGGTGCGCGAAATGGTGATGAAAGTAAGTCGAAATAACCAATTATTAATTACGATTCGTCAGAAAACCGACGGTTGGGTTATCAACGCCGAAACCGCCGATTTGGACCAAAACAATTCCCCCGAGATTTACATCTACTCGTGTACCTACGGCAGCGGAGCGTTTGGAAAAGTGTATGGCTATCAATTTTTCCCCGACTCGTTTGACAAAATCCACATGGCTCCTCTGACGCCCGAATTATCAAAAGGATACATGGGGCACGACATGTTCAAAATGGAAGATGATCACCTGATTCGACAGTTTCCTATTTATCTCGCAGGAGACATCAATGCCAAAGCAACTGGTGGCGTTCGGAAAATAAAATACAAATTACAGGACATTGAGAAACGACTGGTGTTGACCCCAGAGTAAGCTATGTTTGTCGCAATCGCCCCTTAAAATGGCGTAATTCCACCTCTCACGATAGCAAAAAGCCTCCTACCTTTGTTCTATCAATTAAACGACAAAAAATACACAGCGTGAAAAAGTTAAAATTACAAATGCAAATGACCCTTGATGGGTTTGTGGCAGGGCCAAACGGAGAAATGGATTGGATGACTTTTGCGTGGACAGAAGACCTCATCAATTATGTAACTGAACTGACCAATTCGTTTGATACGATTGTGCTGGGAAGAAATCTTGCTGAAGGGTTTATTCCGCATTGGAAAAGTGTGGCCGAAAACGTTGACAGCCCAGAAGTAGAAGTGGGTAAAATTTTCACCACGACGCCAAAAGTCGTTTTCTCAAAAACGCTAACTGCATCTCCTTGGGAAAATACGGTGGTAACAAATGGGGAATTGGCGGAAGAATTGAGTCAGTTGAAACAACAAGAAGGCAAAGACATAATCGCCTACGGTGGAGGGAAATTTGTGTCTTCGCTGCTGAAAGAAAACTTGATTGACGAACTTCATTTGTTTGTCAACCCAGTGGCTATTGGCAACGGAATGCCCATTTTTGGGGATTTAACGAACAAATTGTCCTTTGAACTCGTGACCGCAAAGCCCTTTGAATGTGGAATTGTGGTAATGAATTACCGTAAAAAAACGCAGTAAGGTTTGGGTGGGGCGGGTTTTGAGAAACCCGCCCCACCGCACTACTTATAAGCCACAAGCACCTACCAATGCGCGTTTGGCATATACCTTGGCCAGATGTTTACGGTAGGTTTTCGAAGCATAATGGTCTTCGTTCAACTCAGCACCTTCGGCCGCAGCATTGGCGGCGGCTTCAATGGCTTCGAGCGAGGCCGACTTCCCGACAAGCGCCGCTCCTACGGCTTCGTCCAAAAAAGCACCGTCGGCGCTTACGCCCGTAAAGGCAACAGTGGCGTCGGTGATAATACCTCCATCAATGGTGACCGAAGCGGCACAGCCTACAATGGCAAAACGAGAGGCAGGTTGCATAAACTTACGATAAACGCTCCGCGAACCTGCCGCAGGGGCTGGAAGTACGACTTCGGTAACAATTTCGCCTTCTTCAAGTGCCGTGTAGAAAAATCCTAAGAAAAACTCCGTCGCTGGAATCTCACGGGCACCGTTGGGTCCCTCTACTTTGATGCTGGCATTGAGCGCAATCAAGGCCGCAGGCCAGTCTGCCGACGGGTCAGCGTGGGCAATGCTTCCGCCCAAAGTACCTACGTTGCGCACTTGGGTATCGCCAATGAGTTCTCCAGCTTCAATCATCGCCCCGTAGCGACTCTGAATTTCGGCATTGGAGATAATATCGTGGTGCGTACTGGCAGCACCAATGGCGACACCACCATCACGGACTTCGATATAACGTAACTCAGGAATGCGAGCGATGTCAATCAACAACGAGGGGCTGTTGAGGCGAAGCTTCATGGCTGGGATAAGGCTGTGGCCTCCTGCCAAAATTTTTGCGTCTGGGTTTTCTGCCAAAAGGCTAATTGCCTCGCTCACCGACCCTGCGCGTTTATAATCAACTGCTTGTGGTATCATGTTTTGAATGATTAAAAGCCCCCTTGCCCCCGAAGGGGGGATGTATAGTTTTATCTCTCAACTAGGGCAGAGATTCCCCGAACAAAGACCCCCCTTCGGGGTTGGGGGCTATTGCATTGCCGACCACACGCGCTCAGGAGTAAGCGGCATACGAATGTCTTTTACCTGATGGCCTGCTGACCAAAGCGCATCGACAACGGCATTGACTACCGCAGGTGTTGAACCAATACAACCTGCTTCTCCCGCTCCTTTGACGCCAAGTGGGTTGTGCGGACAAGGCGTTACTTGGCGGTCGAGTTCAAACATGGGTAAATCATCCGCGCGAGGCATGGCATAATCCATGTATGAACCATTGATGATTTGGCCATTTCCGTCAAATTCAACTCCTTCTAACAAAGCCTGTCCGATGCCCTGCGCCAAACCACCGTGGATTTGTCCATCGACAATCATTGGGTTAATGACATTCCCTACGTCGTCAACGGCGATGAAACGTTTGACTTTGGTCGCTCCCGTTTCTTTATCAACTTCTACCACCGCAATATGACAACCAAACGGATACGTAAAGTTGGTCGGGTCGTAGAAGCTGCTAAAGTCGAGTCCTGGTTCAAGGTTGGCAGGATATACGTGTGGCACGTAAGCCGTCAGAGCAATGTCGCCAAATCCTAGTGATTTATCTGTCCCTTTGACGGTAAATTTGCCATCCGTAAATTCAATGTCATCGGGCGAACATTCGAGTTTGTGGGCGGCGATTTTGGCACCTTTTTCGATGATTTTGTCCAAACTTTTCATAATGGCACTACCCCCTACGGCCAACGAACGAGAACCGTAAGTTCCCATCCCAAACGCAACCGTGTCAGAATCGCCGTGAATAATGTCAACGTCTTCCATCGGAATACCGAGGCGGTCGGCAACTACTTGGGCAAACGTCGTTTCGTGCCCTTGTCCGTGGGAGTGGGCTCCTGTAAATACGCTTACTTTTCCCGTAGGCTGAACGCGCACTTGTCCTACTTCGTACAAACCTGCCCGCGCTCCCAATGAACCCACAACGGCCGAAGGAGCAATTCCGCAAGCTTCAATGTACGTAGAAAAACCTACGCCAAGGAGTTTGCCAGAAGCAGCGGCTTCTTTTTGGGCTTTGCGGAAGTCTTCGTAGCCAAGCATTTCGAGGCCGCGTTGAAGTACGCCGTGGTAGTTTCCACTATCGTACTGCAAAGCAACGTTGGTTTGGTAGCCAGGTTGCGTCACCCCGTCGAAGGCAGGAATAAAGTTCTTGAGGCGCAATTCTGCTGGGTCAACGCCCATTTCTAGGGCCGAAAGGTCGAGAAGACGTTCCAATAAATAGGTGGCTTCGGGGCGACCTGCACCACGATAAGCATCGACGGCAGTGGTATTGGTAAACACACACGTCATGTCCAAGTGAATCTTGGGAGTGGTGTAAAGTCCTTGTAAAAGCGTACCGTGCAGATAAGTCGGAACAGCTGTTGAGAACGTAGAAAGGTAAGCGCCCAAATTGGCAAACGTCTTGATACGAAGTCCAACGATTTTGCCGTCGCCATCAAAACCCATTTCTGCTTTGGTGACGTGGTCGCGGCCGTGAGCATCGGTTAAAAACGCCTCCGAACGGGTTTCGGTCCACTTCACGGGGCGGCCTGTTTTTTTAGCCGCAAGAGTTACCAATGCCTCCTCGGTATAGTGATAAATTTTTGAACCAAAACCACCACCTACGTCGGGGCCTACTACGCGAACCTTGTGCTCGGGCAAGCCTAACACGAATGCACACATTAACAAGCGAATGAGATGAGGGTTTTGGGTAGAAGTATAAAGCGTATATTTATCGTAAACGCCGTCGTAATGGCCAATATAGCTTCGTGGTTCCATGGCATTGGGAGAAACCCGCTGATTGACAAACTCTAAGGTAGTAATGTGAGCCGCTGACGCCATGGCTTCATCCACCTCGGCTTTTGGATTGCCGATTTCCCAGTCAAAACAGATATTGTTAGGAACATCGTCGTGAACCAAAGGCGCACCAGCTTCTACTGCCTTCGAGGCATCGGTAATGGCAGGAAGTACTTCGTAATCCACAATAATGGCCTCGGCTGCGTCTTGCGCTATTTCGCGGCTTTCAGCAACGACCATCACAACCGCATCCCCTACGTGGCGCACTTTGTCTTTGACCAACAGCGGATGTGGCGGTTCTTTCATCGTTTCGCCATTCTTAAAGTTGACCTGCCAGCCACAAGGAACGCCATAATGGCCTACTTCATCGCCCGTCATAATGGTTACAACTCCTTGCATAGCAGCGGCTGCAGAGGTGTCGATGCTCCTGATGCGGGCATGGGCGTATGGACTTCTAAGTATATAGGCGTGGGTCATACCTGGGAGGTTGATGTCGTCGGTATAGCGACCTTTACCCGTAATAAAACGCTTGTCTTCAACGCGTTTTACTGATTTTCCAATGAATTTATTGCTCATGATAGTTAGCCCCCCACCCCCGATGGGGGAGTTTTTTTATCTCTTGTTAACCGTCATTGATTAGGGAGTCAATTGGTTTTATGAAATCGCTAAAAATTGGGTTATGTTTCCCCCATTGGGGGTTAGGGGGCTACTGCCGCGTGCTGCACTGCCCGAACGATGTTGTGGTAGCCCGTGCAGCGGCAAATGTTCCCTTCTAATCCTTCTCGGATTTCTTGTTCGGTAGGATTGGGGTTACGTTTGAGCAAATCGGCGGCGCACATAATCATGCCTGGGGTGCAGAAACCGCACTGAAGGCCGTGTTCTTCTTTAAAGCCTACTTGGAGTGGATGCAATTCGTCGCCCGAGGCCAACCCTTCAATAGTAGTGATGGTGGCACCGTCGGCTTGGGCAGCGAGCATAGAGCATGATTTTACCGCATGGCCGTCGAGGTGAATCGTACAAGCACCGCAGCTACTGGTATCACAGCCTACGTGGGTGCCAGTGAGGCCAAGCACATCGCGTAGGTAATGTACCAAAAGCAATCGGCCTTCTACCTCGTGAGTGCGTTGAGTACCGTTGACAGTTACTGTTATTTTTGGCATACTTCTTAAAAGGTTATGTGCTTTCGCACGGTTTAAAGGAAAGATGTTTTGTGTTTCAGCCCTTCCAAGTCTTCAAAACTTGGAAGGGCTCTTAGGTCGGGTTTTGAGAAACCCTCATCACGTTTGAAGGTCTCTTAGGTCGGGTTTTGAGAAACCCTCTGCACGTTTGAAGGTCTCTTAGGTCGGGTTTTGAGAAACCCTCAGCACGTTTTGCACTTTTAACCTGCTGCGGAGAGTTCGTCCTCGAAATTTTTGAAAAATTGTTTGGTCAACGTGCTGGCGACGCCACTCATTACGCGGTTTCCCGTACGAGCCAATAGCCCTGACATATCAGCTTTGCCGTCAAATGATAATTCGGTTTGGGAATCGGAGAGCGGCTTTAGCGTCATGTTGATGTCGGCATTGACGTTGCCAATTTTGCTATTTTGAACTACACGTAACGTAAAACTCTCGGGAGCTACGGCATTGGCTACCTCGGCTTTTCCTTCAAATTTGCCCGCAACTGGCCCAATTTTTACCTCAGCAATGGCCTTGTAAACACCTTCGCTTTCGAGTTCAAGGCGCGATATACCTGGCGTTACTTTGGCCAGCGTATCGGGATTCATCAACATCGCCCAAATGGTTTCTGCGGGTGCGTTGAGGGTGTGAGTTCCTGTAAGTTCCATGTAGCAAAGACGTGATTAAGTAATAAAAATTATTAAAATAATAATATTCAAAGCTACGATAATCTTCCAGTCTAAGGATGGCACTATTGTATTAAAAAATAGAACAATTCTATCAAAAGGCGTAATTAGAACTTAACAATTTTTTTGCGGTAATTGGCGGGGGTATCGCCCGTGGCTTTTTTGAAGACTTTTTGGAAATAATTGAGGTTATTATAGCCACATGCAAAACAAATGTCCGAAACACTGTACGATGTATTATACAAAAGCTTCATTGCCAGTTGAATCCGTTGTTGGTTAATGTACTCTACGGGGGTAATGCCGTACTGTTGTTTGAAGCACCGAAAAAAGTTAGGCTCACTCATGCAGGCTTTGTCGGCGAGGTCTTTGATGGTTAGATTTCGGTGAATATTCTCTTGTACATACTTAATCGCGTACGCAAGCCGATTGGTATTAGCCAACTGCTGAAGGTTGGTACTAAGCACCATGCGGGCTCTGGTTTGCATGAGCCGTACAATCAGTTCTTGCAGTACCAAATTGGCGAAGTAGTCTTTGGCGGCATTGTTTTCGGTAAACAAATAAATAAGGCGTCCAATGAGTTGATGAATAGCGGCTTCGTTGGTAAAATAAAAATTGTCGTTGGCAAATTGCCAGCCTTCATTATTATCCACCAGCGGCGAATGTTCGTTGAGGGTTTCGACGATGGTGCGGATTTTGGTCGGCGAAATCGCCAACGCCAAACATTGGGTAGGGTTTTTGCTATTGGCTTCGGGAAAGTCGATGCGCATGGTTTGATGGGCAGGAACAATCACCGATTCACCTGGAAAAAAATCGAAGGAAGGCGAGTTGGTCAAGTGCATTACTTTTTTCCCCCGAATCATGCTGGCCAACACGGGATTAGAAAAAGTAAGCTCTACGTTTTGGGCGGCTTGGTGGGTTTCGTAAATATTGAGTTCGGCATTATCGAGGGTATAAGCAGTACGGTTTTCAACAACGAGTTCTAACTTTCTGCTCTGAAGATGGGTTGTAATGTCGAACGAATTCATAAAAAAGGAATGTTAATTTGAATAGCGACCGTTCACACTGATTATTGGATATATACCAACAATTTTATGATTATTTTTATACAAAAACAACAGGGCTTGGGTATTAAAATTCTATTAAGCATTTCAACATTTGTTTTGCTTGGGGTTGGGCCTGTAAAAGCTCAGAAAAAAGACACGGTTTTGCTGCGTCAACTCGCTCCCGTGACCGTAACGGCTACTCGGCTTGAAATCAATGAAAAACGTTTGCCAGCGGCATTGACGGTGCTCAACGGCGGCCGCATTCAAATAGGGCAGCCGCAACTTTCGATGTTTGAATCGCTGGGAGGGGTGGCAGGGCTTTTTGCCCAAAATCCAGATAATTACACCCAAGACCTCCGTATTTCGATTCGAGGATTTGGAGCACGTGCAGCGTTTGGGATTCGCGGGATTCGCCTCTACGTGGATGGCATTCCTGAATCCACACCCGATGGCCAAGCCGACGTCGATAACCTCGACATGGGCGCCATGCAGCGGTTGGAGGTGATGCGCGGGCCGTCGTCGGGGTTGTTTGGAAACGCAGCGGGAGGGGTAATAAGCCTACAAACCGACAATGTGGCTCAAATGCCATTGGCCGAGGTGCAAGGAACCGTGGGTTCGTACGGTTTGCGAAGCTGGCGTTTTAAAACGGGGGTGCAACACAAAAAACTCCAAATGGTGTTTGTCGCAACTCGTAATCAATCAGAAGGTTACCGCGTAAACAGTCGCATGGAAAATACGATTTTGAATCTTAAACTCCGCTATGATTTTGATTCGTTGACGCGCCTTTCGGTATTGGCCAACTACGGTACTAGTCCCTTAGCCGACGACCCAGGCGGTTTGACGCTGGCGCAAGTAGCCGAAAACCGTCGCCAAGCCCACCCAAATAACCTTCGATTTTTGGCAGGTGAGTCGGTGACTCAAGGACGAATAGGCATTACGTTTGAAAAAACGATGGGTAATCACCTGATTTTTGTGCGTGCTTTTGGGACAAAACGTGATTTTGCCAATTATTTGGCGTTTCAGGCCGCAGGGGCAGGAACCATCAATCGAACGTTTGCAGGGGGGAGTTTTCAGTATCAGTTTTCTCAGAAATTTGATTTCCTTAGTTACCGTTTTCGGATGGGGCTTGACTTAGAGTCGCAAGGAGACACGCGCCGACGATTTGATAACCTGACAGGGGTGAGAGGAAAATTAACTTTCGACCAATTGGAATCGTTTAAGAACATTGCCTCGTATATTACTCAGGAGCTATCATACAAAAAAATAACGATGTTGGTAGGGCTGCGTTCGGACGTGATTCGCTTAAAAGCAACCGATTATTTTATGTCGGACGGTGACCAATCGGGCGGGCGTAATTATAGTCGTATCAATCCTACATTGGGACTTTCGTGGGAAGTTTCTCCTGCGGTCAATTTGTATTCTAACTTAGGAAGCAGCTTTGAAACCCCAACCATGAGTGAGTTGTCGAATAATCCTTCAGGAACGGGTGGGTTTAACCCCGAGCTAAATCCGCAGCAAGCTTTGAATTACGAGATAGGGGCGAAAACTTATTTTGGACAACGGATACGGGCCGATTTGGCATTGTTTACCATTGAAGTGAAAGATGAATTGGTGCCGTACCAAATTACAGGGCAAGCGGGGCGGGTGTTTTACCGAAACGCGGGTCGTTCAAAACGGCAGGGGATTGAAGTAAGTTTGAATGCGATGTTGGCCAAAGGGTTGACATTGTTCTCAAACTATACGTATTCGGATTTCACCTACCGTGAGTATCAGACCTCAGCGGGGAAATTTGACGGAAATGTTTTGCCAGGCATTCCTAAACACGCGGCGCAGGTCGAACTTCGGTATTTTATGCCTTCGGGGCTATTTGCGATTGCGCAGGTACGCCATGCGAGCCAACTGTATGCCGATGATGCCAATGCCGTGACCGCCAATGGATATAGCCTTTTGAATCTGCGTTTGGGTGGACAAAAAACGTGGCGGAAGTTTCACATTGAGCCGTTTGTGGGGGTAAATAATTTGTTGGACGAAACCTATTTTCAGAACGTTCAAATAAATGCGAGTGCCAACCGTTATTTTGAGCCAGCGCAAGGTCGCTTTTGGTTTGGTGGGTTGAAAGTGGGAGTGAGTCGGTAATCGAAAGACCTGCCAAGTTTCTAGGTCGCGGTTATCAAACTTGGAGGGTGTACGAAACTTTGCAGGTGACTAGGAAAACGTAAACACATAGTCCACATAGAATTTTTACATAGCACACAAAAGACTGTCTATGTTTACTATGTGTTTATTCTAATGTTTTCTATGTGTTTTAAAAAGAATGTTTATGTACACCCAACTTGGATGGTCTCGGTAGCGTTGAAAAAAAAGTTGATAAATCGTTAAACCTTTTTCAGGATGCTGCGTCTAATCATTGAAAACAAAAACTACCTAGACAACCAGCTACCATGAAAACAAAACTCATTTTTGCCGCGTTAATACTTGGATTTATCTCAATCTCGGCTCAGGCAACGGAAAAACCCCGTAAATTTGAGCACCGAAAACATCACCGCCACGATCGCCGCGAGGATGTGAGAGATAGAAGAGAAGACAAACGCGACCATCGGGAAGACCGACGTGATAGAAAAGAAGATATTCGTGACCGCAAGGAAGATCGTCGCGACGCAAGACACCACGGAGGGCGCCGTGACCGTTTGGAAGACCGCCGTGACCGCCGCGAGGACGTCAGAGACCGCAAAGAAGACAAGCGTGACCGCCGTGAAGATGTTCGCGATCGCAAAGAAGATAGAAGAGACCGACGTAAGGGAACTAATTAAAAGGGATTGAATGTTATATAGTTGTTAGAACAACAGAAGTTGTTACACAATTTATCCAAGCGATCTTACGTTAAGACAAAATATTTTTAAAATGGCTGTATGGGTTGGACACGCCTCGACTTTTAGTTGGGGCGTGTTTTTTTTATTTTCTTGACGAGGTTTCGTACAGACCATTCCCAAAAATAAGCATCAAAATCAGCGGCGTGAGGTGCGCACCCGTTTTAAAACCTGCCCCTGTCATGGCGTAAGTACCTGACGAAAATTTGAAATAAGTATTGATTAATATACCGATAGATAGCACAAGAAAAGCACCTAACACGGCGAAAGCAGTCTTCTTGGTGGCTTTGAGATTTAGCCCTAATACAATTCCTTGGCATACCAAAGCGGTAAGACCTACGGTGGCAAGGGCGCGGGGAAAGGTTCTAATCATGTCATATTTGAACATCATTACCCCAATTTTGCCTAGAAGATTGGGATGAGCGAGCAGCCACGCATCTACTACTATCAATACAGCCAAAATAAGGTAGAAAAAAAGGTTTGATTTCATGTTGTCGGTTCGGGTTTTAAGTACGAATATTGCCAACAAATATACTTCATTTTATGCAAGAACATCACTTAGAGGTTAAGCGTACGGCGCGATATTTTACGCTGGGCGAACTCAACGAGTCCACTCAAAACGTTTGGTTTGTGCTGCACGGATATGGACAATTGGCGCAGTTTTTTATCCGAAAATTTGAAGTATTAAACGACGGGAAAACGGTTATCGTTGCCCCCGAAGCTTTATCAAGGTTTTATTTGGAAGGGGTTACGGGCAGGGTAGGAGCGTCGTGGATGACGAAAGAAGAACGTCCCTACGAAATCTCAGACTATATTTTTTACCTCAATCTCCTGTACGACACGCTGTTGGAAGGCAGAGACGTGTCTAAGTTGACCATTAATTTTCTTGGGTTTTCGCAAGGGAACGCTACTTTACTTCGGTGGCTCAATAGCGACCACGTTCGCTGCGACTGCTTGCTTATCTGGGCGGGCTTTTTTGGGAATGGTATCGCCGATGTGATTGAGCCCAGCAAGTTAGCTTCTGTTCCTACGACCCTCGTGTATGGTTTGCAGGATGAATATTTGGTACAAATTGATACCCAAAAGTACGAAGAAGATATTCGGGCAGCCATTCCTCATTTAGAGGTGGTGACTTTTGAAGGTCGTCATACCGTTGACCCTGCGACTTTACACCAAATTGTGAAAAAATAAAGCATTATTTGTTACCACAACCATCAATATAAGCGGTAAAAACACTGCCTGCTTCGGCCTTAAAGCCTGGATTAAGTTGTACGTATTTTTGGGCGTCGTAGGTCACTTTTGCCGTAGCTGTGACAACGTTTTTGGCTTGAATGTTATCGCTCACTTCAAATTTTACCGCATTGGCAATGGTGTGGTTTAAAAGCAAAACCGTTGTACAAGAATCTATTCGGTACAATAGTTTATTTACTTCCAACGTCGAACTTGCGGTGTTTTCGAGCAATGTCCAAGCGGTGTTGACATCGGCATTGTGGCTGGCTAAGTTTTGCTCAAGACTCACCGTGACCACTTTAGGTTCAATGGATTTTAAATACAAACTATCCAAAAGCTGATTGATAGTTGTGTAATTTTTGAAAGACCGTCCTACCAAGTTATTATGTAAGTCCATCGCTGAGGCGGCATTTTTCACCAGCGCCGTACCTGCGTCGTTGTATTCGTAGGCCGAGGTAAACTGCCTGACAATTTCGGTCGCCGTAGCTTCGGTCGCCCCGATGTCTTTGAGTTTTTTCACGGAAAGAGCATTCCAAACCGAGTGGCGGAAGGCATTGGAACTATTGTCGTTTTGGGCTTGTGCACCCGCCCCAAAGCGCTGGTCGGTATAGACATTAGCTTCGTTTCCTGCATCAAAAATTAATTGAGCCTGAACGGGGTATTGAAAGGCCAAGGCTTGAACGCGCGGATTAAATCCCAAAAATAAACTAGGGGAATGCCCTTTGGAATGAACCGAAAGTACGACAAAAGTAAGCAGTAGCGACGCAATAAAACGACGTAGCATGTTGGTTGGTTAGGGAAGGGTTAGGCTAGTAAAGGTACGTGAAAATGGGGATATTTTACAACAAAATACCCGACCCACTCTAAATTGGCGGATCGGGTATCAATGTCCTTGATAACACCACAAAAAACAGAAGGCTTTTGCTTGTACCAAACGCCCTTGTTCGATGTTCAAAGCTGCAAAAATATTCTTAAAACAAGATTAAATTGGCCTTAAACTTTACTTAAAATATAATTTTAGCAACTACAGGTTGATGATCAGATGGATAGCGTTGGTCTTTGGCATCCGTTAAAACGCCGTATTTCAACACTTTGATGGGCGAACTGACAAAGATATAGTCGATGCGCTGTTTCATAGGGGCATCAAATTTGAACGCGTTGAAAGTTCCTTCTGGCCCATAAGCTGGGGTTGCCGAGGCATCGTGGGTATCGTTAAGTGCGCCTTTCATAAGTTGAATTTGTTCCGTTTCGGGGGTAGAGTTAAAATCTCCCGTACAAATCACCAACGCATTGCCTGCAATCTCTTTCATTTTTTTGACCATCAAATGCCCCGATTGACGGCGGGCCTCTACGCCTTGGTGGTCGAAGTGGACGTTGAAAAAGTAGAACTCTTTTTTGGTGTTGAGGTCTTTGAATTTTGCCCAACTACAAATCCGATTGCAGCAAGTCGCATCCCAACCTTTACCTGGTGTTTCGGGCGTTTCGCGAAGCCAAAAATCGCCCGATTGAAGCAATTTAAAACGGTCTTTTCGGTAAAAAATCGCTGAGTGCTCGCCCGCTTCTTTGCCGTCGTCACGACCTTTGCCCACAAACGCAAATTCCGTTAATTCAGCAACGCCGTTGAGCTGATGACGCAAGGCTTCTTGGGTACCAAAAATATCCCATTCGTGAAAACGCACGAGAGCTTTGACGTTTTCTTTGCGATTAGGCCAAGCATTCGGGCCGTCGTTGGGCGTATCGTAGCGTAAATTGTAAGTAGCTACGTTGATGGCCTTTGACGGCTGTGCGTGACTGGCAAAAAATGCACAAAGCGCGAGAATTGGAACTAGAAATAGTGTTTTCATTTATTTACGTTTAAGACTGGATAAATACTCAATTAAATCAACCAACTCTTGCTGACTCATGGACTCGTGAAGGCCAGCAGTCATCAGTGATTCGTCAAGTTTTTTCATCGAAACAACCTGACTCATTTTATAACTTTGGGTCGTACCTCCAGGGAATTTGAGTAGTAAATCTGTTTCAGTTTTACTTGCCACAATTCCGACCGTGGTACTGCCGTCTTTGAACTTCACTTCGTAGCCTTCATAGCCAAAACTTACTCCCGCACTTGGGTAGAAAATTGCCATGTATTGACCGTCTTTACCAAGTTTACTGCCGATTTCGGATAATTTAGGCCCAAAATCCGATCCTTCGCCGTTTACTTGGTGGCAAATGGCACAGTAGTTGGCAAACACCGTTTTACCGTTGGCGACGTTGCCTGTGAGGGTCATTAGCTCGCTGACAGGAGGGAGTTTTTTACCAGTTTTGGTAGGAGCAGCATCAAGGTATTTGGCGGCTTGAATCCGAACGTTTTTGCGCCAAGCACCGCTTACCCCCTGCACGGCCACCGCTTTGTAATCGTTGGCGATTTTACCTTGTTGGAGCAAATCGAGCACGAGGTCTTCGCCGTCCATACTTCCACCCAACGCCCGCGTAGCTTCCGTCCGAATGGCTTTGGGACGTTTGGGGTCAAGGGCTACACTTTTTAGAATGTCTAACGATTGTTTACTGCCAATTCCACGAAGTGCAATCAACGTATTTTGAGCTTTGGCGACGTCTTTTCCATTAATAGTACTCCAAAGAAGCGGGATTTGCTCTTGTTTCAACAACTGACGCGCGGCGTCTCGGCCTTCGCGTTGCATCGGTTTGTCGAGGGCGAGTTGTAACAAGCGTTTTGCTTCGCTGGCAGGTTCAAACCGTTGTACCAAATCCATGTATTCGCCCGTGCCGTAGCTGGCGTCGAGTAGTTTTTGAAGGTTTTGCTGCGCCAAAGGTGAAGTTTTAACAAAACCTGGGTCGAGGTGACGGAGGCACAATTTGGTGATTTCGGTGTCGGTATTGGTTTTCATCAACTCCAGCAACGCCGTCGATTTTTCGGTAGCGCCTGGGTTAAAATCAAACGCCCTGAAATAACGAAGGCGGTCTTTCAACGCCACGTTTTTATCACCTGCCAACGAGGCCAACAACGGCACCGAGGCCGCCGTCCGTGCCCGCCAAACGAGGTCTTTGCCTTTGGCGGAGGCAGTTGGGTTAGGCCCTGCAAGTTTGAGCCAAGTGCCAAAAAACTTATCCCATTGACCATCTGCCGACACACCGAGGGCTTCGAGGTACCAGCGGTCCTGTCCGTCGTAGCGGTTGGCCAATTGTGCCCAAATATCTGCCGCAAGGTCGTCGGTATTATGACGAATCGCCAAAGCTACTTCCCGACGAACCTGCGGTTCTGAGTCAGAAGCTAAGAGATTCAATTGCTCAACAGTCAACGGCAACACCCCTTTGGCTGTGATTTGACGCGCGGCCCGAATGGCAGTGATTCGCAAATCAGCGTTGGCATCTTTCAACGCCGCACTGACGTAGTTATGCCCGTTGGGAAGTTTGCTCAACAACCACAGCGCCCGCGCTTTCATGCGGGGGTTAGGCGACATTTGGTACATTTTCGATAGCTCACTTTCCGCGCTTTGGCCGAGGCTACGAATTTTGTTCCACGCCAAATAGCGCACCGAAACGTTGGGGCTTTGAATGGCTTTCAATGCACCTTCCAACGTGGTGAAATCGTGGTTTGGAGTTTTGTAAGAAGTATTGGGCGGCGTGATGCGATAGATGCGTCCACGGTTCAAATCACCCGCTTGGTGACCACCCACGCCTGGGTCGTACCAGTCGGCGGCGAAAAGCGAACCATCTGGCGCCACGCACACATCCGACGGGCGGAACCATTGGTTGCGTTTGCCGTACAGTACGTTCACCATGTTGGCTTTGTAGCCCGCGCCATTTTTTTCAACGGGATACGAACGCACCACGTTGGGCCCCGCATCGCAGTGAATCATTTGATTTTGGAAGACAGTTGGCAGCATATCACCTTCGTAAATCACCATACCCGTAGGCGAGCCTGCACCCGTTTGGAGTAGGTTAGGAACTACGCCAGGGTCGTTTAGGTGCCAGTGGCGGAAAGGGATTTCGGCTTCGATATTGGTCCGATTGGCGCTCCAGCCTGCCCCCGTCATTTCGTCGGTGTAGCCGTAGTTGCCGTATTCCATCACGTAATTAATACGGACTCCTTTGTTGCCATCGTCGTCGTTATCCGACTGCCACATGGTGCCGTAGCTGTCCACGGCCACTTCGTAGTTGTTGCGGAAGTTGTGCCCGAGTACTTCTACGTTTTTAAAATCAGGGTCGCAACGGAACACCATTCCTTGCTTGTATTTTTTGCGGTCGATGGGCTGCCCATCTTGGTCGAGTACGGGCTGACCTTTGCCGTCCAGTAGTTGATTTCCTTCGTTTCCGAAGTTAAAATACAGTTTTCCGTCGGGGCCAAAGGTAAAGGCGTGCATTCCGTGGTCGTGCTGTGCGCCCTTAATTCCCTGAAAAATAATCTCTTTTTTGTCGGCTTTGTCGTCCCCATTTTCGTCGGTAAACAACCAAACGTAAGGACTTTGCGATACCAAAACGCGGTTGCCCATGACCAAAACGCCCAGCGGGGCAGCCACTTCGGGGCCTTGGTAAAATACTTTGCTAAGGTCAGCTTTGCCGTCGCCGTTGGTATCTTCCAAAATCAGGATGCGATCACCTTCGGAGTGGGTGGGATTTCCCGTAATGGCAGGGCGGTAGTTGTAGGCTTCGAGCACCCATACCCGTCCCCGATGGTCGATGTCGATGTTGGTGGGATTGGTAATCATGGGTTCTGAGGCAAACAGATTGGCTTCCAAGCCATCGGCTACTTCCAGCGCTCCCACGGCGTATTTGAGGTCGTGTTTTTGCTCTTGCGTGAGTTTGGCATACACGCTATCGAGGCTACTTTGCGAAGCGCGACTAGGGTTATCGTTCTGATAACTAGCGACTAATCCACTGGTCATGGCCAGCGCACCTAGTCCCCAAAGGTATTTTTTCATGGAGGTCGTTCATTTATGTGATGGTACAACAACATTTGCAAAAGGAGACAACCCACTTTTTTTAATCTACCAGAGTGGCTTAACTAATAAATTACTACCTTTAAATTTCATTAAACAAGACAATCAAATGCCTACCAATCCAAGAGTTTATTTTGATATTACGGCCGACGGTGCCCCTTTAGGAAGAGTTATTTTTGAATTACGCGCGGATATTGTCCCCAAAACCGCCGAGAATTTCCGAGCATTGGCGACGGGCGAAAAGGGTTTTGGCTTTAAAGGAAGCGTTTTTCACCGCATTATTCCTCGTTTTATGCTCCAAGGAGGCGATATTACCAAAGGCAACGGAACGGGTGGAAAGTCTATTTACGGAGAAAAGTTTGCCGATGAAAATTTTAAGTTGAAGCACATAGGGCCAGGAATACTGAGCATGGCCAATGCAGGGCGCAATACCAACGGCTCTCAATTTTTTATCACAACGGTTACGACCGAATGGCTCGACGGAAACCACGTGGTGTTTGGGGAAGTAGTAGAGGGAATGGACGTGGTGCTGCAAGCCGAAAGCTACGGCAGCCCCAACGGACGGACTTCTAAGAAGATTGTGATAAGTGACTGTGGTGAATGGTCTGGAATTGGGTAATTGCGTCGGATACTCGCCCCAAATTGTAGTTTGGGGCGAGTGCCATTAGAATTCGTTGTTTTACAGATTGGGGTTGTTACAATGTAGAATTTATATGCGTACTTATTGCTTGTTTTCTATTGTTATCTTTTTGGGTGGATGCCAATTAAGTTCAGAAGAGAAGAGTCGCAAAATATCTATTCCTTTTACAATTGTGGAAGGATATGGGCCATTTATTCCCTCGTTTGGCTTGCTGGCAGCTGAAAACAAACAATCTGGATGGGCAAAAACGTATGAAAACCCTAAAGGCATACCTAAAAATTGGCGTCATGTGATTCAAGGCAATATTTGGTTAGATCCTTATCAGTTTGTCTATCAGCATTTTAAAAAAGGTAACATTGATAAGGGAATGTATGAATATTTACAACAGTCATGGAAGTGGGTTCCCGATACGACACAGCTAACCTCAACTTTTATTAGATGTTTTGTATATGCAGTAAGTGGGCTGGATAAAAGTGGTAATCAATGGGTGATTGTTGATACAAATAACAATTTAGATTTTAGCGATGAAAAAGCATTTGAGCCTGAACAGCTTGTCTTTGGTAAGAATGAGTTTTCTACTAAAAATTTGCAAAGAGTACATTATGACCGTTTTATAAATGGAAAAGTTATGAATGCGGATTTTTCATTAGTTATGAAGGTTTTTAAGGATGGTAATTTAGGATATAATATCCCTCAATATGGAAGATGCAAATTAGGAGATTATACCATTGTTTTTCCTCGGAATAGTTTTGTTTTTCAAAAGTGTGGGATTGTAGAAGAGACTGCAAACAAAACGTTTGAAAATAATCAACTTATAGAAATTGATAAATATTTGACATTAGGCGGGCTTTTGGGTAATAAATATAAGAACAAAGGAGTTGATTTTTATACTCAAACCCTTCAATTAGAATCTGGTCATAACGAAAATGTCTATTCGTTTCAGAATGGGTACTTATTAGAACCGTTTAAGGGTCAAGAGTTTGTTACGGGAAAGGAAATACATACCGATAATTACAAAGGCAAGTATTTATATGTTGATTTTTGGGGAACTTGGTGCCGTGGATGCGTTCAAGATATTCCTAAACTAGTCGATTTGTACCAAACATTAGATAAAACTAAAGTTGAATTTGTGGGTATAGCAGCAGGGGAGAGTTCGCCTGAAAAATTGAGGGGTTTTTTAGAAAAGCATAAAGTTAAATGGCCACAAATACTCAATACTCCTCAAAATGACTTGGTGAAACGATATCATATCGATGCTTTTCCAACAACGGCTTTAATTGACCCAACTGGTAAAATTGTTCAAACGAATATATCCGCAAAAGTTTTGAAAGAAATTTTAGATCAAAAACTAAAATGAAATCTTAATTCTCCATAAATCATAATTTATGATGAGTATAGATATTATTTTTTAATTTTTAATTAAATAGGTGTGTAAAGTTATTTTACATTATTCTGTTTGACCCCAGATGGGGTCAGACGTTTGTAGATAAAAACAAATTCCTACAAATAGGTGACCCCATCCGGGGTCAAACAGGTTGAAAATAGTTAAAACTGATTTCAAGCTTGTACTTACCGTAAAAAATCACAGGTCATTAACCTGTGATTTTTTACAATAGTCTTATGCAAGACTTTGTCCAATCGGTAAGTGTGTGCTTAGCACAACCCTGTTCCAAAGATTGATGGTAATGATGGCAGTTATAATATCTGCAATTTGGGCTTCGCTAAAAAACTGTAAGGCTTTTGAATAGGTTTCATCTGATAATCCCTTTTGATGGATCAATGTTATTTCTTCGGTTATTGCCAATACTATTTTTTCTTCATCTGTAAAAATACCCTCAGCTTCTCTCCAGGCATTCAATAGAAAAATACGCTGATTTGTTTCACCATTTTTAATTGCATCTTGCGTGTGAATGTTGATACAATATGCACAACCGTTGATTTGTGAAGCACGTATTTTTATGAGTTCTTTGGTTGTCTTAGACATGGAAGCCTTTGAAAGATACATTTCTAAACCAATCATCGCTTTTAGTGCATTGGGTGCAACTTCTTTAATGTTAAGTCGTTTTTGCATTGTATTATTCTTTTAAAATTGTTCAATGCAAAGTTGAAAAATGGGAAACCGAAAAAACTTAAACTGGTTTAAGAAATGCTTTTTTTTCGTATTTCGCTTAAATATTCGGGAGTGCGCGCCCCGTTGTGCTCGCTACACACAACAGGGGGGAGTTTGTGGCGCGTGTAGGTTACAGTTTGAGACGGGGCAACTTCGGCACTAAATACAAGAAATTGCTGTTTGTGAGAAGAATAGGGACAAAATCCCTCTTACATTCAACTCCTTTTTGTTACTAAATGGCCCCAAAAAACAAACTTCCCCAACCCACCCTCAAAGACCGTTTTGCAGCACTCAAGTATTTACCCCCGTTTTTTAAGGAAATCTGGAATACTCACCCGTGGATGACGGCGGGCAATGGATTGCTGCGTTTGGTACGTTCGGCTATCCCTTTTAGTACGTTGTATTTGGGAAAATTGATTATTGACGAGGTAGTGAGGTTAATCAATTCACACTCGACGGACACGTCTTGGTTGTTGTGGTTGATTGGCCTTGAACTTGGGTTGGCGGTGTTGTCGGATGGCCTCAACCGTGCCACCTCCTTACTCGATGCGCTTTTGGGTGATTTGCACGCCAATCGTTCTTCCATTCAAATCATGGAACACGCCGCTACCCTCGATTTGGCGCAATTTGAAGACCCCGTTTTTTACGATAAACTGGAACGCGCCCGTCAGCAAACCGTCGGGCGGACGGCCTTGTTGGCTCAAACATTGGCGCAGTTTCAAGACATTATTACCATTGGTTTTCTAGGGGCGGGGTTGGTGGTGTTCAGTCCGTGGTTGATTTTGATACTGGTAGTGAGCATCTTACCCGCGTTTTTGGGAGAGTTTTACTTCAACGCCGAAAGCTACGCCCTTTCTTACCAATGGACGCCCCAGCGCCGCGAACTCGACTACCTGCGTTACGTAGGAGCCAGCAATGTGAACGCCAAAGAAGTGAAATTATTTAACTTGTCGAAGTTCCTGACCGACCGCTTTCGGGAAGTATCGAGCGGATATTACCAACAAAATAAAAAATTGGCGCTGCGACGGGCATTTTGGGGTGCGCTGCTGACGGCCGTGGGGACGGCGGGCTACTACGGTGCCTACGGTTACATAGGGCTGGAAACCGTCAAAGGGAGCATTACGCTGGGGAGTTTAACGTTTTTGGCAGGGTCGTTCCGACAGCTAAAATCTTCGCTCGAAGGGATTCTGAACCGTTTTACGAGCATTTCGCAGGGGGCATTGTACCTCAAAGATTTTTTCAATTTCTTTCACCTCCAACCCGAAGTGGCTTCGCCGCTGCACCCGCGCCCGTTTCCTGATGTCATCCAAGAAGGTTTTGTGTTTGAAAATGTCAGTTTTCGCTACCCAAATGCCTCCAAATGGGTGTTTCAAAACCTGAGTTTTACCCTAAAAAAAGGTGAAAAACTGGCGATTGTGGGCGAAAACGGGGCAGGAAAAACGACCCTCGTAAAATTGTTGACCCGCTTGTACGACCCCACCGAAGGCCATATTTTGCTAGATGGTGTGGATTTGCGAGAGTACGATTTGGGTGAACTACAACGCCACATTGGGGTGATTTTTCAGGATTATATTCGTTTGATGATGACCGCGCAGGCCAATATTGCCGTGGGCGACATCGAGCATATCCACGAACTCCCGCGGGTGCAAACCGCCGCCGAACGGAGTTTGGCCGCTAGCTTGATTCAAAAATTCCCGAATGGCTTGCAGCAGGTGTTGGGACGGCATTTTAGCGGAGGGACGGAGTTGTCGGGCGGAGAATGGCAAAAAATTGCCTTGGCCCGCGCCTACATGCGGGACTCTGAACTCCTGATTTTGGACGAACCCACCGCTGCCTTAGACGCCCGCGCCGAATACGAGGTGTTTCAGCGTTTCGCGGAATTGACCCGAGGAAAAATGGCGCTGCTGATTTCGCACCGTTTTTCTACCGTTCGCATGGCCGACCGTATCATTGTGATTGAAAACGGTGAACTGCTGGAATCGGGTAGCCACGAAACCTTGATGGCACAAAAGGGCCGCTATGCCGAGTTGTTTCAACTGCAAGCGAGAGGATATAATTAGAGTGTAGAGTGAACCGAACCTCCCGAAAGTTTAAAACTTTCGGGAGGTTTTCATTTTGAACTTACCTAAAAGCGTTATATTTTTGAAAAAATAACGCTTTTGATTTTCGATGAAATTCTCGCTACTTCTTTTGGGTTTAGGCGTTGTTAACGTCGTGGTAGCACAGACTACCGATACTACTTCACTTTCTAACCGTGTTTTTAAGCTGGACGAAGTAGTAGTCTCGGCTTCGCGGGTGCAAGAAAGTGTACTTCGGTCGCCCGTAAGTATTGAAAAAGCAACAGCACAAGAGTTTCGTCGGTCGGCTCAACCGTCGTTTTTTGATGCGCTCGAAAACAGCAAAGGGGTTCACATGATTGTGCCAAGTTTGGGGTTTAAGGTGCTCAATGCGAGGGGATTTGCCAATACAACCAATGTTCGTTTTGCGCAATTGATAGACGGCATTGACAATCAGTCGCCGCACATTGGCGCTCCCGTTGGTAATGCGTTAGGGCCTAGTGACCTAGATATTTTGAGCGTAGAAGTCATACCTGGAACGGCCTCGGCTTTGTACGGAATGAATGCAATCAATGGATTGGCCAATTTTCAAACCAAAAGCCCGTTCGACTACCAAGGGTTGCAACTGCAACAAAAATTAGGGGTAAATCATATTAAATCAGAAGGTGTTTCGCCCCAACTTTTCAATGAAACGAGTATTCGTTTTGCCAAGGCTTGGAACGAACGTTGGGCCATGAAAGTAAATACGACTTTCACAAAAGGATACGATTGGCAAGCCAATGACAAAACCGATATTTCCCCCAACATCAATGCTTCGGCGGGGCTTTTGGGCAACGATAACCCCGCTTATGACCCCGTGAGTGGCTACGGTAATGAGTCTTCCAATCGTCGAACACTCACTTTAGCAGGACGGAGCATTGTGGTGGCGCGCACGGGCTACCGCGAAGCCGATGTAGTGGACTATCATTTTCAAAATCTCAAGGGCGATGCAAGCCTCTACTTTCGCCCCCGTAAAGGCTTAGAAATCAATTATACCTACCGTTGGGCGTATCTCAATAACGTTTATCAACGTTCGAATCGCTTTCAGTTGGCCAATTACCTGCTCCAACAACAGGCGTTTCAACTGAAAGGACGGGCGTTTCAAGTGCGGGCGTACGTAACTTCTGAAAACACGGGAAAGTCGTATAACTTACGCTCGATGGCTGAGAATATTGACCGTTCGTTCAAGTCAGATAATCAGTGGTTTACGGACTTTCAGTCGCGTTTTCTGGAGGTTCAAAATCAAGGGACATTGGCCGATGCTTTGCGTCAAGCACGGACGTATGCTGACGCGGGTCGTCCACAACCACAATCCGACGTTTTTCAACAAACCTTAGCTCGTTTGCAAGACATCAACAATTGGGATGTGGGGGCGGCGTTGCGGGTAAAAGCAAATCTGTACCACGCCGAAGGGCAGTGGAGTTTGACTGACCAGTGGCTGACCGATTGGCGTAAAAAAACGGGAATGGAAGTGTTGGCGGGGTTTGACCACCGAACCTACTCGATTGTCCCCGATGGTAATTATTTCATCAATCCTGTGAGCGATTCTAAGAACCTGACCTACGGCAAAACGGGTGGTTTTCTGCAAGTGACGCAGGAGTTGTTTAGGGAAAAATTGAAACTTGGCGCTACGCTGAGGGCCGATAAAGCCGATTATTTTGACCTAAAACTAAACCCTCGTTTCACTACTGTCTATTCTTTGACGGAGTCGCAACACGTGCGGGCTTCGTACCAAAGTGGCTACCGTTTTCCAAGCATTTTTGAAGGTTTTTCCAACATCAACAGCGGTGGGGTAAAAAGGGTAGGGGGCTTGCCCGTAATGTCGCAAGGAATTTTTGAGAACTCCTACATTCGTACGTCCATCGATGCTTTTCAGGCGGCCGTGACGGCAGGAGTCAATAAATTGGGGACGTCAAAACGGGACAGCCTGATAAAGAGCAATCTGGGTCTTTTACAAAAAAACTCATACACCTATTTGCGGCCTGAATTTATTCAATCTTTTGAAATAGGCTACAAAGGGTTGTGGCTAAGACGGCGACTGTTTGTCGATGTCGATTTTTACTACAATCGTTACCGCGATTTTATGGCGCAAGTAGAAGCCAATATCCCGAACTCGACACGCGCCGATTCGTTGGGCTACATTATGCTCGACCGTACGAAGCAGCAGCGTTACCGTTTGTGGACAAACTCAAAAACCATTGTACGTAATTTCGGGACGAGCGTTGGGCTGCGGTATCGAACAGGAAATGGGCTGGTAATGGCAGGAAATGTCTCTTTTGCCCAACTTGACCGAAAAGAAGCAAACGATGGCTTGGAAGATGGTTTTAATACCCCCAAATGGATGACCAATGTGTCGATAAGCCACGACCGATTGTTCAAACGTTGGGGGGCAGGGCTTAGTTACCGTTACCAAAGTCGTTTTTACTATCAATCGTTTTTGGTGAATGGTGATGTCCCAGCCATTCACGTGTTTGATGGTCAGCTGACGTATGCGTTTGCTAACCAAAAAATAGATGTAAAGCTGGGAGGAACCAATCTTTTTAACCGATATTACTATTCGATTTTAGGCGGACCGCAAGTAGGCGGATTTTATTATTTGGCGTTTACTTTCGGAATCGGGCGTTGACTTTAATTCTGCCTGGCGTAACCTTTTGGTATTTTTTGAACACAATCACAAACTTAATCGGAGTAGTGTAGCCCAAAAGGTCAGATACTTGTTTTACCGAATATTGACCACTTTCAAGGAGCTCGCGCGCTTGTTGCATTTTGTGCTCCATAAAGTATTGATGGTAAGGTGTTTGATACAAGCTTTTAAACACACTTTTAAACTTGCTTGGACTTACTTTAAACGAACTTGAGACTTCGTCAATGGGGGGGATTCTAAACGAAAAATCAGAAACAATTTGTTCGTGTAATTGCTGGATTTTTTCGATAAATTCATCTTTGAAGAGATGCGTTTCGTCAGTAGAACTAGGTAGGTTTTTGGGCGATAAGGTATTGATTGAATTGGGAAAAAGTTTGATTTCAGAGTGAATACAACTAAACGGAATTCGATGTTCAATAAGGAGACTGAGTACTTGACTTGAATCGCTTTCAGATATGACGATATTGATCAGTTCACTTTCTGAGGAAGGCAAGGGAGTAGTTGTAATGGTTACGGTATTCATTTTACAATTGTTTAAGAGAAAGAGGATGATAAATAAAAGAGGAAACCAAATAGGTTTAAATTGGGTTAAATATTTGATAATCAATGTACTTGATGATTAAAAATAACGATTGACTGTGCGTAAGCACTTGGGTGTAGATAAAAAAGCAAATACCAAAAATGGCCTATTTTCTGTCCATTCACAGCGACATTCCATTTATGTTTTGCTCGAAACACATTAAACCAATGAACAAATTGTTTGCAAAGTAGTTTTGGCTACATTCATAAATTTTGCGGAATCATTGCTGTAACAGTTAGCTCTGATGGCGTCTAGCCTTGAAAAGCATACAAAGTAGTCCCATAAATCGCGTATGTTGATGTGAATGTATTGAAAATGATACTTAAGTAAAAAAAATAGGGTTTAAAAAATATACATCAATACAGTTTGGTAAAATAAGATAGATATAAAAAGCTTATTGTTGTATCAATTTTAGAAGAAAAATATACTTACGTATATATACTCTGAAGAATTCCAACTTTTGTAATACACAAATCACATTATAAGACATACTTTCTTTGACCTGTGAGATATTATATATTGTTTTTGTTAGGATGCTTATTAAGCACCTTTTCGGGAAAGAGTCAGCCACACTCCGTACTTCAATACAGGGAAACGAAGGTGATTTCGCTGGGAAACCATATTGAGTTTTATGAAGATAAAAGTCAACTGTTTGGTATAGAAAAACTTCAAAAACTTCCGCCAAAAGCGTTTCAAAAAAATACTAAAACGGCTCCTAATTTTGGCGTCCGCAGCTCAAAAGTATGGTTGAAGGTATTGGTCGAAAACCAAACGGCTGAGGCTCTTTATCTGCTTTGCGATGAAGAAAATATTTTCAAAGTCGAGGTGTACGTAATTAATCAAAAAGGTGAAGTAAACTACTACAAGACAGGCTTTTTAGAAAAATACAACAGCCGATTTTTTCAAAATAATCAGCTGACAGTACCGCTGGGAACATATCCCCAAACACTTTATATTGGCATAAGTGGCGATGCTACTTTGCTGGCGTCGATGTACGTGGCGTCGGAGAAAGCGCTGGCGAGTTGGCAACACTGGAACGATACTTTTGAAGGTGCCTTTTTGGGATGGATGTTACTGGTGTTTTTGTATAATTTATTCATTTTCGTACAATTACGCGAGCGCCTTTATCTTACCTATTGCGTTTATGTGATTACGTGTACGTTTGTGGTGATTCGACTCGAAGGGATTGGTTTTGACTTACTTTGGCCCGAGTATCCATCTTTTAATCGTTGGATAGACACCCCGTCGGTGATTAATACGTGGTTGGTCATTTTGTTTGCGATGCAGTTTCTTCAAACCAAGGCCATTGTGCCGCGCTTGCATCGTATTCTGCAAGTATATTTGGGGATGGTATCTTGCTTGCCGATGCTTGAATTTTTTAATGTTCGTCCGTTGTCTAACAACCTTACAATGCTCTCATTTTTGATAAGTTGTGCTTTGCTGATGACAACGGCCACCACCGTTTTTTGGAAGGGACTACGACAAGCTCGGTTTTATTTGTTGGGGTGGACGGTATTTCTTGGCTCGGTGGTCGTTATTACGTTGTGGAAAATGGGAATTATTACGAGTACTCATTTTTTGGTATATAATGCTTTCCCTATTGGGACAATGTTAGAAGCGGCGCTTTTTTCGTTTGCCCTGGCCGACCGCTTTCGTATTTTTCGGCAAGAAGCCGACGATGCGCGCTCATTGTCGCTGAAACGTTTGGAAGAAAACGAAAAACTATTGGCTGAATACCAGCGAGTTCAGGAGCAAAACCGTCAATTGCAAGCGAAAGATTCCCAGGTTATTCTCCAAGATGCCCCCCAACCGCTCAAGCGCCTATCGGTGCCATCAATGAACGGCGTGCTTTTTTTGCCGTTATCGGATATTATTCGTTTACAAGCAATGGGAAGTTATTGCACCATTTTTTTGACCCAACATAAAAAGGTGATGGCCTCCAAACCGCTGGCTGACTTTGAGCCTTTTTTGGTAGAAAATGGGTTTGTGCGTATTCATAAGTCGCACCTTATCAATGTTGGTCAGGTAGCGCGTTACATCAAAGGAGAGGGCGGAAGTGTGGTGATGACCGACGAAAGTGAAGTGAGCGTATCACGTACGAAAAAGGCCGAGCTACTCGCAATTTTAGGGATTTGACGTACCTTTGCGCTTTTTAAAGGCTAAATCCCTTTCAAATGTATCAATCATTTCAACTTACGCTGCCACCCGACGTGGCACTCGACGACGCTGCTTTTCAACAACACGTGGTTCGTCATTTGGGGCTACAACAAGCCGAAACCCTCACAATTCGCAAACTAAAGCAGTCGATTGACGCCCGCTCACGGCAAGTGAAAGTCAACGTGACGTTGGAGGTGTATGCCGATGAAGTGGCTCCGCCAGCGATTGCCTACCAAAAAAGCTACCCCGACGTATCCCAAAAGCCTACAGTGGTGATTGTGGGTTGCGGGCCTGCGGGGATGTTTGCCGCCTTGCGCCTGATTGAATTGGGCTACAAACCCATTGTGCTGGAGCGCGGCAAAGACGTGCGAGCGCGTCGGCGCGATTTGGCAGCAATTAACAAAGAACACATTGTGGACCCCGATTCCAATTATTGCTTTGGCGAAGGCGGAGCGGGGACTTATTCCGACGGTAAATTATATACTCGTTCCAACAAAAGGGGCGATGTACGACGAATTTTGGAAATCTTGGTGGCGCACGGGGCTACCGAACAAATTTTATACGATGCCCATCCGCACATTGGCACCAACAAACTCCCACCGCTGATTGCCGACATGCGCGAAAGCATTCTGCAAGCAGGCGGAGAAGTGCATTTTAACACTCGAGTGGCGGATTTTATACTGGATAACCAGTCTGAAACAATGCGCGGTGTCATCACGTCCGACGGTAAAGAATACGTAGGATTGGGGGTGATTTTGGCGACGGGACACTCGGCCCGCGATATTTTTGAATTGTGCCATCAACGAGGCGTTTACATTGAAAGTAAACCTTTTGCCGTAGGGGTGAGGATTGAACACGCCCAAAGCCTGATTGATTCGGTACAGTACCATTGTGCCGACAGGGGGGCGTATTTGCCCGCGGCTTCGTACAGTTTGGTGACCCAAACCCGCGTCAATGGCGTGCAGCGGGGCGTATTTTCGTTTTGTATGTGTCCAGGTGGGTTTATTGTCCCAGCGGCCACGGCGCCAGGTGAGTTGGTGGTGAATGGCATGTCGCCTTCACGGCGCGACTCACGTTTTGCCAATTCGGGCATGGTGGTGAGCATCGAAGAAGCCGATTTAAAGCCGTTTGCCAAGTTTGGACCGTTGGCGGGACTAGAACTTCAAAAGAAAATAGAACAAAAAGCCTGTGCCATCACGGGGGGCGGGCAAGTAGCGCCTGCGCAACGGGTGCAGGATTTTATCAAACAGCGCACGTCAGGCAGTTTGTTGGAAACTTCCTACCAACCTGGGTTACAGTCGCTGGATTTGCGCGAGTATTTGCCGCCGCACATTGCCGAGCCGCTGCGGTTGGGTTTGCAAGATTTTGGGAAAAAAATGAAGGGGTATGTCTCAAACGAGGCACAGTTGATTGGGGCCGAAAGTCGGACGTCGTCACCCGTGCGCATCCCCCGCGACCGCGAAACGGCAGAACATATTCAAACCAAGCGCCTCTTCCCGTGTGGTGAAGGGGCAGGCTACGCGGGCGGCATCATGTCAGCGGCCTTAGACGGTACGTTTGTGGCGGAGTGCTTGGTGAAGCTTTATGGGAAGTAGGGAAAGGGCAAGTGTGGCATGTGCGTTGGGATTCTTAAGGTGTGCGTTGGGATTCTCAAATCCCAACGAAGGGGTTGCTCACAACCCCGATTGTCTTCGCTTTTGGCCTCGCGGGGATTTGAGAATCCCCGCTCACGGCTAGAAAGTATTGGCTGAATCGTGCGTTGGGATTCTCAAATCCCACCGAAGGGGTTGCTCACAACCCCGATTATCTTCATTTGTTGTCTCGCGGGGATTTGAGAATCCCCGCTCACCATAAGCAGCATTAAATTTTTTTTACTCTTCAGGCAACCCATGGGGTTATTTCTGCATTTCTATCATTGAAACCAAACGAAGCAAACCCGTGTATCGCTGGCATAAAGTTGTTGAAATGTGCAAAGAAAACAACCGATTCGCGCAGAATAGGCTGTACGAGGGCTTTGCCGCGCGATTGTTTCGGCTTTGTATGCGTTACGTTCGGCACAGCCAAGACGCGGAAGAAGTGCTGATGAATGGTTTTTTGAAGTTTTTTAGAGGCTTACCCGATTTTGAATACCGCGATGACCCCAGCCTAGAAGCCTGGCTCAAACGTATCATGGTCAACGAAGCCCTCATGCATCTTCGTCAACAAAAGGCATTGCCCGTGTTTACGGATACCGACGAAGCGGATAACGCCTATCAAATAGAACCTCCCGATGCGTCGATTGATGCGGAAGCCATCTATGCTACACTGCTCGAATTGCCCTCAGGTTACCGAATGGTGTTCAATTTGTACGTCGTTGAAGGATTTAAACACGAAGAAATCGCCCAACAATTGAACATCAACGTCGGCACTTCCAAGTCCCAGTTGAGCAAAGCAAGGGCCATGTTACAACAACTTTTAAAACAAAGAGGCTATGAGCAATACGGAACGATTTGACGAATGGGTGAGGGGAGAACTGGACAGCCTCGATAGTCCACCCGAAAATTTTCGGTCGGGGATGGTTTGGCAGCAATTACAGGCCGAACTCCATCCTGTTGCAAAAGAAAAACCGTTGTTTGTCCGTCAAAAAAAGGACATTCGTTACCGCATTGCCGCAGCGGTAGGGCTACTGCTGTTGGTAGGAGGAGTGGGCTGGAGAATGCAGTGGTTTGTTGGTAAAAGAACGGATAATCAAGTAGCAAACCAGCGTGTTGAGGTGCTGTCTAACCAGCCTCTAATCACAGTAACGAAGGAAAAGACTAGCCCAAAAGTGACACCCGAACGGTTGATTGTTCGCAAAAAATTAGCGGTGGCATCGTCGCCTGCGCCCCACTTTGCGCCTGCTCCGACCCTTTCCGAAACCGAGCCAAACCACGAAGCAACACTTCCAGCCATTGAACCTGAACCTCTGGTGGTCGCCAAGGCGGAGGCTGTTCCCACAACTCCCGAAGTAGCTGCGGCGTCAATGCCCGAAGCGAGTCAGACAGCTGCGGTAAAACCATCCCGTTTTTCTATTACCAAAAACAAAACCAAGCCTTCGTTTAAAATCGTCCATGCCAATGAATTGGTTGATTATCAGAAAGTAGAAATGGCCGAAGCCCGCGAAAAAGAGGCCAAAGCCAAAGGGTTTGTGGTGATTAACTGGCAAACCAACAGCAGTAATCAGTCGGCAAGTAGCATCATGACGTACCTCAGAAGAAAAGATTAAAACACTCAAAACCCCGTAATTACCATGAAAACCCTCATCACAACGATGCTCGTAGCGAGCATCCTTAGCCACGCTTTTGCCCAAAATTTGCCAGGAACAAAACTTTGGGTACTCGAAAAGCACAGTCGTTACCAATTTGACTTGGAAAAAGGGAACAAGCTTATTGTGTATGCCCCCAACGTGCGCAGTTTACAACAGTTTCAAAACATCGACTCTACCCTTGCGTTGTTTGTCAGGGATTTTAAGAAAATAAAAACGGGGCTGGAAGAAACGACCAATGCGCGTACGGTCATCTACAAACCCCTCAGCAACGGGCAGTACCAACTGGATTTGAAAGAACATACTTCGACCCAACAACGCTTCCAACTTAGGCCGCAAAGTCCAGAGCCTTTGTTGCTGAAAACCTCCCAAGATACCCTGCTCATTGTGCAAAATGCCACTGCTCCCATTCAAATTAAAGTAGGAAGTCCGAACGCCAAAAGTTGGGTTGAAAATGAGTCGGTGTATTTTTGTTTTGTCTTAAACAACTTAGAAGATGTCGAGGGACTTGTTGAAACTTCGACGGCCAATGCGCACATACGGAAGGCGCTGGAGGATGTGAAAAAATACACGGGGCACGACCTGACCGACGAGCGTTTCTCGTTTGAATACACCGACACGCCTTTGTCGGGAAGGATGTTCAGAAAAGTCCAAAATAAAAAAGAAGATTTTATTGCCGTTCACCCTTCGTTTGGGGTTGGTGTATTTCGGAATGAATTGGTGCCCAACTCGCAAGTGGACTTTACGTTTGTTCCCAACAAATACAAAATGATAGGCTATACTTTGGGTTGGCGGAGTATGTTTTTTACCGAGCGCAACGACCAAACCAGGCGTTTTACGACCCATAGCAATGGTTTTGTGCAGGTGGGCGTTACTTTTTATGATTTTAGACGCCCCTCATCGAAACGCATAAATACCGAAAAAGTACTGTTTGGTGCGTATTTGGGGCATTCGGTGACCAGAAATGGGCCTATTTTTGACAAAAACACCTGGAATTTTTCAATGACGGTCACGACCTATGGCATGTTTAAGATACAGCCCGAAATCTATTTTAACGGCTTCTTCAAAAGCGTCCAACCTGGTTTACGATTACAGATTGGGATTTAATCGTGCGTTGGAATTCTCTTTGTGCGTTGGGATTCTCAAATCCCAACGAAGGGGTTGCTCACAACCCCGATTGTCTTCACCTGCGGCCTCGCGGGGATTTGAGAATCCCCTTCTACGAGCCACAGGTAATTTGAGCTACTACACCCACGAGCCATACCTCTAGAAAAGCAAATGTGACAACAAGGTAGATTCTGTACGCCGCTTTTGGGGACAAGTACATGGCCCCAGCTACGATTTTTGGTCGGTCTTTAGCAATGGCAAAAAGTACTATGTCATGCGAACCTACGAAAATCTCTACCAAGAGGTGTACTACTACGTGCCTTATGGTGGAAGCGAATACAAGGTCTTTTATCCAAAAAGAGGCCAAACGGCAGGTGATGCTTTCGCCGATGCAGGCTCTAAATTGGTCTTTGATGTGGGAGTAATGATTGCTACGGGCGGAGGTGCCTCGGTGTCCGAAGTGGTTGTTACAAACGTAGCCGATGCGTTTATCTCGGCCCTCGAAGAAAGCAATGGTGATTTATCCAAGTTTAAGTCGGAGTTAGCCATCAATTTGGCCTTGAGTAGCTTTGATTTTGCCGAAGCAGCAGGGCCTGTGTTCAAAAACTTGGTCAATAAATTCAAACCCAGTTGGGGAACATTTACGCAAGCGGCTCGCACTAAACTCAATACCTTGCGGACACAAACGGGCTGGTTAGCTCAAATGACGAGCCACAAAAACAGCCTTTCGCCTAAACTCCTCCCCAATTATGGAAAAGTAATTAAGGGGTCATTGAGTACAGTGGTGAGTGGTCTATCAAGCATCGGTGCCAAAATTGACCATAAAAACAAACAAATCTTGGATGCAGGCGGCAAGGTCATTGCTACATTCAAAGACAAAGCCATCAAGTTTACCGATAAAGTTATCCCAGCGGGCTGGACAAAGAAAGAAACCCTCTATGATGTAGAAGTAGAAGAAATCGTAAATGGTGTTCCAACTCGACGTAAAGTCGATGTGGAGGTGTATGAGGGAAGCTGTGTTACCTCGCCTAACCCTAATAAACGTGTGGCGGCTGGCGATGAGTGTAAGTTACTAAAAAAAGTATTCAAAGACCTTAGTGGTTTTGCTGATTGGAAAAATTATGTGCTGGATAAAACCGTTTTCAGGCAACGATTAGCAACAACAGCAAAGAGTTATCAATTGGCTTCTCAATATTGGAATAACCGCCATTTGTATCCCAACCATCCTGCTTTTCAAGGTGTTAGTAGTTTTGATGATTTTTTTCAAAACATATTTTTAACAGGCTATAACTTCCAAGCCCACCATGTGTTATCTCATAATATACTAAGCGAAAATACAAAGTTGCAAGAATTGTTACATTGGGGTTTTCAGAATAATCATAACTTTGATTTTGCAGGTGAAGAAAACGGGGTAATGATGTTAGCTTATAAAAACATGACACTTCCTAATGGCTCTGTTGTAAAAGAAGGGCACCATGGTAACGCCCCAAAGTATGACAACCAAGTTAGAACATTTCTGGCGAGTATATTAGGTAGTTATTCGCCTTCGTGGAGTCCACAAGATAAAATTGACGCTATCAAAAGCATAAAGAGGTATATTAGTTGCCTTAAAAGCCAAGTAGTAGGCGTTTGTGCAACAGCAACACCTGCCACTGGCGTAAATGGTAATCCTCTCAATTCATTAACTATCAATTGCCAATGAAATTTTACCAATTAAAAATTGAAATAAGACCTGGGCAAAAAATTTATCCTTCTGCCTATTTATCCCCCGAAATGAAGGGGGCTGAGTTCATCCCTGATGGAGGTGATACAAAGAATTTTTTTAAGCAACCCATCGAAAAATCTATCAATAATACATCTCTTATTGACGATGTACCTGTTTTTGATTTTTTTGTATTGAAGGAATTGTATGGCAAAAGAAAAAAAAAATTCGATTGGATAAAACTCAATGCCTATGATTTTGTTGTCGGTCATTACACAATAAGTTCTTGCTTTTTAGTATCAGAACAGTTCAAAGAAACTATCACTGCTTTCTATCTTCCTCGGCATAAGTTTTACCCTGCTAAACTGATGTACAAAGGCGAAAAATTAGATTATTACATTTTTCAGTTGGGCGAAGAAACCAAAATAGCTTTTGAAAAATGCGCTTATGCTGATAGGAAAAGTGGCATCATACAAACAGCGGTCGAACTTGGCATTCATAGTAAAAATGACTACTTAGATAAAAGGGGAACATTTTTTGATAAGGGTTCTGTATTAGATATTCATGATTTTGTATTAGACAAATACCACGATTATTTTATCAGTCGGGAATTATTCAAAGTAGTGAGCGAGCCGCTCAAAGAAGCATTAGAAGCCGCAGGACTTACTGAGGGCTGGAAATTTGAAGACATTAGCCCACGTACCATTACATTTCTAAACCCCTAATTTTATGAAAACCCGAATTTTACTTTTAACAGGAGCTGCTGCTGTGTATGTAGGCTACCGCTTATTCCAAAACTACCGTACCAAATCGGGTACGCAAAGCTTAATCAAGCAGTTAAAAAAAGACCCAGCCGTAGGCGAGGCTTTTGCCGAGGAGCTTTCTATCACCGTGGCCAAACAAGCCGTTTCTAACCCCAATTGGCCACAAACCCTCCAACCTTACTTAGAAGGGCAACAAACACGGCTGGGAGATTTTGTGATGCAACACGCCCAAACTCTTGCAGATGGAAGCTACCTTTTGGTCACCATTGCCGATTACCGCGAAACCTCCCAAGCCAGCCGAGGTGCAGCCACTAATGATTTGCACAACCTCAATTTTGTCCTAAAAACCACTGATAACCAACATATTCTGTACTCCGACCTCCACAACGACTTAGTAGATAAAACCTTACGCAGTGATTTTGCCCAAACGCTTTTCAAACACATTCAATAATTCTTTTCATTTAACCATCCATTTATGTTCAAAAGTCTTGCTTCCTTTTTTGTTATTGTTGTTTTATTGGTCGGTTGTAAGTCCAAAACCGAGGAGTGCGTCGCCCCTGCCATTGATAAAAATCTGGTAGGTACGTGGAAAGCCGTCGTCATCGAGGATAGTGAGGAGTCGGGTACAGGTACGCTCACTTTCAATGCCGATGGTACCATCAACGACCCAGGCAATTTATTTTTGGGCAGTCCCGTTACCAAGTCCACTTGGAAGGTAATAGGTGGGGATGTAGAAACCACATTTGCTACCAGTGGTACTTCCGTTTCTTCGGTGTCGTTTACCTTCAAAGTCAAAGAAAACACCTGTACCAAAATAGTCCTCGATGTGTTCGGGCTTTACACCGTCGAGCTCACCAAATAAGGGGTTGCTCACAACCCCGATTGCCTTCGCTTGTGGCCTCGCGGGGATTTGAGAATCCCCGCCCACGGCTAGGAAGTATTCTTCCCGATGGTGCGTGCGGAAAGTGTGTTTTTTAAAAGTATGTTTAATCGTGGGTTGGGATTCTCAAATCCCAACGAAGGGGTTGCTCACAACCCTGATTGTCTTTACTTGTGGCCTCGCGGGGATTTGAGAATCCCCGCCCACGGCTAGGAAGTATTCTTCCCGATGGTGCGTTCGGAACGTATGTTCTTTAAAAGTATGTTTAATCGTGCGTTGGGATTCTCAAATCCCAACGAAGGGATTGCTCACAACCCCGATTGTCTTAGCTTGTGGGCGGGGATTTGAGAATCCCCGCCCACAAGCCCCTACGAGTCACCCCTCTTCCACGATCTCCCCTAGAAATCAATAGAAATTAGCAACATAGCGTCTAGTGCTTCCAAACAAAACGGTGCGACGGGCAGTTACACGGGGGCTGCGGTAGGCAATTATTTTGAAAATTGTGCAAGAAAATCATTAGTTTTTTGTAAAAAAAAGATTAATAAAAGCATAATACCGCTAAATTGCGCTTTCGTAAAAGTATTAGTAAAGTAACGATGCCGTTTCACGATTTTATACATCACCTCGAACAACAACTGCAGTTGCCACTGCCGGGGCAAGACGCGCATCTTAAAATGGCCTCGGCCAATCGGCTGCGGTTGAAAGCTCAGCCCAACGAAAAAACGCGCCGCTCGGCCGTCTTGATTTTGTTTTATCCTTACCGCGATAAAATCTTTGCCCCCCTCATTCTCCGCCCCAAATACGACGGAGTACACGCAGGCCAAATGGCTTTTCCAGGAGGACGTTATGAAAAAACGGACGAAAACTTGATACGTACCGCACTTCGCGAAGCCCAAGAAGAAATTGGCATCAAAGCCGCCGACGTGAAAGTGCTGGGTAAACTGACGGAATTATTTATCCCTCCCAGCAACTTCTTTGTGCTGCCCGTGGTGGGCAAACTCCCCTACAAACCCGACTTTTACCCCGACCCTCGCGAAGTAGAGGCTGTTCTCGAAGTGAGCCTCGATGAGCTGCTCGACGAAGGGGTGATAGGCCGTACGCAGCTCGAAGTGCGCGGGGTTACCATCGAAACCCCTTTTTACGATATTCAGGGGCATAAAGTGTGGGGTGCTACCGCCATGATGATAAGCGAGTTGACGACGCTTCTTGGATAATATCCTTCTTTTAACAACTTTTAAGACCGACGTTTCGTCGGCTTTCTACCGAATTTGCTAATTTTGGCACGGCTTTCGTAGAAGAATGCCAAAGTAGCAACCCAATTGGTGTCCCAATGTACTGATTGTAAACTCAAGACTTTTCACATTTCTACTAATTATTCATGTCTAAATTTAACCGAATAAACACCCTCTCTGGCTGGCTCGTATTTGCCATAGCGCTAGTCACTTATGTACTTACCGTAGAGCGTACAGCAAGCTTTTGGGACTGCGGCGAGTTTATCGCCTGTTCGTACAAACTCCAAGTACCACACCCTCCAGGAGCACCACTATTTTTGCTGATTGGCCGTCTGTTTTCGATGTTGGCCATGGGCGATGTCACCCAAGTAGCGTACTGGATTAACATGGTGTCGGTGGTATCAAGTGCTTTTACCATCTTATTTTTATTCTGGAGCATCACATTGTTGGCCCGCAAAATTTTGGGTAAACAAGACGACGAGCTTTCAATGGGCGAAATCATCGCCGTGGTAGGTTCAGGGCTTGTGGGCTCATTGGCTTACACGTACTCTGATTCTTTCTGGTTTTCGGCGGTCGAAGCCGAGGTGTATGGTCTTTCGTCGTTTTTTACAGCCATCGTTATTTGGGCGGTGTTGAAATGGGAACGCATCGAAGATGAAGCCGCTGCCAACCGTTGGTTGATTTTTACTTTCTACTTAGTAGGGTTGTCAATCGGCGTTCACTTGCTCAACTTGGTGACCTTGCCTGCGTTGGCGTTGGTGTATTATTTCAAAAAATACAAACCTACTTTGTGGGGGGGAATCGCCGCGTTTGTTGGGGGCTTGGTTGTACTTTTGATTATCAATTCAGGCGTAATCGTATGGTTACCATCGATTGCGGGTAAATTTGAAATTTTCTTTGTCAACACCTTGGGTACGCCTTACTCGGTGGGTATCGTGGTGTTTTTGTTATTATTTGTGGGCGCCTTGATTTGGGGAATTCGCTACACAGCCAAAAAAGAAAAAGAAATTTGGAACGTGGCCTTGTTGTCATTTGCGTTTGTTTTGATTGGCTACGCTTCGTATTTCTTGGTGTTGGTTCGCTCTAACTTCAATCCTCCAATCAACGAAAACGACCCTAGCGACGTTATCAGCTACGTTTCGTACCTAAAACGCGAGCAGTACGGTAGCCGTCCGTTGTTGTTCGGGCCTGTGTTTACGGCACGTCCTATCAATTCGGAGCGCGGCGAACCAATTTACCGTAAATCAAACGGTCGTTATGTCATTGCCGATTACCGTCCAGAGTATGTTTATGAGAAAAACCAACAAATGTTGTTCCCTCGCGTACACAGCAACCAAGGGAATCACCCGCAGTTGTACCGCGACAAGCTTAATTTGGCCGAAGGTCAAAAACCAAGCATGGGCGACAACCTGTCGTTTTTCTTCTCGCACCAGTTGGGGCACATGTACTGGCGTTATTTCTTGTGGAACTTCGTAGGTCGTGAGAGCGACGAAGAAGGCGCGGGCGGACTTCGTCCGTGGGATACTAACGAAGGTTTGCCCGATGTAATGGCCAACAACCGAGCTCGTGATAATTTCTACATGATTCCGTTTATTTTGGGCCTTTTGGGAATTGTCATTCAAGCTTTCCGCCGTCGTACCGATTTCTTGGTAACGGGCTTGTTGTTTTTGATGATGGGCATTGCCCTCGTGGTTTACCTCAACTCTCCACCAGTTGAGCCGCGCGAACGTGATTATATTTACGTAGGGTCGTTCTACATTTTTGCGTTCTGGATTGGGCTCGGTGTCTTGTTTATTTACGATTTCTTGACCAAGTTTTTGCCATCGGCCGCTACGCGTGCGGGGATTGCTACGGCTTTGGGATTGACGGCGCCGTTGTTGATGGGGGCTAAAGGTTGGGACAACCACGACCGCAGCCACCGTTATCATTCGGTTGATTTTGCCAAGAACTTGTTAAATTCTTGCGCGCCAAACGCCATCTTGTTTACGGGAGGCGACAACGACACTTTCCCGCTTTGGTACGTGCAAGAAGTAGAAGGCTTCCGTACCGACGTGCGCGTTTGTAACTTGAGCTTGTTGGGTACTGACTGGTACATTAGCCAAATGAAGCGTAAAACGTACGAGTCGCAACCACTTCCTATTTCATTGGAGTACGACAACTTTGCGGCAGGTAAAAACGACATTGTGCCTTTCTACGAAATGCCAGCCGTGAAAAATGGTATCAATTTGAAAGAATACATGTCGTTGGTAAAACAAAATAACGCGGCGATTCAGGTGCCATTGACGAGCGGAGAAATGACGAGCATTTTGCCATCGTCGGTGTTGGTGTTGGGTATTAATCCAGAACAAGTGCAAAAGATGAACATCCTTAAATCGGAGTTGTCGTCGTTTGTAAAAGATACCATGCAGTGGAACATCGGTAAGCGTGATTTGTACAAGTCTGACCTTATTATGCTCGACATCATCGCGACCAACGACTGGAAGCGTCCGATTTATTTCTCGGGAACGTTGACCAACGAAAACTACCTCAACTTGAAAGAGTACATGCAGTTGGAAGGGTATGCGTATCGCTTGTTGCCTGTGCGTGTTCCAGGTGCATCAGACGGTTACGTAAATACCGACATCATGAGCGAAAACTTGATGAAGAAGACCTTCTGGCGTGAGCTTGACAATGCCAATACCTACTACGATGGTACGTTCAAAGGTTCGCCAGCTTTCTCGGCGCGTATCGCGTTCATGCGTTTGGTGGATCAGTTGATTCGCGAAGGTAAAAATGACAAAGCCAAGGCGGCCATGAACTTTATTTTGGCCAAAATGCCAGACAAGACCATTCCTTACGACCAAATTTCGGCCAACTACGTAGGGTTCTTGTTGAACTTGGGCGAAACCAAAAAAGGACTTGAAATTGCCAATACAATGGCGACGCGGGCAGAATCGGTATTGAAATACAACATTCAGCACCATACCAACCAAGACAGTAATATCCAATTGTACATCCTTCAAACGCTTGCAAATGCGTGTCGTGAAGGAAAACAGGATGCCGCTGCCAAGAAATACGAGGCGTTGTTGCAACAATACATGACAGCACTCGGTGGCTAGTCTGTGAATACAATAAAAAAAAGGCTGCCTTATTGGGCAGCCTTTTTTGATGGAAAGGTGTGCTTACTTTTTACCAGCGGCGAGCAGCAGAAGCACCCAGCCAATAATCATCAGCGTACCACCAATGGGCGCGACAGCGCCAAAGGCGCGAATTCCTGTAAAACAAATGGTGTACAGCGAGCCCGAAAAAATAACAACGCCCACCAAAAAGGCATAGCCCGACCAGTTGTAAAAGCGCTCAGCACTGACGGCGCAGTTTTGGAGTAAAATACCAATCAAAACGAGGCCAATGGCGTGGTAAAACTGGTATTTTACGGCCGTTTCAAAGGTATCGGCTCGGCCGCTGGTTTCGAGCATGGCTTTGAGCGCATGGGCGCCAAAAGCTCCTAGCGCCACGGCAAGTGCTCCTAATAAAGCACCTGCTTGGATGAAAAATTTATCATTCATACGAATTGAAAAAACGTTTTTGAACCAAAAATAGATTACTTTCTTTATAAATCCGTTTTTAGGCTAACTTTGTAATTAGAAACTTACCATAGGATTTTGACTTCCAACGGCATGAGCTTACCAGATTTTGTTACACTTTGGAAACATCGCTACCGAAAATATACCTACATAGCCCAAGAATACGTACTCGCATTTGTCACAATCGTACGTTTTTTGGGGTTAAAATTGTCATTTTTGGGCCGTAAAAAACTGGTGGCTATCATTCGGACGGAACACTTTGGCGACATTGTGGCGGCCGAACCCCTTGCCCGTCAGGTACGAGAAGCACACCCAAACGATTATATAGTGTGGGTTGTAAAGCCTGCTTTTAAAGAGTTGGTCGCTACGCATCCTGCCATCAATGAAGCGTGGGCACAGCCTACGGTGTTACGCCGTTTGTTGGTTTTTAATTCGGGCGTTTTTGATAAAGTATATAACCTTGAATTTTGGCAAAGTAATTTGGACGCCATCAGCGGAAGGGTTCACAAAAATGAAGTGGCAGCTGCAAAAGGTATAACTGTATTTAATTACTTTGAAAAAGGTAATTTGCTGACTGTCTTTCAATTGTGTGCTGATTTACCCATGAAAGATGACGCCCCCCAATTGTATATTCCAGCGGCGGACACACAAATAATTGCGAATTTAAACTTGCCCCAGAAACTAATTGTGATTCATTGCAGTTCCAATTATCCAGCCAAAGATTGGTCTGTTCCCAATTGGGAAAAGTTGATTCATTGGTTGATTGAAGACTTGGGCTATACGGTGGTGGAAATTGGGCTAAAAAGCAAAAATTCGGTGAGGAGTACCAAGTACATTGACGCCTGCGGAAAGTATTCGTTATTACAAACGGCGGAAATCATTCGGAGAGCACAGTATTTTATCGGGATAGACAGCGGGCCTGCTCATTTGGCAAATGCTGTAGGTACGTATGGTATATTGCTTTTTGGTAAATTAAATAACTTCGATACGTACATGCCATACTCAGGTGACTATCAAAATGGCCGCAATGCTCGTTTGTTGTGGCAAACGGGTAAAACGTGCGCAGCGCTTGAATACCAATGGGTTCGGGGAGAAATAGAGGTAATTTTGGCAAAAAGTTATAAAGCACAGTTAACCGTTATCAGTTAATCGTTAACCGTGTAGGCTAAGTAATTGTGCAAAATTAAAATGGATACTATCAATCATATAACTCCTTTAACCCCACGCCTTCAGGCTGGGGTGGAAAAAAAAGCCCGCGTAAAGCTCTCATATTGTATCCCCAGCCTAAAGGCGTGGGGTTAAAATAGAATTAAGCGAGTATAAAATTTTAGTAAGTAGTTAGTAATCAGTACAAATAACGGTTAACAATTAACTGTGCGAAGCAATCAAGTAGTTTATTTTGACACAAATGGAAAACGATAAGTCCCATAATTTTCTTCGAAAAGGCACGTCAGGATATGGCTCGCGAGCGGCAAATAATAACCGCTGGTTGGAGTCGGGAGCGGGTGCAGGAAAACTTCCACCTCAAGCACTTGAGCTGGAAGAGGCAGTGCTGGGGGCTTTGATGATTGAAAAAGACGCGCTCAACGCGGTTATTGATATTTTAAAGTCGGACAGTTTTTATAAAGAAGCGCACCAACGCATCTATAATGCGATTATTACGCTCTTTACAAACTCTGAACCTATTGACTTGTTGACGGTTACGACTCAGCTGCGTCAATTGGGCGAGCTAGAAGTAGTGGGTGGAGCACAGTACATTACGGCCCTAACCACCAAAGTAAACTCCGCAGCGAACATCGAATACCACGCTCGGGTGATTGCGCAAGCGTCGATGAAGCGAGAAATGATTTCGGTCGCGTCAAAGATTTTGCAAGACGCATTTGAGGATACGACCGACGTTTTTACCTTGCTTGATACCGTAGAACAATCGCTTTTTAAAATTTCCGAATCCAATATCCGTAAGAATTACGCCGACATGAGCGCGCTCATGACCGAGGCATTACGCGAGTTGGAGCGCCGTCGCGAACAAAAAGACGGTCTGACGGGCGTCCCCTCAGGTTTTACGCAACTCGACCGCCTCACGTCGGGTTGGCAACCTACCGAATTGGTGATTCTTGCCGCTCGGCCAGCGATGGGTAAAACTGCGTTTGTAGTTTCAAGCCTACGAAATGCTGCCGTGGATTTTGGAATGCCCGTGGCGATTTTCTCTTTGGAGATGTCGGCGGTGCAGCTGGTCAATCGTATGATTTCGGCCGAAGCCGAGATTGACAGTGAAAAATTAAAGAAAGGAAACTTAGCCCCGCACGAGTGGACACAACTCCACCAACGCATCGACCGACTGATGCGGGCGCCTATCTACATTGATGACACGCCAGCCTTGTCGATTTTGGAATTACGTGCCAAATGCCGCCGTTTGAAACAACAACACGACATTCAAATGGTCGTGATTGACTACTTGCAGCTCATGCAAGGTGATAGCAGCAAGGGGGCAGGAAACCGCGAACAAGAAATTGCGTCGATTTCGCGGGCGTTGAAAAACTTAGCTAAAGAACTTAATGTCCCTGTGATTGCCTTGTCGCAGTTGAGTCGTGCCGTCGAAACCCGTGGTGGTGACAAGCGTCCGCAGCTGTCTGACTTACGTGAATCGGGCTCAATCGAGCAGGACGCGGACATGGTTGCGTTCTTGTACCGTCCTGAGTATTATGGATTTACGCAAGATGAAGCGGGTAATTCAGTACAAGGAGTAGGAGAAGTGATTGTCGCCAAAAACCGTAGTGGCTCGTTGGATACCATTCAGTTGCGGTTTATTGGTAAATACACCAAATTTGCCGATTTGGATGGTTTTTATGGCGCAGCTTCCTCACCTACGCCATCGTTTAATCCAGAAGCTAGGGCACAAGCGGCGAGTTCGTTTGACAACCCACCTGCTTCGACTGGCGGAACTTTTAAAAGTAAAGCCAACGATTTGGGCGATATGGGGATGAACTTTCCACCCCCAAATCCGCTAGATGAGCCTCCGTTTTAGCTAAATACAACCTCATAACGCATCCCTTTGGCACCAGGGCCGATGGGCACCATAAAAAGTTGTACATCCCCCGCAGTGGGGTGCGTTAAGGTAAAAGTACCCTGCAAGTAGTACTGACGCGTCATGTCTGTCTCAAACTCTAGTGTAAAAGGTTGACGGTAATTGCCGACACCAGTGCTCCACGCAGAAACGCGGGTGAGTTGAGCAGGGTGACTTGTTTCCGACGCAAAATGGATGGTAAAGTCCTGATTTAGATAGGGTTGAAAATCAGTGATTTGTAAGGTATCAATCATTTTCTACAAAAGTTAAGAGGTAGGATCAGGTTTCCATTCGTACAAATGGTACACCGTATTAAATTCTCCGATTTTTTTAAAGCCCAAACGCTCGTACAAATGCAGGGCGGGGTTGTTGTATTCCACATGAATTGTCACCGATTTACTAAGATCAGCTCCTTGGCGAAGCACTGCCTCTAGGAGCTTGCTGCCCAAACCTTGGCCTCGGTAGGGTGGCAGGATAGCAATGTCCATAATACGTACTTCGGTGGGGCTGTACTGCCAATGCACATAAAGCCGTCCGATTGCCTGCTGCTGTTCTGTTTCGATGATTTGTAAGTCTGCGCCTTTGTACAATTCTTGGTAATACTGGTGCTGGGCCATAAACTGCTGGGTCACAAAAGTGCGCTTTTGCGCTTCGGTCCAGTCAGGTACTAGGGCCAATTCCTCGGCCCTAGTACTGGCATAAATTTCTAATAAAGCAGGCAAATCTGCCTCATTAATGGGTCTTGCGCTAAAAAACATTTCACTCATTCGATTACGTGCGAGGAGGAAAGACTCCTTGCAATGCAATATTAAAATAAAACGTCAGATAAGGCATCATGTTATTATGAGGCTGATCGCCGCCTGCGGGTGCCATTGCATTCACTGACATTGAAGCAAAATTGCCCCCAGGTGATGAATTATAGACGCCTGCACGTGCGACATAAGCACCCCCAGGATTAGACTGTAACCCTCCGTCATTGACCACACGCAAAGTGTGGCTATGGGACGGAATCTCACTTTCTAATAGAGAGACGGTTTCACTGCCTCCAGTTTCACCCAAATCGTGTAATGACAACCCAGGCCCTTGCCCAGGGTGCATAGGGGCTCGGCCTTGCAGATCAGGGAGGGCAAAATTACTTTTTCCATTGCCCCCATAAGTAGTGCCTAACAGTGAAAATAAGGCAGTATTTTGAGACAAGGGTAATAACTGACCGTCGCACCATGCCCAGCCTCTTGGGGCGAAATTAAAAGGGAATATGCGGATTTCTGCTACAAATGGATCCATGATAATGTTGGTTTTAGGTAGGTGAAGGAAAAATGCCAAATAGGGATATAATAAAATCTACACACAAATACGGTTGAAAATTAGTATGTGGTTGGGATCCTCCAGTAGAGCTCACCGTCTGCGGTGGAAAATTTACTACCCCACCTGAAGAATCCGTGGAATAACCATCAGCGGACGCATTTCGGGCAAATGTAGCCCCCGCAGGGGTGCTTCCAGTTCCAGGAGAGTCATTGCCCAAAAATGGATGGGAATGGGCTGGAATTTGATTAACTGTCAAGGTAATTTCTTCGGCACCACCAGTTTCGGCCAAAATAAATCCACTCCCTTGGTGAATAGGAAGGCGTCCACGCAAATCGGGAAGGGCAAAGGTTGATTGGCCATCCCCGCCGTAGGTCGTTCCAATGAGGTTAAAAAGGGTTTCGTATTCCGAAATAGGGACAAGCTGCCCTTCGCAAAACATCCATCCCGAGGGGGCAAAATTACCTGCAAACATTCGTATTTCGCCAACATAAGGTTGAGCCATAATCGTTGAAGTTTAAGGGTTAAAGAAAAGGTAAATACAATCAAATTGTAGGGTAGCCTGTTAAGTGGGGCTTGGGAAGATGCCCTGTAATGCTATTGCAAAACTCAGCGTCAGGAAAGGCTGCATGTTAAGGTGTGCCTGACTCCCACCCGTATTAGTAATCATTCCTGGGTTCATAGCTACGTTGGCCGTTCCAGAATAGAATTCAGAAGGAGACGAATTGGCAAAATAACTACTGGTAGTTGGCGCAATAGAATTTTGGGAAGCTGGAGTAGCAGTGGCTACGTGCGTGTGAGTAGGTAACTCCGCAATACTTAACGTATGAGCCTGCTCGCCTCCACGCTCGCCTAGCGTATGACCACTGCCTACGTGAATAGGGGTTCGGCCACGCAGGTCAGGTAATCCAAAATTGACGCGTCCGTCACCGCCAAAGGTAGTACCTAAGAGTGAAAATAGTCCTTGGTTTTGGTTGATGGGAAGGAGTTGCCCATTACATAGCGCCCAACCTCTGGGAGCAAACACAAAACTCATGATCCGAATTTCGGACAAAAAAGGTTCTGCCATAACATTTGAGGGTTTAGTAAAACAATAAAAATTAAGATAAAGGTCTTGATTCCCAGAGGGTATATGTGTTCTTTTTGAGGAGAATATTTGTAGTAATGTGGTTGCTCGCGTGAAGATACGTTTGAAGATGTACTTCACCTTTGGCACTAAGATAGCGCCCCGTCGTACTGGCTTTAAAAGGAAAAAGGGTGGCAAAGGTAGTAGTTTCTAATTGAGCAGAAGCTTCGGCGATGGTTTGTAATTCAAACAATGACCAGCACGCAATTTTTTCCCAGTTTCCTGCTGCTTGGCGTTGCCAAAACGGAATCATCAAATCTAGGGTGCCTAACGTTGGGTGCGTTTTTTCAAACACCTGAAAACAGTACTGCTGTTGTTCATAAAAGTAAACCCGATTTTCTGCTTGCGTAAATTCTCCTGATAGAACGGCAGGTAGGGGTACTGGTAAAGTGCCAGCGGAAGCAACCGAAACGGATTCAATGGGACAAACACTAACAAGTTGCGACAACCATTGAGACCATGTTGGGGGAGAAGAAATAGGCAATTGAGCATAACCCGATAAAAACGGAAGGCTGCCCAAGGAAGTACCTAATAGCTTTATAAACGGCCGTCTTTGCATAACTGAGTAAAAATAGAGTTTTTTCAACGTTGACGGAGATACATAATAACTACTTGCCAAATATGCTTTATTGGTATAGTTTTTTTACAGCTCCACGAACAAAGATATAAAAAATAGTACATTAAAATTATTTTTATTGAATTTTTTTCGACTACTTTTGAATAATTTATTACACGTTTTACTCAGTTTTGAAAAACTACTACGTCATGAAAATCTCTACCCCCATTTCGGTGAGCCTAGTGCTCAGTGTACTCATTCAACTTTTTTCGCTTCCAGAAGACAAATATCAGCTAAATCCTGTTGCGTCTCCTAATGAAAAAGTGGTCAAAGGGAACCCAGTTGCGAACGCCAATGCAAAGCGAAAGGTGTTGCCGCTCAGTCCTTTGGCACCACCTCCGAATGAAACCAACCTAGCTACCCAAGTGAAAACGTGGTGGTTGGCACCTTCTGTTTCTGCTTTAAAAACGGTAGCGCAAGTAGGCACCGACAACGGCACTCCTGGACCAACGCCAGGGGATGTGCTAGAATATACCATTACAATAACCAACGCCTCTACGGTGGATGATGCCACGGGCGTAAAATTTACCGATACCATTGACCCCAATACTACATTAGTACCTGGTTCGGTCAAAACAGCGCCTATTGCCGTAAACGATGCCTATTCTACCGTAGGGAACGTATCTATCGACGTGCCAGTAGCTAGTGGGCTATTAGCGAATGACGTAAACCTTGATGGCGATGTCATTACTGTTAGTGGGATTGACGATACAGGCACCGAAGGAACCGTAACTTTTAATCCTAACGGGAGTTTTACCTTTAATCCCAACCCAGGATATGAGGGCACTACTAGTTTCAAATATACAGTTACGGATAACACATTTAGTTCAACGGGTACGGTACGAATAACCGTAACGGGGATGATTTGGTTTGTCAATGCAAGTGCAAGTACTAACGGTGATGGACGCCTTAACTCCCCTTATAATACGATAAATGCTTTCAATGACTCGTCGTTGGATGGAGCGGGCGATAATATTTTTGTTTACTCGGGATCTTATAATAACAATTCCAATACCCTACTGTTGGGACAACAAAAGTTGATTGGTCAAGGGGCAACAACTGGTACGCTGGCCGCATTAGCTGGGGTCACTTTTTCAGTTCACCCGCCAGTTGGCAATCCCATCCCTTCTACTGGAGGTACGCGTCCAACGATCAATCAGAATGCTAACACCGTGAATATGCAGTCGCAGAACAGAGTTTACGGTGTTAATATCAGCAATACAGGTGGCACCTCTTTGCAAGGTAGTAGTTTTAGCACTGCTTTGGTACGTGATGTGAGTGTTACCAATACGGGAGGCGTTGGGGTTAGCTTTGACAGTGGATCGCTCGATGTTATCCTTCAGAGTGTATCGGTCACTAATGCTTCCAACGGTATTTTCTTACAAAACACAACGGGTAGTTTTCAGATTACAGGTACCAGTACAACAGATGCCTCAGGTGGAACATTAACCAATATTTCTGGTCGAGGCATTGAAATACGTAATGCAACAAACGTTACGTTAAAAAATATGAATCTCCCTTCTGCCAATTCATCCAGCGATGGAGGTTTTGATACCTCATGTGATGAAGATGATGTTTCGTCTTGTTTTGCAGCCATTTATATGAATGTGGCCAGCAATGTAACCCTCAATAATATTGACATTGGAGCCACTAAAGAGCACGGTATTATGGGCTTGAGTGTGAGCAACCTTACCATGGAAAATTGTACTGCCACGGGCAACGGAGATGCTCCTTCCGAAGATGAGAGTGCCCTGAAGTTCCGTAACCTAAGTGGTACTTGCTCCATTACGGGTTCTACTTTTCAAACATCCGCCGTTCGTAATTTTCACCTCATCAACAACACTGGGACGCTTAATTTGACGGTCAATAATTGTATCTTCAATGACCCAAGCGGAGCAGACTGTTTTGAAGCCCGTACGCAAGGATCGGCTGCTGCTACCATTAACCTTACAAATAGCCGTTTCCAAAGGGCAGGAACAAAAGGGATTCAAATTATTGCCGAAGGTAGTTCCAATCTTAGCGCCAATATTAACAATTGCAAAGTTGAACGTTTTGGAACCCCCATGGCAGGGATTGAAGTGGGGTCGGTAGGTACTGCAACTATTAATTACAACATTGTCAACTGTACCGATATTGAGGCGGCTAATGAAGTAGCAGTGTTAAGTTCTACTTTCAATACTTCTAGGTTAAATGGCCGTTTGAATAATAATACCAATATAACTCACAACCATACGGCTGCTACTATATTTAGTACCATTCGGATGTTGCATGAACAAAATGGTTTGGCCAAATACGAAATAAAGAACAATGCTAACATTGGTCTTGTCAATGGTGAAGGAACCATTCAAGGGATTGCCCGTGTTGGTACAACCTTAGCCAGTCGCCTCGATTTTTTTGTTGAAGGCAATACCCTTACCAGAGATGCCATCAGTTTAGAAGGTGTTGAACTTAGAATGGGGGGGACAGGGGCGGCCAATGACGAAATTATTACCCTTTGTAGTGATGTACTAGCTAACAATGTAAATGGTCCATCTGGCACGCGAGCCATTCGAGTTAGGGACCTGGATCCAATCTCGGGAGATTTGATTTTACAGGGAAGCAATGGGCCTGATGTTCCTACCTATTGGACGGCTAGGGGAAACACTAACTCAGCTGGTATGTTGCAAACCGAAACGGGTACTCCGACCTATTTTGTTAGTACTTCTACCTGTACTGCCCCATCTCACCCTACCGCTCGCATCGCGGCAGAAATTCTTGCAAAGGAAGAGCCCAAACAGGAGGTTGTAGAAGTGGTAAAAGTGGTTGAAGCGCCAAAACAAGAAATTGATAACCAAGCTACGGCTGCCACGGCCGAAAATATCCAAGAAGCCCTCGACGAAGCAGCGCGCAAGGGGGTAGTTTTGGCGGGTGAAACTGTAACTGTCGGCGATCCAAGTGGCTTTTTATTGCCAGCAGACCGAGTGTTTACCATCAAGTTCAACGTCACAATTAATACTCCTCTGCCTGCAGGAGTATGCCAAATATCAAACCAAGGTACGGTGACGGGAAACAATTTTAGCACTATTTTAACCGACGATGTAGCAGGCAATCCCATTAGCCCAACTGTAATCCAGTTGATGAAACATTCGTTGGGAAATGTAGTGTTTAGAGATAACAACAAAAATGGCATTTATGATATAGGTGATGCAGGAATTAATGGCGTAGTGGTAAACCTCTACCGCGACAACGGTACAGTTGCTGGAACCCTTGACGCGAATGATGTTTTCGTAACCACTACCACTACTGCTGGAAGTGGGTTGTATGCGTTTTCCCAATTGTGTTCGGGAGATTACATTGTTCAAATTCCCTCCACAGAATTTAACTCAGGAAAACCACTGAATGGCCTAATTTCTAGCCTAGGTGGAGTTGCCCCTGATCCCGACAATAATACGGATAACGACGACAATGGCCAAGATGCCATCAATGGTTCAATTGCCAGTCAAGCCATTACATTAGCGTATGACGTAAGTACCGTAGAAAACAATACCACGCTTGATTTTGGCTTTAGAACCCCGACACTTGTTTCAATCAGTGATATAACACCCAATGAAGGTAACGGCGGTGGCACCACTACGTTCACTTTTACCGTAACGAGGGACAATACCGATGAAGCCTTTAGCTTGGCCGTAAATACTAACAATGTGACGGCCAACAGTAGTGACTACACACCAATTTCGGGCGGGACAGTGAGCTTTGCGGCGGGAGTAAGTACCACTGCTACGGTTTCGGTTACTGTTAATGCGGATGATATTGTAGAATTGAATGAAACCTTTGAGGTTATGCTTTCGGGCGCACCTTATGGAATAATACTTACTAAAGCAACTGGGCTAGGAACGATTACCAACGATGACCAAGCGGTGCTGAGTATTAATAGTGTCTCAAATTCTGAAGGAAATACGGGTCAAAAAACTTATACCTTTACTATTACTTCCAGCAAAGCCGTGGATGTTCCATTTACGGTTAATGTTGCAACGGCAGATGGCACAGCCACAACGGGAGGAAATGACTACATCGCAAACTCCACAACCTTGAATTTTGACGGTACGACACCAGAATCAAAAACATTTACGGTGCAAGTCAATGGCGATGTATTGGTAGAGTCCAACGAAACCTTTAATGTACCTTTAGGTATTGTTTCGGCTTCAGGACGTAATGTGGTTGTTTCAGGCGTTTCTACTGAAAGTACAGGTACTGGTACCATCACCAACGATGATAATTCCCAGGTGACCATCAACGACGTATCACTTAATGAAGGAAATGGTGGAAATACCAATTTTGAATTTACGGTTACATTGAACAACCCTGTGAGTACTACTGTTACTGTCGATTATGCCACCGCTGCTGGAACGGCTACCGCAGGAACGGACTATATCTCAACTAGCGGTACGCTCACTTTTAATCCTGGTGAAACCTCTAAAACCATGGTTGTACCCGTAGTAGGAGATGCCATTGGTGAAGCCAACGAAACCTTCTTTGTGAATCTTTCTAACTTGGCCGTAAGTGGTGGGTTGTTAAGTTCAGTAAGCATTACGGATGCCCAAGGACTTGGTACTATTCTGGACGATGACCTACAGTTTTCCATTAATGACGTAACTGTCGATGAGGGTAATACGGGTTTAACAAACTTTACCTTTACGGTTTCCCGAACCAGTACAGCAACGGCCGAAACGATTAACTACGCAACGGCGGATAATACTGCAACTACCGCCGATAATGACTACACAAGTACAAGCGGTACATTGAGTTTTGCGGCTGGCGAGGCCAATAAAACCATTACAGTGACGGTCAACGGAGATGCTAAAGTGGAAGGGAATGAAACATTCTTTGTCAATCTTACAGCGCCAAGCAATGGGGCTATTTCTGATGGGCAAGGACTGGGAACAATCACCAACGATGATGCAGCTACACTCACTTTGAGTAGCGTTACGGCATTGTCACAGAGCGAAGGTGCTTCGGGGACAGTGGACTATACCTTTAACGTAACCTTGGATAAAGAAGTGGTTGGTGGATTTACGGTAGCTTACACAACCAACGATGGCACCGCAACTACGACTGATAATGACTACCAAGATAATGACGGCTCATTGAACTTTGTTGGAACAGTTGGAGAGGTACATACAATTACGGTGAAAGTAAACGGCGATACCAAAGTAGAACTAAATGAAAACTTTACGGTAGCGCTTGGCACGGTGACGGGTACATTTGCTTCCTCTGTTTCTACAAGTGGTAGTCCTCAAACGGCCACCATCACCAATGATGACAATGCCACGGTGTCGCTGGCAGGAAACGTAAGCCAAAGCGAGGCAACTACGCCGCAAGTATTTACTGTAAACCTGAGTAACCCAGTGGATGTGGATGTGACGTTAAATTTTGCAACAACGAATGGGACCGCAACAACTGGTGACTATACGTCAGTCAACCAAACGGTAACATTCCCAGCGGGTACGACAACAGCCCAAACGGTAGATGTGGCCATTTCAAACGATAACATAGTAGAAATCGATGAGGATTACAACGTTACTTTGAGTGCTTTATCGGCGTCGAGCCGAGATGTAACGTTCGGCCCTAAAACAACGGGTACAGGAACAATTATTAATAATGACAACACCACGATTACCCTAAGCGGTGGCATTGCTCAGAGTGAAGGGAATACAGGAACAACCTCCTATCTATTTACGGTATCATCAACCAATGCTGTACAAGGAGGTTTTAGCGTCAACTACACTACCAATGATGGTACAGCCACCCTTGCCGATAATGATTATACAGACAACGATGGGACATTGATTTTTACGGGAACTGCGGGGGAAAGTCATCAATTTACGGTACTGGTGAATGGGGATTTAAAAATCGAAAACAATGAGGATTTTACCACTACGATTAACTCCGTTACAGCCACTCCAATTTCTTCTAGTGCGTTTGTGTTAACAGATAGCCCTCAAACAGGTACTATCAACAACGATGAATTAGACTGGGGTGACGCACCTACCGCCGCTCAAAGTGGCTTTGCAAGTTCGTACCCAACTACTCTTGCTAACAACGGCGCACGCCACAAATTAGCACCAGGAGGCGTATTTTTGGGAGCTACAGTAAGTGGAGATTTGGACGGACAGCCTACATTGACGGCCAACGGAGATGTCACTGGCGACGACGGCGTCACTCTCCCAAGTGCCTTTATTATCAATACCACAGGAAGTGTGACCGTGACGGCCTCGGCAGTTTCTAAATTAGACGCGTGGATTGACTTCAACCGTGATGGTGATTGGGATGATGCGAATGAGAAAGTGGCTAATGGGTTTGACTTGGTAGTGGGCAATAACACTGTCCCTGTCATTATACCAGCAGCTAGTTTAGGGACATCCTACGCTCGTTTCCGCGTGAGTACCGCTGGTGGTTTGTCGCCCACTGGAGAGGCTAACGACGGAGAAGTAGAAGATTATCAAGTAAGTATCTTGAATAACCAGTTTGCAATCACAAGCCCTTCCGTGACGGAAGGGAATACTAGTACTTCAAACTTAACGTACACCATTAGCCGAACCACCAACTCAACAGCATCTTCAGTAACCTATGAGATTACGGGCGGAACAGCTACCTCAGGAAGTGATTATGTACCTCTAGCATTAGGAACTGTTAGTTTTGATGCTGACGGTCCACTGACACAAGAAATTACTGTTGTAGTGAACGGGGATATTGTGGTGGAAAATAATGAGACTGTGGTTATTACGCTTTCAAACCCAATCAACGGAGCCATAAGCACGGGAACTGGAACGGGAACTATCAATAACGATGACGCAGCAACGCTTACGTTGTCGGGAGGAGTAGCCAAAAACGAAGGAAACAGTGGGAATACGGCATATACCTTTACGGCTACCTTATCGGCGCCAGTTCAAGGAGGTTTCCAAGTAGCTTATACTACTGGAAATGGTACGGCAACAGTGGGGACAGACTATACCGACAATGATGGTAGCTTGACGTTTACTGGAACCGCTGGCGAAACTAAAACATGGACGGTAGATGTACTAGGGGATAATTTGGTAGAAGCCAACGAAACATTTGAAGCGGCGTTGGGTGCAATTACTTCGACGAGCGCTATTCAATTGGCAGCCATTTCCCTGAGTGGTAGTCCTCAAACGGCCACCATCAGTAACGATGACCAGGCCACGGTGTCGTTGGCAGGAAATGTAAGCCAAAGCGAAGCAACCACGCCACAAGTATTTACGGTCAATTTGAGCAATCCTGTGGATATAGATGTAACGGTAAATTTTGCAACCTCGAATGGCGCTGCAACCATTGCCGACAATGACTATACCGCCGTGAATCAAACGGTGACCTTCCTTGCGGGCACTACTACCGCACAAACCGTGGACGTAGCCATTACGAATGATAATAAAGTAGAAGCCAACGAGAATTATAACGTGACGTTGAGCAGTTTATCGGCGCCAAGTCGAAATGTAATTTTGGGTACTTCAACGGGTACAGGAACCATTAACAATGACGATGCCTCGACGGTAACTTTGACAGGGACAATCGCAAAACCAGAAGGCAATACAGGAACGGTAGATTATACCTTTACGGCTACCCTAACGAATCCAGTTCAAGGCGGCTTTACGGTGGCTTATACGACCAGCGACGGCACAGCGACGATTGCTGATAATGACTATACTGACAACGACGGTAGTTTAACATTTACGGGAACGGCAAACGAGACCAAAACGATTACTGTTCAGGCCAAAGGTGATTTGAAAATTGAAAATAACGAAAACTTTACGGTTGCATTAGGTGCAATCACGGGAGCGCCAACGGGCGTAACCGTGGCAGGTACTGCGCAAACGGGGACAATCGAAAACGACGAATTGGATTGGGGTGATGCACCAGATACTTACAAAACGTTGTCGGCCAGCAATGGCCCTAGCCACGCCAATGCCCCTGGAGGTATTCATCTGGGACTGACGGTAGATGCAGATTTAGACGGTCAACCCAACCCAACTGCGACGGGCGATGGCGCTGACGATGATGGCGTTACGTTGCCTTCCGTATTGGTATTAAACACCACAGCCAGCGTGACTGTCAATGCCTCAGCAGCAGGTAAACTTGATGCTTGGGTGGATTTTGATAACAATGGCACGTTTGATAGTGGAGAAAAAGTGTTTAATAATATTGCCGTAAATTCGGGAGATAACGTCTTGACCTTCTCCGTACCTTCAGGAGCTACGCCAAGCAATAGCTTTGCCCGTTTCCGTATCAGTTCCGCTGGTGGCCTAAGTCCCGAAGGTTTGGCCACCGACGGAGAAGTAGAAGATTATGCCATTCAAATTGTAAATACCCAATTCTCAATCAATGACGTAACCATCACAGAAGGAAATAGTGGCACGACAAACCTAACCTTCACCATATCTCGAACGGTCAATGCCAATGCTTGTTCCGTGAAATATGGTATTACGGGAGGTACTGCTACGTCAGGTACAGACTATCAAACGTTTGCGGATGGAACGGTTTCGTTTACGGCAGATGGGGCATTTTTTCAAACCATCACTGTAGTCTTGAACGGCGACAATACGGTTGAGCTAGATGAAACTATCTTAATGACGTTGAGTGACCCAATAAATGCGGCGATTTTAGATGGCTCTGGTACGGGTACCATTACCAACGACGATGCTAGTGTTCTGCCTGTTTCAAGCCCATCGGTATTTGAAGGAAGTACGGGAACAACGACCATGACGTTTAACTTGAACCTTTCTAATCCTTCCGATGCCGCAGTAGTCGTAAATTATGCAACAGTGGACGGTACTGCTACCACAGCCGATAACGATTACGTAAGTACGTCGGGTACGCTAACATTTGCCGCAGGAGAAACCTCAAAAACAGTAACGGTCATAATAAACGGAGATTGTAAAGACGAAGTTAACGAAACCCTTCTACTTCGTTTGAGCAGTCTCACTGCCAACGGACGCAACGTAAGTTTGAGCGGCGGCGGAGCTACTTTAGACGGTACAGGTACTATCGTAAATACACCTTTGCCAACGGCGACGATAGCGGGGGCAACGACGGTATGTCTCGCGGGAGCAGCACCAACGGTGACTTTTACGGGGGCAAATGGTACTTCACCTTATACTTTCAGTTACCAAATCAACGGTACACCTCAAACGTCATTGGTTTCAACGGGTAATACTTCAACGACGACAGCGCCAACGAGCGTTCCGGGCATTTACATCTATACATTAGTGAGTGTTAGCGACGCCAACGGATGTAGTTCGACTATTGGAAGTTCGGTGACGGTAACGGTACAGGGAAAACCAGAAATTACCCTCAATGCCCAACAACAAACACTCAATGAAGGAAATACGCGTACGCTTTGCGACATTGATAGTAACCCAGTGAATGGTTTACAGTTCAACGTTACGGGTCTGTGTGTGGTAGGGAATCCCGTTTGGCGGGTAAAAGTGGGGAATGGCGCATGGGGCGCGTGGTCAAGCAGTGCACCCGCTTCTCAGCCGTCTGATAACCAACTCTACCGCTATCAAGCGGCTTGCGATGCGAGTTGCCCAACAACATATACAGGAATTATTACATTGACAATCAATTACCGAGCATCGATTCCACAAAATGTATCATTAGTTGCTGATGGTGTTACAGTGGCGGCGGGTGAGTCGAAGGTACTTTGTGACTTGCCTGGAACAACCATTACCTTCAATGCCACTTGTGCTGCTGGAGAAATTATTTTGTATTCGGTTGATGGAGGCGATTATACTACAATCGCACCAACGCAGCTGGTCGATGGACTTGTGCACAATTATCGAGTACGTTGTCGTAAAGCCGACGGAACGCCGTCGTGTATTGAAACGGAATCGGCTCCGATGAGTTTGAGAACTGTAACAACCTTAGCAACGCCTGTTGTGAGCCTAAATCCAACCAGTAGCTGCGGTGGTTCTGTACCGATGACGAGCATATCGAGCTGTGTTGGAACCACAACAATATGGTTCAATGCAACGACCAACGCTGCTTTGGGAAGTTTGCCTGCGATGAGTCCTACAACAACGACATCTTATTATGCGCGTTGTCAGACAGACGCAGGTTGTTTGAGTGAGAAGAGTAATGTCGTGACTTTCACGGTAGCGCCAGTGAACACAGCCCCAGCGGTGTCGGTTTCAAATACCATCGTTTGTACGGGTACATCAGTGACGGTTTCTGCCAATTGTCCAGCAGGTAGTAAGGCATTTTGGAATACTGGAGTGAACGAAAATAGTTTCCAAGTGGCGTTTAGCAATGCAACACAACAAAGCTATTGGGCAAAGTGTATTTTCACCGACGGTTGCCAAAGTGCTGAAAGTATTCGTATGACAGTAATTTGGAAAGCTTTTGAGTTAACCCTCATTAATATTGGTCAATCCAAATCAGGCATAAAAGCCGCCAACGATAAATCACTTTGGACGAGTCAATTTATCACCCGTGATGGTGGCCCAGAGTTGGAATTTAGTACTCAAACCAACCCAACGCTTTACTACGTGGAAAATGTGAACAAGACTGCACCACGTTTTTGGACCATTCATGCAGACGTATGTGATTTGGGAACCGAAGGCTCGTTGACGTTCGACATGTTGGCTACTCCTGAGGTAGGCGTGCCTCGTTCATTTAATACCCACGAGAACAACGCTCCTTATTTTATGTATGCCAACCGTGAAGGTTGGACGGAGTTGTACGCCCAAAACCACCCTGCTTACGGTTTTTATGAAGACAATGGTGCTGGTGGAAATACGTATGACACAGGGTTACCAAAAGGTTTATATAAATTAGGGGTACGTTATTGGGATATGAAGGGCTGGGGAAGTATTTATCCATCAACCCGTAAACCCCAAGGAAATGTACTTACCTACCAAGAGTACTGGTTCAGAATCCAATCGAGAGATGGAGTAGGTGTCGGAGGAGTGAGGACGGCTGGTTCGGAAAACGGACAACAGATTACCGATAACGCCTCTTTTGCTACGGTTATGCCAAACCCAGTTTCAAAAATCCTCCGTCTCAAAGTAGCCAATAGCAAAGGCAAAGAGGTGAAGGCAACGTTGATGGATGTTGCTGGCCGTACGGTACAAAACCGATTATTTGTGGCAGAAACCAATGCACATCAAGAGGAGTTTGACGTAAATGACTTGCCAAGCGGAACCTATCTTTTACACGTAGCAACCACAGAAAAACAAGCCACTTTGAAAGTGGTAAAAGTAGAATAATCGCATTGAAACAATTTTTTCAAAAGGCTGTTTCCATTTCGGAGGCAGCCTTTTGTCGTTTACGGATGTTCGTAGTACCTTTCGCTTTTGATTCTTGACCCAATGCTCCGAAGTTTAATCTGTCTTTTATTAGTAGGTTTCCTACAAACGGCGTTAGCGCAAACAAATTTTGAACAGTTCGACTACCTGACCATCACTGAGGGATTGCCGCACAATACCGTATTTTGCCTAACCCAAGACCAGCAAGGTTTTATTTGGGCGGGGACCAAAGATGGCTTGGTACGGTTTGATGGATATGAGTGTCGGGTTTTTCGGCAATCTGGGAGTGGTACGTCTTTATTTCAAGGAAAAAGTGTTCATGCCATTCTGGAAGACTCCAAGGGGAATATCTGGGTAGGGACGCAAACGGAAGGGCTTAATTTACGGGAAGCCAATACGGGTGAGTTCAGAAATTTGAGCAATGAGTTGCCATTTAAACCTTTGGCAAAAAAATGGATTAAGCACCTATTTGAAGACCGACAAGGCCGCATTTGGATTGGCACAATTGGGGCGGGCGTATGGTGCTATGAGCCAAAAGCAAAGAAAATGAGGCATTTTGATGCGTCAAATTCGCTGCTGGATTTCAACGAAGTATCTAACATTTGCCAAGACAGCCAAGGCCGTATTTGGATAGCTACCAGCGGAAAAGGTATCTATTATTTTGACGAAAAACGTATTCATTTACTCCATGCAAATGCTAAAAACGATACTGATTTTGAGAGTTTTGGAAAAGTGTTTTTCAACGATAAACAAGGTAATTTGTGGGTGGGAACTCAGGGGTCTGGTTTGTACAAAATTGCCAAAGCAACCTTAGAGATTCGTCGATACGCTATGCCAGAGGGGCTTTCTTCTAACAACGTCATGGGTATTGCTCAGGCTACCAACGGCGAACTGCTTTTGGCGACGGATGGCGGAGGTTTAAATATTTTTGACCCCAAAACCGAGACAATTTCTTCGGTTCAGTACGGAAAAACGCTGGGAAAATTAAACTCAAACGCCCTGTTAAACATCTTGATTGACCGCGATGCAAACGTATGGATTGGTACGTTTAATGGTGGCATTAATGTTTATAAAGCACACAAAACGCGTTTTGAAACATTTACCCAAACGGGTAGCAAAAAGGGTGAATTGAGCCATCGATCGGTTTTGAGTATTTGCGAGGCTAAAAATGGCCAAATATACATCGGTACCGACGGCGGTGGCCTTAATAGGTTTGACAATCGCCTAAAGACTTTTACACCCATCCCCAACCAGCCCGTCGGCTATGGAAGCGTAGTTAAAACCATTTTTGAAGACTCTCGGCAACGTTTATGGTTGGGGTATTTTGAGAATGGTTTGAGCTACTTTGAACCCAAAACGCAACGTTTTAAACATTTTCGGTTTAACCCAGCTGAGCGCACTACCATCGGAGGAAATAACGTATGGACAATGACGGAAGACCGCTCGGGGCAGCTGTGGGTGGGAGTTTTGGGAGGAGGTCTGGCTAGATTAGATGATATTGAACAGGGGAAGTTTGTTCGTTTCAACCATCATCCCAATGACCCTCATAGTCTTTCGAGCGATGATGTCATGGTAATTTTTGCGGGTAAAAATGACCAAATTTGGGTAGGGACTGACACCAAAGGATTAAATATTTTTGATTCAAAAACGGCAAAATGCCAACGGTTTCAGTACGAAAGAGAGAATCCTAAAAGCTTATCTGCCAACGATATTCGGTGTATTTTTCAGGATTCTAAAGGACGGCTTTGGGTGGGTACCGAAAGCGGTGGATTAAATCTTTGGCTTGGCAATGGTCAATTTCGACATTTTACCGAGCAACAGGGCTTGATTTCGAATGCCGTCATGGGAATCGTGGAAGACAAAGAAGGTTATTTATGGGTAAGTACGTTTCGGGGCGTAAGCCGTTTTGAGGTTGAATCGAACCAGTGGCTTAACTTTGACTTTACTAAAAACTCTTACCTGACTTCTAATCAATTTAACCAAGCAACGGGTTTACGAAGCGACAATGGGGTTCTCTATTTTGGAGGTATCAACGGACTGACATTGATTCGTCCCGAAGAAGTGCGCTACCTCAAAAAAGCACCCGAATTAGTATTGACGGATTTTAAACTTTTTAACCAATCCGTTCCAACTGGAAAACTGCCAGATGGACGCACCGTATTGAATATGCCGTTGGAGCATGCCTCCGAAGTACAATTGTCGTATGCCGATAACGTATTTTCGATGGGGTTCGCCGCCCTAGATTTTACCGACCCGCTCAAAAATCAGTATGCTTTTCAAATGGAGGGTTTCGACCGTGAGTGGCGAATGGCGAACAGTGACCAACGACTCGTTACCTATACAAACTTAGAACCAGACACTTACGTGTTTAGGGTGAAAGGAGCCAATAATAATGGCGTTTGGAGTAAAGAAAAAACGCTCACCATTGTCATTAGTCCTCCTTTTTGGCAAACGTGGTGGTTTAAGTTGGTGATGGGGCTTCTGACGTTGGCCTTGGCTAGGTTGATTTTACAAATATATACCTCGCGCCGCGAAATGGCATTAAAACAAAAAGTACTGGAATCTGATCGTGCCATTTTAACGCTGACCAACGAAAATTTAGCAGCCGAACAAGCCATTTTGCACCTGCAAAATGAAAAATTAGAAACCGAAATCCAGTCAAAAAACACAGAACTAATGGCAACAGCGGTGCAAATGGCGCATAAAAATGAAATCCTTATCAGCATCGTTGAGCAACTGGAAGACATTAGGAATGTCGAAGAAACAGAAAAGCTTAAACGACTCAAAAGTCTTAAAAAGACGATTGAAACCGAAATTGAAGGAGAACGAAGTTGGGAGCAGTTTACTTTGTATTTCGATGAAGTTAATCAAAACTTTACCACTGAACTTCTTAAAAAACACCCATCGCTTACTCAGAACGACCTCCGAATGTGCGCTCTTACGCGCCTAAATATGACAAATAAGGAGTTGGCGGCTATCCTGAACATTTCGGTAACTGGGGTGGAAAAAAGCCGCTACCGACTAAAAAAACGGTTAGACTTGACTCCTAAAGACGACCTAGCAGCTTACTTGAGAGGGTTCTAACAGCTCAAAAAACTGGTTTTTGAACCCAATTTTTGCCCTGTCCAGTTAATGTCCAAGTGCTTTTTGGTAATAAAATAAGAAAAAATTGAATGTTTGCGAGCAATTAGCGACGCTCTCTCGCATCTAACCTATGATTTCTTATTTTCTTAACTTTAACTGTTACTTGTAAAATGAAAAACAATGTACGCCGTGTCCTTTGTCTCAGTGCGATGCTCATTGGGATGCTAGGATGTTTTTCTACGGGAAGGGCTTGGAGTCAAGCGCCTCCTGGGTACCGATTGATCTGGAGTGACGAATTTAACGGAGCTACTATCGACCCTACCAACTGGGGATTTGATATTGGTGGCTCGGGTTGGGGAAACAACGAATTGCAGTACTACACCAATCGCCCCGAAAACGCTTTTTTGACCAATGGAAATCTTGTCATTGAAGCCAGAAAGGAAAGTTATGAGGGCCGCGATTATACCTCCGCACGTTTGTTGACCAAAGGCAAACGCGACTTTTTGTTTGGCCGCATCGAAATTCGGGCAAAACTACCCAAAGGGCAAGGGGTCTGGCCAGCACTTTGGTCACTTGGAAAAAACATCGATCAAGTAAGTTGGCCTGCTTGCGGAGAAATGGACATCATGGAGTTGCTTGGGCACGAACCTAATAAAATGTACAGTACCGTTCACTGGGCTCCCCCAGGTGGTGGGTCAACCAACTTGCCCGCGAATTATGTACTGCCTTCGGGAGATTTTACGGATGATTTTCACGTCTTTGCAATGGTTTGGGAAAGAGACATTATCAAGTTTTACGTAGATGAGCACTTGATTACAACGGTGACTAGGGCAAACATCACTGGAAATTATCCCTTTAATGACCCATTTTTTCTCATTTTTAACATTGCAGTTGGAGGGAATTGGCCTGGAAATCCCGATGAAACAACGACTTTCCCTCAACGAATGTACGTGGACTATGTTCGGGTATTCCAACAAGAAACCAGCTTGGCTGGGCCAACGGTGGCGGCTCCCTCACCAACGGAGCCTGCTTCTCGCGTGATTTCGCTGTTTAGCAATGTTTACACAAATACCGCTGTGGATACGTGGTCGGCATCTTGGGATGTGGCCGATGTAGAAGATGTAGCAGTGGCGGGTAATGCAACAAAAAAATATACCAATCTTACCTACGCTGGCGTGGAGTTTCACACACCTGGACCAGTCATTGATGCCAGTTCGATGGAGCGCTTTCATGCCGATATTTGGACGCCAGACGCCAGTACTTTTAAGCTTAAACTGGTCGATTTTGGGGCCAATGGCGCTTATGGTGGGGGTGATGATACCGAACATGAATTGACTTTTTCGCCTACATTGGGGAACTGGTATTCGATTGATGTGCCTCTTAGTAATTTCACTGGCTTGGCTTCACGAGCTCACTTGGCACAGTTAGTCATTGTGGGTGATGGAGGGAATAAATCGGTATGGGTTGACAACGTTTATTTCTATAAATTACCTCCCACTGAGCCTACTGTAGCAGCACCGACCCCAACTCATCCTGCTGCTAATGTGAGGTCGTTGTTTAGTAATGTCTATACCAATTCGCCCGTAGATACTTGGTCGGCCTCATGGGATCAAGCAGACATCGAAGATGTAATGGTAGCGGGAAATTCGACCAAAAAATATTCAAATCTAAATTATGCAGGTGTCGAATTTCATACCCCAGGTCCCGTGGTCGATGCTAGTATCATGGAGCGTTTTCACATGGATGTTTGGACTTCAAATGCGAGTACTGTCAAAGTTAAGTTGGTGGATTTTGGCGCAAATGGGACGTTTGGAGGAGGAGATGACACTGAGCATGAGTTATCGTTTACCCCAACTTTAGGAGAATGGTTGTCAATTGACGTCCCTTTAACTGATTTTGTTAACATGACCTCACGTTCACATCTTGCCCAATTAATTTTGGTGGGCGGCGGAGGTAAAACGGTTTGGCTAGATAATATTTATTTTTACCGAACAAGTGAAGCACCAAGTGAACCAATGGTCGCCGCTCCAACACCGACGCAACCGTCGTCGAACGTGATTTCGTTGTTCAGTAACGCTTACACCAATGTCGCCGTAGATACATGGTCGGCTCCGTGGGATATGGCAGATGTAGAGGATGTAATGGTGGTAGGAAATGCGACGAAAAAATACAGCAACTTGACCTTTGCTGGCGTGGAATTCCATACCCCAGGTCCCGTAGTGAATGCCACCACGATGGAGCGTTTTCACGCAGATGTGTGGACGGCCAATGCAAGTACAGTCAAGCTGAAATTGGTGGATTTTGGTGCCAATGGTGTGTATGGGGGTGGGGATGATACCGAACACGAGTTATCATTTAATCCGACCTTAAACTCGTGGTTTTCAATTGACGTACCTTTAAGCAACTTCACGAGCATGACTTCAAAAGCCCACGTAGCTCAATTGATTTTAGTGGGTGAGGGTGGTAGTAAAACCGTATGGGTGGACAACATCTATTTTTACAAAACTACGCCCATTGCAAGCGAGCCTACAGAAGCCGCCCCTGCGCCTACACAGCCATCATCGAACGTAATTTCGTTATTTAGTAATGCTTATACCAACGTTGCCGTGGATACTTGGTCGGCTTCGTGGGACATGGCAGATGTGTCGGATGTGATGGTCGCGGGCGATGCGACCAAGAAATACAGCAACTTGACCTTTGCAGGGGTGGAGTTTCATACCCCAGGCCCCGTGGTGAATGCTACTACGATGGAGCGTTTTCATGCCGATGTGTGGACGGCTACAGCAAGAACATTCAAGGTGAAACTGGTGGATTTTGGTGCCAATGGTATGTATGGTGGCGGCGATGATACCGAGCATGAATTGGCGTTTACGCCCACACTTGGCGCTTGGTATTCGATTGATGTACCATTGAGTAGTTTCACGGGTATGACTTCTCGTTCGCACGTAGCCCAATTACTTTTTGTTGCGGATGGTAAAACGGCATGGATTGACAACGTCTATTTTTACAAATTACCTCCAGTAGAACCAATGGTGGCTGCTCCGACGCCAACCCAACCGTCGTCGAACGTGATTTCGCTGTTCAGCAACGCTTACACCAATGTCGCCGTGGATACGTGGTCAGCTCCGTGGGATATGGCAGATGTGGCAGATGTGATGATTGCGGGAGATGCGACCAAGAAATACAGCAACCTGACTTTTGCAGGGGTAGAGTTTCATAGCCCAGGCCCCGTGGTGAATGCCACAACGATGGAGCGTTTCCATGTGGATGTATGGACGGCCAATGCGAGCACATTTAAGGTAAAACTGGTGGATTTTGGCACCAATGGAATATATGGTGGCGGGGATGATACCGAGCACGAGCTATCCTTTAATCCGACTTTAAACTCATGGTTCTCCATTGACGTGCCTTTGAGCAACTTCGCTGGTATGACTTCAAAAGCCCACGTTGCTCAGGTAATATTTGTGGGTGAAGGTGGAGGTAAAACCGTATGGATTGACAACGTTTATTTTTACCGTAATACGGCACCAGCCCCAATAGTAAGCCTTTCGCCGATGGGCAATTGCGGTACTCCTGTTGATTTTTCAGGTACTGCCAATTGTGGAAGTTCTGCAGTGGTGTGGTACAATGCCACTACCAACGAGGCATTGCCTAATTTGCCCGCCAAAACGCCTACAGCGACTACTTCTTACTACGCTCGTTGTAAGTCGGCCGACGATAAGTTAAGCGATAAGAGTGAGGTGATTACCTTTACCGTTGTATCACAAGTTGCGACGCCAACAATTAAGGTTTCACAAGCAACTGTTTGTACAGGAACAACCGTGACTGTTTCGGCCAACTGCCCTGCGGGTAGTAAAGCCTTTTGGAATACGGGTGTTAATGAAAACAGTTTCCAAGTAGCTTTCAATAACGTAACCCAACAGACCTTTAAAGCAAAATGCGTATTTGCAGGAGGCTGCGAAAGTGGCGAAAGTGCTGCTAAAACGGTGAGATGGAAAGCGTTTGACTTGACTTTTATCAACATTGGTCAAAGTAAATCGGCAGTTAAAACTTCAAATAGCCGTAGTGAGTGGGAAAGCCAATTTATTACGTCAGATGGCGGGCCATCTTTGGAGGAAAGTACCCAGCAAAACCCAACCTTGTATTTTGCAGAAAATGTGAACAAAATGGCACCACGGTACTGGACTATTCATGCCGATGCTTGTGCCCTCGGTACAAATGGTTCATTGACATTTGATATGAGAGCTACCCCAGAGACGGGCGTGGTACGTTCGTACAATACCCACGAAAACAATGCCCCTTACTTTATGTACGGCAACCGCGATGGTTTTACGGAATTGTACGCACAAAACCACCCTGCGTATGGTTTTTACGAAGACAATGGTGCGGGAACGAATGTTTATGACGCGGGCTTACCCAAAGGATTGTACAAACTGAGCGTTCGCTATTGGGATCAAAAAGGCTGGGGAAGTGTCTATCCTGCCACCCGTAAACCTCAAGGAAACGTGTTGGTGTACCAAGAATATTGGTTCCGTATCCAGTCAAAAGACGGAGTTGGAGTAGGCGCAGCGCGGGAAATGGCAATGGGCGAAGGGCAAGAGGCAAATGGCAAAGGGCAAGGGTCGGATGACGGAAAACAGATAACCGATAACGGGTCTTTCGCCACAATTCTCCCCAACCCCGTCACCAATCTCCTCCGCTTGAAAGTACAAGATAGCAAGGGGCAAATAGTACAAACTTTCTTAACGGACGCATCGGGTCGGAAAATTTTGCACCGACAATTTACGCCCGAAACCAACACCCACCACGAAGAGTTTGAAGTTGGAAATCTTGCCAGCGGAATGTACTTCTTGCAAGTCACAACCCCAGCGAAACAAGCAACCCTGAAAGTAGTAAAAGTAGATTAATAGCAGTTTGCACCAATGACAACGGGCTGTTTCGCAAGAAACAGCCCGTTTGTTGTTTAGAGAGCCAGAAAATTCGTAATTCTAAACTCGTAATTCCCAATTATTTATAAACCTTCTCGTAATACTCCGCTGCCATGCGGTCAGAGTTAAAGAAGTCGCCTACTTCATTCATGCTTGTCAGGACGGTTTTGTACCAATCTTTGGGGCGTTGGTAATAAAGCGGCAAAATCTCGTTTTCGAGCATATCAAGCATGTTAGAAATATCTTCTCCATCGCGGTTATGGTCAGATGCCACGGGAACGATAAATGAATTTTCGCCGTGGCGAGAAAATTCACACACCCAGCCGTCGTAGGTTGAAAAGTTGAGACTGGCGTTCATCGCTGCTGTCATTCCGCTCGTACCCGAAGCTTCGCGCGTCACCACGGGCGTATTGAGCCACACGTCTGAGCCTTCCTTGAGTTGCTTCGACAAGGCCAATTCGTAGCCCGTCAGCACCGCCATGTTGGGGTAGAGGTGACTGAGGTAATACAAATGGTTAAACGTCTGAATAGCGCCTTCGTCTTTAGGGTAAGGCTTCCCTGCCCAGATAAACTGAATCGGGAGGTCTTTATTACGCATAATTCGGTCAAAGCGTTCTTGGTCGCGGGTGAGTAAATCGGGACGTTTATACCCTGCAAAGCGTCTCGCCCAAACGATAGTAAGCACATTCGGGTCAAAAAGTTTCCCCGCTTGGTCGGCGACAGTTTTAAAGAGTTGAGCTTTTAGCGCTTTTTTACGCTTTTCGAGGGCTTTTAAATCACCTTTTTCACGGGCTTTTTCCAAGTCAGCATCCGCCCAAGAGGCTTTGTGTTGGGAGTTGGTTACGTGGGTAATGTCACAAATATCTTTGGCCCATCCCCACATCTGCCGCGACACTTTCCCGTGAAGTTTTGATACGGCATTGGCTTGGTGGCTCAGCCGAAGTGCGGCCAAAGAGTGATTAAATACATTGTCGGTAATACCCGTAATCTTGCGAACTTCGTCCAATTTAAGACCTGCAAAAAAGCTAAGGTCGTTCAAAAAGTGAATGTCATGTTTTTCATTACCTGCTTCCTCGGGCGTGTGCGTAGTGAACACAAACTTCTTTTGAACGGCTTCTTTTTTGCGCAACTTTTGGTACATATAAAAAACCGACGATACCGCGTGGGCTTCGTTCAGGTGGTAAATGTCGGGGTCGTAGCCAAGTTCATCCAAGAACTTTGCCCCTCCAATTCCCAATACCATGCACTGCATTACTTTGATGGCTGGGTCGGAGTCGTACAACCGATACGAAATTTGACGCGCCCAAGTGTCGTTGCCGTCGGTATCGGTAGTCAAGAAAAACATCGGAACCGTCCCAAAAGTTGTTGGGTCGAGAAAGTAGGCCGCTACCCACACGGGCTTATTGGCAATCGTAATTTGGAAGCGGATGCCTGTATCTTTCAGAAAACTGTACATTTTTTCCCGAAACTGAGGCATCATGCTATTGTCAGAATTGCGCATTTGGTCGTAATACCCAAATTTCCACAACATTCCGACTCCAATAAGATTTTGTTTTAAATCGTGGGCACTTTTCATGTGAGAACCCGCCAAAAAGCCCAAGCCACCCGAATACGTTTTTAGGGCTTGGTCAATGGCAAATTCCATTGAAAAATAGACCGCAGATTTTTTAAAACGAGCGTCGAAAGCGTACGGATGTGCGTACACCGCAGGAAGTTTTTTTGCCATAAAAGTAAATCATCATAGGTTTAAGGCTGCTAAGCTAAGAAAAAATACCTAAATGTGTGGCAGGTTTCTCTTTTGTGTAGCAGGTTTCTCAAAACCTGCTGAATTCGTCGAAATATGTGTGGTGGTTTTGAGAAACCACTTGCACGGGTAGGGTGGTTTTGAGAAACCACCTCGCACGAGTAGGGCGGTTTTGAGAAACCTCTTCACACGAGAAACCGCGTCGCACGGACATGGTGTACACGGGTATAAAACCCACTTTTTGCCTTTTTATGTTGGCAATAATTTGCTCATTTATGCGTGATTTTATGAAAAAACTACCCCTTTTATTGTATTTACTGCTGGGAACAACGGCCGTTTTTGCCCAAAACAACCCTGCCAACAAGTCGCGTGTTCAGCAAGTAAGTGCGTTGCCAACGGGCTTGACCGTAGAATATATCCGTGAGCCTGCCCAAGTAGGTATCAAAGATGCACAACCTGAATTTGGCTGGCAAGTACCCACTTCAGCCGTTACACAAACAGGTTTTCAAGTACTTGTAGCTTCTTCTAAAGCACTTATTGACAAAAACGAAGGGGATGCCTGGGACAGCGGATTTGTACCTAAAAATAGCTCAACCAACGTAACCTACCAAGGGACAACCTTACAAACGGGAAAAACCTACCATTGGAAAGTAAGGATTTGGGATGCGGCGGGGCGCCCGAGTCAGTATTCAAAAGCACAGGCGTTTACGATGGGAAAAAGTGACGGTGAACTAACGACGGGAAATATTTTTCAAATTGACCGCATAAAGCCGCGCGTTTTTACCAAAAAAGTCAACAACTCGTATTTTGTCGATTTTGGTAAAGATGCTTTTGCCAATTTGGAAATCAACTACGTCACAAATAAACCCGATACGTTGGTTTTTCACTTGGGCGAACAATTGGAAAACGGACAAGTCAATCGCAAACCCACAGGGACAATTCGCTACCAAGAGGTGCGATTGGGCGTGTCGCCAAACCAAACAAAATATACCCTTCGATTAAAACCTGACCAACGAAACACGGGGCCAAAGGCGGTGGTTTTACCCGATTCTTTTCCTGTCTTGTTGCCCTTTCGTTACTGCGAAATCGAAAAAGCCAGCAGTCCGCTGGAAGCCAAAGACCTGACGCAAGTGGTCTATTACAATTATTGGGAGAATAACCAAAGCTACTTCAACAGTTCGGATTCGGTGTTGAATGCCATTTGGGAAATGTGTAAGTATTCCATCAAAGCCACCACGTTTGCGGGCTTGTACGTGGACGGGGATCGCGAACGGATTCCGTACGAAGCGGATGCGTACTTGAACCAATTGAGTCACTACAACACCGACCGCGAATACGCCATTGCGCGCCGTACGATTGAGTATTTTATGCAACATCCTACTTGGCCTACGGAATGGCAACTGCACGTAGCCATGATGTTTTATGCCGATTATATGTACACGGGGAACACGGAATTGATTGAAAAATACTACGAACCGTTGAAGTACAAAACACTCATGGAACTCGACCGTGAGGATGGGCTTATCTGTTCGCAGTCGCCCAAAAATACCCCTGAGTTTATGAAAAAACTGGGCTTTACCGACCCCAAAGAAAAATTGAGCGACATCACCGACTGGCCCCCCGCGCAAAAAGATACGGGCTGGAAATTGGCGACGGCCGAAGGGGAACGCGACGGCTTTGTGTTTCGCCCGATTAATACCATGATCAATAGTTTTTACTACAAAAACATGGTGATTATGGCCGAATTTGCCAAAATTTTAAGAAAAACAAGCGACCAACTTGATTTTGAACTACGGGCAGCGAAAGTAAAAACGGCGCTCAACGAGAAGTTGTTTGATAAAACCAAAGGCCATTACGTGGACGGTGAAGGCACCGACCACGCCTCGGTTCATGCCAATATGACGGCCTTGGCGTTTGGGGTTGTTCCTGATGCGTACAAAAAATCGGTGGCTCAGTTTATTCAATCGCGCGGGATGGCTTGCAGTGTCTATGGGGCGCAGTACCTGATGGAAGCGCTGTACGAAGCGGGTGCTCAAGACTACGCGCTGCAATTGTTGACCGACCAAAGCGACCGAAGTTGGTACAACATGATTCGGATTGGGGCAACGATTACCCTCGAAGCGTGGGACATGAAATACAAACCCAATTCTGACTGGAATCACGCCTGGGGTGCAGTGCCTGCCAACATCATTCCGCGTCAGTTGTGGGGGATTCAGCCTAAAACGGCGGGGGGGAGCGTGGTGTCCATCAAACCACAATTAGGGAAATTAGCGTCGAGCGAAATCAAAGTGCCTTTTATGATGGGCAACGTAAGTGCAAGTTACCAGCGAACGAGCGACGGTATGAAGCACTTTACTTTTGACGTCCCCGCCAACATGGCCGCCGAAGTAGAGATAAAAACCAATGCGGAGGACAAAGTAATGGTGAATGGGAAGCAGGTAGCCTCGGTGTTTAAAACCTTACAACTAGGCTCAGGCAAACATGAAATAACGTTGAAAGAAGCCGTACGCTAAAACACAGGTAGGAAAAAGGTCAGTTGCTTGCGAATGTAAAGTTCATTTTCTACTTTTGCACCCACAAAATATCGAATAGGTATTTTTCGGGCCCATAGCTCAGTCGGTTAGAGCATCTGACTCATCAATTAAAGTTCTTTGAATTAATGAATCGCGTTTGTGTTGTTTGCCAAACTGAAATTTATGGTCAAAAGCAAAAGTACTGTAGTAATACATGCAAGCAAAAAGACCACTATTACAAGGTAAAAAAGCAAACAAATACATATCACTCACAAACAGTTAGATCAATTTCACGAAAAATGAAATTAGTACAAATGTTTGGAGGAAAATGTAGCAAATGTGGTTATAACGCAAATCTGGCGGCATTACATTTTCATCATCTGGATTCTACAACGAAGCACTTCAAACTAGATGCTAGAATTCTTTCTAATAAAAAATGGGAGAATATTGTAGAAGAAGCAAAAAAATGTTTGTTGCTGTGTTCCAACTGCCATGCAGAAGAGCATAATCCAGAGCTTAGTGTTAAAAATATTCAAAAAATTTTAGACGGTGCCGCTAACAAGAGATTGTTAGATGGAATAGGGGTTAATTCAGGGAAGCCTTAACGGGTAGCGCCGATGGTAATCCTGAGCCAAGCCAAGTAAATGGTTTAAGAGTAACTTGGAAGGTGCAGAGACTAAGAAGTGAGGAAACCAACCAATAAGCTTCTACTAACGCCCCTCACCCGACTCCTAAATTAATTTGGGAAGGGTGGTGAGATAGTCCTACTACTTTGGGAAACCAGAGGAAAGTGAATCAGGTGGTCGCAGGTTCGAGCCCTGCTGGGCCCACAAAAAAGCACTTACGAGCAAAACTTGTAAGTGCTTTTTTTATACCCCAAACGCCCAGAATTACGTTCTCTCTTTGTTAGGCGGCTTCGGCATTGTGGTTGATGGTTTCGAGTAAACTGATAATTTTGGTAGCTACGGCATTATCAAACAAACCTACAATTCCGTTGGAATTAATATCCGTAAAAGGTGACTCGAAAAGCATAGCGGGTTCAACCATTCCCTTCACGGTCAGGAAGTTGATAATGGTGTCTATGAACTTGATTTGCTGGGCATTGAAGGTTTGATGGCTCAGTATTTCGGCAAAAGCCAACTTGGCCGCTTGTACGTCTAACCCAACGATGCTGCGGATAAATCTCCCCAACGGTTGCTCGCCGTAGGCTTTCGTAAACTCCGCTTTGGTGCCTAAGTTGCCTTGTTCAAACAATAGTTGGTCGAGACTTTCTACTTCTGCTTGGGTGATAGGGAGGTTGTTGCGGAGTTTATGGATAACAAAATGGGTGCTTTGCTCTTTCAGGTACTGCTCTACCTTGCGTTTGTAGGCATCCAAGTCGTTAAAATGATACACCAATTGATGTTCGTGCGCTTTACCCGTAAACTCATCTTCAAACATCGTAAAATAGATGGGGGTATTTTCCGAATCCCAAAATTGAATGATGTCACGCAGCTCAATACGGACTTTTTCAATTCCCAAAATCGTGCTTCCTTCCCAAAATACTTTCTGCTGCACTTGGTGGAGGGTGTCCATTTTTTTGGCTACGGCTGGTAGGCTGGCTTTCTTGCTGAGCTTACCTGCGGTGGCCACTACTTTTTGAATCAGCGTGGCTTGCTTTTTTTCTCCATTCAATACACTCAACTGGAGGTCGAGCATGAGGGCATCAAAGCGCTTAGCCAATTCGTCTTGCTCGGCTTCCAGCATCAAGGGCGCGATGTGGTCGCGGAGTTCTTTGTGGTCCAAATCGCTGAGGGCGTTCCAAGCATTGGGGTCGCGGTACTTCTCGACAAATGCCCAGTGCTGACGAACCACGAAACTGTCGCCGTTTAAGGCTTGGGTCTGCTTGATTAATTGGCCGAGGAGGGTTTGACCGTATTCCTTCAATTCGGGTTCTTCCTGACCCAACAGTACCAATGCCAAGCGCAAGCGCAGTTCAAACAATCGCTGGCTCAACGATTTGCTATTTGTCCCTTCTTTGCCTTTGGGATGGGCGTTGAAAAACTCGAAGTTTTCGCAAAAGTCGAAAATTACAAACTCTTTTTTGTCTTGGCCTGTCCCAAACAAGTCTTTGCACAAGCGGGTGCCTCGGCCTATCATCTGCCAAAACTTGGCACTGCTGCGCACGGGTTTGAAAAACACCAAATTGCAGACTTCGGGCACATCAATGCCCGTATCGAGCATATCTACCGACGCGGCTATTTGGGGCATTTTGGCTTTGTCCTTAAACTTGTTGAGCAAGTCGTCACGTTTTTCTTCGTGATAATCAATTACTTTTAAAAAATCGCCCCTGTAGGCGGGGTATTGTTTGTTGAAGCGTTCTTCAATAAACTTGGCATGGGTATGCGAACGGGCAAACACAATGGTTTTGGCCAGCTTATCGCCTCCTTCTATTTTGAGGCCGTGTTCCATCAAATGCCCGATTACTTTGTCCACCGTGTCGGTATTAAACAGCCATTTGTTTAAAGCGGCGGCGTCTATTTCGTCGGGAAAGGCCCCCGTAACGGGGTCGGAGAATTGTTCTTCGTAGGCGCGTTTTTCTTCTTCGTTGAGGTCGGCATATTTGATGCCGCTTCGCTGAAATTTAATAGGGACTGAAATGGCCTTGGGTGGTACCAGAAAACCATCGTTGACGGCCTGCTCCAGCTCGTAGGCAAAAGTGGGGTTGTTGGGTTCCATGTCAAACAACCCATAGGTGTCGCGGTCGGTTTCTGATTTGGGGGTGGCGGTGAGGCCAATGCGAATGCCGTCGAAATACTTGAAAATATGCTTGTAGCGGTTATAGACGCTGCGGTGGATTTCATCGAAAATAATGACGTCGAAGTGCCCTACGCCGTAAAAACGATTGTTGCCGTCGGCCTCGCCATCTATCATGTGGATGATGGTTTGGTAGGTCGAAAACACAAGTCGGCTGCTTTCGTCTTCTTTCTCTTTGGTCAAATCTACGGCGGGCAGATGGGGCAAATACTGGTTCAGGTTGATTTTGGCCTGATGAATCAAGGCGTTTCTGTCGGCCAAAAACAAGACGCGTTTTGCCCAGTTGGCTTTGCTCAGTAAGTCAACTATGGAGGCCGCAACCCTGGTTTTGCCCGTGCCCGTGGCCATAATGAGCAGGGCTTCGCGGTGTTTGCCATCCAAGGCTTCGGCTACCCGCCGAATGGCCTCGTGTTGGTAGGGGCGGTCGGTGATGGCGTTGTTGATGGGTTGGGTGGCCAGTGTTTTTTGGGAGCTGCGCCTTTGCACCATTAGCTGCAATTCGTCTTTGGTATAAAACCCAAACACTTCGCGGGGGGGATAGTTGACATCGTCCCACAGGAACGTTTGGAAGCCATTGGAATAAAAAATAACGGGACGTTGATTATATTCTTTTTCCAAGCAGTCGGCATACAGTTTGGCTTGGTGCTGCCCCACGCGGGGGTCGCGTTGGGTGCGTTTGGCTTCTACGACGGCCAGAGGTTTGCCATCGTCGCCCCAAAGTACGTAATCGGCAAAGCCGTGGCCGTTGGCATCGCCGTGGCCTTGGGGCATTCCTTTAACGGGGTATTCGGGGACATTGAACCCATACGGATCCCAGCCTGCTTCGCGCAGCAGGGTATCAATGTAGAGTTTGCGGGTAAGGGCTTCGTTGGGTTCGGTGGGAGGCACCACAAAGGCTTGGTTCTGCGCTTTGATGGCCTTGATGCTTGCCAGCTCGGCTTCCAATTTGGCGAGTTTGCTCTGCGACTCGTGGTAGTTGCGTTCTAGTACTTGAAGGTCGTGCTTGTATAAATCTTTTTCTTTGTTTTTTGAGAGGAGGCTTTCGTCAAATCGGGGAACGGAAACGCGCTCTTCGTGGTAGAGCTGCACCGCCCAACCAATAAAGCCGTGCAACAACCGCAAGGCATAGAGGGCTTCTTCGGGTTTGATTTTGGCCGAAGTATGCACGGCGGTATTGCCGAGCTTACGGATGAGGTTGATTTGGTTGAACTGTATGGGCGCTACCAAGTTTTTAAAACCTTGGGCGTGCATGAGCGAACTCAACGATGTGTCATAAGGCAATACCAAATCGGCGTCGCGTTCGTACATCCAGCGTACCCATTCTTCCAGGCTTTTGCGGCAGAGAAAAGCTGCCACCAAGGGCGCATTCAATACTTGCCGTTCGGCTTCTTGCGGCGATTGGGCCAAATCAGCCCATGAAGTGGGTATGAAGGAGAAGTTGCTCATAAGTCAATTGAGTAGTGGATAAAACTGTGTCGAATCTGTGTTATCATCGCCGATTTTAGCACACTGATGACACTGATTGAACAGATTCATACGGAGGCAAGATAGTTAAAATATAAGACTCTTTACTCTCCTTTTAGTTCGTTTTCAATTTCTTCGATGGTGGGGAGGCTGCTTTTAAATTCTTCGGGAAACAGCTTGGTGAGCTGATATTCTGAAATGCCTATGGGCTGGTTGATATTTTTTAGCGCATAGTCGGCAATGACGTTGTTTTTGTTTTTACAAATCATTTTGATTGGGTGAAAATTTCTACGTGATGCCTCCAAGGAATTTTTCCACCAAGCTGGTGGAAAAAGTTTGTCCCTTGGTAAAGTTGTTTCACTTCTTGAAGCCAATTTTTATATTCAGAATTGACCATGTGTATGATGCTATTTTAGGGTTTACTTTTTGCTGTTGAACTTAAATAACTGCCCTTCTACTCCGCCACCAACTCCCCCTTGAAGGCTTTTTGAAGCAGGGTTTGGAAGAGGGAAGAGGATAAATTTGACGACCTTTGCCCCACCAGTTTCTTTTGACCTAAAATCAAATTATCAAACTTTACCTGCAATGAAATAGGAGGTACTGGGATAGGAATAGTTTTTAGTTTTTCCCCAGTCAAGTGTGAAATTGTAGATGTTGTTACAAAATCTTTTAAACCACCAAATTTTGCATAAAACCAAAACAACATAACAGTATATTCGGAAGTTATATTTTGAGACTTCGCCCGTGCTCGGTGAATGGCTTTTTGAAAATAAATATCTTCTTTTTCACCTCTCCAAATTGCCGAACGACCAACCTCTCCCCCTTCGCATATCAGTATGTCCCCGTCTTTTAATTCAAATGTAGATAAATCTTTTTCTTCAAACTCCATTTCTGCTAAATCTTCAAGTTGAAATCTAAACCATTGGACATTTGAGTTTCCTAAATATTTATATTTTGTATTGCCTACCTGTTTTTTTGCATCCAACATTTTGCCTAACCGTGTATCAAATAATTCTCCAAAAAGTTTCACCTCCCACCCCTTTTCATTCTTCACGGGGTCGCCAAACATATCAATAAAAATAGCTTGGGCGAGTTCGTCGTATTTTTTGAGGAGTTCTTGGTCTTTGCGGCGCAAGGCATCGGCAGCATCCAGTATCTCCGCAATCCGCTTTTGAACGGGGAGAGGTGGGAGAGGGATTTGGATTTCTAATAAATCCGTTTTAGTTAAACTGGGTAGTGTAGTTGCCTTATTATGTTTTGCAAAATTGTAGGTAGTACAGAAGTAATAGAAGAATTTAGGCTCAATCTCTTTTTTTGGACATAATGCAAATGCTGTATCGACATTCCAAAATCGGGACTCAATATAAATCGGGTTATTTATAGAGCCTTTTCTGCCAATTATTGTCGCATTTCCTTCACACAGAAAATCATCAGCATAGCCCATAATTCCACCACTTCCAATGATAGGATACTGGCCATTGACATTATTTACTTTCTTATGATCCCTTCCATTTTTTATATCAACAACCTCCCCCAACTTCACCATTTTCCACTTCACACCACTATTATTCTTTATTGTTTCTATTTCCATGCTTTGAGTTCATTTAAGATAAATGCTTCGAGTTGTTCTTTTTTGGGTAGTTCGAGCAGGTATTTGGATACAAAGAGTTGGTTGTCCATGCCTGCGGTGGCGTATTCTACCAATTTTTTTCCTTTTTCGGTACAGAGCAATATGCCAATGGATTGGTTGTCATCGTCGCGCTTTACCTCGGCATTATAATAGGCCACATAGGTATTGAGTTGCGAAAGGTATTCGTGTTTGAAGGCATCAACTTTCAGTTCAATAATCACATGGCATTTCAAAATTCGGTGGTAAAACACCAAATCCGCAAAGAAATATTCATCATCAATCAAAATGCGTTTTTGTCGACATTCAAAGCAAAATCCGAGTCCAAGTTCCTGAATAAAATCTTGCAGATGGTTGAGCAGAGCGGTTTCGAGATTTTTTTCCTCGATTAGACCATCGCTTCTGAGTCCCAAAAAGTCATACAAATTATTGTCTTCAAAGACTTTTACCGCCTGTTGTTGAAAGTGTAGGTGCGTTTGCTCAATTATCGAGACCAAAGTTTCAAAATTCATAGATTTATCCTTCATGCCAGCATCGCTTTTAATTGGCTCAACAACTCGGCACGTTCGGCATCCAAGGCTTCGATTTGCCCAATAATCACGCTGGGTTTTTCGTAGGTTTTTTCTTCATAGACCACTTCTTTGTAGCGGTTGATGCTCAGGTCGTACTTGTTGTCCTGTATTTCTTTGAGCGGCACCATAAAACTCTTGTCGGTGCGGCGGCGGGTGCTTTCGGCTTGGAGGTGGTGGTAGCGGTTTACAATATCGGCAATGTCGTTGGCCTCTACGGGCTGGCGTTTGTCGTCGAGGCTAAAACCATCGGCCTGCATGTCATAAAACCACACTTGGTCGGTGCCGCCGCTGTTGGTTTTGGTAAACACCAATACGGCCGTACTTACCCCCGCATAAGGCTTAAACACCCCGCTGGGCATCGAAATAACGGCTTGGAGTTTCTGGCGGTCAATGAGTTCTTGGCGGATTTGGAGGTGGGCTTTGCTACTGCCAAACAGCACGCCGTCGGGTACAATCACGGCACAGCGGCCACCGAGTTTGAGGCCCTTCAAAATCAAGGCCAAAAACAACAATTCGGTTTTTTTGCTGTCCACCACCGCCAGTATTTTCCCATCCACGGCCTCGCGGTCGAGGCTGCCTTTGAAGGGAGGATTGGCCAGTACGAGGGTGGCTTTGTCGGCAAAACCCGTATTGGCTTCGCTGAGGGCGTCCACGTCCATCAGTTGCGGGTTTTCGATGCCGTGCAGCATGAGGTTCATGCCACCGATGCGAATCATGGTCGGGTCAAACTCCATGCCTATAAACATTTTCTGCTGAAAATGCGCCTTGACGCTGTCGGTGTATAAGTCTTTTTCAAAATGCTCGCGGATGTACTCGCCCGCCACGGTGAGGAAGCCCGCCGTGCCACAACTGGGGTCGCAAATGACGTCTTCGAGGGTAGGCTGCACCATGTCCACCATCATACGGATGATGTGGCGGGGCGTGCGAAACTGCCCGTTTTGGCCTGCGGAGGCAATTTTGCTCAGGAGGTACTCATAGACATCGCCCTTGGTGTCGCGGTCGCTCATGTTGATGTTGGAAATCATTTCCACCACCTGCGCCAGCAACCTCGGCGTAGGGATCATAAACGTAGCGCCCTTCATAAATTTGCTAAAAGCCGCGCTTTTGTTGCCCACGTTGCGCAGGAAGTCAAAGACGCCTTGGTCTTTGGTAAAAAGGCGGTACATCACCTCGGGGTCCATATTTTTGAAATGACTCCAACGCAGTTCGGCCTCATCGGCGGTATAAATGGGGTCTTCAATGGGCTTTTTGAGCAAATTGGCTTTGGACTCTTTTTGGGTTTGCAGCTCGTCGAGGCGGCGGATAAAAAGCAAATAGGTCATCTGTTCAATAACGGTGATGGGGTTAGAGAGGCCACCCGTCCAAAATGCTTCCCATACTTTGTCTATTTGCGATTTTAGGTCTCCAGTAATCATAGTTTTTTTAATAGTAAACTTACAAAGTTATCAAATCCCCCCCTTCTACCAATACGCAGGCCGCTTGTTCGTGCCGCCTTGGGTGCGGCAATCGCTGCACGGGATGCTGCCGATGGTGTAAAAAGGAATGACCGAACCTGGCACGGGGTACTCGATAAGTACCAAAAATGAAGCATTGGTCGATTGACGAATGATTTCGGTCTCAGAAAGGGTGTCGAGGGGCTCGCAGAGTTGGTCTTGTACCGTAAACCTGCCTAAGTATTCGGTGATGAATAACCGTTTGAATTGGGGCGTTGAAGCACTGAAAAATCCAAATACAGGTTCTTCGGGCGAGGTGACGCAGCTGATATTGCCCGTTATTTGTGAGGGTTGTCCATCAAAGAGGCTGCCCGTGATTTCGTTGGTTTTGGAAAGCGCCGCCCAATAATCAAACTCTTCCCGCGATAGCCCGTATTGGCGTACCAAAATGCTGTACCTTCTGCCTAATTTCCCGCTGGTGGACAACACCGTTGTGAGGGGAACATCCTGAACAACATCTTGGCTTAGGCGCAGGGTATTTGCCAACGTAATTTGCGCCGATTTTTGGTTGCCCCAGCAGGTGTTGATGTCTTCGGTACGTGCTCTAACTTTCCCGGCCACTATTTCATAACCCGAATACAAGGGCGCTTGGTACTCCCACGTTTCTTCAAAGTTCCAACGGTAAAAACGAGTTTTGTTCAGCGGGTCGTGGGTATTGACGAATATTTGCACGTTGGTACGCGCTTGATTGACACGGTAAGTGACGCTATCAATGGCAGGCGTTTGGATGAGGGGGACGTAGGTCGAAAGGTATTCTTTGCCGCCAATGGTTTGAATGTGTAGTCGAAACTTTTCATTTTCGGCTGCCGAAAATACTTTTAAAGTATAAACGCCTGGCTGGGTTTCGACGAGGTTATAACTGTTGCCTCGGTCGCTTTCAACTTTTACTTGGGCGCGTTGTTCGAGCAACGTAGCCCCCGTTTGTTTGACTTTTTGGGTACGACTCAGACGTATTTCACTGGTAATAGACGGGTTGAGCGTTCCTTCCACCACGAGGTAATTTTGTGCCTGATTCACCTCAGGTGGCGAATAGGATTCGATACAGCCATCGCTCAGATAGCAAATAATTATGAAAAGTAGTAAGGATGAAAGTCGAGATAGATAGGTCATGGCGCGTGGAATTAGTTAAAAAAGAACCACACGCCCAAAAACTACCTGAGGGGGTTCGTTTTTCGAAAGGCCAAGGGTGACTGACCTATTTGTCGCCTGAAGGTTTGGTGAAAATTAGACAAATTGTGGAATCCACATTCAAACCCAACTTGAGCCACACTCAGTTCGGAGGTCGTCAGAAGTTTGCACGCGTGGTTGATTTTGAGGTGATTAAGGTATTCGATGTACGTTTTTTTTGTTCGTTTTTTGAAGTAACGACAAAAAGCAGGCACCGTCAAATGGGCGACATCAGCGATGGTTTCGAGCGAAATTTCCTCTTGAAAGTGGGCCAACGTAAATTCTAAAATACGTTTCATCCGTTCGGTTTCTGAGTCGTCGATGGTAAGGCGATACGTAGGGCTTGCCAGCGACCGAAAGGGCGTTTGAGTGGCAAGCTGCAATAAAATGTCGAGCAAAGCCACCAACCGAAAGCCCTCTGTAAGGGTAGGAAGTTGGAGGAGCTTTTGGTGAAGGGTGGGGGAGATGGAGCTAAAAACAAGGCCACTTTCTGATTTTAGAAGTAATGAACTAATGGATTTAAAATCAGGGATTTTGTTGATGAAATCGGCAACCCACTGCGGTGGAAATTGAACAACGACGGCTTGGGCGGTCAGCTTAGAGTTATGTTGGTAAAATTCGACGGAGTTGCGCCAAAAATGCGGAACGTGGGCGCCTAGCAGTACCAAATCGCCTGCCTCAAAAGCCTCGATGCTATCGGCTACGAAACGCTGCCCAGCGCCCTGAACGATGTAAGTAAGTTCAAATTCGGGGTGATAATGCCAAGGCGCGTCGAAATAGGGACGTTCAAACGCACGTACAAGAAAGGAGGAGGTATGTTCAAAAGTCAGTTGTTCAAGCAGCGGTCGCATATAAAATGTAGAATATTGCTTTTTTATTTTAAAATAAGCAATGATAAGAGTTAAAATACTACATTAATTGGCTAAAAAACAGAATTTTTGAAATTCAGCGAATACGGTACTTTGCATCATCAAACAACCCAATCGAAACATTTATGCAAAAGTCAGCCTTGCTCGAAGAATTGTCAACTCCCTATGCTGTACCTGCGGAAGCAGTGGCATTTTACCGCGAAAATGGTTACGTAAAGCTTAAAAATGTGCTCAGCCCCGAGGCGATTGCGTATTACGGGGAAATCATTACGGATTTGGTGTTTAAGCTCAACAAACTCACCAAACCCATGGAAGAGCGAACCACCTACGAAAAAGCTTTTCTACAGATTATGAACCTTTGGCGGGAAGATGAAACCGCGAAAGAATTTGTGTTTTCAAAGCGTTTGGCGCAAATCGCCGCCGATTTGATGGAAGTGGAGGGGGTGCGTTTGTACCACGACCAAGCGCTTTACAAAGAGCCAAGTGGAGGTATCACTCCTTGGCACGCCGATCAGTTTTACTGGCCTTTGGCTTCGCCCAAAACTGTCACGGTTTGGATTCCTCTCCAAGCGACGCCCTTGGAAATGGGGCCGTTGGCGTTTGCCGAAAAAAGTCAGTTGGTCGAAATCGGGCGTGATGTGGAAATCAGCGATGAAAGCGAAGCCCTTATGCAACAATCGCTTACGCAGTTTTCGCTCAATGAAACCCCATTTGATTTGGGTGAAGTCAGTTACCATGCGGGTTGGTTGTTTCACCGCGCGGGTGCCAACGTCTCTGACCGAGCCCGTAAAGTGATGACGATGATTTACATGGACAAAGACCAGCAAATAATGGCGCCAAAGAACAGTTATCAAAAAGCAGATTGGGAAACGTGGCTGGCGTCTGCACCCGTTGGTAGTACCCCCGAAAGCCCATTGAACCCGATTTTGTTTAGTCATTCATAAAGTAACGTCAGTGAGGTTAGGCAGTGTTCGTCCCGACTTCAAGTCGGGACGAGCCGTAACTTTCAGGCTTTTTTGAAGTCAAAGGGAAAAGACTTCAAACCATGAACTTGCTGCTTCGACTCTGGAACGATTTACTGGATTTATTTTACCCCAATACCTGCTGTGCTTGTGCAACGCCGTTGGTCGGAAACGAAGCATGTCTTTGTACTTCTTGTCGGTTGACTTTACCTCGCTCACACTCACACAAAATCTCTACACCTGAGCTTACCAACAAATTTGCGGGAAAAGTGGTGGTTTCTTTCGTCTATACTTTCTTGAAATTTGAAAAAGGAGGCAAAGTCCAGCGTTTGCTTCACCAGTTGAAGTACACAAATCGGCCCGAAGTGGGGCAGGTGGTAGGACGGCTTTACGGCGAGGAACTTCGGACTGGAGACGTCCAAAAGCGGATTGATTTGTTGTTGCCCGTTCCGCTTCATCCGCGAAAAAAAGCCCAACGTGGCTACAACCAAAGCGATATGTTTGCCGAAGGGCTGTCCGAAACCTTGGGTGTTCCATGGTCGGCGGAGGTGCTGGCAAGGGCGCAGTTTACCTCCACCCAAACCCGAAAAACCCGCTTAGAACGCTTTGAAAACGTATCTGGGATTTTTGAGGTAGTTCGTCCTGAGGAAGTACTAGGAAAACGAATTGCGATTGTGGACGATGTAGTGACCACAGGTTCAACGCTCGAATCGGCCGTAGCGACTTTACTTGAAAACGGCGCCAAAGAGGTGTCGGTGATTACGATGGCGGCGGCGTATTAAGGTTTTTGGGCCAGTTTGTATTTTATATGGGTTGTAAAATGGGAGGGTATTACTTCTTGGATGTGAAGTTCATATTTGTCTTTATCAATACCATCAAAAAGTCGAATCCCACTGCCTAGAAAAACGGGGGCAATATGAATAAAAAATTCATCCACAAGTCCAGCATTTAGAAATTGCTGAATTGTGTTTGCGCCGCCTTGTATTCTTATGTCTTTTCCTTTTGCTGATTGTTTTGCTTTTTCCAGCGCACTTTCTATCCCATCATTTATAAAGTAAAAGGTGGTTGTACCTTCTTGAATCCAAGGGGCTCGTTTTTCGTTTGTTAACACATAAACGTCCGCTTTGTACAGGTCATTTGGCCAACTAGCTTCGCCTTCCTCAAACATACGCTTACCCATTATAAATGCACCCGTTCGTTCAATAGTTTCTCTTATCAACTTTCCATCAGCGCCATCTTCTTTACCTCCCTCAAACCCTAGGTATTCCCAAAAAGCTTTTTGATTAAACATCCACGAATGAATTTGTCCCGAAACCCCACCCATAGGATTTTTAGGGCTTCTGTTATCTCCTGCGAAAAATCCATCAAGAGATATTCCGCTATCGAAAATTATTTTGCTCATCTTTTTTTATTGATTTTCAATGGTTCAGATAGTTGTTCGTATATAAAATACGAAACCAATTAATTGCAAATATATATGCAGCTAATTGGTTTCGCAAATTTGTTGGTACTTTTTTTCAACAATACCTATTGGTATCAAATTTCATTTATTCCCACAGGAACAACCATTTTAGGTTGATGATATGGAATAAAATCCATGTCCACTTCCATGTCAAATTTGTCCTTTAAATACGTTTTCAAAACATCGTTTCCTTGTAGTAGTGTCTCGGTTTTATGGCGATTGTTTTTTTCGATGAGTTTTTCGTTGAAAATAGTGATTCGCCCGTTTTGAGTTGGCTTGGTGCAAACCAAATTCTTGACGAAGTAGGAGTTCGGATGGGTTTGCTTGTCAAAACAGATGCTTGTAAAGGCATCGAGATGAACGGTGTCTAAACTAAACAGGTACCGCTTCTGAAATTCAAGCCCATCGGGCGACATGGATAGTGAAAAATCATTTTCGTTTAGTTTTTCAATTCGAAAATAATTCCTTCCATCGTACTGAATTCCTTCTTTAATTTCAAGCGGAATTACGAATAAGTCGCCATAACCCACATCGACTAAAAACGCCTTGTTGGTTTTAACGTACCCCGACATGTGGTCAAATGGAGGGCCAAGCGTGCCATTTTCGTTATAAATACGGGAAGCAATGATACGACTGGAGAACCCAACTTCATTCAAAAGCCAATTGAATAGCAAATTGAGTTCATAGCAAAATCCACCTCGTTTGTGGCTAACTATTTTTTGAAAAACCTTTTCAAGCTCTAAACTGAAGTGTCTTTTTAGATAAATATCTACATTCTCGAACGGAACTTGATGCACGTGTTGCTGATGGAGCTTGAACAATACTTCGTCGGTAATTTCCAAACGGTCAGTGTATTTAATTCGCTCAAGATACTTTTTTAGGTTCATTTTAGGGGGAATTGCTAACAAATGGTTGTATTGACTGAGTAGTTTGTATTGCAGTTGATTGCGTCAATACTTGTAAAGTGAAAACGTGCAAAGAGTTACCATATTGATTCTTGTACACTGCTTCCCATCTGTTTCGACAAAGCGTATCAACTCCACCACAATGAAGCCCTGTCCCTTGGTGGAAAGAGATTCGGTAGAAAAGCTTCATTGTGGTAGGTAATTGTTGTGTAAGTTGATGGCTAACGATTGGATGTAGCGCTATTGCTTCGAATTTCTCGTAGTACTTTTCGATTTCGGAGGTCATACTTTTGACCATTACTTAAAAAGATAAAAGGCCCGTTGGAAGCGGTATATTCCTCTCTATTTTCAACAACATGGGTTTCTCCTTTTCCGATAATGGTATTGTAGTCGTAAATTACAGCGTACGATTTTCCAACGACTTCGAAGGTATCTTTTTGTACCAAAACGGCAGTAGATTCGTCCAAGCCAAGGCCAATCAAATCGGGCGATTGACGAATAAAATCCACCAAATCAAACTGACGGTTTCGACGAAGTAAATGCTGGTCAATGGCCGAATTTTTGAGAAAACCCAGCCCTTGGGTATGGTCTCCAACCAAAATATGGGGGCCTTTGGTATCGCCGCGCCACAAAAACGACCCTTGAATGCTCGCCCCCGCCGACGTGCCCGCAATGACCCCGCCGCGCTCCAATACCTCGTTGAAGGCTTGGTGTGTAAGCGTGTTGAGGTACGAATCCGCAATGCGCCACTGACGCCCACCCACAAAAAACACCCCCGTCGCCTGACGAAGCGAGGCCACAAACGCCTCACTGTTGGCCTCTTTGAGGTTTTTGGTGTGGAGTAAGGTCACTTGCGAAGCGCCCGTTTGTTTTTTTACCAGTTCAACGTGCGACGGACTCAAGGCCGCCGAATCTCCCGCTGCCGCAGTTACTACCACTAATTTTGCTTTCTCTTTTCCACCTGCCAATTCAATGAATTTTGCCCAAATTTCGGGTGGAATCGTGCCACCGCCAATGATGAGCAAAGAGCCTTTTTCGGGGCCGTGGCGCGTGATAGTTTTTTCGTTGATGGTGATGGGCGTTTGGGCAATGAGGGCAAACGGAAAACAGATGGCTAAAAGAACGCGTAATAGGTGTTTCATTGGGAGATAGTTAGGTTAAAAATGTCTTTAAGGGCTTGTTTAGCGGCGTGATATCCGCTCATTCCGTGAACACCTCCGCCTGGTGGGGTAGAGGCAGAACAAAGATACAAACCTTTGGTGGAGGTACGATAAGGTGACCAACGTAAAGCAGGGCGCGTAAAAAGTTGGTCAAACGTGACGGCGCCGCCGTTGATGTCTCCGCCGATGTAATTGGCGTTATATTCTTCCAATTGGGCAGTGTGGAAGGTATTTTTTGCCAAAATTCGTTCACGAAACCCTGGCGCAAACCGTTCAATTTGGTTCTCAATCGCCTCGGTCATGTCTTTGGTCGAACCGTTCGGGACGTGGCAATATCCCCAAAGGGTATGTTTTCCCTCGGGTGCGCGTGTTTTGTCAAACAAACTTTGCTGCGCTAATAACACAAAAGGTTTTTCGGGGTGTTCCCCTTTCCAAGTGGCTCGTTCAGAAGCGGTTATTTCTTGGATTGTATTTCCCAAATGAAGTGTCCCTGCCAATCGCGCATCCCTTGACGTAAATGGCACAGGCCCATCCAATGCCCAATCTACTTTGAAAACCCCCATGCCGTAGCGGTACTTTTCGAGCTGCCAACGGTAGATGGATGAAAAGGTATGCCCAGCGATTTGGAGGAGCTGACACGGAGTAGTATCAAATAAAACCGCCTTCGACGAGGGTAATTGCGACAAAGAGGTCACCTGAAAGTTTTTCTCTACTTTTCCGCCCAACGCTTCAAAATAACTCCCCAACGCGTTGGCAATTTGTTGGCTCCCTCCCTTGGGAATGGGCCAACCGCCGAGGTGCGCGGCGGTCATCAGTACCAAACCAATGGCCGAAGTGGTAGGTTGTTCAAGCGGCAAAATCGAATGGGCAGCCATGCCCGCCCAAAGAGCTTGCGTCGAGGGCGTCTTAAATTTTTTGGCTAACCAAGTAGCGGGTTGCAAGGCCGAAAGCCCAAATTGAGCCAATTCGATGGGTTTTTCGGGAAAGCGTAAAGGCCCTAAAATGGCGGGTATCAACGTGTCCCATTGCTGTTTGAGGGGTTTGATTAACGTTTTGTACGTTGTTTCATCACTTCCCAGCAGCGCGGCAGTCTCTTCTAAGTGCCGAGTAAGCACGGCCGACGTGCCATTGTCGAACGGATGAGCGGCGGCAATGGGAGCGTGCACAAATTCAAGCCTATAGTTTTGAAGTGGCAATGATTTAAAAAAAGGCGAAGCCAACGCCATCGGATGAATGGCCGAGCAGATGTCGTGGTGAAAGCCTGGCAAGGTAAGTTCGGCGGTGCGCATACCTCCCCCGAGGGTGCTTTTGGCCTCGACCAACAATACCGAAAGCCCTGCTTGTTGGAGGGTAATGGCGGCCGCGAGCCCATTGGGTCCCGAACCTACTACGATGGCGTCAAAGTCTGTGTGAGGCATTTAGTATCAGAGTTGTTGGAAATGAATTTTGATACGCCAATTTTATTTCTTTCGCGAAAACAGCGTTGGATTGAACGAAACCATCAAATAACTCCAGACGGGCGTCGTGGTGGTGTTTCGTATTTTTTTCAGTAGCAACGTACTGGAGGTTGGGTCGTAAAACGATAGTCCATAGTTGAGGTCAACGTAGGTTGTTGGTTTATAATTGACGGAGCAATCGATTTCGTATCCGAGGTATTTTTGAGCTTGGGCTGCCAAGGTGTATTGGCTGTAAAACAAGTGGTTGTCGAGGCGTAACTGTAGTTTTTTGGTGAGGCGGTAAAACAAAAAAAGATAGGGGTTAAACAAACCTTTGTTGGCTACGTCGGCGGGGAATTTTGCGTAAAAATTCATGTTACCCATAAATTTCCACGCAACCCCGTAGGCTATTTCGTACGAATTGGAATAGCCACTTTTAACGTTATCTGGATTACCGCTAAGCAGTTCAGCTCCCACCCTCAACGTAAATTTTTTAAGCGTAGCGCTGACCTCGGGTTGAACATAATAGGCCCTCACGCGTTGATTTTGTTGGTTTCGTCCGTATTGGTAAAAAGCACTGAGCGTGGTATAAATGCCTTTTAGGTTGTATTCCAGTCGGCCACCCGTCGCGTAGCGTTTGGCATTAGAAAAGGTTTTATCAAACAGTTCTGCCGAATTGATGAGGGTATAAGTGAGCTGTTGGTGGGTGCCTTTTAACTGATGAACCAACAAATACTGGTACTTGTGCGAAGCCACGGGCGAATAACTAGCCTCGAAGCGGCTGCCGTAATTTCGCGTAAAAAAGGCCGCAAAATCGGTTCTAAACGAACGGGTAACGTATTGCAAACGAATGCCTTCGTGCGAACGATGTTGCTGTGACCAAGGAGCAGCTGAAAACATCCGCCCGTTGTCTAACTGAAAATTTTGCCGACCAATAAGGGCTGAAAAATGCTTACCTATTTTTGGCTCAATGTATAATTCGTTGAAATTGAGACTTCCTACCTGTGAGCCAACGCCATCTTTTAGGAATAAATGAATTTCCTGAAAAGACACACGGAGGTTAAAGTTTTTGCGTAGATTGTTGATATTAAGCCTGTTCCGCTGACTGATGAAGGTCGTTGGGTCAAACGTTTCTTCCGAAGAAAGCCGATAGTTTTCTTTAAATTCTAGGCGCGGACGTATTTCTACGTTGACGGAAAAGTCGTTTTTGACCGAATCTTCTGCGGGTTGTTGAGAAATCAGTAAGACAGTAACAAGCGTAAGAAAAGACATCGTGGAAATAATACAGTTATTTTTCTGGTTTATGCAGGACAGCACCGTCGGGTTTGATTTGCCACGACGCAATAGGGTTAAAATGGTAGCCTCCGTCCGCCCCTCGGGCGGCAATGAGCTGCTGGTAAGTGGGCTGAACGTAACCCGTTTCGTCCGTTACGCGACTCATAATTTCGGTGGACTCTCCTTTCCATTCCCACAAGTACCGAAACTGCACGTGGGCTTTGTCCAAAATCGGTTCTTGCAGTCGGGCCAGTTGCCACGATTTTCCAGCGTTGGTGCTGACCTCCACTTGGACTACTTTGCCGCGCCCACTCCACGCCAAACCCCTGATTTCGACCCAGCCTTTTTCGATGCGTTGGGGATAGGAAGGGTACGTAATAATGGAACGCGCATCAATGTCAAAGCTAAATTGTCGGATTTTTCCGTTGACACTTTCGGTATATTTGGACGTTTCTTCGCGGGTCATAAAAGGCGCGTCCGACAGTTCGAGGCGACGTAGCCACTTCACGCTGGTGTTTCCTTCCCAACCAGGCAAAAATAACCGAACGGGGTAGCCTTGTTCGGGACGTAAAGCTTCGCCGTTTTGGGCGTAGGCAATGATGGCGTCGTCCCAGCCTTTTTTGACGGGAATACTGCGTGTCATCACGGCAGCATCGCCTCCTTCGGCCAAAAACCACGATGCGTTGGGCTTGACGCCTACTTCCCGAAAAAGCGTCGAAAGTTTGACCCCCGTCCACTCACTTTGACTGGTGAGCCCACAAATTTCTTGTGGCGAGAGCGTTTCTTTGCCCGTGCGGTAATTACCCGAACATTCCAAAAAAGCAATACGGGATACCGAAGGAAAACGTTTTAAGTCAGACAGTTTAAAAATCAACGGTTTTTCGACCAATCCGTGAATCAGTAATTCGTGTTTGTTGGGGTCAATGACAGGCACACCCGCGTGGTGGCGCTCAAAGTGCAAATCGGAAGGCGTAATCATTCCGTAAAAATCTTGCAAAGGAGAGCGCGACGAAATATCGGAAGGCTTTTTAACCAATTTTTCAAACGAAGAGCGTGTGCCTACTTCGCCCGCCAGCGTACCTACTACTTTGGTGGGGTCGTCGGGCAAATCGCCGACTGTAATGGCTTGTTGGAGGTTTTTGCCTTGGGCCGTTTGTACGATGGCCACGGCGGCGGTAGCGGCACCACCTAATAATTTTCGTCGGCTAAATTTGGGGGCAATCTGCCCAATCTCAATGAGTTTGTTTTTCATCGTTATTTGATTTCGGGGCCACCTTTGCGGTCGTCGGGAATGAATAGTTGATGGGCAGGCATTACAACCTTGGGCAGACTTTTGGCGTCAATCACCGTCGTTTCGTCAATGATTTTGTTGGCATGAAGCAAGTACGCCGTTAAGTGATAGACTTCCTCGTCGGTCAACGATCCAGGGGCGTTGAAAGGCATTGCGCGGCGCACGTAGTCAAAAACCGTGGTAGCGTACGGCCAATAATTGCCGATGGTGCGTTCGGGTCGTTTGCCCGCAGCAGGCACCGAAGAGACCAGCGAGCCGTTGGGGCCACCCACGCCGCCTATCCCGTGACAGGGAGCGCATTTGACCTCAAAAATGGCTTTTCCTTTGGCCGAAACTCCCGAACCAACGGGCAATCCTTTGCCGTCGGGGCGGACGTCAATGTCCAATTTTTTAATTTCAACTTGGGTCGCAACTCTGCCAAGCCCAAAAGAACGGGGAAAATGAGCGGTATCTGAAGCAACGTTTTGGGAAGGGGTTTGGGGAGGGTTTTCTGCGTGAAAAACTCCCAAAGTTGGAATCAACAATGGGAGTAATACAACGGTCAAGAGTACCCTGCTTAGAGTTTTGGGCATTTTTTTTAGTGTTTAGTGGTCTCCGTGGTACTTTTCACCCGCTTTGATGGCTACCTGCAACCGATTTTCTTTGGTAGGCAATGGGCAAGTAGCATACGGAGTAAAAGCACAGGGAGGATTGTAAGCTTTGTTAAAATCAATGTACGTATATCCCTCAGCGTCGGGGGCAGGTGCGTCCAAGAAACGTCCGCCACCGTAAGTATCGTGTTTGTTGGTTAAATCTCCAAACACAAAATGAGGGCGCTCTTTCGACCCTACTGACTCAAGGCTATATTCTTTGCCATCAATCGTAAATACAAATTTACCAGGAGATGCCTGTTCGTACGACCGTCCAGTGATGTCCAAAATGGTAAGTTTTTTACCTTCCGTCGGAATAAATTTTGCCTTCACTTTCCAGTCTGTCGTAATCGGAAAAGTTTCGATGCCTTTGAATGCTTTTACGTAGGTACCTTCCAAGTCGCGTAAGCGAATGGCAAATTTATCACCCCGTTGGATAATAAACCAGCGCAATGTTTTGTGTTTCAGAACCGTAGGTTTGCCCTGGTAAGGAAAAAGTTCGGCGTTGGTAACTGCCTGCTCACCCAACTGCACCGCCGCTTGGGGCGCTGCTTCAAACGTCACTTTGCCGTCCTTTAAAATAACTTTTCCCAAAAACGCATCGCTGTGTTCCGCTGGAAAAACGATGCTATTTTTTTCGTTTCCGCCAATGGTATTTTCGCCTTCTTTGAGCCAAAAAAGCCCCGCCAAGTTGAGCCATCCTTCCTCAGCTTTCAGGCTTTCGATGCGTTTTTGATGCCACGATTTAATCTCGGCTTCGTGTGGGTTATCACTACGAAAAGCCAACAGGCTCACGCCCAACAGGAGAGCGCCTACGAAAGTTACGGGTGTTTTCATTTTTTTTGTTTTGGTTTAAATAAATTCTATTGATTTTTAGTTACTTATACTGCTAAAGTGGAAAAAGCCCTTGGCCACCGTGCGGGGTGACGGACTGCAAGCGTTTGGCATACTCACTTGCCTTGGTTTGGTCTCCTTTTTGTTTAAACACTTTGTATAATCCCCAGTAACCGTTGGCCGAATTGGGATGTTGTTGTAACAGTTCTTCGTAGGCTTCCACGGCTTTCGAGTATTGCTTGGCTTTGAGGTGCGCTTCGGCCAAACTTATCAGCACGGGACGGGCATACGAAGGTGGTTCACTGTAGCCTAACTCGTCTTCTTTTTGTTTTGCTTTTTTGAGCAATGCAATGGCTTCGGTGTAGTTGTTTTCGGCACTTTGGATGACGCCCTGCAATTCCAAGGAAGCTACGTTTAGGTCATTTACCCGTCGAGTATTGATGATGTCTTTGGCGTCTGATTGGTTGGCGTTGCGCCAGAGCAAGGCATCAAGTGCATTTTGGTGATTTTTAGCCGTTGGTAGGTCTCCTTTTTTTACGGCGTTCATTCCCGTGGCAAAGTGAAACAACGCCTGTTTGTAGGCAATGGCTTTGGGAGTAAACAAACTGTCTTTGTCGAGCTGGATGGCGGCTAATTTTTGCGCGGCACGGTCATAAAAGCCAAAGCAAATCTCCATTTTGGCGGGAGCAATAACCCCTTGGTAGAAAAAACGCCCTTCATATTTGCGTTTCCGCTCTTTGGTAGCGGGCATATTTTTGAGTTTTTCGGCGTAATAAAGGGCTGTGCTGTAGCGCCCATCTTCGGCACAGCTTGACAGCAAGTAGTTGATATTGTGGATGTAATTCCAGTTGTCAACTTCGGGTATATTTTGTTGTTTCATATAGGCCGAATCGACCTTAACTGCCGCCACAAACGCGTCAAATGCTTTTTGATAGTCACCTACTTTGTAATAAACGTGCCCTGGCATGTGCACCATGTGCCCCGAGTTGGGGGCTAGTTTAGGAAGCTTGGCCGCACTTTCCAGCGCTTCATTGGGGCAACAATTTTCTTTGAGGTGAATCCAGTAGTGGTGCGCGGCGGCATTTTCTGGGTGCAAACGAAGAATGTCTTTGAGCAAATATTCAGAATAAATCTGGCCTTCGCGGGGGTTGAGTTTGGCATCGTAGCCGCCCATCTTGCTCAAAGCCAAAAAAAGTTTCGCGTCTAAGTCTTGCGGATATTTGTGGACAATCAATTCAAGTTTTTTCTGGTACGCGGCTTTGCCTCCTTCCGCGTCGGCATCACGGGCCAAAATGGCTTCGGCGTATAATTTTTCGCGCTCGGTGGCTTTTTCCTTTAATGCTTTGAGTTTGCGGATAGCTAGTTTTTGGTCATTCTTGAAATCATCACCTTCAATGGCTCCAATCGCGCTGTATAACCCATAATAAGGCATGATGGCCGTAGAGTCGTGTCGAATGGCTTCTTTGAAGGCTCGATAGGCTTCAAAATCCCAAAAACAATGCAGTAACTCAATGCCTTGGTTGAAAAAAAACTGGGTTTCGTTGGAAGACGTCGTAATCGGAAAGTTAGTTGCGCCTATCCCGTTCAACCGTTCAGGAGAGGGGAGATGGTGCACAAACACGGTTTCTTTACGGTATTCCTGAATGTGGTTTAGGTGGTCGTGGCTGGCGCCGTCGTGGGCTTCATGCTGGTGTTGGGCGTGAGTGTTATGCTCAGGAGACTCTCCTGCACGCGTACGCTGCGCTAGACATTGGGAACTAATCACAATGCACCCCAAGGCGATGATATGGTGGATAAATGACATAATTGGCGAGGATAAACAGTGGTGCACTGAGGTGCACCACTGTAACTAACACATGGTACGGTATTAATCCAACAAAAGCTTGTTTGTGACAATCTCCACGTTGGGGAGTGGAAATGTGTAGTTGGGGTCGGTCGGTTTGACCTCAGGAGCGCTCAACGCACTGCTCGACTTGGCAGGTAACGGCAACAAGTTGCGTAGCAAATCGTTGGAACGGAACCCTTCACCTAGTAATTCAATGCGGCGTTCTTTTAAAATGGTGTTGACCAAAGCCGTTTGCGTACCAATCGCGCTCTGAGGGAATACATAGCTGGCATCGGAGCGGTTACGCACGGCTTTCAAAAGTTCAACGGCCTTGGTCAAATCGCCCGTGCGAGCAGCGGCTTCGGCGTAGTTGAGCAATACTTCCGAATAGCGAATAATCGGCATGTAGTCCAAAAACGGAGAAGGCTTGCTATACTTGGTAAGAAACTGAAGCCCCGATGCCGTCCGCGCAAACGTGCGACGAAGGTCGGCGGTCCGCCATTCGGTTTCTCCCCAAATGCCGTTGGGATTGAGGTTGTATTCCGAATTGGCGTTAAAGACGTATGGAAACGACGATTGCCCACCGACGTTGTCTAATTCGGTCATGGGAACTGACAAAATAGATTCGGTTGAGGTGTAATTGGTCGTAAAAATTTCGACGATGTTCTGTAGCTTGTGGTTGACGCCCGAAGCTGCCGCGTAGGGGGCGGTTTCGGAGACAATTTTTTTGGCTTCTTCAATCACTTTGGCGTAGTTGCCGCTATTGAGATAGACCCGCGTTTTGAGGGCAATGGCCGTATTGCGGTGGGCGCGGGTGGTGTTGAGAAGAGCCGTGGCGTGGTTCAACGGTAAATCAGCCTCGGCTTCGTTCAAGTCTTTGATAATTTGAGCGTAAACCTCGGCTACAGTGCTACGTTTGAGGTCGTTGTTGTCCGTTGAAGTTTCGGCTTGCAAGCGCAATGGCAGCCCTTTTGACGCGCCTTTGTCTTCGTTGAACGGACGGGCGTAGAGGGTGACCAGGGCAAAATAACTCAGCGCGCGGGCAAATTTTGCTTCGGCAATGTATTGCTTGGTGAGCGTGGCGCTTACTTTGGTCGGATTGTCGTTCAGCCCCTTGATTAAAATATTGGCATTGTTAATGGCCGTGTACGCCGCCGACCAAAAACCTGCCACGAAGTTTGAGCCCGAATTAAGCGTCTGATTCCAAGCTTCGTAGGCGGTAAAGGTATTGCTAGTGCGGTTGATAAACTCTTCGCCTCTGGCTTCGGTGTAGGTGTAGTAATTGCCCCCGTAAAAGTTGGCGCTTTTGATGGATTTATAAACGCCGTTGACCAACCCCAAAATCCGATCAGGGGTATCAAAGGCATTGGCACCGCTGATGGCGGTTTCTGGTTGGGGATTGAGTAGTTCTTGGTCGTTGCACGAGGCCGTTGACAACACCAATCCTACGCACAATGCGCCAATGACGCCTCTTTTTCCGATGTATTTCTGACTTTTTTTCATCTTCAATTGATTTTTCTACAAATGTTACGCCTCTACCGAGGCTAGATGGACTTACTCAAAACGTTTTTCTACAAACGTTGCGCCTCTACCGAGGCTGCTTTGGATTCTTCAAAACCTTTGATAATGGAAATTTTAGTGGTAAACGATTAACAGATAACGGTTAACAGATAACGGCTAACGCTCCCCCCCCTAAAAACTCACATTTAAGCCAAAGGTGAAGGTTCTTGCTTGACCCACTGAGTTCTTTTCGATGCCTGGTGTTACGTTTGAGTTTCCGTTGACCGACGATTCTGGGTCGGTGCCCGTGTATTTGGTCAACAAAAACAAATTAGAGCCTTGGGCATAGACCCGAACCGTGCTGAGTCCGAGCTTCGTGAACACAGGATTGGCAGGAATGCGGTAGCCAAGCGAAGCGTTTTGCAAACGGAGAAAATCTCCTTTTTCGGCGTTAGTCGATACGGGGAACGACGAACCGCTCGAAAGCTGGTCGTTGTACACCAAGCGAGGAATGTCAGTGATGTCGCCTGGTTTTTGCCAACGGTTCAAGATTTCGGTAGAGTTGTTGTAGGCGCGTTGGTCGAGAAGAGTGGCGCGGGTACCGTTCATGATGTAGTTACCTCCCGCAAACGACAAACTCACGGCTGCATCGAAGTTCTTATATTTAAAGGTGTTGGTCAAACCTCCGTACCACTTTGGAAGGGCGTTGCCAATGAGGTAGTAATCTGCTCCCGTAATGGCAGGCGCTTTCGTGCCGTCTAAGTACGTCCACTGGCTTTGCCCTGGCAATACCACTTGGCTGTACTGTACTTTTTCCCCTTTGGCATTGATAAAAATACGCTGTCCGTTGTCGGGATTAACACCTGCGGTTTTGGCGCCGTACAAACTTCCTACCGAATAACCCACGCGCGTGATGTTGGTGGTTTCGTACGATACGTGCGTAGTTCCAACGATGTCCGTGTTGCCTTGGGCCAATGCCGTTACTTGGTTTTCAAGCGAGGTAATATTGAACGAGGTATTCCACGAAAAGTCTCCTTTACGAAGCACGGTGGCGTTGATGCCCAACTCAAGCCCACGGTTGTACATCGAACCTACGTTGCCCAAAATTGCATTGCCAGGAATCCCTTTAGAAACTGCCTGCGGAGCGCTCAAAATCAGACCGTTGACGTCATTGTTGAAATACGTGACTTCCACTTGAACGCGGTCGTTCCACAAACCCAAATCGGCTCCGATGTTGGTTTGGTTGCTGGTTTCCCAACCCAAATTTGAGTTTCCTGCTTGCGAAATTTCCCAAGTCGGAACGCTGCCGTAAAGCGAGCCACTGTAAAGTTCGAGCGAACTGTAGGCGTCGTTAAGGTTTCCGTTGCCTACGCGCCCCCAACTGGCGCGGAGTTTGACGTTGCTTAGCACGTTGGAAAGTGACAAGTTTTTGTAAAATGGTTCTTCTGACAAGGCCCAGCCACCCGACACACCACCAAAGTTTCCGTATTTTTTACCCGCCCCCAAAGCCGAGTTGCCATCGCGGCGGAAGTTAAAGGTAACGAAGTATTTTTTGTTGAAGTCGTAATTCAAACGGGAAAAGAACGAGAGGAACGCGCGTTCGCTAATCTCATTCCCAGTCGCCGAAATGGCCCCCCAGTTTCCTTGGTAATTATCAAAGAAAGGGTCGGAGGTTTGCGTGCGTGACGCTCCCCATGCGGTATAGTCAAACTTCTGAATATCATACCCTACCAATGCCGAAGCTGAGTGCTTTCCGCCAAAACCAAGGTTGTACGAGAGCGTGTTGGTCCAGTTCCACGTATCCCTAGTTCCAGTGGTATTAGTAGCATTTCCACGCGTCGAAAAACCATTTCCTTGGATGGCGCTGTCAAAGCTTACGTTGTCGGTACGGAGGCGGTCGATGGAGTAGGAGGTTGTAAAATCAAGGTTTTTGGCGAGATTAGCTATTGCCGAAAGAGTTCCAATAACGCGGTCGTTTTCGGACGTGTAGCGGTTTTCTCGCAGCAACGCCACGGGGTTTCCCCAGTTGCTCACCACTTGGTTGTTGCCCATGCCAATGGTATTGAGTGCCGAGGGGTTGATGTTGTACGAACCGTCGGCGTTAAAGGCAGGAACGTTGGGCGAGAGGGCAACGGCCAAGCGCGCTGCTCCTACCAAGAAGAAATTAGAGTTTGGCAACGACCCCGCGTACGGTGATTTGTTGTAGCTAGTGTTGTACGAAACGCTTCCTTTTAATTTCAACCAAGAGGTAATTTCTTGGTCAATGTTGAAACGAATCGCTTTGCGTTTAAACTCGTTGGCGACCAAAAAGCCATTTTGGTTGGTATAGTTGGCCGAAAAGTAGTACGACGTAGTGGGCGTACCGCCCGAAATATTGATGTTATGACTTTGTGAAGTACCCGTGCGGTAAATGTAATCGTACCAGCGTGTGTCAATCGGGTTTTTGTTTTCGTCGTAATTAGGGAAAAATAAAGCCGAAGCTACTCGGTCGTTGTTGGCATTTCCACCCAAAATTTTGGCATTTAAAACCGCTTCGTTTTTGATGGCGATGTACTGTTCGGCGTTCAATAACTCAGGCAGACGCACGACGTTGGAAACGCCCGCCCAAGTTTCGTACGTAATCCGAGGTTTGCCTGCTTTTCCGCGCTTGGTCGTAATGAGCAATACCCCCGCCGCTGCCCGCGAACCATAGATGGACGTGGATGCAGCATCTTTCAATACGTCAATGGATTCAATATCAGCGGGATTGATGTCGCCAAGGGGGTTGTTAGGAACGGCCGTACTGGTCGAAACGTTACCCGTATTGATGGGAATCCCATCGACTACAATCAGCGGGTACGAGCTCAACGAAATGGAGTTGACGCCCCGAATCCGAATCACGGGCGGATTGTTCAAAACCCCATTGGGCTGACCAATGCTTACCCCAGGTGCACGGCCTTGAAGGGCTTGGTCAAAGCTTTGCACGGGCTGCTCTTTGATGGCTTCGCCCGAAACCCGCACAGCCGAACCCGTAAATTCAGCTTTGGTTTGCGTACCGTAGCCAATTACCCGAACTTCACTGAGTTGTTTGGTGTCAGATGTTAATTCGATAGAAAAGGTAGATTGATTAGCGACGGCTTTTTCAATGGAAGTATATCCAATAAAAGAAAAAATGAGGGTAGAATTATCGTTAACGGATAGTTTGAAAGTGCCTTGTTGGTCGGAAATTGTTCCCGTTTGCGTGCCTTTGACAATGACCGAGACGCCTGGTAGCGCCTCGCCCGTTTCTTTGTCTTTGATGGTGCCTGATACTGATTTCTGCGCCAAAGCAGTGATGGCCGAACTCACTATCAAGAGTAAAATAAAGTGTAGTTTTCTGATTTTCATAAAAATAATGGTTAGTACATTGTTAGATAAGTTTTTTAAGTTTTACCCGCGGATTGACGCAGATTAAGAGCCGCAGATATACGCCGATGAGACTAGCTTCATTAAGTGCTTTGTCAGCGAAAATCTGCGTTTGTATTATTCAGCGGGCTTCTGCGGGTAAGAAATAAAATTATTTACTTGACAATGTAGTTAGTTAAAAATGAGTTTTTAATTGTACTTTCCAGCCTCTAGCGTACTGCGTGACAAAGCATATTTTTTCTCGTAGCGGTCTAAAACCACTCGGATGGAGTCTTTGTGCTCATCAATGCCTGTCAACACGACCCGATTGCCACCGTTCTGAATGTCATAATTAAGAATCATGCGGTTGCGTTTGCCAGGACGAGATTCGGCCTCAATGCCCTTGACGCGGCGAGTTGAATACGCAATGGGTTCAATCTTAGGGGCTTCGGGGCCAATGATGGCCAAAGCTTCTTTAGGAATCCAGTTGTCTTCTTTTTTCTTTTCGTTCTTCTTTTTGCCTGGGGCATTGGTGCGTCCGTCGCCGCCAAAGTCGGTTCGATTTCCTAAGAATTCACGCCCTTCTTGGCGTTGCCCACGGTTTTTGTCTTGCAAATACAGCACGTGATGAACGGTGTCGGCTTCGTAGTAAAACACGCGTTGGCCACCCGCTACGCCCGTCAATTCAAACGTACGGTTGATGTCGCGCATGGGAGCGCCGCCGCCGTTGGATAAATCCAAATCCACAGGTTTGTTGACCTTGAAGGTAAGTGTGGTCCATTTTTCAAACGTGGCTTGCTGCCAGCGCAAAGTATCCAGCGGCGAAAAAGGAATCACTTGGCCTTTGTGACGAAATTCCGTAACGTGGTAATTTCCCCGTAACTGTGGGATGCCTTTGAGGGCAGGTTGTTTGTAAGGGTCGTACAAAAAGTTGATGACCGACAAGTACGTAAAAACGGGTAAAAATAAAATGAGTGTTCCTGTTTTGAGCGAAATGCGCGTAATACGCTGCCAAGCTTCGGAAAAAGTGGGGTAGTAGGTGGTAGGAATAGTCGGCTTCTCCAAAATGAGCAGGTTGTAGAGTTTTGGAATGTAGTCAACTAATAAAAAGGCCGAAAACAACACAAAGTAAGAGCTGTAAACGTGGACGCCGCCGTCGTAGGCAAAATTGACATAGACGATGTCGGCCAGTGCGCCAAATAGTAAAACGGCTCCCCAAAATGTAGTGGCTCTAAAAAACAATAACGCCCCCGCTGCTACTTCAACTACGCCCGTAAATACTTCGTACCAAGGCACAATCCCAATCGAAAGCCAGTAGATTTTTTGGAGGGTCAGATCCCCAAAATTGGTATTTAATACGCCCCAAGACGGGTAAGGAAGCTGCGTAGGTGTGAGTTTGGTGAAGCCAAATCCGATGATGCCAATGCCTGCGCGGTAGCGCACAATCACGCGAAGCCAATAATAAAGCAAGTTGTATTCCTTACGGTCTTTTTTAGTGACGGTGGCAATGCCCGTCCAGACCAATCCTACGACAATAGCAAACAGGAAGGTAATGACCCAAACGGCGTACCCGTTGAGGGTGCTGCCAAAGATGCGGTTGCCAAAGAAGTTTAAACCAGAACCAAAACGCGCCACGTCGTACAGGTCACGGTAGTGCAGGTGCAACCAATCAAACGTCGCCACCTCTTTGTACCAGTCGAGGTTGTTGGGCAACGACATGGCCACAAAAAAGACAAACGCAATGCGGAACGCAATTTTTTTCCACAGCGGCCATGCACCGCCCGACGCCTGTGCTGGTTCTTTGTGCTGCGGAAATGGTTCCGTTACCGATTGTATGTTTAGAGCGGAAGCCGCTCCTAAATCGACCCTTTCTGAAGTGATTTTTAGTGTCTTTGACATAGCAGTAAAGCGTTTGAGTTTAGAGTTTTAAGCCGCTCCGACGTCCTGTTTTTTGTGCTTCGAACGTGAGGTATTTTTTGTTGATTTTGTGCAGTACAGCATACACCGAATCGCGTCGTTCGTTGATTCCCGAGAGGACAATCGTTGAGTCATTGGGCTGAGAATAATGCAATTCAAGGGCTTCGTTCGCGTAGTGTTTGTTACGGTTTTTGAGGTGCAAAACGTGTTGTTTTTCATCCACTTCGTAACTGTAATAATGACGCCCCTGCGAGCCTGCCAATTCATAAGTACGGTCGTCGTCGTTGGGGTGAATCTCTTCGGTGTTGGACAAATCCAATTTCACCGAACGATTTGATTTGATACTGAGCGTATTCCATTTTTCAAATACCACATCTTGCCAGCGTGTCGAGTCTGTTTTTGAGTAGGGCAGGGGTGTGGAATTGACCTTAAATTCGCTGACGTTGTAAATCCCTTCTGAATGAGGTAAGCCTTGCTTAGCAGGAAATTGGTACGGCCCTTTTTTGTAGGCTGCGTAGGTTTCTGCGCCATATACCACCACAAACATAAGAATATAAACGGCTTTCAACGCCCAGCGAGCTTTTTGCCAATTGGCCTGAAAAACAGGTTGATACTTGTTGGGAAGGGTAGGTTTTTCGAGCGATACCAACGTAAACAAGCGGAGGGCGTCGTACGAAAACAAAAAGAGGGCTAGCGTAATAAGATAAAAGCTATAGATGTATTCGCCCCCTTCGTAAGCGATGTTGGAAACAAAGACGTTACCCGTAAAAGGCAAAATAATGAGCGTACCAATGGTGGCAGTTTTACGGTGGAGCAACAGAAGCCCGCCCACAATTTCGACCAAACCTAGGAACGATTGGTAATTAGGGACTACGCCCAAGCCCAACGAGAATAGTTTCCAAGCCGTGAAGTCACCGTAATTGGTATTGAGGTTACTGAGTGAAGGGAGGGGCGCTTGCAATGGAAAAAACTTAATAAATCCGTACGCAATCACACCAAGTGCCAAGCGGTAGCGAACCAAAACGCGGATTCCGTAGTAAAGCTTGTTATAATCAGTCGTTGGTTTGTCGATTCGTGACCAAATGAGCGCACCAATGCCCGCCAAAACGGCCACAATCAGCCAATTGATAAAGCTTTCTTGTCCTATGAAATTTGGAGAGTACTTGGACAAATAAAAGATATTTCGGTAGCTAAACGCCCAATCTTCGGTTACAAATAAGTGCTTAAAAAATCGAAGGTCGAGCGGAAGAACTTGAATCAAGAAATAGAGCCCAAAGAATCGAAAAATGTTCTTTTCCCACCCTTGCCATTCGATAGAATCGTCGAGGAGTAATTCTTTTGCCATGGTTGGTTCTAATTGTTATAAGGTGAATAGAAGTTGTTATGATTCTAACCCTCCCCAAACTCCTCCCCGTACGCCGTCGCGGCTTGTGAGGGAGGATGTTAAGAGGTATTAGGGATTAATAGCCAGGGTTTTGTTCCAATGCTTTGTCAGAAAGAAGTTGCTGGACAGGAATAGGCAACACGTAGCGATTAGCGTCCGAAAGATTAAAGACGACAGGAGCACGCCCCGTGCGGACGATGTCATACCAACGGTGTGGTTCTAACGCAAACTCTACGCGACGCTCGTTTTCAATGGCCAACAATAAATCGTTTTTGGTAGCGGCTGTGCTGGCGGCGATTCCTGCGCGATCGCGAATCAAGTTCAAATCAGCCAAGCCAAGTGTGAGTTTATCTTGTTGGGCACGTGCTTCGGCCCGAATCAAAACAACTTCCGCAATACGAAGTACGTAGCTTGGGTCAGAGGCAGGGTTGCGGTAGTACAAATTGCCATACCAGCGGTTCTGGTTATCTCTGGCGACCAATGCACTGCGCGTTCCTCCCACGGCGGGGTTATTGAGCAAAGCCACGAGGGCATCGTTGGGCGCCCACTGGCGCGTACCGCCGTTGGTTTGGGGTTGCCATTGACCACGGTGACCGTTTACTTCGGTCGTACCGTTGTAAAAAATCTCAAAAATCGACTCGGTAGTACCACGGGCATCATTGGCAAAAAACGCACTAAACGGTTTGACTAACCTGTAGCTGGCAGCATCGCTGATGACTTTATCGGCATATTCTTCGGCTTTGGCCCACTCTTTTTGGTACAAATGATAACGTGCTCTCAAGGCCCACACGGTTTTGCGGGTAGCCCGATAACGGTCAGTGGTGGCGGGTAAAAGTGGTTCGGCCGTTTCTAAGTCCTTGAGTACTTGGGCGTACGTTTCGGCAACGCTGCTGCGTTTGATTCCGCTGTTGTCGGTAGGGTTGATGGTTGGTTTGGTAATAAGAGGTACACCACCCCACGTCCGAGCCAAGTCAAAATAGGCCAATGCACGCACAAAATAAGCTTCTCCAATGTACTGATTCCTAAGGGCATCGGTCAACTGCGCATCTTTAACGGCGGGTACTTTGTCGATGACGTTGTTGGCTCGGTTGATGGTTCGGTAAATCGAAACCCAAGCCGAGCTAATGGTTGAATTGTCGGCATTGACTTTTTTATTGATAAACTCTTGAACCTGCGACTGCGAACCCGTCCAAACGATGTTATCGCCCGACAAATAACCAATGGATTGGAAAGAAGTGCCGTAGTAGCTGCCATCGGCGAGGGCGCTGTATATTCCTCGTACGGCTGTTTCGGCCGAAGAACGATTCACAATGGTGGCGGCGTCGGAGATAAATTCTTTGGGCTGAACATCCAGAAACTTTTCGCAAGAACTACTTGCCAGTGCCAAGCTTACCCAGAGTATATGATGTTTGAATTTCATTGTTTTGCTCAATTTTTAAAATGTAACATTGATACCAATCTGTATCCCAAGCGGTTGGGGAGGCGTACCTAAGTCGATGCCTTGCTGGTTTTGGTCGCTGCTTGCGCTCGACTCAGGGTCTAAGCCTGTGTATTTGGTCAATAACCAAAGGTTGGTTCCCGAAGCGTAGACGCGAAGTTGCTCAGCTCCAATTTTACGACTGACCGATTTTGGAATGGAGTACCCTACGTTAAGGGAACGAAGGCGTACAAACGAGCCGTCTTCGAGCCAGCGGCTGCCACCGTCGCGGTAATTGTTGACGTTGATGCCGTCGGGGCGAGGTACGTCGGTGATGTCGCCAGGTTTTTGCCAACGTTGGTTATTTTTAGCAAAAATGATTCGTGCCGCGTCGCGCGCGCCGCCCCCTTCGCCAAAGAAGCGGTTGTGGTTATAAATCTTGTTGCCGTATTGGAAAGAGAAAAATAAGCCAATATCAAAGCCTTTGTAGGAGAAGTTATTGGTCAAGCCTCCAAAGAATTTTGGCCAAATACTGCCCACAATTTGGCGGTCCGCCACGGTGATTTGTCCGTCTTTGTTGACGTCATCGTAAATGACATTTCCCGTTTGTGGGTCAACGCCCAGTTCTTTATACACCCAAAACGAATACAGTGGTGTGCCCTGTTGCTGCAAAATCAAATCGCGACTTCCGTAACGAAGGGGGTTGGGTAGTTTTTCAATGTTGTTGATATTTCGGGCAATGTTGAAACTGGTAGTCCATTGTAAATCACCCTTGCGAATGTTGACCGAACTGATGCCCAATTCAAAACCTTTGTTGGTGATTTCGGCGGCGTTCGACCAGTAATTGCTAAACCCTGACGTGGCGGGCAAGGCCAATTGCAGCAAACCGTTGGTGGTGTATTTGTTATAGACGTTAAATTCTACGTTGAGGCGTTGGTCTAAGAACGAAGCATCAAGTCCGACGTTAAACTGACGCGTACGTTCCCATTGTAAATCGGCGTTCCCCAACTGCTGAGGCGCAATTCCCGCCGAACTTTGGTAACCCGAACCACCCGTCCAAAGACCTTGCGAGGCAAAGTTTCCAATGCCGTTTTGGTTTCCAATTACCCCGACGCTAGCCCGTAGTTTGAGGTCGCTCAAGACCCGAATGTCTTGTAAGAATGCTTCTTGTTTAATTCGCCAGGCGACCCCCGCCGAAGGGAAAAAGCCCCACTTGCGGTTGTTCCCGAAGCGCGATGAACCATCGGCCCGAGCGCTGAAATCAATGAGGTATTTTCCGCCAAAATTGTAGTCTATTTTGGCAAAAAATGAGGCCAAGTTGCTTTTGCTCCAACTTTGGGAAGCGGCAGTGGTAGCGGCGGAAGAAATTTGGGTAAATTGATTATTGGCAAAACCGCGTCCTTCGGCATACGTACGGGTCAGCAAATCACTTTGAAGCGTATTTCCTACCAAAACTCCAAACGAGTGTTTGACCCCGATTTTCTGACGGAAAGTAAGCGTTTGTTCGTTCAACCAAGTAGTAAATTGGCTAATCGAAGACGTCGCCAACCCGTTCGGACTTCCCGAAATCAACAAGTTATTCCAATATTCCGATTCGTTGTAGTTGTTGTAATCAACGCCCCAACTGCTGCGAAATTTGAGGTTGGGTAAAAGTTGAACATCCGCGTATAAGTTGCCAATGTAGCGCAGGCTGGCGGAGTTAACGTTGTAATTATCAAGCAATAACGTAAGGTTGTCAAATCCTGCGCGCCCGACCAAAACCCCTTGTTCATTGACGGGCGAAAGGTATGTTGGCGTGTGCAATGCCGCTTGTAGGAGTCCTCCCGCAGGGCCATCTCCCGCGCGGGCTTGGTTGCGGTACGTACGGGTAAAGGTGTTACTCACACCCACTTGCACGTTGTCGTTTACTTTTTGGTCAAGGTTAACTTTAAAACTTGCGCGTTGGAAGGTAATAGGTTTAATAATAGCCTCTTGCGTGTTGAGACCACCGCCAATGTAGTACTTGGTGCTTTTAGTACCGCCCGAAAGCGAAAGGTCGTAATTAGACAAGCTTGCCGTGCGGAACAGTTCACTCAAACGGTCGTAGGTTTGCTGTTCTTCGGGCAGCCCACGTCCGCCTTCTGATACTGGGCGGAAGGAACGGTTGGCAAACGTGCGGTTGAGTGAAGGGGTATCTTTGCCCGTATTGATCCACCACTCGTTGACAAGCTGAGCGTGTTCTGGTCCCGTGGTCAATTCCCAAAGTTTGGTGGCTTTGGCTTGTCCGTACGATGCGTTCAGCGAAATCTTCGGCTTTTGTTCAAAACTTCCGCGTTTGGTCGTAATCAAAATCACCCCGTTGGCGCCGCGTGAACCGTACAAGGCAGTGGCTTCGGCGTCTTTGAGGACTTCGATACTTTCAATGTCGTTGGGATTGAGGTCGGCAATCGGGGAAGTAGCTTTACCGCCCGTTCCGATGGTTTGCAAAGAATTGTTGTTGATAAATACGCCATCCACGACGTAAAGCGGGTCGTTGTCGGCGTTGATGGAAGTTGCCCCGCGTACTCGAATGTTGACCGCTTCTCCAGGAACCCCCGTGTTGCTGGAGATTTGTACACCCGATACTTTTCCTTGCAACTGGGCGTCAAAACTGCCCGCTTGGATGGTTTTTGATTCGGCAGGGTCAATTTTTGAAATGGAGCCAATGAGGTCTTTTCGCTCAAGCGTTCCGTAGCCAACCACCACAACCTCAGAGAGTTGTTTGGTGTCGGGCGCAATTTCAAGAACTACTTTGTCTGAATTGACAATAATTTCTTTGGTCAAATAACCGATGTAACTGACGACGACCGTGAAGGGTAATTTTTGTCCCGTTCGAAGGGTAAATTTGCCATCCGCATCGCTGGTACTTCCGTTGGTGGTTCCCTTGATGACGACCGACGCACCTACCAATGCCTCCCGTGTCTTTTGGTCGATGAGCTTACCCGAAACCGTCGCGTTGATGGTCGGCGTATTTTGGGCCGAAGCCAGCCATGAGGTAAATAGCAGTAAGCCCCACAGAGATAAAATTTTTTTCATTACTTTGCAGTGGTTAAATAAAACAAATGGTTGTACCGCTTCCTGCGTAGGAAATGGTATCATTTTAGCCAATGAGCCTTTGTTGTTTTAGCTTGTGCCAGGGTAGTTGCCGCTACTCTGGCACGTTTTGTTTATTAGGTAATTTAAAAATGATTACTACAATATTTAATTTGGATTAAAAACTATCGAATAAATATAGAAATTTTTACAGATTTTTCTTTATTTCCTTATTCTGTTTATATTATCTCATTTGAATGATTTCCTACGAGCTGTATTTGCTCATAAATCACTAACCATTGGTTTACTCGTTAGTGTATATTTTTAAAGTAAATTGAAGAAACGAGTTTGGTTTTGGTCAGAAGCTTACTACCATTGGTATAGAAGCTGCCGTTTGGTTAATTGTGGGCACAAAGTTGAAAAGCCTGTTTCATATAAACAAGCTTTAAATGTAATTTTTTTTATAATTTTTACCCTAAAATCTATCTATTTGTGGTAAATAAATTAGTCTATATGTAAAATATATTGACATAAAATCTTCTAAAAGTTTTATTTATTCTCGATTTGAGCGTATTATAGAAGTAAAATAGTACTTTTTGAAGGATAGTAGCGCCTAAATGCCTTAGTTAGACTAAAAAATGAAAGCATAAACTCCTAATAATCAATAGACTAATTGAAATTTTGTTTTTTAATTTTTTTTGAAAAATAGTTGGAAAATTGTTTTTTTATTTCTCACCTTTGCAACCACAATCACTGAGCGAAGTGATATACCATTTGGCTATTTATTCAATCATACTAACTTTTGCACTTCACTTGGAAGTGAAGCTTTTTTAGAAAAAGTATCGCTCATCAAAATTCATCGAAATTTTTTTAATAGTTAATCAATTTATTACGTCCTTTTATTTACATAAAATATCTATAATGTATATAGGAATAATTATTAATTAAACTTAAACAAAGAAACACCATGAAAAAAGTACCAGTTGTTGTTGCCTCATTTATGTTGTTTGGAGGCGTTTCGCAAGCTCGCCCGTCGAAAAAGGAAAGCTCTTATGCTGTTGATACCCGAAACAGTAAATTGGTTTGGGTGGGCAAGAAAGTGACGGGAGAACACACGGGTTTTGTTCCCATCACCAATGGAAGCCTTGTGTGGGCAGACAACAAGCTCAAAGGGGGAAACTTTGACATTGACGTTAAAAACTTAACCGTAACTGACATTACGGATGCTTCGTACAACGAAAAGTTGGTGGGGCACCTTAAAAATGATGACTTTTTTGCCGTGGCAAAATACCCCAAAGCAAGTTTTGTGATCTCTTCGGTGACGCCTAAAGGGGCTAACAACTACGAAATCGTGGGTAAACTTACCATCAAGGGCATTACGCAAGAAGTTAGGTTTCCTGCCGTGGTAAAAGCCGAAAAATCGCTCCTCACTGCCCAGGCCAAGATTAAGGTGGACCGGACTAAGTTTGATATTCGCTATCGGTCGAGCAATTTTTTCGAAAACTTGGGAGATAAGGCCATCGAAAACGACTTTACGCTTGACGTTAATTTAGTGGCAAATGCTTCGTCAAGCCAACAATAAAAGGGGGGAAGTCCCCAAAAATTAGTCTGTATGTATATTTAAGGTGGGTTAGTTATTTCAAATAACCGTCGGGGGCTTACCCCGACGGAGTATTTTCTGAACCATTATAACTATGAAAAAAATCGCAATAGTAGCTCTCGTTTTCCTAGTAGGAACGCTGGGGGTATTTGCCCAAAATGCCGATAATGTGGCACAGTGGCAGTTTAAGTTTGCCAAATCAAGTTTTGAAATGGGCGAAGAAGTAGAGTTAGTTTTTCAGGTGCAGCTTGAAAAAGGTTGGTCGCTTTATTCATCGGATTGTAAGGCAAAAAAAGGCGTAGAACCTACCCAGTTTGAGTTTGCCGAAAACGGTTCTTTTGCTGTTACGAGCACCATCGTTCCCGTAGCACCCCTTGCGCAAAAAAATGAAGTAGAGGGAGCAGAGACAACCTATTTTACTCAAAAGGGGGAATTTAGAACGAAAGTTCGCTTAGATGACCCTAACTACGACATATCAGGTACCATCAAAGGAATGCTCTACAACGAGCGATTAGGTAAAAGTATTCCATTTCAAAAAACGTTTCATTTCTTGAATTAACTATCATAAAATCAATTGTTTATCTTGTTTTTAGTTCAAAAACTTCATCTAATCATCATCAACTAATCAAACCAATTTCCTTACCTAACCTACGTCGAGAAAGAGTCGGAAGTAAAACCCCGACTCTAACATTCCAATCATCAGACACCATGAAAATATACCTTGACAATGCAGCAACTACCCCCATCGACCGTGAGGTGTTAGGGGCGTTGATGCCCTACTTGACCACTTTTTACGGTAACCCATCCTCCAGTCATGGATTTGGACGGCAAGCACGCGAAGCCATTGAAACAAGCAGAGCGCAAATTGGGAAGCTACTCAATACGCCTTCTGAGGCTATTTATTTTACATCGGGCGCGACGGAGGCGTTGAATTGGGTGATTACCGCAGCGGTGAATGCTTACGAACTTCGGCACGTCATCACCAGTCCTACTGAGCACAAAGCCGTGCTACAACCCCTTCGTTGGCTGCAAAAAGAGCATAAAATCCAGCTACATTACGTGGAGCTGGATGAAAAAGGGCAGATAGATTTAGGCCATTTGCAACAATTATTGAAGGAGCTTCCGCATTCGTTGGTGGCGCTTATGCACGGCAATAATGAAATCGGAAACCTCCATGATTTGGAGCTGATTGGGCGTCTGTGTCAAGCTGCTGGAGCGCTTTTTTTATCAGATACTACCCAGACAATTGGTAAGTATTCGTTTGATTTGCAGCGTCTTCCTGTTGATTTTTTGGTTGGGTCGGGGCACAAGTTTCACGCTCAAAAAGGTGTGGGTTTTGTGTATGTTTCACCCAAACGCAAGATAAAACCGTTGTTACACGGCGGGGGGCAGGAGCGCTCGCTCCGTTCGGGAACGGAAAATGTAGCCGCCATCGTCGGAATCGGGAAAGCCCTTGAAGTAGCTTACCATGACTTAGAAGCGCACGAAAAAAGCATCCGTTTTGTGAAAAATCGCCTGATTAAACAACTCGAAAATTTGGGAATAGGCTGTACGTTTAACGGTGAGAGTGCTTCTTCCGAAAATAGCCTTTATACGCTACTCAATGTCGCGTTTCCTGCCTTAAAATCAGGAGAGTCTTTGTTGAGTTACCTGGATTTGTACGGCATTGCTGCCTCGGGTGGAAGTGCGTGTTCTAACCTTCAAGCTACTGATTCTCACGTGTTGACGGCGCTTCAAGCCGCGCCCGATGCCCAACATATTCGTTTTTCGTTTAGTAAATACAATACGCCTGGCGAAGTGGATTATGTCACCCAAAGCTTGAGCGAGATTTACGAAAACGACCGCCGAACATTCCATCCAAAACGCTTACGAAACGATTTGAATGAACGATTTTTTGAACCCTTAAACGTATTATATCGTCATGTCACTAAAATTTGAAACCTTACAGTTACACGCAGGTCAGACTGCCGATCCCACCACCAACGCGCGGGCTGTGCCTATTTACCAAACCACTTCGTACGTTTTTAATAACGCCGAACACGGAGCTAATTTGTTTGCACTCAAAGAGTTTGGGAATATTTATACCCGTATTATGAACCCTACCCACGATGTGTTTGAAAAGCGCATCGCAGCATTAGAGGGGGGAGTCGCTGCCCTTGCTACGGGTTCGGGACATGCAGCGCAGTTTTTGGCAATCAATAATATTACGACGGTTGGCGATAACTTCGTCACTACGTCGTTTTTGTACGGTGGGACGTACAATCAATTTAAAAATTCTTTCAAAAACCTTGGGGTAGAAGCTCGTTTTGTGGACGGCGACAACGTGGATGCTTTCGAGCGGTTGATTGATGAAAAAACCAAGTTTTTGTACTTAGAAACTATCGGAAATCCAGGTTTTAATGTTCCAGATTTTGAGGCTTTTGCGAAACTTGCCGACAAATATGACCTGCCGATTATTGTGGATAATACGTTTGGTGCGGGTGGAGCGATTGCCCAACCCATCAAGTACGGAGCACACGTCGTAGTATCGTCGGCCACGAAATGGATTGGCGGTCACGGGACAACGATGGGAGGGGTCATCGTTGATGCTGGAACGTACAATTGGGGAAATGGAAAATATCCGCAGTTTACAGACCCGTCGCCGAGTTATCATGGACTGGTACTCAACGACGTTTTTGGTGTTGGAGGCCCCTTCGGCAACATTCAATTTATCATTCGAGCACGGGTAGAGGGTTTACGTGATTGGGGGCCTGCTCAGTCGCCGTTTAACTCATTTTTATTACTTCAGGGGCTCGAAACGCTGACATTGCGCGTAGAACGTATCGGTGAAAACGCCCTTGCTTTGGCGCAGTGGCTTCAAAATCAACCGCAAGTAGAGAGTGTGAATTACCTTGGTTTGGAGGAAAATCCTTACCATGAACTGGCGAAAAAATACTTTACGCGAGGATTTGGCGGGGTACTTTCGTTCAAATTAAAAGGTGGCCGCGAGCAGGCTGAAAAATTTGTCAACAATTTGAAGTTAATCAGTCACTTAGCAAACGTAGGTGACGCCAAAACGTTGATTATTCATCCCGCTTCTACGACTCATTCGCAGTTGTCGGCCGATGAGCAGCGCACGGCGGGTGTTGACCCTAATCTGTTGCGTATTTCGGTGGGTATCGAACATATCGACGACATCAAAGAGGATATAAGTCAAGCAATTAGCTTAGGATGATTTTTTATTGAGCCTTTTTCATAGCCCTGTATAGGGAGAGTGAAAGGGAATTTGGGAAATGAGTCGGTTTGGGGTAGTCAGTTGAGTACCCCAAATTTTATTTTCCAAAGGCCATTCCTCGAACTAAATTCTCGGTCTGACTACCGTCTGACCGATTGCCTAGAAGGTCAGACGGCAGTCAGACCGTATCGTGTGTACAAACTAGCTCAGAAAAATGTACTGAATTCTCGGTCTGACTACCGTCTGACCGATTGCCTAGAAGTCAGACGGCAGTCAGACCGTATTGTGTGTATAAGCTGGCTCAGAAAAATGTACTGAATTCTCGGTCTGACTATCGTCTGACCGATGCCTAGAAGGTCAGACGGCAGTCAGACCGTATCGTGTGTATAAGCTGGCTCAGAAAAATGTACTGAATTCTCGGTCTGACTATCGTCTGACCGATGCCTAGAAGGTCACACGGCAGTCAGACCGTATCGTGTGTATAAGCTGGCTCAGAAAAATGTACTGAATTCTCGGTCTGACTACCGTCTGACCGATTGCCTAGAAGGTCAGACGGCAGTCAGACCGTATTGTGTGTATAAGCTAGCTCAGAAAATTGTATAGAATTGGTGGGTTGAATAAAGCAAAAATCCCCGAAGCGTTGCTTCAGGGATTTTTTATTACAGGCAAGAAAAGTAGGCTACTCTAATCCTATTTTCCTCCATACGGGCAACAGCCAATCATAGACGTAACAACCCGCACAAATTCCCGCCAGAGATTCGAGTGCAGCAAAGAAAGTTAAAATACCTGCTACCCAAATCGTGGCAATACCTAGTAAATGTAAAACGGTGATTGTGACTGAAAAAGCAAATCCAATCCGCGCTGCAAAACGTTTGGGAGGAAAGTAAATGGGTTTGGTTGGAAAAGAAAATTGCTTGACAATTATGTCGCTTAACCGAGCTAACGGACTGTATTTTCCCGCATCGAATGCGCGTAAACCAAAGTCAATCACCAATAAAATGGGCAAAAGTAGCCAACCTGTTATGAGATAACTAACAGCCAGTACCAACACTAAAAAGGCGATAGTACGCACTTTGTATTCGTTGATTTGAGCGATGTGTTTGATTTCTGACATGGTGATTGTGCGTTACTTACCGCCCGTGGCTGCGTTTATTTTGGGAGCTTCAGTAGCAAGCAATTGATTGACATCCTCGTTAAATTCTTTCACAAATTCTTCGTAGTATGCGCCCGTAGCAGGTCCAGTATAGCCCGTGTGAATCTTGGTTACTTTTCCCGTGCGGTCGATGTAAATCGTAGTAGGAAACGAGAGCACTTCGCTCAGTTCAGGTAGCACCGACGACGCATATTTTTTATCTGCTACGCCCGCAAACAGCAAGTCATATTCGATGCCAAACCGATTTTTAAGGGCTTCTAGTCGTGTTTTGGCAAAGGCGGGGTCGTTTTTGCGTTCAAATGATAATCCAATGATTTCAACGCCCCTTGCGCGGTTGGCTTTGTACCAAGGTGCCAAAAATTGCGCCTCATCCACGCAGTTGGGGCACCAGCTTCCCAAGACCGTTACAATCACGGCTTTGCCTTGGTATTTAGGGTCTTTGAGTGACACCGTTTTGCCCGTAAAAGCGTCAGGAAAGGAAAAATGAAGGGTTGAAGCGCCTTCTTTAAGGGTGGTCAGGTGGTAGGCATCAGGAAGGGCGGCTTTTTCATTGCGCGTTCCTTTGAGGAGTTGATTTCCCCGAAAACCGATAAATTCGCCCGTCAATTCGTTTCCTGAAATTTTTCCTTTGATGAGCGTTGGGTTGGAACCACTGAAGGCAGAAAGATAAAATTCTTCGCCTTTGACAGTTCCTTCAAAATAGCGAAAGTCACCCGTGGTAGTTAGAAATGTCCCAGTTAGTTTACTCCCCACTTGTTCAAACACCCCAACCACGTTGCGGCCATTGCCTTTGTCGTCGCTGATGGTCACGTCCCATTTGCCTTTGAGGCTGACGTTGGCAACGGGGGTTACTTCAAAAAAACGGTATTTCTTGCCAAAATCGGCCTTAAATGGGATGCCTGCATCGGCCACGTTGCGTTTAAAAGCGCCTGAAAGCTGCGTTGGGGAGTCAATTTTGGCGGCCAATACGGCATCATATACCTCCACGGGAAAAAACAAAGAATCTCCTTTTTGCGTCACTCCTTTTAATTCAAAGCGTTCGGAGCCATTCAAGAGGTAAGCGGTCTGACCTTTTAATTCAAAATTGAAGGGTGCTTCTTGTCCTGCGGGAAAGGCAAAAGTGCCTCGCCAATGACCTTGTTGAGGAGCGACTTGAGCTTGGGCAATACTTGCACCAAAGAGGGCGGTAAACATCGTGAGCTTTTTCATACAATTTTGCTAGTTTAAAGTTGATAAGTGTTTGATTATTAATTGTTAAAATGTTAGCTATCAAACCCCATTTCAGTGAGTGCAGCGCGTGCTTTGCTGTCAACGGAGTTTTTGTATTCGTGTTTTTTATAGGAAATTGCCTTCTCAAAATAGGCTTTGGCTTGCTGGCGTTGCCCTTTTTCTTGGTAGTAATAACCAATCTGCAACGATGCACTCGGAGCGAAATACCAGCCTTCTTTGGCCGACAACTGAATCGCTTTTTCAAACGAAGCCAAGGCTTTGTCACCCTGATGCGTACGTTGAAACACTTTACCCGCTCGGAAATAATACTCGGCGCGTTCTTTTGGGGTTTCTAGGTCTTTTTCAGTAAGTTGAGTCAGCAATTCCGCCGCTTTTTCGTAGTAACCACCGTCAGAAGCGTGTTTAATTTTGAGCAGGGTTTTGTTCGGAAGTAGGTGCGTTTTTGAATAGCTTTCGTAGAACTTCTCGGCGGCTTTGTCTGACTCCGCGTAAGCCACCCCCACCGACGGAATTCGCGATAATGATTGTTGAGCCTTCGTTGAATCGCCTGTGAGCCACTGACACAGCGCTAATTTGTAATAGGCTTCTTTGAGGTAAGATTTACCTTTGAATTGACGGATATAAAGCGCATACAGCCGACTCGCTTCGATGTAGTCACCTTTGAGCAAATGAGCGTCGGCGCGGTAGAGCGTAAAAATGAAAAGTGCGGGGTAGGCGGGGTCAGACGGTGCTTTTTTGAGCAGTTTCAACGCTTGCTCGTTGCGGGTACTTTTGAGCGAAATGGCCGTGGCTAACCAATAAAAACTGAGATTATCCGATTGATTTTCAATTGTATTGAGCAGTTCGGTGTTTTCGCGTTCGTCAAATTTTAAAACAAATTCTTGAATAAAAAAGGACGTAAGTACCGCTTCGTTTCCCCACTCTTTGTCTTTGGTAGCTCGGCGCAATTCAGCAACGCCCTGAGCAATGTTACCCTTTAAACCCAGCAATTTGAGTACCCAACGGTGGTTGTCGGGAACGGAGCCAATGACGATGTGTAGGCAGCCCAGCGATTTATAGGTTGGTAGAAATTGAGGGAACAATTTTTGGTTTTCTTCCAACAACTTCGCCGCTTGAATCACATTCCAAGCCGCTTTTACCTCATTCCCAAAACGAATGCGCACGACTGCCGACAGTAGTTTGATTTCGGCCCGCAAAAACCGATTGTAAGGTGACTGTTCGTCGAGGTCTTCAATGGCGTCGAGGCGTTCATCTTCGTGGGTTAGAAACGCATTATAAGCATCTTCGGTGTCGGTGTTGAGCAAATAAATGGTTTCGGCATAGTGCTCCACGTAAGCCCGAAACGGATTGGTTGATTTTTCGGAAGCAGCCAATTTTTTCGCACTTTCGAGCCGAAGTTTAAATACTTCTTGGTGGGCTTTTTGCAGGGTTGGGGTAAAGTCAAAATCAGCCGCCTGTACCAAAGAAACAACCAAAAAATAGCCCACAAAAAGCGCGAAATAAGTTTTTATACTAAACATAACTCAGTTCTGAATTCTTCGGGTAACACATACGGTTGTAGCGATGCTTCGACTTGTACTTCCAATGTTGCGTTGAACATCGTTGCGGCAATTAATTGAGTCGCAAAGCTCACCAGCAGGATGACCTGCTCTTGCGAGTAGCGCTGGGTAAGGGCGTCGTACAGTTCATCGGGAATTTTTCCTCCTTCGGTGGCTATTTTTGAGCCAAATAAAATCACAAGCAATTCGTCTTCTTCCACTTCTAGTAGGTCGGGGTTTTCTCCCAACTCCAGTAAGTTTTTCCTGAAAAAAGCCGAAAACACTGCGCTTTGAGCGGATTGAGCAATGAGGTAGCCAAACATCAAGGCAAGGCGTTTGCCGAGCAGCTGGTGTACTTGCGTATATTGCTTATCGACAATGCTATGGATTTCGGAAGGGATAAGGACAGGAATGCTCTTTGACATAACTTCGGTTAGTTTCGGGGTTCGTAGATGTTTGCGGCTACTTTTTCTGTCAAAAGTTTGGGTACGTACTTGGGTAGGTGTGCATTGAGGACGTTGAGAAAACCAGGGATGATTTCTGATTTTTTGGCAAACAACCCTTTTATGGCAATCTTGCCTACGGCTTCGGGCGTCATATTCACTTTGGATGCTGTCTTTTTGGTATGTTCGCCCATTCTGGCGCGATAGACAAAATCGGTGTCGGTGCTGCCTGGGCTTAGGGTCGAAACGGAAAGGCCAGTTTCTCTTAGTTCAAACCGAAGGCTGCGCGTAAACGACAATACCGCCGCTTTGGAGGCGGCATAAACGGCTAGGTATGGTACAGACTGGTAAGCGGTGGTACTGGCTACGTTGAGCAAATAGGTTTCTCCGTTGTTTTTTAGGATAGAAACAAACAGGTACGAAAGCCGAACGACCGCTTTGAAGTTGACATCAACCATGTTGAGTTGCTCTTCAATATTGAGGTCGGAAAATCGCCCCGTTAGTCCAAACCCTGCGTTGTTAATCGCCACCTTTAATTTATCCTTGAAGGGAGCCACCCATTTTTCAATGTTAGCGACGGCTTCTGGCTCAGATAAATCTTGCACAAAAGTGTGAACACTGAGCGCGGGGTAGCGTCCGCGTAGCTCGGTTTGGGTATATTCGAGCACCTCTTGGTCAAAATCGACCAAGAGGAGGTGGTACTGACGTTGAGCAAGTTCGTTGGCAATGGCCTTTCCGATGCCTTTGGCCGAGCCTGTTACGAGGGCATATTGGGGTGTATTCATAGTGAAATACGAATTACGAATGAGTGAATTATTACAGGCCAATGGAGCTTATTTAACAACATATTTCGCAAGACGCTGATAAAAAGGGGTTTTGCTATGTTCGTTTTTGGGTACGTATTTTCCTGTCACAATGGGTACATACATGACGCGACGGCGTGACTGTTCGCCCTCAAAAACACTGGCTTCTACCCGATGCCACAAGTCGCCGTCGTGAATCGTCAAATCACCCGCTTCAATATCGAGACCTACCTCGTTGACGTCAGGCTGGTGGTCGATGAATTGTTTTTTGCGGAAAAGCGTCTGAAAAACGCCTTGGGTGTGCGTACCCGGTAACACCTTGAGACCCCCGTTGCGGCTTAGGCAGTCATCAAGGTGAGTACCGATATTGAGCATTTTGTGAATTTTTTGTCCTAAAAACAAGTCTCGTGGGCTGTCGGTATGCCATCCCATGGAAGTAAACTTGCTGTGTTTGTCTCGAACGTAATGATTAAAGACCAGCCCATCTTTTTCGTCTTCTCCCACGCGGGCATCACCGCCTATCAAAGTGGTAAGCGATTGGATACGAGGGTCTTGGATATATTCGCGCAGGATGGGGCTGAACTTTGACGCAAAGCAAATTCGCTGAACCAACGGGCTGCCGTCGAGGTCTTTTCCAAACTTGAGGGGCACTCCGTTGATTTTTTGTTCGCCATCGGTCAAAATTTGTTCTTCAATCCGCTTGAATTCGTTGAGAAACAACTGAACGGTGTCTTTGGCAATGAAGTTTTTAAAGTGCAAAAAACCGTTTTGATTGAAAAAAGAGATTTGTTCTTCTGTCAATTTTTCGTTGAAAGTAAAGGTCTGAGTGTCTAATCTTTTCATAATTGTATCAGGTTTTGAAAATAAATATCAATTTTATAGATTTAATAGATTAATTGGCAAAAATAAAACACAAGGCTTAAAAAGCAAACCTTAGTCAAACACCTCGTCTTTTACTTCGATTCGGAGTTGGTGGGTATTAAAAACGTGCGAATTGGGCGCTACACTTTTGGTTAAAAATACGCTCCCCCCAATGATGCTGTTTTTACCAATGACGGTTTTTCCGCCAAGGATGGTAGTTCGGGCGTAAATGATGACGTTGTCTTCTACCGTAGGGTGGCGTTTTACTTCGGCCAGCTCCTTTGCTACTTGCAATGCTCCTAGCGTAACCCCTTGATAAATAGAAACATTATTTCCAATGATGGCCGTTGCGCCGATTACAATGCCTGTACTGTGGTCAATCATAAAGGGGACTCCAATTTTCGCCGCAGGGTGAATGTCGGTGCCCGTATTTCGGTGCGCATACTCGCTCAAAATCCGTGGTAAAACGGGTACTTTTAAGAGCGTTAATTGATGAGCGATTCGGTAAACGGCAATGGCGTAAAAGCCTGGATAAGAAACGATAACTTCGTGAATGCTCGTAGCGGCGGGGTCAAACTCGTAAATCTTGGCGGCGTCGGCTCGTAAATGATGATAGACCGTTTCTAATGATTGATAAAAGGCATTGACCGTCCCTTCAATATCGGCTTCCGTAGGGTCTAAGTAGCTCAATAAAATATTCTCAAGGTCGATTTGATTCTTTTTGAGGATACCCACGTAGGTTGCCTTTTTGTGCAAACGGTTGTTGGGAAAAAGAAACTCAAAAAGGTTCGTCAACCAATCAATCGAATCTTGGATTTTTGGCGTTGCTTCCCATTCTGCTTTGTGCGTGTGGTGAAGCTTATCGATAAATTCCTTTACGTCAGACATAGTGAAAGAAAGGTTTCAATTCTGAAACCTTATAGGTTTAAAAAACCTATAAGGTTTAGGGTTATTTTTTATGTTGCAAACGGTAGAGCGTTTCTACCAACGTGTCGATGTCGGCGCAGGTATTGTAAAACGCCAACGAAGGTCGAACGGTACTTTCCAAGCCAAAACGCCGCAAAATAGGCTGTGCACAATGGTGTCCCGTACGAACCGCAATTCCCTCTTTGTTAAGGGCTTGCCCTACTTCGTCGTTGGTGTACCCCTTTAAGGTAAACGACAAAACACTGGCTTTGTCGGGAGCAGTACCTACCAATCGAAGCCCTGGAACGTCTTTCAACAAATGAGTGGCGTAGTGCAACAATTGATGCTCGTATTGGTAAATAAGGTTCATGCCTAAACCTGTGACGTAGTCAATGGCTGCGCCGAGCCCCACTGCGTCGGCGATGTTTCCTGTTCCTGCTTCAAAACGAGAAGGAGCAGGGTGGTAAACGGTACGCTCAAACGTTACGTCTTTGATCATGTTTCCTCCACCTTGCCAAGGTTGAATCTGATTCAGCAACTCTTCTTTGCCATAAACCACGCCAATGCCCGTTGGCCCGAACACCTTGTGCCCCGAAAAGACAAAAAAGTCGGCGTTTAAGTAACGAACATCCACGCTCATGTGCGAAACCGACTGAGCCCCATCGACCAACACTTTTGCGCCAATCTGATGAGCGAGTTCAACGATTTGTTTGGCAGGAGTAACCGTTCCTAAGGCGTTGGAGACCTGCGTGAACGATACGAGTTTGGTGCGGGAATTGAGCAATTTTACGTACTCTTCCAAGATTACTTGACCATCATCATCCACGGGAATCACGCGCAAACGCGCGCCTTTTTTCTGCGCCAATTGCTGCCAAGGCACAATGTTGGCGTGGTGCTCAAGGTGGCTGACAATGATTTCATCACCTGCGTTAATAAATTGCTCTCCAAAACTTTTAGCAACCAAATTAATCGCTTCCGTTGCCCCCCGAACAAACACAATTTCGTTGGTCGAAGCAGCATTCAAAAACGCTCTGACTTTTTCGCGTGCCGCTTCGTAGGCATCGGTGGCGCGAGCAGCTAACTCGTGGGCGGCGCGGTGAATGTTTGAGTTTTCGTGTTCGTAAAAATAACTCAAACGGTCGATGACCAACTTGGGCTTTTGGGTCGTAGCCGCGTTATCCAACCAAATCAGAGGTTTCCCGTTGACAGTTTCCTGAAGAATGGGAAAGTCTTTTTTGATGAGTGCAGCGTCCAGCGGTAGCTTTGGTGCTGATTGTAAGCTATTGGCGGAAGCTGTTGTGGAAGAAACAAAAGGAAATTGCGGTACAACACCATCTCCTAACCCGTGCAAAGCGTTGCCCGAAAGAAAATAGTATGGACTTCCTATTTGAGGTACTGAAGCAACGTGGTTCGTGCCCGAGAGTGCTTCCAGCGCTTTTTGTAATTGGGATTCAAACGAAAAATGGGATTGGAAGGGCAACTGTTCTGGGGATGTTTCCCTGCCCGAACCAATGGAGGAGGGGATGGCGTCACTTTTTAAGTTTTCGTCGGGAAAACTGGTCTGTGGATTCTCCAGATTAATGTTGTTGCCGTGTTGAATCGCCGAGGGCGATGCACCACTTCCTGCCACGGAACTAGGAATTCGTCCGCCGTTTGAGCTAATGCTGGCAGGTTCTACCACGTGCGGCGTAGTCGGTGCTGCACCAGCAGCGACAAAAGCCGTTGGGTCGTGCAAAGTCGGTGAAATGCCCACGCCTCCCAATGCAGGCGGCGTGGGTGCGCCGTCTGCAAAATAGAAAGGAACCTCATTGGGAGCTTCTGCGTGAACAGGTGCAAGGGCATGAATCCCCTGTTTGGCAAATCCTTGCGCAATCGGATGTTCACCTGGCAAAGCAGCAAAAAACTGATTTGCCAGTGCTTCCAACGCTGCTACGTCGGGCAGTCCTGTCAAAGTATTAATACTTGTACTCATGGTAGTTGCCGATTTCAACGTCTTCCAAAACTGCAATGGCATCGTCCACCAATACCGCCAACGAGCAGTAAAGTGAAACAAGGTAAGAGGCGATGGCCTTGTCATTGATGCCCATAAAACGAACCGAAAGTCCAGGGGTTTGTTCGCCTTGCAAGCCAGGTTGGATGAGACCCACTACACCCTGACGGCTCTCGCCCGTGCGCAGCAAAATGATTTTGGTTTTATTGTTTTGGATAGGAAGCTTGTCCGAAGGAATCAACGGAATGCCCCGCCAAGTAATAAACTGCGACCCAAACAATGAAACAGTTGGCGGTGGTACACCACGGCGCGTACACTCGCGACCAAATGCCGCAATGGCCAACGGGTGAAGCAAAAAGAAACCAGGTTCTTTCCAAACTTTGGCAATCAGCTCGTCCAAATCATCGGGAGTAGGAGGTCCAAGGCGCGTTTTGATGACTTGCGACGGAACGACGCTGTGCAGCAAACCGTATTCTTTGTTATTGATAAGTTCGCTTTCTTGGCGCTCTTTAATGGTTTCAATCGCCAATCGCAACTGCTCCGAAATCTGATTATAAGGCTTGCTGTACAAATCAGAAACGCGCGTGTGAACGTCAACAATGGTTTGAACGGCCGATAAATTGTACTCGCGCGGATTGTCAATGTAATCGACAAATGTTTGGGGAAGAACCCGCTCGTCGCGCGCCGAACAATCGACTTCAACGCTATTGGCGTTTTTGACTTTGTTGAGACGGTAAACGCCTGATTCTACAGGAACCCAGTTCAAAAGGCGAGTTAGCCAGCGAGGGGTGATGGTCACCATTTGCGGCACGGTACGGGTCGCAATCGCCAGCTGTCTTGCGGCTACGTCGCCTAAGGCCGTTTGCTTGTTTTTGTTGGATGTGTCTGACATAAGATGGATTTATTTTAGTGCGATTTTTACGGCCCGTTCAATTTCTTTTTCTGAAACAGCATATTCAAAGTCCTTGTCAACGTAGTCATAGACGATGTAGCGGTTTCGGCTGATGACAAACGTGGCAGGGAAGGGCACATCTTCCGAAATCCCCGCGATGCGGTCCCAAACGGGTTCAAATTCGGAATACACCCCCAGTGCTTCGCTGATTTTGTTATTGAGGTCTTGGACAATATTAAATTCAAGACCATAATCCTGCACTGTATGGACGATATTTTTGAACTGTTCGGTGCTGATAACTAGCATATTGGCGCCTAATTTGCTAATGCTCGAAAAAGCTTTGCTGAGGCGTTCGAGGTGGTTTACGCCGTATTTTTCCCAAGCGGGGCTGTAGGTACTCAAGACCAAAGGGCCTTCGTTTAGAAAATCGTGTAAATAAAAAAAGCTATTGGATTCAAGGTACACGGGCAGCTTCTGCCACACACCCACTTCCGCATTCACCCGAATGCTCGGTAGAAGTCCGCGATTTTTTACGGGTTGTACTTTTTGATAAGAAGTTGGTAATGATGAGATAAAATAATCTTCTCCAATGTTTTTTATGATGGCTCTCATGTTGTATTAAGAATTTGGGAGGTAAATGTTTCCGTAGAGTAAGCGTAAGTATTGGCGTTCGATGCTTCTTAGGTAAATCAATGCCGCAACGAGCAAGCCCGTCGAAAGTACAAAAGTGGTTGGACTAGGGTAGTAGTAATAAACGACGCCCATCAAACTACCCATCCGTAGGTATTCAAGGTAAAATACCCAGCGGCGTTGTTCTAAAATGGCACCACTGTTGACCAAGGTCAATAAAATAAATAGGGAAACTGCGAGCTGTACTGGCATCGGAACGTATTGTTCTAACAGCAAAAACCAAAAGAGTAAAAAGAGCGTAAACGCCATTTGACCCAGTACGTAACCTTTGAATCGGTGAGTGGGAGCTTGTACTTTTCGGTGAGACAAAAAAAGAATTTCTGCTTTTGCTCTCATTCGTTCGTCGAAGTCAGCGGGTTTACCAAATACGACTTTTATTTTGTTCCAAAATCCTTTTTGTGATTTTACAGCAAGTCCTAGTTCTACAAAAAAGTGAAAGTGTTGCCACAAAAAGCTGTGGCTTCCGAGGGGCTTTGTCAAACCATATACTGGCGCTTCGATTTCTTTGGCAAACGTCCCAAACAGCTTGTCCCAAATGATGAACATATCCCCGTAGTTTTTGTCGAGATACTGTTCATTGGCCGCGTGGTGAACGCGGTGGTGCGACGGTGTTACTAAAATATATTCTAAGATTCCTAGTTTTCCAATGAGCTGTGTATGTGTAAAAAAGGGGTAAATTCCGTGAATGATAAGTACGACCGTAATCATTTCCGCTGGGAAACCAATGATGGGAATGATGGTCCAAAAGAATGTTCGGGCAACCGCTTGAATGATGGTGATTCGGGTACCTGTAGTTAAATTAAAATCTTCGCTTTGGTGATGAACCACGTGAGCCGCCCAAAAAATATTTACTTCATGGCCAAGTCGATGGTACCAATACCACAAAAAGTCAGTAAACAATAGTAAAAGAATCCAGTGAAGAAGTGTCGGTTGGATGTCAAGCAACGCAAAATGTTGATGCAAATAGTCATAGACAAAGTAAAAACCGCCTGCGGTAAAAAGGTCAATCAAGCGTTCTGCAATTCCAACGTTGAGATTAGCAATGGTTTCATTAAAGTGAAAATACTTTTTCCCTGTTTTTCTAGCTATAAAGTATTCTAATCCGATAAAAAATAAGAAAAGGGGAACAGCAAAGGCAAAGATGTTGATGTTCATGGCTTGAGCATTAAAACAAAGTCAAAATATTGCGTAGGCTAAGAAGTACAATAACGATTCCGACAATTACCATTAAGATTTTTGGGTTTACTTTTCCGCACACATAAGCGGCAAAGGGAGAAGCGATTACACCACCAAGCAGTAACCCGATAACCACACGCCAGTTGTCAATGCCAATCATTAGGGTAAACATTCCAGCTCCTGCAGCTGCAATAAAAAACTCGGCGGTATTGACAGAACCAATGGTGTAGCGAGGGTCGCGACCGCTTCCAATCAAGGTGGAGGTAACGACAGGCCCCCAGCCACCGCCGCCTACGGCATCGACAAACCCACCGAGGAGTGCCAAAGGCCCGACGTATTTGGTTTTTGCTTTTGCTTTCTTTTTACCTAAGGCTTTGCGAATCACCACAATGCCCATAATAAGAAGGTAAATGGAAATGTAAGGTTTAATCAAATTACCGTCAAATGAACTCAAAATATAAGCACCCGTGACTGCCCCAATAATGCCAGGAATGAGCAAAAGTTTGAACAGTTTTTTGTTGACATTCCCAAACTTCCAATGTGACAATCCCGAAGCGCCGCTCGTGAATACTTCGGCAATGTGAACACTAGCACTAGCGGCTGCGGGAGGGACGCCCAAGCTCAACAAAAGTGACGTAGAGCTTATTCCGTAGGCCATTCCTAAAGCACCGTCGATGGTTTGGGCCAGAAAACCTGCCCCAATAAAAAGGAGGGTTTCGGAGGTAAATAAGTCTTTAAAACTCAGTTTCAGGTTGGCTCCCCAAAGCTGCCATCCTCCCAGACCCACGGCGGCTACTAAGATAAAAGCAAAAAGCCCGAAGAGAAGGTAATCACCCCCGAATACTCTTTTTTGAACGGATGTCTGTGCCATGGTTGTATTTGTTTAGGATTTTGAACGAGGGTCAAAACGAAACCCTCGTTCAAAATACGGTGAGGTTATAGCGTGTAGCGAAGCGTTACGCCGTAGGTACGTGGGTCTCCCAAAATACCACCAATTTGGCCTGCGCTGCCTGGAGCGACCAATAGTTGCTCGTAATAATCTTTGTTACCTAAGTTTCTTCCCCAGATAAAAATAGTCAAGCCATTTGATGCCCTGAAACCTACTCGGCCGTTGAGCAACGCGTAACCTTCAATGTCTAAGAAAGCTGAAGGTGAAGGGCTTGACGAAAATGTAGAGCGGTAATACACGTCAAGACCGCCGAAGAAATTGCCTTTGAGACCCAACAGACTTCCTTTGCCCGTAATTTCAGTACCAAGCGACCCTGCATATTTTGAAATACCTGGTAACTGACCTCCCGAAATATCTTTGAAAGCTTGTGCACCACCCACTTCTTCAATAGGCACTGGAGCGTTGGTGAATTTTACGTATTTTCCATCTGTGTAGGCGAAAGCACCCGTGAAAGAGAGGTGATTATTTACTTTGATGCTTCCATCTATTTCCACACCAATGATTCTTACGCGTTCTGCATTGGCCAAATATCCTCTATTTACGCCAGGTTCAGGGGTTTGTACTTGCGTTTGGTAATCTTTTATGTCAGTGTCGTGAAATACAATGTTCAGTACAGAGTTAGCAGATGGTTTAGTTTTAACCCCAAATTCAAGGTGAGAAACTGCCTCTGGTTTAACCGTAGCCAATTCAGTCAATACTCGGCCGCTTGCCGTTGGCAAACCACCTACATTGACACCAATTGGTTTATAGCTCAGTGAATACGTAGCGAAGGCATTGACGTTTTTGTTGAATTTATATTGCAAGGTTAATTGACCCGACCAGTTATCTTCTTCTGCATCAATGGTAAAGGTTTGGTTACTATAAACACTGTTTTTAATAGCAAGTAAGGCAGCATCAGTAGTTTGGAGTCCACCGTAAGTTACTCGACTGTAGTTGACCTTTTTAGTGTCTTTGTTGTATCTGATACCTGGTAATAGGTGCAATTTGTCGGTAATCGCCCAGTCAGCTTGTGCAAATAAGGCCACACTCGCTGATTTAATGTCATAAGTAGTTTTAATACCGTAGTTGTCCAATAGGCCAGGAGTTTTCCAACGCGCCACTACTACGGGATCTTGTGAACTAAGTGCAAAGCGCCACTGTGCTGAACCTGCTTCTTCAGTGTGCACTGGATCAGTTCTTAGGTCTTGCCACAAACCGAAAGCACCAATTACGCCGCTTACTTTGTCATTGATTTTTCCTGAATACCTGAATTCTTGCGAAAACTGGTCGTGGGCAGAGGTTCCTGATGATATAGTGAAAGACGGCAAACCGATGTAATCGCGGTCATTGAGTGGATCCCATTTCCAATAACGCCAAGCTGTTGTGGAAGTCAAGGTTCCTTTGCCGATTTTAAAGTCTGCATTCAAGGATAATCCCCCTAATTGGTTGCCAGCTCTGGATGGAGTATCATGGTCAATGATTCTTTCAAAAGCACTTTCATAGGGTAGTTTATAGTTCAAATCGGCGATAATGGCGTTGAATTGGCGATAAGCGGCGCGTTTTGTGGTGACTACTTTGGCGACTGGCCAACCGTACCCCACAGGTTTTTGGTCGGTGATGTCGGCGATAAAAGTGATGTTTATCTTTTCAGTTGGCTTGTATAAAAACTGCGTTCTGACGCCGATATTGTTGATGTCATTGATGTTGGTTTGGGTGCGAGTATTGTAAAACAACCCATTTCTTTGCGTACCCGAAAACGAAACCCTTGCCGCTAGTTTTTTGCTTAATGGACCAGAGATTGAAGTTTTTGCTTGAATGTAGCCGTAATTTCCGTAACTAAGTTCAAAGTTGGCAGTTGGGTCAAAAGAAGGAGCGCGTGAGGTTACGTTGAAGGCACCCGCAGTTGTATTTTTTCCAAATAAGGTTCCTTGTGGACCACGAAGTACCTCTACTTGGTCGATGTCAATAAAATCAAGGGCTGTAGCTGCTGGACGAGCGTAATAAACACCATCAACGTAATAGCCGACACCAGGGTCGATTCCGTCGTTGGTTAATCCGTAGGTTGAGCCTAATCCTCTGATATTGAGGGTAGTATTTCGAGCGTTTGAGGCATAAAACTGAACTGTTGGTACTAATTCCTTCAAACGGTTTACGTTAAAAGCACCTTGGTCTTCAACGGTTACTCCGCGTACTACCGAAATTGGAATAGGAATGTCTTGCACAGACTCCTGACGGCGGCGTGACGTAACGACCACGTCTTCGAGTTGGTTAGAACCTGCTTCTAAACGAATCTCCACTTTGGGTTCATTCACTACCAACTCTTTGGTTTTATAGCCTAGGTAGGAAACAATAAGCGTAAATGGAAGTTTTTGCCCCGTGATGAGTCGAAACTCGCCGTTGGCGTCGGTGGAGGCACCGTTTGTCGTACCCTTGATGGAGACCGAAGCGCCAATAAGGCGTTCGTTGGTGACGGCATCGATAACAGTTCCCGATAAGGTAGCATTAATAACGGGGGTGTTTTGTGCATTCGATTGAAATACAAAAAATAGTAAACCTATCGAATAGAATACTTTTAGAGCCTGTTTCATAATCGTGGCGAATTGGACAGTTTTTGGTGGTTGTTATTTGTGGTTTATGAAAATACCTATACCCTATCGAATATATGTATTATTAGAACTTTTAAATGGCCAGAGATTTTTTCTCTGGCCATTTTTGCTGGTCACAAAGGTCTAGTAGTGATTCGTGAAATCCAAATATTTTATAAAAAATATTTTTTACATAGATTTTGTGTTTTAGTAAAAGTGCTTGATAATCAGCCGTATTTACACGAAAAGAGGCGACTTTTCAGCCGCCTCTTTTCGTGTAAAAATATAAAATCAATTATTATTTATTTCTTCCTGTCGAAATCATTGCACAACGGAAACCAATCATGGCCGTCGAAGAATCTTGTGACAAGAAACGACGCGTTCCTGGTGACAACCAATAAGCTACGTCATTCCAAGAGCCTCCTTTGTAAACACGGAGTTTGTCGTTGATTACTGAGTTGTTACCTTTTACGTCATAGCGTTTTTCTTCGTCCAAGAAACCATCGCGACGTAACGGGTTCAAGTCTTTGAAGTCCATTGATGACAACGGACGATAGACGTCATATACCCACTCGTTTACGTTTCCAGCCATGTTGTACAAACCAAAATCGTTGGCAGGGTATTTGTAAACCTCTTCCGTGATAATGGCACCGTCGTTTGACTTACCAGCAATACCCGCATAGTCACCTTTGGCACGTTTGAAGTTGGCCATCATTTCTCCTTTGTGTTTGCCACGTGGGTTACGTAAAGATGAACCATCCCAAGGATAAATACGTTGGTTCGACTGGTTTTCGTCGGCATACTGTGTACCAATCATAGCCTTGGCGGCATATTCCCATTCAGCTTCGGTTGGAAGGCGATAGTTTGGTAGCACATAGCCACTTTCTACCGCTGGGCGAGCATTGGTGGCCAATGCTTCCGACTCAGCCATGGCTTGGCCTTTTTTCTTCTTACCACCCAGCGACGATTTCTTTGGTTTACCCGTAGCTTGTTTGGCTAGGTTATCGTTCACAAAGTTGGTACGCCAGATAGAATAGTCGTTTGCTTGTACCCACGATACGCCCACTACTGGGTACATACGGAAACCAGGGTGACGGAAGTAGTACGTTACGTACGAGTCGTTGAACGACAAGGGATCGTACCAAACCGTTGTGTCAGGAAGTGCTTTAGAGGCTACCTCTGCCGATGAATCGCGCTGTACGTAATGGAGGTATTCGAGGTAGTTGAGGTTGGTAATCTCGGTTTCATCCATGTAGAAAGACTGCACACTGACCGTACGCTCACGATTGTCACGAGAGTTCATCACATCCTCTTCCAACGCCCCCATGGTAAAACGTCCTCCTTCGATAAACACAAGGTTGGGACCTACCACTTGCGATTTGTAAGGCATTACTGCGAAGCCTTCTGGCTCGGTAGACGTTGCTGCAACACCTTTCTTCCCTTTTTTGGCTTTGCCGTTTTTAGAAGCAAAATCCACGTTCGTTGCTGTACTTTTCTTGCCTGGATTGAGGCTTGAAGGGTGTTTCGACTTACAAGCACTGATCAGCACTGTGGCTGAGAGCACCCAAATCGCCGCTTTCATACTGAATTTGACCATTTAGATTAAATAGTTAATCGTTATTAGTTATCCTTGTAATCGTTAATTACGAATTTTTGTACCTTAAATGTTTGTTTATTAACTCGGCAAAAGTACAATTATTGCCTTAAAAGAACTAAGAATCCGTCGATTTGTTGTCTATCAATAACTTTGCCAAACTTCAAAAAGGTCGTTTTTCTTGTTTTTTCGTTCAAATAACGAATCCTATTTTGACGGTATTGTCATAAGTAAAAAAGATTTTCAATAAAATGTCTCTGTGCCTTACTCAATTATACATACGATGTTGGCGATTGCGCCGCCTCTGCTTTGGTATCATTTATTGTGGAGCAATTACCACAACTAACGCCCAAACACCTGATTCGATTGCGTTGGAAATAAAATTTGCCCTTAACTACCTGGAAAAGAGCCAATGCGCGTTCACCATTGAGGGTAAAGAATATGCGGGCGAATGGCCTGCTTACATGCAAATGCACACGCGTTTTGTACTGTTAGGTACACGCCACAAGTACCGAGACTCAAACAGTTTTACCACAATTGGTATTCATAACTTGTTGGCTGAAATGTATTTGTCGGACACCGCTTTGCATAAAATTCGCCCCATGTTACTCAAAGCCTACCCCGAAATTTGTTCGTACGCTACGAATTTGGAATTTAATTTTTGGAAAAAATTACCGCCCAATCGCGACTTACAACGGGGGGCAGAACCGCAGCCTGTGCCGTTGGTGCGGCGTCCAACGCAGTATAAATTAAATTCTCGTTATATCAATAATGCTGCCAACGTCGAAAATGACGCCGACGATACGGCTTCGGGTAACTTGGCGATTTGGTATCACAACCGCATTTTTGGGACAAATGACAGCTTGGTAAGCCCTCGGATTTTTGACGCGTTTTTGGACGAAAATCGTAAAAATCGCCATTGGTACAATTACTTATTTAATGGCTTGCCTAATTCAAGTGCTTATATGACTTGGCTAGGAAAGGAGGCGGAATTTAAACGTTGGAATATCTTAAAAACGATTGGACACAACCAGACGTTTTTTCTGAAAAGTAGTATTTGCTACCCAACGCCTTATCAGCCTTACATTCCGTACGGGACCAACGACCTAGACGCCGTCGTGAACGCCAACGTCCTGACCTATTTGGCCAAAAAGGGCGAGTTGACCCAAAGCCGAGGGCGGGTAGGGGCAAAAAACTTTATTGAACACCAAGCAAAAATGCAGCGCTGGCGGCGGGCGGCGACGTATTACCCAAACCGCTACCATTTTCATTACGCGGTTGCCAAAGCATTTGCCGCTGGCGATTCTTCGTTACGACCAACTGCCAAAATCATGTTGAGTCACCTCGTTGCTTCACAGCGGGACAATGGAAGTTTTTGGAGTCGTCGAAAAGTAAATCACCGAGATGTGGTGCAGTCGTCGGCTTATGCGTTGTTGGCGTTGTTGTATTTTAAAGAAGCAGGAGTCGATGTTCCTAAAGAAAAAGTAGGGTTGGTGGTAGAGTTTTTAAATAGCCAAAAACAGCAGGAAAAAGACCAGATTTATTGGAAGGGAGGCGTGTTTTTTTCGGGAGGAACGGTGGTGCGCAATGTACTTTACTTCACATCCGATGCCTACACGACGGCGTTGATTGCCTTGGGCTTGCAAAAATTTCTTCAACTTTACTGAGCACTTCCTACAGTAGGAAGCGTGGGCTGAATCGTGATTTTAAGCAGGGTTTGGGCGCTACCGATGGCTAATGCGGTGTTTTCGGAAGTAAAAACGGCTTCGTAAATGCTAAATTGGTCGTTGAGTTGTATGCCAAAACGTTTGTATTTTCCTGCGTTGTCGCCCAGTAATATTTGTCCATTGCAGGCGGTGTAAAGCTCGTATTTGTGGTTGGTTACGCGCCCCCAAACCAAGCCCGAAAGTGGGATTTCGGAACGTTGCCGATTGCGATGAACGCGCCCTTTTTTTCCAATCCACCCACCCATGGCTACGTACTGCGATGGGCTGTCAAACTGAATTTCGTGAAAAATACTATTGCCTATTTTTTCCTGACGTTTCCATTGGTCGTTTGAGAGTGCGTACAAAAAAGTCTTGTTTGGGGTGTACATTAAGGCATATACTTGCTGATTATGAGGATTATACTTAACGCACCAAACCATTTGAAAAGGATTGCTATAGACTTTTTCCCAAGTGCGACCACGGTCAATGGATTTGAGAATAAAACCCAACGGAATGGTTTTCTGAGAGTGGGCAATGGCTGAGTTGCCACCGCAGATAAACGCCGTAGAGTCATTGACGACGGCCATGTTGTAAAAACATGCTTTTTCGTAGCCTTTTACCCGTATCACTTCCCACGTTTTTGACCCTAAGTTGTGTTTGTAAATCACTCCTTTATCACCGCAAGCAATCAGGTTTTGGTCATCGAAGCGGTCAAATTTATAAATATCAACGTGTTGGTTGGGGTACGAAATGTCGGAAAGTTGGCCGTTGGCATCACTGGCTTTGAGGGTTCCGTACTTGCCACCAATCCAAAATTGGTTGGCTACGGGAATAATATCATAAAAGGAAGAGTCGCTGAAAGACGTTCCTTGTTGGAGAACTTGGATACTAACCTCTTGGGCATAGACGGCCAAAGTGGTTAAGAGTAGGAGGATGATAGACGTTATTTGGGCTGTAAATTTCAACTATACGAGTTTTTTCTTTCCTGCAAAAATACGTAGTGGGCGGTTCTTTCCCAACTATCCTAAAGACAACTTACTGGCCTTTTACCACTACAGAGAAGAAGAAACTAAAAAAACGCGCCATTCCATCTGTTTTGGAATAGCGCGTTTTTGTTTGTGGTACTATCTATTAGTGAAGAGCGTGACGCATACGGGTGGCGTTGTTTTTGACTTTCCGAAAGAACAAGTCACGGTGTGCTTGATCTACGTTTGTGTTGAGTTCATCCTGTTTGGGATGATAAGTTGAATAAAGCAACGCCGATGAAACTGCAAGTCCGATGAGTCCTACACCCATGATTATTAACAAAATGAGAGCTTCCATACAATTGAACAGTTTTTAAGTGAAACATCAACAAAAACGTAGCGTCGTGGTGCTAAACCGTTCCTCTACGGATAAATCCAATCAGGAACGAGATAACGGCAAATACCAAAAGAATGTGAATAAGCCCAGAAGCGCTGTAGGCAAATGCCCCAATTAACCAGCCTATTACTAAAATAACCGCGATAATATACAAGAGAGAGCGCATGATTGAAAATGGTTTTAGGTTGAAAAATTGATTGATGCTCAGTGAGTTAAAAACTTTGTTCCAATGTCAAAAAGACCCAAAAAATGGGGAAAATACGGCGAGACATGGGGGAAAGTGTGGAACAAATGCCACAGTTGGGGCAAACAATGGCTTTGGAACGTGTGTTTTACTAATAATAGAAAACATGAAAAACTATGAAAGCACAGATGAATAACCTAGGAGTCAAGACTTTACAGTTGCTTAACTGGGTCTTTTTTGTAGTGATGATTGCGGCCAATTACCTTGCCGTAGCGCTACCTTTAAACCATAAAACTACGGGTCAGCTTTCTGACCAATACCCTAATTTATTTGTCCCTGCCCCCCTCACGTTTTCCATTTGGGGAGTGATTTATCTTCTCCTTTTTTGGTTTTGTGTCAAGCAAAGCAAGTCGATGTTTCAAAGAAATGTGGATCCTGCCACGGGCGAAACGGTTAGAAGTATCGGGTTGGGGTTTGTGACGACCTGCTTTCTGAATGCCTCTTGGATTTGTTTGTGGCATTTTGAGTACATCGCCATTTCGGTAGTCGTTATGGTGTTGTTATTGGCCCAATTGGTTCAAATCAATCGCAAAATAGATGGCATTGCCCCAGCGCTTACGCTCGGAAGTCGGGTGGCACTAAAAGCGCCATTTGGGTTGTATTTGGGCTGGATTTGCATTGCAACGATTGCCAACGTGACTGCCTATTTGGTAAGTTTAGGCTGGACAGGCAACGAGGTGTCGTGGGCAAGTACAATGGTCGTTATTGGCGCCATTGTGACGGGCATTGCCCTGAATATACTCCGTAATGGGTATTTGAGCCTTTCAGTTTTGTGGGCTTTTACGGGCATCCTCATCGCACGCCATCAAGCAGCAGAGTACCACCGTATTTTGGTGTGGGCCACGGTGTTTGCTATGCTGCTTGTGGTGGGTGCGTTGGCGATTGAGCTATTGCGGTCGTTGTTCCGAAAAACAATCATCAGACCATTTCCTCCTCAGCAAAGGACGTATATTTCGCAAGTGGAAACATCACAGTAAAAGTGGTGCCTTTTTCAAGTTCGGATTCGACTTCGACCGTCGCTTGATGCGAATGTAAAATGGTAAGCGTAGCGGCTAATCCCAAGCCTAAACCGTTTGTTTTTGAGGTAAAATAAGGCTCAAATAAACGGTTTAGGTTTTCTGGGCTAATCCCCGAGCCATTGTCTTGGACTTTGACAAAACAGGTTTCGTCGTCGATGTAAGTAACAATGGTCAGCACGCCCGATTCGGGTTCCATGGCCTCGATGGCATTGATAATAAGATTGAGTAGGGCAATTTTAATTTTTGACTCGTCTAACTCCAAAAAACACGCCTGTCCAAATTCTTTGACCAGTGTAATTTTCTTCAAATTGATGCGGTCGATGGCCTCAGCAAGGGCTGCTTCCAAAATATCTTGAATAGAAACGTGTTTGAGAATCGTTTCTTGGGGTTTAAAGGAGTTGAGGAGTTCGGTGATGAGGCCGTTGATTCGGTGGCCGTTTCGCCGAATTATATCTGTAAAAAGGCGTAAATCTTCGTCTTCAAGCTCAGGTTCTAGTTGATCGAGCGACAGGTGTATGTTGGTAAGGGGGTTCCGAACTTCGTGGGCAAGCGTTCGTACAAGACGGGCTGTTGAAGCGGCTTTTTCGGCCAGTAATCGGTCTCGTTCAAGTTTTTTTCGGGTCGTAATATCCTGAATGACAATCATAATGTACGGAATCCCCTCGCTGTCGGTGTGCCTGCTGATGTGGAGAGAACAGAGCATTCGTTCGTTGTTTTTTCGGAGCAATAGCGCATCGAAATGGTCTAACGAATCGCGGTGCTCAAGGGCCTGTACGTAGCGGTCATAATCAGAAACAGTGACAAACAAATCGCGAAAATGAAGCTGTCGGATGTCGGTTTCGTCAAATCCAAGGAGGGTAAGGGCGGCAGTATTGTGGTAAAAAATGAGTCCATTGGGGCGCTTCAAAAGCACCGCATCTTTCATGTGCTCAAAAATATTACGCAGCCTGGTTTCGCTTTCTCGTAGCCGCCGAACACTTTCTGCACGCTCCAATGAATACCGAATACACCGATTTAATTTTTCAGAATCCAACTCACTTTTAACCAGATAATCCATCGCACCCAGACGCATGGCTTCGAGGTCGATGTGCTGGTCGCCTTTTCCCGTAAGCAGCACGATGGGGCAACTTACGCCCCTTTCGAGGGCCATTTTGAGCAAGTCGATACCCGTTTTTGCCCCCAACAAAAAATCAAAAAAACAGAGGTCGAAGTTATCCTGCGTGAGTTTTTTGATGCCCTCATTGAATGAATTTGCCCAAGTGATGTCAAACGTCTTGGAAGGTATTTCTTTGAGGTAGTCGGAGGTTAGATAAAAATCATCTTCGTCGTCGTCAACGATGAGGAGTTTGAGGGTTTCGGTGCTCATGTGCGTTAAAAAAGCTTACTTACGATTTTGCGGAAGTTGAACAATATCAAGCCAATAGTGGCCGAGGGTTCGGGCTATTTCGGTAAATTCGGTGAATGTGACGGGTTTGGTAATAAAACTATTTACGCCCAATTGGTACGTTTTTAGGACGTCCTGTTCAGCTTTGGACGTAGTGAGGGCAACGATTGGTATAGAACGTAGCGTTTCGTCCGACTTAATTTCCTTGAGGGCTTCGCGACCATCCATTTTGGGCATATTGAGGTCAAGCAAAATAAGCGAAGGCCGTGGCGCATCGGCGGGTTCGGCGTATTTGTTGCGTTTTTTGAGGTAATCAAGTAGCTCCAGACCGTCGTTTACAAAGCGAATATCAATATATGAACGGGCTTCTTCAAAGGCTTCTTTGGTGAACAGTTGATCATCTTCATCATCTTCAGCGACCAAAATTAATGCTCGATTTTTGCTGTAGTGGGTGTCTTGTGCTTCCAAAGTGGTTGGTGTTACAGGTTAAACATAGGTTAAAGCGAGGTAGTTATTTGACAGGCAAGTAAAAGACGAATTCGGCTCCTTGCTCTTCTTGGCCTTCGGCTTCGATATACCCTTGGTGGGTTTCCACAATTTTTCGACAAATGGCCAATCCTAAGCCCGTTCCTTCGTACTCAGAGCGTCCATGAAGTCGTTGGAAAATCCCAAAAATGCGTTGATTGTATTCGGGAGCAAAGCCAATGCCGTTGTCTTTGACCGAAAATTTATAGTAATGAAGCTCAGAATTAAGCTGCGGATTGTACTTTATGTCATTTTTACTGACCGCAACTGCCGAGATTTCAATGCTGGGTTTGCTGTCTTTTTTGCTGAATTTCAGGGCGTTGTCGATGAGATTTTGAAATAGCTGACGCATCTGAACGGGTTGGGCGTCCACCGCTGGTAAGTTGCCAACTGTGATGGTAGCTTGTTTTTCTTGGACTTTCAGTTCGAGGTCTTCAAGTACTTGTTTGATAACCTCTTGTAGTGAAACCGTTTGCAGCGATTCCATTTGGCGCGATGCCCGTGAATAGGTCAGAAGCCCTTCAATGAGGTGGTTCATTCGTTGGGCGGCATTGGTCATGCGGCCCAGCAAAAAACGCCCGTCGTCACCGAGGCTTTCTTGGTATTTCTTTTCGAGACGTTCGCCAAACGCAATGATTTTGCGCAGCGGCTCTTGTAAGTCGTGGGAAGCTACGTACGCAAACTGCTCCAACTCACGGTTACTTTTATTGACGGCTTCGAGCTGGCGTTCGAGCTCGCGTTTATAAATTTCAAGTTGAGTGACGTCAATGCAAACCCCAACGATTTTTTGGACTTTGCCGTGTTCGTCAAAATGGCTTTTTGCCCGAATAGAAATGTGCTTTAAATCGCCATTTTTATCAACCAGGCGGTGGTTGAGTTCGTTGATGTGATTTCGCCCAGCTAATAATTCAGCCGCAAAATCATCAATGGCCTTGATGTCGCTAGGGTGTCCAAACTGATTGTAAAATCCTTCGGGAACAGTATGATTGGGACAAGTGCTTGAGTCAATGCCTAGCAAATGAAACATCCCCTCCGACCAGCGAAAACTTTGTTGGCCTAACTGCCACTCCCAGCTTCCAAACTTAAAAATGGATTCTGCCTCTTCCATTTGCGCTTGCTGACGTTCGAGCTCGACAATTTTCGTGGCAAGTTCGTCTTCGTAGCGCTTGGTCAGGGTAATGTCCGAAACGGTTCCAATCAGCGAAAAGCTTTGCTCGTCAAAAAAAGCATGGGTGCGAAGCAAAACCTGTTTTTGTTGGCCATTGGTGTCAATCATCCCGTGCTCAATTTCATAGTACGGGTCTTTGGAGGCGAGGTGGGCTTGGGCAATGGCCTGCACGCGCTCACGCTCCTGCGCGGGAATCAGCTCCGAGTAAGTTTGATACGGAACAAAGCTGTCGGGATAGTCTTTAACAGACAGTCCCGTAATATCAAAAACACCGTTAGACCAATACACTTTGTCGTTGGCGGGGTAATTGCTTACTGCCCATGAGCCAAACTTGAGCGCGCGTTCGGTATCTTCGATGTGTTGTTGTTTTTTATAAATTGTTTGCTCCCTGAGTTGCGATTGAGTGACGTCTTCAGCAGTGAGAATCAGGTAGTGGTTGTTTCCTTCTTCGTCTTTTTTAAGGACAGTACCACGGTTACGAAGCGTAAGAATGTCACCATTTTTGTGGCGAAATCCCATCATAAATTCTACATTTTCACCAATCTGAAGGTTCTGGAATTTTTCTGAGATTTGGGTAGAAAAATTCGCACGATCTTCAATGACCATGATAGGGCCAAACGTGTCGCCCATGTCGTGAATATCGTCGAGCGAGTATCCCAATAATTCGGTAACTCGGTCGCTGACAAATGCTAACTTCTTGATTTTTAGGTCAATTACATAAATGAGGTCAGGCAAAATACGACAAAGTAATTCTACTTGACTTCCTATTAAGTCGAGCTGAAATGTTTTAAGCGGATTATCGTAGGGTACGGTCATGGTTGCTGAAAATGCCTTAAACAGCTGGGACACCTAGCTGTTTAAGTTGAGGCTTTTCATTTTGTTATAAAGCGTTTTTCGGTCGATGCCCAAAGCGGCGGCAGCTTTACTTTTATTGAAATTAACCTGTTTCAATACATTCAAAATCATTTCGTATTCGGCTTCCAGCGCGGCGGCTTTTAGGTCGGTTTTGTTAAATGGAGCCTTTGCCGCTACGGGCGTCGAAACGATGGGCTGGGGTGGTGCATAAACGGGCACTTCTACGGGTGGAGATGGCAATGAGGCTACCGCAGGGGTACTGGGTTCTAAAAACAGCAATCGGCTGTAATTCAGCAACTCAAACGGGAGCGTTCGGGCTTCTATTAAGCTTCCTTCCGACAGTAATGTAGAGCGTTTGATGACGTTTCGCATCTCGCGAAGGTTACCAGGCCAAGGGTATTCTTCAAACGCCTGAATGACTTCGGCCGAAAAACCACGGACATTTTTCCCCAATTCGTCGTTGGTTTTATCAAGAAAAAATTGCGCAAACGCCATGAGATCTTGCTTGCGGTCACGAAGCGGTGGGACGTCGATGCTAAACTCGTTGAAACGGTAATACAAATCTTCGCGGAATTTTCCTCGGCGGGCGGCTTCGATGAGGCGCTCATTGGAGGCGACAATGATGCGTACGTCAACTTCGAGTTCACGATTTCCGCCAATTCGGCGTACTTTCCGTTCTTGCACCACGCGGAGTAAAGATACCTGAACATCGTAGGGTAAATTCCCAATTTCATCCAAAAAGAGCGTACCGCCATTGGCCATTTCAAAATGACCGATTTTTTGGGTAAGTGCGCCCGTAAATGACCCTTTCTCGTGCCCAAACAACTCACTCGCCGCCAAGTCACGAGAGATGGCCCCACAGTCCATGGCAACAAACGGCCCGTTGGCGCGCTTGCTCCGACGGTGGATTTCGAGGGCTACGGCTTCTTTTCCTGAACCGCTTTCGCCGTAAATGAGTACGCTATAATTGGTCGGGGCAACCAAGTCCACTTGTTTGTACAACTGCTGAGATTCGGGGCCATTTCCTAAAATATAGGCAGGAGCGGGGCCGCTGCTTTTTTTACGGGACGAAGATGGGCTGTTGCTTTCTTCTTCGACCGACGTCGCCGCAGGCACAACGTGGTGGGTGGGCTGGCTGAGGGCCTTTTTAATGGTTAATAGAATTTCGTCGGGAAAAAGGGGCTTCGTGATGTAATCATAAGCACCTTGTTTCATGACGTTGATGGCCACTTTTATGTCGGAATAACCCGTGATAATGAGCACAGGAACGTAAGGAAACCGCTCTTTGATTTGGGCTAAAATCGTAACGCCGTCCATATCTCCTAGCTTGAAATCCGTCAAAACAAGGTCTGGACGAAAGTCGTCGAGGGTGGCCAAGCCAGTGACACCATTGTGTGCAATAGCTACATCAAACCCATTTTTACTTAAAAAACGGCGTAAAAGTAAGCAGATGTCGGTGTCGTCGTCGATGACTAAGATTTTTTGTCCCATGAGATGCAAATACTAATTAAAATCAAGTAAGTACGTTATAAAATTCGCCGCATGGTTGCGGACGGAATAGCGAGTAAATCGCGGTATTTGGCAATCGTTCTACGGGCCAGTGAATACCCTTGTTGCGCCAAAAGCTCCGTCAATTGGGTGTCGTTGAGCGGCTGAGATTTGTCTTCTTGCTCCACCAACGCGACCAAAGCGGACTGAATCTGGCGGTTTGAGACTTCTTCGCCGTTGTCGGTTTTAACTCCCTCGGTAAATAAGTCTTTTAAATGAATAATTCCAAACGGTGTTTGGGCAAATTTTCCGCTTGTTGTACGCGAAACGGTTGACACATCCATTTTGATGCGTTCGGCAATATCGCGCAATACCATCGGTTTCAAGTGCCGTACATCTCCCGTCAAAAAATACGCACGCTGCAAATTTACAATGGTGCGCATGGTTTTGAGCATGGTGGCTTCGCGTTGTAAAATGGCTTCAATTAACCACTGGGCGGCCGAAATTTTTGAGTTGACGTAACTTGCCGCCGACCGCGATGTGCCCACAGATTTGGCATAATCGGTATTGATCTTCAGCGGTGGAATCCCGCGCGTGTTAAGTCCGACTTCGATGGCCTCGTTTTCGACCGTTATGATGTAATCAGGCACAATGGTTTCTTTCATCACCATGGCCGAACTGCTTCCACCATCGACAATTGGGTAGGGGCGGAGGGTGCTAATGAGCGTAATTGCCTCTTTTAATTCGTGCTGTTGCAGGCCGCTCATGCGCATAATTTTATCATAATTACGGGCCGCAACTTCCTCAAAAAGGTCATCAACCAGCCACGAAGCTATGCCCGCAGCGGGACTTTTTTCGCGGGCCAACTGCATCAACAGGCAATCTTTTAAATCGCGTGCTCCCAAACCAATGGGCTCCATTTTTCGGAGACAATCAACCAAGAAATGCACGTCTTCTTCTTCCACAAATACCCCCGTAGTAAACGAAACGTCATCCGCTAAGGCACTTACCGAAGCAGGCAAATAGCCCTGGTCGGTGAGGGAGTCTATCAGAAAATCAGCAAGTTGTAGCTGTTTTTCTGAAAAAGGTAACAAGTGAAATTGTTCTTTCAATTCACTCCGCCAATCGGTGGTTTCGACCACTACAGGCGTATATATTTTGTCGTCGTCGGAGGCATGGTCGATGCGCGTCCGATAATCAGGTAAATCATCGTTGCTAAACTCGTCCCAGTCCATGTAGTCTTGGGTACGGTCTTCTGCTTGTGTGCCCGACGAAAACTCCGCGTCGTGTGCTTCTCCGTCTTGCTCGTCGTTTTGACGTTCTTCCAAGAGCGGATTTTCTTCCAACTCGTTTTTGATGTACTGCTCAAGCTCCAGCGAATTCAATTGCAAAAAATTGAGCAACTGAATTTGGGAGGGCGAGATTTTAAGCGTTTGCTTTTGCGATTGTAACAGATTAAAGGCAGGTGCGGCCATGGTGTGGTATGGGAATTGTTCTGTGGTTGTGGTATTAAAAAAATATGCCCAAGTTTTACTTTTGGGTATTTTTTTGAAAAATGGGGTAGCAAATTTTAGTTAATTCTAAAAAAATGCTGAATTTTGATAGACTTGGTAACAGTTTCGCATGAGAACAAGAGCGCAGAAAATTAAAGTGTGGTTTTTGATTCGTTTTTTGCCCAAATTGGGGAAATATTTCCACAGTATTTCGGGTAAAAAAATTCCCAATTTGAATCCTTTGTATTCCGTCCCCAGTGCCCTTTTTACCATTATCTTGGCGACGTTTGTCAGCTTACTTTTATTGGTTTTTTTGAGTTGGGTTACCTTCAATCACTTTGAAGAGATGGGAAAACGGACGAATGATGTGGCGCATTCGTACCAAATCCGATTTTTGAACAAAGAACTAATCAAGACATTAGTTGACATAGAAACTGGTCAACGCGGTTTTCTACTGTCGCATCAGGAGCATTTTTTAGGGCCTTACCAAAAAGGACTCGAAAATATAAAGCAATATCAGTCGGACTTGCGGGCGCTTGTGAGCGACAACGATACCCAATTGAAGCGGCTAGATTCGCTGGAAATATTCATCAAGCAACGGTTGATTTTTATTAAAGGTAACATTGCCCGTGCGCAAGAAAATATCCCAATCGACCTAAAGACCTTGAATCTTGGAAAAGGGTATATGGATAAAATTCGGGCTACCTCTGAGCGTTTTGATCAGCAGGAGAAAGGTTACTTAGAGCTCCGCATTGAATTACAAAAAAGTGCTGACCAAAATATGTCGCTGTATCTGTTGGGGCTGTGTGGGTTAGCCTTGGCTTTTTTGGCCGTCTTTTTCCGTCTTTTGTACGTAGAACTGAGCCGTCGGATTGGGTTTCAAACAGAGTTGGAAAATAAACTGTCAGAACTCGAACGGACCAATGCCGAATTGGAACAATTTGCTTACGTAGCTTCGCACGATTTACAAGAGCCGTTGCGTAAAATTCGAGCATTTAGCGAACGTTTGCAGGTGCGACATGCGCCACAGCTCAACGAAGATGCTCAAAACAGCTTAGTGAAAATAAGTCAGTCGGCGATGCGGATGCAAAACCTCATCAATGACCTGTTGGCATTTTCCAAAGCCAACAATCGAAGGGAAGAAAATTTTGAAAAAGTGGACTTGAATGTGGTGCTGAAAAATGTACGAGAAGAATTGTCGGAGCGTATTATCCAGAGGAACGCACGTATCATAAATCAGCAACTTCCTGAGGTGTTGGGGGTTCGAAGTCAGTTTGAACAGTTGTTTACTAATCTGATTTCCAATTCAATCAAGTATTGTCATGAAGGGGTTATGCCGATGATAACGATTGACTACCAACAGGTGGCAGGGAGTGAAATACCGAATGCAGGCGATTTGCAAAGTGAAAATATATACCACCGAATTACGTTTATAGACAACGGGATAGGTTTTGAACCTCAATATGCTGAAAAAATTTTCGTAATTTTCCAGCGATTACACAGCCGAAATGAATTTGAAGGAACGGGAATTGGCCTTTCGTTGTGCCGTAGAATTGTCACTAATCACAACGGATATATACTGGCCGAACCTCGTCAGGGACAATCGGGGGCCATTTTTCATGTTTACCTTCCCAAATAACCTAAACGAATGAACAAAGCAATAACGATTCTTATTTGTGACGACGACGAGGACGATGTGTATTTATTGAAGTCGGTCATGGAAGAATGTGGTATAAAAAACCCGATTGTTTACGCAAAAAATGGGCTAGAAGCGATTGCAAACCTCAATTCTCCTGCGTTGCAAAACAAAATCGGTTTGGTACTCCTCGACTTAAATATGCCAAAAATGGATGGGAGGGAAGTGCTAAAAGCCGTAAAATCGGATGGATTGTTACGGCGTATTCCTATTGTGATTCTGACGACATCGAGCGCCAGTGAAGACATCGATAATTGCTATTCGATGGGGGCTAACTGTTTTATTACAAAACCTGCCTCTTACGAAAACTTCAACGATACCGTCAAAACATTGCTCAAATTTTGGACGCAATTGAGTCGTTTGCCCGTGGGGGCTAATTAGCGCTTGTCAGTCGCTTTTTTAAACCACCGTAGTCCTTTTTCTAGGAACGACGTGCTGTTGCGTTGAATGACGTTGGCGGCAGCATTTTGAACCAAAAAAGGAACAACTAGCCGAGGCAACCAGCCTGCTTTTTTGAGCAAACGACGACGAAGGAGTAGGTCAACGCCGATGCCAACGCCCACGTAAAGAAGTCCTTTGCGGGGTCTAGCAAATACATCTTTTACCACACCTAGTGCTTGACGAGCAGGATTAAGCTCCTGTTGAATGGCTTGTACGCGGGTGTGCATGTGAAGTTGTGACAAGGCCAATTTATTCTTCAAATTGGCGCGTTCGGCCCGAATATCTTCGATGGATTGGATGTTATTTTTCATAATAAAATTGTTTGATAAAGGCATTGACAACGGGAACCCGAATAAATTGGTCTTTGGCCCAAAACAGAATGAGCCCTACGATTCCGTAAAAAAGACCAACTAGAAAAAAGCCTTTGGCGGGGCTTTGGAGCCATTCGCCTAGCAACCAAGCTACTCCTAAGCTGAGAAATAGCAGCACAATGGTGCCGATGGTACCTAAAATCAACAACGACACGACGTGCGAAGCAGCGCGCGCAGATTTTTCAGAGAGGTCAAGGACGCCTAAGTTCCAACGGGCTTCGAGGTAGGTAGTGGCAGCATCGAGCCAGTCGGTGGCGTTATCTTTGATTTCATGGGCTGATTTGATGACTTCCATAGCGGTAAGGGAAATGACCAAGCGAGCTACCTCGCTTGGTCGGGATGAATGAAGGGGTTATGATTTGAGCGAGTTGGCAAATTGCCCTGCTTCCGTTTCTACTCGGTCTTTGATTTCAGCTACTTTGCCTACTACTTTCGATTTTGCATTTTGCGCGGCGTCTTCTACCTCTTCGGCAACTTGGGCGTATTGTGTACGTCCGTTTTGGAGCGCGTCGAGCAAATCTGAAGCGAAATTGTTCGCAGTTTCGCGAAGCTTTTCACGGATATCACTTCCTTTTTCTGGCGCAAACATCATTCCGATTACGGCACCTGCTGCGGCTGCCGCAGCTACGCCCAATACTACTTTTGAATTGTTAGTCATGGCAATTATTTGTTTAAATGATTTGTGATGATTTATTCATTTACTGATGAATTCGAGCAATAAGATAAAAAGGCTGTTCCAAAGCCAAGAAGCGTGATTTGAGTGGAAAATTGAGGCATTTTTACCCCGATTGGGGAGATTCTACCAAGACCAGCCCGTATTTCTACGTGTTACTGGCACGGTTTTTTAATGTTAATACATATATTGCTTACAATTACCGTAAGCATACCCACTACTGAAAGATTAGCCTTTTATTTAATGATTGATTGAAATGGATAATGCGAGTTTAGATAAGGTCTATGAGAGGGCATTAATAATCGACGACGAACTAGATACGTGTCTATTATTAGGAATGTTTCTCAAAAAATACGGTATCGTGTCGATGCGGGCCCACAGCCTTGCGGATGGCTTAGCCAAATTGACAATAGAAGCCCCTCAGTTGATTTTTTTGGATAATAATCTTCCCGACGGAACGGGCATTGATTATATCGCACAAGTGAGACAACAAATGCCCCAAGCTAAACTCGTGATGATGACAGCCATGAGCGCCTTGCGCGAACAAGCCCTGGCACTTGGAGCAGATGGTTTTGTTGAAAAACCGCTGGATGTAAAAAAGATAGCAAGTGTTTTGTAATGATTTCAAAAAAAAGCCTGCGAGCATTGCTCACAGGCGCGTTTGTTTTAAGACGTTTAGCTGCTAAGCCGATACATCTTCTTTGATTTCTTTGGTTTTCTTCGAGATTTTTTCGCCTACCTCGTGGGCTTTTTCTTTGGTTTTGTCCCAAGCGTCTTCGGCCGCGTCTTTGGCATCTTCCCAAATATCTTCAGCTTTTTCTTTGGCGTCCTCCCAAGCGTCTTCTGCTTTGTCCTTAAATTGTTCCCATTTGCTGTCAGCTTTTTCAGCAGCTACTTCAGCTTTGGCTTGGGCTTTGGCTACTGCCACTTCCACTTTGGCTTCCGCTTTTGTGGCGGCTTTTTCCATTTTTTCGATGCCTTCTTGGGCGGTTTCTTTGATTTTTTGTTCTGTGGTTTTCATGTTACTTGCGCTTTATGGTTTTCAGATTTATTTTCCAATGGTGGTGTCACTTTCGGTGACGATGGCGGAGTCAGTAGTCTGTACTTTGCCAAAACGCTGTTCGTTGGGGCGGGTTACAAAACCTGCGAAATACGCGGCTACCATTAGCCCGATACCTATTAATAAGACGGTAAGCGTAATTTTGGAGGCAGAAATTCTTCTTGACTCCGCCGAGTCTCTTGCACTTTTTCTTTCTATGTTATTCATGGTTGCTGTCTTTAATTTGTGGTCATAACTGTTTGGTAATGAATTGTATAAAAAATAAATACCATCCTTTTTTGTGAGAAAAAATGAGGTGTATTTTCCCCAATTTGGCCTTTTATGAACGCTTTTAATGTGCCATTTCCCCAATTTGTTTCCTAAAAACGGGTGGAACTGTTTTGTTGGCTTATTGGCTACTCATTCACTAAACAACGCAAGACCATGATACAGAACGAAGTAATAACACGGACGCTCAATGAGCTTTTAAGAATTAACAACGACCGCCTTTCTGGTTATCAAATTGCCGCCTCTGATACCAAAGATGAAGGCTTGAAAGTTATTTTTTCGAGTATGTACAATGAAAGCGTCAATTTTGCGGAAACCCTAGCCGCTTACATACGCGAAGCGGGCGAAATTCCCGCGAATGAAGGCACCTTGGTAGGGATTCTCCACCAAGCTTGGCTCAATTTTAAAGCGGCAGTAGTGGGCAATGACCGAAACGGTATTTTAAGCTCATGCGAGTTTGGAGATGAAGCGGCGATTGAGGCGTATCAAGCTGCACTGGAAGTAGAAGATATTCAAGCAAACGCTGAAATTAAGGGGGTATTGTTGGGGCAAAAAGGGAGTATCGAACAATCACTCAAAGTCATTCAATCGCTTCACCATAGCCAAGCCGCAAATACTTACGAACAAGACACCATGAGGCTGATGGAAGAGTAGAAGAGAATTAGGAATTACGAATCGGGGAATTAGAAATGCTAAATTCAACTATCGTAATTCCTAATTTTTAACTCCTAATTTATTTTTTCCCCATTTCAATGTCGATGATTTGTTTTCCTTTGTCTTTCAAGTAACTTTTTACTAAAAGGTCGTAGGCTTTGTAGCCGTCATCGGCATTGGTAAAAATAATGAGTCCTTCGCGCGTTTTGGGAAAAAGAAACACCAAGGTTTTAACGCCTTCGTCGGCGCCACCGTGCGAAAGCGCGTAGTCTCCACTTGCCAATTCATAAATTTCCCAACCCAGTCCAAAGTATTTGTTTTCTCTGGTTTTAACTTGGTGTTTCACCATTTCTTCGGCTACGGCTTTGCTAAGACCCTCGTTGTTGAGTACCGAAACCAAAAACTTTCCATAGTCTTCGATGCTGGTCACTAAGTCGTCGGCTGCATTGGCATAAGTGGTTTTGTTTATTTTGTAAGGAATACCTTGCGTATTGTAACCCACGGCAAAACGACTTTCGTCAAACGAGCCATCCCAGTAAAAATGGGTGTCTTTCATTCCGATAGGTTCCAGTACCCATTCTTTGGCAAGTTGGTCTAGCGGCTTTTTAAACTTCTTTTCCAACGCTTTGCGGAGGTATTCCAATCCCTCGCCCGAATATCCATATTTGGTGCCTGGGTCGGAGTCAAAGGCTAATTTTTTGGTAGGGTGATTCCGACGCCAGTTTGGAAAGCCTGTTTGGTGCGACAAAACGTGCCGCGTGGTCAATTGGGTGTGGCGAGGGTCATTTTTAAGGTCGGGATCAATCCAATAATTTGCCAAAGGTTCGTCCAAATTCCATTTCCCCGCACTCACCAAGCGAAGCGTCAAAATGGCTACGACAGGTTTGGTCAACGATGCCACGTTAAAAAGGGCGTTGTAGGGAGCTGTTTCTCCTTTTTTTATTTCCCCATAGACGTTTACTTCTTTCAATTTTCCATCGCGAATAATCCCCACTCCCAGCGCTGGAATGTGGTTTTGGGCGAGCCATTGTTTGATTCCTTCTTCGTTTTCAAAGGTATTTGCTTCTTTATCAGGCGTATCGGTGGTTTGGTGGTCGAAACTAAGGCCACGTGCAAACCGCCATTTCCCCGCTTCTAATAGCCACAAATGCGTAAATCGGGCAATGCTTGCAAAACGTTCGGATTGTCCTTCATTGGTTTCATAAAACCGATGCCGCCCCGACTGAATTGCCCCATAAATGACGCCATCTTTGGCCAGAGGATAAACTTCCATACTGCCTTTTACCAATTCACGGCGCGACTGATAACGCTCTGGATGGGCGCAAAGGCCATTTTTAAGGCTATTGATGAAAGCACGTTTTCCCATCGTAATGCCGCCTTTGTCGTGGTAAAACTCAAAGTTTTCGCTTACCAAGTCTTCCAACGGGCCTAAATCGCAGGTGTTGAAAGTAATGTTGAACATCATACTATCTTGGCTTTGGATGGCTTTGGAAAGATTCTCTGTTTGGGCGTTGGCAGTGAAGTGGCAGATGATACTCCACACAAGAATTAAAGTGATACGTTTCATGGCTGTTTGGGAGAAATGAATTTACTATCTTATTTATTTAACTTTCGTTCGATTAAAAAGCTGATAATTAGGCTTATACCGCCGAAAAGAAAAATCATGGCTAAAAATGCACCTTGTCGAGGTACGTCGAAATGGGTTTGAGCAAAATTGCCGAACAAAATGCCGACGCCGATGCCAATGAGCAACAAACCGTACCTGAGGGTGGCAGATAAAGTACTTTTTTGGTTGAAAAACTCAGCAGTCGAAAGTCCACGTTCCATAAGCGACATTCGTTCACGGTGGCGGGTCATCAGAATTACATAAAGGATTCCGAATACAGAACCAAATGCCGTAATTGACACAATACAATCTCTAAGGGTCTCGTTCATAGCAGTTAATTTTTAGGTGACTGCTCATAGGACAGGAGAAGTGCAAGACTGGTTACAAAATTCTAGGATTACTTATGTGAAAATTCTAAAGTGACCTATGTGTTTTATGAGGTAACCACATAGGTCACACAGTATTTTTCACATAGAAAACAGAGTTCAAAGCTGTATTCTATGATTACTATGTGAAAATTCTAACGTGCCCTATGTGTTTTAAAATGAATGCCCTAAATTCCGCATTATAATTCACGAATCTGTAACCAATGCTCTCAAACGCCTGTCATATGTAGGAATGGAACAGCAAGACTACAAATACATTGACCAAGTTCTGAAGGGAGACCATCGCGCGTATGCGTATTTGGTGGATAAGTATAAGTACATGGTTTATACGATTGCGGTAAAAATGGTGGAAAACGAAGCCGAAGCCGAGGACATCGCCCAAGAGGTTTTTATCAAGGCATATCGTCAACTTTATCGGTTTGAACGACGGTCTAAGTTTTCGACTTGGCTATACACCATTGCGTACCGAGCGGCGGCGTCGAAGCTGAAAGAAAATTCGCTGGATACGGCTCCGTTGACGGACGAATTATCGGATACGTATTGGTCGGAGGAAATCTCCACGGAAGCGCCACCGATGGAAGCCTCCGAACAGCAGCGGTTTGTGAGAGAGGCCATTAATCAATTGCCTAAGTTAGAAGCGGTGGTCGTAACGCTTTATTATTTAGATGAACGTTCGGTCAAAGAAATCCAAGAAATTACGGGGTTGACGGCCGAGAATATTAAAATTAGGCTGTTTCGCGCCCGAAAAAAGCTGGAACATTCCTTGCGTTTTTTGTTGGAGTAAGTGCATTTTGGTTTAGGGGTTTAGTCTTTTTACCCGCAGATGGGCGCTGATTTAAAGCCGCAGATTGACGCGGATTAGTAACTTTCAGCAGTAATGAAACTGATAATGTATTAAGATGGAAGAGGAAAAAGAAAATAAACTACGAGAACTTCTAAAAAAAGCCGATTTGGACGCCCCAAGCCCGCTTTTTACAGACAAACTTTTGCTGAAAATTGAAGCAGAAGCAGCTTTATCGGAAGCGAAAGAACCTGCGTTGCGGGCGTTGTTGCAGCAGTATGGCCTCGAAAAAACAGCCCCCGATTTTACGAAAGATGTGTTAAAACAAATCGCACCTCCCAAAACCGTATTTGCCCCTATTATACCCAACTACGTGTGGTACATGGTGGCGACTTTTTTGGGTGCATTGCTGGTTTTTGGATTATATTTTCCACAAAAAAACTCCTCAGGAACCGTGCCCCGAGGAGTGAAGTTGATTTCTTTCGATATTTCAAAACTTGCTTCTGCCATACCCGACCAATTGTTGTTAGGCGCATTGGCTATTTGTGTTTTGTTGGTGTTTGATTACCTGATTCGGTACGGAAAAAACAACGTTCAACAAGCCTAGGCTTTTACCCGACTCTTCTCGCTGTCGGAGCCACCCGTTTGACGAAGGTTGAGCGTTTTGCCTTTGTTGAATCGGTACGAAAAGGTAAGCGTAGCCACGCGGGTATCCAAATAACTAAACCAATTGGCTTCGGCATTGGCTATGTTTCGGATGTCTCCCTTGATTTGATTGGTATAAAATACGTCGCTGACGTTCAGTTTCAGCGTGCCTTTGTTCTTCATAATGCGCTTAGAAACCCCTGCTCGAACGTTTCCAATGGGATAAATGAGCAATTGACCTAACAAAAAGGTGGTTTGGTATGAGCCTGCCAACTCTGCCGCCCAGCCGTCTTTGAGCTGAAATTGGTTGGTTGGCACCACAGCCCAATAAAACCGTGAATCATCGAGTTTTTGACCGTAGAGTGTCGCCTTGAATCCGTTACTGATGTATTCAGTATAAAGGTTGAGCGACCACCATTTGGCCAACTGAAAGCTCCCATTAACAGAAATACCGTACGAAATTCGTTGCCCAAAATTCCCTGGACGACTGTAGTAGATGGTGCCGCGTTGTTCGTTGGTTTCGGAAATGACGTTTTTGGCGATGCTGTATTGAAGCGTCGTTGTAATGCGTTGTTTGAAGGTGTGAGACAATTCAAAATTATACGAGAAAGTAGGCTGTAAAAATGGATTTCCGCCGTAGTACGTAAAACGGTCGAGGGGGTAGGAGAAGGGGTTCATGTCCTGATAATTAGGACGTTCGATACGTCGGCCAAACGAAAAACCTAACAAGTGCACCGCCGCTGAGTCCAACCGATACTGCATGTACAAGGTAGGAAACAAATTGTTGTAATTGCGCGTAAACGAGGAGTCTTTGGTTTGTTTATTTCCCAATTGATGCCCGCGAATGTTGGTGTTTTCAAACCGAAGTCCTGCTTGAATGGTTAGACGATTAAGCTCTTTGGCGTAGTTGAGGTAGCCTGCGTTGATGTTTTCGTTGTAGTTGAAGCTATTGGTAAATTCATAATTGGGGAAAAGTTTACCGTCAACTTGGTCAGAAAAATCAGCGACGTTGCCAGTGCTGATAAAACTTGTTTTGACGCCCGTTTCAAATTTTCCGCCGCTGGCCAACGGATGTACATAGTCAATTTTGGCCGTACCGATGTCGATGTTTGTAGGCAAAGAAGAAACCAAAACCGACTGACTAACGAATTTATTTTGGGCATCAAAAAGCGAATTAGTAAGCGACTGAGCCGTGGTCGCTTGGTAGTGGATATAGTCAACGTTGGTAGAAAGTTCTTTGCCCGTGCTGTCAAGTTTGTAGGCGTAGTTGAGGTTGATGCTGCCGTTTTTTAGGGTTTTATCCGTCGGACTGATGGCCTCTACCAAGCTAGTAACTTCGTTGGAGGCGTTGAAAACCTTGGCTTTGTTGGTCACATCCACGTGCGAAGGATTGATAAAACCCGTCAGAACGACCCCAAATGTCGCCTTTTTAGAGGCATAATAGTCAAAACCTACTTTGGCATTATTGCCGCCAATGTTCCGTTGAATGTAAGAGTTTTGGGTAAATGCCGAGGAGAAAATGGTGGTATTGGGCTGGAAATACCGCCGCCAAATGGTTAAATCTTGGTAGCTATTGTTTTGATTTACACTTAGATTACTAAAAAAGTTAAATTTATTGATGCGGTAATTGAAGTTAAAGCTGTTGTTGGAACGACGATACGTGCCTTGTCCGTAGCTCAAGCTGAGTCCGCCATTAAATCCTTTGACGGTATTCTTTTTGAGACGAATGTTAATGACTCCCGCATTGCCAGCGGCATCGTATTTGGCGGGAGGGTTGGGCATGATTTCGATGGTTTCGACCGAACCTGCGGCCAATGACTTGAGGTAGTTAGACAAATCCTCCGCCGACAAATAAGTGGGTTTATCGTCAATAAAAACCACGACACCCGTTTTGCCTTTGAGACGAATGCCTCCATTGGGGTCGATAGCCAAGCCTGGCGATTTTTCGAGGACATCCAGTGCATTGGTACCTGCATTGCTTATCAACGCATCGACATTGATGACCGTACGGTCAATTTTGGTTTCTACGAAGGGTTTTTTGCCCGTTACTTTTACTTCTGCGAGCATTTTTTCGCCCTCTCTGAGCTGAATTGAGGGCAAGGCAAGGTCAGATTGCCCCACTTCAAAGGCTTTACTCAGGTATTTTTGATAAGTCAGATGAGAAATGCTGATTAGATAAGAGCCTTCTTTAACGTTTAAAAATTCAAAGTTTCCGTTGGACTCTGTAATGGCTGCCTTAACAAAAGTGGAGTCCTTGGATTTTAACAACGAAATGACAGCACCATCAAGGGGCTGTTGGCTGGTATTGGCGACGTTCCCGCTGATTTTAGCTGTCTGAGCGAGTAATATATGGGTTGATAAAAACAGTAAAAGGATAGCTCTTGTCATTGGAATTTGGATTGTTGAAATAATGATGTGCCACTAAAGTTGTGCCAAGGTTAAAGTGGTTTGATATACAGGTAGTTGGGTGAATATATGAATGAGTTCTTGTCCGAAATTGAACAATTTTTGTGCAAAATCGGACGCTGCTCTGTGCCGTTTTCGCGCCAAAGGGGTCGGATATGAGTATCCTCCCGCACAGTTGGTGCCGTTGGTTTCTCAAAACCAACGCAGAGGTTTCTCAAAACCTCGTGAACCGTTATTGAAGGTTTTGAGAAACCTTTGGGTCGGATATAAGTATCCTCCCGCACATTTGGTGCCGTTGGTTTCTCAAAACCAACGCAGAGGTTTCTCAAAACCTCGTGATGGGTCGGATATAAGTATCCTCCCGCACGTGTATCCTCCCGCACGGGCAGGGTTAGTGCGTCGAACGGTACAGCCATTGTCCAAAATCATATCCACTTCCAAAAATTTTAAACAGGCAAGCGGCAATGAATACCACGAGAAACACTTTGAAGAGTTTGGATTTTACCAATTGAGAAGTTTCCATCGTTGTGAGTCGTTTAGATTATGCTTTCTTTTTGAGGGCTTTGAAGATGCCATTGGGCTGAGTTAGTAAAAATTCTTTCGCATCTTGGCTGAACGAAATCGAATAACCGTTCAACCCCTTTAGCCGAAATTTCCCTTTACCGAGCGCTTCTAATTCGCGGGTAGGCTGGTTAGGGAGCGATAAGTACAAAATTTCGTTGGCATTGAGGCCCACTTTCATGGCCATACCATTGAGATTATACTCGCCTACGTAGCGTTGAAGGACAACTTTGGGTAATTTTTTGACTTTAGGCGACCACGTAAATTCCAGCGGATGAATCAATTCAGGTTCAAAAGCGATGGAGGCACTGGCTATTTCGGCCTCAGTATTTTGGTTAAATACAATTCGCTGAACACTACCTTCGGACGCCACTTTTCCGCTTTTATCGACGGGCAAAGCATCAAAAACGTCGTGTCCATAGGGACGTAAATACCATTGTTGTAACGGAAAAACGGCAAAGAGCGAGTCGTTACGGTTTACAATTTCAAACGTTCCGTACCCTTTGTGTTGGAAGTAACCCTCGTATTCATCTGCTGGATGCGCGGGCTTGACGTTGGTTTTGGTCAAGCTCGCCATTTGGCTCTTGGCACTCTTGGCAGCGTTTTTAGCCGCCATATCGGAGGTGTAGAGGTAGCTTTGCCAATCTTTATAAGGAAGACCGAGCATTCGGTCGGCGAGAATATTCCGAACTACGGACGGAACCCGCGACACTGCTTGGTTGCAGAAAACCACAATGCCTACGCCGTCGGTGGGAAAGAAACAGGTATTGGTCGAAAAACCCGAAATGTTTCCGCCGTGTTCTACCCGATAATGCCCCCGATAGGAGGATAAAAACCAGCCAAGACCGTAATTTTCAAAGTGCAATGACGGGTTGCTGGCCGATGGAGCAGCGTCACGCACAACCATTTGTGAGCTGATGGCTTCGCGAACGTATTCGGCAGGAAGGATGCGTTTGCCTTTGTAAATACCGTTGTTGGCCCACAACATGACCCACTTTGCCATCTCACTGACGGAGGTGTTGATGCCTCCCACCGCCGACATCACATCTAGGTTGAAATAATCTAACGGTACGATTTTGTCATCTTCCGAAACGGCATAGCACAACGAACGGTCGTTGTAGAGCGTCATGCTATCGACCGAAAAAGTAACGTCCTTCATTCCCAAAGGTTGAAAAATTCGTTCCCTCACAAAGGCACGATAAGATTGCCCAGAGAGGTTTTCGACCATTTTTCCTTGTGCCGCAAACATAAAGTTGTTGTATTGCCATTTTTCGCGCAGCCCATAATTAGGCTCTAAATACTGAACCCGTTTGAGTAAAGTATCAACGGAATGGGTGGAAAATAGTGCCCACGCTTGGTCGTGGCGGGGCAAACCCGTTCGGTGGCACATTAAGTCGCGAACGGTGATGTTTTTGTTCATCTCCTCGTTGTAAAACGACAATTGAGGCAAATATTCGCGGACAGAATGGTTAAAGTCTATTTTGTTTTCGGCTCGTAGTAAGCCTAAAGCGGCGCAGGTGAAGGGTTTGGTACAACTTCCTGCGGCAAATTGGGTGTGTTCGGTGACGGGGCGTTTGGAATCGATATCGGCGTACCCAAAGCCCTTGGCATAAACGATTTTGTCTTTTTCCACCACTGCCACGGCAAAACCTGCGCATTTCCATTCGTTGAGGACGCGGGCAAAAAGGGTGTCCAATCCTGCAAAACGGGCGTCGGGAGTGGGTTGTTGGGCAAAGGCAGTGCTTGCTAAAAGCGTCAAAAATAGGATAGTTTTCTTCATCGTAGTGTGTTTTCAAACTGTGGGGTAAAACTACGGCGAAGCTGAGGAAACGATTTGTCAAATCCTGCTAATTCGTAAAAATGACGGCTTTTTATGGAACAAATAAATTTTACTCCCAGAATAACCCAGATGTAAAAAACTCAGAGGCACGCAGAAATTTAGGGCTAGAAACTTTCTTTTTGAAGCCAATTGGTAGGGGAAACGCCAAAGTATTTTTTAAAGGCTTTGCTAAATGAATGGATGTCGGCAAAGCCAGATGCAATCGCCGCTTCGGTGACCGAGGCTTGCTCACGACCAAGCAGTTGAGCGGCATGATTGAGTCGTTTTTGGTGGAGGTACTGGTGGGGAGTTTGGCCAAAAACTTGTTTAAAAAGACGAAAAAAATGGTACTCTGAAAGACAAGCCTCAGTAGCGACGGTTTCGATGGCTAGTGGAAATTGAAAAAGCGCGTCGATGCACTCTTTGCCCCGATGAAGTCGGCGGTAGAGGTCTTTCTTTGTGGAGGGTTTAAGGCTGGGGATGGAATGAAGTTGCTTAAAAACAGGTATTTGGTCGGCAACGATTAGCTCTGAAAGCGTATAAAAAAAATCGTTTTCAATGGGAGAATTTAATAAGTCGTTCTGTAAAAAATCAGTATGAAGTTGCCGTAATAGGTGGCCTAAACGGGTGTTGGTGGCGGAGTATTGTTGCTCCAAAAAAAGATGTGAGCTAAAAAAATGACCTAAATTCGCGTCGGGATAAGCAGTATCTGGTCGCTGGCAGCTGGCTACGACGTCGGCCAATAATTCTGGTACGATATTGATGCAAATCCCTTTCACAAATTCGCCTTTGTCTATTTCTACGTGACCATCGCTGGTATTGTTAGATAGCAAATAGTTGCCCGCCCCCACGGGATACGCCTGCCCGTTGAGGGTATAATGCTCGACTCCGTTGAGTACGTATTTAATGGCAAAACCGTGTGATTTGATGGGATGGTAAAATTCTTTCAATGACGAAACCACCAGCAAATTGTTGCGGTAATTGACTCCTTCCAATAGATTTTTGGTTTGCTCCGACAAATGAACCATGGCGTTTTAAAGCGATAATTTTTCAAATAAAGTACTTATCCATTGCCGACAACCGATTATTTGATGAGTGGTGTAATTTTAATTTTTATGTACATTTGAACGTCCACCTACCCATCAAGCAACAAACCTCTTACATCTATGATTGAACATTTTCCTTTTTTTCTCACGCTGATTGTCGTCATTTTGCTGCTGATTATGCTGGCTGACAGGATAAAAGTAGCCTATCCTGTGCTGTTGGTCATCACAGGCTTAATCATCAGTTTTTTTCCTGGTATCCCAAAAATACAAGTCAAACCTGAACTGATTTTTATCATTTTCCTACCTCCGTTGTTGTACGATGCAGCCTTTGCGATGTCGTGGAAAGAACTGTGGCGTTGGCGGAGAATTGTGGGCAGTTTTGCATTTGTTGTGGTATTTTTAACTGCCTTATCGGTGGCTTTGGTGGCCAATTGGTGCATTCCTGGTATTTCGTTGGCCTTAGGGTTTTTGTTGGGAGGAATCGTTTCACCGCCCGATGCAGTAAGTGCAAGCGCCATCTTAAAATTTGTGAAACTACCAAGACGAATGTCCTCCATCATGGAGGGTGAAAGCCTACTCAATGATGCTTCCTCGCTGATTATCTTTCGTTTTGCGATGCTCACCGTCGCCACGGGACAGTTTGTTTGGCACGAAGCCGCGTTAAGTTTTGGGTGGATGGTTGTTGGTGGTTCGGTGATTGGATTAGCGGTAGGATGGTTGTTTATGAAGGCCCATCAATTATTACCTACCGATGCCAACATAGACATTGTACTTTCGTTCGTGACGCCTTATGTGATGTACATCGCGGCTGAAGAAGTCCATAGTTCGGGGGTCTTGGCGGTGGTGAGTGGTGGATTGTTATTGGCCAACCGCAGACATATTTTTCTTTCAAGCTCGTCGCGTTTACGGGGGGTAAATGTGTGGCAAAGCTTTGTTTTTGTGCTCAACGGCGTGGTCTTTTTACTGATTGGCTTGGACTTGCCCGAAATCCACGAAGGGCTCAAGCAAGAAGGAATTGCGCTACCTCTGGCGATTGGGTATGGTTTGGTCATTACTGCCGTGCTTATTATTGGGCGAATTGTCGCTTCTTTTGGCGCTGTGGTTACGACCAAAATAATGAGTCATTTTATACAAGTAGCCGATTCCAACCCAGGTTGGAAAGCACCCGTTGTGTTGTCTTGGTCAGGAATGCGGGGCGTGGTGTCGTTGGCGGCGGCGCTTTCCATTCCTGTGGAGGTAAACGGCGTGCCTTTTCCCCACCGAAACCTTATTTTGTTTATTACGTTTGTGGTGATTCTTACGACGTTGGTAGTCCAAGGGCTTACATTACCGTGGCTGATTAAAAAACTGGAACTCCCCGATTATGGGGATTATTTGCCCGAAGAAGAAACCGAAGCAATGCTAAAAAGGGGAATGGCCGAACATTCTTTGCAGTATTTTCACCAAAACTATCGTAAACACCTTGTTACAAATGAAATACTACGGACTAAAGTGGCATTTTGGGAGCAAAAAAGCCATGAAGAACCTGAAGAACTGACCGAAGAAACCAAGCGCATTTACTTGGATGTGTTGGAACAGCAGCGACTTTGGCTACAAAATAAAAATAATACCGATGATAAAATCGACGAAGAAATTGTGCGAAAACTATTGCACGGAATTGACCTAGATGAAGAGAAGCTGAAGTACTCGTAGCAGTATGGGAGGATGTTGGCCGTGCTGAGAGGATGTTGGCTGTGTGGGGAGGATGTTAGCGGTGTGGGGAGGATGCTCACATCCTCCCCAACAGCATTGCCTAGAACGTAAAACCTACGCTGATTTGTCCCACTGAATTTTTGGCGTTACCCATAAATACTTTGGCGGCATCGCTGGTCGCTACTGGACGAAGCCCATAATTGTAGCGAGTACCAATCATTAACTTGCCAAAATAAATACTCAAACCTGCCGAAAGTCCGTAGTCAATTTCGTTAAAATTGCCCTTCCCAAGTTCAATTTGAGTGGAGCCAACATCGCTTTTACTTTTGGTGTTGGCATTGAGCAAATAGCCTCCGTAACCACCCGCGTGTAAGTCAACAAAATTGCCAATTTTATACGTTAGCAACACAGGAACTTCTACATAATCGAGGCTAAAAGTATTTTCTCCTTGAAAAGTATTGAGAACGTTGTATCTGGCCGTTGTTCCTTTGTTGCTGTACCCAATTTCGGGTTGGAGGTACAATTTATTTTTCACCAAAGGTAATTGGGTAAATAAACTGGCGTGAAATCCGTAGCGAGGGTTGCGGTCGGTAACTTCGTCGATGTACATATTCGAGGCGTTTAGTCCACCACGGATACCTGTTCGTGCTCTGTTTTCGGAGTCTTGAGCGAACGAAGTAAGGGCTGAGGCTACAAAAGCGATGGCTAAAATGATGTGTTTGCGATTCATGGCGATTGTTGATTTTAATGTTTGATAATGGTTGAATTTGAACAAAAAAGAGTTGTGCGTAACTCGTTCCACTTAAAAAGCATATCGGATAGAAATGGCGGCTTCGTCGCACCAGAAACCGTTGTCAACGCTGAAATTGAGGGTTGGTTTCCAGTCAATGCCGAGGTTGATGGGTACTTCTCGAAAGTTGTATTCGAGTCCCAAAAGGGCGTCTAGTCCCGCAATGCTTGAGCGTTGGTAAGGGGCATAGCCACGGTTTCCTTCCCCCCAGATATAGACGTGACCACCTGCGCCATAGATAAAATTGAGGCGATTGATTCCCAAAAAGCGGGTGTGTCCTTCGATAAGTCCCGTCAAGCCAACTCCCCGCCAGCGGGTAGAAACAATTCCTTCGAGGGCGACATTTCTTTTGGTAAAGTGCTTGATAGTGATACCGTTGGTAGAACCTAAACGTAGTCCCACGGCCGTACGGTAATCTTGGGCAGAAGCGCTGAAGGCAGTGCTTAGGATGGCTACTAAAGCGATGATGAAGAGGCGAGTTCTCATGGTTTTGGTATGTTAAAATAAGTTAGGTATGGTGATTATTGGGCATTAAAGGCCGATTGAGCGGCTTGCTGTTTTAATTTCTCGTTGGCAAAAATTCCAATTTCTACGCGTCGGTTTTGCTGGCGTCCCGTTTCAGATGCGTTGCTTGCGATAGGATTTGCTTCGCCCAAACCAATCAGTTTTACCCGATTTGAGGCAACACCTTCGCCTATCAAGAAATTGGATACGGCAGCGGCGCGTTGTTCTGACAAGGTTTTGTTGAAGGCTTCGCTGCCCACGTTGTCGGTGTTTCCTTCAATGAGCAAATTCGTATAGTCGTCGCTTTTGAGAGTGGCGGCCATTTTTCTCAAATTACCGAGTGTTTCGGGACGGAGCTTGGCCGAGCCAAAGTCAAACAGGAGTTGGTCGTTCATCGTGAGTTTTACCCCTTCTCCCACGCGTTCTACTTTGGTATCGGGTCCTAAATCTTGGCGAAGTTTTTCGGCTTTCTTGTCCATCGACTGCCCGATGATGGCACCCGTTGCCCCACCGACGGTTGCTCCAATGATGGCGCCAATGGCGGTATTTCGGTTGTTTTTACCAATGATTCCTCCGATAACCGCTCCCGCTCCCGCACCAATCAGAGCGCCTGACTGCGTTTTTTTGAGCTTGGTTTTGGTCGTTTTTTTCTTCGACGACGTTTGGGCTTGCGAAGGTATATAGAGGCTCGGTGCTAATAATCCGAAACAAAGTAAGTAGGTGATGATGCTCGTTTTCATACTGTGTTGATGTTAAAGATTGACGCAGTAAAATCTAAAAAAGCTGTTCCAGTTGAGGTTTGGTTTTGTGTTAAATATTTGATATTCAGTGTTTTGTGTTGTTTATATTTGATTTTTGGGCGAGAAAAAAATGTAGAATTTTTTCCCCGTTTTTCCCAAATGGCCACAAAAAAAGCTACACCAAACTTGGTGCAGCTTTCGGAACATATAAAAAGCGGAAACCTTATTATTCTTGAAAAACTTGTACGTTGACCGTGAGCGATTGCAGATTGGCCGCCCCAAACTGTGTGACCATGGCTACGTCGGCGGCATCGCGCCCGTAGCCAAGTACGACCCGACAGCCTTGCGTTTGCGATTGAACGGCATCAAAGGTGTACCATTGATTACCTACGTATGCTTCAAACCACGCGTGCAAATCCATGTATTCGAGTTGGTCTAAAAAGCCGACCGTCATGCGGGCTGGAATGGACAAGCTGCGGCACAGTGCAATGGCAAGGTGGGTAAAATCGCGGCAAACCCCCACGCGTTGTTGCGCCGTATCGAGGGCTGTGGTAGTAGCGTTGGTAGTGCCATATTGGTAGCTAATCGACTGATTAATCCATGTCCTTATTGCTTCCACTTGGGCATAACCCAGTTCGCTGTTTCCAACGATTTCTCTTGCAAGATTCTGAATATCAATCAAATCGGATTGGCAATACCGACTAGCCAACAAATACATCATCACTTCATTGGGAAGTTCGTCCACGGGAATATATGCGGGTAGAGGAATGGCTGGTGCCAAATAGGGTTGCACGAGTGCTTCCACGTCGGTCGTGATAGTGACGTCGCCAGCGGGTAAAATCGCACGTTGACATTGGTTGCCGTAGGCATCAATGTATTCGGTAAATGGCACACTTGGCTGGATGCTAAACTGCTCTTTTACAATAGATTGTCCGTCGTGGCGATACGGGCGGAGCATCATCTGAACAGGCACAGGCTGGGGAATTTGGTAAATGAGGGTACTTTGGCCTTGGAGTTTCATGAGAGGAAGTGAAAAAATCCAGCTCCGTTGTGGAGCTGGACTGGGGTGTAATGGCTAGTTTTCAAAATCTTTTTGCATGGCGTCAATGCGGTCGTTCAGGTCGCGTTTAAACTGTTTCCAGTCGCGCTTAACGTCTTTTTTTACTTCCGCCAAATCGTCGTTTAAGTCGTTCAAGTTTTCTTTCAACTTGTCACGTCTTGCTTCTAATTTATCCTTTTCTTTGGCCGACGCTTTTTTGATTTTTGCGTTTAGCTCGTCAAGCTCGCTATTAATGATTTGACGGCGATTTTCGATTTTAAGCGATAGCTCTTCACGGGCTTCTTTTATTTCTTCCGCCGTTTCTTCTCTGGCTTCTTTTACGTCTTCGGCTACGTTGTCAGCCGCATCTTTTACCTCATCTTGGGCATTTTGTACGTTGTCGGCAACTTCGCGTTTTTCTTCGCGCGAGCAGCTTGATAATGAGATTGTTCCGAATGCCAACATGGCAGCGACGATGATGGTTGCTTTTTTCATGATTTTGTGATGTTTATGAGTGAAATAGGATGTTAGTTTTCGAGTGAATAAATGAGGGCAGCATAGGCTCCCAATGGAACTTGAACCAATAAATGTCTGGATTCTTCGACTCCAACGGCAATTAAATCACTGGTAAAATGATTGTCAAAATCGGCGTCATAGCCGTCCCAATCGCTGTTGAAACGCAATCGCCAGTGCCCTCTTTTGGGAAAACGAATGCCAAAATCGTGGGCGGGTTCTTGCGAAAAGTTGATGATCACAATGGTGTTGTCGTTGTATCCGCCGTTTCGGAAACGATAAAAGGCGATAATTTTACGTTCGTGGTCGAGGTGCAATACCATCGCATGTTGTCCCGAAAGCCCAGCCGTGGTTTGGTGTTTGTTGAGCCTTAGATGAATCAAATCTCGGTAAAGTTTAGCAATACCTTTATGTGCCGACAGGCGACTCCAATCGATTGGGTCGGTATCATCAAACCATTTGTCTTCGAGCAATGCCTGCCCTTGAAAAAGCATCGGAATGCCTGGGGAAGTGAGCGTAAGCACGGCTCCTAAAATGGAACGCTTTTTGGCATACCAGTTATCGACGTCGCCTTCGCCCGCAATTTCCTGAACGACCCGTGCCTTGCCGTTGGCCACCTCATCGTGCGATTCAGTATAAATGACCCGTTGAAAAGCGTCGTTGTTGTATTTGTGCGTAATGGCATGGGCAATCGCATCCATGTTGCGGTCGGCGTCGTGCATCGCAATGATAGCTTCTCGTACGGGGTGGACAAACTGGGCATCCCATTGACTGCTGTACCCAAGCCCACCGTTTGCGACACTATCGGTGATGGATGAAAGGGTGTGGAGGTCTTCGGCAACCGTAAATTTGTGGGGAAATTTTTCCCTGATTTCCGAATTAATCCACTGTATCAACGAATAACCTTCCGCTAAATCGTTGTCGGGGTTTCCGTCGGCGTTGACATTTCGCATGTACGGAATCATGTCCATTCGGAGACCATCCAAGTGATATTCTTCGAGCCACATCAAGGCATTGTCACGAATATACTGACGCACTTCTGGCCGACCGTAATCGGGGCGGGTATCTCCCCAAGGGGTAGTTGCCCGCCAATCGTTGTAAAAATAAATTCCTCCAAGATTGTTTTCACTCCAGCCGTCAAACTGCCATAAGTCCATGTCAGTGGGGCCAAAGTGGTTATAGACGACATCCAAAATAACGGCAATACCTTTTTCGTGGGCGGCTTTTACAAAACTTTTCAAGCCCAACGGCCCACCATATTCCGATTCTACTGCGAAAGGATGGGCAGGGTTATATCCCCACGAGTATCCGCCAGGAAATTCGGCAATGGGCATAATTTCTACAGCATTGATTCCTAGTGCTTTAAGGTAGTCGAGACGCTCAATGGCTGAATAAAAATCGCCAATTTTGCCTTCTCCTTTTGCATTAAAAGTCCCAATGTGTAGCTCATATATGACCATTTCGTTCCAGTTGGGTATCCGAAAAGAGTCATCATTTGCCCAATCAAAATGTGGGTCATGCACGATACTGTTGCCAACCGAATTGGTCAATTGTCGGGCATAAGGGTCGTTGCGCATCAATTCTGCAACCTCCGTGAAAAGCACGTATTTGTATTCTTGTCCAATTGTTGCGCCTGGAACATTGACCGACCAATACCCATTTTCTTCGTGCGAAAGGGGCGTTGCTTCATTATTCCAACTGTTGAAATCTCCAACTACCGATACTGCTTTGGCGTTGGGAGCCCAAACCCTAAACGAAACACCTTCCGAATGTGGTACGGCTCCCATGCCTGCAATGGTACTTGCTTGTATGTCTGAGATTTCAATTGTTTTCATGGCTTATATGCTGTTTTCTAGTGGTTTACAATTATGCTATTTGATATAAAAATCGTATGCCAAGCCCATTTGCCACCAATATTGGGTAAAAAATGGGGAATTTATTCCCCGATATTAAGATGCTTTTTTGACAGCTTTTTTCTTGTGGAAAATAGCCTTTACTTCATCCGTAGTTTCGTGGATGGTTTCAACCAGTTCTCGTTCGAGGGCCTGAATTTTGGTGCTTTTTATTTCGCGTTCTTTGTCCACCTCAGGCTCTCCCAAGACGTAGCCGTAGGGTTTTAGGTAAGAAACTGAGTCAAAAATAACTTTCAAGATGGCCGTAAGTGGTAAAGCGAGGGCCATTCCAGCAATGCCCCACAGCATTTCGCCAAGAAATAGCGCGACAATAGCAGCCAGTGGGTTGATGCTGATTTTAGAACCCACGATGTAGGGTGTAATAAAATTTCCTTCTAAAATTTGGACAAAGAAAAAAATACCAGCCACGCCGAGTGCATACATGGGCGATTCTTTGGTAACAAGCGCTACCACAATGGGTAGGATAGAACCAATGAGTATCCCAAAATACGGAATGATGAGCAAAACGGCTGCCAAAAAACCAAAGAAAAAGGCTGATTGAATACCCAAAGCCAATAAACCAATCGAGTTAAGCGTACCTACAATAAGGGTTACCAGAAACAGGCCGTAGAGGTAATTATGTACGACTTCATAAATTTTGCTAAAAACGCCGTTCAGCTTCGACTTTGGGGTGTTGCTAAAAACTTTGTACAAAAACTGCGTCAGCATGTTGCGGTAGTACAAAATAAAAAAGATAAAAACGGGGACTATTGCGAGCATTCCGAGCATCGACCCCGTGGTTGTAACCGCCGAACCGACCATATCGCCGCTTTTGGAGCTTAGATTTTGCGTATATTCTTGCAGCTTATTCACTTGCATTTTGTGCGAAATCTTCAAATGCTCGTACGCCCATTGCTGCATCTGCGCCGCGCACGATTCCATTTTGGAAAGCATTTTGGGGAGCATTTGCATAAATTCGTTGACCTCGTACCCAATCACAAAGCCAATCCCTACAAAAACGGCCGTAAACGCTAAAATAGCGAGGGTGATGGACAAAGTATTCGGAAGTCCCTTTTTTTCGAGCCATTTGGTAAGGGGAAACATGGCCATCGACAAAATGATGGAGAAGAGCAGCAGGGTAACAATAGACCCCAAAACGTGCATCCAGTACACCAATAATGTGACACTGAGCAATACGAAACCCAAACGGGCAACGTACGGAAGCTGAAACGCGGTAGGAGGTGTTGTAGTCGGTGGCATACGAGTAAAGGTTAAAAGACCTGTACTATACGCCTAAATCATCGTTCCAGTGGTTAGTGTGGCGAGTTCGTAGATGTTTTTCCCCACCTTCCCGAAAGTTAATAGCTACCTTCCCGAAAGTTTCAAACTTTCGGGAAGGTGGTAAAGAATTACTTGATTCGATTCGGATTTTCACTCACAAAGGCTGACCAACCGCCTTTTTTTGCACCTTTCTTTTTGGCCGCTGCCGAAGGTAAGGCGTTGGCGTGGTAATGATGGCAAATCGCAATGGCGACGGCATCGGTGGCGTCGAGGTATTCGGGTTGTAGAGGCATCTTTAGGATGCTTTCCAACATAAAAGCCACTTGTTCTTTGGAGGCATTACCGTTACCCGTCACCGACATTTTTACGGTTTTGGGCGAATATTCCACAATCGGAATGTTTCGGTTGAGCGCAGCGGCCATTGCTACACCCTGAGCACGCCCCAATTTGAGCATCGACTGGGGGTTTTTTCCGTAAAAAGGGTCTTCCACGGCCATTTCATCGGGCAAAAATTCTTCGATAAGTTGGGTGATACGGTCAAAAATTTTCTTCAGTTTTAGTTCATGGCTACTATATTTGTCGAGTTTTAAGACGCCGTATTGAAGTAAGTCGATACGAGCACCAATAATACGAATGACACCGTATCCTGCAATACGGGTTCCAGGGTCAATCCCTAAAATAATTTTTTCAGTCAGATTTGATTGTTGATCTTGCATGACGCAAAGTAACAGCCCTTCGTGGTTTTCTCGGCTTTCTTCGCTCAAAAAAATCACTTGGGTGTTCAAATGGCTCCTTTTTTTGGGGATGTTGCTCTACCTGTACGTCAGCGTGGAGGCCAAAGGACAAAGTTTGGGGGAAGTGTATCGGCTTTTGCTTTTCCATTTACAGCAAGGTCATTGGAAAATCCTTGGGTTCGCTCTTTTCCTGACCCCCATCAACTGGGCTTGCGAAAGCCGTAAATGGCAACTTTTAGCCCAAAAAATCGAAAAAATCAGCTTCGGACAAGCCTTTCAAGGGGTGCTTTCGGGACTTGCGTTGGGGTTTTTAATGCCCAACAACGTCGGTGATGCAGCAGGAAGGGTGCTTTCGTTACAAAGTCATCAACGTCTGTCGGGGGTAGGAGCAGCGCTGCTTTCCAATGGATTACAGTTTTTTGTGTCCCTGTTTTTTGGTACGTTGGGTTGGGGGTTTTGGGTATATCATCAACCTACTTTACAACAATGGCCGCAGGTGCTGCTGTTGCTGGCCTTGGTGATGACCCTTGTTTTTGGTGGGGTATTGATGACCAAACGCGGTGAAGCCGAGCAGTTTTTGGTTCGCTTTCGATTGTTTCGATGGGTAGATCCTTACGTAAAAGTCATTGCAGAATATACATTATCCGAAATTGGTCAGGCGTTTCGTTGGGCAATCTTGCGTTATGGCGTTTTTACCCTTCAGTTTGCGTTGTTACTTTGGCTTTTTGAGGTAAATCTCCCTTTTGATGTGGCCATAGCGGGTATTTTTCTAGTCTTTTTTGCCAAAACCCTCATCCCAGCCCTCAATTTTTTGGGTGATTTGGGCATTCGCGAAGCTTCTTCCCTTTACGTTTTTAGCTTTTACGACGTCGAACCTGCGCGTATTTTAGCAGTAACGCTGACGCTTTGGTGTATTAATATTCTTCTTCCTGTATTGATAGGAACGGTTTGGACTTTTAAACTAAAATGGTGGAATTGAGGGCATATGTGAGTCAGGTTGCTCACAACCTGACCAACGTATTGTTCTGATTGTGTTAAGGGTTGCTCACAACCCGCCCCTGTTTATTCAAAAACCTTGAGTAACTGACTTACTGTTTTGTCCGAAAGCTGAAAAAGGCTATTTGGCAAAATCCCGATAAGGAATGCCAGCAATGCCAGCGGCACCAACATCCATTTTTCACGGGTATCTAGGTCATACAAAACTGCCAAATCGTCTTGATTTTTGGCCCATAATTTCCCCAAAAACATCCGTTGGAGTGTCCATAGAAAATAAGCGGCGGCTAAAATAATGCCTATGGTGCCAAGGGCTGCTACCCAAGTTGGAACTACTGCCGATTTGAAACCTCCCATGAGGGTGAATAATTCGCCCACAAAGCCCGAAAAACCTGGCAAACCTAGCGAAGCAAAAAAGGCTACTCCAGTAAGCACAGTATAAATAGGCATTGGGCCAATCAGTCCACGGTAGCTGTCGATGAGGCGGTTGTGAGTACGGTCGTAAATAACACCTACCACCAAAAATAACATGGCCGAAAGCACTCCGTGGCTCACCATTTGATAAATGGCGCCGTTGATACCCTCCGACGTAAGCGAAGCAATTCCGAGTACCACAAAACCCATGTGCGAGACTGATGAATAAGCAATCATTTTTTTAAGGTCGTTTTGGGCAAGGGCATTAAAACCCCCATAAACGATGGAAATGACGCCCAAAAGTGCCAACACAAAGGCGTATTCATTGGCCGCATCGGGGAAAATAGGGTAGGCGATTCGCAACAAACCGTAGCCCCCAATTTTCAGCAAAATCCCCGCAAGCACCACCGATACAGGCGTTGGGGCCTCTACGTGGGCGTCGGGTAGCCACGTGTGCAAAGGGACAATGGGAAGTTTGATGGCAAAACCAAGAAACAACAACCAAAAGGCCAGCATTCGTGAAGGTATTCCAAATAAATAAACCTCACCCGATAACGACAATAAGCTGTTGGGTAGGTAGTTGCGCATATCAGTCATATAACGAAGGTCAAAGGTATGAACCATCGTTTGGGTCAATTGTGACTCGACGGGGTCAATCACCGATAGGTAAAGGCCAATCATTACAATCAGAATAAGCAAAGAACCGACAAGCGTATAAAGAAAGAATTTGATAGAAGCGTATTCGCGACGTGGTCCTCCCCACAGCCCAATCAAAAAATACATGGGCAACAACATAAACTCAAAGAAGAGGAAAAATAAGAAGAAGTCGAGGGCAATAAAACAGCCTGTGATACTGGTAGTTAATAATAAATACAAGGAAAAATAAGCCTTCTCGCGTTTGTCAATATTCCAAGAAGAAATCGCTCCCACCAGCATGACGACCGACGTTAGTAAGACCATTGGAAAACTGATACCGTCAATTCCGAGCAGGTAATCAATGGAAACGGTGCCCATGTTGCCCAACGAAAGCGTAATCCAATCTGCTTTTTCGACGAACTGGGGAGCAGGGTTGGAGGTGTCGTACATGGCGTATAAAACCCCCGATACAAGCACTTGACAAGCCGTAAAAAACAACGTAATCCATTTGTACGTGTGTTTGAAACGGTTAGAAATCAGTAGAATAGCAATCGTACCTACCAGAGGGTGAAATACAAAAAAAGAAAGTAAATAAGGTATCTTCATAACTTAGTTTCAGTGGAGTACCCACAGGATAACAGCGATAATTCCTACGAGAACGACTACAAAATAAGATTGGGCTTGGCCATTTTGAAGGTTGCGGGTTCGGCTGCCGACAAACCTTGCCAGCCAGGCCGCACCGTTGACTGCTCCATCGACGACCATTCGGTCAAAACGACCAATGATATGAGCGATAATGACGGTTAAATAAGCAAATCCATTGACGGTTACATCCACAATTTTGCTATCGAGATGATACAGCCATTGTCCAATTTTTTGGAGAGGACTTATTAAAAACAAAAACTGCTCCGTTTCGGGGTCGTGCTCTCTTAGGATTTGGAGTTGATGCTTGACCGAATTCCAACCTTGTTCGTATGCTTTTTTGATGGCATCGTGCAATGTCCCAAATTGCTGAACAATAGATGGAATGTTGTGATTAAAAGTACAAATGTATCCCAAACTAATGCCTACTGCTGCAACAATTATTGATAAAGTAGCAACGATGGTATGCCATTCATGACTAAATTTACTAGGGAAAAGTTGGAAAAACCAACCGTGTGCGGCGTCTAAAGGGTTGATAGAAAACCACACAAAAACCGACAATCCTGCCAACAAAACCATCGGAAGCTGCATGAGCTTATCGGCTTCTTGTATTTCAGGCGAGTGCACCACCGTTTCGGAAGTAGGTCGCGTTAGAAAGACCAAACGCCACTGTTTTGTAATATAAAAGGCCGTTAGCCCAGCTGAAACAAGGGCTGAGACGGGTAAGACGTACGCAATGGCAGTGCGTTGCGAAGCCCAAGCAAATGTTTCTACCAAAATCGCGTCTTTCGATAAAAAGCCCGAAAAGAACGGTAAGCCTGCCAATGCCGCTGCACAAATCGAATAAGCGATGAAGGTGATTTTCATTTTGGGGCGTAGGTTGCCCATCTGCCGCATGTCTTGTGTATGTACGGCGTGTATGACGGCTCCTGCGCACAAAAATAGCCCTGCTTTGAAAAAAGCGTGGGTCAATAAGTGAAACAAAGCTGCTTCGCGCGCGCCAATCCCCATTCCGAGTACCATCAAGCCTAGTTGTGAAATGGTGGAGTAGGCCAAAAGTTTTTTGATGTCTGTTTGAAAAATGGCGCGGTAAGCACCCATCACCATGGTAATTCCGCCAATGAGGGCGATGATGGTAAGGGCATCAGGCGTCAGTAAAAAATAAATTCTTGCTAACAAAAAAATCCCCGCTGCCACCATGGTTGCGGCGTGAATCAGTGCCGAAACGGGCGTTGGGCCTTCCATGGCGTCAGGAAGCCAAGCTGAAAGGGGAAATTGTGCGGATTTCCCTACGGCTCCACAAAAAAGCAGCAAGCCAATGAGTGTCAATTCATTACCAGAAACTATAACCTGTAAACTGTTAACCGCCAACTGCGAACTTAGCACCGATAATTCGCTCGTTCCGAAATACCAAAATAGGAGCAAAATTCCCATTAAAAAGCCCGCGTCGCCAATTCGGTTGAGGATAAAAGCTTTTTTTGCTGCCCAAACCGCCCTTGGTTTTTCGTACCAAAATCCAATTAATAAATAGGAAGACAAACCCACCAATTCCCAACCTACGTACATTAAAAATAGGTTGCCAGCGAGCACAATCAATAACATCGAAAAGACAAACACGCCCAAAAAAGCAAAATACCGCCACTGCCCCGCATCGTCGTGCATGTAGCTGATGGAGAAAAGCTGAACCAACAACGCCACAAAATGCACAAGAATAAGCATAATGAGCGTAAGGTTGTCGGTTTGAAGCGATAACGTAAATGATTTTTCTTTGAGCTGAAACCACTCAACGGCAAACTGCTGCGGAGCATCTACCCACGATTGAAACAGATAAAGCGAGATACCAAGCCCGAGGAGAGAAACAAAGGATGCGACCCAACCTGCCCAAGCATTGGCTTTTTTGCCTACTGACAACAGCCCGAGGCAACTAACCAAGGGTAAAAAAAGAAGAATGAGTAGCTTTGAAAACATTCAAACGTTAGCCTTTTGCGAGGGCAAAAGTAAAAACTATCTGCCAACTTTCAGAAGTTTACTGTAAAGCTGTTTCTAAAAATTCGCAGAAGAGTAATGATTTTGACTAAGTTTCTTTAATTTTCAACTGATTTTTCTCGTATGTAGTACTACGAATCGCAAGCGGTGGTTAGGGAAATGGCTTTCATGACAAAAAATGGACTTTTGTGGGTGGTATTTGTGCTGATGACGGTGTCGTCGTTGGCGCAGAAGCCCACTATTGAACGGCCTGACCCCCGAAAAAGTACTAAAATCAAAGACACAACGCGGGTTTCTTTGCCCATTGATAGCCTCTTTAAAGCAAAACTAGATGCCCCTACGGCCAAAGATACCGCCTTTGGGAAAACAGCTAAAAAGGTGATTCCCAAGACGTTTTACAATGTATTGTTTCGAGATATTGATCGGCACATTGATTCGGGACAAGTGGCCCAAATGGAACAAAACCCGCACTTGCCGTTTGCGGGCCGTTGGATTCGCGAAATTCATATCCATAGTTTAGATGTTTTTGGTTACAGTGTGCATGATACCTTACAAGTGCCAGGAAATTGGACTGAACGCACGGGAAATAAATTGCACCGAAGTACCCGCGAACGAACGATTCTAAGAAATTATCTTTTTTTTGAGGAAGGCGACGTTATTGACCCAGAAAAAATGCGCGACAACGAGCGTTATTTGCGTCAACAGGGAATTTTTCACGATGCGCGAATTGTCATTGTCCCCTTTCGCAATGCCAAGGATGCCGTCGATGTCCACGTTTATACCCAAGATTTGTGGTCGCTGCTGCCCGATGGCTCGGCCTCAAATTTTGATAATTTTACGATTGGCATAGAACAACGAAATTTTCGTGGATTGGGACAATCATTCAAAAATACCGTTTCATACAACGGCCGCGATGAACGACAGCGTTTGGAATATGCAGGTCGTTATTTTATTCCATCTTTTGGCAAATCGTTTGTGGCGGGGGAGGGGATACTCAACGTTCAACGCGACCAAAAACAGCTTTCATTTAAAGCCTACCGCCCTTTCTTAACCCCCCAAATGAAATATGCGGGAGCCATCGAATTGGGGTACTACAATCGTCGGTTGTTTGAATTTACCCTCGATTCCCTGACTGGGCGCTCCGTAAGAAATTATTTTTGGTCGCAATACGTACTGTTTGATGCGTGGATGGGTCGCTCTTTTCGTATATTTTTTGGTGATGATAAACTGCGTGAACGGGCTCGGTTTGTGGTGGCTTTGCGGCATACGCGTCAGTCGTTCTACAATCGTGACCGCAGCGTGACGGATAGCACTAACCAACTCTTCCAAAATACCCGCCCAACTTTGTTGAGCATTGGGTACTCCAACCGCCGATACCAGCGCGACTTATTGATTTATGGCTTCGGTCGAACTGAAGACGTACCCGTGGGAGATTTGGTGTCGTTTGTTTATGGCAGCGATCCCGCCGAATTGGGCGACCGAAAATACATAGGTTTAAAATATTCGAGGGCGCGTTACATTAAAATTGGGTACTTATACAACCTCACCAACATCGGCACTTATATAAAAGAAGGAGCTACCGAGCAAGGGGTTTTTAGCACCGAAAACAATTACTTTACTCCATTGCATCGCTTTGGAGGAGAATGGTACGCGCGGCATTTTATTAACCTCAAATTTGCTTGGGGGTTCAATCGGTTTGCGAATGAATATTTTAATATAAGTGGTAATGAGGGCATTAGGGGGATCACCAGCGACGAGCTGCGCGGTACCCGAAAAATGGTCATTGGTGCGGAGACCGTTTTCTTTAGTCCACTCAATTTTTTGGGTTTTCGGGTAGCACCTTTTACTTTTGCCGATTTGGGATGGACTGCCTTTAGTGGACAATACCTCTTCCGAAACAAACCTTTTGCTGGCTATGGACTTGGGTTTAGGTTCCGAAACGAAAATCTGACGTTTACAACTTTTCAGGTTCGGCTCAGTATTTATTCGGGAATCCCAGACATTGGGCAGCCATTTCGGGCCAATTTCGACGGAGTCCCACCGTTAAGGTTTAGGGATTTCGACATTTCAGCCCCCGAAATCGTCCAGTTTAAGTAAAAAGAAAATAATTGTTGAAATTTTGTTAATTATCTAATTAGATGATTATCAAAGAGATAAATTTTTATTTTCAATTTTTTCTAAAAAAATAAATTAAATGTATTGACATATAATGTAAATACATCATATATTTGCAACGTCAAATATGACACACGTACCATGTCTATCGAAACTGACATCAAACAAACAAAGTTTAAAAATCCGTATCAGCGAGTCGCGATTAACTTGCTCTATACAACAAACTGGTTATCAAATAGTCAGGCTTGTCTATTGAAGCCCTACGATTTGACTCCTCAGCAATACAACGTATTACGCATATTGCGAGGTCAACATCCGAAGCCAGTACGAGTAAATGACATCATTGAGCGGATGCTTGACAAAATGTCGAACGCTTCTCGCTTGGTTGATAAACTATTGGTTAAGGGGTATGTTCGCCGTACGGAATGCCCAAGTGATCGCCGAGCAGTGGATGTAGTGATTACAGAAGAAGGGTTGACAATTTTGTTGGAACTGGACAATATGCAGGAAGTATGGGAAAACCAGTTGAAGCGGCTGACTGAAGAAGAAGCGAGCACACTAAGCGACTTGCTTGACCGCCTTAGAGGGTCAGGTGCTGTTGAAGAAAGCCAGTGCCCATCTGTCGAAGAGTAGGTTGATGCGAACTAATTTTGCACGTTTAAGTGTTATAGAGTCAAAACCTATTAATTCGATAAACCTAGTTTGTAATTAGTACATTTTTAACGTTTAAAACTTTCAAAATTCACAATAAACAATAATTTTTTAACTACAATTAAGTACAATGAAAACAATGAAAATGATTGCAAGTGTGTTGGTAGCTGGTTTGTTGGCCGTTAGCGGTGCTTCTGCTACTGAAAAAAATAGCTCGAAAAAGGCAGTTGCTTACAAAGTAGATGCGTCGAAAAGTGTGGTAAAATGGAACGCGAAAAAAGTAACTGGTGAGCACTACGGAACAGTCTCATTGGCAAATGGTTCGTTGACCGTGGACGGCGCTAAAGTAACTGGCGGTTCTTTTGAAATTGACTTGACGACCATCAAATGTGATGACTTGACTGATGCAGGGTACAACGCGAAATTGGTGGGTCACTTAAAATCAGATGATTTCTTCTCGGTAGAAAAGCATCCAAAAGCAAAGTTCGTCATCAAGAAAGTGGACGGAACAGGTGCAAACATCAACATCACTGGCGATTTGACAATCAAAGGAATTACTCAAAGCGTAACTTTCCCAGCTACAGTGAAAGCTGATGCAAAAGGAGTAACTGCTAACGCTAAAATCACGCTTGACCGTACAAAGTGGGATATTCGTTACGGCTCAAAAACATTCTTTGCTAACATCGGTGATAAAGCGATTTATGATGATTTCGCTATCGACTTGACATTGGCTGCTGCAAAGTAACTTGACCTATTTTGAGAAAATCAGAAAGCCTCTCCTGAGTTTTGGGAGAGGTTTTTATTTTTTCTGGGGAATGTAATTTTTGAACTTAACTGTCGTTTTTTCAATAATGCGATTCCTGACTGCAACCACTTATGAAACGCCTAATCTGCCTATTAACAGCTCTTTCAAGTTATTCGTTTGCCCAAACTCCTGCGGCAACCCAAAAAAACGACAACCCCGAAGATGATGCCTTCGTTTGTCATTATTTTGGATTTAAACAACTCCAATCACCCAAAGACATTTGTAACTACCTGAGCTTTCGCTCCAACCAGCACGCCGAAGCGGTCGTGGACCGAATCTTAAAGCAAGTGGGATTGCTGCGAAATTTTATCGTGGTCGAGTGTCCCAACACCGAAAACTGCTTTGCAACCGTGGTGGATGGGCAACGCTACATCGTTTATGACGGTGCGTTTATGAAGCGGGTTGAAAACGTAACCCACACCGACTGGTCGGCCATCAGTATTGTAGCTCACGAAATTGGGCATCATTTACAAGGCCACACCATTGATGGAAAAGGGGCGCGTCCGCAAAAAGAACTCGAAGCCGACCGTTTTTCAGGTTTTGTCATGCAGCGTCTTGGAGCTTCATTAGAAGAGTCGCTGGTGGCCATCAAAACCTTGGGCGATGACAAAGCAACGTATTCTCATCCCGCCAAAACATACCGCATTGACGCCATTCGGCAAGGTTGGATGGATGCAGCAGGGCTAACAATGACCACTACACCGTCGAAATCGGAAGCACCCCTAACGGCCAAAAATCAAAGTAAAATTCCAGTAACGGTCGCCTCCACAAACACTGGCTCGTTTCCTGCTTCTGACGATGACGAAGAGGAGGAAGAAGAAGACGAAAAGGTAGGGTGTACTGCGGGAAATTGTGAAAATGGTTACGGCATTTACGTACACGAAAGCGGTGAGCGATACGAAGGAGATTTTCGGATGGGGCGTCGTCATGGCATTGGGGTTCAATATTATCCCGACGGAAAAATGAAGTACAAAGGCGATTTTCAAGCCGACCAACGTGCGGGCTACGGCGCTTATTATTTCCCCAATGGCGATAAATACGTCGGTATTTTCCAAAATAATTTACCCAATGGAAAGGGAACGTACTATTACGTGGATGGTGATCGATTTGTGGGTATCTTTGCCAACGGAAAACGCAATGGACAAGGCGCATTTTATCACCGTAATGGTCGCAAAGAAGTTGGGGTCTATACCAACGACGAGCGAGTAAAATAGAAATTACCTCTTTCATCAAACATAACAAACCTCATTTTGTTGTAAATTGGCGAGCCGCTGTTAAAGCGGCTTTTTGGTTTTTAAAAGCGAATACCAACATGGATTTTGGAAAATTAACGGATATTTCGGGGGTTAATTTTGCACTACCCAATGATCCAGTTTTTAATCAAGGTGTGTTAAACGGAACTGTCATTGCGGGAGAAAAGCAAGTATTTGTTGGGCCACCCATTTGGGCAAATAAAGAATGGGTGGGGAAAATTTATCCCACCACGGCCAAAGAAAAAGATTTTCTTTACCATTACGGTCGTCAGTTCAACACGATTGAATTAAACGTAACGCACTACCAAATTCCGTCGGAGTCCACCATTCAGCGGTGGAAAGAGTCGGTACCTACCCATTTTAAATTTTGCCCCAAATGGCCCCAAGAAATAAGCCACGACCGCCAATTGCGCGGTTGTGAACCTTTAAGCGATGCATTTACCAAGTCAGTGTTGGGTTTAGAAGCTAACCTTGGCATGACTTTCCTTCAACTAGGCCCTTATTTTGACCCGCGCCAGTCAAAGATTTTAACAGCTTTTTTGAAACAACTTCCGCCAAAATTTCCCATAGCGGTCGAATTTCGCCACCCCGATTGGTTTGCGCAACCATTAATTTGGGAAGAAACGTTGCAGATGTTACATGAGCTAGGCGTGGGCACGGTCATGTCGGATGTGGCAGGCCGCCGCGATGTGGTTCACATGGGCCTGTCAAATTCAACGGTTACGCTCCGCTTTGTGGGAAATGAACTTCACCCGACCGACTACAGCAGGGTGGACGAATGGGTACAGCGTTTAAAAAATTGGTTTGAAAAGGGACTATCTACTGCCTACATTTTTGTTCATTGTGGTGAAAATCTTCACGCCCCCGAGCTGTCGAGCTATTGGATTGAGCAAATAAATAAACACTGCCACTTTACACTCTTAGCTCCTCGTATTCAGCCTAAAGTAATCCAAGGCTCGTTGTTTTAATTGCCTCTCTTTTGTTACAAGGCATAAAAAAAAGTGCCATTCACGCAACCATATCGGTTATGGACACGTAAATACATTCAAAAGGAGTTTTAACCAACAATCCATCTTTCTTTAACATGAAAAATCAAACCATGAAACGAGGACAATTTTTGCGCAATTTGGGGCTTAGTAGCAGTGCGCTAATGGCATTTTATTGTATGGGAACGACCCTGACGGCTTGCTCAACGGGAAGCGAAGATCCGAGCCCAACTGGAACGGGTACTGGGACAGGAACAGGTACTGGGACAGGAACAACTGGGCTGACAGGTAACGCAGATTTGAGCAAAGGAGCGATTAGTTTTACCCTTGATTTAACGTCAAGCACCTATTCAACTTTAAAAACGGATGGGCGCTTTGTCGTAGTCGGTAGTGTGATTGTGGCCAACGCCAAAGGTACCATCGTTGCCCTTTCAAAAGCCTGTACCCATGAAGGTACAACCGTAGATTACCGCTCGGCACAAAATGATTTTTATTGTAGTAACCATGGTTCAGAGTTTAGTACAACAGGTGCGGTAGAAGTAGGGCCAGCTACTAGGGCCTTGACAGTTTATAAAGCCCAATTAAGTGCCAATGGCAATACGCTCACGGTAAGTGCCTAATTGCCGAAGTTCCTCAATTAATAAAAAGCTTGTAACACATTTGATATTCCCAAATTATGAAAGTAGTTGCTAAAATAGCCCTATTGTGGCTAGTAATAGGTATGGTCAAGGCAAATGCCCAAGATGACTTGACAAAATTGCTGGAGCAAGAAACTCCAAAAACGACTGATTATACCTCTGCGACCTTCAAAGGGACACGGATTATCAATGGACATTCGGTTGAAACGGTGAAGAAAAACCACCTTGATTTCTTGATTCACCACCGTTTCGACCGCCTCAATTCGGGGGCCTATAATTTGTTTGGACTTGATTATTCTACCGTCCGTTTGGGGTTTGAATACGGCCTGACCGACAACATCATGATTGGCGTTGGGCGTAGCAGCGTCCAAAAGACCTTTGATTTCTTCGGGAAAGCCAAGTTGTTGCGGCAGGCAAGTGGCACAAAAAATATCCCCGTGTCTATTACAGGCTTGGTTAGCGCAGTCATCGAAACCCAAGATAAGACGCTTTCTACCCAAGACAAAACCTCATACTGTACGCAGTTGTTGATTGCAAGAAAATTTAACGATAAGCTGTCGTTGCAATTGAACCCAACGTTACTGTACCGCAACCGAGTGGCTACGGCTGCGCAAGAACGTGCGTTGTTTGCCCTTGGTTTTGGGGGGCGAATGAAAGTCAGTAAGCGCGTCTCTTTGAATGCAGAATACTATTGGGCTTTCCGCGATCAAGATATTATTAATGACCTCGGCGATAAGTACAATAACTCGCTGGCGATTGGCTTTGACATCGAGACGGGCGGGCACGTTTTCCAGCTCCACTTCACCAATTCATCAGGTATGGTTGAAAAACAATTTATTGGCGATACGGCGGGGAGTTGGGGCAAAGGCGATATTCGCTACGGATTCAATGTGTCGCGTACGTTTAGCTTCGACAAGAGAGCTAAAAAAATGATGAAATAAAGACACATTTAACATTATCTCAAACCTATTTGAATGGCTATGAAAACACGCATCAAACTTTTCTTGGGCTGCCTGCTATTTGCGGGTTCGCTGCAAGCGCAAGGGATATATCTGACCAATAAAGGAGAAACCACTTTCTTCTCAGAAACTCCCGTCGAGGACATTTCGGCAGTGAATAAAAACAGTGTAAGTATCATCAACACCGCAACGGGGGACGTAGCCGTGCAAATGGTGATGAAGCAGTTTGATTTTCCCAATAAGTTGATGCAGGAGCATTTCAACGAAAACTACATGGATTCGGACAAGTATCCCAAAGCCGTTTTTAAAGGAAAGTTGGTAGAAAAAATTGATTACACTAAAAACGGTACGTACGACGTCACTGCTACGGGTGACCTAACGATTCATGGAGTGACAAAACCCCGTACCCTCAAGGGAAAACTCACTGTGGCTGAGGGAACAATCTCCATTAGCTCTGAGTTTGACGTTGCTTTGGTAGATCACAATATAGAGGTACCACAGATGGTTTTTGTGAAAATCGCGCAGGTAATTAAAGTGAAATGTAAGTACAGTATGGCGCCACAAGCTGCTAAAAAATAAAGTAAAATAAGTATAGGTGTCGCACAGATTCCTTTTGATGAGTGGTCTTAACCAAGACTACTCATTTTTTGTTTCTCTTAATTTATCACTTTTAGTATCATGACAAAATTAAAATTCACACTCGTTTTTGCAGCAGCAGCGCTCATTTTGACCTGCGGATTTGTGCAAAAAAAAGGAAAATGGCAAAAGCTTTTCAATGGCAAAGATTTCAGCGGTTGGCATAATTATAACAAGCAAGGTCAGCCTGTGTCGGATAAATGGAAGGTAGAAGAGGGCGCAATGACCCTTACTGCCCGAGGTGGTGGTGACTTAGTGACTGACCAAGAGTTCGAAAATTTTGAGTTGGAACTTGAATGGAAAATTGCTGAAAAAGGCAATAGCGGTGTGATGTGGGGCGTAGTAGAAGATAAAAAATACTGCTGCCCATACAGTACAGGACCAGAAATGCAAGTATTGGACGACGCCAAACACCCTGATTCGTTTGCGGGTAAAAATGGCAACCACAAATCAGGTTCATTGTACGACATGATTCCACCCGCAGACCTAACAGCCGTGAAGCCAGCGGGAGAGTGGAACAAGGCTAAAATGATCATTTCAAACGGACAAGGTACTTTTTGGCTTAATGGCAAGCAGACGGTGACTTTCCCAACCAAAGGAGAAGGATGGGATGCGTTGGTTGCTAACAGTAAATTTAAGACTTGGGAAGGATTTGGAAAGTTTGCAAAAGGCAAAATTGCGTTGCAAGACCACGGCGACAAAGTATGGTACCGCAATGTCCGTCTTCGTGAACTGTAGATAAAAACACAAACCCAGCTGAAACAGCTGGGCCTGACGTTCCTATCCACATCATTTTAAAACAGATTCTTGTAAAACCTCGCAGCTACACAAACCCCTAAGGTAGCGCGAGGTTTTTTTCATCATAGGTCAAGTTGTGATTGAATCAACATTGCAAAAATATGCAAACTTTTTGTTTTAATGCAACTTTTTTTTGCATTTTTTTGCAAAGAATTTTCAATACTTTGCAAACGATACCTGGATACCTGTCAGACACATTCACCTATGATTAAAGAAGAACGCCAACGGCTCATCATTGAGAAGCTCAATCGTGACCAAAAAATCAATTTGTTGGAGTTGAGCCAATTGTTGAATGTCTCCTACGATAGCATTCGCCGCGATGTCATTGAGCTAGAAGACAAGGGGCTTTTAAAGAAAGTCCACGGCGGTGCGGTGGCCAACTCGTATTTATCGTTTAAGAATACGCACAATTACAGCGCCGACCAGCAAGAGGTGGTGATGCTGACCCGAAAAGCCCAAAAACTTTTTTACAATCACCAGACAATACTCATGGACGGTGGAACAACCAATTTTCATATTGCGGAGCAGTTTCCTAAAAATCTGGAAATGACTGTGATTACGAATAGCTTACCCTTGGCTGCGGTATTGAACGAACATCCCAAAATCGAAACCATTTTACTGGGGGGCACTTACCATAAACGCTATCAAATCACGATTGGTAACCAAGTAATGAAGCAACTTGAGCATATTCGGGTGGATTTGTACTTGATGGGTTTTAATGGGCTCGATCCCGAAGTGGGCGTGACGTTGCGGCATTATGAAGAGTCGGTCTTAAAACAAAAAATGGCGCAAGCAGCCAAAAAAGTAGCTATCTGCGCCATTACCGAAAAGTTGCATACGGTAGAAACCTATAAAGTATGCGACTTACAAGATATTGATATTTTGATAACAAGTTTAAAGCCTTCTGACGTCACTTTAAATGCGTTTCGGCAGCAAGGTATTGAACTCATCTAAAAATATTGCAAAAGTTTGCAGTTTTAAAGAATACCTTCGTCAGGGATACGTTGTACAAGAATTTTGTCAATACGACTTTTATCCATGTCGATGATTTCAAAGCGATATTCCTGCCAGATAAAATATTCGCCAGTGGTAGGAATATCCTTGATAATGTGCAAGGCAAATCCGCCGAGGGTATTAAACCCAGTCAATTCTTTGTTGTCTTCGACCACAATATCAAAGTGATCGAGGAAATCTTCCCAAGGAAGCTGTGCATCCACCAAAAAGCTGCCGTCTTCGCGCTCAACGATGTCGTAGTTAAACTCATTCGTTTCTGACAAATCTCCCACCAGAACGTCCATAATGTCGTTGAGGGTGGCAATGCCTTGCATGGCGCCATATTCATCGACGATGATGCCAAAATGCACGCGGCGCTCCTTAAATTTTTCTAAAGCTTGGTACGCTTTTATGTTTTCGGGGATGTACAAGGTTTCTCTGGCCAGTGATTCCAACCGTCGAAGCTGACCATCGAGGTCTTCCCCAAGTAAGTCTTTGACATAAATTAAACCAACAATATTGTCGATTCCGTCGTTGCAAAGGGGATATACTGAATGTTTAGATTCTAAGATTTTTGCCCTATTCACGTCGGGTTCATCGGCGGCATCTAGCCAAGTCACTTCTTGGCGATTGGTCATCAATGAAACAATTTTGCGATCGCCGAGGTGAAATACGTTTTCAACAATTTCTTGCTCGATTTCATCAATGGCACCTCCCGTAGTTCCTTCTTGGATAATTGTTTTAATTTCTTCCTCCGTGATGGCTTGGTTTTGTGGCGTAATGCGTAGCAATTTCATAATCAAATCGCTCGATTTTGCCAACAACCAAATAAACGGAGCCGTAAGGGTAGAAAGCCAGTTCATCGGTGCTGCCATAAACTTGGCAATAGCTTCGGGGTTGGCCATCCCGATTCGTTTGGGAACAAGTTCTCCAAGTACCAACGAGAGATAAGTGACAAAAAGAACAACCCCCCCAACGGCAATGCTGTGGGCGTAAGGTTTAAGCAACTCAAACTGTTCGATGTACGTTTGAAAATCAGTTGTAATGCGTTCGCCACTGAATACCCCGTTGAGGATACCGATGAGCGTGATACCAATCTGGACTGTGGATAAGAAGCGATTGGGAGAGTTGGCAAGTTCAAGCGCGTGCTGGGCTTGACGGTCACCGTTGCGGGCCGCGGTTTCCAATTTCGACTTTCGCGATGAAACAAGCGCGATTTCCGACATGGAGAAAATTCCGTTAATGAGAACGAGTAGAACGATTACAAGTAGTTCCACGAAGGGGGGATGGTTGGTACAATTGCAAAATTATCAAAACTATTTGCTATCCAAAACAATCGCATTTGCTAATTTTGTCAAGTTTTACTTTCCATAGCAGAATGATTATTTTTATCAAAGACCGACCTATCCGAATTTTAAGCGAAAAGGCTGCCCAAAAGCTTCCCGATAGAAGCACTTTTGACAAGGTAGTGGATGCTAACCTAGAGATGTTGAAAGTGGCTAGTTTGCGTGGCCATTTGCTGATTTTAAACGCTACTCCCATCACGGTTGAAAAGTTGTTTCATTTTTTGAACAACTTCGATTTGCCTGATTTACAGTCGGTTTATTTGGTGCCAAAAGATAAAGAGGCCGTAGAAAAGCGCCTTAAAAAGATGTTTACGGTCGTAAAAGCTGCGGGTGGAGTAGTGACCAAAGGTGAGCAGTTTTTGATGATGTTTCGGCGTGGTTGCTGGGATTTGCCCAAAGGAAAATTGGATGAGGGCGAAAAGTCCAAAAAAGCTGCTTTGCGTGAGGTAGAAGAGGAAACGGGCGTGAAAGCCGAATTGGTTGAAAAAATTTGTACCACTTGGCACACATACAGCCAAAACAATCAAAAATACCTCAAACGCACAAAGTGGTACTTGATGCGCAACGTCAATGATAAAAAAATGGCACCTCAACACGAGGAAGGAATTGAGCAGATTGTATGGATGACCGAAACGGAAGCGCGTCAAGCCCTCCTGAACTCTTTCAGTTCCATTCGCTATGTAGTGGATTGTTTTCTGGGCCAAGAAGTGGACATGGATTAAAAATGATAAAGAAACCCATGAATTCAATGGGTTTCTTACTGCTGCTGCATCCAGTTGACGGTCATTTCGATAATGGCAGCGTTGAAATTGTGGGAGGCAAAATCTTTGTATTTCCCTTTTTGTTGTAACTGCTTATATTCTGTAAATGAATTTACCCTTGCCATAAAGTGGTCGGCATTTCTCAGTAATTTGTAAGTACCTTTGTTTGGCAACGACTCATTGACGATTTGGGCAATCTGCTGCGCTGCTTCTGGACTAATCGCTTGGCTGTCGAATTCACCGTGGATGGCTAAAGTGGGGACATTGGCTTGTGCCCACGTTTGTAGAAGGTTGACGCGGTTTAAATCAGCAAAGTATCCCGCCGAACGTCCCCAAAATGTCCCTCTCCGATAGCCAAGCGGATTTTCTTTGGAAGTAAGTATGGCTTCAAAATCGGGGACACTGAGCAAATCGGTAGCACTACGGCCTTGTACTAGCCATTCGTACAAGAGTGGCGTCATCATGCGGGCATTGACATCGGAAGGCAATAGAGATTCTTTATAGAGCAGGGGTTGCTTACGAAACACATCAAGCATATGCTCAAACCAAGGTTTTACCACCGTGCCATACACCATCACACCACGTGGTTTGAGACGCGCTTTCAGGGCGACGATGGGCACAGCCGTTCCGCCAATAGAATGACCAAAAATAAAAACCTTTGAACTGTCAACAAAGGGAAGTTTTTGGGTAAAACGAAACGCATTTTGAAAAGCGGCGAGTTCTTCTTGGTAATCCAGCCTTGCACAGTCTTTGGTACCCGCACTTTCGCCCACACCAGGCTTTTCGACCCGCACCACGGCATAGCCTGCCTTCACCCAGCCATCAACCAATTGTTTGGTAGGAGAGAGGCTATCTTTTGAAAAATCAATGGAACCACAATCAAAATCTTGGATATAAAAAACGGCAGGAGCTTTGTCGATGTTGGAGGGGCGGTGCACAATGGTGCGCAAATACCCACGTTGGTACGGAACTTCATCGTAAAATACTTCACCCGCTGAGTTTTCGCGGGGGGCAGGTTTGACGATGCCCACGGCGCGCGTTTTACGGTTTTTGCGGAGATAGGTAATGGAAATAGGGTCGTTTTCTTTGAGCTGTTGTTCGAGGTTATGGAAGTCAAAAAGATAGAGCGAGTCTGTTTCGTTGATGGCTACCAAAATATCGTCAGGACGAATACCCAATTGGGCGGCTGTTGATTCTGGATGAACGCTTTTTACCCAAATACAATGCGCTTCCTCTATTTTGAGGGCATTTAGGAGCGAATCAGGTGCTTCGACGTAGTCAATTCCTAATGATCCTTTGCGGTGAAGGTGTTGTGCCTGAGCGGTTGATACAAAGGCAATCAACATGATGAAAATTCCGTGGCTGAGTTTTGCGTACATCTGAATCTAAGATAAAAGTAAAGCAGGAGACACTGCAATTTGGTGCAAAATTTACGCCAAAAATTTTGACAGAAAAAATCGCTAAGAATTAGTCTTCGAGCCGAATTTTTAACCCATCGAATCCCAACCTAATGTGAGCAGGTAGTTCTTTCTCTACTTCGGCATGGCGGCCCATTTTATGACTCAGATGGGTAAAATAGGTCACTTTGGGCTTCAAAATTGTGACGGTATCAATAGCTTGTTGCAAATTGAAATGCGAAATGTGTGTTTCGCGCTGCAAGGCTCCTAAAACCAACACATCAAGGTTTTGAAGTTTCGCCACTTCTGCTTCGGGAATATGATTAACGTCGGTTAGGTAGGCAAAATTGCCAATGCGGAAGCCAAAAACGGGCAAGCGATGATGAAGCACGTCGATGGGGGTAAACGTAACTCCCAAGACGTCAAAAGGGGTATTGGTAATTTCGTGGAGCTGAAGTCTCGGAATACCTGGGTAGCGGTAGTCGGCAAATACGTATTCAAATTCGCGTTTTAGCTGCTCTAAGACCTGCAAACGCCCATAGACGGGCATGTCTTTGTTTTGTAGGAAATTAAAGGCACGGACATCGTCTAAGCCCGCGGTATGGTCTTTGTGCTGGTGCGTAAAAATAACAGCATCCAGTTGGGTAATATCTTCGCGCAGCATTTGCTGACGGAAATCAGGGCCTGTATCAATCACAAAACACTTGCCTTGTGTTTCGACATAGACAGACACCCGTAGGCGTTTGTCGCGGTAGTCCAACGACCGACAAACGTCACAACGACAACCAATCAATGGAATTCCCGAAGATGTCCCTGTCCCAAGGAGCGTAATGACCATTCGTTATAAAATAGTGGGGATGCGTAAAAGTGCTTTTACGCATCCCCATCGTTCGTTATTATTCTGCGGCAGTCAGTTCATTCACAATTTCAACGAGGCGGTCAAAATTGAGCGGTTTTACAAGTACATCGTTGAATCCTGCGGTAGTAAAATCTTCTTCAGAGTAGTTTTTAGCGTTTCCTGTAATGGCTACCACTGGAAGTTGAGCTTTAGCTTTGTTGGCTAATCCCCGAATTGCCTTTACACATTCCATACCATCCATGATAGGCATGTTAATGTCGAGCAAAATGATCTCAAAATCTTCTTTATCCAAAATTTGTAGCACTTGCTCGCCATTTTTGACGGCGGTAATTTCAAAGTTTTGGAACTCCAAAATTTTCTTTGCTAGGTTTTGGATTACAGAACTGTCTTCGGCAATAAGTACGCGCTTTTGCGACATGGTAATAGGAAGTTTTTGGTGGTTTAAAGCTTTGCTTGGCAAACGTTCAAATAAATGAGACACTAAGTAAGCCGAAAAATTTTAAACTGAAAAATGTAAAATGTAAAAGTTGGCGCTTTTCTTAATCAACAAAATTTTATCTACAAGTTTTAGCGGGTGAGGGGAGGGGTAAAAACAAAAAATCCCGCACCTAAGTGCGGGATTTTTTGGTATGAGAATCAACCGATTAGTTGAAGATATAGCGGATTCCGAATTGGCCCTGCCATACGTTGTTGACGTTGATACTCTTTACAAAAGCGTCTTTCAACAAGATTGTTTCGTTGTTTACAACTTGCGTTGCCATGCGGTAAACAGGAACACCTTGAGCGTTTACGCTTGCCATTGTCAATGGGTTTGTACCAGTAGTTGTGTAAGCTACACCCCATTTGTTGTTTAGCAAGTTACCTGCGTTAAGAAGGTCGAAACGGAAACGAAGGATGTTTTTCTTGCCTTTTGAACCTACAGAGATGTTGAAATCTTGCTCAACTGTGAAGTCGAAACGAGTCAACCAAGGTACGGCAGCACCATTACGTTCTGCATACTGACCGCGACGAGTGCTCAAGTAAGGATGGTTTGAAATGTATTCGTCAAAAGCGGCTGCTTGTTGTTCAGGAGTGAAAGTTTTACCACCTGAAGTAAGCGATGTGAAAGTCAAATCAGAACCTCTGTTCGGAACGAAGATAAGGTCGTTGTTCTGACCGTCACCATTGATGTCGCTACCAGATGTATAAGATACTTTAAAACCGCTGTTAGAAACCATACCCAATGTGAACATGGTAGAACCACCCAGTTTGCCACCGTAGTTGATACGGTAGTTCAAATAACCTACGATGCGGTGACGAAGGTCGTTGTCAGACCACGATGGCGTCAAATAGTTTTGACCAGCTACCGTTGGAATGTTAGCCAATACTGTACTTGCTACTGATTGGATGTCTTTGGCTACTGCGTAAGTATAACCCAACATACCGCTCAAGCCTTGCGTTGCTGTTTTCTCCAATTTACCTGTCAACGAGTAAGAATATCCCTCTTTCGTGTTTGTCAAGATGAAGGCGTTGGTGTTAGCAGCGTTGATAAAACGAGCTGGGTTTACTGCTGCACCCGATAAGCCTGATGCAGGGAAACGGCCGCGTGTATCTGGACCTGAGAAAGTAGCGCTTGGGCCTTTCAAGTTGGCGTCGATGTAGCGAAGTGCTTGTACGTTTTTGTTGTAAATACCTTCTACAGTAGCAATCAAACCGAAAGGAAGTTTGTGGTCAATCGCTAAGTTTGTTTTCCAAATCACTGGGTTTTTCAAACCATCTACCGAAGCGTTGATTACGTATGCTGGCAATCTTGTGATGTCTGTCGTAGCGGGTCTGTAACGACTAGGGTCAGTTGTGAAAGGATAGGCGGTAGTGTTAGTGAAGTTAAGAACGGCCGTGTTTACCCCGTTGTTACCCAATTGGTTAGATACCAATACCTGTGGGATACGAGATACAAAAATACCTGTTCCTCCACGTACTTGCGTCGTTCTGTCTCCTTTTACGTCGTAGTTAAATCCAAGACGTGGAGAAACCAACAATTTGTTGCTTGGGAAAGCGCCTGTGCTTACTTTAAGGTCTTGTCCGTTTTCGTCTTTGTAGGTCAAACCTGCCACAACTGGGTTGTTAAAGTCTTTTGCTAAGTCATCGTTGTAGTCAAACAAATCGAAACGAATCCCACCTGTCAATTTGAATTTATCACTTACTTGGAATTCATCTTGGAGATAAGCAGCATACGTTGATTGTTTCAATGTTTGCAAAGGTTCAGCCCCGTCTGGCAAGAGTGAATAGCGATAGTTGAAACGGGCTACTGGAACTGGTGAAGTTGTCAAGTTTGGATTGGCTTTGAATGCCAACGCTGCCGTTTTGAAATCTGCGATTGAGTTAAATACCCATACCCCGTTTGATGCAGGGAAGAACACGTTGTTTGACGTAAAGTGTTCGTACGAAAGACCTAAAGTGATGTTGTGCTTACCCGCGAAATAGCTCAAGTTGTTGGTGAAGTTCAACGTTGAGTAATTCAACTTGTTATTAGGCGTAAATGGATCAAAACCTGTTGAAGTATAAGTACTACCGTCTTTCAAGATGTCAACCGTTGGGAAAATATCGTTTTTATACTGACGGTCTTCGATTTGCTTGTTGTAGGTAGCGATGAAGTTGTTGGCAAACTTACCACCGAAGTTAGAGTTCAACTCGGCTACAAACGAACGAGTGTTATCCGCAATCAAGTAACCTGTATTTTCTGGTGAAAGTGCCAAGTTAGAGTTTGTACGGTTACCGTTACCTGCGGTGTTACTACTGTTACTGTTGGAGATAATCTGGCCAGACTGTGAGTTGTGGTGTGAATAGCGAACCGACAATTTGTGGTTGTTATTGATGTTGTAATCAAGACGAACAAGACCTTTTTTACTTGTTACATCGTTGTTGAAGTTATCAATTGCACCTGACTCGTAGTTGAAGTTGGTCTTCATGAAGTTAGCAATGTCATTCAAGTCATCAGCTGTCACGCGTGACACGTTTCCAGTTGCACCTGAGCGGTTAGCTACCCATGTCAACGCTGGCGTAGAGCTTGTGAAGTTTTCAAAGTTAGCAAAGATAAAAAGCTTGTCTTTGATGATTGGTGCACCGATACGGAAACCGAACGTCTTTTCGTTAAGATTTACCGTTGGTAAGTCACGTCCATCTGCTTTTTTACCAACTAAGCTGCTACCTCTTGTCAAGAAGTAAGCAGAACCAGAAACCTCATTTGTTCCAGAGCGAGTTACGGCGTTGATACCTGCACCTGCAAAACCTGACTGACGAACGTCGAAAGGAGCGATGTTGATTTGAACCTGCTCAATCGCATCCAAAGAAACGGCGGTTGTTCCTGTACGGCCACCAGCTTGTGAAGAAGAACCCAAACCGAAACCGTTGTTGAACACCGAACCGTCGATGGTAAAGTTGTTCAAACGGCTATCTTGACCACCAAATGAGCGGCCGTTGCTGTAAGCATTGTACTTTGTAATGTCATCGATGGTACGACCGATGGTTGGCAAGCTGTTAACGGCATTCAAACCCAACGTAGTGGCAGCACCCGTACGGCCCGATGAAAAAATGTCCGAACGACCGCTTGTTACTACTACTTCTTGAAGTTCTTTCCCGTCTTCAACCAAGCTGAAGTTTGCATCGGCAGAAGCTCCTAAGTTGGCGTAAATATCGTCTTTAGTTTGCTCTTTAAAACCGACAAATGTGACAACAACTTTATAAGGACCACCTACACGAACCGAAGGAAGAACGAAGCGTCCTTTGTCGTTGGTAACAGTTCCGTATTTAGAACCAGATGGTGTGTGGATAGCCACGACAGTAGCACCTGGCAACTCAGAGCCTTTAGTGTCTTTGACAATACCTCTGATTGAAGAGGCCGTCACCTGTGCGTTGGCGGAAGATAAACCCATAAAAACAGCGGCAATGACTGCGAAAAGTCCAATTACTGCTTTGCTCTTTCGTAGAAGTTGAAAGTTCATACAATTTGGGAAGTTGGTTAGAATTATGATTTGGTTTTTAATTGCTGATAAGCAATGAAATGCAGTGCAAAGAAACAAGAAAATTGGTTGACAAACAAAAGCCAATTCTTAATATAATACCAAGTTAACATTAGGAACTACTTGATTTATTGGAATAAAACAATTTTTTAACACAAAATTTCAAAAAAATTAGGTTAAAAAATTGTTACCTCTTATCTTATTTATAAACCTATTTGTTTGAACATACAACAGTGTCACGTAAAAAATGTTTACTTGCATTTATTTTAGATCGAAGATTTGAATCACTGATGACAACTGACTTAAAATCGTACAAGTTGACTCAATACAGCCACGGAGCAGGCTGCGGCTGTAAAATATCCCCAAAAGTGTTGGATGTTATTTTAAGCCCCCCCACCCCCAATGGGGGAGCTCCTGTATTAACTCCCCCATTGGGGGCGGGGGGGCTGTTGGTAGGTAATTCCTCTCGGGATGACGCCGCCGTCATGGATCTAGGAAATGGGGAGGCGATTATTAGTACCACCGATTTTTTTATGCCCATCGTTGATGACGCCTTTGATTTTGGTCGAATTGCTTCGGCCAATGCCATTTCGGATGTCTATGCCATGGGTGGAATGCCGCTTTTGGCCATTGCCATTTTGGGTTGGCCTATTGATAAACTCCCGCCTGAAGTGGCGGCGCAGGTAATAGAAGGAAGTCGGTCGATTTGTGCGGAAGCAGGTATTCCGTTGGCTGGTGGGCATAGTATCGACAGCCCTGAGCCTATTTTTGGTTTGGCCGTGACGGGGAAAGTCGCTATCCCCAACCTTAAAAAGAACGATACCGCCACCGAAGGATGTCTGTTGTATTTGACCAAGAAACTTGGAGTGGGTATTCTGACAACGGCGCAGAAAAAAGGGATTCTCAAGGACGAACACGCCGATATTGCACCTCAGCAAATGATGCAACTCAACCAAATCGGGGCCGTTTTGGGTACGTTACCTTACGTAACCGCCTTGACCGACGTGACGGGTTTTGGCTTGCTAGGGCATTTGATTGAAATGGCCGAAGGAAGTGGGCTGAGTGCTGAAATTGAGTTTGACAAAGTACCCAAATTGCCTTTTATCGAAGATTATTTGGCCCAAAAGTCGTTTCCAGGCGGTACGGTTAGGAATTGGGATAGCTATGGGCATAAAATAGGTGAGGTGTCCGAATTACAAAAGTTCATTTTGGCAGATCCTCAAACCAGTGGAGGATTGCTCATTGCCGTAGAACCAGATGCCCAAGAGGAGTTTGAGGCGTTGATGGAAGAACGTGGCTTTGAACTACAAACCCTTGGAAAACTGGTAGAAAAACGTGAGAAAGTTGTTTATGTGAAATAATTGAATTTAGTATTTGACCTTCATTTATGGTAAGTCCAAAATTATATTTAGTCCCTACGCCCATTGGCAACTTAGAAGACATCACCCTGCGCGCGATTAATGTCCTTAAAAGCGTGGATGTGGTATTGGCAGAAGACACCCGTACATCTGGAAATCTGCTCAAACACCTCGGCATTTCGAAACCGATGCAGAGTTATCATATTCATAATGAGCACCAAACTGTCCAAAAAATCATTGCTAGAATCTTGAAAGGGGAAAGCATGGCCTTGGTGTCGGATGCTGGAACGCCTGCGGTTTCTGACCCTGGGTTTTTGTTGGTACGAGAATGTTTGAAAAACGGCGTGGAAGTCGAGTGCCTTCCTGGTCCGACAGCTTTTGTACCTGCCTTGGTCAATTCGGGACTGCCTTCTGACCGATTTACGTTTGAGGGTTTTTTACCCCATAAAAAAGGCCGACAAACGCGCTTGACCGAACTCAAAGAAGAAGAACGAACGATGATTTTCTACGAATCACCCCATCGCCTTTTGAAATCGTTGGAACAATTTGCGGAGTATTTTGGGGGCGACCGTCAAGCATCTGTTTCTCGTGAGTTAACAAAAATGTTTGAAGAAACAGTAAGAGGTACTTTAACTGAAATTATTGCTTACTTTACCGAAAAAACAATCAAAGGTGAAATCGTTATTGTCGTATCTGGGAAATAGAAGTTTCCTGTTTCCAGTTTCCTGTTTGGGGTTTCCTGTTTGGAAGTTATTATTTGGGTCAAATCGACAAAGCACTTTGTCATACCGACGAAGGAGGTATCTAACCCCATCTCTCTCACTACTGTTCGCTGCTTGCTGCCTGCTGACCGCTTCAACCCTTTCCGCTCAAACCCTTACCAAAGACGCCAAAATCAGCTTGGTGACCATTGCGCCAGGAAATAGCGTATTTGAAGGAAGTGGTTTTGGCCATAGTTCGTTGTGGGTTTCGGACCCAGCCAACGGTATCAACAAAAATTACAATTACGGGACGTTCACTTTTCAAACGGGCAACTTTTTACTGAAGTTTGTGCAAGGGACGTTGCCTTACACCATTTCGGTGATTCCGATGGAATACGTGGTGCCGCATTACGAAGCTGAGCGACGGGATATGACCGAACAAGTGCTGAACCTTTCGCAAATGCAAAAACAGCGTCTGTACGACTTTCTCGAAAATAATGCCTTACCCCAAAACCGCGAATACCAATACCGTTTCTTTTTTGATAACTGCTCGACTCGCTTGCGTGATGCACTCACAGCGGCTTGTGGCGATAGCTTGGTGTATTATAATAAGCCGATTGAAGGAGAAGCCAAAAGTTTTCGGGAATGGATGAACGATTATTTGGTCGAAAAACCTTGGGAGCGATTTTTGATGAATTTAGCTTTGGGACTTCCTTCGGACGATGTCGCTACGCCAATGCAAGAAATGTACTTGCCGTACAATTTGATGCACCATTTTGACAAAGCCAAAGTCGGAGGTAAGCCGCTCGTAAGTGCAACGCAGCCTTTGGTAGTGACCAACTTCTCGCACATGGCGCAGCCGTCGCAGCCTTGGTATTTGAGTCCGCTGTTTTTGTTGGTTTTGTTAGTACTTGGAACCATTTGGCACACCCGCCGTCAGCAACAACGGCTCAAGATTGGCTATACCTTTGATAAAATCCTTTTTACTGTAGTTGGACTAATGGGATGGATTCTATTTGGGCTGGCAACGGCCACCAACCACGGTGTGACGGCTTGGAATCCGCACATACTTTGGATGTTACCGCTTCATTTGCCATTGGCTTTTTTCTTTGCTAGCGTTCAACAAGGGGGTTGGGTACTGAGATACCTACAAATCAGTTTTGGGTTGATAGGGCTTTACTTGTTGGTGGTAGCCGTCGGAAGTGTTATCAAAGGCTCATTCGTCGGGATGCCTGTAGAGGCTTGGTTACTCATTTTTTGCCTTGTGCATCGGTTGTTCTTTTTACTTAAAACAAAGCGTTAAAATCATTGTACATGAATCTCGAAAACATCACGTTACAAACCATAGAAATTGTCCGCCAAGCGGGAGGATTTATCAAACAAGAAGCGGCCAAATTTGACCGTTCACAAACCGAATACAAAGCTGCCAACAACCTCGTTTCGTACGTTGACAAAGAAACCGAAAAAATGTTGGTTGCAGGTTTGCGACAAATTTTACCCGAAGCAGGGTTTATTACGGAAGAAGGCACAGCAGGCGAAGAATCAAACCCGAATGAATTGTACTGGGTAATCGACCCTTTGGACGGAACTGCCAATTTTATTCACGGCCTGCCCGTTTATTGCGTAAGTGTGGGGTTGGTGCAAAATAGTATTCCTATTGCTGGAGTGATTTATCATTTAGGGACAGAAGAACTTTTTTATGGCTGGCAAGGCGGTGGTGCGTGGAGTAGCCCCCCAGCCCCCAATGGGGGAGGCACTACTATTTCCCCCATTGGGGGGCAGGGGGCTACCCGTCTGAAAGTGTCGGCAGCGTCAACGCTTGGAGATAGTTTGTTGGCGACAGGTTTTCCTTATTATAAGTTTGAAAAACAAGACCGTTACCTCAAAATTTTGGAAACACTCATGCAGCGTTGCCACGGTTTGCGGCGTATGGGAGCAGCCGCCATCGACTTGGCGTACGTAGCGGCGGGTCGTTTTGAGGCGTTTTATGAATATAACCTCAATTCGTGGGATATGGCCGCGGGTGCATTGCTTATCTTAGAAGCAGGTGGGCAAATTACGGACTTCTCGGGGGGGCAAAATTGGCTTTTTGGAGGAGATGTGATTGCGGGCTGCGCTGCTCAAACCGAATTGTTAGAAGTGATTCAAGAACATTGGGGATAACTCCTGAACGGCGTGTTAGCTAAGTTTGTTAAAAGTTTTACCCGCTGATTAGCGCAGATGTAATTTCTTTTTCAGCGAATATCTGCGTTTGTATTAATCTGTGGACTTCTGCGGGTGAAATAATGAAATTATTTGCTTAACAATGTGCTGAATTACAGGTAATTGTTGTTTAAAAAAGGCTTTCATGGGTAACTCACAAACGTTGCCAACATGAAAGCCTTTTTGATTGCTAGTCTCTTTCTCGTAAGCTTTTCGCTTTACTCCCAAGTGCCCGAAGAATACCCCGTTCATCCTGATGCAAAAGTCAAAGAGGGAGTGCCGAAAGGGGAAATTCTTAAATTTACGTTCGAAAATTCAAAATTCTTTCCAGGAACTTGGCGGGAGTATTGGGTATATGTTCCTGCCCAATATACTCCTTCACAGCCTGCTTGTGTCTATGTCAACCAAGACGGGGTTCAGTGGCAAGCGCCCACGGTTTTTGATAACCTTATTCACCAAAAAGCAATGCCCGTTACCATTGGGGTATTTGTGATGCACGGGCGCGTAAAAGCCGAACAACCAGAAAAAGCCTTAGATCGTTTTAATCGCAGTTTTGAATACGACGGCCTTGGCGATACCTACGCTCGTTTTTTACTGGAAGAACTTCTGCCCGAAGTAGAAACAAAAAAAGCGTCAGATGGAAGAGCTATTCGACTGTCGAAAAACGGCAGCGACCGCGCCATCGGTGGGTCGAGTAGTGGAGCCGTTTGTGCGTTTACGGCTGCTTGGGAACGTCCCGATGCCTTCAGTCGGGTTTTTAGCGCAATTGGTACGTATGTGGGCTTGCGCGGCGCCGATCGTTATGCGACGTTGGTTCGGAAATATGAGCCCAAACCATTACGCATCTTTTTGCAAGACGGCACCAATGACTTAAATATCTACGCGGGCGATTGGTGGATGGCCAATCAGACGATGGAGCGGGCTTTGGTTTTTTCGGGTTATGAAGTGCAGCACGTGTGGGGCGAAGGAGCACATAATGGCAAGCATGGTACGGCTATTTTTGCGGATGCCATGCGTTTTTTATGGAAAGAATGGCCCCAAACACCTAAAATCGGTTCAACCAAGAACCCCATGCTCAATGATATTTTACTACCCAATGAAGACTGGCAGTTGGTAGGCGAAGGGTATAAATTTGCCGAAGGCCCCACCGCGAATGCCAAAGGTGAGGTGTTTTTTGCGGATGGCGATGCCGCTACGCTTTGGAAAGTGGGTAATAATAATCAAGTGGTGGTATTTGCCAAAAATTCGGGGAACTCGTATGGGTTAGCTTTTGGCCCCGATGGAAAAATGTATTCTTCTACCTTAACAACCAAAGTAATCAATGCGTACGATGCGGTAGAAAAGCGTACAAAAATCACGGAAGGGTTTGCGGGAAATGATTTGGTGGTGACTAGCAACGGAAATACCTACGTAACAAGCCCGTCGTCGGACTCAAAAGTGCCAAGCAAAGTGTGGTTGGTGCGTTCAAATGGACAAAAATTGGTGGTGGACGAGGGACTAAAATTTCCCAATGGGATTGCCCTTTCGCCCGACCAAACATTGCTGTATGTGTCTGATACGCGTTCTCATTGGGTATATAGCTATTCAATTTTACCCGATGGTACGTTGGCCAACAAACAAAAATATTACTGGCTACACGCGCCCGACACCGCCGATGACGCGGGTGCAGATGGGATGAAAACCGACCGTGATGGCCGCTTGTACGTGGCTACGCGCTTAGGCATTCAAGTGTGCGACCAAGCGGGGCGGGTGAATGCCATCATTCCGACTCCCAACGGTGACGTTTCTAATCTTTGTTTTGGGGGTGAAAATTTCGATGTCTTGTACGCGACTTGCGGTGATAAGGTGTATAAGCGCAAAGTAAAAGTAAAAGGGGCGACTGCGTGGGGAACACCAAACAAACCCGCCCCGCCGAGGCTTTAATCCTAATTGCACGGATTTACCTTGATTTCGGCAGTAAAAACAGTTGTGTTTTCGGACGTGAAACCTGGCTCTAACGTAATCGCTTGTCCTGCGCGATAGATGACGTTGGTCGCATTTCCACTGATTTTATTGGTGGCGTTTACCGTTTTGTTGGCTTTTTTGGTGGTGCTTCCTGCGGGGATGTTGTCGGTGGGACTTGCCATTACGATGGCATCGGGGCAGGGGGTGTACTGAATATTCCACGAAACCAAGTATTGATGGGCGGTTGGGTGAGTGTCAGATTTAGATAAGGTCGTTTTATCAATCACTTTTGCCACCAAGGTATTGCTGCCTGACACAAGACTGCTGGTGTTTAAAAGATGCGTATCACTATTGGTTACAAACGAATTACCGTTAAGCGTCCAAGTGATTTCGAGTGTATTGGGGACGGGTTTTAGGGTGGATAAAGTAAAGGTAAGGTTGGAATTGGCTGTAAGAGTGGAACTATTGGCAGGGCTAAAACCCGTAATGGGACTAGCCAAGTTGTGAATCTGTTCGACGATGGCCTCACGACAAACTGAGCAAAAATTAACGCCCAAAAAGCGCATTTTGCAGTTTTGGTGGGGGCGATACCAAAGGGCTTGGTTTCCGCTTGTACCATGTTGAAAAACTCCTACGCTGTTGAGCCCATACCAATTTTTCCATTTAACCAAACTAGGGTTGGCTTGTTGGGTCATGTTGGCTGATTCGCGGGCGTAAACATCTCCTGCCCAGTATTCGTCAGAAAGGGCTGAAAAGGAGTGGCCTAACTCATGTACCGCAATTTCAAAGGCACTAGCATTGATGGAAGTAGTGGCATAAGCGCCTCCCGAACCACCGTATTCGGTGGAGTTGACAATGACTAAAACTTGGTCATAATCAGGGAAATTGCTGGCTAATACCGAAGAAATAGCGGCGTATTTGGTTGGAACTAACAGTCGGTGAATGTTGGCAAAATCAAACGTAGAACCGAAATAATTGTCTGGGTTTGAGGCAGGAATGACGGGTTCGTTTACATCGGTTGCCGTCGCGGGGTGTTTGGCACCCGATTGATTAGAAGGTACCTTGACAATATCGACGTTGAAGTAGTTCTTATATTCTTTAAACGGGGTAACTGAAAATAAGTAGTTGGTGATATTTTGGGCATCGGCTTTAAATTGGTCTAGTTGGGCCGCTGTATATCCGTCGCCCAATATGACGATATTTATCAGTTTACTTCTGTCGCCGTTGTTGAGCAAAGATTCAGTCGGAAACGTTTGGGCAAACGAGAGGCTAGCGCCCACCAGCCACCCAAATAGGAGTAGGTATTTTTTCATTTTACAAATCCATGCTAAAGGTGGAAAAAGTTTGAACCCTTGCTCGTTTATTCTGGGGTTGCAAGGTGAGTTTTTTCATTTGGCTAACGTACTGAAAACGAACCATAAACTCAGAAGATTCTTGCGTAGCGACGTGCCGATGAATGGTTCCGTCAGGCTCAAAAGACTCAATGGCCGAGCTCAGTGGGTTATCAATTTCAAGACTTTTGGCCAATTGCTGTTGCGCATCCAGAATAGAAAAGACCAGTTTTTCGGGAGTATGCGAATGAACTTTCTCATTTTTAATTTTCCCATCCACAATTTTTTTGTCCAAAAGCTGAATTTGGTAATCTTCACCGTTTTTCACTTTGGAGATTTTAAACGTCAAAAACAAAATTTTGGCTTCTTCTTGCGCTTGTAACCGCGTAAAAGCTCCAGTGAGCACAAATAGTAGTAGTAATAGCCTGGTCTTCATAGAAAGGACTGTTTGTGAAAAATCAGTGTAAGGTATCAATAGTTTAGTCAGACAGTGCACAAAACCATTGAAAATTATCCAACGGTTTTGTGGGAATTTGCCTAAAACTGTCGTAAATTGACGATAGATAAAAAAAAGTTTTTTTCAATCTGGACGCAACCTTTCCAACTTTCGCTCCGTAACGCTATATTGAATGTTATTTTCTCGTGCGTTGAAAACATTACCGGAACTTCTTGAGGGTTGCTTGCGCAATGACCGTAAGTGTCAGGAATTGCTTTACAAGCAATTTTATGGCTACGCTATGGGAGTGTGTATGCGTTATGTGCCCAATAGAGATGAGGCGCTGGAGGTTGTCAACGACGGTTTTTTAAAAATTTTCCAAAAAGTGCAGATGTATGACGCCGATAAGCCTTTCAAAGCGTGGCTCAAAAAGGTCATGATTAATACTGCCTTGGATTTTTATCGTCAAAACGTGAAATTTCAAAACCATGATGACGTAAGTAGCATTGAGAATACGGTGGCAGCTTCGGAGAGTCATTCTGCGTATAGCCAATTGGAATACAATGAGTTGATTGAATTAATTCAGCAACTCACTCCCTCGTACCGAGCCGTATTTAACTTATACGTAATCGACGGTTATTCACACGAAGAGATTGCCCAAAAACTGGGTATTAGTGAAGGGACTTCCAAATCTAATTTGGCCAGAGCCCGCGAAAATTTAAGAAGTATGTTACTGAAAAAGGGAAACGATGAGTATGCAAGAGTTACCAGATGACAGACTGGACGAACTCTTCAGAAAATCGTCTGAGGAGTTTGAGCCAACATTCGATCCAAAAGCTTGGGAGGCAATGCGTCGTAAGTTGGACGACGAGGACAAAAAGCCAGGAGCTTGGTGGTGGCGCCGCGCAGGGGTCATTGGAGGCATTGTGTTGCTTTTAGGTTTGGGAAGTTATTTGTTTTGGCCTAATACAAGTGAAATGGAGTTTGTTTGTCCGAAAATCGAAATAATGCCAAAAGAGTCTCAACGAAATGCTCCTAAGGTAAGTGACCCAAGCCAATCACAAAAGGAAGCCGAAAAAGTCAATGCCTCTGAAACGGAAAAAGTTAACCCCGAAGCAGCGAAAGAAGAAGGCTCTGCACTGAATGAAGAACCGCACCTAGCGTTGGAGGAAAAAGAAAAAGAACAGTTAACACCAGTACAACAAGCTAAAAAACAGTCCATTGCGTCTAGTAAAAAGCAGTCCAATTCAGTAGGTGTAACCCGCCAAAAATCGTTTGCCCTTAAAAATACGCGGGAGCCTGTTTTAAAACAAACCGATGAAACGAGCCAAACGGCCCGCTGGGTAAAGGATTCAGAAAACAAACGAGTTACGGCTGCAAAGGTAAGTTCGACGTCTCCATCGTATGTTTCTACGTTGGGAAGAAAGCAAGATAAAAAGGGGAATACAATGGTTTCGGTTGTGTCAAAGGATACAGATCCCGCGGAGCGAACACCTCAGTCATCTTCCAATGAACCTCAAGGGCCTACAAATTTCAATGTTACATTAAATGAACTTGTGGCTAAAAACTGGAAGTTGCTTACAGTACCTGTTGCAGAGCCAACGGTAGCGTATTTGCCACCTGCTCCGCCTCCTGTTGTAAAGAAAAAAGAATCTGTAGAGCCTCCCGTTGCCTTCCAAAAAGGGCTAAGCACCCGTGTAATCGCAACACCCGATTTGAGTTTTATCTCGTCGAGCGAAATGCTTAAAAACCCCCGTTTGGCATTGGGGGCGATGTTAGAATACCGTTTTGCACGCCGCTGGAGCATTCAGGTGGGCGTTATAAAAAGTGATAAAGTCTATACCGCCACGGGCGAACAGTACAAATGGCCTGAAATTTGGAATTCTCAAAAAGCCAGACCTACCGAGGTGGCGGCCAATTGTAAGGTACTAGACATTCCAATCAATATCCGTTTTGATGTTTTGGAAGGACGTCGAAGTCGGTGGTTTGTATCGTCGGGTGTATCGAGCTACAAGATGATGAATGAAAGGTATGATTATACTTACCCACCGCATTCATACCCAAAATGGATGAACTGGGAAGGCTCAACGGGAAATTATTGGATGGGTATATTGAATGCGTCGGTGGGTGTGGAACGACAAATTGGGCGTAATTTTTCCCTTCAAGTAGAGCCATTTTGGAAAATTCCCATGGCCGAAGTGGGTTTTGGGAAGATTAAACTTCAAACGTCAGGCTTCTTTATTTCTGCCAAATACCGCTTGCCGCGAACAGGGTTTTGAGAAACCCTGAGGTCTGTTACTCGGCGTAGTGGTCGGGTTTTGAGAAACCCGACCCACCGTGCCAACGTGCCGAGGGTTTCTCAAAACCCAAGTAACCGTGAGGAGGGTTTTTCAAAACCCGAGTAACCGTGCAGAGGGTTTCTCAAAACCCGACCAAAACAGCGAATCAAGGCTGATTTCCTAAAAATCAATTCGATAAAAGAATACAGGCAAAAACCCAAGCTGGTATTCTTGCTTAAAGTACGGCGCTTGCGGGATATAGCTGAGGCTCAGCTGATTTTGGCTGCCTAATACATTTACGATATCCACTGCAATGGTGTGGGTCAAGCGATTTTTATTGATTTTGTATTCTGTTTTTAAGTCAAAGCGCTTGTAGGGGTTGAATTGCAGTGAATTGCGCGTGGCATCGGCATAAATAATTTCCTGTGCAAACCGCGATTGCGTCGCATCCACAGGGCCGTACCAGCGCCCTCCCGTGGCTGTAAACTTCGCGCCGATGTTAAGACTCTTGCGTTTGTTGAATGTAAACTCCTTGGAAAACAGCGCATTGAAGGCATACTTTCCGTTGAAATCGGTATTTCTCCAAATCTTATCCGAGCCTTGGTATTGGGCATCAAAGAGTGAAGCCGTTACCAAAAAATAGTAGCTGTTGTTGAAAAACTTTTCCAAGGTCATTTCTATTCCGTAATTCCGCCCAATGCCACCATTTTGAAGTTGGTTGGGGAATAACCGAGAAAAACCCGCTCCTGAGTTGACCAAGGAATACGAAGAAATGGTTTTTTCAACGGGAATATCGAAGAGATTTTGGTAATACGCTTCTACTAGCAAGCGCAAATTATCCGCCAGCATCTTACTATACCCAGCCACAAAATGCCAACTTTTAGAGAAACCTACGTTTTTGACGGGGAAGCGCGTACTGGCATTTGCCCCACTTTGGTCGTAAAAATAAAGGTAAGAAGGTAGCCCTTGACTATGTAAACCTGTGGCAAACGTGAGTTTTTGGCGTTGGGGAAGTTCCAAAGCAAACCCAACTCTTGGTTCGATAAGGGAATAACTATTGGAATTGATGGAACTGTAAAGGCTACTTAGCCCCGCGTTGAACGAAAAGTTTTCGGTGAGGTAATGTTTGAACTGAACGTAAGGCTGTAGTAACACATACGTGGCATTATTGGTATTCCAACGGGTTACCCAAGCGTTCCATTTTTGGGTAGTTTCATTAAAAGAACGGGCTTGGTCAAAAGCCGTAAAGCTGTATAAGTCAGCCGTTAATCCTACTTTTAATATACTTTTTGCACCCCATTTTTTGTTCAAATAAGTAGCCAATGAATATTTGTTTTCGGTAAACTTGTAATCTAATAATGGCCGAAGTGAGTCAATCACAAATCGTTTGTTTTCGATGAGAGGCTCGCCTTGGGCATTTTTGCGTAAAAACAAAAAATCGTGATTAGCGTCTTGGCTGTTGGCAGAAACGGCTACAGTTGCTTTAAAAAATGTACTTTTATTAAGGGGTTTATTTAAGGTGATTCCGCCCACGGCCATGTTGGTAGAAAAGTATTGGTCGCGGTCGTTTTGCCCAAAAATATTACGGTCGGATGCTTCTTGCTCGCTAATCAAAATATCAATTGTGCTTGCGCCGCCCACGCCCCAAATAGCGACGTTTCCGCCTTTTTTTAGTGGAAAATTAAAACGCGCAAAGCCGTCGGCGTAGGTTGGAGTAGCTTCCGTGCCGATGTCGATGCCCGCTTTTTTGAATAACCAGAGGTTGGCGTAGCGGCCAGTTACTAAATAGGAAGCTTTGCTTTTTTTCGATAACGGCCCTTCGGCTAAAAATTCTGTGCCCAGAAAGCCAAATTGGGCCGAAAGTTGGTGCTTTTCGTCGTTGCCGTTGCGTAGTTTTAGGTCAAAAACACCCGACGTTGTGTTGCCAAATTCGGCAGGAAAGGCGCCCGTAAAAAAATCAGAATTGGCTAAATACTTGTTGTTGATAATTCCCACTGGCCCGCCCGATGTTCCCGAAATGGCAAAATGGTTGGGGTTCGGAATGTTGATGCCTTCCAATCGCCAAAGCACGCCCGAAGGCGAATTTCCTCGAATCACAATGTCATTGCGCGAGTCATCCGCCCCTTGTACACCCGCAAAGTTGGAGGCCATCCGAGCGGGTTCGCCGCGACTTCCCGCGTACCGCCCCGTTTCTTCTACCGAAAATTGACGCGCGCTGACCGTAGCCATTTCGTTGGCCGCTTCGCCATTACGCTTCACTTTCACGACCACCGTATTGAGTTCTGTCACAGATTCTTCCATTTCGAGGTTCAAAACCGTTTCGCGGCCTGCTTCTACGACGATGTTGTTGAGCAAAACTTCTTTGTAACCTACCAACGTAAAGCGCAAAGTTTGTCGGCCTACGGGGACGTTCGGAAGCCGAAAATTGCCTTCAACGTCCGTCACCGTTCCTACGGGTTGCGTAGCATTATTGACCAAAAGGGCGGCTACACCGATTAATGGAAATTTTGATTCTTTATCAACAATTTTACCGCGAACGGTTTGAGAAGGTTGGGCAAACGTGGAAAGAGCAACTAATAAAAAGAAGGTGGATAGAAGTGTATTTTTCATAGGAATGAATTTTAAAACTAATGAAGAAAATTGGGTAAATAAACCAAATTATA